>NZ_NALP01000009.1:0-92289 GCF_008680265.1 Eubacterium sp. LMAG:50 | reverse complement strand
GCGAAACAATTATAAATTTCTGTTGTGATACATGTCTGGTTCGACAAAGAACGCTCGCGCTGCTTGCCGCTCGTAGCAGTTCTAAATATTCAGCACACAGACAGACTTTGAAACCTGCGGTTTCATTCAGCCTATGCACTAAATATTTGACCGACGGCGTCAAATGCACTTTCGTCAACCAGACATGTATCACAAACAAATTTTGTTTAAGAGTGTTTCGATTTTATGATTTTATGATAATTGAAGAATGTGTACAAAATTAAAAGAAAGTTTGATAATTTTATGAAAGATTATTAAAGATAAGTTAGGAAAAAGAAGAGTGTAAATAATAAAAGTGTAATAATAAAAGTGCTTGCAAATTTGACGGTTCTTGTTATAATAGTACAGTAATATTTTTTAGGCCTGTTGGTCAAGAGGTTAAGACGCCGCCCTCTCAAGGCGGAATCACGGGTTCAATTCCCGTACAGGCTGCTTGTAGAATCACAGAATTATTTCTGTGATTTTTTTTGTATGAGATAAGATTTTACTTATGGAACGAAGTATTCAAAGTTCTTTACTGCGTAACTTATAGAGGGGTGAGGAACCATATTTTTTCTTAGCATTAAGGAAAATTCTCAAGTTCAGCGGCATCTTTAAAATATTTTAATTGTAGTAACTCCATAAAAAAATCCACTATCTATAATTAATAATATCTGTAAGTCATAATATGCCATACTATTTATAATTTAATATAGGCGATAAAAAAACAATAATTCTAAAAATGAAAAATATATAAAATTCATTATAGGCATATAAAAAGAATAAATGAAAAACTTACATCTTCTTGCCGGAAGCGTTAAATTTATAAGTTTTTATCCCATCATTAAAATATGTATTTGTTACTAAAGACCCATTTCCTGTTGCAAGATATTTTGCTCCTTTAACGGTAATCCAACCTGTACACATTTCTCCGGTAGAAGGGCTTAAGTAAAATTTCCTGTTATCTACAGTTAAAAAACCTGTTTTCATTTTTCCGGTAACAGTGTCAAAATAATACCATTTACCGGAGTATTTAACCCAACCGGTTACGATGTTGTTGTCGCCTGTTAAATAATATGTATCCTTACGTCTTTTACAAATTTACCGGAAATTATTTCTTTATTTAGTCCAAAATATGAAATGATGGAATCGGCATCCTTTTTACCAAGAAGGTATCTTTTAGCTACTGTATTAAAATATTTTTTGCAGTCAGATTTATTTGTGATATATCCGTGCTCAATAATAACACTTGGAATATTGTATAAAACACCATTTCTGACAATAGAATAATAATCCATTCTAGACCCGTTTTTGTAATGCAAACCTTTGTATTTTCGCATCCAAAAACCACGTTTTTTTAATCCTAAGGAATGTAAGTTCTTTAAGGCAATTTTACCAAATGAGGTAGTTTGTAAATGAATTCTTTTATTATAACCGGAGTCATATGCTGCAAGCATTAAAGCACCGGTTTTATTTTTATTTTCATTAGCATTGATATGAAGACTTATTAAAAAATCAGCATTAAGTCTTTTTGAATATCTGTTTCTTGCTGTAAGGCAGTCTCCAAGTCCGAGGGTAGAGAGACAATTATTGGTTGTACTTGTCGTATAAACTGTAATGTCACCATAATTGTCTAATTTGTTTTTGCATGCTTTAGAAATATCAAGTACAATATCTTCTTCTTTAAGTCCATATCCACGGGCACCGATATGCTTTTTGCAATGACCGGGATCAAGAACTATGACCTTAGAAGTTAAAGGCGATAAGTCAGATTTAATATAATCAGATTTATCTGAAGGTAAAGAAACGGTCTTAGTATCGTTACTTAAAGAAGTTTCTGATAAGTTGTAGGTTGTAGTGACTTCATTTGTAGTACTTTCATTTAAAGAAGTATCTGCAACAGAAGCCTTTGTATTTGTAGAAAATGTTAAAGTGCATGTAAGCATTGATAAAATTAGTGTGTGTTTTAAAATCCTTTTCATTATAATATGTACCTTCCAATGATTTTTTCCTGTATAAGTATAAATGATTATTATAAAAATTACATTACTAAATAGGTAAAAATTGTAAAATTATGCAAAATCCATGAAATAAAAAGAAGAGTATGTGGTAAAAAGCATTTAAAAATTTCTTTATGAGATAGTTTTGTGTTGCTTTTACGCTGGTTTTATGTCGTTAAACCGCCATTTTTACGCCATTTGCTTGACACAAAATAAAAGCAGAGTTATACTGTTTAACGTAAATATTGACTAGATGATAAGGAGTGGACCAGAGGTCCACTCTTTGTTATTGTTAAAAAGTCTTAAATAAAGACATAATAATAGTAGAAAGTTGAGGAGAAAGCGTGTCAAGAAGAGAAGAATACGAAGCAAAGACAGAAGCACTACTTCAGCCAATGGTTGACGAAAGAGGATTCGAATTAGTTGACGTAGAGTATGTAAAAGAAGGCAGTAACTGGTATTTGAGAGCTTTTATAGATAAGCCGGGCGGAATATCTATAGATGATATTGAACCGATAAGCAGAGAACTCAGTGAAAAGTTAGACCAGGAAGATTTTATAAGCGATGCTTATATATTAGAAGTAAGTTCTCCGGGACTTGGAAGACCATTAAAGAAAGATAAGGATTTTGTAAGAAGTATAGGTGAAGAAATTGAAATTCATTTATATAGAGCTATAAACAAACAAAAAGAATTTGTGGGAATCTTAAAGGAATTCAACAAAGAAGAGAATACTTTTACAGTTGAATTAGAAGATGGCGAAGAAACGGTGTTTAACAGAGCTGATGTTGCACTCGTAAGATTGACATTTGATTTCTAACAATTACTTTGTATCAAATAGAACAGAAAATAGTCCGATGAAGGACAACAGTATGTAGAGATAATTAGGAGGATAAAGGAAAATGAATAAAGAATTAATTGAATCATTAAATGTACTGGAAAAAGAAAAAGAAATTAGTAAAGAAGTGTTATTTGAAGCAATCGAAAATTCGCTTGTAGTTGCATATAAGAATAATTTTAATAAAGCTGACAATGTTATTGTTAATGTTGACAGAGAAACAGGAGATTTCCACATTTATTCACAGAAGGAAGTTGTTGAAGAAGTATTTGATCCTGTAATTGAAATTTCATTAGAAGATGCAAGAGCAATTAAGGGAACATACGAAATCGGAGATATGGTTAATGTAGAAATCCAGTCAAAGGACTTTGGAAGAATTGCAACACAGAGTGCTAAGAATGGTATTTTACAGAAAATCAGAGAAGAAGAAAGAAAGAGCGTATTTGAACAGTACTACGAAAAACAGAATGACATTATTACAGGTATTGTTCAAAGAATTAATGGAAAGAATATTAGCGTAAATCTTGGAAAGACAGATACTGTTTTAATGGAAAAGGAACAGGTACCAGGAGAACATTTCAGACCAACAGACAGAATTAAGTTATATATTACAGAAGTTAAAGATGGAAATAAAGGACCAAGAATCGTTGTTTCAAGAACTCATCCGGGATTAGTAAAGCGTTTATTTGAACAGGAAGTTTCAGAAATCCAGGACGGAACAGTTGAAATCAAGAGTATTTCAAGAGAAGCAGGTTCAAGAACAAAGATGGCAGTTTACTCAAACAATCCTAACGTAGATGCAGTAGGTGCATGTGTAGGTGTAAATGGAGCAAGAGTTAATGCGATTGTAGATGAACTTTGTGGTGAAAAGATTGATATTATAAATTGGGATGAAAATC
Organism: Eubacterium sp. LMAG:50; assembly: GCF_008680265.1. Lineage (NCBI taxonomy): Bacteria > Bacillati > Bacillota > Clostridia > Eubacteriales > Eubacteriaceae > Eubacterium > Eubacterium sp. LMAG:50. The sequence goes on along the minus strand of NZ_NALP01000009.1, from coordinate 88,536 downwards.
CTGCAATTTTAATTGAAAATGCATTAAGCCCTGCAAAAGTTGTTTCAGTATTAGCTGATCCTGACGAAAAAGAAGCTATGGTAATCGTTCCTGATTATCAGTTATCTTTAGCAATTGGTAAAGAAGGTCAGAATGCAAGACTTGCAGCAAGACTTACAGGATTCAAGATTGATATCAAGAGTGAAACCCAGGCAAAAGAAGCCGGAATTCAGTATATATTCGATGATGACGAATATTATGATGAAGATGAGTATTATGATGACGACGAATACTATGATGAAGAAGAATATAATGAAGAAAAAAATGAAGCTGATGATACTTTAGAAGAAAACTTCGATGAAAATGAAGCTGACAGTGAGGATGATTCAGAAGAATAAGTAAGAGAGGTCAATATGAGCCAGACAAAGAAAGTTCCATTAAGAAAATGCACCGGGTGCAATGAAGTGAAAAATAAAAAAGATATGATTCGTGTTATCCGTGATAAAGAAGGAAATATTTCTATGGATGCTACGGGTAGAAAAAATGGCAGAGGGGCATACATTTGCCCGGATGTAAAATGCCTTGAAAAAGCTATGAAGAGCAAAGGTCTTGAAAGAACACTTAAGGCAAAGGTTCCGGAAGAAGTATATGAACAGCTAAAGGCTGAGTTAGGAGAAATCAATGGATAAGGTTATATCTATGATTGGTTTAGCAACTAAAGCCGGCAAGACTGTATCAGGAGAGTTCTCAGTAGAAAAAGCGATTCAGGGAAATAAAGCCCATGCAGTTATTGTTTCTGTAGAAGCATCGGATAATACAAAGAAGAAGTTTAAAAATAAATGTGAATATTACAAAATACCGTTGTTTTATTATGGAACAACACAGGACTTAGGAAAAGCTACAGGAAATAAAACCAGAATGTCATTGGCAGTAGTTGACGAAGGATTCTCAAAATCAATCATAAAAATGTTAGATAATCAAGTAAAATAATCGGAGGTTATAGAATGGCAAAAATGAGAGTACATGAATTAGCAAAAGAATTAGATATAAAAAGTGCAGATATAGTAAAAGCATTGGGAGAAAAAGGCATTGACGTAAAAGCAATGAGCTCAGTGGATGACAGTGAAGTAAAATACATAAAGGATAAATTTAGCAAGAGCAAGACATCTGAAGATAAAACAGCTGAAAAAGTGACACCTACAGAAAAAACAGAAGTCAAAGAAGAAAAGAAACATAAGAGAATTATTACAAGCAGAGGAATGGTTCGCCTTAAAGGTGATGGCGAAGAAAGACCAAGAAGACCAAGACCTGATGGTGAGAAAAAACGTCGTCCAAGACCTGAAGGTGAAAATCAGAATGCAGCCACTCAGAAAACTGAAAAAACAGAAACAGTTAAGAAAGAGAATGAACAGATAGCAAAACCTGTAGAACAGGAAAAAAATGAAAGTGCAAATAAGCCGGTAGAAAATAATGTACAGCCAAAAGAAGAAAAGGTTGAATCTGTAGTTACACCGGTTGCTAAGAATGAACCAAAGAGACCGGCTCCTACAGCAGAATCAGCAGCAAGAAAAGCAGCTGAGATAGCAGCAAAAGCAGCAGCAATTGCTGAAAGCCGTGGACAGAGCAGAAACAATGACAGAAGAAATAACAGAAATGGCCAGAATAGAAACAACAGAGATGGACAGAATAGAAATGGAAATGGTCAGAACAGAAACAACAGGGACGGACAGAATAGAAATAACAGAGATGGTCAGAACAGAAACTTTGGAAACAGAGATGGTCAGAACAGAAACAATGATGGAAAGTCATTTAACAGAGATAATAGAAATGGCAATAACCGCAATTTCAATAATAGAAATAATGATGGTTATAATAAGGATAAAGATTTTGACAGAAATGACAACAATAATAGAAGAAATGACAGAAGAAGAGATGAACAGAAGCAGAGTGCACCTGCAGATATAATCCAGAGCAAAGATCGTAATAAGAGAGAAAACAAGTTACGCCAGGATAAGCAGGAAAGAGGAAGAAAGAATTACGAAGATGGTAATGGCGGAAGAAAAGGCAAGAATGGGCGTAGAGTTGATTTGAGCAAGCCGGTATTACAGAAACCTCAGAAGAAGGAAGAAAAGAAAGAAGAAATCAAAGTTATTTCAATCCCTGAAGCACTTACAATTGGTGAATTAGCAGAAAAGATGAAAATGCAGCCATCAACAATTATTAAGAAACTTTTCTTAGAAGGTAAGATGGTTACAGTTAATACTGAAATTGATTTTGCCGGAGCAGAAGAAATAGCCCTTGAATATGAAATTATGTGTGAAAAAGAAGTTAAGGTCGATATGATTGAAGAACTTCTTAAGGAAGAAGAAGAAAATGAAGCAGACATGACAAGTCGTCCACCTGTTGTATGTGTAATGGGTCATGTAGATCATGGTAAAACATCACTTCTTGATGCAATTAGAGAAACAAATGTAATTTCAGGTGAAGCAGGTGGTATTACACAGCATATTGGTGCTTCTGTTGTTAAGATTAATGACAGAAAGATTACTTTCCTTGATACTCCGGGACATGAAGCGTTTACAGCAATGCGTATGCGTGGCGCTCAGTCAACAGATATTGCAATCTTGGTAGTAGCTGCAGATGATGGTGTAATGCCTCAGACAGTTGAAGCTATCAATCATGCAAAAGCAGCCGGAATTGAAATAATTGTAGCTATTAATAAGATTGACAAACCGGGTGCAAATATCGAAAGAGTAAAACAGGAATTAGCTGAATATGAATTATTAGCAGCTGATTGGGGTGGAAATACAGAAATGGTTCCTGTATCTGCACATACAAGAGAAGGAATTGAAGAATTATTAGAAATGGTTCTTTTACAGGCAGATGTACTTGAACTCAAGGCAAATCCTGACCGTATGGCAAGAGGTATCGTAATTGAAGCAAAACTTGATAAAGGTAAAGGACCTGTTTCAACTGTACTTGTACAGAAAGGTACACTTCATATTGGTGATCATATTGCAGCAGGAGCAAATTACGGTAAAGTAAGAGCTATGACAGATGACAGAGGAAATAGAATTACAGAAGCAGGACCTTCAACTCCAGTAGAAATTTTAGGATTGAGCGGAGTACCAAACGCAGGTGAAGTATTTGTTGCTAAGGAAACTGCAAATGAAGCAAAAGCATTTGCGGAAACATTTATTGCAGATAGCAAGGAAAAACTTCTTGAAGGAACTAAGTACAGAATTTCTCTTGATGATATTAACAGTCAGATTAAGGCAGGTAACCTTAAGGAATTAAATATCATCATAAAGGCAGACGTACAGGGTTCTGTAGAAGCTGTAAAACAGAGTATGTTAAAACTTTCAAATGAAGAAGTAGAAGTTAAAGTTATTCATGGTGGTGTAGGTGCAATTAATGAATCTGATGTTATTTTGGCTTCTGCATCAAATGCAATTATTATTGGATTTAATGTAAAACCTGATGCTCAGGCAGAAGAAATTGCTACAAGAGAAAAGGTTGATTTAAGATTATATAGCGTTATTTACAATGCAATCGAAGATATTGAAAGAGCTATGAAGGGAATGCTTGAACCAATTTACGAAGAAAAAGTTATTGGTCATGCGGAAATCCGTCAGATTTTCAAGGCTTCAGGTGTTGGAAATATCGCAGGTTCATATGTATTAGATGGTTCATTCAAGAGAGGATGCTCAGCTAGAATTACACGTGATGGAGAGCAGATATTTGACGGACCACTTGCATCACTTAAGAGATTTAAAGATGATGTTAAGGAAGTTAAAGCAGGATATGAATGCGGTCTTGTATTTGAAAAATTCAATGATATTGCTGAAGGAGATGCTGTAGAAGCGTACATGATGGTTGAGGTACCTAGATAAGACTAGTTAACCGGAAAGGAATTATATGAGAAAGAACAGCATAAAAAATACAAGAATTAATGGAGAAGTTCAAAGAGAATTATGTAATATAATCAGAGAACTCAAGGACCCAAGAGTAGGAATAATGACAAGTGTTACCCATGTAGAGGTAACACCTGATCTTAAATATTGCAAGGCGTATGTAAGTGTGTTAGGCGATGAAGAGACAAAGGCTGATACATTAGCAGGACTTAAGAGTGCAGTTGGATTTATCAGACATCAGCTTGCAAAAACCGTAAATTTAAGAAATACTCCACAGATTACATTTATTTTAGATGATTCTATAGAGTATGGCGTAAGAATGTCAAAAATGATTGATGAGGTGACGTCAGATGACAATGAATAATCCTATACCTATAAAGGAACTGATTGGCGATGCAAAAACTATTGGAATAGCAGGACATATCAGACCGGATGGCGATTGCATCGGTTCATGCATGACACTCTATAATTACATTGAGAAAAATTTTCCGGATATACAGGTAAAAGTATATCTGGAAAAAATTAAAGATAAATTCTTATTTATAAAGAACTCTGAGAAAATAGATTCAAATGGGTACGACGGAACAGAGTACGATTTATTCTTTTCACTTGATTGTGCTGATTTAGAAAGATTAGGTTTAAATAAAGAATTTTTTGAACATGCAAAGCGAACAGCATGTATTGATCATCACATCAGTAATGGAGGATATGCAGATTATAATTATATTCTTCCAAATGCAAGTTCGGCATGTGAAGTTTTATATGATTTGTTAGATGTAAGTTTATTTGATAAATCTATTGCAGAACCAATGTATACAGGAATTGCCCATGATTCAGGAGTGTTTAGATTCCAGAGCACAACTTCTAAAACAATGAATGTTGCAGGAAAAATGTTGGATTTTGGAATTAATGCAAATAAGATTCTTGAAGAAACATATTATAAAAAAACTTATGCACAGTCTCAGGTTGCAGGAAGACTTCAGCTTGAAAGTGTAAGGTTTATGGATAATAGATGCATATTTGCATACGCAACAACAAAACTTATGGATTTTTATGGTGTAACGACAAAGGATTTAGATTCAGTAGTTGCACAGCTTAGAAATATTGAAGGAATAGAGGTTGCAATATTTATGTATCAGATAGGGGAAATGAAATACAAGGTAAGTATGAGATCTCAGGATTTAGTAGATGTAAGTGTCATAGCATCATATTTTGGTGGAGGCGGTCATGTAAGAGCTGCCGGATTTGATACTGTAGGAGATGTACACGATATCATCAATAACATTTCAGAACAGATTGAAAAGCAAATGTCATAAATATAGTAATGTGACTTACCATTACAGGAGGAATGAATGATAAGTGGTGTAATAAATGTCTATAAGGAGCCGGGATATACGTCTCATGACGTAGTGGCAAAATTAAGAGGCATTTTGAAACAGAAAAAGATAGGACATATGGGAACTCTAGATCCATATGCCGTTGGAGTATTGCCGGTGTGTCTTGGAAAGGGAACAAAATTATGCGATATTTTATCAGAAAAAGATAAAACGTATAAAGCTGTTTTGTTACTAGGACAGGAAACAGATACACAGGACAGTACAGGTAATATAATAAATAAAGCTGAAGAAGATAAATTGAATGCTTTAGACCAGACAGAAGTCTTTACAACAATTAAAAGTTTTATAGGTGATTATGCACAGATTCCACCAATGTTTTCGGCAATAAAAATAAATGGTCAGAAACTTTATAATTTAGCAAGAAGAGGCGAAGAAGTTGAAAGACCGGCAAGACAATGTAAGATAGTTGATATAACTATAACTGATGTTGACCTTCCCAGAGTCGAAATGATTGTTACATGTTCAAAAGGTACTTATATCAGAACTTTATGTCATGACATAGGAAATAAACTTGGTGTTTATGGATGCATGGATAAACTGGAAAGAACAAGAGTCGAAAGATTTAAAGTTGAAGAAAGTATTACTCTTGAACAGATAGAAAAGGCAAGAGATGATGGAAGATTAAAAGATTATATCGTTCCCGTGGATCAAATGCTTGATAAATATTCTAAATGTATTGTGTCAGAAAAATTTGACAAATTAATATATAATGGAAACAAGTTTACAGCCGGAAATACATTGTTAAGAATGAATTTTGAGGATAAACAAAAAGTAAGAGTTTATGCACAAAATGGAGATTTTATCGGTATATATGAATTTGATGCACATAAACAGATATATAAACCGATTAAGATATTTTTGTAAATACATACAGGAGTCGTAGGATTATGATAAACATGTCAGCAACAGACAAGATAAAATTAAGCAATACAATAGTAACTGTTGGAAAATTTGACGGGTTACATAAAGGTCATGAAAAGTTGTTAAGTGAACTGGCTAAAAAGGCAAATGGAAGACGCAAGGTTGTTCTGACATTTGCTGCGGAACCTAAAGATGTATTGAATAATCAGACAGTAAAAACAATTGTAACAGATGAAGAAAAAAGACTTCTGTGTGAAAAACAGGGAATTGATGTTTATTGTAGCATGCCAATGACAAAAGAATTTTTGGCATTAGAACCTGATGAATTTATAAAAGAATTTTTGAAAAAAAAATTAGGGGCTACAGCGATTGTGTGCGGACCGGATTTCTCTTTTGGAAATAAGGGTGCAGGAAATGTTGATTACCTGAAGGAAAACACAGAAAAATACGGATATGAGTTGTATGTAATTGAAAAAGAAAAATATCATGACAAAGATATAAGCAGTACAGGAATACGCAGTAGTATTATAGAAGGCAGGATAGAGGAAACAAATGAGATGCTTGACCATCCGTACAGTGTTATTGGAAAGGTTGAAGAAGGAAAGAAAATCGGAAGAACGATAAATTTTCCTACGGCTAATATTTTGCCGGCAGCAACAAAACTATTGCCACCAAATGGTGTATATGCAACAAGAACCAACATAAATGGAAAAAGTTATCGCTCAATAACTAATGTAGGTATTAATCCGACGATTTCGGAAAATAATCCTACAAAGGTTGAAACATATGTTGCAAATTTTCATGGCAATTTATATGGAGAAGTTATTGAAGTTTCATTTTACGAATTTATGCGTGGTGAAAGAAAATTTGATGATATAGAACAACTTAAAAAACAAATAACTATGGATATAAATGACAGAATAAAAATGAAAATATAATTTAATAAAAATATTAAATATCATTTTATAATTGAAAAAATTCTATTTAAGAATAATTGGATTAAAAAAAGAAGATGAATAAAAGATATTAGTATGTTATAGAAGGATATTTAAATATTTTCGCTAATTTACAAAGATTTAGTTTACATACCTTGCAATGTATGATAACATAGCAAGGTATGCGAACCTACACTAAGTATTGGATACTCCAACCGTTACTTAAGTGTATGGCGATATTAAAATAATTAAGGAGGTTGTCGTAATGATAACAAAGGAAAAGAAAACAGCAATTATTAACGAATATGCAAGAAAACCGGGCGATACAGGTTCACCTGAAGTTCAGATTGCAATTTTAACAGCAAGAATCCAGGAGTTAACAGAACATTTAAAAGTTAACCAGAAGGATCATCATTCAAGAAGAGGTCTTCTTAAGATGGTAGGTAAGAGAAGAGGTTTACTTGACTACTTAAAGAAAACAGATCTTGAAGGATATCGTGAATTAATTGTTAAACTTGGTATTAGAAAATAATATAAGTTTTATAAAAGACTGCATTTTAACAAGGTTTATATTGTTAAAGTGCAGTTTTTTAATGTGAAAAACAAATATTATAAAATCGGTGGAATTTAGTTAAGGTTAAATGTTTGGTTGCTTTTTTGTATCGTATTGTTTATAATAAAAAAGATTGCTTATTTAATATATCTAATTGGCAAACTGAAACCCGAGACCACTGAAAAAGCGGACGAAAAGTAATTCGCCCTTTTTTCAGTAGTTTCGGTGTTTGCCGGATATATAAGACATTCAAAGGACACATTATATGTGTCGGAAAGATGTATCAGTGAGATGGTACGAAGATAGAGAAAAGGAGACAAAAATGTACAAGAGTTTTAGTATTGAAATTGGTGGTAAAACACTTACAGTAGATGTTGGACGTGTTGCTGCCCAGGCTAACGGCGCAGCGTTAATGCATTATGGAGATACAACAGTATTATCTACAGCAACAGCATCAGAAAAGCCAAGAGAGGGAATCGATTTCTTCCCACTTTCAGTTGAATTCGAAGAAAAAATGTATGCAGTAGGTAAAATACCTGGAGGATTTAATAAGAGAGAAGGTAAGGCAAGTGAAAACTCTGTTTTAACATCACGAGTTATTGACAGACCTATGAGACCTTTATTCCCTAAGGATTATAGAAATGATGTTACATTAAATAACTTAGTATTATCAGTTGATCCTCAGTGCAGACCTGAAATTGTTGCTATGTTAGGTTCAGCTATTGCAACATGTATTTCAGATATTCCATTTGATGGTCCATGTGCAATGACACAGGTTGGTTTGGTTGATGGAGAATTTATCATCAACCCATCACAGTCACAGTGGAAAGAAGGAGATTTACAGTTAACAGTTGCTTCAACAAGTAAAAAAGTTATAATGATTGAAGCAGGTGCCAACATTATTCCTGAAGCTAAAATGATTGAAGCTATTTATATGGCTCATGATGTTAACCAGAAGATTATCGAATTTATAAATAAGATTGTTGCCGAAGTTGGTAAGCCAAAACATGAATATGAAAGTTTTACAATACCTGAAGAATTATTTGCAGCAATAAAAGAGATTGTTCCACCTGCAGAGATGGAAGAAGCTGTATTTACAGATGTTAAACAGGTAAGAGAAGAAAATATAAGCAAGATTAGAGAAAGACTTGAAGAAGCATTTGCAGAAAATGAAGAATGGCTTGCAGTACTTGGAGAAGCTCTTTACCAGTATCAGAAGAAAACAGTACGTAAAATGATTTTGAAAGATCATAAGAGACCGGATGGCAGAGCTTTAGATCAGATAAGACCACTTGCAGCAGAAGTTGATATTATTCCTAGAGTTCATGGTTCAGCTATGTTTACTAGAGGACAAACACAGATTTGTAACATTTGTACTTTAGCACCATTATCTGAATCACAGAAAATTGATGGATTAGATGAAAATGAAACAGTAAAGAGATATATGCATCACTATAACTTCCCATCATACTCAGTTGGGGAAACAAAACCATCAAGAGGACCGGGACGTAGAGAAATCGGACATGGTGCATTAGCAGAAAAAGCATTAGTACCTGTTCTTCCTTCAGAAGAAGAATTCCCATATGCAATCAGAACAGTTTCAGAAACATTTGAATCAAATGGTTCAACATCAATGGCTAGTACATGTTCATCATGTATGTCGCTTATGGCAGCAGGTGTTCCAATTAAGGCTATGGTAGCTGGTATTTCATGTGGTCTTGTTACTGGAGATACAGATGATGATTATGTATTATTAACAGATATTCAGGGACTCGAAGATTTCTTTGGCGATATGGACTTTAAGGTAACAGGAACAACAGAAGGTATTACAGCTATTCAGATGGATATTAAGATTCATGGACTTACAAGAGAAATCGTAGAAGGTGCAATCCAGAGAACAAGAGAAGCAAGACTTTTCATTATGGATAATTGTATGAAACCTGCAATTGCAGAACCTAGAAAAGAAGTAGGTGCATATGCTCCTAAGATTGTTCAGATTCATATTGATCCGGCTAAGATTGGTGATGTTGTAGGACAGAAGGGTAAAACAATTAATGCTATAATTGAAGAAACAGGCGTTAAGATTGATATAACAGATGATGGAGCTGTATCTGTATGTGGAGTTGACAAAGAACAGATTGATAAGGCAATTGAATATATCCAGATCATTACAACAGATTTCGAAGAAGGAATGATTCTTGAAGGAACAGTTGTAAGCATTAAGGAATTTGGTGCGTTTATCGAGTTCGCTCCGGGAAAAGAAGGAATGGTTCACATTTCAAAGATTTCAAAAGAAAGAGTTGAACATGTTGAAGATTATCTTACACTTGGAGATCATGTAAAATGTAAATGCTTGGGCAAGGATAAGATGGGAAGAATAAGCTTCTCAATTAAAGATGCTCAGTAAATAAAAAATAATAATCTCCCGACAAATATTTTTCTATTGCGGATAGAGATATGAGTCGGGAGATTTTTGTATTGATGAAGAAAAAATAGAACACGAAAGAAGGAAAAAATATGTCACAGGAAACGAAAATAAAAATAGGTAAAGTGGCAAATATAATAGCTACAATTATATTTGTGGTATTTATTATTGTAGTATTTGCGGGAATACCAATGACAACAACACAGTTTATAGTTTTAATGGCAGTGCTTTTAATATTATTTACTATATGTACGATTGTAGCGCATATTATGTTAAAGGATTACAAACTGGAATAGAAAATATAAAGATGTAATCAATATATGTGCTTAAAATATGTAATAGTTCGTTTTTATAATTGGACTATTACATATTTTTTGTGAAATTTTTCACAAACAATTGCAATTAGCGTATTAATAATGGTATAATTAGATTCAATATCATAAAATTTAGTTGATGTTATAAATTATGAATTATTGTCAGCAAGGTGGGAGAGATATATGCAGAATCTAAAGGAACTGACAGGACAGCAAAAATATGATTTATTAAGAAGTGAATATAAAGAATTTATTTTTGATTCCTATGAAGTTAAAAAGAATAGTGATGAATTAGATATTAAATATAATTTTGTTGTGCCGGGACTTGCAGAGTTTCATCCGACATGGAAAATACCGTATAAGAATATTGTTGATGCAAATGAAGATGCAATAAACAGACTGATTTTTAATTTGGGAATGGTAGAATTAGTCAGTTATTGGAAAATTGCATGTCCACAGAATGTTATTATTAAGTGTGGAGTATTGACTGATACACAGTTACAATGGTGGAAGAAACTATATTACAATGGCTTAGGCGAATGCTTTTATGTTAATGGCATTGAAGCGTATGAAAAAGAATTCATGCATTTAGTTTGTGATTATAGTAAAGAACAGACAGATTGCACAAAGCCTGTTAAATTGCATGGGATATATGAAGGGTGTTTAGTGCCTATTGGTGGTGGAAAAGATTCATGTGTTTCATTAGAAGTGCTTAAAAGAATTAAAGATGAGAAAATAACAACTTACAGCGTAAACAGAATTGAAGCCGTAAAGAAAGTAATAGATGTAACTGATAATAAAATTGGAGATATTCTTTGTAGGAGAACATTAGATAAAACAATGTTACAGTTAAATAGTGAGGGATATATTAATGGACATACACCATTTTCTGCTATTGTTGCATTTTCTTCAGTATTAACAGCTGCATTAAACGGACAGAAATATATAACTTTGTCAAATGAAAACAGCGCAAACGAATCAACGGTTAAAGATTCAAAAGTAAATCATCAATATTCAAAAAGTTATGAATTTGAATTAGATTTTAATGATTACATTGCAACCATAGTGGAGTCAGACATAAGATACTTTAGTTTATTAAGACCACTTACAGAAATACAGATTGCAAAAATATTTGCATCAAGTGACAAGTACCTTGAAATATTTAGAAGCTGTAATGCAGGAAGTAAAAAAGGTATTTGGTGTTGCGATTGTCCAAAATGTTTATTTGTATATATAATTCTTTCACCATTCTTAAGTCAGGAGAGATTGACAGAAGTTTTTGGTGAAAATTTATTAAACAAAGAGAGCTTAGAAAAGTATTTCAGAGAACTTGTAGGAATAGATGAGAACAAACCATTTGAGTGTGTGGGAACACGAAGTGAAGTTGTGGCAAGCTTGAAATATATTATTGAAAAGGGTGAAAAACTAAAACTTACTGAAAAATATAAAGACTATATTGTGAATAATGGAGAAGATTTAAAGATACTGCTAGGTGAATGGTGCGATGAGCATCTTGTGCCGGACAATTTTGTAAAGGAAATAAGGAAAGTGGTGTAGTTATATGAAAATAGCAGATATTTTAACAGGGAAAAAGATTTTAATTTGGGGATATGGAAGAGAAGGTAAATCAACAGAACATTTCATTTTAGACCATAATATTGATTGTGAATATGATATTTTTGAAGGTAAATACGAAGATATTGATTGTGATAAATATGATATAATTGTTAAAAGTCCGGGCATAAAATGCCATGAAGATAATATTAAATTTACTTCACAGACGGAATTGATGTTAGCACAATTTGCAAAAAATATAATTGGTATTACAGGTACAAAAGGAAAGAGTACCACAGCATCTATGTTGTACACAACTTTAAGGAATTGTGGAGTAGATTGTGTATTAGTTGGTAATATAGGAAGACCATGTCTTGAGAGATATGACGAAATAAAAGATGATACTACAATAGTGTATGAAATGTCATGCCATCAGTTGGCACATGCAAAGGCATCACCTAAAATAGCAGTCCTTCTTAATTTATATGAAGAACATTTGGATTACTACGATACAATGGAAAGATATAAAAATGCTAAATTTAATATTTTCAGATATCAGAGAGTTACAGATACTTTTATTGTAAATGAGGAAATCGATTTAGATATACCGGTAAATGCAAGAAAAGTTGTTATGTCAGATAAAAATTTAGCAAAAGATTTCTTCCTTAAATTAAGAGGAATACATAACCAATACAATGCAAATGTAGTATATTATATTGCTACAAAGTGCTTTGGATTAGATGAAAAAGAAGTAACAAAATACATCGAATCTTTTGAAGGGCTTCCACATAGAATGGAACGTTTAGGGGAAATAGACGGAGTTACTTATTATGATGATTCAATTTCGACAATATGTCAGTCAGCAATTCAGGCTGTAGAAAGTATTGAAAATATTGGAACTATTATTATCGGTGGAATGGATAGAGGAATTGATTATCAGATTCTTTGTGATTATTTTGAAAAGAATACGAAGGTAAATGTTATTTGCATGTATGCTTCAGGTGAAAAAATTTATGATATGTTATCAGGCAGAGAAAATCTTTATATGTGTAATAACTTAGTAGAGGCAACAAATAAGGCAAAAGAAATTACAAAATCAGGACAAGCGTGTGTATTGTCACCGGCAGCAGCTTCATATGATCATTTTAAGAATTTTGAAGAGCGTGGTGATTTGTACAAACACACTTTAGGTTTATAAAAAACTATACGGGGATGGTAAACACAAAGTATGTGCTAATAATAAAGTTAGTGAGGTTACAAAATGGAAAAGAGAAACTTAGACACTATATGCGTACAGGGAGGATGGCAGCCTAAAAATGGAGAGCCAAGAGTACTTCCTATTTATCAAAGTACTACATATAAGTATGACAATTCGGAACAGATGGGCAGATTATTTGACTTAGAGGAAGAAGGATATTTTTACACAAGACTTCAGAATCCTACGAATGATGTTGTGGCACAGAAAATTTGCGATTTAGAGGGTGGTGTGGCAGGTATGCTTACATCTTCAGGACAGGCAGCAAATTATTATGCAGCATTTAACATTTGCGAAGCAGGTGACCATATTATATGTTCAGCACATGTTTATGGAGGAACATTTAATCTTTTTGGAGTTACAATGAAGAAACAGGGAATAGATGTAACTTTTATTAATCCTGATTGTACAGAAGAAGAATTAGAAGCTGCATTTAAACCAAATACAAAAATGGTATTTGGCGAAACAATATCAAATCCATCTTTAGTTGTATTAGATATTGAAAAGTTTGCAAAGGCAGCCCACAGACACGGAGTGCCACTTATAGTAGACAATACATTTGCAACACCAATTAACTGCAGACCATTTGAGTGGGGAGCGGATATTGTTACACATTCAACAACAAAATATATGGATGGTCATGCAATGGCAGTAGGTGGAGCGATTGTTGATAGTGGAAAATTTGATTGGAATGCCCATGCAGATAAATTCCCGGGACTTACAACTCCTGATGATTCATATCATGGAATTGTATATACTGAAAGATTTGGAAAGGGAGCTTATATTACAAAGGCAACAGCTCAGCTTATGAGAGATTTAGGCTCGATTCCGGCACCTATGAATTCATTTTTGTTAAATGTAGGACTTGAGACACTCCATTTAAGAATGCCACGTCATTGTGAAAATGCTATAAAGGTGGCAACATACCTTCAGAGCAGTGATAAAGTAGCGTGGGTTAACTGTCCGATGCTAAAAGGAAACAAATATTATGATTTGGCTAAGAAATATATGCCAAATGGTACATGTGGTGTAATTACATTTGGATTAAAGGGTGGAAGAGAAACGGCAATTAAATTTATGGACAGCCTTGAATTTATTACAATTGTTACTCATGTTGCAGACGCACGTTCATGTGTACTTCATCCTGCAAGCCATACACACAGACAGATGACAGATGAACAGTTAATTGAAGCAGGAGTTCAACCGGATTTAATTAGATTTTCAATCGGTATAGAAAATGCTGATGATATTATTAACGATTTAGAACAGGCTTTAAATAGAATTTAAATGTATTAAACAAAACAAAGGTCTTCATGGATTAAACATGAAGACCTTTAATTTTATTAAAGATAACAAAGTTACTTTGCCCTTGAATGAAAAAAAAATGTCAGTTAATATATATATAAGAGAAATTAGATTTTAGATGGTAGATGGTAGTATGAAACATGCTTTTAGGAGGTGCGATTTATGAGTTACGTTGAAATAAAAGATGTTGTAAAAGAATATAAAACAGGAGAAATAACAATAAAGGCGGCAGATGGAATGAATTTTTCATTTGAAAAAGGAGAATTTGTTGTTATTGTCGGACCTTCAGGAGCAGGAAAAACTACCGTACTTAATATTTTAGGTGGAATGGATAAATTGACTTCCGGTAACGTTATTGTTGATGGAAAAGATATAAGCAGATACAGCAATAGGGAGTTAACTACATATAGAAGACATGATATTGGTTTTGTTTTTCAGTTTTATAATCTGGTGCAAAATCTTACAGCATTGGAAAATGTAGAACTGGCAGGTCAGATTTGCAAAAATCCGTTAGATGCAAAAAAAGTTCTTGAAAGCGTTGGACTTAAGGAAAGAATGAAAAACTTCCCGGCACAGCTTTCAGGAGGAGAGCAGCAAAGGGTATCTATTGCAAGGGCAATTGCAAAAAATCCTAAATTATTATTGGCAGATGAACCGACAGGAGCATTAGATTATCAGACAGGAAAAGCTATATTAAAATTATTGCAGGATACATGTAAAAAAGGTATGACAGTTGTTGTAATTACGCACAATCAGGCAATTGCACCAATGGCAAACAGAATAATTAAAATCAAAAACGGTAAAGTCAGTGATATGACAATAAATGAAAATCCACTTCCGGTAGAAAAAATTGAATGGTAAAAATTAAGTATCAAGAGGTAGCTATATGAAGGCATTAAGAAAAGAATTTTATGTTCAAATAAAAAAGACATTTGGCAGGTTTTTATCCCTGCTTTTAATTGTTGCCCTTGGTGTGGCTTTTTATGCCGGAATACGTTCTACGGAACCTGACATGAGAAAATCCGTGGATGCAATTTATGATAAAGAAAACATTTATGATATTAGAGTTGTAAGTGAACTTGGAGTAACTAATAACGATATTAATGCATTAAAGTCTATAGATGAAATAAAAGACATCGAAGGTATATATAATGTGGATCAGGTAGTTAAGAATGGAGAAACAGAGTATACCGTGAAAATGATGTCTAGAACGGATACAATTAATAAAGTGAAAACAAATGTGAATGAACTGTCAGATGATGAGTGCCTTGTGGATAGACAGTTAGCTGAACATAATTACATTAAGGTAGGGGACAAGATAACAGTTGATAATGAATACGTAAAGGGAAAGGAATATACCGTAAAAGGAACTTTTTGTACAGGTAATTATTTATCATTTCACAAAGGAAGCAGTACAGTAGGTTCAGGAAAACTTGATGGATTAATAATTATTAATAAAAATCAGTTTGATATGGATAACTTCTCTGATATTTATATTACATTAAAAGGTGCTAAAAAGTTAGACAGCTATGGAACAAAATATGAAAAGTATGTTGATAAAGTGACAAATAAAATTAAAAAAGTTGCGCCTGCTATGGAACAAAAAAGATACGAAGAAATAGTTGACGTGGCAAATGAAGAAATTCAGTCAGCTCAGGAAAAGATAGATAAAAATTATAAAAAATACGAAAAAGGTTTGAAAAAAGCGGATGATGGACAGAAGGAAATAGAAGAAAATAGTAAAAAAATAGAAGAGGGAGAAAGTGAATTAAAAAAGCAGGAAAAAGAATATAAAAGTGGAGTTGAACAATACAATAAAGGGGAAAAGCAATATGAATCTGCCAGCGTAAAATTGAAAGAAGGTGAAAAAGAGTATAAAAATGGTCAAAAACAATATGAAAGTGGATATGCTAAATATAAAACAGGAGTAAAAGAACTTGAAAGTGGGAAAAATGATTTAAATAACACTAAAAAAAGATTTGCTGCAATGGGAATGAGTGATGTGCCGCAGGTTAAGAGCCAGATTGAAAGTGCACAGTCAGAGATTTCTAAACATGAGCGACAATTAAATAAAGCAAAAATTAAACTGGATAAAAGTAAAAAGAAGCTTGATAAAGCAAAGAAAAGTTTAATTGTTGGAAAGCAGGAATTAAAAAAATCAAGAGCAGTATTAGATAATACGAAAGAAAAACTTGAAACCGGAAAGCAAAAACTAGCTGATGGAAAAAAAGAAATTACTGATGGTAAAAATGAGATTATAAAGGCACAAAAAAAGGTTGATAAGGCATATACGAAGCTTGCTAAGGCTCAGAAAAAGCTTAACAAAGCGCAAAGAAAAGTAGATAAGGCAAAAGATAAAGTATATGAGATAGAAAAGAAAGAATGGTATGTGCTGGACAGACAAACGGTTGTGTCATTTGTTGAATTTGGTCAGGACGCAGAGCGTATTGGAAATATAGGAAAAGTATTTCCACTTATATTCTTTTTGGTTGCAGCAATGGTAAGTTTGACGACTATGACAAGAATGGTTGAGGAAGAAAGAGTTCAGATTGGAACACTTAAGGCACTGGGCTATGGAAAAGGAAGCATAGCCGGAAAATATATCGCATATGGAGCAGTTGCAACAATTGCAGGTGGCATAATTGGAGGTATAGCAGGTAGCAAAACTTTACCATGGATTATAATAACTGCGTATAGATTGATGTATCAGAATTTATATATAATAGAAATTCCTATAAATGGATATTATTTTGTGACAGCATGTCTTGCAGCAGCAGTAAGTGTAATAGGTGCAACAATACTTGCGTGTTATAAAGCACTTATGGAACAACCGGCATCACTTATGCAGCAAGAAGCTCCAAAAGCCGGAAAGCGTGTGCTGCTTGAAAGAATACCTTTTATTTGGAATCATCTAAGTTTTAATATAAAATCGACTTTTAGAAATCTGTTTAGATACAAAAAAAGATTGTTCATGACTTTGTTTGGTATAGGTGGATGTATGGCTTTAATGCTTGTTGGATTTGGCGTTAAAAATTCCATAAATTCAATATTAACAATACAGTTTGACGATTTATTCCATTATGATTTGACAGTTACATACGATGATGAATGGACTAAGAAGAATGGAACGGATGAACTTAAAAAGATTCTCAACAGCAATTCGGATATAAAAGATAATTTACAGGCAGATGTATTGAATTATGATGTTGGAAAGGAAAATAGTACGGTAAGTACATACATAGTTATACCTGAAAGCATAGATGATATATCTAAATACGTTACATTTAAGAGCAGAACTAAAAATGAAAAATATAAGTTAAATGATGATGGTGTGCTTATATCTGAAAAAATGGCTAAGAAAATCGGAGCCAAAGTAGGCGATGAAATTTATTTCAAAGAAAGCGATACTGTAAGATATAATGTAAAGGTTAGTGCAATAATCGAAAATTATAGTTATCATTATATGTATATGACCGGAAAATATTATAAACAGATAACCGGGAAAGATGCAAAAATGAATACTGCTTTTTGTATCCTGAAAAAAGGCAGAGTTATAGACGATAAAATAGGAAATAAAATAATGAGTAATGATGGTGTTGCAGGAGTATCATTCTTACAGACAACATATAATAGTTTTAGTGAAATGATGAAAAGTATGGATACGGTTGTAATCGTACTTGTATTTTCGGCAGGACTACTTGCATTTATTGTACTTTATAATCTTAACAATATAAATATTGCTGAAAGACGAAGAGAATTGGCAACATTTAAAGTACTTGGCTTTTATGATATGGAAGTGTCAGGTTATATTTACAGAGAAAATGTCATTATCACAATTTTAGGAATTATAATAGGCATTGGATTTGGAATAATTTTGCACCAATTTGTAATTCAGACGGCAGAAATTGATATGGTTATGTTTGGAAGAAATATTGGAACGCGTGGTTACATTTATAGCACATTATTAACAATTTTATTTGCTGTAATAATTAATATTTCGATGCATTTTAAATTGAAAAAAGTTGATATGGCAACATCACTAAAAAGTGGAGAATAGTAAATAAAAAAGAAAGATAGGAAGAAAAAATGAAATTCAGACCATGTATAGACATTCATAATGGGAAAGTAAAACAGTTAGTAGGTGGAACGCTTAAAGATAAAGGCAATAAGGCACAGGAAAATTTTGTGTCACAAAAAGGTGGAGCATATTATGCAAATATGTATAAAAATAACAATCTTGAAGGTGGACATATTATTATTTTAAATGCAGCAGATTCCGAGTATTTTGAGGCTTCAAAAAAGCAGGCACTTGAAGCGCTTGCTGCTTATCCGGAAGGAATGCAGATAGGTGGAGGAATTAATGCAGAAAATGTAGCTGAATATATTGAAAATGGAGCAAGTCATGTTATTGTTACATCATATGTATTCAAAAATGGAGAAGTAAATTACGAAAATTTAGACAAACTTGTAAAGGCAGTAGGTAAAAGTAAAATTGTATTGGACTTAAGTTGCAGAAAGAAAAACAATGATTATTATATAGTTACAGACAGATGGCAGACATTTACTAACATTAAATTAAATGAAGAAACAATGGAGCATTTTTCCAAATATTGTGATGAATTTCTAATCCATGGAGTTGATGTGGAGGGAAAAGGTTCGGGAATGGAAGAAGAGTTAGTAAAATTGCTTTCAAAGTGGGAGAAGAACCCAATTACTTATGCAGGCGGAATTGCAAGTGTAGATCAGATAGATAATTTCAAAAAAATATGTGATGCAAAATTAGATTTTACAATAGGAAGTGCATTGGATATTTTTGGTGGACATTTATCATATCAGGAAATAGTTGCTAAATATAATGAATAAAAATGATAGGTTACATTTTTATTCTTGTGCAATCGTATAGCATTTTATGATTGGCATCTTTTAAGTGGTTTATAATATTATTTTGAAAAATCTCCATACTATTTATAGAAAGTAGTATGGAGGTTTTTTATGAGTGAAAATAAAGAAAAAAATGACGATATCATAGAATATGGGCAGACTGATTTAGATAAAAATAAAGAACATAAGAAAATACATTTGCTTAATATTATAGGTGAAATAGAAGGGCATGATTGTCTTAGCAGTAATACGAAAACAACAAAGTATGAACATGTTATTCCAACGATTGCGGAAGTTGAGGATAATGATGAAATAGACGGTTTGCTTGTTATATTAAATACTGTTGGTGGAGATGTGGAGTGTGGACTTGCAATAGCAGAGATGATTGCAAGTATGAGTAAACCTACAGTTTCACTTGTCCTTGGAGGAAGTCATTCAATAGGAGTGCCATTAGCTGTTTCTACGGATTATTCATTTATTGTTCCGACCGGAACAATGGTAATACATCCTGTAAGAATGAATGGATTATTTATTGGTGTTCCACAAACATATGATTATTTTATGAGAATACAAAAAAGAATAAACCAATTTGTTGTTAATCATTGCGGGATAACTGAGCATAGATTTATAACATTGATGACAGAAACTGAAGTGCTTACAAAAGACGTTGGAAGTATTCTTGTTGGAAAGGAAACAGTGGATAAAAAAATAATAAACGAAGTTGGTGGCTTAAAGGAGGCAATGAATAAATTAAAATCCATGATAGATGATAAAAAAATATAATGATGTAAGGGGCAAAAGGTCTAAGTCCGCGTGAGTTTGTTCATAAGTGGGCTTAGACCTTTTATGGCTTTTATAGCTGCCAAGCATTAATATGTATTATAACTTGAATTAAGATTGAAAAAATAGTAAAATGAAATGTACTTATGGATTTTAGAAGGATAAAACTATTTGGAAAGTAGTAGGTGGATACATGGGATTATTTAAGGCGATAATATTAGGAATTGTGCAGGGACTGACAGAGTTTTTACCTGTAAGTAGTTCAGGACATTTGACTATATGTAAGCAATTAATTGGAATGGAAGATATCGGTTTTTCATTTGATATTATTTTACATGTTGGAACATTGCTGGCAGTATTCTTAGTTTACTGGAGAGATATAGGACGTCTTATAGTAGATGGAATAGGAATTATTGTTGATGTTTGCTTTAATATAAAAGAGTTTTTTGTCAGCAAAAAAATGCAGGATGAGCCATTTTACAGAAAAGTAATATGTAATGGTTATAGAAAATTCGCAATGCTGGTAATAGTATCTACAATCCCAACAGGTATAATCGGTTATTTTGGAAAAGATTTAGTTGAAAAAGCAGGAACTACTCTTTTAGTTCCCGGAATATGTCTTATTATAACAGCAACACTTCTTCTTATTTCAGATAATCTTCCTGATGGAAAAAAGAAACCAAAGAAAACAAGCTATTTAAATGCACTATTTATTGGAACATGTCAGGGAATTGCAACTTTACCAGGACTTTCAAGATCTGGAACTACAATAACAGCGGGTCTGTTATGTGGATTAAAAAGAGAATTTGCAGTTAAATATTCATTTATTATGTCAATTCCGGCAATAATGGGTGCTGCAGTGCTAGACATCGCAGATTTTGGAAAAGATGGAATGACATCTTCAGATTTAGGATGCTACATTGCCGGAGCTTTAGTAGCGGCAGTTGTAGGCTATATTTGTATTAAGACAATGCTTGTTATTGTAAGAAATAAGAAATTTAAATATTTTGCATACTATTGCTATTTAGTTGGCGCTATAGCTGTTATTGGTTATTTTGTAAAATAAAAAGAAAAATTAACGTAATTATTTTAATGACTGAAATAGAGTAATTGATTGAATAATAAAAATTTGATGGAGGTAATGATGGCTACTACTAAAAAAAGAACAAGTGGTACCAAATCCAAAAAAACAACAAATAAAGGACGAAACACCGGTACCCGTAAGAGCAATTCAAAAAATTCGAGAACCAGTGAACAGATAAGAATAATATCAGAAATTTACATATGGATTCTAATTGCGGTAGCATTATTACTTTTTTTAAGTAATTTTGGAGTTTGCGGGGTAGTAGGCAATATGCTCAGTTATTTTATGTTTGGAGCATTTGGAGTACCGGCATATATATTCCCTATTGTGCTGTTTTTTATAGCAGGTATATTGTTTGTAAATTTAGGCGATGTTAGAGCGGTTGCTAAAAGTGTAACTGCATTAATTCTTTATTTTGATGCATGTGTTTTTGCACATTTGATTTTGAATGTACAAAAGACTACAGTTAGTGAATATTACTCTTTTTGTGGTGAATATAAAATAGGTGGTGGAATTATAGGTGGAGCCATAGGAGATGGCCTTAAAACTTTATTTGGAATAGCAGGAACCTATGTGTTTGTAATAATAATTGCAATTATAACAATTGTTATATTAACTGAAAAATCTATTTTAGATATGCTTAAAAATCATGGAATCAGCGTTTACGAAAGCGCAAGAGATGATATGAAGGATATTCAGCAACAGCAGGAAGTTGCAAGAATAGAAAGAAAGAAGCAAAAAGAAATAAACAGACAGGAAAAGGAAATTCAGAGAGTTCATCGGGAGATTGAAGCTAAGGTAAGGGCTGAGGAAGTTGAAAAGAAAAAAATGGAAAAGGCAAAGCCTGTCAATTTTAGTGATTTAGATGCTATAAATGTCTCAGAAATAAAAGAAGAAAGTCAGAATGTACATGAAATTAATATAGAAGGATTAGAACCGGAATATAGTGGACATATTGATCTAGAAGAAGAACCGACAGGTCAGTTTATATATGGAAAACAAAGTGGTGTTACAGCGAAACTTAAAGAAGAGCCTATTAATAAAACTCCGATAGCGGATGAACATGCAAATGATGGAGAGTTTAAACCTAAGGAAAGAATATTTGTTTCAAAAGAGGCAAAAGAAGTAATGAATAGAAAGCCTTATGGCATGCAGGAAATTAAACCTTCACAGGAAACGATGGATGCACAGGAAATTAATCCACAGACGAAAGTGCCTGAAAAAGCATCATCAGAAGGAAAGATTATTGCACCGGTTAAGAAAAAGATGAAATATACTAAACCAACATATAGTCTTTTAAATAAAAATCCGGGAAGTAAGAATCCAACATCAAAAATGGAACTTATGGAAACAGCAAATAAATTGCAACAAATTCTTCAGAATTTTGGAGTTAGTGTAACAGTAACAAATGTAAGTAAAGGCCCTTCGGTTACAAGATATGAATTACAACCGGAAATGGGAACAAAAGTTAGCAAGATAACTGCACTTACAGATGATATCAAATTAAATCTTGCCGCAGCAGATATTAGAATTGAAGCTCCGATTCCGGGAAAAGCAGCAGTTGGAATCGAAGTTCCTAACAAAGGAAGAGATACAGTTTATATAAGAGAATTATTAGAATCCAAAGAACTAAAAGAGAATTCTTCAAAGATTGCTTTTGCGGCAGGTAAGGATATTGCAGGCAGGGTTGTAGTTGCAGATATTGCAAAAATGCCACATATGCTTGTAGCCGGAACAACAGGTTCGGGAAAATCAGTATTTACAAATTCAATAATAATGAGTATTTTATATAGAGCGACACCTGATGAAGTTAAGTTGATTATAATTGATCCTAAGGTAGTTGAATTTAAGGTTTACAATGGAATACCTCATTTATTATATCCCGTTGTTACAGATCCTAAAAAGGCAGCAGGTATATTGAATTGGGCTGTGGCTGAAATGTCAGAAAGATATAAGAAATTTTCGCAAACAGGCTCAAGAGATTTGAAAGGATATAATGCAAAAATTGAAGCAGGAGATTACGAAGGAGATGAACCACCTGAAAAGATGGCTCAGATTGTAATAGTAATTGACGAGTTAGCAGACCTTATGATGGTTGCAGCAAAAGAAGTTGAAGATGCGATATGCAGACTTGCACAGCTTGCACGTGCAGCTGGAATTCATTTGATTATTGCCACTCAAAGACCTTCGGTAGATGTTATTACAGGTCTTATTAAGGCAAATATTCCATCTAGAGTTGCATTGACTGTTTCATCAGGAACAGATTCCAGAACAATTATAGATATGAACGGAGCTGAAAAACTGCTTGGTAATGGTGATATGCTGTTTTATCCATCAGGCTATGTTAAACCTGTAAGATTGCAGGGAGCATATGTATCTGATGAAGAGGTACAAAGGACAGTTCAATACCTTGTATCGCATAGCAGTGAGGTTGTTTACGAAACTTCCATTGAAGAAAAATTATCGGAACCATCTAAAGAAGATGGAGAAGAAAATGGAAGAGATGAATACTTTGAACAGGCAGCAAGATTATGCATTGAAAAAGACAAAGGTTCTACAAGTATGCTGCAAAGACAGTTCAGAGTTGGATTCAATAGAGCAGCACGTATAATGGAACAATTATACGATGCCGGTATTGTTGGACAGGAAGAACAAAATAAACCTAGAAAAATACTTATGAGCATGGAACAATTTGATGAGTATATTTCAGGTAATAATAAAAAAGAGGAGCAATAAAGGAGAAGAAAATGAAAACAGATATTCAGATTGCGCAGGAAGCTACTATGCTTCCAATTAAAGAGGTAACAGCAAAAATTGGGTTAACAGAAGATGATTTAGAATTATATGGTAA
Organism: Eubacterium sp. LMAG:50; assembly: GCF_008680265.1. Classification (NCBI taxonomy): domain Bacteria; kingdom Bacillati; phylum Bacillota; class Clostridia; order Eubacteriales; family Eubacteriaceae; genus Eubacterium; species Eubacterium sp. LMAG:50. The sequence goes on along the minus strand of NZ_NALP01000009.1, from coordinate 64,448 downwards.
ATATAAAGCAAAAATTTCAAATGAATATTGGAATAAAATAAAAGATAATGAAGATGGAAAACTTGTACTTGTAACAGCTATCAATCCAACTCCTGCAGGAGAAGGAAAGACAACAATTACTGTTGGTTTAGGACAGGCTTTAGGTCAGTTAAATAAAAAAGCAGTAATTGCACTTAGAGAGCCATCTCTTGGACCTTGTTTTGGTATTAAAGGGGGAGCAGCAGGTGGTGGATATTCACAGGTTGTTCCTATGGAAGATTTAAATCTTCATTTTACAGGAGATTTCCATGCAATTACATCAGCTAATAATTTATTAGCAGCAATGCTTGATAATCACATTCAGCAGGGAAATGTACTCGGAATTGACCCTAATCAGATTGTATGGAAGAGATGTGTGGATATCAATGACAGAGTATTAAGAAATATTATTGTAGGTCTTGGAAGAAAGGTTGATGGAACAGTAAGAGAAGACCATTTTGTAATTACAGTTGCATCAGAAATTATGGCAATTCTTTGCCTTGCAGATGATTTAGCAGATTTAAAAGAAAGACTTGGGAAAATAATTGTTGCTTATACATATGATGGTAAGCCTGTAACTGCAAAGGATATTCAGGCAGTAGGTTCAATGGCAGCACTTTTAAAGGATGCTATTAAACCTAATGTAATCCAGACATTAGAGCATACAATAGCACTTGTTCATGGTGGACCATTTGCAAATATCGCACATGGATGTAACTCAGTAAGAGCAACAAAGACAGCATTAAAGATGGCTGATATAGTAGTAACAGAAGCAGGATTTGGTGCAGACCTTGGAGCAGAAAAATTCATGGATATTAAGTGCCGTCAGGCAGGACTTAAACCTGATTGCGTTGTTTTAGTTGCAACAGTAAGAGCATTAAAATATAACGGTGGAGTTCCAAAGAGTGAATTGTCAGAAGAAAATTTAGACGCGTTGGCAAAAGGTATTGTTAACCTTGAAAAACATATTGAAAACCTTCAGAAATTTGGAGTCCCTGTAGTTGTAACATTAAATTCATTTATCACAGATACAGAAGCTGAATATGAATATATTAAGAAATTCTGCGAAGACAGAGGATGCGAATTTGCATTGGCACAAGTATGGGAAAAAGGTGGAAAAGGTGGAATTGATTTAGCTAATAAAGTTCTTGAAACATTAGAAAATAAAGAATCTAAATTCAAACCATTATATGATACCAAATTACCAATCAAAGAAAAAATCGAAACAGTTGCAAAAGAAATTTATGGAGCAGATGGAGTTAATTATTCACCTGAAGCTCAGAAGGCAATTGCTAAGATTGAAGATATGGGATATGGAAATCTTCCTGTATGTATGGCTAAAACACAGTATTCATTATCAGATGATAAAGATAAATTAGGAAGACCGGAAGGATTTGAAATCAGCATTCGTGACGTATATATATCAGCAGGAGCAGGATTTGTTGTTGTATTAACTGGAAATGTAATGACAATGCCGGGACTTCCAAAACATCCTGCAGCATACGATATTGATGTTACAGACGATGGAAAGATTACAGGATTATTCTAATAAATGATGCCGTGTATAAAATGCAATGAATTAAAATTAATTCGTAGGTATCAATAAGGAGCAAAATGCATTTTGCTCCTTAACTATAATAATTACTGCGAAGAAAGGAAGCGTTTATAAAGTAATGAAATTAATTGATGGAAAGAAGATTTCAGGTGAAATTAAAGATGAAATCAAGGAAGAAGTTGCAAAGTTAAAAGAACAGGGGATTGACATAGCACTTGCAGTCGTAAAGGTTGGAGAAGACCCTGCATCAGCTGTGTATGTTAGAAATAAAGAAAAAGCATGTGAATATGTAGGAATAAAATCAATTACATATGCATTAAAGGAAGAAACTACACAGGATGAACTTCTTGAATTAATAGATAAGTTAAATGCAGACAAAGAAATTAATGGAATTCTTGTACAGCTTCCATTACCAAAACATTTAGACGAAACAGAAGTGCTAAACAGAATTGACAGCAAGAAAGATGTTGATGGTTTCCATCCAATGAATGTCGGAAAAATGATGATTGGTGAAGAAACATTTTTACCATGTACACCTGCAGGAATTGTTGAGCTTATAAAGAGAACAGGTGTCGAAATCTCAGGAAAAGAATGTGTGGTAATAGGACGTAGTAATATTGTAGGCAAGCCAATGGCGATGCTTATGCTCAAAGAAAATGCAACAGTAACAATTGCACATTCAAGAACAAAAGACTTAAAGGAAGTTACAAAAAGAGCAGATATTTTAATTGTAGCAATAGGTAAGCCAAAGTTTATTACAGCTGATTATGTTAAAGAAGGAGCGGTTGTAATTGATGTAGGAATCCATAGAAATGAAGATAACAAGCTTTGTGGAGATGTGGATTTTGATTCAGTAAGTGAAAAAACATATGCAATAACACCTGTACCAGGTGGCGTTGGACCAATGACTGTTACAATGTTATTGGCAAATTGCGTAAGAAGTGCAAAGTTATTTAGATAAAGATAAATAAGATATGAAAGGGCGGTGTCAAATGAAATTTGCGAATATTATTGTTGATATTTCACATGAAAAATTGGACCGCCCTTTTGGTTATATAATACCGAAAGAATTAGAAGATAAGATATCTATAGGTACTCAGATAGTTATTCCATTTGGAAAAGGAAACAGAGAGATAACAGGATATGTAATCGAGATAACAGACAAGCCGTCATTTGATATAAATAAGATGAAATATATTATTCGTGCAAATGAAGGCGCGGCAACGGTTGAAAAACAACTTATAGAGTTAGCCTGGTGGATAAAGAAAGAGTATAGCTGTACAATGAATCAGGCATTAAAAACAGTCATACCTGTTAAAAAGAAAATAAAAAATATACAAAAGAAGACAATAACGCTTAATATAAGTGAAGAAGAAGCAGAAGAAAAGATATTAAAATATAAAAAGTCCAATGCAAAGGCAAAGGTCAGATTGCTACAGGAACTAAAAGATATAAAACATATGTCAAAGGAGCTTGTAGTAGACAAATTAAATATATCGCCAAGTACTCTGAAGGCACTTGAATCTACAGGAGATATTTTGATAGAAATTGAAAACAGTTATAGAAATCCTGTTAATTTTAATAATCTTGAGCGTTATGATATAATATTAAATGAACAGCAAAAAGCTGTCGCAGACGGTATTAAAAAGACAATGGATTATAAAAAAAGTGAAAAAGCAAATGTTCATTTGATTTATGGGATAACCGGAAGCGGTAAAACAGAAGTTTATATGGATATTATAGACAAGACTATCCACGATGGAAAACAGGCGATTGTTTTAATTCCTGAAATCGCTTTAACATATCAGACAGTAAAGAGATTTACGAGAAGATTTAAAGATAAGGTGTCAATAATTAATTCAAAACTGTCAGCAGGAGAAAAGTATGATCAGTTTGAAAGGGCAAAAAGAGGAGAAATAAGTATAATCATAGGTCCAAGATCTGCGCTTTTTACCCCATTTGAAAATTTAGGCCTTATAGTAATTGATGAAGAGCATGAGGGAGCATATAAAAGTGAAAATGTTCCTAAATATCATGCAAGAGAGGTGGCTGCAAAATTATGCAATATTACAGGAGCAACATTAGTTTTAGGCTCAGCAACACCTTCTTTAGAATCATATTTTAATGCGCAGACAGGGAAATATAAGTTACACAGACTTACAAGCAGAGAAAAAGGCAAATTGGCACAGGTGTCAGTAGTTGATATGAGGAAAGAGCTAAAGAATGACAATAAGTCAATGTTTAGTATGGAATTAAAGCAGCTGATTAATGACAGATTAGAAAAAAAACAGCAGACTATGTTGTTTATAAATAGAAGAGGATATGCAGGATTTGTGTCGTGTCGGGAGTGTGGAGAGGCAGTCAAATGCCCACATTGTGATGTGACATTAAAAGCCCATAATAATGGAAAAATGGTGTGCCATTATTGCGGTTACGAAGAACCGATTCCAAGGTTATGCCCAAAATGTGGTTCTAAATATATAGCCGGATTTGGTATAGGAACACAAAAAGTTGAAACAATGATAAAAAAAGAATTTCCACAGGCCAAAGTATTGCGAATGGATTTTGACACAACATCAAGAAAAGGTGGTCATGAAGAAATACTGTCAGCTTTCGCAAATCATCAGGCAGATATCCTCGTTGGAACTCAGATGATTGTAAAAGGACATGACTTTCCTGATGTAACATTAGTTGGAATTTTAGCAGCGGATATGTCATTATATGCGAGTGATTATACGGCGGCTGAAAAGACATTTCAATTACTAACGCAGGCAGCAGGAAGAGCAGGAAGAGGAAAAGAAAAAGGACAGGTCGTAATTCAGACATACTCACCGGATAATTATAGTATTGAATCAGCAGCAAAGCAGGATTATGAAGAATTCTATCAGGAAGAATTAGCATATAGACAATTAATGCAATATCCACCTGTAGCGGCAATGACTGAAATCTTAATTCAATCTGAAGATGAGGAGTTGTTAGACAGATTTACAGATGCCCTTACTAAATATATAAACAAATTAAAAGAAGCAAAATTTAAACAGTTAATGATAATTGGACCGGCGAAACCTCCGGTGGCAAAGATAAATGATGTATATAGAAGAATGATATATTTAAAAAGTCTTGATAAAGAAAAACTTATTAGAATGTCAGACTATATACAAGAATTAATAAATACTTCACAAAAAGTTAAAGGTATAACCTTACAATTTAATGTGAGAGAGTGATAAAAGGAGAAATGAGATGGCGCTTAGAAATGTTAGAGAATTAGGAGATCCATGTTTAAGAAAAGTTTGTAAAGAAGTTAAAAATATTAATGCTAGAACAAAGATTCTTATAGATGATATGCTTGATACTATGTATGAGGCAAATGGTGTCGGACTTGCAGCACCTCAGGTTGGTGTTCTTAAAAGAATTGTCGTAATAGATATAGGAGATGGCCCGATTATCATGATTAATCCTGAAATTATAGAAAAAGATGGAGAACAGACAGGGTATGAAGGATGTTTAAGCCTTCCAGGAAAATCAGGGGTAGTAACAAGAAGCAACCATGTTGTTGTAAGAGCATATGATGAAAATATGGAATTATATGAATTAGAGGGAACAGAATTACTAGCAAGAGCAATACAGCATGAATGTGATCATTTAGACGGAATAATGTATGTAGACAAGGTTGAAGGAAGAATATATGACAATGAAGAATTAGAAGATGAATAAAGAAAAATTCATTTTAATAAATCTTTCCGACGACAAGCCACCGACCTAAGGGAGGGGCAATACATATTATTAGAGGAGAAATAAGATGAAAATAGTATTTATGGGTACTCCCGATTTTTCAGTTAATGCTTTAGAAAATATTGTAAAAGCAGGTCATGATGTGGTTGGTGTAATTACACAACCTGATAAACCAAAGGGACGTGGTGGAAAAATGCAATACACACCGGTAAAAGAAAAAGCATTGGAATTAGGACTTGATGTATATCAGCCACAAAGAGTTAAAGAAACTGAATTTATTGAAAAGTTAAAAGAAATGAATCCTGATGCAATTGTGGTAATTGCATTTGGACAAATTTTACCAAAAGCAATTTTAGATATGCCTAAGTATGGATGCATAAACGTACATGCATCATTACTTCCTAAATACAGAGGAGCGGCACCTATTCAGTGGTCAGTTATTGACGGCGAAAAAGAAACAGGTGTTACAACAATGTATATGAATGAAGGATTAGATACAGGGGATATTATAGACAAAGTAGTTGTCCCGATTGATAAGAAAGAAACCGGCGGAAGCTTATTTGATAAATTAGCAATAGAGGGTGGAAAATTAATCTTAAAAACATTAATCGAACTTGAAAATGGAACAGCAGTAAGAACTCCGCAGGATGACAGTAAGTCAAATTATGCAGGTATGATTAATAAACAGTTAGGAAAAATTGACTTTAATAAATCTGCAAATGAAATTGAGAGACTTATAAGAGGGTTGAATCCATGGCCAAGTGCATATACAAAAATGGATGGTAAGACTTTAAAAATATGGGATGCAGATGTGGACGATTCTGAAAATGATTCTGCACCAGGAACAATTACTGAAGTAGGTAAAGACTTTATCCGTGTTGCAACGGGAAAGGGAAGCCTTAAAATTTTAGAACTACAGTTAGAGGGCAAAAAGAGAATGAAAACAAGAGATTTCCTAAATGGAGCTAAAATTCCTGATAGAATGGAGGGATAAATATGATTTTAGCATATTATGGATATGGATATTATTATTTTGATCCAACTTATATTTTCTTAATTATTGGTGCAGCTATATGTATGATAGCTTCAGCAAGAGTAAATTCAACATATAATAAATACTCTAATTATAGAAGTATGTCAGGACTTACAGGAGCTCAGGCTGCAGAAAGAATATTAAGATCTCAGGGAATTACAGATGTTCAGATTCGTCATATAAGAGGCAATCTGACAGATAATTATAATCCGGCAAATAAAGTTTTAAGTTTGTCAGATGCAACCTATGCAAGTGACAGCGTTGCAGCAGTCGGAGTAGCAGCACATGAATGTGGACATGCAATACAGCATGCAAAAGGATATGCACCTATTTCAATTAGAAGCGCATTAGTCCCATTTGCAAATTGGGGCTCAAGACTTTCATGGATATTAATAATCGCAGGATTGTTTATAGGCGGCAATTCATCGCAGATGATTATTGATTTAGGAATATGGGCATTTTCATTAGCCGTATTATTCCAGCTCGTTACATTGCCGGTAGAATTTAATGCATCATCACGTGCAATGCAAATACTCGAATCAACAGGAATTCTTGGAACACAGGAACTACAATATACACGAAAAGTTTTATCAGCAGCGGCTATGACATATGTTGCGGCAGCAGCTTCATCTATTTTGCAGTTATTGAGACTTATTGTATTATTTGGCGGAGGAAGAAGACGTGACGACTAATAAAGCGCCGGAAGTTAATCTTAGAAATATAGTTTTAAATATGCTTTTAGAAAATAATAAAGGTAGACTTAGTCATTTAATTGTTAAAGATACATTAGATGAAAATAAAAATCTTGATAAAAATCAAAGAGCTTTTATTACACGCCTGTTTCAGGGAACTATAGAAAGAACAATTGAAGAAGATTATATAATTAACTTGTTTTCTAAAACAAAAGTTAATAAAATGAAGCCGGTAATCAGATATATATTACGAATGTCTGTTTACCAGCTTAAATATATGGACAGTGTTCCTGAATCGGCAGTTTGTAATGAAGCAGTTAAATTAGCAAAAAAAAGAAAATTTTCTAATTTAAGTGGATTTGTAAATGGTGTTGTTAGAAATATAGCCAGAAATATGGATTCCATAAAATATCCTGAAAAAGAAAATGAAAGACTTGAGATTGAATATTCAATGCCTTTATGGATTGTTGATATGTGGATTGAAAGATTTGGCATTGAAACGACAAAAAATATACTTAAAAGTGTGTATAATAAAAAAACAACAACTATTAGAGTGAATACGTCAAAAACTACAGTTGACGAAGTAGTAGTAAGACTTGAAAATGAAGGAGCAAAAGTAAAACGCTCTACATTGTATAGCAATGCATTAGAAATATCAGATTATAATCAGATTGCAGATTTTTATGATTTTAATAAAGGAAACATTGTAGTACAGAATTTAAGTTCAATGTTTGTAGGAATGGCAGCTAATCCTAAAGAAGGGGACTACATAATTGATGTGTGTGCGGCACCTGGAGGAAAAAGCCTTCATATAGCTGATTTGATTCATAATAAAGGTAAAATTAGGGCAAGAGACTTAACTGAATATAAAGTAGGCCTTATTAATGAAAATATAAAAAGAACCGGATTTAACTGTATTTTTGCTGAATGTAAAGATGCAACTAAATTAGATAAAAATGTCATAGGTAAAGCAGATATTGTTATAGCAGATTTGCCTTGCTCAGGACTTGGAGTTATAGGAAATAAAGTTGATATAAAATATAACACAAGTATTGAACAGATAAATGAGCTTGCAAAATTGCAAAAAGAAATATTAAGCGTGGTTTCCAAATATGTTAAACCGGGTGGAACATTAATATATAGTACTTGTACTGTGACAAAAGAAGAAAATGAAGATAATGTAAAATGGATAGAAGAAAATCTTCCGTTTAAATTACAGTCATTAAATAAAAAACTGCCGGAACAGATAATTGACAACAAACATGATTATGTTCAGATTCTTCCGGGAAAATATGGAATGGATGGATTTTTTATTTCGGCATTTAGAAGAATAGATAAATAGGATGAAAAGATATGACAAAATTAGACATTAAATCATATAATTTAGAACAATTAAAGAATGAATTAAGTCAGATGGGAGAGAAGCCTTTTAGAGCAGGACAGATATATAAATGGCTTCATATTGACAGAGTTTCAAGCTTTGACGAAATGACTAATTTGTCAAAAGATTTGCGACATAAATTAGATGAAAAGTATGAGATAATCACTCTTAAACCTGAAAAGGTCTTAATTTCTAAAATAGATGGAACAAGAAAATATTTATTTGGAATAAAAGGTGGAGCAGTAATTGAAAGTGTGTTAATGAGATATCATCATGGAAATTCAGTATGTATTTCAACACAGTCAGGATGTCGTATGGGATGCCGCTTTTGTGCTTCAACGCTAAATGGATTAGATAGAAATCTTACTACATCTGAACTGCTTGAACAGATTTATCAGATAGAAAAAAATATAGATGAGAGAGTATCAAATATAGTTTTAATGGGAAGTGGCGAGCCTTTAGATAATTTTGAGAATGTGACTAATTTCCTTAGAATGATAACAGATGAGAATGGTGCAAATATAAGCCAGAGAAATATTACGTTATCAACATGCGGACTGATTCCAAAAATTAAGGAATTAGCAGATATGAATTTTCAAATTACATTGGCAATTTCCTTACATGCATCAGATGATGAAACCAGAAAGAAATTGCTTCCTATTGCAAATAAATATACAATAGAAGAAGTTTTAGATGCATGCAGATACTATTTCAATAAAACAGGAAGAAGAATAACATTTGAATATAGTCTTGTTGCAGGTGTAAATGATACAATAGAAGAGGCGGATAAATTAGGCAGACTTGTATCAGATTTGAATTGTCATGTTAATCTGATACCGGTAAATCCAATTAAAGAAAGAGAATACCGTCAGTCTGCAAAACAAGCTGTTTTACAATTTAAATCGAGAGTTGAAAAATATAAAATAAATGCTACTATAAGAAGAGAGATGGGCAGAGATATAAATGGAGCCTGTGGTCAACTTCGAAACGAAGCAATGAGTCAGCGAAAGGAGGATTTGGAGTGAAAGCATATGGAAAGAGCGATGTTGGATTAATGAGAACAATTAATCAGGATAGTATATTTGTATCAATGAGTTCCGTTGGAAAACTTCCAAATTTATTCATTGTAGCCGATGGCATGGGCGGACATAAGGCAGGAGATGTTGCGTCTAGGAAAAGCATAGAAGAATTTATTAAATATGTATGCACAACTAATATGACAGATCCGGCTAATATACTCGATTCGGGGATTATGGAGATAAATAAAATAATTCTTGATTTAGCAAAGTCTAATAAAGATTATTCAGGTATGGGAACAACATTTGTAGCAGCTACAATTGTTGAGAATCATGTTTATATTGCAAATGTAGGTGACAGTAGACTATACCTTGTAAATGAGGATATACAGCAGATAACAAGAGATCATTCTTTAGTAGAAGAAATGGTCAGATTAGGTCAGCTGGCAAAGGAAGAAGCCAGAACTCATTTTAAAAAGAATATTATTACACGCGCGGTAGGTGCAGAAGAGGCTGTGACAGCAGATATTTTTGAGATTGAGACAAAGCCAAATGATAAGCTTTTGTTGTGCTCAGATGGATTAACTAATATGGTTGAGGATTATGAGATAAAAACCATAGTTCAATCCAGCGATGATATTGAATCAGCAGTCCATAGACTTATTGATCAGGCTAATGAGAATGGTGGAAAAGATAATATATCGGTTGTTCTTGTTGAGCCGGGAGTGATGAGGTGTAACAATGATTAAGAAGGGTATGTTTATTGGAAACAGGTATGAGGTTTTAGATAAAGTAGGTTCCGGTGGAATGTCGGATGTCTATAAAGCAAAAGACCATAAGTTAAATAGATTTGTAGCTATTAAAGTATTAAAACATGAATTTAGTAAAGATAAGAATTTTGTATCAAAATTCAGAGTGGAAGCGCAGTCTGCTGCAAGACTCGAACATACAAATATTGTAAATGTTTATGATGTAGGAGAAGATGCAGGACTTTATTATATTGTAATGGAACTTGTTGAAGGAATTACATTAAAGCAATATATAGCAAGAAAGAAAAGGCTTTCAGTAAAAGAAGCTACAAGTATTGCAATCCAGATTGCACAGGGCATAGAGTGTGCACATAACAATCAGATAGTGCATAGAGATATAAAGCCGCAGAATATTATTATTTCAAGAGAAGGAAAAGTAAAAGTAACTGATTTTGGAATAGCTAAAGCTGCTTCAGCAAATACGATAAATGGAAATGCCATGGGTTCAGTTCATTACATATCTCCTGAACAGGCAAAGGGAAGTTATGTAGATGAGAGAAGTGATATTTATTCGCTAGGCATTACAATGTATGAAATGCTTACAGGAAAAGTACCGTTTGATGGAGATAATACTGTAAATATTGCATTACAGCACATTCAGAATAATGTTCCTGACATAAGAAGCATAATTCCTGAAATGCCGGTAAGTATTTCAAAAATAGTCCTTAAATGTACACAGAATAAACCAGACAGAAGATATCCTAAAATATCATCACTTATAGCAGATTTGAAAAAGTCATTATTAAATCCTTATGATGATTTTGTAAGATTTGATTCAAATGAAGATTTAAGTGAAACAACATTAATTACTGATTCGGGAATTAAGAAAATAAATCCTGATGATGGTAAAGTAGTTGATGAAAAGATTGAAAAAATACAGGATAACAATGATATAGATGCTGTTGACCCTAAGTTAGATAAGTTAATTACAGTAGGTGGAATTATTGCAGGTATAATAATGTTTATTATAATCGTTATAATTATAACAGTAGTTGTACAAAGTAATAACGTAGAAATACCTACAACACCTCAAAAAGAATCATCTACTATTGATTCAAAGCAGACAATAGTTCCTGATGTAGTAGGAATGACAGAAGATGAAGCACAGGAAGCATTACATGATAAGGCGTTAGGATACCAATATGAAGGCTATGTTTATAATGATGAATATGAAAGCGGATACATATGTAAGCAGTCCGTTGATGCAGATAGTGTAATTGATAAGCACACAACAGTAATCTTAACGGTAAGTAAAGGTTCTGAAAAATTAGAAATACCTAAGGAACTAGTTGGAGAAAAACTAACTGATGTAGAGTCAAAACTTGATGAAATCGGAGTAAACTGGGAAATAGAATACGAATATAATTCAGCAAGTGTTGATACTGTATTAGATATTAATCCGAGTGAAGGAGCACCGGTTTCAAAAGGAGATACGGTTCATATTAAGGCAAGCAGAGGAACTAAAATTTCAACAACAACTATTGTACCGTCTTTGATTGGAAAGAAAGAGAAAGATGCTAAAAGTTCTATTTCAGCAGCAGGATTAAAAGTTGGAGAAATACGATATGTAAATGATGAATCCGTTGCTAATGGAAAAGTAATAAGACAGACGGTTAAATCAGGTGGAACAATTCCAAAGGGTACAACAATAGGACTTGTAGTAAGTTTAGGACCGGTTGAAGTAACAACTGTACCTGAGACAACTACACAACAGGTTATAAATGAATCTAAACAGGCTGTTTTAGTAAAATCACAGTTATATTTTGAAGATGACAACACACCTGTTACAGGCGGTGTTATTACGGTAACATATAGTAATGGACAAACAGAAGCTACAGACGATGCATCAACATGGGATACTACAATAATCAATGTTCCAACAAATCAGGATGGAACAGATTGTACATACACATTAATGATAGGTAGTCGTATAGTTAAAATTAACGCAGGTGGATGATGAATAACAATAGGGGACTTTTTAGTCCCCTATTAAGTTGTATAGGTGAAGAATGACAGGAAAAATAATAAAAGGAATTGCGGGATTTTATTATGTTCACATAAAAGATTATGGAATATATGAATGCAAGGCAAAGGGAAAATTTAGAAATAATAAAATAAAACCTTTAGTAGGGGACAATGTAGAAGTTGATATATTGGATTCTTTAGAGAAAAAAGGAAATATAGTAAAAATTTTATCAAGGGAAAATGATCTTATCAGACCATTAGTTGCAAATGTAGATCAGGCAATGATAGTATTTGCAGTAAAAAAACCTGATCCTAATTTAAATCTATTGGACAGATTCTTAGTAATGATGGAATATCAGAATATTGAAACAATAATCTGTTTTAATAAAATAGACATTGGAAATGAAAAATTCATGGAAGAATTAAAGAACACATACAACAATGCAGGATATAAGGTCTTATTTGCAAGCGCTACGGAAAATGAAGGCGTGGAAGAAATAAAGAAACTACTATATGGAAAGACAACTGTTTTAGCCGGACCGTCAGGTGTGGGTAAATCTTCAATGTTAAATGCGCTTACAAATGAAGATAAAATGGAAACAGGTAAAATAAGCGAGAAAATAGGCAGAGGTAAGCATACAACAAGGCATTCAGAAATATTTAACATGGATAAAGAGTCATATATCGTAGATACTCCCGGTTTTAGTTCGATGTTTGTACCTGGAATGACTAAAGAAAAGTTGCAGGATTGTTTTCCTGAAATGGCACAGTATGAGCCGGAATGTAAATTTGGAGGGTGTGCACATATAAATGAACCTATATGTGGGGTTAAAGAAGCAGTGAATTCAGGGAAAATTTCTAAGACAAGGTATGAAAATTATATTTTACTTTATAAAGAATTAGAAGAAATGGAAAGAAATAAATATTAAATATATATGGAGAGGAAAAGAAAATGAATAAGTTATCACCATCAATTTTATCAGCAGATTTTGCAAATTTAGGAGCAGATGTAAAAAGAATAGACGAGGCAGGATGTGACTGGATACACATAGATGTCATGGATGGAATGTTTGTACCAAATATTTCATTTGGTATACCTGTTATTAAATCTATAAGAGGATGTACTGATAAATTATTTGATGTTCATTTGATGATAGAAGAACCAATAAGATATATTGAACAGTTTAAAGAGGTAGGAGCTGACCTTCTTACTATACATGTAGAAGCTTGTGAAGATGTAAAAACTACTATCGAGGCAATAAAAAAAGCAGGACTTAAAGTCGGTTTGGCCCTAAATCCGCCAACAGCAGTAGATGAAGTAATTCCATATATGGAAATGGTAGACATGATTTTGGTTATGACAGTAAATCCGGGATTTGGAGGACAGTCATATATAGATGAATGTACTGAAAAGGTTGAAGTGCTTAGAGCAGTAAAAGAAGAATATAATATGGATTTAGCTATACAGGTAGATGGTGGGGTTACATTAGATAATGTAAATGTCCCGTTAGAAGCCGGAGCAAATGTAATTGTTGCAGGCTCAGCTGTATATAAAGGAAACGTAGAAGAAAATGTAAAAAGATTTAAAGAAATATTTAATAAGTAAATCAAATAAATAATATGAAGAACACAGAATTAATAGAAAAGTTATATGAAAACCAAAATTTAGAAGATTGTGAATTGTTACAACTGATAAATACGATAAGTGAAGAGGAAAGAGAGAAGCTTTTTTACTATGCAAGAAGGGTGAGGGAGAGAGAATATGGAAATGATGTTTATATTAGGGGACTGATAGAATTTACCAATGTTTGCAAAAATGATTGTTATTATTGTGGAATACGAAAAAGTAATGATAAAGTAGAAAGATACAGACTTACCTTGGATGAAATATTAGAATGTGCTAGAGAAGGATATGTGTTAGGATTTAGGACATTTGTTTTACAAGGTGGAGAAGACAGTTATTTTACGAAGGAAAAGATTGGAAAAATAGTTAAATGCATAAAAAATGAATTTCCTGATTGTGCTATTACTTTGTCGGTAGGTGAAAGAACTTATGATGAGTACGAATATTGGTGGAATATGGGAGCAGATAGGTATTTGCTTAGACATGAGACTGCAAATGAAGTACATTATAAAAAATTACATCCATATAACATGAGTCTTGAAAATAGAAAAGAATGTTTATACAGTCTTAGAAAAATTGGATATCAGGTAGGGGCAGGATTTATGGTAGGTTCGCCTTACCAGACAACTGATAATTTGGTTGAAGACTTAAGGTTTATGCAGGATTTAAGACCGCATATGATTGGAATAGGACCATATTTATCTCATGAAAATACACCATTTAATAATCAAAAAAATGGATCATTGCAACAGACGTTAGTATTACTTGCAATAATCAGATTGTTATTTCCTAAAGTTTTACTACCGGCTACAACGGCTCTTGGAACAATAGACCCAAATGGAAGAGAATTAGGATTAAAGGCAGGAGCAAATGTTGTAATGCCTAATTTGTCTCCTGTAAGAGTTAGAAAAAAATATGAGTTGTATGATAATAAGATTTGTACGGGAGAAGAATCGGCACAGTGTAGAAATTGTCTTAATTTAAGGGTGGAATCTACGGGATATCATATAGTAACTGATATTGGAAACAGCAGAATACAATAATTAACTTATATTGCGATGGCTATAAAACTTAACGAAAGAACGCTCGCGCTGCTTGTCGCTCGTAGCAGTTCTAAATATTCAGTGTATATTCTGACTTTGAAAACTGCGTTTTCAGCCAGAATATGCGCTGAATATTTGAACCGACGGCGACAAATGCTCTTTCTTTTAAGTTTTATAGCCATCGCAAATTTAGTTTATTAGTTTTATAGTCATTATAAATTTTGTTATATCAATTTATATGATGTTGGGGGGCAAAAGCACCAAACATTGATGCCTATGGATTATTCCGTGCTATGCACTTCCACAATCCTACCCAATATTCGCATATCGTGGGAATTATCCCACTCTTTGCTCATATTGTGACCTTGACATCATTTGCATTATAATTTTTAAATTAATGGTATAATCTGTTTTTTGCATTTTCATTTATATATTCTTCAAATTTCTTTGAGTCATAATTGATTATAAGTTTATCAGGAAAGTTTACTTTTTTAATAATTGGTTCGATGCATGTGTAGTTTGCAATGTCATTCATGTAGTGAGCGTCGCTACCGCATATCATAGGTACATCATATTTCATTGACAATTTCATTAGAGTTTCCTGGTTTTGTGCTACATTTAAACGGGAAGAACTACGTAGGGCGTTGTTGTTAAGCTCTAATAAGGTATGGTATTCTTTAGCTGCTTTTACTACAGCTTCGTAATCTAAAGGGCAATGTCCGTCATCAGGATGACTGATTATGTCAATGTCAGGATTTTTTATTGCGTTGATTATTGCAGTAGTATTTTCGTCGATGCTTCCCGGTTTGTAACATTGAAAATGAATTCCCGCTATTCTTAAATCTAAATGTTTAATATGTTCAGGCTTTAAATCTAAGGTTCCTTTGTAGTCAAGTATATTAATCTCAGCACCAAGCATAAGTTTAACTCCATATTGCATACGTGGAACTACCTTTATGTTGAAAAAGTAGAATGGATTGCATGCACCAGGAATTCCGGGACCGTGTTCTGTTATGCCTAAAATATCCAAGTTACGATTGGATGCTTCTTTAATCATTTCGTTGATTGTACCATAAGCGTGCCCACTGGCTAATGTATGTGTGTGAACATCTAATTTAATTTCTTTCATATAATAATCTCCTGATAATATGTATTGCATAATTAATTTGTTTTTATTTGGGATGAATGTAAAACTTAAAAGAAAGAGCATTTGTCGCCGTCGGTTCAAATATTCAGTGCATATTCTGGCTGAAAACGCAGTTTTCAAAGTTAGAATATGTGCTGAATATTTAGAACTGCTACGAGCGGCAAGCAGCGCGAGCGTTCTTTCGTTAAGTTTTACATTCATCCCAAATTGAAAGGTAAATGTAAAGATTGAATTTCTATATATAAAAATAAGACCATCTGATAAACAAATGGTCTTATTGATAATGCTATACATTAAATCTGAAAAGAATTACATCTCCATCTTTTACAATATAGTCTTTTCCTTCAAGGCCTACAAGACCTTTTTCTTTTGCTTTTGAATAAGAACCGCAGTCAAGCAAATCCTGATAATTTACAACTTCGGCTTTGATAAATCCACGTTCAAAATCAGTGTGAATTTTGCCGGCAGCCTGTGGAGCTTTTGTACCTTTCTTGATTGTCCATGCTCTTGTTTCGTCTTCACCTGATGTTAAATAACTGATGAGACCAAGAAGAGAATAACTTGCTTTGATTAGTTTATCAAGACCTGATTCCTTTAATCCTAAGTCTTCAAGGAACATTTGCTTTTCGTCATCATCTAATTCAGAAATTTCCTGTTCGATTTCAGCACTGATTACAAAAACTTCGCAATTGTTCTCAGCAGCAAACTTTCTTACAGCAGCAACGTGCTCGTTAGAAGCACCGTCATCAGCTAAATCATCTTCAGAAACATTTGCAGCAAAGATAACAGGTTTGTATGTTAAAAGATTATATTCTTTAATCCATGCCTGTTCATCTTCATCATCAGTATCAAATCCGATTGCAAGATTTCCTGCTTCAAGATAAGCTTTTAATCTCTGTAAGAAATCAAGTTCTTTAGCTAAAGTCTTATCATTTCTTGCACCTCTTGTTGTCTTAGCGATACGACGTTCCAAAATTTCTGCATCAGATAAGATTAATTCAAGATTAATAGTTTCAATATCTCTTAAAGGATTAATGTTTCCGTCTACATGGATAACATTTGTGTCCTCAAAACATCTTACAACATGTACGATTGCGTCAACCTCACGGATATTGGCAAGGAACTGGTTTCCAAGACCTTCACCTTTAGAAGCACCCTTTACTAATCCTGCTATGTCAACAAATTCAATAACTGCAGGTGTTACTTTAGCTGAGTTGTATAAAGCAGCTAACTTGTTAAGTCTCTCATCAGGGACTGCAACAACACCAACGTTAGGGTCGATAGTACAGAAAGGATAATTTGCTGATTCTGCACCGGCCTTTGTTAATGAATTAAATAAAGTACTTTTGCCTACATTTGGTAAGCCTACAATACCTAACTTCATATGAAATCCTCCGTTTCTTTGGTATTACCACATCATAGTTTAGCATACTTTTATAAATTTGAAAATAAGAATAAATGCAGTTAAAACAAAGAAGGCAAAAGAGCGGTAAACATTGACATTAAATATTGTCAAAGATATAATCGGAGAAGACAAAAAAGCCTAGATTAAAAATGATATTAATTAATAGGAAAATAGCAATAAGAATATAAAAAGAATAAGAAGGAAAGTTATATGAATAGTATTTTAGCAACCAGCATTGAATTTGCCAATTTGGGAATAAAACTTAATAATGTTGGAAAAAGTATTTCGATATTTGGAGTTGATATTGCTTATTATGGAATGATAATAGCAACAGGTATGATATTAGGAATAATTGTTACGTGTGCAGAAGCAAAGAGAACAGGACAGGATCCAAATGACTATATTGATTTCGCAATATATGCAATTATATTTAGCGTTATTGGAGCAAGACTTTATTATGTAATATTCAGTTGGGATTATTATAAGAAAAATCCGGGACAGATATTAAATATAAGAGGTGGAGGACTTGCAATATATGGTGGAATAATTGCAGCAATAATTACGTGTTTTGTATATACGAGAATTAAAAAAATGTCAATGCCAAGAGTAATGGACACGGCAGTGTTAGGATTAATACTTGGACAGATACTTGGAAGATGGGGTAATTTCTTTAACAGAGAAGCGTTCGGAGGAGTTGCATCAGGTAAAAATCCATTCGCAATGAAAATATATTTTGACAGTCATTATAGTATAACTCAGGTTCCGGATTCCGTAAGAGAAGGAATGGAGAAAATGTTTGGCAAAACATTGGAACAGATAGGATACATTCAGGTTCATCCTACATTTTTATATGAATCATGTTGGAATCTGGTACTATTAATTATATTACTTATATTTAGAGATAAGAAGAAATATAATGGAGAGGTATTTTTGTGGTATATAATCGGGTATGGAACAGGAAGATTCTTTATTGAGGGACTACGTTCTGACCAACTTATAATGCCGGTTACAGGATGGCCTGTTTCTCAGGTATTATCTTTAATACTTATAATAGTAGGAATAGCATTTGCTATTTATATGAGAAATAGATTAAAAAAGGATGTTGATGACACATCGGAAATTGAAATATAAAAGTGAATAGTAATTATTTTAAAAAGCTTCGTCTTATTTTAGGCGAAGCTTTTTATTTACACGAGCAACGAGCCAAAGTCCATGCTTGCGTGAGACCTTGGCGACTGCCGCGATAACTTGAGAAAATCGCAAAGCGTGTTTCGCATAGTTTGTATAAGAAAACTAATTTGTAAGAAATGTATGGCAAATACAGCAAAAAAAGTATTGCAGAAAGCCCATATTTGTACTAAAATAGCCTTATGAGTGGCACAAAGTGGAGAAAAGTGGTTGAAAGTGGTTAAAAATTAGCAAAAAACCATAAAAAGTAGGTGATTTCAATGTTAATGGGACAATACAATCAAAAAGTTGATACAAAAGGTAGAGCAATTGTCCCTGCCAAGTTTAGAGAAGAACTTGGGGAGAAGTTTGTAATTACCAAAGGATTAGACCAGTGTATATTCGGGTTTACAGAAAGTGAATGGAATATATTAGCTGAAAAAATTGGGTCACTATCATTAACAGACAAAAATGTCCGTAAATTTGTTAGATTTTTCCTCGCGGGGGCAGCAACCCTTGAGACTGATAAACAGGGAAGAGTTTTAATACCTGCAGAATTAAGGGCATATGCCTCACTTGAAAAAGATATAGTATGGGTAGGCGCAGGAAAAAGAATAGAAATCTGGAATCCGGATAAATGGGCAGAAAATACAGAATATGATGACATGGATGAAATTGCAGAGCACATGTCAGAACTTGGAATATAGAATATAAAACAATTAGAAAAGAGGGGTCATATGGATTTCAAACATGTGTCAGTACTTTTAGAAGAAACCATTGATGGCTTAGATATAAAACCAGACGGAATATATGTAGATGGAACATTAGGCGGAGGCGGACATGCATATGAAGTATGCAAGCGTCTGTCGAATAAAGGTAGATTCATAGGAATTGATCAGGATGGAGAAGCCTTAGAAGCAGCAAGAAAAAGATTAAGTGAATTTGAAGACAAGACATCATTAGTAAGAAGCAACTATTGTGAGATAGACACAATACTTAAGGATTTGAATGTAGAAAAAGTTGATGGAATCGTATTGGATTTAGGCGTTTCTTCATATCAAATTGATAATTTAGAAAGAGGATTTTCTTACAAATCAGATGCTCCACTTGATATGAGAATGGACACAAGACAAAGCAGAACAGCAAGCAGTGTTGTTAATGAATACAGCGAGATGGAACTTTACAGAATAATCAGAGATTATGGTGAAGACAAATTTGCAAAGAATATTGCAAAGCATATCGTAAAAGCGAGAGAAGAAAAGAAAATCGAAACAACAAAAGAATTAAGTGACATTATAAAGGGTGCGATACCTATGAAAGTACAGAGTAAAGGTGGACATCCTGCAAAGAAGACATTTCAGGCAATAAGAATTGAAGTAAACAGAGAATTAGAAGTGTTGAGTCAGTCGCTAGATACAATGATTGATCATTTAAAACCGGGTGGAAGAATTTGTATAATAACGTTCCACTCATTAGAAGACAGAATAGTAAAAGTTAAATTTAAGGAAAATGAAAATCCTTGTACATGCCCACCTAATTTTCCGGTGTGCGTTTGCGGAAAAGTATCAAAAGGAAAGGTTATTACAAGGAAGCCTATAATCCCTTCTGAAGAGGAGATTGAGGTGAATAAGAGAGCAAAAAGCTCAAAACTAAGAATATTTGAAAGGCGATAGCAATGAAACAGGAAAAAAGGGAGTACGGATATCGTAGTAATGCATATATAGACGGAAATACAGTTAGAAAAGAAGAAATAGTTCCAGAGAGAACAAGACGAGTATATAAAGATGGAAAAAGAGTATATGAGTCAGAAAGACAAATAAGAGAAAGGGAAAGAGCATTACATATGAATGGTTCATATGTATTTTTCCTTACAGGAGTATTTGCGGTATGTCTTGCAATGTGCTTTGGATATTTATATGTACAGTCAGAAATTTCTCAAACAAGAAGTGAAATTTCAAAATTAAAAACAGACATTAGCACAGTAGCTTCACAAAATGACTCATTAAATTATTCTATAAACAGTTGTATGGATACAAACAACATTTATAAAAAGGCAACACAGGAAATGGGTATGACTCAAGCTACAGATGAGCAGATAGTTTTCTACAAATCAAGCGATAGCGGTTATACCGTGCAGTATGGAGATATTCCGAAAGAATAAAAGATTATGGTAGAAAATAGAAGAAGACCGGCAAGACGGTCATATAAGAGAGCAGAATTTAATAAAGGAATGCAGAAAAAGCTAGCGATTGTATTTGTATTAATCATCCTAGCTTTATTTGCGTTATGTATAAGAATTGGATATTTGACAAAGGCAAAAGGAGATGAATATTCAATTAAGGTATTGGCACAGCAAGGTTATACAAGCAAGACACTTCCTTATAAAAGAGGAGACATTTTAGATAGAAATGGAAATGTGTTAGCGACAAGCGTTAAAGTATACAATCTTGTGATTGATTCAAAGGTAATTCTTAGCAACAAAAAATATCTTGAACCAACAGTAAATGTTTTGACAAGATATTTTGACTTGAATAAAGATGAACTTACAAAAGGCATAAAAGAAAGAAAAGATAACAGTTACTGGGTAGTATTAAAGCAGTTAGAATACAAAGATATAGAAGGGTATAAGGATTATATTAATAAGGAAGAACCATCAAAAGAAGAAGCAAAGGAAATATCTTATGTAAAGGGTGTATGGTTTGAAGAAGAATATAAGAGAATGTATCCGTATAATTCATTAGCATGCAGCACTTTAGGATTTGTTAATAAAGATGGAAGTGCGAATATTGGAATTGAATCAAGTTATAATGATGTACTTTCAGGGCTTAACGGACGAGAATATGGATATGTAAATTCAGATAACAGTATGGAGACTGTAATTAAGGATCCTACTAATGGAGATACAGTTGTATCGACTATAGACATGAATATACAAAGAATTGTTCAAAAAGCAATAAAGAAATATATGAAAAAATATCAGCCAAAGAGACTTGCAGCAGTAATAGCAGACCCTAATACAGGTGAAATACTTGCTATGGCTGATAATACAACGTTTAATTTAAATGAACCATGGGATTTATCATTTAAATACACAGAACAGGAACAGGAAAATCTTTCAGAAAAAGAAATTTCTGATGCACTTAATTCAAGATGGAAAAACTTTTGTGTAAGTGATTCATTTGAACCGGGTTCAACAATTAAACCGTTTACTATTGCTGCGGCATATGAAGAAGGAAAAACTACAAGAAACAGCACATATTTTTGTGATGGATATGAAGTTGTAGGTGGATTTACTATTAGATGTCATGATGTTTCAGGACATGGAACAATCACAACAAAACAGGCATTGGCATATTCATGTAATGATGCTCTTATGAGAATCGGATTTGATTTAGGAGCAAAAAAATTAGTTGAATATCAGAGAAGATTTGGATTTGGTGCGAAAACAGGTATAGATTTACCAAGTGAAACAAGAGGACTTGTATATGATAGTAATATGGGTGCATCAAGTTTAGCTACTAATTCATTTGGACAGAATATCAATGTAAACATGATTCAAATGGTTGCAGGATTTTCTTCTTTAGTAAATGGCGGAAATTATTACGAACCACATGTAGTAAAAGAAGTTGTTTCAGAGGATGGAGAATTAATTGATAATTATTCAAAGACTTTAGTAAAGGAAACAGTAACTGATAAAACTTCTGATTTTATAAAAGAAGCGTTAAGAGCTGTAGTTACAGACGGAACAGGTAAAACAGCAGCTATTCCGGGATATACAATTGGTGGTAAAACAGGTACAGCAGAAAAGCATTATACAGATGGAAAGACAGGAAGAATTCCAGGAGAATATATCGTTTCATTTTTAGGATGTGCACCTGTTGAAAATCCTGAGGTAGTATGCTATACAATCATGGATTCTCCAAAAGAGGATACACAGTCCACAGCGTTTAGTACAGAATTTTGGACATATATTATGAAACAGGTACTTCCATATATGGGTGTTTCTCAGACTGAAGATGCAGGAAAAGATAAGGATATAACAAATACAAAAAAGAGTGATATAAAGGATAATTATTCTCAGGGAATAACACAGGAGGATATGCCTGTAGAAACACAGACAGAAAATCAAAATGATTATACAGGTGAAGAATAATTATTTATACAGAATATGTTTAAAATGACAGAATATATTAGTAGTAATCATTAAAAAAATGGTTATTTATGAAACTGGGTAAAGTAAGAACCAAGCAACGTAAAATGATGCTTATATATGTCTGCATAATATACATAATGATGTTAGGGGTATTTGGAAAACTTGTATATATAATGGTAGTTAAGGGTGAATATTATTCTCAGAAAGCGTTGGATGTGCAGGAAAGAGAACGTAGAATTAAAGCTGCCAGAGGAAAAATATTAGACAGAAATAATAATGTTATTGCGTCTAACAAAACTGTATGTACGGTTTCGGTAATTCACAGACAGATTAGAGATACGGACGCAGTAATTAAGATGTTATGTGAAGAACTGGATTTAGAAGAAAAAGAAGTAAGAAAAAAAGTAGAAAAAGTAAGTGTAAGAGAAAAAATAAAGTCCAATGTGGATAAAGAAATAGGAGATAAAATACGAAGCTATGATTTTGACGGCGTAAAGGTTGACGAAGATTACAAAAGGTATTATCCTTATTCTTCGATGGCATCAAAAGTGTTAGGATTTACCGGAGCGGATAATCAGGGCATTGTAGGACTTGAGGTTAAATATGACAAATATCTTCAGGGCAAGGACGGACTCATTCTAACGCCTACTGACTCAAGGGGAATAGAGTTAGATACAGCATTAGAAGAAAGAGTTGAACCTGTACCCGGCTATAATCTGGTTACAGGAATAGATATAAATATTCAAAAATATTGTGAGCAAATAGCTTACAATGCATTAGGAGCAAAGCAGGCAAATTATGTTTCGGTGATAGTTATGAATCCTAAAAACGGAGAAATAATGGCCATGGTAAATGCACCGGAATTTGATTTGAACAATCCATATTCTCTTACAGAAGAATTTTCAAATGATACTTCCGGAAAATCAAAACAGGATTTACTTAATAATATGTGGAGAAATCAATGCATAAATGACACATATGAGCCGGGTTCTACGTTTAAAATTGTTACGGCAACCGCGGCTTTGTCAGAAAATCTTGTAAGTTTGGATTCGACATTTAATTGTCCGGGATTTGTAGTTGTAGATGACAGAAGGATAAGATGCCATAAGACTACCGGGCATGGAAGTCAGGATTTTGTACATGGAACCATGAATTCGTGCAATCCGGTATTTGTAAATGTTGGATTAAGAGTTGGAGTAAAAAAGTTTTATAATTATATGGATAAGCTTGGACTTTTAAAAACAACCGGAATTGATTTGCCTGGCGAAGCAGGAACAATTATTCATAAACAGAAAAATGTAGGGAATGTTGAATTAGCAACAATGTCATTTGGCCAGTCGTTTCAGATTACACCTGTACAGTTTTTGACTGCGGCAAGTGCCATAGTAAATGGAGGTAATTTGGTAACTCCACATTTTGGTGTTGAAATTCGAAATGAAAACAATGAAACAGTTAAAAAATTAAAATATAATGAAAAGAAAAATGTAATAAGCAAAGATGTTTCAGAAAAAATGAAATATATTTTGGAAAAAGTGGTTGCTGAAGGAACGGGAAATAAAGCACAGGTTGAAGGATATAGAATAGGTGGAAAGACCGCCACATCGCAGAAACTTCCAAGAAGTGCCAGAAAATATATAGCATCTTTTATGGCATTTGCACCTGCTAATGATCCACAGGTTATTGCGATGATAATTGTTGATGAACCGCAAGGAGTATATTATGGAGGAACAGTAGTTGGACCGTTAATGAAACAACTATATGAGAATATTTTACCGTATGTTGTTAAATAAAATATAATGCATACTTATTAAAAATGTGATATATATTTAATGCACGTAAATTAAATCGCTTTTCTATTTGTAAAGAAGTGATTATAATTATAAAAAAACAGAAAGAGGAGAAAAAATGGATACAAATATTATTTTTGGAATAATTATGTCATTTGTTATTAGCATAATTTTATGCCCTATAGTAATTCCAATATTAAAAAAAGTAAAATTTGGACAGTATATTAGAGAAGAAGGACCGGAGAGTCATAAAAGCAAAGCAGGAACACCTACAATGGGTGGAATGATTATTTTATTTAGTTTAATCGTAACATCTTTGTTCTTTATAAAAGATTATCCAAAGATTGTTCCAATATTATTTGTAACAATAGGATTTGGAATTGTAGGATTTTTAGATGACTTCATTAAAGTAGTTATGAAGAGAAATGAAGGCTTAAATCAGATACAGAAAATGTTGTGTGAAATTGTTATCACAGCAATATTCGCATTTTATATGGTAAAATATTCAGGAATGGGAACAGAAATTATAATTCCATTTACACATGGTCAGACAGTTGACATGGGATGGTTGTTTATACCAATGCTGTTCTTCGTTGTATTAGGAACTGTAAATGGAGCTAATTTTACAGATGGTTTAGATGGATTGGCCACAAGTGTTACATTAATGATAGCAGTATTTTTCATGGTGGTTTCAATAGGAACAAATAGTGGAATAGCACCAGTTACAGCAGCTTTAGCAGGTGCATTAATGGGATTCTTATTATTCAATGTATATCCTGCAAGAGTATTTATGGGAGACACAGGTTCCTTAGCACTTGGCGGATTTGTTGCTGCAACAGCATATATGATGAAAATGCCATTATTTATTTTGATAGTTGCATTTATTTATCTCATGGAAATAGTAACAGTTATGATGCAGGTTACATATTTCAAAATAACAAAGAAAATATATGGTCAGGGAAGAAGAATTTTCAAAATGACACCAATACATCATCATTTTGAAAAATGTGGATATATGGAAACACAGATAGTTGCAGCATTTACAGTTATAACAGCAGTATTATGCCTTTTAGGATATGTAGCATTATAAAATGACAATATAAATTAAAACGCTTAGAAAGGAGTAAATATGAAAACAGAGTACAATTCAGTTTCAGAAGATGAAATTGTTAAAACTAAAAAAGAAAAGAAATCTGTAAATTATTTTGACTATAGCCTTTTATGCGTTTTAATTTTTTTGATTTGCCTTGGATTTGTATTACTTTATAGTGCAAGTTCCTATTCGGCTCAGTTAGCTAAAGGCGATGCAAGTTATTATGTAAAAAGAGAAATTATATTTACTATTGCAGGAGGGGTTGTAGGTTGGTTTGTTATAAAAAATTCAAAGTTTTTTATAACACTTATGAATAGAATGGCAATGCCAATGTACATAGTTTCTATTGTTTGTGTTGTTATGGTTGTGGCAACACCTCTTGGAATCGAAAGAAATGGTGCAAAAAGATGGTTAGGATATGGAATATTTTCTTTCCAGCCGGCAGAATTTGTAAAATTTACGGTTATAGTGCTTACTGCAAGTCTGTTGTCAAAATGTTCACAAAAGGCGTTAAAGGATTACAGAAACATATGGCGCGTATATAGTTATACAATTGTAGCGACACTTTCAATCATGGTATTAACATCTAACTTAAGTTCAGCCATTATAATTGCAACAATACCGGCTATTATGATTTTAGTAGTAGGTGTGCCAAAGAAATTTGTTAAACAGGCGATATTTCTTGTAGCATTAGCAGCAATTCCAATGGGAGCATATTTAACATTACATGGTGATGGATTTAGATTGAATCGTATTTCGGTATGGCTAAATCCGGAAGATAATGCGGCTGATGGTGGATTTCAGGTGCTTCAGGGATTGTATGCCATAGGTTCAGGAGGATTATTTGGTAAAGGATTAGGACAGAGTGCACAGAAACTTGGTTTTGTTCCTGAAAGTGCAAATGATATGATTTTTTCAATTGTATGCGAAGAATTAGGATTGTTTGGAGCAGTTGCAATTATTGTTTTATTTGCATTTATAATAAGAAGAATGAGAATTATAGCAGGAAATGCACCGGATTTATTTTCGTCATTATTGGTTGTTGGTGTTATGGCACAAATATCAGTTCAGGTAGTGCTTAACATAGCGGTTGTAACAAATTCAATCCCGAACACAGGTGTATCCCTTCCGTTTATAAGTTATGGAGGAACATCAATATTGTTCCTGTTATATGAAATGTCACTTGTATTAGCTGTCTCAAAACAGATTAAGAGAATACAATAAGAAAAGGAGTTGATGCAGTTTTATGAGCAGAAAAATGGATAGAAAACGTGCGCAGATGAAAAAACAGCGTCAACATCGACATCAGACGCAGATAAAAAATCATCAGCAGGCGGAAAGAACCGAACAAAGACGAAGAAACGAAAGAGAAAATAGAGAAAGAAATGAAAGACGTCAGGAAGAGCTAAGACGTCAGGAACAGAGAAAGAAAAAACTTCAGGCTAAAAAGGCAGAAGAAAAAGAGAGAATTCTGCAGAAAAAAGCACAGGAAAGAGCAAGAAAGAACGAGGAGAAAGAAGAAAGGCGTATTCAAAAAGAAAGTAAAAAAAGAATACGTAAAATGCGATTTAGAAAGGCAACAAGAACTTTAAGAAAGGTGCTTAAAGTTGTTTTAAGTATTTCTGCAGTTGTGGCAGCGGTATTTTGCATTATATATTTTGGCTTTAAATTAAATTCCGTAGAAATGAAAGGAAATGAAATATACACACAGCAGGAATTGACGGATTACATATTTAAAGATGGAAAAAATAAAAATACATTTGTATTCTGGTTAAAAGCGAAAACCGGAATGGGAAAAGTGGAAATTCCGTTTTTAGATAAATATGATGTCAAAATGAAGTCACCATCAAAACTTCAAATATCGGTATATGAAAAAAGTCTAATTGGTTATGTGGAAAAAGATGGCATATATATTTATTTTGACAGAGACGGTGTTATAGAAAAATTAGCTACCGAGAAAATAAAAGGTATTCCAAATGTTGTTGGAATCGAAATTAATAATCCTAAATTGTATGAAAAATTTGAAGTTAAAGATGAAGATGTATATGATTTGCTACTGACTGTTTCCCAGGCAATTCAGAAA
This sequence comes from Eubacterium sp. LMAG:50, assembly GCF_008680265.1. Classification (NCBI taxonomy): domain Bacteria; kingdom Bacillati; phylum Bacillota; class Clostridia; order Eubacteriales; family Eubacteriaceae; genus Eubacterium; species Eubacterium sp. LMAG:50. Next base: position 36,745 of record NZ_NALP01000009.1, on the reverse strand, counting down.
TATAACTTTAATGTAAAGAAAATTGAAATTACAGAAGATGGACAGGCTTCTATTTACATAAAGAAAGTAAAAATTGAATTTGGAAAAGGTAGAGACTTAAATGAAAAAATGATAGATTTGAGTGATATGATTGATGGAGGACTACTTAAATATAAAGGCACTCTTAACATGAAGTCTTTGAGTACAGATGGAAGCGGATATACTTTAAAGGAAAATGAAACTAAGACATCATCCCAGAGTGAAAGTGAGAGTGTGGATAGTACAAATCAGGATGAAACACAAAATAATAGTAATCCGGTAAGTAATGAAGCAACAAATGAATAAACTACAGCAGTTGAACAGTAAAAATTTAAAAATATTATTATTTTGTAAAAAAATTTGTTGATATTTTTTTCAAACGAATATATTATATATAATATATGCAATGAAGTAGATTTTTTTTCTACATTGTTGTATACTAATTGAGTTAGAGTATCGAGAATAATGAATGAAATGAAACGAAGGAGGACAAGCTCTTGATAGAAATCACAACAAATGAAACAGAAGCAGTTGCAAAGATTATCGTTATAGGCGTAGGTGGCGCAGGTAATAATGCTGTTAACCGTATGATAGATGAAAATATAGGTGGAGTAGAATTTATTGGTGTAAATACAGATGCACAGGCATTAAAGAGATGTAAAGCGCCAACAACATTACAGATTGGTGAAAAGGTAACTAAGGGACTTGGTGCAGGAGCTAAGCCTGAAGTTGGTGAAGCAGCAGCAGAAGAGAATGTTGAAGAATTAGCTCAGTTAATCAAGGGAGCAGACATGGTGTTTGTTACTTGTGGTATGGGCGGTGGAACAGGTACAGGAGCTGCACCTGTTGTTGCAAGAATCGCTAAGGAACAGGGCGTACTTACAGTAGGTGTTGTTACAAAGCCATTTAGATTTGAAGCTAAGACAAGAATGAACAATGCATTAGCAGGAGTAGAAAGATTAAAGGAAAATGTTGATACTTTAATTGTTATTCCTAATGATAAATTACTTGAAATCGTTGATAGAAGAACAACAATGCCTGAAGCATTAAAGAAAGCTGATGAAGTATTACAGCAGTCAGTACAGGGTATTACAGACTTAATTAATGTACCTGCATTAATTAACCTTGACTTTGCTGATGTACAGACAGTTATGAGAGATGCAGGTATTGCACATATCGGTATCGGTTCAGCAAGTGGTGATGAAAAAGCTAACGAAGCAGTTCAGATGGCTGTAACATCTCCATTACTTGAAACAACAATTGAAGGTGCTAAGCACGTTATCGTTAATATTACAGGTGATGTATCACTCTTTGAAGCTAATGAAGCAGCAAGTTATGTTCAGGAATTAGCAGGTGAAGATGCTAATATCATCTTTGGTGTTCGCTATGATGATACATATCCTGATGAATGTTCAATTACTGTTATGGCTACAGGAATTGATCAGGGTAGTGCAATCACAGCTAATCCATTTGCAACAGGAAAAACAACAAGACCTTTTGGCGGAATATCAGGTGCATCAACAATTAAGCCATTTACATCAAGTCAGCCGATAAAACCACAGCCAACAGTAGAACCAAGAGAATTAAAGATTCCTGATTTCTTACAGAACAAATAAATTAGATTAAAATATATAAAAGAGACAGACTCGTATTTGATATAGGTCTGTCTCTTTTTGCGTTCAACTTGACAAATAACTACACTACAACTATGCTACATTATATGAGTAATGTAGTAGGAGAAACATAATGGATATTAATGAAAATAGTATGGTCCCTATTTATGTTCAAATTGCAGATGCTATAGAAGACGATATTTTATCAGGTAAACTCGAAGAAGGAGAATCATGTTATTCACAATTGGTTTTGGCAAAGGAATTGCATGTTAATCCGGCAACAGCTGCAAAGGGAATAAATCTTCTTGTCAACAGAGGAATTTTAATTAAGAAAAGAGGTCAGGCAATGACCATTGCAGTTAATGCTAAAAAACTTGTTGAAGACAGAAAACGAAAAGAAGAGATGACTAAGATAGTAGATGACCTGGTTTGCTGGGGAAAAAGATTATCGATGTCTAAACAGGAAGTGATTGAGCTGATAGAAGAAAAATATAAGGAGATAGGGCAGTAATGAGTAATGAGATTAAAATAGAAAATCTGAAATTTGGATATGGATATAAAAGTAAAAAGATATTCAATGGTTTAAATGTTAGCATAGCACCGGGACAAATAGTTGGAATAGTTGGAAGAAATGGTGAAGGAAAGACAACATTGATGAAGCTTATAGCAGGAAAACTCAGTCCCGATGAAGGAAGTGTATTAATTGATGACAGGGATCCGGCAACTGACATTGAGACTGCTAATAAAATAATCTATGCATCAAGCACTTATAATACTGAGAGCAGATCAAAGTTAAAAGATATACTTCAATATCATAAATTAATGTATAAGAATTTTGATATTAATTTTGCAAATAAGTTAATGGATGTTTTTGATATAGAACAGAACAAAAGGATAGGACGTTTGTCGAAAGGTCAGACAACAATATTTAATTTTATATGTGCAATTGCTTCAAGAGCAGAAATTACAATTTTAGATGAACCTGTATCGGGAGCGGATTCTGTAAGAAGAAAACAGATATACGATATTATATTACGTGATTATATAGAATATCCAAGAACAATATTAATTTCAAGTCATTTGCTATCAGAGATGGAAAATATACTTGCAAATATATGTATGATTGGGGCTGGACAGATTCTTTATAATGGCGATGTAGATGAAATGAAACATAAAGCATTTAAGGTAAAAGGAACAAGACAGCAGGTAACTGAATTTGTAAAAGATAAGAAAGTTATTTTTAAACAATTATGCGAGACTAATAATATTGCTGTTGTGGAAGAAGATTACAATAAAACTGTTATGGAAGAGATTAAGGATAAGGGACTTATTGCTGAAAGATTGACAGCAGAAGAATTCTATATGTATAGAACAACGGTAAATTTAGGAGAGGATTTGGAAAAATTATGGGAAAAATAGAGCGTAAAAATATATTTGATTTGTATAAATTGCGACTCAAAATGTATAGAATAAAGCAGGTTATGATGATTATTATACCGGTAACGTTTTTTATGGAAATTGATTGGGTTTTGAGTCTTTTATTTTCTTACTTTAATAATGAAAAAGGGGACATAATATTTGATTACATGGGAATTGATGGACAATATGCAATTATTGCATCTATTATATTTATAGTAGTAATGACATATTTTAATTCTTTTTATAAAGACTACGTAAATAATTATCCGTGTAACAGTAAAACAATATATTTATCTCATTTTCTAACAATGAATACAGTTGGAATAATATGGATTTTACAATGCACATTAAATATGGTGTTAGGATATGGTCTGGCAAAATTAATAGAGCAATATAATGATAAATTAGTTGTTGTTAATGAAATGGTTGTAAAAAATGTATTGTTGTTTTTTGTTATGGGACTAATGTGGATAGTTTTCGTCACATGTATTATGCAGTTTGTAAGTACAGTGTTTAGGAAAAGTATAGCAGCTTCTATTGTGATGGTTGTACTATTTGTATCAATTTTTATTTGGCAAAGAAATAATATTATTTTTGATATGGCAAAGACAGTTGTTAATTTCTATTGTTTTGAAAATAATATATGGGTGTGCATATGTAAAATATTAATTACATCAGTTGTTTGCTTTAGTGCAGGGTTATTGTTAGAAATAAACATAAAAGACAGTAAAAATGGAAATAAAGTAATTAGTGCGGTGCTATTAGCAATTACACTAATGGCAGCAGTTATGGGTACATCATATGTTAGTGAACAAAATGTTGTTGATTATGTTGATGATTATGTTGATGATTCTGTAGAAACTGTAAGATATCCATTGAATATTTCAGATGGTGAAAAAATTGATATTGATGCTGATATTGAAAGTCAAATGATGATACATGGTTATTCAATTTCATCACTGGAAGACGGAGAAACTGAACCGTATGTAGAAATAGTAAGGTATGCACCGGAAATACATAGCGATTATATTAAGGATATATATGAAAATATGGAATTTAATGTATATATAAAGAATCATAAGATGCATATAGAAAGCAAACAAAAAAATAAAATGTATTTAATATTGTCTAATGATGTATTTTTAGGTAATTATACAAATATATTTAATCACAATATTAATTCGTATAATACTGATGTTGAAAATTACTGTTTTTCAAGTTATGAAGTAAATGTATATCTTCCTGAAAAAAATATAGAGCAGGAAGAAAGTGTAGGATGGGATTAAAACATAAATTATAGTAATAAATAAAAACTGGTACTATCTAAAAATACTAAAATGGATATTTAGACAGTATCAGTTTTTTTGTATTATGTAAAAGTAAAAAAGATATATCAAATTAGAAGCCTAAATATAAAAGAGAATAGGTTGAATTTACAGACGCGTTTGTAATCCTAAAAATAAATACAAATAAAGGTATTATAAGGAGAGCAAAAATGGCAAATAAAAGATATGAACTTAATAAGGAATTAGCACAGATGTTAAAGGGTGGAGTAATTATGGATGTTACAACACCGGAACAGGCAAAGATAGCAGAAGAAGCAGGAGCATGTGCGGTAATGGCACTTGAAAGAATTCCGGCAGATATTAGAGCAGCAGGCGGTGTGGCAAGAATGAGTGACCCTGCAATGATTAAAGGAATTCAGGAAGCAGTTTCAATTCCTGTCATGGCAAAGTGCAGAATCGGTCATTTTGCTGAAGCTCAGATTTTAGAAGCAATTGAAATCGATTACATAGATGAAAGTGAAGTGTTATCACCGGCAGATGATGTATTCCATATTGATAAGACAAAATTTAATGTTCCATTCGTATGTGGCGCAAAGGATTTAGGAGAAGCTTTAAGAAGAATCAATGAAGGTGCTTCAATGATTAGAACAAAAGGAGAACCTGGAACAGGTGATGTTGTTCAGGCAGTGCGTCATATGAGAATGATGAATCAGGAAATTGCCAGAATCGGATCAATGAGAGAAGATGAATTATACGAAGTAGCAAAAGAATTAAGAGTTCCATATGATTTAGTATTATATGTTCATGAAAATCACAGACTTCCGGTTGTTAACTTTGCAGCAGGTGGAGTTGCAACTCCTGCAGATGCAGCTTTAATGATGCAGTTAGGAGCAGAAGGTGTATTTGTAGGATCAGGTATATTTAAATCAGGAAATCCTAAGAAACGTGCTCAGGCTATAGTAAAGGCTGTAACAAACTACAATGATTATGAAATGCTTGCTGAATTATCAGAAGATTTAGGTGAGGCCATGGTTGGAATTAACGAGCAGGAAATTGAACTTTTAATGGCAAAAAGAGGAGAATAATATAATTTTAAAATGTAAATTTTAGATTATATCTGATACTAAAATGTAAGGAGACATACAATGAAAGTTGCAGTACTTGCAGTGCAGGGCGCATTTATAGAACATGAAAAAATGCTTGAAAAGTTAGGGGTAGAATGCATTGAACTTCGTAAAAAAGAAGATTTGGATAAAGAATTTGATGGCATTATACTTCCAGGGGGAGAAAGTACAGTTCAGGGTAAATTAATCAAAGAACTTGGAATGGAAGACGAAATAAAAAATAAAATAAAAAAAGGACTTCCGGTACTTGCAACATGTGCAGGAATGATACTTTTAGCTGAAGAAATAGCAAATGATGATAAAGTTCATTTAGGACTGTTGCCTGTAAAAGTAAAGAGAAATGCTTATGGAAGACAATTAGGCAGCTTTTATACGGAAGAAGAAATGAAGGGGATAGGAAAGGTCCCAATGACATTTATCAGGGCTCCATATGTGGAAGCAGTTAAATGTGGCACAGAAATTATGGCTGTGGTAAATGAAAAAATTGTAGCCGTAAAATACAATAATATGTTAGCAATGTCATTTCATCCTGAATTAAATGAGAGTGATAAAATACATAAATATTTCGTAGATATGATAATAAATAATAAATAAAATTTACTTTTATTTATTAAAGATGTCATGAAATCAGATTTTACGTTTTAAGAAAAATACATTTACATTTTTTGTAAATGTATTTTTTTATTACACGAGAGTTCGACAAATTTTTCGGGGATTTAAGTATATAATGGCTTTACCATTTGGAGGTGAAGGATGCATGTAATATATGTAGACGTGTATTTTGCAATAAACTTTCTAATGGATTTTATTATTTTAGTTGTTGCAAAACAGATACTTAACTTTAAAGGAAAAATAGAGGTACGAACAGCAATCAGATGTGTTATCGCAGCTTTATTTGGAGCAACTTACAGTGTAATAATATTAGTGCTTAAAGTAAAATACGGAGTGTTGCAAATATTATTTACATGGCTGGTTGTCCCATACATAATGACCGGAATTGCGTTTAATAACAGAAAGTTATCTGGAATAAAAATGCTGACTGTTGTATATTGTGTTACTTTTGTGTTGAATGGGGTGGTATCAATGCTTAGCAGCTATAGTTTTTGGGGGAAAACAGTGGCACAGGCAAAAACACAGGAACACAAAAAATTAAATGTACTAATGCTGATGTTTGGAATAGTAATTGGATGTCTGTTAATGAAGGTGGCAGTTTATCAAATGCTAAACAAACTCAAGATCCGCAAAAATCTGTATAATGTACGAATTGTAAATGGCGATTCAAAGATAGAAACAGTCGCTTTAGAAGATACAGGAAATAGTTTAAGAGAACCGTACAAAGGCAGACCGGTATCTGTTTTGCAATACAATGTAATAAAACAAATTTTAACCGGAAATGAGAAATGTTTTCTTATTCCATTCAAATCAGTTGGAAGTCAAAATGGAATATTGACGGGAATTACTGTTGATTATATGGAAATTAAAAATAGAGACATTAATTTGAAAATTTCAAATCCGGTATTAGGAATTTATAAAGGAATGTTTAATAACGATAAAAAATATCAGATGCTTTTAAATTCTGAATTTATTCTACATAATAGTGAAACAAATCAAAAACAAATAGGCGATTGCGAGAATTGTAATACACGCTCACAATTTTGAAACAAAGTAAATAGATGATTGCGAAATTGCAATGCATGTCCACAATTAAAAATAAAAGAGAGGAGAGAAAAATTGCTTAAAAATTTAAATGTGATTCCTGTGCTTACCAGATGGATACTTTCAGATGAGTCTAATGAAGTACATTATATCGGAGGACCGGATGTGCTTCCGGCTCCACTTGAAGGTGAAGAAGAGGCAAAACAGTTAGAAAAATTAATAAATGAAAATGATGAATCAGCAAGAAGAATGTTAATAGAACATAATTTGAGACTGGTTGTATACATAGCAAAAAAATTTGATAATACAGGGGTAGGCGTAGAAGATTTGATATCAATAGGAACAATTGGTCTTATTAAAGGAATAAATACGTTTAAGACAGATAAAAACATAAAACTTGCTACATATGCATCACGTTGTATTGAAAATGAAATACTAATGTATTTGAGAAGAAACAATAAAACAAAACTTGAAGTATCTATAGATGAGCCTTTAAATGTTGACTGGGATGGTAATGAACTTTTGCTTTCGGACATTCTTGGAACAGATGAGGACGTTATATCAAGAGGACTTGAAAATGAAGTGGAGAAAAGTCTGTTAAAAAAAGCAATTGAAAAATTAAATAAACGTGAAAAATCAATAGTGGAAATGAGATTTGGACTAAATAATAAAGATGGGGAGGAGATGACACAGAAGGAAGTTGCAGATTTTCTTGGAATATCACAATCGTACATATCAAGATTAGAAAAAAAGATAATGAATCGACTAAAAAAAGAAATTGTAAAATATGAATAATGTATAAAGAGCCGTGTTTTTGTTAATCATTTAAATGTAATACAAATTGACAAATATTTGTTTGTTGATAAGAAGTAATTGAATGATTTGGAGGAAAATATGGCTCTTTTTAAAGTGGAAATAAGTGGAGTAAACACGACACAATTACCGTTACTGACAAATGAAGAAAAAACTGAACTTTTTAAAGAGATAAAAAAAGGAAACAAAGAAGCAAGGGAAAGGTACATTCAGGGAAATTTGAGACTTGTGCTAAGTATTATTCAGAGATTTTCGGGAAGCAATGAAAATATGGATGATTTGTTTCAGATTGGATGCGTTGGACTTATAAAAGCAGTTGACAATTTTGATGACACATTAAATGTAAAGTTTTCAACTTATGCAGTACCTATGATTGCAGGAGAACTAAAGAGATTTTTAAGAGATAATGCATCAATCAGAGTAAGCAGGTCGATAAAAGATACAGCGTATAAAGCTATTTATGCTAAAGAGCGTATAATGAAGACAAGCAATAAAGAACCAACCATAAGTGAAATATCTAAAGAAATTGGAGCTACATCTGAAGAAGTTATATATGCCTTAGATGCAATACAAAGTCCGGTATCTTTATTTGACCCGGTATATGACCAGGGAGGAGATACTTTGTATGTGATGGACCAGATAAGTGATAAAAAAAATAAAGAAGAAAAATGGGTAGATAGAATAGCTCTTGCTGAAGCAATTAAAGGGCTACCGGAAAGAGAAAAAGAAATAATAGACTTAAGATTTTTTAAGGGAAAAACACAAATGGAAATAGCTGATGAAATAGGAATTTCTCAGGCACAGGTTAGCAGACTTGAAAAAAATGCGATAAAGGCAATGAAGCATTATATGCGATAAGAAGTGATAAAACGCTATATGGGATAAAAATGTAAGGCGATATATGTAATAATGATAAAAAAATAGATGACATGGAAATACAAAATAATATATCAGTTAAAATAATAAAACACTATATAAGATAAAATAATAAAACACTATATAAGATATAATCATAAAATACAAATTTTTCTCATAAAATAAAAAAAAGACTGCAGAGCAAAAATGAGAATATGTGAGTTAAAACAGAAAGAAGTAATTAATTGTTGTGACTGTAAAATGATAGGCTCGGTAGAAGACTTGGAATTTGATATTTGCACAGGATGTATAGAAGCACTGATTGTGCCCGGGCCTACAAAATTCTGTAATCTTATATGTAGCGATTTTGAATATATAATTCCTGTAAAATGTGTAAAGCAGATTGGGGATGATATTATTTTGGTTAGTGTAGACTTAGATGATGTAAAGCATAAGTACAAAACGTCTTGACCATATAACTAATTCTTTTTATAATCAATTTATGACTGGAATTAAGTATTAGGAGGCAGAATATGAAGTGTCCATTTTGTGGAGAAGAAAATACAAAGGTAATTGATTCAAGACCGGCAGAAGAGAATAATTCTATCAGACGCCGAAGACAGTGTGAGGTATGTGGTAAACGTTTTACTACATATGAAAAAGTAGAAACAATACCGCTTATCGTTATAAAGAAAGATGATAACAGAGAACCGTATGATAGAAGTAAGATAGAGAGGGGAATTGTACGTTCATGTCATAAAAGACCTGTATCTTATGATCAGATAGTATCTACGGTTGAAGAAATAGAGGCAGAGATATTTAATAAAGAAGAAAAAGAGATTTCAAGTAATGAGATTGGTGAAATCGTTATGGATAAAATTAAAGAATTAGACCAGGTTGCATATGTAAGATTTGCTTCTGTATATAGAGAGTTTAAAGATGTAAATACATTTATGGATGAGTTAAAGAAATTTTTAAATTAGTGCATAGATGATGAAAGAATAACTTTGATTAGTGCATCTAATGATGTAGCAATATTTTAAAATTGTGTATCTGATGATGTAGGAACATTTTTAAATTAGTGCATCTTATGATGTAGAAATATTTTAAATTAGAGCATCTGGATGATGTGGAAACATAGTTAAGTAAAGATAGAACGCAGGAGAAAAATATGCTTGAAAGATTTTACCCAAATGAATATGTAAATTCTGTAGAAGATATAGATTTTGACATGTATTATAAACAGGGGATAAGAGGAGTGATATTTGATATTGACAATACATTAGTTCCTCATGGACATCCCGCTACAGATAAGAGTATTGAATTTTTCGAAAAATTAAGAAAAATAGGACTTGATACGTGTCTTATTTCAAATAACCAGGAACCAAGAGTTGAGCCATTCGCTTATGCAGTTAAGTCAAAATACATATTTGATGCACATAAACCTTCAACTAGGAACTATAAAAAAGCGATGGAATTAATGCACACAGATGTAGATTCTACAATATTTGTAGGCGACCAGATATTCACAGATGTGTATGGCGCAAACAGAACAGGAATCCAGAGTGTGATGGTTAAAAAAATCGATAAAAAAGAAGAAATTCAAATAGTTTTAAAAAGAATTCCTGAAAAATTTATTTTATGGCGTTGGAAAAAGAAAATGTCTAAAACCGATATGAGTAAATAGTATAAATCATAAGTTTATATGAGTCTGATAAATTGATTATACAACCCTAAATTATATAAATATTGAAAATGTGAGATTTGTTTTATTGAATAATAAAAAAATTACGGATGATATTGAAAAAATTATATCATCCGTAATGAATAAAATAATTCATTTTAAAATTTATTGTTCAAAATTAATTGATAATATTTCTAAAAAAACTTTGATTTGATTTCATTAACAGGCATTTCTTTCCCTGTCCAAAGCTTAAAGGCTTCAGCCCCCTGATATAAAAGCATATATAAACCATTGAATACAGGGCAACCTATTTCTTTACTCATTTTCATAAGTTTTGTTTCGAGTGGGTTATAAACAATATCAGAAACAATTAATTCAGGATGTAAAAAGGAACTGTCTTTAATAACACAAGAGTAGGTATTTGGCGCCATACCAAGAGAAGTTCCGTTAGTTAAAATTGTGCTTGAATCCAATGACTTCTTTAAAGAAGTTTCGTCATTTAAATCATAGAGAGAAACTTTAGCTGAAGTAACTTTATTCAACTTGTCAATTAAAATCTGAGCTTTATCAAAATTAGTTCCGGGTCTGTTGTAAACATCGATTTCTTTCACGCCATCTATTGCAGCCTGAACAAGAATTGAAGATGCAGCACCACCGGCACCCATTAATGTCATTTTACCTCCAATTATATCAAATCCGGCATCCTTAACAGATTGCATATATCCAATTCCGTCAGTATTGTGACCAATAAATTTTCCGTCTTGATTAACAACTGTGTTTACAGCACCTATTAACTTTGCTGCAAGAGATAAATCATCACATAATTCCCACATTTTTATTTTGTCAGGCATTGTACAGTTGAATCCGGCAACTCCTAATGTTCGTAGACCTTCAACTGCTGATTCCATATTATTTTCATCCACATCAAAGCATAAATATACATAATCTAAACCTAAAAGTCGAAAGGCTTCATTGTGCATTGCGGGTGATTTGCTATGTGCAACAGGACTGCCAAGAAGTCCTGTAAGTTTTGTTGACCCTGTAATATTTATATTTTCCATTGTAGTACCTCCGTTGTAATTATTTGAGCCGGTATATTTTTGCTCAATAAACTTTATTACGGTTATTGTTGGATGTTTTTATAATTCTAATTTAGTTGATATATGCTGAATTAATTCAACACCATATATTATGATACATAAATTTGAAAACAAATGGAAGTGAGTTTTAATAAATGCCGGGTATTTTTCTAAATGATATACACTATTACTGCTTGTAAATGTAAAATAACTTCAATTACAAACAGCATTTAGAAAGTTTTAGTTAGTTATGCAAATGTCATTTAGACATTTTCACTCTTTTATATAAAACTCATATATGTTATAATATACGTCAAATGCCGTAATTTAAACATATGGCAAATAATGTAAAAGGAGGAATAATTCCGAAAAAGGAATTAGAAGAAAAATGAAACAAATTAAGGTCGGAAACCTTGAACTTAGCGACGGTCACCCCAAAGTGTGCGTACCGATAGTAGGCGAAAATCACGATGAAGTGATAGAACAGGCAAAAAAAGTTGTGGAGATGAATCCGGATATAATCGAATGGAGATGTGATTTCTTTGACAGCGTTTATATCGATGAAGTAGAAAATATGTTGATAGATTTGCGTGAGGTAATTAAAGATATACCATTAATCTTTACTTTCAGAACTGATGGAGAAGGTGGAGAAAAATTTATCTCAAACAACAGTTATTATGATTTGAATGTTCAGGTAGCTAAGACAGGACTGGCTGAATTAATAGATGTAGAAGCCTACTCTAAAGATTCAATTGCCTTAGATATGATAGAAGAAATACATACGGCAGGAGCAAAAGTAATTGGTTCAAATCATCATTTTAATGAAACACCAACAAGAGAAAAGATTGTGGAAACATTAATGACGATGGAAGAACTTGGAGCAGATATATGTAAGATGGCTGTAATGCCAAGTTGCGAAGAAGATGTTAAGGAACTCGTATATGGTTCTATTGAGGCAAATGAAAAAATGATAGCACCTATAGTTACAATGTCAATGGGAGAATTAGGCGCAGTAACAAGAGTATGTGGAAAGACAACAGGCTCAGTAATAACATTTGCGGCAGGTGTAAATACATCAGCACCGGGACAAATGACAATTAAACAGGTTAGAAATATATTAGGTATTAATTGTGATGATATCAAAGATAAAAATATATTTATGATTGGCTTTATGGGCACGGGAAAAACTACAATATCAAATGCGTTAGGCTATATTACAGGAATGCCGGTTGTTGATATTGATAAATACATAGAAGAACAGGAAAATATGTCTATAAGTGATATATTTGAAAAAAATGGGGAAGAATATTTTAGAAAACTTGAAACAAAAGCTTTAGAAGAGATGCAAATTAATGCAGGAAAAATAGTATCATGCGGTGGCGGAGTTGTTCTTAAAGATGAAAATATAGAGATAATGAAAGCAGGTGGAAGAACAGTACTTCTCACGGCAGAACCCAAAACTATTTATGACCGTATATGTGAAAATAAAGACAGACCACTTTTGAATAATCATATGACAGTAGAATATATAGAAAAAATGATTGCTGATAGAGAAAAAAGATATCAAAAGGCGACTCAGGTTTCTATAGCAACAGATGGAAAAAGCAGAGTTGAAATCTGTGGTGAGATTTTAGAGCGTACAAGTTTTTAGCATAGGATAAAGATATAGTATTAGAAAGAAAATGAAAATCCGATAGGTTTAGCCTGTCGGATTTTTTACGTGATGAAAATACAGTGGTTTAAATATTAAAGAAAAAATAATCTGAAAAAATAATCTGAAAAAATACTTTCGTTACTAAAACATATAGATATAAATAGAAGTATATGTTATGGTTATCATAAAATTAGTGTTCGAATAATTTAGTTGGAAAGGAGATTTATATGACTAAAGGAAGAAGTAGAATTACAATTAATTATATTAAAAAAATTGTAATTGCATGTGTAATATGTGTTGTAGGTATAGTTGGAACTATTAATGTAAATGCTGATACAAAAAAAGTTGATATCGTAGTTAATAAGACAAAGACTATAAAAGTGAAAGAGCCAAGCGTAAAAGTAAAATGGACAATTAAAAATAAAAAGATTGTTAAAATAGTAAAAATTAAAGGTAAGAAAAATAATATTTTAAATATAAAGGGAATAAAAAATGGCAAGACAAAAATTATAGCAAAATATAAAAATAAGAAGAGAGTATTTATTATTAATGTTGTTAATAAAAACAAGAAAAAGAATACAGATTCAGAAAAAATAATAAATAATCAGGACAAAACGCAAAATAGTGAAACAACATCATCACAGAATACTGCAAATAATAAGAATGAAGAGACAACTACAAATGGAGAAGCGGGAAAAGGCGATAATCAAAATCCTGTAAATGAAACAAAAATAAAATTGTCATATGTTAACGATAAAATAACTTTAAAGGATAATCTAATAATTAAATATTCATTGACTAATGGCAAGGGAGTGATAGCACTAGATTATAAAACAGAAAAATTGGAAAAATATATAGATGGAAAATGGGAAATCATCGAAAAGAAAAATGAGTATCAGAATACAATGTATGAGGTTAATGATAGTGAGATGATTAGAAATGCAGATTTGAATAATTATTATGATATTTCGACCGGACAATATCGATTAACCAACAAAGTTAATGGTCAGGAATGTATTGTTAATTTCAATGTATATGATAATGATACAAAATTAGTCGGTATATTAAAAAATAATCAAATAAATATGAATGATAAATTATCATTTTATGTTTATGCTGTAGGTAATGAAGATAATACATATCCGGGAAGTCTTCAACCGGGAAAACTTGAAATATATGAGGATAATCAGTGGAAGAACATTGAATTGAGTGACGATGCAAGATTTCCGGAAATTATAATATTGATTGAAAATTTAAGACCGGGATATTTTAGTATTCCTATATTCCAGGATTATGTAGGACTACATTCCGGACACTATAGATATATTCATACAATAGAAGGAATAAATATTCCTATGGAATTTGACGTTTTATAATACATTTTTCTAGTATAATAAATAGAAAAATAGCACGCTTAATAATTGCTGTAGTAAAAAATAGTTGAAATAATAATAATATTATTATAAAATAAAACGTAGCGTGGTAAAACACAATGAACTGTTAGGAGGAAATATTATGATAGCAGCAGGCGATTTTAGAAATGGTGTTACAATCGAAGTTGAAGGACAGATTTATCAGATTATCGAATTTCAGCATGTAAAACCAGGTAAAGGCGCAGCGTTCGTTAGAACAAAATTAAAAAATATCAAGAGTGGTGGTGTAGTTGAAAAGACTTTCAGACCAACTGAAAAATGTCCTAAGGCTCACATCGATAGAAAATCAATGCAGTATTTATATGCAGATGGTGGATTGTATAACTTTATGGATACAGAAACATTTGAACAGATTGCATTATCAGAAGAAACAATCGGTGATGCACTTAAGTTTGTTAAAGAAAACGAAATGGTTACAATCTGCTCACACAATGGTGATGTATTTGCAATTGAACCACCTCTTTTCGTAGAATTAGAGATTACAGAATCTGAACCTGGTGTTAAAGGAAACACAGCTACAGGTGCTACAAAACCTGCAGTGGTTGAAACAGGAGCAACAGTATATGTTCCATTATTCGTTAATCAGGGTGAAAAGATTAAGATTGATACAAGAACAGGTGAATACCTTTCAAGAGTATAATCTGATTTTAGGATTAATAAATAAAAAGAAGTTCCTGTTTGGGAACTTCTTTTTTTATGTTGTGCACCTTGCGGTGCACGTTTCTAATAGGTGAAAGTCTTTAACATGAAAGCAATGTTTAGAAAAACATTGAATGAAGTTAATTTTACATAAATGCTTTGGCAAATGACCACTGACTAATGGAAGTGGTAATACATATAATAGTAGGAGATATTGGGCTGATGAAAGTAGTAATTTTAGACGCAAAAACTTTAACGAATGATGATATTGATTTTTCGGTATTTGATGAATTTGGTGAAGTGACAATTTATGATTATACTAAATATAATCAGATAGCGGAAAGAATAAAGGATGCTGAAATTATTTTGTGTAATAAGTCGATAATGAACAGAATGACTTTGAAGGATGCAAAGAATGTAAAGTATATAGGACTTTTTGCTACAGGATATAATAATGTGGATATAGAATATACAAATGAAAGAAATATAACGGTATGTAATGCAGGAAGTTATTCTACAAATGCTGTAGCACAACATGTATTTGCTCTTATTCTTGAACATTACAATAAAGTTGGAGAGTATAACAAATTTGTTAAAGACGGAGGGTGGATACACAGCGAAAAATTTTCGCCATTTAAACCAATGAAGGAAATGGATGGAAGAACATTAGGAATTGTAGGATATGGTTCAATAGGAAAGAAAGTTGCAAAAATTGCACAGGCATTTGATATGAAGGTCTTAGCGTATAACAGAAGTCCTAAGAAAGATGAAAGCGTCCGATTTGTAGAAATGGATGAACTGCTTGAAAAATCAGATATAGTTTCTATTCATTGCCCATTAAATAGCGATTCAGAAAAGATGTGTAATAAAGAGTTTTTTGAAAAAATGAAAGATGGAGCACTGTTTATAAATACATCACGAGGCGGAGTAGTTGATGAACAGGCATTAATTGATGCTGTTAAATCTAAGAAAATATCAGGAGCAGGTCTTGATGTAGTAGCAGTAGAGCCGATGGAAAAGCATGAAGAGATTCTTGATATAGATAATATAATTATTACACCTCACTCAGCATGGGCACCTGTTGAAACCAGGACAAGACTTGTTGAAATTGTAAAAAATAATATTAAAAAATGGGTTGCAGGAGCCCCTGTAAATGTTATAAAATAGAACCGAAGGGTGTTAGATATAAGTTATAGTTCTAAAAGAAGATACAAATACTTATATTTAAGGAGGATTAACCAATGAGAAAGGTTATCAGGAAAATTTCAGCTGCTATAGTTGCAACAACTATAACAGTAGCTATGTGTGCAACATGTTTTGCAGGTACAACATTTGAAGGCTACTTTGGACAGAGAGAAAATTGGTACGAAGGAGCTGACGGTAGTTTGTCAGGCGCAACAGCAAGTTCTTTCTCAGCTGATATGGATGCGATTGGCTGGGGCGGTGTTTGGGGAGCACAGGCACACAGAGACATCACAGTGAAGAAAGGACAGAAGTATACTCTTAGTTTTAAAGCAACAACTACAACGGCTGAAAAATGGGTATTCTTTAAAGTTACAGATTCACAGGACACAGTAGTTTATGCAGACTGGTTACACTTACAGCCGGGCGTAACAGAAAACTACAAGGCAACATTTAAAGCATCTGCTAATGCAACATTCATTTATTATGGAATGGGTGGAGAATTTGGTGACAGAACAGAAGAACAGGGTGATATTTATGCACTCTCAGAAGTACTTCCTAATGATGCTGATTCAAGTTTTAGTACATCAGTAAAGGTTACAAACTTCAAATGTGTTAAGTCTAAAGCGAAACTTAAAGTGACAAAGGACAAAAAGAAGAATGGTATAGCTCTTTACAATTACTTAAAGAAAAATGGAAAAATCTTTAAACAGGTTGGAGATTTTGTATGTACTATTCAGACATCAGGAAACAAGATTCAGATAAAAGCAATTCAGAATCAGGAAGTGGTTGCTGATGTTAAGTTAGCAAAGAATAAACCGCAGGCTACAGTAAAGAAATTAAGAAGCAACATAGCTTCAAGTGCAATCAACAGCGCTTTAAAGACAGAAACAAAAATGACATTAAAGAACCTTGGTTATTAATATTGTGCCGACATTTGTGAATGATGTTTGCAAATGTCGGTATTTTTTTGTAGTAGAGGAAATGTCATTATTACAAAAGATAAAGTTCACGGCAAAGTTGAGACTTTGGGGTAAAAATTTAGGGGTAAAAAAATAGATATAATAGAAAATTGTGTGTAAATGAATAAAGAAAATATCGATTTTATAGTAAATAATAGTAATTATTTCGAAGTGAAACCCTAGTATTCGACGATAAATGAGCAAAAATTTGAGACAAAAATTATATAAGTCGAAAAAGGTCGAACACATTTTTACATAAAAGTGGAAAAAGGAAATATAATTATAGAGATAAAAGAAATAAGAAACCAAAGGTTGGTACAGAAGGGGGAAGCACACATGATCGACAAGATTATTGAGAACAACCGCGTTAGCATTGTAGGTGAGATTGTATCTGAATTCAGATACAGCCATGAAGTTTTTGGAGAAGGATTCTACATGGTAGATGTATCTGTAGACAGACTTAGTGAATTAACGGATATTATTCCGTTGATGGTATCTGAGAGACTTGTTGATGTAACACAGGATTACACAGGAAGACTTGTAGAAGTATCAGGACAGTTTCGATCCTACAACAGACATGAGGGGACAAGAAACAAATTGGTGCTTTCTATTTTCGTAAGAGAATGGGAAGAAGTAGAAGAGAATCTTGATGCAGGCAGAACAAATCAGATTTTCCTTGATGGATTTATTTGCAAACCACCAATTTACAGAAAAACACCGCTTGGAAGAGAAATCGCAGATTTACTTATTGCAGTTAACAGACCGTATGGTAAATCAGATTACATACCTTGCATTGCCTGGGGCAGAAATGCAAGATATGCATCAGCTTTTGAAGTGGGTGGACACATTCAGATATGGGGAAGAGTGCAAAGCAGAGAGTACATTAAGAAGATTAATGAAGATGAAAGCGAAAAGCACACAGCATATGAAGTGTCTGTCAGCAAATTAGAATATGTAGACGAGTAAAATCGTTAAAAAAAGCAGAAAAACATCCCAAAACAGACTGAAAAGTTTGTTTTGGGATGTTTTTTCTTGCAAAGGTGCCACAAACAAATAAACAAATTAGTGATATTATTTATTTATACAACAAATTATAAATCATATTATTCTAAAAAATAAAATAACATCTAAAAAAAAAGATTGATTATAAGCAAAATTGTAAAAAATGCAAAAAAGTTGTTGACTTTATAAGAGAATAATCGGACAATAGAGTGGAAGAAATACCATCAGAGATGGTATGCATATAAAGGAGGAAAACATGAGAAATTTTAAGAGGGGAGTTGCATTTGCCATGGCTGCAGTTATGACAGTGTCAATGACTGGAGTGATAAGTGCGGATGCAAACGAAGAAAGTAGCACTATATCAAGCTGGAAAGAAGAGGCAGTTATTACACCAACTGAAGGCAAACTCGTAGGAGCAGGATACATTAATGTTAAAGTTAATACATCTGTAACAGATGCAGAAAGCTATAATATTGTATTTGATGGAAAAAAAGCAGTCGAATTAGAAGCTAATGGTGAGAATGAACAGATGGCAGAAGTTTATACAACATCTATAGCAAAGCATACATTAAAGGTTGAGGCTGTTTTAGCTTCAGGTGAAACAGTAGAGTCTAATGAAAGAAACTTTTTTGTATCTAAAAAAGGAATTGCTTTAGGCGAAGATATGAGTAAAACAGTTGAACTTAAAAAAATGAATTTATCATGGTATTACAATTGGCAGGCAACACCTTATAATAATTCAATTGATGATGGAGTTGATTTTGTACCAATGATTTGGGGAAGAAATCAGGATGATCCGGATGGAACAAAAGATGAAAATTTATTTAAATACATTGCAGAGCAGTGTGCTTTAGTTCCAAAGGATGCTAATTACATCCTTGGATATAATGAACCTGAATTATCAGCTCAGGCTAACATATCAGTTGTACAGGCACAGAAAGGCTGGGAAGAAATACAGAAACTTGGAAAGAGAACGGTATCACCTGCTATAAGTAATCCTAATGGAACATATAGCGGATGGCTTACACCATTCTTAAAAGGCGGAACAGTTGATTATAATGGTGTTCAGATCGAGATTGAAGGAGTTAGCTGTGACTGTGTAGCCATTCATACATATATTAGTCAGAGAAGTGTTGGCATGGTGATTGATGCTGTAAAGAAAGTACATGAATTATATGGAAAGCCTGTTTGGATTACCGAAATGGGAATTTTTGGAAGCAAGGCATATGGAGACAAATTCGATTATAGTTATCAGAAACCTGGTGAAAATGAAAAAACAGGTGCATTTATTAAAGAAGTATGTGCACAGTTAGATGAGATGGATTTTGTAGAAAGATATGCATGGTTCCCATACAATATTAATTCAGCAAATGATATTGATTCAAATGATGCAAGTGGATCAACTGCATTATTTGATTATGACTCAGGTAAATTAACAGATAATGGATTCTTATATGCATCATTAGGTAATCCGAAAGGTTATGAAACATATAAGTTGACTGATGCTGATAAGTATGTATATGAGGAACCAACAACACAGCAGCCACCAACAACTGCTACACCTAAGGTAGAAGAAACAACAACTCAGGTTACACCAACAACTGTAGTACCTGTAGAAACAACAAAGGCAACTACAATTGGTAAAGTTAAGATTAAGAGTGCAAAGCTAACAAAGAAAAAATCAGTTAAGGTAACATGGAAGAAAGCTGCAGGAACTAAAAAATATCAGGTTCAGTATTCTTTGAATAAGAAATTCAAAAAATCAAAGACAAAGAAAACCGGTAAATTATCAATTGTATTAAGCAAATTGGCAGGTGGTAAAAAATACTTTGTAAGAGTCAGAGGTATTAATGGCAGTGATAAAGGACCATGGTCTAAAACAAAAACATTTAAAACATCTAAGTAGAATACAATAAAAATGTTACAATTTTCACACCTGATTTAAAAGAAAATGATTGAAGGTATGTGAAAAATAGATAGTATTTCAAATTATAAATCGTTTTATTTGTGAAAATATTATATTTTGGATTGTAAAATAAAAACGTTTATGATAAGATGTTCATAGATTGAAAATAAACGTTTTCAAAAAGAAAAAAAACAATTTTATTTGAGGAGGAAATTGAAGATGAGAAAGGTTTTCAACAAAGTTATGGCAGGTGCTATGACAACAGCTTTAGTTGCCACACTTGCAGTAGGATTCAAGGTAAACACAACAGACGTTAAGGCTGATACAGCTAACGCACTTACAGGTAGCTGGACAAGTTCAGCAGAAAGTTATGAACCAAATGATGCTGTTATTACACAGACAACATTTAAGTCAACAGCAGTAGATAATGTTTCTGCTAATATTTCTATTACAGGATGGCAGGCTAATTGGACAGCAGAAAGCGCTGCTCCGGAAGATGCAATTGTATTAAATGATAAAATCTGGGGTGAAAAACCATATCAGATTAAATCAGAAATTAATGCTAAAGTTGTTCCTGGAAATACATATAAATTAAAATTTACAGTTAATAACGGAATGATGGAAGCAGATACAACTACAAAGACAGAAAAGAATATTACAATTACTGTAAATAGTGGTATTGAAGGTGATAATGATAACACAATGTTATTTAAGACAATAACTGTTCCAGCAGGAGCAACAGAAACATACGAATTTGACGTTCCTGTAAGTCCTGATTATTTAAGTAATGATATTAAGGTTCAGTTAGCATATGGTTCATATTATTATTCATATGAATTAACACAGGCAGTTAAGGCTGGAAAAGTTACAGAAGAAGCAGCTAAGGCTTGCAAGTATGCATACGCATATGGAACATCAGAAAATGTAAATGCACATGGAACATTAGCATTCACAGACATTTCTTTAATGGGTGAAAAGTATACACAGAGCGTTATTCCTGAAAGACAGACAACAAAGGCTCCTGAAGCAACAACAACAACAAAGGTTCCAACAGGTAATACAAATACAGTAGCTCCTACAACAGCAGCTCCTGCAGTAGTAGCAAGCAAACCTGCACAGGTTAAGAAAGTTAAGGCTGTTAACAATGCTAAGAAGTCAGTTAAGGTTACTTGGAAGAAAGCAAAAGGTGCTAAGTCATATCAGGTTAAAGTTGGAAAGAAAAAATACAACACTAAGAAGACTAATGCTAAAATTAAAAAACTTGCAGTAGGTAAGACATACAAAGTTCAGGTTCGTGCTAAGAATGCTGCAGGATTTGGTAAGTGGAGCAAAGCTGTAAAAGTAACAATTAAAAAATAATAAAACAGAACAGCAAATATAATTTTCAAAAGTAAGTATGCGGCAATTATCAAAATATTGCCGCATATTAAACATAAGGACTGTAATTAGGAGGACAAATAAGTGAGATTATTTAAGAAAACTATGGCGGTTGCATTAGCATCTGTTATGACTATAGGAATGGCAGGCGTTGCTTCAGCAGCACCGGTTCCTGCAGGAACAAATGTTTTGGCAGGATTAACACAATGGACATCATTCTCTGTATGTACTAGAGAAGATGGTGGAGTATGGGAAGAAGCTTTAAAAGCCATCCCTCAGACAAAAGGTGTTGATTATGCAACTGAAGGATACATAACAGCAGGTTCAACAGTTTCTAATTTTGATTTCTTTGTCATTAATTCCGGATGGGATGGAGAATACAATAAGTTAACAAATGAATTAGTAAATGATAACCCATGGGGTATGACAGCCACACTTGAAAATGTACCTGTTGAAGCAGGACGTAATTACACAATTTCTTTTGATATTTCCAGCACATTAAAGGCAAATAAAAAAGATGCATTAGGAAATAAGATAGGGGATATTACTACAAAGCATATTTTATTCAAGGCATATAAGCCTGGTAATGGTGATGAAGCTTTAGAGTTAACTTCAACATCTAATATTACATCAGATGGATATATTACATTAGATTCTTCAAAGAAAGAAAGTATGAAGGTTTCAGCGGTAATCAATGTACCAAAGGATTATAAAAAAGGAAATATTGGATTAAAATTCGCTTTAGGTGCATTCTTAAAGACATATGCTGATGAAATTGGTATGGCAGGATATATTCATGTAAACAATTTTGTAGTTACAGCTAATAAACAGTACACTGTTAATTTTGTAAGCCAGAATAAGACAATGTCTACAAAATATGTAAATGAAGGCGAAAAGGTTGATACATTTGCAGCTAAGAGAAAAGGATACACATTAGTAGGTTATACAGCTAATGGTGTTTTATATAACTTTAATTCTCTTGTATCAAGTGATTTAACTCTTGTTGCAAAATGGAAGAAAACAGCTGCACCGGCAAAGGTTAAAATTGCTTCTGTAAAGAGCAAAAGTGCTAAGAAAGCAGTTGTATCACTTAAGAAAGCAAAGAATGTTAAAGGATATGCTGTTCAGTATTCAACAAATTCAAAGTTTAAGGGTGCTAAACAGAAAACATCTAAAAAGACAAAAATTATACTTAAGAAACTTAAATCTGGATCAATTGTATACGTAAGAGCTAAAGCTTATACAACAGATTCAGCAGATAACAAAGTATTTAGTAAAAAATGGTCAGCTAAGAAGTTAGTTGTAGTTAAATAAGTTTAATATTAGAATTAATCTTAAGCAGGTGAAAGGGTGTAGAGATTTTATATGAATATCATATAAGTCTTTGCGCCCTTTTTTTAAACAAAAATCTTAGATGCTATAATTTGATTTTAAATGTAGAAACATTTTATTTAGTTAGAGAGGATAAGATATGAGAAAAGCAAAGAGAATATTAGCATTTGCATTATCATTAGTTGTTGCATTTTCAGGAATTAATTATGTTGCAAGCACAAGCAATGAAGCAGTAGCTGCTACAGTTTCAACAACAGAATGGACTAATAATGGATTGATTAGTCCTGCTAACGGATCATTAATTGGAGCAGGATATATAGATGTAAAGTGGAATAATAACCTAGAAGGAGTTTCATCATATGCAGTTTATGTTGATAACGCATTAGTAGGAACAGTTGCTCCATCAGCATCAGAAACTTTATCATGTGAATTTTACACAGTTGATGTATCTGCACATACAGCATACGTTTCAGCTACATTAACAAACGGAACAGTAGTTAATACAAATACAAGTACTTTTTATGTTACAAAGAAAGGAATTTGTATAAATGAAGATATGGGAGTAGGTATAGATGCTTCTTCATTAAATGTTGGTTGGTATTATAATTGGGGCTTTACAGCATATAATGAAAAAAATTTTAAAAACAGATCATTTGATAATATGGACTATGTACCTATGATATGGGGACAGGGAACAGTTAAAGAAGCAGCTTTTGAAAACGCAAAAAAGAATGGATACAAATATATTTTAGGATATAATGAACCAGATTTAACAAATCAGTCTAATATGTCAATTGAAAAAGTAATTAACAGATGGCAGGATTTTTGTAATTCAGGACTTAAAGTTGGCTCACCTGCAACAGCTACAGCACCGTGCTGGTCTGATAAATGGTTTAAACCTTTTATGGAAAAGATATCAGCAAATAGTTCGTTAGATGTTGATTTTATTGCGGTACATTGTTATTGGGGAACAGATTTAGATTCAACTAAAGGCGCATTACAGTTCTTACAGGCAATTGACCAGACATATGCATTATATCATAAGCCAATTTGGATTACTGAATTTGCAGTAGGTGAACAGCATATGAACTTAAGCATGGCTGATTCTACATGCGCAGCAAATACAAGAAACTTTTTAAAGATTGTATTAGAAGGATTAAATGCAAGAAGTTATGTAGAAAGATATGCATGGTTCTCATTCGACCCTGAAGACAATAGCAAATTTACAGACAGTGCTTCAGGTTTGTGGTACAGAAATACCGGAGTGTTAACAGAATTAGGAAAGTTATACGCAGAAATTGGAAATCCTGCAGGATATCCGGCAAAAACTTATGGAGTATATACTCCAAGTGGAGTTGATACATCAGCAGTTGCGTGTGCAGCATCAGTTAAACCTGTTATATATACTGCATTAGCAAATAACAAAAAGAAAACTATTAAATTAAATCTTAAGAGCGTAAATAATGCAGCAGGATATGAAATCAAATATTCAACATATAAGAATATGAAGAAAGCTAAAACAAAGAGTACAACAAAACTTACATATGTACTTAAAAAATTAAAAGCCGGAAAGAAGTATTATATTCAGTCAAGAGCTTACTTTATTATGGATGGCTCAAAGTTGTATACAGGTTGGAGCAGCAAGAAAGTAGCAAAAATAAAGAAAGTTAAAAAAGTAAAAAAGGCAAAAAAAGCAAAATCAGCTAAAAATAGTAAGAAAAAATAATTGCATAAGTGATTGTTAGACAAAAGAAAAAGGAAATAGGGGTGAGTATCTTACCTATTTATTTTGAAAAGGTAACAGGAGATTATTATATGAGAAAGTTAAGAAAAGTAATTGCAATGGCTTTGATGTCAGCGGTGGTTATTGCCGGAACTCCTGCTTTTAACAATGATGTTAAAGCAGTTACAATAAATAGTGATGCAGGTGCAATAACACAGTGGCAGACAAATGCAATAACAAATCCGGTAGCAGGCAAATTAGTACCTGCAGGCTATGTTGATATAAAGTGGACAAGTGCAAATGATTTAGGAGAAGTAAAAGGTTATAAGTTGTATGTAGATGATGCTTTAGTTAATACAGCAACGTCTAATTCCACACAATTTGAATATTATACGACAGTAGTAAGCCGCCATAAGGTTTATATTATTGCTGAATTTACAGACGGCTCAAGTATAACATCATCTACATTCTATTTCTATGTTACTAAAAAAGGATTGTGCGTAAATAATGAAATGGGGAAAATGTTAATACCTGATGATATGAATATAGGTTGGTATTATAATTGGGGAGTAAATCCATTTACATATAGTTGTTATACAGATATTGACTATGTTCCTATGATTTGGGGAACAAACTCAGAAAGATATATATCATCAATTGCATCTAAAGGATACAAGTATTTACTTGCATATAATGAACCGGATATGGGAGCAAATGTTGGCGGAAGTAATATAAACGTAAATACAGCGATTAATAATTGGAATAAATTTTTGGGATATAATTTCCATTTAGGTTCACCGGCACCGGCTTTAAGTCCATCATGGGGAATTGATAATAATACAGGTGGCAAATGGTTTAGAACATTTATGAATGGAATAGACCATAGTACAATAGATTTTATACCACTTCATTGTTATTATGGAACATATGGAGGAGTTGAAGCTGCAAATACTTTTCTTACAGATGTAGTAGATAAAACATATGAAATGTATCACAAACCAATATGGATTACAGAATTTGCTCCTAGTGGATGGGGATATAGTAACTCATATGGAAGAAAGCAGTGTAAAGAATTTTTAGAGGCTGTATTAAAAGGATTAGACGAGAGAAGTTATGTAGAAAGATATTCTTGGTTTTCTTTTGATACAACAGATGAAACAAATGGTGCAGCAGCATTATGGACAAATAAAACAGGTGTATTAACTGATTTAGGAAATGCATACGTTGCGAATGGAAATCCTGAAGGATATAGTTATGGAAATTGTACGGCAATAGATAATTCTACTATGAATGTTGTGTATGCTTCATTACAGAATGATAATAATAATAATAATAATAATAACAATAATAATAATGCAAATGATGGTTTAGATGGTACTACTGTAAAGAAACTAAGAAAAACAGGTATTATATCTGTAAAGAGTTTAAAGAAGAAAACAGCAAAAATTAAAATCAAGAAGGTTGCAGGAGCGAAAGGATATCAGATAAAATATTCTGACAGCAAAAAGTATAGAGGATATATAACTAAAAATGTAACAAAAAGAACAGTTACAATAAAGAAATTAGACAGAAAAACAAAGTTTTACTTTAAGGTAAGAGCATATACAAAAGTTGGAACTAAAAAAGTATATGGCGCATGGAGCAAGACAAAATCGGTAAAAGTTAAATAATACAGATTTGAGTAAATATTTAAAGTCCAATAATATGTTACAAAGAATAAAACTAAAAGTTTTATAGACAAATTATGAATAAGAATAAAGCCATAAATACATATTGAAATTTATAATTGTATTTATGGCTTAAAAATTGAAGGGATTAAGGTATATTAAGGGAAAATCAATGAAAAATATTAAGAAATTAATTGCTGCAATTATTATGTGCTGTTTTGGAGCGGCAATAGGAATTGTGGGTATATTTGTAAATGATAATAGTAAAAAAGAAGATACACTGATTAAATGGAAAGAAAATGCACTTGTTAATCCAACCCCGGGAAAGATGATAGGCGCGGGAAACATAGACATTACAATTGCAAATTTAGAAGATATATATGAAAACAGTGAAAAATATGGCAAAGTAAACGAATATAATATTTATATAGATGGAGAAAAGAAATTTACCATAAAGCCGGATGAATTTGCAAAAGAGGAAAAAGAAGATGAAGGTTTTGTTTCAGGAATGAAGCTGGAAGATATGACAAAAAAAGAAGAATCCATATCAGATATAGCATCTGTTGCTACAGTAGAATTTCACTGCGCAAAAACAAATTCTTATGAAATATACATAGAAGCTGATTACGATAACGGAAGTAAAATATATTCAGATGTATTTACAATTTATATTTCAAAAAAAGGTTTATGTGTAAATAAGGATATGTCAAGAGAACTTGCAGCAGATAAGATGAATGCATCATGGTATTACAATTGGGATATTACACCATTTAATTATTATTCATTTGAAAATATGGAGTATATACCTATGATGTGGACTTATGGCTCAACAGAGGCAACTATGATAGAAAGACTAAAAAAAATGGGATATAAATATTTGTTGGCATACAATGAACCTGATTTTACTGATCAGTCAAATTTATCAGTTGATGAAGTTGTAGATGCATGGCCTGATTTTATGAATAAAGGCATACAGATAAGTTCACCGGCAACAGCATTATGCCCTCCGTGGTCAAAAGACTGGTTTCAGCCGTTTATGGAGCAGATTGATGCAGATGATAATCTTAGTATAGATTTTATTGCGTTACATCATTATTGGAACTGGTATAGTGATGAAGGTGTTCAGGCATTTTTAGATTTGATTGACCAGACATATGAAATGTATCATAAGCCGATTTGGATTACGGAGTTTGCAATATCAGGAGATCCGGGAAAAAATCAGGAGCAGTTAGATGCAGTTATTGGATATATGAAAGGTGTAATACCGGGATTAGAAGAAAGAGATTATGTAGAAAGATATGCATGGTTTTCATTTGGAAGCAGAGATTCAAGAAATGGAGCATCAGCATTGTATGACATTTCAACAGGGGAATTTACTGAACTTGGTAAATTGTATTCAAGTGTAGGTATACCTGCCGGATATCAGGATGATTCCGTAGATGTAATAAAAGAAAATGATATTAAAGATATTTTGATAAAATGATAGACAATATAGCAATATGACCATATTATATAAGGAGGGGAAATATAATTTACCGCTATTCGTAAAGGGGTGAATTAGGTTGACTTATATAATGTGGAGTGCTATTATTATTTTAAATGATAGTAGAGGTTGCGCTACTTATTAGTAAACTGTATGATGTCCCGGAGACAGACGATTACAGAGGAAAGGATGTGGCGCCGAAAGGATTCATTCCGGAGATGAATTTTTGGGTATATGGTTAAGAGCCATATAACTGTCATTAGGAAGTACCCTGATGGAGAGCTACTTATAAGCATCGAAGCGATACTTTTAGGGAGCACACCACGTGGTCCCTTTTATTACGCATGTAACTATTAAATTTATTTTATTTTACAAAAGATAGTTACGGAGAGATTGTATATAAATAAGTGGTGTAAATAATGGGATTAAGATTATGAAGGAGGACATTAAAATGTCGATTTTTACAGGTGCAGGTGTAGCAATTATCACACCTATGAATGAAGATGGTTCAATTAATTATGATGAATTAGGACGAATAATTGAAAATCAGATTGCCGGAGGCACAGATGCAATTATTATTTGTGGAACAACAGGTGAATCTTCAACAATGAATGATGAAGAACATATTAAATGCATTAAATATGCAGTAGATAAGACAGCTAAGCGTATTCCTGTAATTGCAGGAACAGGTTCTAACTGTACAAGAGAAGCAGTCAACCTTGCTAAACAGGCACAGGAAGTTGGTGCAGACGGATTATTATGTGTTACGCCATATTATAATAAAGCTACTCAGGGTGGATTATATCAGTATTATAAGGATATTTCAGACGCAGTAAATATTCCTATTATTATGTATAATGTACCATCAAGAACAGGAACAAACATCCTTCCTGAAACAGCAGTTAAGATTGCAAAAGAAGTAAAGAATGTAGTTGCAATTAAAGAAGCATCAGGAAATATTTCACAGGTAGCTAAGTTAGCATCACTTGCAGATGGATGTCTTGATATCTATTCAGGAAATGACGACCAGGTTCTTCCATTGTTATCATTAGGCGGAAAGGGTGTTATTTCAGTTTGGTCAAATGTAGCACCTGCTAAAGTTCATGATATGGTAGCATCATATATGGATGGAGATATTGAAAAGGCACAGAAGATTCAGTTAGAAGCAATTGAATTAATTGATGCATTATTCTGTGAAGTTAATCCAATCCCTGTAAAAGCAGCAATGAATATGTTAGGATATAAGGCCGGTTCACTTAGAGCTCCTTTAACAGAAATGACAGATACTAACAAAGAAAGATTAAGAAAAGCAATGGAGAATTACGGAATTTTATAAAGCTTTCATACGGAGGTAAGGATGACAAACATAATTATGAATGGCTGTAACGGTAGAATGGGAAGAATGATTACTGATATAGCTAATAAAGATACAGACGTACAGATTGTCGCAGGAATTGATGCTTATGACAAAGTGGCAAATGATTATCCTGTTTTCACAAATATTTTTGACTGTAATGTTGATGCAGATGTAATTATTGATTTTTCAACAGCTAGTGCAATAGATGATTTATTAAAGTATGCAGTAGAAAAGAAAATTCCGGTTGTTTTGTGCACAACAGGTCTTACATCAGAACAGTTAGATAATGTTCAGAAGGCAAGTGAAAAAGTTGCTATTTTAAAATCAGCAAATATGTCTTTAGGAATTAACACATTAATGAAGATTTTAAAAGTTGCAACAGAAGTGTTAGCCAACAGAGGATATGATATTGAAATAGTGGAAAAGCATCATAATCAGAAATTAGATGCTCCAAGCGGAACAGCATTAGCACTTGCAGATTGTATTAATCAGGTTTTAAACAACGAATATGATTATACATATGATAGAAGCAGCAGAAGAGAAAAGAGACCTGAAAAGGAAATTGGAATCTCAGCAGTAAGAGGTGGAACAATTGTAGGTGAACATGAAGTTATATATGCAGGAATTGATGAAGTAATTGAAATTAAGCATACAGCTTACTCAAGAGCAGTATTTGCAAAAGGTGCTGTTGATGCAGCTAAATATCTTGCTTCTAAAGAAACAGGAATGTATAACATGGCTGATGTATTAAATTAAATCGAATAAAGTTATGTATAAAAGAATGGAAAATGAAAGTTAAAGTTACTTTGCTAATGCTAAGAACTATGAACTATGAACTTTCGAAATCATGCCATTTTAATATTTTAAAAATAGAAATGATTTTTGCCGAACTCAATTTATATTGATTTCAAATTAAATTATTTCTATTTTTTTATATATTTTTATAATTTTTGTAAAAGTGTTCATAATAAATGATGTAAAAACTTTTATGGAGGTTATTATGAACAATATTAAAAAATACTTAGTAGCATTTGTAATGATGCTTTCAATGGTTGGATTTGTAGGCTGTGGAAATAATGATGCAGCAAACGATGAAATGAATGAATCAATGAATGAAACTGTAGAAACAACAAATGAAATGACAACAGAGACTACAACAAATAGAACAGACAGAAACGAAACAACAAGAAGATCAGGAAACGTAAATAGTTCAACTGATACAAATGGTGACGGAGTTGCAGATGATGTAGTGGATGATGTTATCGATGGTGTTGAAGATGCAGGAGATGACATCATAAACGGTGCAAGAGATAATCAGAACAATAACGAAACAAATGTAAACAAAAAATAAAATATAGGTATTTTTGGTAAGCCATAAGCATACTATATGATAACGAATTTGTTATTAAGGTGTTTATGGCTTATAAAATTATGTTGGACCCGGGACATGGAGGTTGTAGATAACGCAAGTGATGAAAACAACGAAAATACAAGGAGAAAGGCAACTGTTGTACCTATTAAAATAGAATATGTGTGAGAGGACAAGCCTTTCAATAATGTAGACGTTCAGAAATGAGCGTCTATTTTTATACCTAAAATGAAAGGAGCATTAGATTTATGAAAAAGACATGGAAACGATTGTGTACGGGCTTCTTAGCTCTTGCAACTGTCGTTACTGCTTTACCGACTATACCCGTCCATGCAGAAAGTAAGCAATACTGGACGGAAAGTGCGGAGCGTGTCGGTATCATTGAAAAAGTAATGAATGACGGTTCTATTGGTTCGACATTCAATGAGGGCTATATGAAAGTCGAGGGCGAAACTGCCTATTGTATTGACATCAATACAGATTTTAAGAACGGCTACAAGACCAGAGCTGACGCAAGCTCACGCATGAGTGCCGACCAGATTTCAGATGTGGCGTTATCCTTAGAGTATGTCAAACAGTATGGCGAAGCTCACAAGGAACTGAACTACAAGCAAGTCTATCTGTTGGAACAATGTGTTGTCTGGCAGAGATTGAGCGTACATCTTGGCTGGCAATGTGATAACGTGCGAGCTTCTTATGATGAAATTCCAAAGGCAACGCAGGACGAAGTTTTTGCTGGTGCGAAAGCCTTTGTCAAAGAAAATAAAGGGCGCTATGAATGTGGCGGTTATATCTACTCTGGCGAGGGGCAGGAATTGGGACAATTCTGGGCGAAACTGAATGTTGGAAATGCAAAACTGCAAAAGACTTCCAGTAATGCCAGCATTACAGACGGTAACAGGAATTACTCTATCTCTGGTGCGACATACGGTGTCTTTGCTGATAAGGACTGCACGAAACAGCTTGCCACCCTTACGACTGATAAAAACGGAAATACAGATGTTGCAGAGGTAACGGCTGGC
The DNA here is from genome assembly GCF_008680265.1 of Eubacterium sp. LMAG:50. Lineage (NCBI taxonomy): Bacteria > Bacillati > Bacillota > Clostridia > Eubacteriales > Eubacteriaceae > Eubacterium > Eubacterium sp. LMAG:50. The sequence continues at coordinate 5,090 of NZ_NALP01000009.1, read as the reverse complement.
ACAGTCTATATCAAGGAATTATCTGCACCAGCAGGATATAAAGTAGATAAAACTGTATATTCCTTAAAGGTTGAAGCTGGAAAAACAGCGACTTTGAAAGTATCAGATACACCGAAAGTAACGGACACTTTGATTGAGCTTTTCAAGATTGATATGGAAACACAGAAAGACAATCCGCAAGGGAACGCTTCTTTAGCAGGTGCGGAATTTACATGGAAGTATTATGCTGGCTTCTACAATAAAGGAAATCTCCCTGCCGAAGCTACTCGTACATGGGTTACAAAGACAATCGCTGAAACAGACAGTGACGGGACAACTCATTACATCACAAAATTAGCGGACGCATACAAGGTATCTGGCGACAGCTTCTATATGCAGGACGGCAAAGCGGTTCTTCCACTTGGAACGCTAACCGTTGAAGAAACAAAAGCTCCAAACGGCTACTTGTTAGAGGGTGCATATATGCAGACTGGCGATAAGTCCGAACAGATTAAGGGCTTATATGTAACACAGATTACCGAGGACGGCGACCTTGCCGTATTATCTGGAAGTAACCAGTTTTCCGTATCAGACAAGGTTATCCGTGGCGGTGTGAAAATTCAGAAACGAGATTTAGAAACGGGCGATACCAAACCACAAGGAAGTGCCACTTTGAAAGATACTGCCTTTGACATCATTTCCTTAAATGATAATGCGGTATTGGTTGAGGGCAAGTTATACAAGAAAAATGAAGTGGTAAAAACAATTCGTACAGATATTGAGGGTATCGCTTCTACTTCTTCTGACCTCTTACCTTATGGAAATTTCCGTATCGTTGAAAGTGAAGCTCCCGACGGTTATTTAACTGACGGTGCAAAACCGATTGATTTTACAATCACAGAAAATGGAAAAATCGTAGACTTAACCGACGAAGCTCATTCTATCTATAATCAGATTAAGCGTGGAGATATTGAGGGCGTGAAAATCGGTGCAGGCACACACAAGCGTCTTGCTGATGTTCCCTTTAGGATCACAAGCAAGACGACGGGAGAAAGTCATGTCGTGGTAACTGATGATAACGGGCAGTTCTCCACTTCTGCTGACTGGGCTTCTCATAAGCACAATACCAACGCAGGAAAGACCAGCGAGGACGGTGTATGGTTTGGAACTTCTGAACCAGACGACAGCAAGGGTGCGTTACCTTATGATACCTACATCATTGAAGAATTAAAATGTGAAAGCAACAAAGGTTTTGAACTTATCCCACCTTTTGAAATCGTAGTATCAAGAAATAATCTTGTGATTGATTTAGGGACTTTGACTGATGAATACGAAAAAGAAATCTCTATCCATACCACATCGACCAACAAGGACGGCGAAAAGACTATCCTTGCAGGAAAAGAAGTTACAATCGTTGATACCGTCAAATTAGACGGACTTACAAAAGGCACAAAATATCAGCTCAAAGGCTGGCAGATGTTAAAGGAAGAAAACGCTGAACTTGTCATTGACGGAAAGCGTGTAGAAAATGACTATACCTTTATTGCTGATGATGAAGCTATGAAAGTGGAAATTACTTATACATTCAATGCGTCCGAGCTTGGCGGTAAAAATCTGGTAACATTCGAGGAATTATACGATTTGAGCAATCCAGAAGAACCCGTAAAAGTTGCGGAACATAAAGACATTGAGGACGACGGACAGACGGTACTTATCACAGAGCGTATCATCAAAATTCATACGACTGCTACCGATAAGGACGGCAACAAAGAGCTTGAAGCTGGAAAAGAGGTAACAATCATTGATACCATAACCTTAGAGGGCTTAGAAGTCGGCACACAGTACAAACTTGTAGGCTGGCAGATGTTGAAAGAAGAAAATGCAGAGCTTCTTATCAATGGAAAACGTGTGGAAAGTGATTACACCTTTACCGCAGACAGCGAAACTATGAAAGCGGAAGTTGCCTTTACCTTTGACGCTACTTCTCTTGACGGCAAACAGCTTGTAACTTTTGAAGAATTGTACGATTTAAGCAATCCAGACGAGCCGAAGAAAGTTACCGAGCATAAAGACATTGACAACGAGGGACAGACGATTACCTTTAAGGAAAAACCCGAAGTCCCAGAAGAACCAGAGAAACCCAAAACACCACAGACACCAGATACACCGCATAAAACAGACAGTCCAAAAACGGGCGATAACACGAACCTTTACGGACTGCTTGCATTATTACTAACTTCTGGTGCTGGACTGGCAGGTATCTTCTTCTACAAACGCCGTCAAACGAAGAAATCATAAGGCGGTAACGATATGAGAAAAGAAAAATCACGCTCTCCGCCGATACCGTGTCGGCAGACTTACGCTTATTCTGGCTTGTCTGCCAACAACCTGCAAGAACACGGATAGTCAAGGGTGCGTAAGCATTTATTTTACCCTTTACTATCTGTGGGATTGCTGGTACTTCCCTAACCGCCAGAATAAGAAATCACAATCAAAAAACTTATCAAATATAGAAAGAAACGAGGTAAAACACTATGGAAATGAAATATGTCGTGCCAGATATGGCACAGTCTTTTGGAACTCTTGAATTTGCAGGCGAAAGCGACCATGTTTTTGAGAGAGATAAAGATAACCGCAGATTTTTCGCAAGAAGAAGCTACAACCTTTATTCAGATGTACAGAGAGGGGAAAATGTTGTGGTAGAAATTCCCGTGCAGGCTGGCGAAAAGCATTTCAAGTATGAGCAGAAAGTAAAACTTGTCAATCCGAAGTTATACGGCAGAGGTTACGCAATCGGGGATATGGGACATACCGATTATGTGTTGCTTGCTGATGATATTGTAGCAGTTGAAGAAAAGTAAAGGAGTGGAAACATTATGAGATTATCAAACGGGTTTGTCATTGACAAAGAGAAAACATTTGGAGAATTAAAATTTACAGCGGTGCGTGATGTGTTCTTGCAGAATGAGGACGGGACACCGAGTACCCAGCTTAAAAAGCGTATCTATGATTTGAAGTGCAGTTTGCATGGTGGAATTATCCCCGTGTCCGTACCGCCAGAAGTACCAGTAAGGGAATTTCCGTACAATGCAGTTGTGGAGCTTGTCAATCCAGTAGCAGATACGGTATCACGAAAAACCTATACGGGTGCAGATGTGGACTGGTATGTAAAGGCAGAGGATATTGTGTTGAAGAATAAAGGCAATCAAAACGCAGGCAATCCACAGAACCATGTACCGCAAGGACAGATGAAAAAATAAATGTGAGCCCATATTTTTCTTGTAACTTATATATAGAACCGATATAATTAGTTGAAAAGTTCTGTTTTAAGCCATGTAAAACTATTTTGACAAGGGAAAATGGCAATGTCAAAGGCTTTTGACAGACAAAATAGCTATATTCATATACAATAAAGGAGAAGATTCAAGATGGATATTGGATTACAAATCAAAAAATTTAGGGAACAACAAAAAATTTCTCAAGAAGAACTGGCTCTTAAAATATTTGTTTCAAGACAAACAATTTCTAACTGGGAAACAAATAAAAGTTGTCCAGATGTTAAAAGTTTAATTACTTTATCTAATATCTTCAATGTGTCTTTAGATAATTTTATAAAAGAAGATATAAAGGAGATGAGGGAGATTGTAGAAAAAGCAACTATTAAAAAGTTTAATGTGATAAGTGTAGTTTTCCTAATTGAATTGATAGTCGTAGCCATAAGTGCCTATCCTTTATTTAGTATTAAGGGAAATATAGGAATTATTATTTGGTTATGCTTGTTTGCAATAACGCTCTATACGGCAAGTAAGATTGAAAAATTCAAAAAGAGCCATGACATTCAAACCTATAAAGAAATTTTGGCATTTATTGACGGAAAGCAATTAACGCATGATGAAACACAACAAGAAATAGGAAAAAGAAATTATCAAAAAATCATATTTGCATTCATTGCAGGTGTAATCGCACTTATTATATGTTTTGTTGTAATTTTAATTTGTCAGCACTTAATTTAAAAGGGAGGAAAAATCATGGAATTTTGGCTTATTATGATTGCCTTTATAGTTATGGGTGTAAGTTGCTCATTAGCAGGTACTTGGTGGGATAGAAAAAATAAAAAAGATAAAAAAGAAGAAAAGAAACAATAAAATTTACACTTTATTGTTGATTAAGCAGTTAGTCTTAGGATTGACTGCTTTTTTCATACCTAGAAAGGATTGATTTATGCGTATGATTTGGAACAAAGGACACCGTATCAGAGCCAGCGACAAGCACCTTGTCTACCACTTTTCCATAGGGACGCTTCTGTTTGTATTCATGGCGGTTCTTCTGCTACTGAACATCAAACAGCTCATGCGTACCGACTGGGAACATTTCAGCTTGTTAGAAAACGGCTTGACGCTTTCCCCTTACAACTTCATAACTGTGCTGATAGCGACTGGTGTTTGTGCATTGGTCGCTTTTCTGTATTACCGCTTCTGTTACGACAGTTTCAAGAAGCTATTGCACCGTCAAAAGCTGGCACGAATGATACTGGAAAATAAGTGGTATGAAGCCGATACCCGTACAAGACAGCGGTTTTTTTACTGACCTGCAAAGCAGATCAAGGGAAAAAATCGTCTGGTTTCCAAAGATTTATTATCAAATGGAAAAGGGATTGCTCCATATCCGCTGTGAAATCACGTTAGGAAAATATCAAGACCAGCTTTTACGGTTAGAGGATAAATTGGAAAGTGGCTTGTATTGCGAGCTGACCGACAAGACCTTACATGACGGCTATATTGAATACACCCTGCTTTATGACATGATAGCAAACCGCATTACCATTGATGAAGTATGGGCAGAAAACGGCTGTCTTAGGTGATGAAAAATCTTGTGTGGGAATATGACGCACTCCCTACGCTTTGATTGCTGGTGGGACTGGTGGCGGTAAAACTTATTTTCTGCTGACGCTCATTGAAGCCTTACTGCATACCAACGCTGTCCTTTACATTTAGACCCAAAGAACAGCGACCTTGCAGACTTGGGAACAGTCATGCCTAATGTCTATCACACCAAAGAAGAAATGATTGATTGCGTCAATGCCTTTTATGAGGGCATGGTACGGCGAAGTG
>NZ_NALP01000008.1:87500-92712 GCF_008680265.1 Eubacterium sp. LMAG:50 | reverse complement strand
CTGATCTCCTCCATCATAAGCATATATTCACCATCTGCTTCAACTAAAGTGCTACTTCCCTGACCTACATCCAGCACCCATATATTGCATTCTTCCTCATTAAGAAGCATTTACAAACTCTCTGTACTAGTTTCAATTTCATTTTCATCACAATTATTGGAAGTCGTTCTATCAATAACCTTGACTTTCATCATTATAATAATCTATATCTTCACATCCAACTGATAATATTAATATCATTGCTACATATGTAAATAATTTAATTAATTTTTTCATTTCTATTTCAAATACAAACTCTTTTGTATTTGAAACTCTCCTTTCTAAGATTATATATAATAGGCGTTTGCAAAACGCCACAAGCCGCATAAATACGGTGTTTTTACTTTAGCAAAAATGCTTTAATCTTATATATATGTTTATTACAATCATAATATATTTCAAAATATATTATATTTTTTAAACAAAAAATCCTCTAGATAAATCTAGAGGATTTTAATGTACGTGACAGGATTCGAACCCACGACCTTCTGGTCCGTAGCCAGACGCTCTATCCAGCTGAGCTACACGTACATACAATATCGTTTTACGCGACATTGCATATTCTACATTAAAATTAGTAAAATGTAATATTATTTTATATTTGTACATAATTAATTATTTATATGTAAATTTATTATTATCTGTAATTTTATTATTTTTACATATAAAGCTAACATTTAGATCTAAAGGATAATTACATCCTTTCATTCTTCCTTTATCTGAATATTGCCAAATAAATACATTTTCTAAATCATAATCTCTAAAATCATTCTTATCATATGTCCATCTTGCAACCCAAAGCCCATATTTTGCCAATTTATTTGTATATAAGAAATCTCTAAAATAGTTTGCATCGGAATATATTACTGTATTATATCCTGCATCTTCTACTGTCTTGCAAAATGCATCAATAATTTTTGTGTTTTTCTTTTTTAATTTTCGCTTTCTTCTGTAATCATTTTCAAAATCATATGCTATTGGATAATCAATATTATATTTTTTCATTTTCTTAATTACATATTTTGCTTCCTTCTTTGCTTCACGTATGTTATCAGCATAACTATAAAAATATACGCCAATCTCTACTCCATTAGCTTTTGCATTTTTCATATTATATTTAAATTTTTTATCCTTTATTCCACCCTTTTTAGAATCTCCATACCCTATACGAATCATTGCAAAATCAACGCCTGATTTTTTTATTTTTTTCCAATCAATTTTTCCATTGTGATGTGATACATCAATTCCTTTTTCCTGAATAGCCATTCCATAACTATTAGATATTTTACTTGTATATGTTATTCCATCTATATTTTCAAATGCCTTTACTTTGTATTTATATACTAACTTTGCATTTAATTTAGTACTATTATTTAATATGTTATATTCTGTATTTTTATCAATATATTTTCCTTCATTTTCATATACTGTTCCTATTTTATCCCAATTTTTATTATCTGAACTTTTATATACATAATATCCTGACGCATATGGATTAATATCCCAAGTGATACAAATTTCATCACCCTTTCCTGTTTTTGCAGTAACGTTTGTTACTGTCTTTGGATCTCCAACTATTTTCTCCGATTCATCACTTTCTGCAATTTTTTTTGAATACCTATATGAATATATAACGTATCTATATTCTTCACCTGTTTCAACATTTTCATCTAAATATTTATTTCCATAATTTACTGTATCATATTCTTCAAACTTTCCATCCTGATTAGTTCTATAAACTACATACTTTGTCGCATTTCTAACTACATCCCATTTTATTGCTATTCCATTTTCATTATTTTTAGCATAAACAATTTTGTTATTGATTACTTTTGCCTCTGTATTCACATTATTACAAAATATAATTCCCGTCATCAAACATATGCTTGTAACTGCATATAATAATTTTTTCATTATTTTTCCCTCATACCTTCTTTAATTTTTCAGATGTATCTTATACTAATACTAATTATAAACTATTCAACATTAAGCAATATTTTAAGACAATACCTTAAAATATAAACTAATGCATAAAAAAACAAGCAACCTAAGTTGCTTGTCTATGCCGGCGACCGGAATCGAACCGGTACGATATTGCTACCACAGGATTTTAAGTCCTGCGCGTCTGCCAGTTCCGCCACGCCGGCTTCCTCAGGCTTTTCGCCTTGATGGGACCTACAGGGCTCGAACCTGTGACCCCCTGCTTGTAAGGCAGGTGCTCTCCCAGCTGAGCTAAGATCCCTTGCTGTTTTCTTCTTTTCTTTTGAGTTCAATGGACCTGCGGGGACTCGAACCCAGGACCGACCGGTTATGAGCCGGTTGCTCTAACCAACTGAGCTACAGGTCCAAAAAAGCCGATGAACGGACTCGAACCGTTAACCTGCTGATTACAAATCAGCTGCTCTGCCAATTGAGCCACATCGGCATGTCTTTGCTTTCTTGTTTCCTTTTTCTGTTTCTTCTATCTTTAATGACTCCAAGGGGATTTGAACCCCTGTTACCGCCGTGAAAGGGCGGTGTCTTAACCGCTTGACCATGGAGCCTCATTTCTTCTCTGTTTACTTCCTTATACAATAAAAACTCCCCGAGTAGGGCTCGAACCTACAACCCCTCGGTTAACAGCCGAGTGCTCTACCATTGAGCTATCGAGGATTATTTCTTTTTTTCTTTTTCTGTTTTGATTATACATTCAAAACTGCACACCAACTAATCTTCCAATCTCTTTCCTTCCTTGGATAACTTTTCCTCAAATTCCTTCCTTATGGTTAAGCCCTCGACCTATTAGTATCAGTCAGCTGCACGTGTTACCACGCTTCCACCTCTGACCTATCAACCTTGTAGTCTTCAAGGGGTCTTACTACTTTCGTATGGGATATCTCATCTTGAGGGGGGCTTCACGCTTAGATGCCTTCAGCGTTTATCCCTTCCAAACTTGGCTACTCTGCCATGCATTTGGTAATGCAACAGATACACCAGAGGTTCGTCCATCCCGGTCCTCTCGTACTAAGGACAGCTCCTCTCAAATATCCTACGCCCACGCCGGATAGGGACCGAACTGTCTCACGACGTTCTGAACCCAGCTCGCGTACCGCTTTAATGGGCGAACAGCCCAACCCTTGGGACCTACTACAGCCCCAGGATGCGATGAGCCGACATCGAGGTGCCAAACCACTCCGTCGATGTGAACTCTTGGGAGTGATAAGCCTGTTATCCCCAGGGTAGCTTTTATCCGTTGAGCGATGGCAATCCCACTTTATACCACCGGATCACTAAGTCCTACTTTCGTACCTGCTCCACCCGTCGGTGTCGCAGTCAAGCTCCCTTATGCCTTTGCACTCTGCGAATGGTTTCCGACCATTCTGAGGGAACCTTTGAGCGCCTCCGATACCCTTTCGGAGGCGACCGCCCCAGTCAAACTCCCCACCTGACATTGTCCACCAGCCGGTTCACGGCTGCATGTTAGAAACCCAATACTGCAAGGGTGGTATCCCAAGGGCGACTCCTCGCAAACTGGCGTTCACGTCTCCTAGTCTCCCACCTATCCTGTACATGCAATATCGAATCCCAGTATCAAGCTAGAGTAAAGCTCCATGGGGTCTTTCCGTCCTGGCGCAGGTAACCAGCATCTTCACTGGTACTTCAATTTCACCGGATGCATTGTCGAGACAGTGCCCAAATCATTACGCCTTTCGTGCGGGTCGGAACTTACCCGACAAGGAATTTCGCTACCTTAGGACCGTTATAGTTACGGCCGCCGTTTACTGGGGCTTAAATTCAAAGCTTCGCTTATGCTAACCTCTCCTCTTAACCTTCCAGCACCGGGCAGGCGTCAGCCCATATACATCACCTTTCGGTTTCGCATAGACCTGTGTTTTTGCTAAACAGTTGCTTGGGCCAATTCTCTGCGGCCTGATTTCTCAGGCACCCCTTATCCCGAAGTTACGGGGTCATTTTGCCGAGTTCCTTAACAATGCTTCTTCCGTCGGCCTTAGGATTCTCTCCTCATCTACCTGTGTCGGTTTACGGTACGGGTACAATGTACACTATAGCGGCTTTTCTCGACAGCCAGCTCACCAGCTTCGCTACTTTTATTTCGCTCCGCATCACGTCTTCAGATTGAACAGCGGATTTGCCTACTGTTCTCCTACCTCGCTTGCACCGGCTTTTCCATTTCCGGCTCTGGCTCTCTGTCTGTGTCCCCACAGTTCTGATACATTGTAGTACAGGAATCTCAACCTGTTATCCATCGACTACGTCTTTCGACCTCGCCTTAGGCCCCGACTTACCCAGGGCAGATCAGCTTTACCCTGGAAACCTTAGATATTCGGCCGTGAGGATTCTCACCTCACTCTCGCTACTCATTCCGGCATTCTCTCTTCTTATCCCTCCACTGCTCCTTTCGGTACAGCTTCGTCGAGCTAAGAATGCTCCTCTACCAATGACTATGTCATTCCTCAGCTTCGGTGTTGTGTTTTAGCCCCGGACATTTTCGGCGCAGGACCTCTCGACTAGTGAGCTATTACGCACTCTTTGAATGTATGGCTGCTTCTGAGCCAACATCCTAGTTGTCTTCGAAATCCCACATCCTTTTCCACTTAACACTCACTTTGGGACCTTAGCTGGAGGTCTGGGCTGTTTCCCTTTTGACTACCCAACTTATCTCGTGCAGTCTGACTCCCAATCATCATCTTTACGGCATTCGGAGTTTGATAATCTTCGGTAAGCTTTGACGCCCCCTAGGATATTCAGTGCTCTACCTCCGCAAGACTAAATTGAGGCTAGCCCTAAAGCTATTTCGAGGAGAACCAGCTATCTCCGGGTTCGATTGGAATTTCTCCGCTATCCACACCTCATCACCACCCTTTTCAACGGATGTGTGTTCGGACCTCCATTGCCTTTTACGGCAACTTCATCCTGGACATGGATAGGTCACCCGGTTTCGGGTCTACTCTCACTGACTTTTCGCCCTGTTAAGACTTGGTTTCCCTTCGGCTCCATACCTTAAGTACTTAACCTCGCCAGTAAGCGTAACTCGCCGGACCGTTCTACAAAAAGTACGCGGTCGAGCATGTATAGCTCTTCCACAGCTTGTAAACACAGGGTTTCAGGTTCTCTTTCACTCCCCTCCCGGGGTTCTTTTCACCGTTCCTTCACAGTACTATGCGCTATCGGT
>NZ_NALP01000008.1:37500-82500 GCF_008680265.1 Eubacterium sp. LMAG:50 | reverse complement strand
CATCACAAGAACTTTCTATAGCTAATATCTTTACTTCTTTCACTTTTATACCTCGTTATTCTTCTTCAAATTTCAAATCGACTGACATTCCATCCTTGCCTGCTTTAGCATTCGGGAATATTTTTGTGACTGTATCCATGTAAAGCTGTGGTTTTACAAGTGACGGACTATAGTGAGTAAGCCACATTTCATTCGGATTTGCTTTTTTTGCAATAGTAGCTGCTTCCTTAAAAGTCATATGCTTATATTCTCTAGCTTTTGCTTCTTTATCAGGTTCTCCATACATGCCTTCACAAATAAACAAATCGGCTCCTGTTGCTGCTTCAACAATCGCTTGAACAGGTCTTGTATCAGTTGTATAAGTAACCTTAAGACCCTTTCTTCTTTCACCCATAACCATATCCGGAGTATATTTTTTATCTTCATAAATTATTGTTTCTCCTTTTTGGAGCAATCCCCAACATTTAACGGGTAAATTAAGTTCTTTTGCTTTTTCCGGATTAAATCTTCCTTTTCTGTCTATTTCAATTGAATATCCAAAACATGTTACATTATGCTTTACCTTAAACGCGTTGATTTTGTATTCTCCAATATCAATTATTTGTCTGTCGCCGCTTAATTCGATAAAATTAATTTCAAATGGCAATTCTTGAGCTATCATTCTCAAAGCCTTAACAACTTTTTCAAGACCTCTTGGTCCTATCATAGTTAATGGTTCTGTTCTTTCTGCATTTCCCATAGTCAGCAGCAATCCCGGCAATCCACTTATATGATCTGCGTGAAAATGTGTTATGCAAATAACATCTATAGGTTTAAACGACCAGCCTTTTTGCTTAATAGCTACCTGTGTGCCTTCCCCACAGTCTATCAATATATTACTTCCATTATATCTGCACATTAAAGCTGTAAGCCATCTTCTTGGAAGCGGCATCATTCCTCCTGTGCCTAACAAACATACATCCAGCATAAATTTCTCCACTTTCTATAAAAGAATTTTTTTAATAATTCTTTTAATACTCTTGTTAACTCTATGTTGTATAATAGCACAAAGACTTTTTTATGAAAAGGATGTAATTTTTTATACCTGTTCTAACGTATAGTAATCATCCTCTACTGAAATATATTCTGTAACGTCAACCGGATATTTAAATAACGTAGTTATCGAATCATAACATTCTTCACATAAATCCATTGTATGCATCTGTAAATCCTTATTAGAAAAATAACCCCATTTTCCCTGTAATCTAATTATTCCTTCCGTAACTATTCCATTTGTCATCTGCATTTTCTTTCCACATTTATGACAAAAAATTTCATATTTACCTTTGCTATTCATCTTTTTCATATTTTTAATCCTTTCTTTTGATGCAATCATCATATTATTTTTTTCGACAAAAAAATAGTGGAAACCTTTGGCATTCCACTATCTAGAAGTATATTTATATTTTTAATAGCATTATAATTGCATCTTCTACCGGATGTTTATAGTATTTTTTTCGTTTTGTAATACTTTGAAATCCAATTTTTTCATATAAAAATATTGCGGCTTCATTACTTTCTCTAACTTCAAGCATTATTTCCTTAATTTGTTCACTTTTAGCATCTTTAATAGCCTCTTTTAGCAACTGCTTAGCCACACCTTTTTTTCTCTTATCTTTTTTTACAGCTACATTCGTAATATCAGCGGAATTCATAACCTTATAAACGCCACAATATCCTATAACCCCTTCTTCCTCTATAGCGACATAAAATGCAGTATTATCTAATTCTAGCGAATCTTTAAATGCTTTTTGTGACCACGGAACAGAAAATATGCTCTCTTCAATCTCCGCTACCTGGGCTATATGCTTTTCGCTCATCTTTTCTATTTTTACCATATTACCCTTATCCTTTATCTCTATAAAACCAAATTATGAAAACTGTTTTATTTTTTCTTCCTTCTTTTGCTTTTCAAGCATTTCCCTTTCAGCCTGTGAAAGTCTCAAATAATCAGGTCTATGTTCACTAGCCTCCTCTATTTTTCCATTTTTATAATATATTTGTGCCAAAGCTGCAAGTGACGATGCTCTTTGTCTGTTCATATGGCATGGGGCATATAAATGCTCAGTTTTCATTTTTTCATCTATAATTTCTCTATATGCAGGCACTCCATCTCCCAAGAACATTACTGTTTTTCCTATCTTATCTAGCTCATCAATCAAATCCTCTACAGAAATTGCGCACTGTTCTTTTAATATTTTCATATGTGTCTGTTCAAAGTAATATATTCCAGTGTATACCTGTTGACGTCTTGCATCCATAATCGGACAAATAATATAATTGCTGGAATAAAAATTATATGCCATAGCATCGATTGTCGGTACATTTATTATCGGCTTATTAAGTGCTAATCCAAATCCTTTTGCTGTAGCGCTTCCTATACGTAGTCCGGTAAATGAACCCGGTCCTCCTGTTATTGCTATAGCGTCTATAGTTTCCATGTCCAATTCTATCATTTTGCTAATTTCATCTATCATTGGCAACAATGTCTGCGAATGTGTCTTTTTAAAATTTATTGTATATTCTGCCGTTAATATATCATCTGTTACCACTGCAACTGATGCCACTAACGAAGAACTGTCTATTGCTAATATTCTCATCTTTATTCCACCGTTATCTTTCTATAATCTAATCCTTTTTCTAAATTCTTTTCTATCAAAACTGTTGATGCATTGTCAGGAATCAGTTCACTTATGAGTTTCGACCATTCTATCAGACATACTCCTTCTCCAAAGAAATAATCCTCATATCCTAATTCATACATTTCCTCAGGGTCACCAATTCTATATACATCAAAATGATACAACGGAATCCTGCCTTCTTCATATATTTGTACAATTGTAAAAGTTGGACTATTTACGCATTCTTTTATGCCAAGTCCGCTTGCAAATCCCTGTGTAAAAACAGTCTTTCCAACACCTAAATCACCATTTAGGCAAATTATTTGTCCTGCTTTCGCAGATTGTCCTAACTTTCTCCCAATCTCAAAAGTTTCATCAGGCGAATTTGTTTCATATATCATAAATTTTATTCCTCTTTTCTTTTATGGCAAAACATATTGTAATGCCAGAGTCAAAAGGTCTAAGCCCATATGAGCTTTTCCTACACAACAAAAACATTTGCATAACAAACAGCAAATATTTGTCAAAACAAAAAGATATTGTTTATAATCACCACATAATTATAAACAATATCTTTTTACATTTCAATTTATTTATTTCTAGAGTTTTTTTATAAATGTGCTTATTCTCTTATATAATATTCCTGTTACAATTCCAACTATTATTCCTTTAAATACATTAAATGGTGCTACTGCAACCCAAACAAAGCTCCATTTATCTTTAATTATCGGATTTACTTTTGCTCCTTCTTCTATAATTGCTTCTAACGGCATAAACTTTTCATAAAACGGTAGCATTACATAATAATTAAGAATTGCGCCTGCAACTGCCATTAACACAATACCAACTACTATCCCTATGAATGCTCCCTTTTTAGATTTCTTAAATTTATATATTATTCCCGCCGGAACAACAAGGCAACATCCTATGCAAAAATTTGCCAATTCTCCAACATAACCTGTTGTTGTCCCTTTAAGTAATATTTTAAGCACAATCTTTATAGCTTCCATAATTATTCCTGATACAGGTCCCATAATAAATGTTCCTATCAAAATAGGTATCTCACTAAAATCAAGCTTATAAAAAGACGGCGCTATAAACACTACCGGAATTTCTATAAGGACCATGAGTATTGCAGCAATAGCCGCGAAAATAGCCATCAACGCTAAATTTTTTGTTGTAAATAATTTTTTCATTTAATTTTACTTCCTTTCTGAAAATTAATATATTATTTATACAGAGCAAAGAAAAAAAGCACCTGGTTCAGGTGCTTTTCATGAGATTATTAATATCATAATTATTAATCTTATTACTTCTCTCATCCAGACTTTACTGTCGGCTATGGAATCACACCATATCATGCCTTTCGGCTCGCTGGCTTATATGCATTGCATAAATACAGCCGGTAGGGAATTTCACCCTGCCCTGAAGAATTATATTTAATATACGGTTAAAAATATTATTAACACGGTTTTATTCCGCATCATATACTCTATTTACTGGTTAATGCCAATGAATCTCTTGTAGATTGCCTTTATTGCTACTTCAAAATCTTCTTCTTCAACACCAACGATAATGTTAAGTTCTGAAGAACCCTGGTCAATCATCTTAATATTTACTCTTGCATCAGCTAATGCTGAGAATAAAATTGCTGCAGTTCCTCTTGCACTCTTCATTCCTCTACCAACTACTGCTATAAGTGCAAGATTACTTTCGATATAAATCTGATCAGGATGTACTCTGCTCTTAATCTCGTCAATAATAGCTGTTTCCTTGCCTGCTAATGCTTCAGTTGCAATTACAACGCTCATTGTATCTACACCTGATGGCATATGTTCAAAACTTACATTACTCTTTTCTAATGCACGTAATACGTTTTTACCAAATCCGATTTCGCTATTCATCTTATCTTTTTCTATATTAATTACAGACATGCCTTTCTTACCTGCAATACCCGTAATAATATGATCGCAATGTTCAGCTGACTCAGAAACAATCATTGTTCCTCTATCTTCCGGCTGATTTGTATTTTTGATGTTTACAGGAATACCTGCTGCTCTAACAGGGAATATAGCATCTTCATGCAATACTGTTGCTCCCATATATGCTAATTCACGTAATTCTCTATATGTGATAGTCTTGATAGGTTCCGGATTGTTAACTATTCTAGGATCACAAATAAGACATCCGCTAACATCTGTCCAGTTTTCGTATAATTTAGCTTTAGTTGCTCTAGCAACTATTGATCCTGTTACATCAGAACCACCTCTTGAAAATGTCTTTATTGTTCCATTTGGCATAGATCCATAAAATCCAGGTATTACTGCCTTGTTTGTCTTAGCAAGCTTTGGTGCCAATTTTGCTTCTGTCTTAGTCCAGTCAAAATTACCCTGATCATCAAAGAAGATATATTTTCCTGCATCGATAAAATCAAATCCTAAATATTTTGCTAATACTTTACTGTTGAGATATTCTCCACGGCTTGCAGCGTAATCACGGCCTGCCATATGAGCAAATGCGCCTTTAATTATCTCAAAATCTTCATCAAGGCTAAAATCTTTTAATCCTAAGTCTGCAATAATATTGTTATATCTGTCTTTAATCATCTGAAAATATTCGTCAAAATTTTCGCTTTCAGATGCTAATTCATAGCACTTATATAACATATCTGTAACTTTAACATCTTCAATAAATCTTTTTCCAGGTGCAGATGCAACTACAAATCTTCTTTCCGGATCAGACAATATTATGTCTGCAACCTTTTTAAACTGTTTTGCATCAGCAAGTGAACTTCCACCAAATTTAACAACCTTTGTTTCTTCCATTTTCTTTCAATCCTCTCACACCGAATTACGGCCTTTATATTATATATGTTTTTTTATTATAAATTGCTATCAATTATTATTTACATAAACATTAATCTGTTAATGCAAATTTAACTTAATTTAATATCCCTTAATATTATTCTTCAATTCTTATTCTTGTAATAATATTCTCTAATTTTTCTGATGCAGCCTTAAATTCATCTTCTGACATCGGTCTTGTAACAAAACCAATTTCATTTTCAATTCCTGCATCTATGTATGTTACATTTTCAAACGCTTCTTCAATCTTATCTTTTTCATCACCTTCAACACGAACAAAGAAAGACTTTCTTGATTTGCCAAATTCTAATAATTCTAACTTTTCTTTATCCCATATAACTGTCACAGGAATATTCAAATGTCTTACAGCATCTACAACGTCTGATACAACTGCACTTGCTGTTGGAAGTTTTCCTGCGCCACTACCGATAAATACTAAATCACCAACCATGTTTCCTCTTACTAAGATTCCATTTACAACGCCTTCAACGTTAAACAATGGATGACTTGGTGATAATAATCTTGGTGTTACAGATGCAACTATTCCGTTTGCCTCTTTTTTACATTTTCCTAATAACTTTATAGATTTTCCCATAGCTGCCGCATATTTAAAATCTATATCTGTAATATTTGTTATTCCTTCTGTATATACATCTTCAAAATCAACTGATTTGCCATAAGCAAGTGATGCTAATATTGCTATCTTTCTAACTGCGTCAAATCCTTCTATATCTGCTGACGGATTACGTTCTGCATATCCTAATTCCTGTGCCTGTGCTAATACTGTCTGGAAATCTGCACCTTCTTTATCCATTTTTGTAAGGATATAATTTGTAGTTCCATTTAAGATACCTGCAATCTCACAAATTTCATCTGCTGTAATATGCTGATTTAACGGTCTTATAATCGGTATTCCACCTCCAACACTTGCTTCAAACAAGAAGTTTCTGTTGTGGTCTTTTGCAATCTGAATTAACTCTGCGCCATATTTAGCTACTAATTCTTTATTTGATGTACAAACACTCTTGCCTGCTAAAAGTGATTTTTTCACAAAATCGTAAGCTGGTTTTAATCCGCCCATAACTTCAATAACAATTTCAACTTCATCATCTTCCAAAATAGTATTAAAATCATGAACCAATACTGATTCACATGGGTCACCAGGGAAATCTCTAAGGTCTAAAACATATTTTACGTTTATCTCCTGTCCTGCTTTTTCCCCAATCAATTTTTTGTTTGTATCTAAAATTTCAAACACTCCGGAGCCTACTGTTCCGTATCCTAAAATTGCTACATTAATCATTATCTCTTCCTCGCTTGTTTCATTATCATTGCTTATTTGCATAACAAATTTATGTATACACTTTCAAAATTTTAACATAGTTAATTTTATACTGCAACTTATTTTTCGTTACTTTGCATACTAATTTATTTTCCCTGTATACTATTTTGCTTTAAATATGCATTTATAAACTGGTCTATATTGCCATCTAAAACACTACTTACATTCCCTGTTTCTTCATTTGTCCTATGGTCTTTTACCATAGTATACGGTTGCATTACATATGATCTTATCTGACTTCCCCAGCCTATTTCTTTTATTTCTCCTCTGATTCCTGATTTCTTTTCCTGTTCTTCCTGCTGTTTTAAAAGATACAATTTAGCTTTGAGCATTTTCATTGCTTTATCTTTATTTTGCAACTGTGAACGTTCATTCTGACATTGAACTACTATGCCTGTTGGTAAATGAGTAATTCTTATTGCCGATGAGGTTTTGTTAATGTGCTGTCCACCTGCTCCACTTGAACGATATGTATCTATTCTGATATCATCATCATTAATTTCAACATCTAAGTCTTCTTCTATATCAGGCATTACATCACATGAAGCAAATGAAGTCTGTCTTTTTCCTGCTGCATTAAAAGGAGATATTCTTACAAGTCTATGAACACCTCTCTCTGATTTTAAATACCCATATGCATTTTCTCCATTAATCTGCACAGTTATGGATTTTATTCCCGCTTCTTCACCCTCTAGAAAATCTAAAACCTGAGTTGTAAATCCTTTACTTTCAGCCCAACGCGTATACATTCTATACAACATACTTGTCCAATCACAGGATTCTGTTCCACCTGCCCCTGCATTTAACTTTAATATTGCATTATATTTATCATATTCACCTGACAAAAGAGTTTTTATCTTTACTTCATCCACTTTAGAAGCAAATTCATCCATTGAACTTTTCGCCTCTTCAGCAATTTCTGCATCTTCACTCTCTTCTCCCATTTCTATTAAGACTAAAATGTCATCATACAAACTCTTTAAATTATTATATGTTTCTATTGAATCCTTTAAATTTTTGAGCTCTTTCATATATTTTTGTGCTTTGTCCATATCATCCCAAAAGCCCGGAGCTTCCATTGTTCTTTCTAGCTCAATGATTCTTTCTTCTTTATTTTGCAAATCCAAAGCATCTTTTATTTCGTCTAATTCTTTTTCATATGGAGTCAATCGATATTTTATTTCATCTAATTCTATCATCACTCTCTCCTATAATATGTATTGCCCCCTCCCTTCGGTCAGTGGCTATTCGTCGGAAACATTTATAGGAAAAAATGAACTTCGTTCATTTTTTTCTCCTATATTTTTAACAGATATAATTTACTGTTTCAATTTATTGCTTTACTTTCTGTTAACACTAGGAAAGGACAGGTGTTGTCCTGTCCTCTTCCTCTTAATGTGTTCTTCCACAGCAATGTTTATATTTCTTACCAGATCCACATGGACAAGGATCATTTGGATATACCTTAGCAACATCTCTGTGCTTTGGCTTTTTAACTCCTTCATCATCCTTATTTGTTCCGGTAACCTGAGCAACTTCTTCTCGCTCAACTTTTTGTTCTACCTGAAGATGCATTAACATTTTTATTGTTTCAAATCTGATATTAAGAATCATATTTTCAAACATTTCGTAACCCTGCATCTTATATTCTACAACAGGATCTTTCTGTCCATAAGCCATAAGGCCTATTCCCTGTTTTAACTGATCCATATCATCGATATGATCCATCCATTTTCTATCAATAACCTTTAGAAGAACAATTCTTTCAATTTCTCTTATCTGTTCGGGTTCAGGGAATTCTGCTTCTTTATCTTCATATAATTTAACTGCTGCCGCCTTAAGTGTCTGCTTAAATTCAGCCTTTGATAAATTAAGGATTTCATCCTTTGTCAATGAAAGCTTTATTGGCATAATTTCAAGAATACTCTGATTCAATCCAGCAAGATCCCATTCAGATGATGGCTGATTATCTCCAATGTAAGTATCAATTTCATTTTCAACTACATCTGTAATCATCTTAACAATGGCATCTCTCATATTATCGCCGTTAAGAACTTTTTCTCTTTCTGAGTAAATAATTTCTCGCTGTTCATTATTTACTTTATCAAATTCTAATAAGTTCTTTCTAATACCAAAGTTATTTCCTTCAATCTTCTTCTGAGCTCTTTCGATTGTTTTGCTTAATGACTTATGCTGAATTTCTTCATTCTCAGGAACTCCTAATGCATTAAACACAGACATAAGTCTTTCTGAACCGAACAATCTCATTATATCATCTTCCAATGAGATGTAGAATTTAGATTCACCCGGATCTCCCTGACGTCCTGAACGACCTCTTAACTGGTTATCAATACGTCTTGATTCATGCCTTTCTGTTCCAAGTACCTTTAATCCACCTGCTGCTCTTGCTTCATCATCAAGTTTAATATCTGTACCTCTACCTGCCATATTTGTAGCAATGGTAACCGCACCGTGACGTCCTGCTTCTGCTACGATTTCAGCTTCTAATTCATGATACTTAGCATTTAAAACTTTATGAGGAATTCCCTCCTTCTTTAATAATGCACTTATTTCTTCAGATGCATCTATGTTAATTGTACCAACCAATACAGGCTGTCCCTTAGCATAGGATTTCTTTATTTCTTCTATAACTGCATGTAATTTTTCTTTCTTTGTTTTAAATACAGCATCATCATGATCAATTCTTGCTACAGGTCTGTTTGTAGGTATTGCTACAACATCCATGCTGTAAATATCTCTAAATTCTTTTTCTTCTGTAAGGGCTGTACCTGTCATACCGGCTTTCTTATCATATTTGTTGAAGAAATTCTGGAATGTAATAGTTGCAAGTGTCTTACTTTCTCTCTTAACTTTTACATGCTCCTTAGCTTCAATCGCCTGATGCAATCCGTCTGAATAACGACGGCCCGGCATAATACGTCCTGTAAATTCATCTACAATGAGAATTTCATCATCTTTTACAACATAATCCTGATCTTTAAACATAAGATTATGCGCTCTTAATGCTAAAATCATATTGTGCTGCAATTCAAGATTCTCTGCATCAGCATAATTGTCAATATGGAAGAATTTTTCAACCTTCTCAATACCCTGAGCAGTTAATGTTACAATCTTGTCCTTTTCGTTTACAAGGAAGTCGCCATCTTCTTCAATGTCAACACCCATAATAGCGTCCATCTTACTTAATTCAGGGCTTGCTGTACCTCTTTCCATCTGTCTGGCAAGAATATCACAAGCTTCGTACAACTTAGTAGACTTACCGCTCTGACCTGAAATAATCAAAGGTGTTCTTGCTTCATCAATTAAAACAGAGTCAACTTCATCGATGATACAATAATGTAATCCTCTCTGTACAAGCTGTTCCTTGTAAACGACCATGTTATCTCTTAAGTAATCAAATCCTAATTCATTATTTGTTATATATGTAATATCACAATCATATGCTGCCTTCTTAGCATCATGATCCATATCAGCAGTAACACATGCAACAGTTAAACCTAAGAATCTGTGAACCTGTCCCATCCATTCAGCATCACGGTTTGCAAGATATTCATTTACTGTAACAATATGAACTCCTTTTCCTTCCAAAGCATTCAAATATGCCGGAAGTAAACATGTCTGTGTCTTACCTTCACCTGTTTTCATTTCTGCAATTCTACCCTGATGAAGAATAATACCACCTAAAAGCTGAACTCTATAGTGTTCTGTATTAAGAACTCTTCTCGCAGCTTCCCTTACTACCGCAAATGCTTCCGGAAGTAAATCATCCAAAGTCTCTCCTTTTGATAATCTATCCTTGAATTCTGTCGTTTTATCTTTAAGCTGTTCATCCGACAATTCCATCATAGCCGGTCTGTAGCTTTCAATCTTATCTAGCGTATGCTGATTTCTTTTAATCTCTCTGTCACTATAAGTGCCAAATACTTTACTAAATGCGCTCATTATATACTCCCAATTATGTATTTCTATGATAATAACGTTTCAATAACCTTATAATCACACTAGCATATTGTATCACTTAAGAGTTTTTTATTCAACATATTATCCCCTGCATACTGTTACTATTTTGTAAAATATTTGTTAACATCACACTTGTTTCCATACTCCCCACTGTCCACAAGTTTCAGGATTCTCACCAACTGTCCACCATTTAGCCTGATATACTTTGCCGTTATAGTAAACTCTGTTTCCATTTGTATATACAGTATTACTATCCCATGTTGGATACCGGCTTACATTTTCTGTTGTTTCAGGTGTCTTTGTTGTAACCTCAGGCGCTTTTGTTGTAGTTGTTGTCTCTGATGCCTTTGTTGTAGTTGTTTCAGGTGCCTTTGTTGTTTCAGGTGCTTTTGTAGTTGTTTCCTGTTCCTTTGTTGTAGTTGTTGTTTCTTCCGGAATAGTCTGTGTTTCTTTTTCAACTGTAAAATCAGCTATGTTACATGCTCCTCCATTTACAACTAAAGTTAATTTATATGTTCCTTTTGCTGCAAAATTAATTGTAACTTTATGACTAATAAAGTTTGTCCATGAATTGCTTGCTGTAATTGCCATTGTTGCCGCATTATTATCATTTAACTTCACAATTATGTTATCTGCATTATATTTGCTATCTCCGGCAGCTAATTTCAAATCAACTGTATAATTACCCTTTGAAGGGACTTTAATATAATAGTCTAAATATGATCCATTTGTTAAATTTCCTGCATATGTTGTATTATCAAATGTATTCATTGTAATTGAACTTGTCTTTCCACCAAACGAATCTACTTTTACAGTTCCCGGTACCTGCGTTACTGTAGCTTTTCCACCTGTACCAACAATAGCCGTAGCTGATTTGTAAATTTGGTTCAACAAACTATATGTAGCATTTTTACTATCCTGGCTAATTTCCCAAATCATGATACCACCAGCATTCTGTGCTGCAAATGTAGCTTTCTTAGCCATTGTATCTAAACCATTATAGTAAACTGTTGTTCCGTTAATAACTGCTGAGTCTTTATATGCATTTACTGAATTATTAGCAACTACATCTGCATATGACGCCCAGTTAGGTCTTTCATAGAAAGGTACACCTAGTACAATTTTAGACGCGTCTACTTTTCTTGTTGAGTTCCAATAGTTAAATGAATTTGTAAGTAAGCTATATGGTGAATGTCCTGCTCCACTATCTCCGTCATATGCCATAACATTAATCCAGTCAACCATGTTAAGAACTTCATCAGTCTGATATGTTCCACTGGTAGCAGCAACTGCTGACGATAATGTCAATCCTCTCTGTGTTAATCCTTCTCTCAAATATCTCATGAATGACGTAAATTGATTTGCCGAACTTGCTGTTGGATATTCCCAGTCAATATCAACACCATCGAATCCATACTTATCAACTACTGATAAAATACTATTTGCAAGGCTTCTGCATTTTGCGTCAGTATTTGTTGCTTTTTCAAATGCATACTGGCACAAACTTCCATCTGAATATGACCAGCCTCCAACTGCCATTTCTACTTTTGTTCCACTATTATGAGCTGCCTCAATCAAACTGTTAATTACATTTGCAGAACCATCTACAGAATCAAGTACACCTGATGCATTTGGCAACGCAAATGAATATATTACTGTAGTTAATTTATCCCACTGAATGCTTGATGTAATATCTCCATACCAGTTTGGATAGTACGCTACTGCTTTAAAATTGTTTCCATATTTGCCCTGTGTGTCAGGTACATCTACATTTACTTCAGGCTCTGAATCATCCTGAGTTTCATTTCCATAAACTTCAACTTCCCATATAGAATATCCATAAGGGAGCGCTCTCTTAACACCCTGCATCTTTACATATCTGGCCTTTACTCCATTAAGAGATACTGTTGTAGTTCCTCCTGTCTGATTATTTAATGTCTTTGCAGTTGTCCAGGAAGCGCCATCATTTGAAATTTCTATTCTGTATTCTGTTGCATAAGCTGCTTCCCATTTAAGCACCATATTATTAATTTCATATGTCTTACCCAAATCAATACATGCCCACGCATTATCTGCAAAGTCTGATGACCATCTTGTTCCATCATCACCATCAACTATATTTTTTCCTGTAAATGTATCATTTTCGTTTCCTGAAACTGTTACTGTTTTGTTCTTTGAAATTAATTTTCCTTCAGTCTGTGGTTTTGTCACAGCTTCAGTTATTGTTTCTGTTACAGGCTGTGTAGTTGTTGTTTCAACTGTTGGCTGTGTAGTTGTTTCTTCAGGTTGGCTATTTCCAGGAATTGCAGATGCATTAGTTGCTTCCAGTGCAAACTTTTCCCATGTTCCAACTGAAGTTCCACAGGCATGTAATATTCCTGATGTTGTATCATTTATATCTGTCTGAACATAATAATTATTTAAATATGTTTTAATCGCATATGTTCCATCACTCTGTTTTTCAACATAAAATTTTTCCCATGTTCCAATTGCATTACTTCTTGGAATTACCGGGTTTTCTTTATCTGTATCATCAAAAACAGCGCATAAATATTTATTATTTGCTCTAGACTGGAAAGATACTGTTCCATCTGAATTATAAATAACTCTAAATTGTTCCCATGCACCGGCAGAATCTCTGTTAGCTACTAAATTAGACTGTCCATAATTATCCGCACAAACATATTTGTTATTTATAGTTGCCTTAATTGAGAAATAATCCACATCTGTTAATGCCTTATCAGCAAAAACAATTGTTCCCGGCATAGCTTTTTTCATTGTATTATACACAATTCCATTACTACTCTTTGAACCTGTGCCAATTGAATCCTTGCTCCATTTAGCCTTAATATCTGCTAAAGAATCCGATGTAGGATTTACCTTCTGCGTTGTCTTTTCCTGATAAATTCCCCATGAACCCGAATTATTTGTTTTATATGCCCATGATGTGTAATTCCATCCTGCCTTGTTAAATTCATCCATAACATATGTCCATGCATCTTCCAATCCAAAACATGTATATTCACCTATATATGTAGGAACTCCATAATTAGCATTATTTATGCTGTTAATAAGATTTTTACATGAATCTTTATGTCCCTGTAAATCACTAATATAATTCCATGTATAGTGATGATATTCATACATTACATTGCTCCATCCATAATCTGATGGTTTTGGAAGATTTGCAGTTCCCCAACATGATTCCATAATGATAATATGGTCAGGGTCAACTGATCTTATTGTTTTATACATCTGATCATAAAATGCCCAATGCTTAGAAGATGTAGTTCCGGCTTTTTCTCCCGGTTCGTTTAAGGTATCATAAGCTGCCACTGCCGGATTTCCTGCATAATGAGCCGCTACTGTCTTCCATAATTCTAATGTTTTATTTTTATAATAGTTATTCGAGAAAAACGTTACGTCAGATACGTTGTCAATTACTTCCCCTGAATGATCCTGTCCGTTTTGTGAACCAAATGCTCCGTGTAAGTCTAAAATTACATAAATTCCTCTCTTACTACATTCTTCAACAAACCAATCAAGTTTTTTAAAAGCATCATCCCTAAGAACCCAATCTGACTTAGAATTGTCATATTTGTATAGATTCATGTAAGTAAACGGAACCCTTATTGCACTCATTCCCATTTCCTTACAATTGTCAAAATCTGATTCTGACCAATAGTTGTTTTCATACAAATCAAGTAATTCATACATAGTATTTTTTCCAAATCTGTTTTCAAGATTTGACATAAGTGTTTTCTGGTCTCGTACATTTGTAGAACACATCCAACTTTCCTGTACAAGCCATCCTCCCGTATTTGTACCTCTTAAGTACACCATGTTTCCTTTACCATAATTATTCTTAATTGATGTACCATCACATTTTAAGAAATCATTGCTGGTAAAACCTGTTGTTGCTGCTTTTACTTCTTTATTGTTCTTGTATGTATATAGACCCGTAAGTAATCCTGCTGTCATTGTTACACACAAAAAAGAAGCAAGCAATTTCTTGCCAATTCTTTTTGCATTTCGCATAATCAAAACCTCCTCAATATATTGCACATATGTGCGCCCAATCGTAGCGTGCAATCTAAACCTCATATAGCAAAACCCCTAACGTTTTACGTTTTACTGCACTGTTTATATTATAAAATTTACCCCACTTTTTTTCTATAAAATAAAACTGCTTTTATTCGTAAACGTAATTTTTGTATATTTCGATATTTGGCAGCCATATTTTTTATGCAAATTGTCTAGTCAGTTTTGCTTTGAATCGTTTTTAACATCTAAATATTTATTATATGTTCATAAAAATATTTTTATATTTATATTACAGTTCTATTGCTTTTGATTCTATTCTTTAATTAATCTCTTGCACCATATTACTTAATAAACATTTAATGCATCCAATGTTTATTATTTGTAATCTTAGTTTTCTGTATGCAAAAGAAAAGTTCGAGGTTGTGAATGTTATTAGCATCCCGGTTATAAACTTGGTTTACTCCATTCTTTACAAAGAGCCAAAAAAGGAACCGCAAATGGCATTTACCATTTGCAGTTCCTTTTTATAATTATCTAAATATTTATTTAACTATCTTAATCAAATTCCGGTTCAATTAATCCGTATGTATTTCCTTTTCTCTTGTAAACAACGTTTACTTCATCCGTTTCTGAGTTAAGGAAAACAAAGAAATTATGTCCAAGCATATCCATCTGAACACAAGCTTCTTCAGGATCCATTGGTTTAATTCCAAATTTCTTACTCTTAACAATCTTTATTGTTTCTTCTTCATCTTCGTAATCTGCATCTATAAATTCTGATGTAAATAACTCTTTATATGATTTCTTCTTGTCAACAAGTTTATTTTTATGTTTAACAAGCTGGCGCTCAATCGTTTCTAATACTAAATCGATTGTAGCGTACATGTCGCTGCTTTCCTCCTCTGCTCTAATAATAGTTCCCTTTACTGGAATTGTTACCTCAATCTTCTGACTGTCCTTTTCAACACTGAGTCTGGCAATAATCTCTGTATCTGGTACAAAATACTTCTCAAGCTTGCTAAGTTTGTCCTCTACTGCCTGTCTTAATCCGTCTGTAATCTCAATGCCTCTACCTATGATTTTAATTTTCATGGTACCACTTCCTTTCCGTTTCTGATGGATTAATTATACCATATAATCATAAGATTTAACAAGCGAAAAGCAAACTTTATTTACAAGTTTTTCACATTTATTTTGTGTTATTTTATTAACAAATTTACACTATTTTTCCATACATCTTTTTCGACATATGTTTTTGTATAAATTGCACAATTTGACACCTTAACTTATTAACATTCATTTTCCTCCATTATTTGAGTTATTAACATATTCTTTTGGCATTTTTCCCTTTAAAACAAGTTATCAATCTAGTTATTAACACTATTAACATTATTTTTTGTTGATTCATGTCGTATTTTGTTTTACGGCGTAAAAGAACGTCTGTTTTGTGTATTAGTAATAAAAATGATTTTCTTTGGTAATTTTCACTATTTTTTTATTGACTTTTTTCCAATATTATGAACCATTTTCTCAGTGCGGATTAATACTTTAAGAATTAATTTCGAAATTCTAAAACAATTTACTTTTTTACTCCCTAATTACCAACATATTTAACTAAAAAGAAACATGGGCTGTTAATGTTATTAACAGCCTGGTATAAACTCGGATTACCCCCACGCTTGACAAAGAGCCAAAAAAATAAGACCGAAAAATTCGGTCTTATTTTATATGTTATTCTTAGTTCATAATTCTTCTTGCTGCACAAGGTGAACCTACACCACTGATAATAATACCAGTTTCTTCTGTAGATGCATGAATAATCTGTCCACCACCTATGTAAATAGCAACATGGCTAATTGAATTGCCACCATATTTATAGAATACCAAGTCACCTGCCTGTAAGTTTCCTGTTGATACACTTGCACCATTGTATACCTGTGTATATGATGATCTATTCAAGCTATATCCAAAATGCTTATATACTGACATTGTAAATCCTGAGCAGTCTGTTCCATTTGTTAAACTTGAGCCACCATAAACATATGGGTTGCCCAAGAACTGTTTAGCATATGCTACAACTGCAGCAGCACTACCTGATGAGCTTGAGCTACTCGAGCTGCTTGATGAACTACTGCTACTTGATGAACTGCTTGAGCTTGAGCTATTACTTGTTGCAGGTTTACTGTAACTTGAGTTACTTGATGAACTACTGCTACTTGATGAACTGCTACTACTTGAACTTGAACTACTTGAATTATAATTAACTGATGTATTACTCTGATTCTGTTGCTCCTGTTGCTGTGCATCTATAGCTGCCTGAGCTGCTTCTGCTTCTCTTTGCTGTTCAGCTAAAATTGCTTCCTGCATAGCCTTTTCTTCTTTTAGTGTAATCGCAGTATCCATATCTATTGTAACATCAACGAAATCTGCTGAAACCCAACCACTCATACTTCCTTCGCCATCAGGTTTCTTCATCTTAATCTTAACCCATGATCCATCTTTACTAAATTTCTTAATAACATAATGTTCATTCTGGTAAACGTTAGTCACAACTTCTGATTCTGTAGTAGGCTTTGTTCTAACACGAATACCTGTGTCATTCATATTAGCAATAACATAACCTGCATCCAATGCATAATCTTCTGCTTCTGAACCTGTTACAAAATAATCAGCTTTTATGTAACCTGTTACGTTTCCGGATCTGACTTTGTACCATCCGTCTTCTGTTGTTTCAAGAATAACTGCGCCACAATTGCTGTATACTTTACCAACAACTTTACTTTCAGTACTAGGTTTCTTTCTTACGTTTACGTAATCATCACCTGTTACAGATGTAATTGCAATATCCTCAAAATATTTGTTTTCCTTATC
Source organism: Eubacterium sp. LMAG:50 (assembly GCF_008680265.1). Lineage (NCBI taxonomy): Bacteria > Bacillati > Bacillota > Clostridia > Eubacteriales > Eubacteriaceae > Eubacterium > Eubacterium sp. LMAG:50. Next base: position 64,738 of record NZ_NALP01000008.1, on the reverse strand, counting down.
TTTACTTGCCTGAGCTGCCTGTTGCTGTGCTTCTTCTGCCGACTGCTGTGGAATTAAAGTTGAAATATCTGTAGCCTGTGTTTCTGCTTCTGTTGCAACACCTGCTGTGTAATCATTCAACGCAACTGCAATTCCAGCACCTGCAATCTCAGTGTCTAATGTGTCAGCCGCTACCGTTTTTCCACCTGCAAAAATTGCTGTTCCTGCTAATACTCCAAACGCTAACGCTGTCATATTTCTATAGTGCTTCATGTAAACCTCCGTGTACTTTCACTATTTATTACAAAATTATTACGTTGTACATTATAACAACACTGTCTATTATTGTCAACAAAGATACTTTGACAATTCATGCCACTATTACACTATCAATAGTGCATTAAATAAGTGTCATTTTCATAATGCTTCCTACAACAATTTTATATATTACCAGTTATCTATTTGCTTTTTGTGAACAAATTAAATCAATTTTGTGGCAAATTATTTCATTGTATTTTAATATCTAAATATTAATTTATATTATTCTAAATTTACTATATCTATATTAATTTATATTAAATATGTGTTATTATTGTGTTGATAATAGTTTTTAGGAAGGATTTTATCAACTATGGAAAAGTTTTAATGTTTTGAAATACTTTAACATAAAAAATTTTATAAATACAAACTTTTTATACTTCTGTGTAAAAACTTTTTATACGTTTATATTTTTCAATACATTGAAGTTTTAATATAACTAATTTTTCATTACTGATATTATATTAATTATGAATAAAACAGTTTTAATAACGGGAGCCTCCCGTGGAATCGGCAAACAAATTGCAATTATCTTTGCTCAAAATGGTTTTAATATCGTAGCAACCTGTCACAATAATATTGACACCCTAAGTTCTTTAAAAAATGAGCTTTCAAAATATAATGTTAATATTTTCCTGTTTCAGGGTGATTTATCAAAGCAGTCAACTATATCTAATTTAATTAAATTTTTAAAGAATAATAATATTTCAGTTGACGTTCTTATTAACAATGCAGGAATATCTGTTGTTGGATTAATTCAGGATTTATCAATTGACGATTGGAATTATATTTGGAATACAAATGTAACAGCGCCTATATTTTTGTCAAAAGAACTGGTTCCTCATTTTTTGCATAACCATTCAGGTAAAATAATTAACATTTCTTCTGTATGGGGAAATGTCGGTGCTTCATGTGAAGTCGCATACTCAGCAACTAAAGGTGCAATTAATTCTTTTACAAAAGCTTTAGCTAAAGAACTCGCGCCTTCAAATATTCAGGTTAATGCCATTTCATGTGGAATTATTGATACTGATATGAACAGCCACCTTTCTTCAGATGATATCAATGAAATTGTAACCGATATTCCTGCCGGACGTATTGGAACTCCTAAAGACATTGCATTGACTGCACTCTCTTTAGTAAATGGCAGTGATTATTTAACCGGTCAGATTATCACTGTTGATGGTGGATGGATATAAAAAACTCCTATGATGCACTTTAAAGTTACGTTGATTTTCTAATTATTAGATTTCTTAATTGTGAGGGTTTGTGATATTAACTTAATAACGCTCGCGCTGCTTGTCACTCGCAGCAGTTCTAAATCTCCAGCTATATTTTGCTGTTAGAACCTTTGGTTCTAAGCAAAATCCGCTGTCAATTTGAACCGGCGGTGACAAATGCCTTTAGTTAATATCACAAACCCTCACGTAAGACCATCAAATAGATTGACAAACCATCAAAAACTTCGATTACCCAATTTTAGTTCTAACTCTTTTAGGTTCAGTTAATTAACCTTAAGTGTATCATAGGATTTTTCTATGATTTTGTGTTATTTCTATATTTATTTTTTGTCTAAATATTCCATATCTTCTTTTGTTAATTCAAAATCTACTTTTGAATTTTCTATTATACGTTCTTTCTTTGTAGATTTAGGAATTACAACATTGCCTTTTTGTAACGAATATCTTATACACACCTGTGGTATTGTAACACCATATTTTCTTGCAATTACTTCTATATATTTGTCATTTACAATATTTCCTGTTGCAAGCGGAGAATATGACATTATCTGCATATTATATTTATTGCAAAATTCAATCGTCTCTTCCTGTCTGTTACCTATATGGAAGCAGATTTGATTTACCATTGGTACTATCTTAGCAATTTCTAACACCGGCTCTAAATGCTGTTTTGCAAAATTTGATACTCCGATACTCTTAGCTTCGTTTGCTTCATAAATTTCTTCCATAGCCTGCCAGCTTGCTATGTTTCCTTCTGTACAGTCTTTTCCCCACTCATCCCACGGCCAAGGTGCATGTATTAGATACAAATCAATATATCCTAAATTAAGTGTTTCCATTGATTTGTTAAAGCATTCTTTAGCAATATCATAGCCTTTACATTCGGCAGGAAGTTTTGTAGTTATAAATATTTCTTCTCTTGGTATTCCTGAATTTCTTACTGCTTTGCCAACACTTTCTTCATTGCCATATGCTGCTGCGGTATCAATATGTCTATATCCTGTTTCTAAAGCATATGAAACAGCATCGTATGTGTCTTTTCCATTTGGTATCTGCCATGTACCTAATCCTAATTTAGGAATCTTTACTCCATTTTGCAGTACATAACATTCATCAAGTATCATTTCTTTTCCTCCTTTATTTATTAATAATCTCTCGGAGTCTCTAAGCCAGTAAAATCAAGACTTCCCGATTCCCTTTTTATTAAAGCCTCCACTTTAATTCCATTATTTTGCTGGTATGATTACTCAAGATTCCGAGAGACCATATTATTCTGTTCTCCATTTTCATATTCCACTATTCTTGCTGTTGCGCCGGATGATTTTACTCCGTATCCACTGTTATTGATTACATGTTCTATTCCCGGATGTCCATTTAACATAACGGTTACCGTGTTATGTAATTTTACTCCTTCAATATCAGGGACCTCTACTGCTCTATCTATTGTAATAGTAGCATCTCTATTGTAACTATATACACCTACGCCATAACTTTCAAATGTTAATACATTATCTCCCACTTTTAATGACGCAAATCCATTTACTTTACCATTATTGCTCATAAATTCACTTTGATTTGGAACATCATAAGGTATCTCACTTTGATAGAAGTATAATCTTCCACCATTTCCATCCCATATTGTCTGGTATTCCTGAAAATGTTCTACAAACAATCCGTACATAATTACATTATCACCATGAATTACAGCACCATTTTTTGCTGTATTTTTGTCCCATGCCACATTATCTCCATGATCTGCTCTCCATACCCATAAATTGTCGCCAATAACGTCATTACTGTTTACTGTAATACAATTTTCAACTTTTCCTTCGTAGCTTGAGCCTCCAACTCTAAAGTATACATCACTTAAAGTTGTAGGGTTTGCTCCATGAGAAACATCGCTCTTTTTTGCACCTACTTCAAGCAATGTATCTGACTCTTTTTCACCTGCTTCAAATAACACTCCTGCTATTTTCACCCCGTCAACATCTGCTATTTTCATTGCTTTATTTCCATTGACAGATACAATTGTTGCCATTCCCATTCCATATACTATTGTATCGCTATTTTTAACATTTAACGGTTTATTTATTTCATAAATTCCAGGCGTTAGTAATAAATTTTTGCCTGCTGCTAAAGCCTCATTAATTGTATCTGCATCATCCGTATTTGGATTTGCGATGTAGAATTTATTTAAGCTGACAAATTTACCCTTTGTTCCACTTTCCCATGATACTCCAACAGCATCTGTCCTAAGTTCAGGAACAATAACTCCGTATCCATATTCTTCATCATATGTAAGGTATGGCTTTTCCTGAATAACAGGTGTAGTCTGCACTTTTGTATATGGCGAATACGGCCATGTTCCTGCCGGAGTTCTTACAGTATCAATCCCAACAAAAACCATATTCCAAACTCCGCCATCCCACAATCTCCAAAAATCATTTCTTGTAAGATACTGCTGCTGTGAACCTGATGAAACTGTTCCATTTGAATAGCAGTCAGCCATAAATCCACCACTTGACCACCCTTCTCCATCACTGAGAACCATTCCATCATTAAACTTCATTCTTCTAAGTGAAACCGCCTGTGAATTTGCCCACATACAATATTCATTTACTGAAAAATTCTCTGCACTTCTCCAGAAATTGCATGTTGCATTATGATACATCCAGTCAGCGTTGACCCACAACTTGTTAATATTTGTATCTGTAGGTAAAACTCCAAGTCCTGATACCTGTGTGTAATAACCAACATTTACAGATAATGCTGTATCATATGCACCCGGTTTAAATAAAATTGCATATCTCTCTTTTCCGAACTGATTTGTTTCCTGTTTTTTATAAATTTCATCTACTTTAGACTGAATTTCATTTTTATCATCTTCCGGAGAAAATACATATGTATTTTCTCCAAATACTGTAGCATCTTTTACAGGTTCACCATCACTTTCATAGTCAATCACATTTTCTATTTTTTCTTCTGTCTGTGCCTCAGTAACATTTTGTGTTGCATTCTTTTTAGCTGTTTTGTTTTCACTTTCTCCACATCCCCACAATAACATCGATGCAAGTGCTGCTGTTACTGCAATATAAACCTTTCTATTCATCATTCTCCTCCAAATCAATTTTTGCCACATAAATTCCATCCCTTGCAGTTATAAATAAAACGTCTTTATTTTCTCCACCTATATCAAATGTAGACGTTCTTGATTCTACATGGATAGATTTTATAAATTTACCATCTCTATATATTTTTACGTCGTCATCACCAACTAAAATATTATTCTTATTTTTTCTAACGCAATAATCTCCCTCTTCAATTATAACTTCAGGATTTTTAAGATAACCATTTTTATCAACTGTACACTCAAATACTCTTTTATACATCTCATCAATTGAATACATTTTTTCTCCACATGATGAAATTGATAAATTATTGCTTCTTATTAAGTCATAGTGATTTGGTATTATTGTCTTTTTGTCCATTGCTATCCAAGCTTTTTCAGGCTTATATCCTAAAACTTCTTTATAATCTGAACCATCTCTCCATCTATTACCCGGATATATAACTCTATCAGGTTCTATTTTGCCCATTTCCACCATATCTAATGGTTGCATTTCTCCATTATCATCTAACGTAAATACTATTGTATAAGCATCTCTGTTGTACCAAAATCCATATGAAGTACCATATGAGTCCGAAGGCAAAATATTTTCCTGTTTTTTTCCATCTACTGTAGCATTCTTTGGAATCACATATTCTCCAACAATTATTATTCTGTCATTTGTATCAAATCCTACAGAATTAATTTTATAAGGTGATTCAAATATTTCAGTAAGTTTATAATCTTTTCCATCTACACAATAAATTTTCTTATCAAGACTGTCTACAAAATAGAAATCACCTTTTTGATTACAAATCCCTCCGTCAGGGAATCTGAATCCACTATATAATTTTTGTGGTTCATTAGTTTTAGTTATTCTAATATTTCTGCCAATATTTCCCTTTATATCAATCTTTGTTGCCTGCCATGTTCTTATTTCTACATTTGAGTTTACATCCAAAAGATAATTATCGATTGTGTATTTCATTTGTGAGAAATTATGTGCATTTATAAATGAAATATTTTTGCAGTCAAATGTTTTTACACAATAATCGTAAGGCTTATTTACAAATATTGTTCTAAAATGATATGTCATTGCAAATGTAATATCTTCACAATTATGTAGTTCTATTGGTCTTGCAAATTCGCCTTCTGCCACTTCCTCTTCTGTCTGTATTCCATAGATTGTCCAGTTCTTAACATTATTCATCAACAATTCATGTCTACAATGATGCTCAAGTGACATACAATAAATCTTTCCCGGTGTATCAGTATTTTCGATAGTTATTCCTGCTGTTACATAAGGACTTGCAGACCACACATCCTTAATTACTCCGCCACCATTAACGACTATTGATGGATACTGATAATCCCACATACGCTCAGGATTACTGTCTGCAGTTCTTGTTGAGTTATAAGGCATTTCAAACGCTCCTGTACCTTTAACAAGATTTCCATGTCCACCAAACATTTTTACATCATTAATATATGAATCAATATCGCCGTTCCACTTAAGTCCTATTGCTCTTGGATTTTTTCCACCTGTTTCTATTCCTATACCAAATAATATGTTGCTTTTTCCACTTTCAATAAATGCTATACCTTTTCCATATCCGGTAAATCTTTCTGCATTATCTTTAAGTATAAATTTAGTAGAAACAGGATTAAGTCCAATAATAACTGTATCATCTTTTAATTTGATAGTATCTGTAAGCAAATATTCTCCCTGTGGGAAATAAAGATATGTATACTTTTCAATTAACTCCTTAAGAACCTTTGTATCATCCGTAACTCCATCTCCAATAAGACCATTTTTCTTAACATTTATCCACTGTTTTACTTCAGGTAAAGTCTTTAAATCTGTATCTAAAACACTATAGTTAATTTGCTTTTCTTCTATATATAATATATCTTTAATTTGTTTTTCAGGATACTCATCACTTGCTGTTATTCCATGTATATATTCATTTATATGTGCACAATCATATTTATTATCTATTGTATTTTCTGTATCCTTATAACTTACGATAACATTGCATTTTTCTAAATAGCAATTCTTTACATAAATACTTGTTAACGAATTATTTTCTAATGCAATATTCAATAATTTATCCACATTTTTAAATATAGAATCTTCTACATATAATTTTTCAAAAAATCCATCCTGTACCTCTACAAACTGTGGCACATTTTTCACATCAGTTCTTACTATTGTAAGACCTGCCTCTCTTGTAAAAATAGCTGCTTTTTTCTGATTTTCAAATTTTGTATCTACCATTACAAATGGCCATCCCGGAGAACACTTTGTAGTGATTATTCCATAATTTCCACCTACAATTTCTATATCCTCCATTTCATTTCCCACATCATATATTCCTGCCATTCCTGAATTGACGTTAATTGTAATGTGAGCTAAAAAAGCATGTTGTGCATAATGTGTCCTAAAAGCTACCGCATAATCATTTTCTCTACCTAAGTTAATATTAACATTAGACATTGCACTATAGAAAGTTCCCGGATTAGCATCATTTGCATTCACATTTGTCCCTTCCGTTACAACTCTGTCCACAAACCAGAACAAATATCTAAAATGACCTTTATCATCTTCCTTTGATATATTAAAATTTAATGCATTATCCTTTAATATAAATTCAGGTCTTTTTTCTCCATATCCGATTATTCTTACTGCCTTTGGAATATAAATTGTCTTACTTAACAGATATTTTCCTTCAGGAACAAATACAATTCCATAACCGTATTCTTCTACAACCATATTAACTGCTTTTTGCAGTTCATCTGATACATCCACTATTCCATCATTACTAATATTAAAATGGTCTGCGTCAAAATATATCGCAGACTCATCCTCTATTTTCCCCGTATAAAAACTTGTTTTCATAACAAATACCTCATATTTCTCAATAATATATGTATTCTTGTTAAAATACTTTATTCTTTTTTATTGAAACAATTTTATCAGATATTTTTGTTAAAATCAACATTAATTGATTAAATCAAAGCATTATTTTTGTGCATTTTTATCATATTTTTATTTAACATTTTTGTAGGCATAAATAGAAGAGCACCACTTTTTTATGATGCTCTTTCATTAAAATTATTCTCTCTTTATCAATCTTCTAAAACTAAGCTGTTTCTTCCTGCTGTGCCCATTGTGAATTGTATAGTTTAGCATAGAATCCATCTTTTTCCATTAATTCGTTATGATTTCCCTGCTCGATTATATCTCCATCTTTCATTACAAGAATTAAATCGGCATTCTTTATAGTTGAAAGTCTGTGGGCAATTACAAAACTTGTTCTGCCTTTAAGCATATTATTCATACCACGCTGAATTCTTTGTTCTGTTCTTGTATCTACTGAAGATGTTGCTTCATCTAATATCATAATCGGATTATCTGCGAGTATAGCTCTTGCAATTGTAATAAGCTGTTTCTGTCCCTGTGATATGTTACTTGCTTCTTCATTTAATTCCATTTTATATCCATCCGGAAGAGTTCTGATGAAATGGTCTGCGTGAGCTTTCTTAGCTGCTGCAATTACTTCTTCATCTGTTGCGTCTAATCTGCCATAACGGATATTTTCCATAATTGTTCCTTTAAATAACCATGTATCCTGAAGAACCATTCCAAATTCCTGTCTAAGTTCGCCTCGGTTAAAATCTTTGACATTATGTCCGTCAATAAGAATCTGCCCCTTATTTACATCATAGAATCTCATTAATAATTTAACAATTGTAGTCTTTCCTGCTCCGGTAGGACCAACTATTGCTATCTGTTGTCCTTCCTTAATATCAGCACTAAAATCATTAATTATAGTCTGATTTTCATTGTATCCAAAGTTTACATGATCAAATGTAACATTTCCTTTAACAGTGTTTATATCTACAGGATTTGCTACGAATTGGTCTTCTTCTTCCTCGTCTAAGAATTCAAATACTCTCTCAGCTGCTGCTGCCATACTCTGCATCATATTTGAAACCTGTGCCACCTGCTGAATTGGCTGTGTAAAATTCTTTACGTATTGGATAAACGCCTGAATATCACCAATTTCAATTTTTCCATTTATAGCAAGATAAGCACCCGAAATTGCAACACCAACATAACCTAAATTTCCAACAAACTGCATTATAGGCATCATTAATCCTGAGAAAAACTGAGATTTCCAAGCTGATTTATAAAGGATTTCATTTGTATCATGAAATTCTTTCTTTACAGTTTCTTCTTTATTAAACGCCTTTACAATATGATGACCACTATATACTTCTTCTACCTGACCATTTATATGACCTAAATATTCCTGCTGACTCTTAAAGTATTTCTGTGAATGTTTAATTACAAAACTAATTAATAAGATACTTACAGGTAATGTAGTAAGTGTAATAAGTGTCATCGGTACACTTATTGTTATCATCATAATAAATACACCGATTAATGTACTTATAGATGTAATTAACTGTGTTATACTTTGATTTAATCCATTTCCTAATGTATCTACATCATTTGTAATTCTTGATAAAACTTCACCGTATGTTCTACTTTCAAAATATTTGAGTGGCATTCTATTTATTTTTTCTGAAATTTCTTTTCTCATACGGTAACAGATTTTCTGTGTTATACCCGTCATTACAAATCCCTGAATAAGATTGAATACACAACTAACTCCATATAATAACAAAACAATTATAAGTATCTTTCCAACATATCCAAAATCAATTCCACCTTTTCCGGATATCTTGTTCATAATTCCTTCTGAAAGTGCTGTTGTCGCTTTACCTAATACCTTAGGTCCTGCAACAGTAAATACAACACTAAACATTGCACAAACCATTACTGCAAATACGCCATATTTATAATTTCCAATATATCGTATTAATTTTCCAATCGTGCCTTTAAAATCTTTAGCCTTTTCACCTGACCCCATTCGGCCGCCGCCCATAGGTCCTCTCATTCTTCTTGGTGGATTTATATTTGTTCTATTTTCATTACTCATCTTTATCCACCTCCTCATTTAAACTTGCTGCCAATTCGGCTTCTGACATCTGAGATGATGCTATCTGCTTATATACCTCACAATTCTTCATTAATTCCTTGTGTGTTCCTTTTCCAACCATCTTTCCATCATCTAAAACAATAATCTGCTTTGCCTGTAATACAGTGCTTATTCTTTGAGCTACAATAATTACTGTACTTTCTTTTACCTTAGGACTCAATGCTTTTCTTAATGCTGCATCAGTCTTAAAGTCTAATGCTGAGAAACTGTCATCAAAAATATATATTCTAGGATTTTTTGCAATTGCTCTTGCAATTGATAAACGCTGTTTCTGTCCTCCTGAAACATTAGTTCCACCCTGTGAAATAGGACTATCATATTTTTCTTCTTTACAATCAATAAATTCTGTTGCCTGAGCAATTGTTGCAGCCTCTAACATTTGTTCATCGGATGCATTCTCTGCTCCATATTTTATATTAGATGCAATTGTTCCTGAAAACAAAATTCCCTTTTGCGGTACATATCCAATATTATCCCTTATTGATTTCTGTGATAACTCTTTTACATCAATTCCATCAATTGTAATCTGTCCCTCTGTTACATCGTAAAATCTAGGAATAAGCTTTGCTACAGTACTCTTACCACTACCTGTACTACCTATAATAGCAGTAGTTTCACCAGGTTTAGCAATAAAATCTATTCCCTCTAAAACATTTGTATCTCCATCAGGATATTTAAAATCAACATTTTTAAATTCTACAATTCCCTTTGGTGCATCTAACATCTTAGCTTCTTTTTTATCTTTTATAGAAACATCTGTATCTAAAACGTCATCTATTCTTTCTGCTGCAACTGTTGCTCTAGGAAGCATAATTGATACCATTGTTATCATAAGGAAAGACATAACTATCTGCATTGTATAGGTAATAAATGCAGTCATAGACCCAACTTCTAAAGCACCCTGATTAATTCTGTGGCTTGCAACCCATTCAATCAATATTGTAATTCCATACATAACCATCATCATAAGTGGCATCATAAATGTCATTACTCTATTTGTAAATAACATTACCTTTGTCAAAGATTTATTTGCAACATCAAATCTTTCTTCTTCTTTCTTTTCTCTGCTAAATGCTCTTATTACAGGAATTCCTGTTAAAATTTCTCTCGAAACAAGGTTTACTCTGTCAACTAAATCCTGCATAATTTTAAACTTAGGCATAGCTAAAGCCATCAATATTGCTACCAAACATAAAAGAGCAGCAACAGCAACTACGATAATCCACTCCATACCTGAGTGTGTTTTTATAACCATTATTATGCCGCCCACAGCAAGAATAGGTGCATAAGCAACCATTCTAAGAAGCATTACACATACCATTTGAATCTGTTGAACATCATTTGTGCTTCTTGTAATTAATGATGCTGTAGAGAACTTATTAATTTCTGCATCAGAAAATTCCAATACTTTATTAAATACTTTTTCTCTTAACTCTTTACCGATTGAAGCTGATACTTTAGATGCGAGGAAACCAACAATAATCGCACTTACAGTCATTAAAAGTGCCATTGCAAGCATTTTTGCTCCTGTACTCCACAAATAACTAACTTGCTTTGTTTCAACATCTACTCCGATTTTTTTGTATTCCTTTTTTACAAATGAAATAGCTGAAGACTGAACAAGAGAATCTCCCATAGAATCAATTGCTGACCCCATTTTATCTCTTACTGTATCTCTTATTAAATCGAAATGAGCTGCCATAAACTGTTCCTGTGTCATAGTTCCATTTTGAACTGCTGCTAAGTCCATCTTAGCCTGATTATCAAGAGAATCCATATCAATTTCTTTCATGTACTCACTCATATCCTGACCAGTATTTTCATTATTGTTCTTCTTGTCCTGTGCCTGAGAAATCATTGAATATACAAGAATTGGTTCTGAAAAAGTCTTATCTAACTTTTCCATGTTTTCTTTTGATTTATCTTTTAACTTATAATTTCCATTACTTTGTTTCTTATATGCAGACTCCCATTTACTTTTTTCTTTATCAGTCATCCACATTGCAATTCCCTGATAACTTTCTTCTGAAATTTTCTCCGGTGTTGCATATTCAATTCCTGAATTATTAATACCTGTATCAATTAATGATGCTGTATAATCAGGTAAAGACAGGTCGCACATAGCCTGTATAAACAAAAATGCTATTATTGTAAATACCATTGGCATATGCCCCTTGAAATTTTTAAAAAATCTCATCTTAATTCTCCTTTTCTTTTTTTAATGTCTTGCCTTCTTCAAGTATAGCTGCATAAAATTTTTCCTGAAAATTCAAATATTGCTGTAATTCTTCTTCAGTAAAATGTGAAAATACTCTTTCAAAATATCCTTCCACATCCTTTTTTTTCTTTTCTACAAGTTCATTGCCTTTTTTTGACAATTTTATTAATGTATTCCTTCTATTATCAGAATCTACTTCTCTTACTATATATCCTTTATTTTCCAAACTTTTTAGTGTTCTTGAAATAGACTGCATTGACACATGCAATCCTTCTGCAAGTTCTGATACATTGACTGATTTATTTTCCATTTTTTCTGATTTAACAAGCCAAAATATTATACTGCCTTCCATTCTTGAAATATCATCAGATAATTTTGGATGATGAAACTTTCTGAATTTCATCATTCCTTTTATGGCCTTTTCTACAAGTTCCTTATTGTACTCGCTCATTTCATCCTGTCACCTCCAAGCTTAATTAGACTTTAGCAATAAAAAAATAAACGCCGTTTACATTTAACAATGTTAACTATAAACAGTGTTTATTATTTTACTCATATTTTTTAATCTGTCAACAACTTAATTCAAAATTTAACTAATTGTTAATATTTCTTACTATATTTTTTTACATCGATTCTATCACCCATAATAGAATCCATTCTCGTATCATCTTTTATAAGAATCTCTTTTTGTGCTTTGCTTAGTTGTTTAATCCAATATTCTAATTTAGATGCAAGTGCTTTATTTTCTGTCTGCCAAGCAGCTTCAAGTTTTAAAGCCACATGACTTCTTGTATATTTTGCACTTTTTTCTCCTGCTCCAAAATGTTCTTTCATTCTTCTATCTAAATCCGTAGTTATCCCTGTGTAAATCGAATCGTCTTTACATCTTAACATATAAATATAGTACATTTTATTCTCCCATTTTTCTAAATATTCCTCGTATAACAATTATTGATATAACTGCTGCCCCACCATCTGCTATAGGTGCCGCATACATAATGCCATTTATTCCAAATATCATCGGTAAAACTACTATTAAAGGTAGTAGAAAAATAATCTGTCTTGTAAGTGCAAGAAAAGTTCCCTTCATTGCTTTTCCAATTGCCGTACAAAAAGTTGAAGTTATTGGCTGTATCGCATTTGCAAATGTCATAAACAAAAATATTCTAAAATAATTTGTTGCAAACTGATAATATTCTTTTGTACCATTTCCAAATATACTAATGATATTTCTTGGGAAAACCTGAAACATTATAAAGGCTATCACTGATACTATTGTACCACTTATAACAGCTAGTTTATATGTTTCTTTCACTCTGCTATAATTTTTTGCGCCTATATTAAAACTTGCAATTGGCTGTATTCCCTGCGATAGTCCAATTATCACAGCAAAATAAATTTGATTAACTTTCATTATTATGCCTGCACACGCTAACGGAATTGAATCCCCATAATTTGATAACGCCCCATAGTATGTCAACGATTTATTTAATGTAATTTGAACAATCATTATTGCTATCTGATTGGAAAATGGTGTAACACCTAATGATGCAATTCTTCCAATATATTTTAAAGATGGAATGAAATGTTCTTTCTTTAATCGTACTGTCTTATAGTTTCTTAAATAATTTATTACTAATGCAAATGAAACAAATTGTCCAATAATTGTTGCTAACGCTGCCCCTTTCATTTGCCAATCAAATACCATAACAAACAAATAATCAAGAATTATATTAATTACTGCACCTACAAGATTGCATATCATAGAAAAATCAGGGCTTCCGTCCGCCCTTATAATATGTCCTCCCCCAAGTCCCATTATAAGAAATGGTATTCCAATTGCCGTAACACCAACGTAATCTTTAGCATATCCTAAAACATTGTCAGGTGCTCCAAAAAATTTTAATAAAGGTGTTAAAAACAATAATATTCCTATAGCTATTATAGTTCCAAGTATCATTATTCCTGTAACAACATTACCTATATAAAATGGGGCTTTTTCTTTATTTCCTTTTCCCATTTCAATATTAAATGCTGCCGCACCACCAATTCCAAATAGTAAACCTAATGCTACACATATTGTACTTACAGGAAAAGCTACATTTGTAGCTGCATTTCCCAACGTCCCAACAGTTCTTCCTATGAAAAACTGATCGACTATATTATAAAAAGAGCTTACAAGCATAGCTACTATACTTGGTATCGCGAATTTACGTAACAACTTACTTATCGGTTCAATCCCTAACGGATTTCTGATTTCACTATTTTCTTCCATTTCTTTATCTCTCTTTTATATTTACTTATATTTTTTCTTTTGTCTTAAAACTATTCGTACAATTTTATCACATATACAAATAACTTTTCCACCATAAAATTATATATATTTCTATGCCTTACCAACTTATTAATATTATTTGTTCAATTTATATATGTTTTTAATGAATTAAGGAATCGTTTTCTACCTATATTTAACTTGTTTTAAATAATTACACTATGTTATAATTTTAGTATGTATTGCTATTGTTTACTAAAGTTCAACATACATAGCAATGTATATATTTAAATCAGACATCATTGCATAAATGATAAAGTTTTTAACTGTAGAGTTTGTCAGATTTAATTAGAATTATTTTAATAAATTACCACGAAAGGATAAAAATATGAGAGGTATATACTCAAATAAAACTGAGATTAGGCATAAAGTATTTACGGAAGTTGCCCGAATGGCATATGAAGGTGGAGATTTCTCACGTATGGAAGAACTACCATATAAGATTATGCCAGGTGAAATTGGTAGCTACTATGACAATATTTTTCTTGAGAGAGCAATTATAGGAGAAAGATTGCGTGCTACTATCGGACTCCCTATAAGAAAAGTATCTGAACATGCTCCTCTTTCGGAAGGTATTGATAAAAGTGCTATTGATGAAAAATACTATGATCCACCACTTATTAATATAATTAAATTTGCATGCCATGCATGTCCTGAAAAACGAATTTTAATAACTAACGGATGTCAGGGTTGTTTAGAACATCCTTGTATTGAAGTATGTCCTAAAAAAGCTATTCATATGGAAAACGGTCGTTCTATTATTGATCAGGATAAATGTATTAAATGTGGTAAATGTGTTTCAGCATGTCCTTATAATGCCATTATTAAACAGGAACGTCCTTGTGCAAAAGCATGTGGAATGAACGCTATCAAATCAGATGAATATGGACGTGCAGATATTGATTATGAACAATGTGTATCTTGTGGAATGTGTCTTGTAAGTTGCCCATTTAGTGCAATTGTCGATAAAAGCCAGATATTCCAGACTGTTCTTGCACTTAAGAGTGACACGCCAATATATGCAGCAATAGCCCCATCATTTGTAAATCAGTTTGGCGGTGCTGTTACATCTGCACAGGTACGCGCTGCTTTAAAAGCTGTTGGATTTGAAGATATGATTGAAGTTGCTGTTGGTGCAGACTTATGTGCAATTCAGGAAGCTGAAGATTTCCTTGAAGAAGTACCTGAAAAGATTCCTTTTATGGGAACAAGTTGTTGTCCGGCATGGTCTGTAATGGCGAAAAAGACTTTCCCTGAATATGCAAATTGTATTTCAATGGCACTTACACCAATGGTTTTAACAGGTCGTATGATTAAAAAAGACCATCCGGATTGTAAGGTTGTTTTTATAGGGCCATGTGCTGCTAAAAAACTTGAAGCAAGCAGACGAAGTGTTAGAAGTGATGTTGATTTTGTTCTTACATTTGAAGAACTTATGGGAATATTTGATGCTAAATCAATTGAATTTTCTGAATTAGAAGTTGAAGAGGAACTCCAGACATCTTCTGCTGATGGTAAAGGATTTGCTGCTAGTGGCGGTGTTGCTAATGCTGTAAAAAATGTTATTAAGAAAATTGATCCTGATAAAGAAGTCAATGTTGTCAGTGCACAAGGACTTGCAGAGTGTAAAAAAATGCTTACTTTAGCAAAAGCAGGAAAATACAATGGATATTTATTAGAAGGAATGGCATGTCCCGGTGGTTGTGTAGGCGGTGCCGGAGTTTTAAGTGATGCTAAAAGAGCTGAAATAAAATTAAAGCAGGAAATGGCTAACTCACAATTAAAAAATTCTTCTGAAACATATTATGTTGATTATTTGAAATTAATTACTGAAGAAGATGCTGATAAATAATTATCATGTTATTTTATATATTATCTTAATACAATTTTTATTTTATATACTAATAATTTTAACAAAAATGTGTATAATCATTATATGATGAAAGGCTAAAATAGATAACACATCTAATTATCTTTCTATCATCATTATGCAAACTTTAGATAAAGGAGGCTTTAATATGGAATTAGAAATTACAACTGAAAACTTTGATGAATTAGTATTAAACAGTGACAAAACTGTACTTGTAGATTTTTGGGCTGACTGGTGTGGTCCATGTAAGATGCTCTCACCTGTAATTAAACAGATTGCTGAAGAACGAAATGATATAGTTGTTGGAAAGGTAAATGTTGACGAGCAACCCGGCTTAGGAGTTAAATACAAAATAGCTTCTATTCCAACAGTAATAGTATTTAAAAATGGTGAAATAACAAATAAAAGCATTGGTCTGGTTTCAAAAGCAGAATTATTGTCATTGCTAGATTAATTACAAATTTTCAAAAATACAAAATTAATTTGACCCTCAATCGTTAGATTTTTTCTAACTATCGAGGGTCTTTATTGGATATTCTAATTAATTACTCCTGTCATAATTGACATTGGTGGCATATTTAATTGTGCTACCGTGTCATTAACTCTAATACCGGCAGGTCTACTTTCATTTGTTTTATTTAACACGACTACTACAATGTCTCCATTAGGGTTTTCAAATGATGTAACATCTACATCGTCTGAATATCTGCTAAATGCCACTCTTTTAGCTCCCGGTTTTATGTAATGACTAAAATGATTAATATATGAAAGAGTATTTCTTTCCATTAATTTGTCATCTTTTGTATCGTATAAATACGGTGCATCACAATAATTTCCGACATGATTTGGACCACCCTGTTCATCTAATCCACGTCACTTACATAAATATATCGTTTCTATTAAATTATGCGATATTGGATAAAAAGAAAAATAACATTAATTACATAACTACATTATTTTCTATTAAATTGCCATTCAAATATGACATTGCATTTTCAAATGTAGTAATACTTATCGATTCTAAAGCTTCATTAGTCAAAAATCCCTGATGCGAGGTAACTATAACATTTGGAAAAGATAATAGTCTTGCAGTAATAGAAGTTTCTAAAATATCATCTTCTCTGTTTTCAAATACATTATTTGTTTCTTCTTCATATACATCTAATCCTACACTGAAAAACTTTTTGTCTCTAATTCCATGTATTAAATCTTCTGTTTTAATTAAGGCTCCTCTTGATGTGTTTACAAGAATAACTCCATCCTTCATTTTTGCTATACTACTTTTATTTATCATATGATAAGACTCTTCTGTAAGTGGACAGTGCAATGAAATTAAGTCGCTGTCATTTAATAACTTATCTAATTCCAGATATTCTACAAAATCTAATTCGGGATTTTTATACAAATCATATGCAATAACTTTCATTCCAAATCCTCTGCATATTCTGCACATCGTTGCTCCTATTTTTCCTGTTCCTATTATTCCTGCTATCTTTCCATGCAAATTTGTTCCTGTAAGTCCTGTAAGACTAAAATTATTTTCTCTAACCTTTATATAACTTTTATGAATTCTTCTGCTCGAAGCTAAAGCCAAAGCCATTGCATGTTCCGCAACTGCTTCAGGTGAATATCCCGGGACTCTCATAACTGTTATATTTTTCTTTTTTGCTTCTTCTAAATCTACATTATTAAATCCCGCACATCTTAATAAAACAAGTTCAACGCCATTTTTACTTAGACAATCTATTGTTTCTTTTCCTACATCCGAACTTACAAATGCACAGATTGCCTTATACCCTTTTGCTAAATTTGCAGTTTTTGAATTAATATCTGTATCTGTATATTCAATTTCTATTTCCGGATATTTTTCCGTAACTTTTTCAAATGAATCCCTATCATATTTTTTTGTATCATAAAATAATATTCTCATAATTATCTCATGTCTCCTTCTTAATTGATTTTATTATCTAGTATTTTCATTTTTTTTCATAATATACAACACTAAAAAGACAAGCATCCAAATTACTTATGCTACAACAAAAGACTTACTTAAACTTTACCAGCTATTAAACCTGACAATTAATTTGTAAATTAATCTGAAAATTAATTATTTGCTTATTAGCAAAATAACTAAATATAGCCGGTCGTTTGCATCCCCGACCGGTTATATTTAAAATTTACTTTTATTTACCTTTTACAATACATTTAAAATATCTTATACTAAAACACTTCTTTATATTTAACCTATTAGCCTCAAATAATATTACACATTACAACTGAATATATTGAGGATAATTGTCCATCAAAAATTCCACACCTGCCATCCCCATCGCAAATAGGATAAGAAAACATATCATAAACATTCCACCAATATCATACTTGAAATGTTTGTCATTAAATCTTAAAGTATAATATATAATTTCTCCTCCTAACATAATCAGCATAATTGGCCACATATGAAAAATAAATGCATAATTAAAACTTTTAAATATTGTTTTAATTAAAAATAACACACCAAAAAGTATCAGGCTTATTCCAAATGTAAATGTACCTACTCTTCTTTCCTTCATTTCTTATTCCCCCTTAATCGCTTAATATTTCATCATTTGCTTCTTTTTCATTTTCAATAAAATTATCTTCAATAATTTCTGAATCGCCATCTAACTTTGTATTATCTATACTTACATTTTCTTCGTATATTGATTTTCTTTTTCCTTTAATTAAATAAATTCCAGCTCCAATTATTAACACTGAAAATACTAATTTAGGTAACGCATATCTAATTAATCCAAATACAGTATTATCTAAATCTATTCCTAACTGATAGCAAAAACTAATCGCACCATTATACAAGGAATTTATTCCTATAAGTATTAATATCACTGCTGCTATAATTCTTACTTTTTTAACATTAAATTTAAGTTCATCCGTGTTCTTGATTATTAACCAATCATCCTCTAATTTTGAAAACTCATCCGCTGACAATGAATTTTTATTTAATGCATCAAAAAAAGCATAAAACCATATAACAGGAAGTGCAAATGCAATTGCATCAACTCCAATCAAAGAAATAATAGCACAACATCCCATAAATATGGACATTAAACTAATTCCCTGTTTAAAAAATCCTAAATACATCTGACCTGCTCCAGGTATACATGCCAGGCAAAAATTACAAAATTTACTTCTTTGCTTTTTCATCTTTATACACTCCTTTATCAAATTCTAAATTTTCGGCTATTCCTCCGGATATATTTTTCATTCCGGCTCCTATCTTTTCCGTAGACTGCTGTAACATTCTCGATATCGAAAATTTGTTATTTAACTGTTTCATTGTTTCTATTTTAGTTCCGACTAAATTTGGCTTAATTGAATCCATATTAAGCACCATAAGTACAGCAATTCCGACAGCAGCAACAACCTTTGAGCTATACAAAATAAGTTCTGTTTTCCTATTTTTATATTTGTTTAACGGAATAATATTTGCTTTTGTCTTATGTATTTCACCGTTTGTTTTTATAATTTTCTGATTTTTTTCATCATTTATTTTTTCTTTTATTTCATATTTTAAATTATCAGTTGGTGAAATTAACTCCTCAACAGGAAAAAGATTTGCAAATTTTTCTGCACATACCAAGCACTGTGACACGTGATTTAACAAATTGATTTCTTCATTTTGTTCTAATTTGTGATTATAATATGAAATTATTTCTTCATCTTTTAAATGATTCATCGCAGTTCCTCCTTATCCCATTGTGTTCTAAGAACTTTTCTTACTCTCCTTATCTGAGTTTGCACCGTATGTACATTAGCATTTATATGTTCTGCTATTTCCTTAGCCGTTTTCCCTTTATAAAAATATTCATAGGCAACGGTTTTATATGGTTCTTTAAGTCTATTACAGCATTTTTCTAATTGTTCCATAACAACTATTTCCATAACTTGCTTCTCTGCTGAATCAACCGGTGGGCTTCCTCTTTCAAGTTCTTCATCCTCACTTGGCATTGTTCTTCTCTCAGCTCTTTTCAAATGGTCCAGACACTTATTTGTAGCTATCCTTGTAATGTATGCTTTTTCATTTTTCTCATCAAAGGATTCCATAACTTTGTAAACTGAAATAAAGGTTTCCTGTGTTAAATCCTGAGCATCAAAATAATTATTCGTCATTCGATAGCATATTGAAAAAACCAATTTCTCATATTTAGTTAATAAATCTTCAAAATAACTATTTTGATATATCTCTTCCAAAATTTAGCACTCCTTTCCTTATTTACCCCTCTATAATATATAACGATTTAGCAAAACAAAAGTATTCAATTTTTTTATTTTTATTTAAATAAACTTTAGTTGAAATTTTATTTTGAGTTGAATGGGTTAAATTATTTTACAAATATTAAAATCTGCGAACAAAAAATGTCTGATATTTGATATATACCATTTTAACTGATTGCTTAGTAATGATGATATACTTCCTTGTTCTCAGACATCTTTTTATAAATAACTTTATACTATTAAAAATATTAAATTGTAATCCTTTTAAATAATTTTCCTTCTTTATTATTTCATTCAATCTGCTTAACATGTCTTTCTATGACGTATAATCCACGCAATACTAGGCATACATATTTTCACTTTTGCTCTTTAATATAAGCATCCGCTAATAACAAATATTCATCCAATCTTCCAGTTTTATTTTCTGTAATAGGATTAATATCTACTTCAATATTACCAATCTTCATTTTAGATTCATTAAGAATATTAAACAAAGTGTCTTCTCGTATACTCCCTATGTACTCTAAAATCACATCCAAATCTGAGTTACTATTTTCTATTCCTTTACAACGGCTTCCATAGATTGTAACACTAACGATATTCACATCCAGACTATTTTTATTAATTTTTTCCTGAATATAATCTGATACAACATTCTCAATTTCTTCTGCGCTCATTCCATCAATATAATGAAACTTTTCATTTGTCCTAGCCTTAAACTTTGTTACTACCTCTGATGTTGCCACCTCAATTTCATTTCTATACATTCTGCAATACATCTCTTTCTCTACAATACTATCTTATATTAAAAATTATTAAATAGATTACATATGGAAGTTGCATTTTCTTGTTGAATTTCAAAACGTTGCAAAACATTTTCTTTACAACTTGTCAATGCCCACAATCCTGGTTTTAATCTAAAAAACTCCGTATTATCCTGAACGATTCTTCGAATTGTAGCATCAGGTGTTTTTGTTCTCCAATCAGAAGTGTCTACAATTCTATTTAATTGTTGAAATGTTGCATACCCACCATTTCTCTCCATTGCTAAATAAACCTGTTCTTTTTGTGTCATAATTACACCTCTACTACATTATATTTGTAAATGCTATTTACTAATTTTTTAATAATTGGTTCTTTCTAATAATACACCTAATAACTACAAAGTTTGTATAATTTTTATTATTATCTCATACTTGCCTAAAAATCATTATACTATATCATTAACACAACTATCAAATAAAAACACCCTAGGACAAAGTCCTGAGGTGTAATATACTTTTCTGAAACACCTTGAGGCGTTCTTGATTGTAAAATTGATTATCTATTTGAGAGCGTTTGTAGAGCGTGAAAAGCCCTTAGATTGGGGATTTGTGTCTGGAAGTGTTACATATCTGTTGTATGCGTAACACTACACACACATTTCCAGAACTGCTTATTACTCTACGGCTTTAACCATTTGCTACTTGATGAGTATATATTTTTTTCTGTATTGTTTCAGTAAGACAAATAGAAATTAATACGTTTCTACAAAAAATAAAACTCTTTATAAAAACGGTACCATATACACCGGGATATAATAAATTCCGTTTTCCCATTTGTAATCCTTTGTATGGACAACATATTTGTTGCATATACGATTACTAAACTTGTTGCAAAATACATCAAGTGATTTATGTGTTCTATAATTGCCGGATTTCACCTCTAATGGACATATCTTATCTTTAACCGAAGTTAAAAAATCAATCTCATACAAATGATTTGAAGTTTTACTTTCCATCGTGTAATAAAATAAATTATTACCTTTTGCTATTAGCATCTGTGCCACAACATTTTCATAGACATATCCTAAATTTACATCCAGTTTATCCGAAAGTAACTTATTATAAATAATATTCTCCGTATATTTTTTATCCTTAAATGCCAAAGTTATAAATAGACCGACATCAGAATTAAACAATTTATATCGTCCTGCATCCTTTTCCAATGCCATTCCCACATCAGGATTATTAGCATGATATGCAATATTTACAGTGTACGAACTGAGCATATCAGGAATCAGCTCTCTTACCTTCTCAGAGCGAACCCCCTCTCTTGCACTTGACAGAATATATCTTGATGCATTACCACTAAGATTAGCAGGTATGGCATCATAAATATCTCCAGCAAGACCGGTTCCATCTATCTTTACAAAATCTTCTTCATATAAGTCTACAATTTCTCTTTTAGTTTCATCAACCAATTGCAAATTATTTTTCTCTATATACGTTTCTATGGCCTGTGGCATTCCACCAACAAGCATATACAATCTGAATATCCGCATCAGGTTTCTATGCATTGCATTCCCAGCAGGCTTTTTGTTCTTTATAAGATGCCTTATTGTTTCCGCTGATACCTCATCTCCTATTGCCCATAAGAACTCCTCAAAATCCATAGGAAACATAGATATTTTATGTTCTTCGCTTGGAATCAAAATATCCTTTGTATTCTTTTTTATTGATAATAAAGAGCCTGTTTCAATATACTTATATCTTCCATCCGCAACGAGATATTTAATTGCCTGTCTAGCCTTTGGAAATAACTGAACTTCATCAAAAATAATTACCGACTCTTTCTCATATAACCTGATTCCCATTAACTGCTGCAATTGCAAAAAGAAAAAATCCAGATCATACGTGTCATCAAATAGGTCAATAATTGCCTTACTTGTATGAGCAAAGTCAATGAGAATATATGATTTAAACTCTTTTTTTGCAAATTCCTCTGCAATAGTTGATTTACCGACTCGTCTTGCCCCCTTTATCAAGAGTGCGTATTTATCGCTTCTGTTCTCTTTCCACTCATATATTTCATCGTATATTTTTCTTTTAAAAACTGGTTTATCCATGCATAAATCCACCTTTCCACCACAAGTATAACGCAAATCCCCATTCATGTAAACCAAAATTACGGTCAAATCCCCATTAATTTTCTCGCATTTTTTACCCATATCCCCTTTCGTTTTCTTAACTATTAGATTTTAGTCTATTTCTTCATTTTCTTATTATGCACAGGTAAAGTTCTTTCTAATCGTTATATATACCGGTATACTCTGTACTTTGCCATCACAACCAGATATCCGTTATCCCACTCAACTACTTTCGTATATCTTTCCAATTTGTCAGAAGTGATAAAACAAATTCTTTGGTTATTAAATTCAAAAATTGTATACTTTCCATAATTAGTAAGCATTGCATAATCTTTCATTTAAATCACTACTATCAAATAATCTCTTTTAACATTATATTTTATATAATACCACAGTTATCATAAAAAACACCCCAGGACAAAGTCCTGAGGTGTAATATACTTTTCTGAAACGCCCTGAGGCGTTCTTGATTGTAAAATTGACTATCTCTTTGAGAACTGTGGTGCTCTACGAGCTGCTTTGAGACCTGGTTTCTTTCTTTCTTTCATTCTTGGATCTCTTGTTAAGAATCCAGCTTTCTTAAGAATTGGTCTGTAAGCATCTGAATCAACTTCTAATAAAGCTCTTGAGATACCGTGTCTGATGGCACCAGCCTGTCCTGTGTATCCACCACCGTGTACACTTACGATTACGTCAAACTTATCTAAAGCATCAATAGCGTTTAATGGCTGACGTACGATAACTTTTAATGTATCTAAACCGAAGTATTCATCGATACTTCTCTTGTTGATTGTGATATTTCCTTTACCAGGCATTAAATATACTCTAGCAACACTGCTCTTTCTTCTACCTGTTCCATAATACTTTTCTACTGCCATTGTTTATTTCCTCCTTTCAGTCACTAAAATGTTAATACTTCTGGCTTCTGAGCTGCATGTGGATGCTCATTTCCAGCGTAAACATAAAGTTTTTTGTACATTTCTCTTCCTAAAGGTCCCTTTGGAAGCATGCCTTTAACTGCGAGTTCAATAACTGTTTCAGGTTTCTTTTCTAATTTTTCCTTAAGAGTAACTTCCTTCATTCCTCCTACATAATCTGAATGATGGTAGTACATCTTCTGTTCTAATTTCTTACCTGTTACTGCAATCTTTTCTGCATTTATAACTATTACATAATCACCAGTATCAATGTGTGGTGTGAACTGTGGTTTGTTCTTACCTCTTAATACTTTAGCGATTTCTGATGATAAACGACCTAATGTATATCCTGTAGCATCAACTACATACCATTTTCTTTCAATTGTTGATGGACTTGCCATATATGTTTTCATTGGTTTACCTCCTGAAATATTCTTCATTCTTATTAAATAAATATATGTTAAATGCTTCACCGGGGCTAATGGCTGAGCATTAAACCTACGCATTACACGCCATACTAAAATAGTATAGCGTAACAATATTTTACTGTCAACACATTTTTTAATTTATCTATGTATTTATCTGCTATTTATCTGCGTACTCTATGAATCATTTTTACTAATTTATCTGCGTGCCAACCTAATTTTTAATATCTTAATTTAATTCATATAACCTTATGTTTTATATCATCTTTCTATGGCACATTAAATAATTTACTTGTAAAGTATAAATATTAAAACTGTAGATACTAAAGCAATACCTATTAAAAATGCTCCGACTATGGTAAACACTTTTGCTAAAATATGGGGTAACTTATCATCTTTTATATAATATTCACTACATTTTTGTGGATTATAATATATTTCCACGTTCTGCCCTTTTTTATATCTTGGTTTACCACTACCATAAGCTGATTCTTTTGTAATTGTAACATCACCTACATGATATTCAAATACAGGATAATAACCTGAACCTTTAACACTATCACTATTATAACTTTTATGTTTAACAACGTCCTTTACAATACCATATGTTTTTAAAATACATCTTTTTTCTTTTTTATTTATGTGCCTAAACATTAATAGCCCTATTAGAAAAAATATAAAACCTATTAAACTAAATATCCCGGAAAAGAGAATTATACTTAACCATTTATTATTCATATAACCACCCATACATTTCTTTACTTTAATTTTCTATATAAAAAAACAAGCAACCTAAGTTGCTTGTCTATGCCGGCGACCGGAATCGAACCGGTACGATATTGCTACCACAGGATTTTAAGTCCTGCGCGTCTGCCAGTTCCGCCACGCCGGCTTCCTCAGGCTTTTCGCCTTGATGGGACCTACAGGGCTCGAACCTGTGACCCCCTGCTTGTAAGGCAGGTGCTCTCCCAGCTGAGCTAAGATCCCTTGCTGTTTTCTTCTTTTCTTTTGAGTTCAATGGACCTGCGGGGACTCGAACCCAGGACCGACCGGTTATGAGCCGGTTGCTCTAACCAACTGAGCTACAGGTCCAAAAAAGCCGATGAACGGACTCGAACCGTTAACCTGCTGATTACAAATCAGCTGCTCTGCCAATTGAGCCACATCGGCATGTCTTTGCTTTCTTGTTTCCTTTTTCTGTTTCTTCTATCTTTAATGACTCCAAGGGGATTTGAACCCCTGTTACCGCCGTGAAAGGGCGGTGTCTTAACCGCTTGACCATGGAGCCTCATTTCTTCTCTGTTTACTTCCTTATACAATAAAAACTCCCCGAGTAGGGCTCGAACCTACAACCCCTCGGTTAACAGCCGAGTGCTCTACCATTGAGCTATCGAGGATTATTTCTTTTTTCTTTTTCTGTTTTGATTATACATTCAAAACTGCACACCAACTAATCTTCCAATCTCTTTCCTTCCTTGGATAACTTTTCCTCAAATTCCTTCCTTATGGTTAAGCCCTCGACCTATTAGTATCAGTCAGCTGCACGTGTTACCACGCTTCCACCTCTGACCTATCAACCTTGTAGTCTTCAAGGGGTCTTACTACTTTCGTATGGGATATCTCATCTTGAGGGGGGCTTCACGCTTAGATGCCTTCAGCGTTTATCCCTTCCAAACTTGGCTACTCTGCCATGCATTTGGTAATGCAACAGATACACCAGAGGTTCGTCCATCCCGGTCCTCTCGTACTAAGGACAGCTCCTCTCAAATATCCTACGCCCACGCCGGATAGGGACCGAACTGTCTCACGACGTTCTGAACCCAGCTCGCGTACCGCTTTAATGGGCGAACAGCCCAACCCTTGGGACCTACTACAGCCCCAGGATGCGATGAGCCGACATCGAGGTGCCAAACCACTCCGTCGATGTGAACTCTTGGGAGTGATAAGCCTGTTATCCCCAGGGTAGCTTTTATCCGTTGAGCGATGGCAATCCCACTTTATACCACCGGATCACTAAGTCCTACTTTCGTACCTGCTCCACCCGTCGGTGTCGCAGTCAAGCTCCCTTATGCCTTTGCACTCTGCGAATGGTTTCCGACCATTCTGAGGGAACCTTTGAGCGCCTCCGATACCCTTTCGGAGGCGACCGCCCCAGTCAAACTCCCCACCTGACATTGTCCACCAGCCGGTTCACGGCTGCATGTTAGAAACCCAATACTGCAAGGGTGGTATCCCAAGGGCGACTCCTCGCAAACTGGCGTTCACGTCTCCTAGTCTCCCACCTATCCTGTACATGCAATATCGAATCCCAGTATCAAGCTAGAGTAAAGCTCCATGGGGTCTTTCCGTCCTGACGCAGGTAACCAGCATCTTCACTGGTACTTCAATTTCACCGGATGCATTGTCGAGACAGTGCCCAAATCATTACGCCTTTCGTGCGGGTCGGAACTTACCCGACAAGGAATTTCGCTACCTTAGGACCGTTATAGTTACGGCCGCCGTTTACTGGGGCTTAAATTCAAAGCTTCGCTTATGCTAACCTCTCCTCTTAACCTTCCAGCACCGGGCAGGCGTCAGCCCATA
>NZ_NALP01000008.1:0-32500 GCF_008680265.1 Eubacterium sp. LMAG:50 | reverse complement strand
TTTGATTCCGTATCAAAAACAGCTACATTTCCCATAGCATGGACCCCCGAATCAGTTCTACTCGCTCCAATAACAGCTGTTTCTACTCCTGTCAATTCACTTATAGCTTTATTAAGCACTTCCTCTACAGTTATTCCATTTATTTGTATTTGCCATCCACAATAATTTGTGCCATCATACGCTATAATTAATTTTACTCTCTTCATTTATTTATAATTCTCCTAATAAACGATTAATTGTATATATTACAAGATTATATTTGCAAATTATTAATAACTTATTTTATTTTTCTATTGTTTATTAATACAATTTTATTTTTACTAATATATTTATCATATTTTAGCTTGCTTTTATGCTCAGAAACTTAAACATCACTAAATTATTCGTAACAAATCCTGCTCCTAATATCACACACAAAAAGCCAACTAATACTAAATATGATATTTTATCCTTTTTCTTATAAACAAGTGGTTTTAATTTTGTTCTATTGCCACCATGATAACATCTCGCTTCCATAGCCATCGCTAAATCCAGCGCTCTTCTTATAGAAGAAACAAATAGTGGTACTAACAATGGTATTAAACTTTTAACACGCTGCATAAGTCCGCCTGTTTCAAAGTCTGCTCCTCTTGCCATTTGAGCTTTTTTTATTTTCTCTGTTTCCTCAACTAAAGTCGGAATGAACCTTAAGGCTAAAGACATCATCATTGCCATTTCATGTACCGGAAAGTGTATTTTATTTAAAAATGCAAATGATTTTTCCAATCCGTCTGATAAATCGTTAGGTGTAGTGGTTAATGTCAAAACAGATGTACTCAACACTAAAAATGTTAATCTAAATGTTAAAAATCCACCTGTTATTAATCCTTCTTTAGTTATTTTAATTATCCAAAATGTTATAATTGGTGTTCCTGGGGTAAATAAAATATTTAACACTATCGTAAATACGAGTAAAAATAATATTCCTTTTATCCCTTTTATTATTTTTGCAAATGGTACTTTAGATATTTTTATTATAATTGCCAAAAACATTACAATTGCAAGTAATCCTATAATGTTATTTGTTGAAAAAATAGCTATTATAAATATTAAAGTGCCAAATAGTTTTACCCTAGGATCTAATTTATGAATTATTGAATTTTCAGGATAATATTGTCCTAATGTTATTTCTGCCATTTATCTATCTAATTCAAAGTCTTTTTAGTATCTATTAAATTACGACTTTGCATACCTTTCTATATATTATTACTATTGTTCTAAATGTCTTTTCTATTTAGACATTGCATAATATTTTCACGTGCTTCTTCAATTGTTATAACATTCTCATCTACATCTAATCCTTTTTCTTTTAACTTATGCATAATATACGTAATCTGGGGTGCTTTAAGTCCCATCTTTTCTAATTCTTTATAATGCTTAAATACATCCTTTGGCATTCCATCATATTTTATCTTACCATTATTTATTACGATAAGGCGCTGTGCATAATTTGCTACATCTTCCATGCTATGAGACACCAAAACAACTCCTATGCCTGTATTATCATGTAATTCTTTAATTCTATTTAAAATTTTATCCCTTCCTTTTGGATCTAATCCCGCAGTTGGTTCATCTAAGACTATTATTTCTGGATTCATAGCCAGAACTCCTGCTATTGCTACTCTTCTTTTTTGTCCGCCTGACAGTTCGAAAGGAGATTTGTTATAGCATTTTTCGTTTATTCCAACCTGTTCAAGCACTAATTTAGCCTTTTTTTCTGCTTCTTCCCTGCTCATTCCCATATTCATTGGACCGAAACAGACATCTTTAAGCACTGTTTCTTCAAATAACTGATGCTCCGGATATTGAAAAACAAGCCCGACTTTGCATCTAAGTTTTCGCAAATCATAATTATTTTCATATATATTTTCATTATTATAAAATACATTTCCGCTCTTTGGTCTTTCCAATCCGTTAAAATGCTGTATTAATGTTGATTTTCCAGAGCCTGTGTGTCCTATAATTGCAACAAATTCACCTTTATTTATTTCCAAATTAACGTTATTTAACGCTTTTATTTCACTTGTAGTATCACTGCCATATGTGTAGCATACATTTTCAAGTCGTATTCCCATTTTGGCCTCCTAGTTATTATTGTATACCCTAACTATCTCATCTACTAACTCATCTATCTCTAATGTCCCATTTTTTATGTTTAAGCCTTCCTTTTGTAATTCAAAGCCTAATTCTGTAACCTGCGGAACTTCAAGTCCTAATTCCTTCATTTTTTCAACTTCACAGAAAACTTCTCTTGGTGTTCCCTGTAATTCTATTTTTCCCTTATTCATTACAAATATTTTATCTGCATGTATAGTTTCACTCATATGATGTGTAATTAAGATAATTGTTATATTTTTAGCCTTGTTCAGTTCTTCTAATGTTGAAATAACTTCTTCCCTTCCAATTGGATCAAGCATTGCTGTAGGTTCGTCTAATATAATGCATTTAGGTTCCATTGCTATTATTCCTGCTATTGCTACTCTTTGCTTCTGTCCGCCTGATAATTTCATTGGAGAATGAAGTCTATACGCAGTCATATCAACTGCTTTTAGCGCATAATTTACCTGTTCCCATATTTTTTCGGTTGGAACACCCAGATTTTCCGGTCCAAATGCTACATCTTCTTCAACAACAGCCGATACAATCTGATTATCAGGATTCTGAAATACCATTCCTGCCTGTTGTCTTATATCCCAAATTTTCTTTTCATCTTTAGTATTCATCCCGGATATTAAAACTGTTCCTTCAGTCGGAGCAAGCAACGCATTAATATGTTTTGCCAAAGACGATTTACCTGAACCATTATGACCTAATATTGCAATAAACTGTCCTTCTTCTACATCAAGATCTACGCCATCAATGGCTGTTATTATTTCTGCATTTTCATCATTGTCTTTAAATTTATGAACCAAATGTTTTATATTAATTATTCCCATGTCATATCCTCAAATTGTTTTGAATTTCAAGTTTTATTCACGCTTTATTTTTGCACATAATTGAAATTATAGCAATAATTTTTTCTATATAGTTTTATATTTCACCTTATAATAGTCAAAATTTTGTTATTGGTTATATTTGGCGTAGCAAAATATAATTACTTATTTATCTTTTCTTACAATTTGGATTAACCCCATGCTTGACAAAAAGCCTATATAACAAAACGGACAAACATTGCCTTATCAACAACATTTGTCCGTTTTATATATAAGTTAAACTTTATTTATTATACTAATTCAAGTAATACTTCCATTGCAGCATCACCTTTTCTCTGACCGATTTTTACAATTCTTGTATATCCGCCATTACGATCTGCATACTTTGGAGCAATTTCATCAAATAACTTGTTAGTTAAGTCAACTTTCTTTCTGTCTTTCTTCTTACCTGTAGCATTTTCTGTTACATCGTAAAGAACTTTGTTCATCTGACGTCTAGCATGAAGACGTGAAGGCTGATCTTTCTTGATTGTCTTCTGTTCTTCATCATATACTGTTACTTTCTTGCCGTCTACGACTTCTTTAACATTCTTGCCATCTTTATCTTTACGAGCTACTTTAGCTACAACTGTTACTTCATCAAAGTTATCTTTTTCTTTAACTGCTAATGCAATAAGACCTTCAGCAACTTTACGAATTTCTTTAGCTCTTGCTTCAGTAGTAACAATCTTGCCGTTATTTAAAAGACTTGTAACCTGACCTCTAATTAAAGCTTTTCTTTGACTTGAAGTTCTTCCAAGTTTTCTATAACCTGCCATTTTCTTACCTCCATAATATTTAAACTAATAAATATTAGTTTTCATCGCTTGGTCTCAATTCAAGGCCGAGTTCTTTCAACTTCGCAAGCACTTCATCTAATGATTTACGGCCTAAGTTTCTAACCTTCATCATATCTTCAGGAGTCTTGTTTGTTAATTCCTCAACTGTATTGATACCTGCTCTCTTCAAACAATTGTATGAACGAACTGATAATTCCAACTCATCAATGTTCATTTCTAACACTTTATCGATTTCATCATCTACAGCATCTACGATTACTTCTGCATTTCTTGCATTTTCTGACAAATCAATAAACAGTTTTAAGTGTTCGCTGAGAACCTTAGCTGCTAAACTAACAGCTTCGTCTGTTTCCAAAGTGCCGTTTGTATAAACATCCAATGTAAGTTTATCAAAATCAGTTACCTGGCCTACACGAGTATTCTGTACTGACATATTTACTCTTTCAACTGGTGTGTAGATTGAATCTACAGCAATTACGCCGATTGGTAAACTATCATTCTTATTCTTGTCAGCACTAATGTATCCTCTGCCTTTTGTGATAATTAATTCCATACTAAGCTTGCTGTCTGCGCCACCGTTAAGTGTTGCAATAACCAACTCTGGGTTTAAAATCTCAATATCAGAATCTACTTGAATATCAGCTGCTGTTACAACACAATCTCCACTTGCTTCAATATGTGCAACCTTTGGTTCATTAGTAGCACTATTGTTTTTAATAGCAAGCTGTTTGATATTTAAAATTATTTCAGTAACATCTTCTTTTACACCTGGTATTGAACTGAATTCATGAAGAACTCCGTCAATTTTAATCTGGCTTACAGCTGCACCTGGTAATGTAGAAAGCATAATTCTTCTTAATGCATTGCCAAGTGTTGTTCCGTAACCTCTTTCAAGAGGTTCTACAACAAACTTACCATATCTACCATCTTCTGATTTCTCTGTTATTATATTTGGTCTTTCAAAATCGAACACTAATTAGCCCCTCCTTTATTGGGAATTGCTTAAGCTTATTTAGAATATAATTCGACAATAAGCATTTCATCTACGGGAACATCAATCTCTTCTCTCTTTGGAAGTTCTTTAATTTCACCCTTAAGATTTTCCTGGTCTGCTTCAAGCCATGATGGAACTGTTCTTCCGCCAGTCACTTCTACGATATCTTTGTATCTCTGTGATGACTTGCAACCTTCTTTAATTTCGATAACATCGCCTGCTTTAATTAAGTAAGAAGGAATGTTAACCTGCTTTCCGTTTACTAATACGTGCTTATGATCAACAATCTGTCTTGCTTCTTTTCTTGTTCTAGCATATCCCATACGGAATACAACATTATCAAGTCTACGTTCTAATAAAATCATAAGGTTTTCACCTGTCTGACCTGGCATCTTTGAAGCCTTCTTGAAGTAATTTCTGAAAGGTTTTTCTAAAACACCATAAATGAATTTAGCTTTCTGTTTTTCTCTTAACTGAAGTCCATATTCACTCATTTTTCTACTAGATCTGTTTAAGTTTCTATTTGATTTCTTGTCTATTCCTAAATAAATCGGATCTAAACCGAGAGATCTACATCTTTTAAGAACAGGAACTCTATTTACTGCCATTTCTATTCCCTCCTAAATTAGACTCTTCTACGCTTTGGTGGGCGACATCCATTATGTGGAACAGGAGTAACATCCTTGATACTTGTAACTTCAAGTCCACAAGTTGCTAAAGCACGAATTGCTGCTTCTCTACCTGAACCTGGACCTTTAACCATAACATCTACTGTCTTTAAGCCATGTACTAAAGCTGCTTTTGTTGCAGTTTCAGCTGCCATCTGAGCTGCATAAGGAGTAGATTTCTTTGAACCTCTAAATCCTAGACCACCAGCACTTGCCCATGATAAGGCATTTCCTTCAGCATCTGTTAATGTAACAATTGTATTGTTAAATGATGCCTGGATATGTGCCTGTCCGTG
This sequence comes from Eubacterium sp. LMAG:50, assembly GCF_008680265.1. Taxonomy (NCBI): domain Bacteria; kingdom Bacillati; phylum Bacillota; class Clostridia; order Eubacteriales; family Eubacteriaceae; genus Eubacterium; species Eubacterium sp. LMAG:50. The sequence continues at coordinate 26,731 of NZ_NALP01000008.1, read as the reverse complement.
TTCAACGTTTTTCTTAATACGCTTTTTTGTCACTTTCTTTGTAACTTTTTTAGCCATTTTAAACTAACCTCCCTTATGGGTACTATTTCTTCTTATTTGCTACAGTTCTCTTTGGACCTTTTCTTGTTCTTGCATTAGTCTTTGTCTTCTGACCGCGAACAGGAAGTCCTCTTCTATGACGAATTCCTCTGTAACATCCAATTTCTTGTAATCTCTTAATGTTTAAAGCGATTTCTCTTCTTAAATCACCTTCAACAGTCTGGCTTGCATCGATAACTTCGCTAATCTTCTTAACTTCATCGTCTGTTAAATCTTTACAACGTGTGTTAGGATCTACATTAGCTTCAGCTAAAATTCTCTGTGAGCTTGGAAGTCCAATTCCATAAATATAAGTCAAGCCAATTTCAACTCTCTTTTCTCTTGGTAAATCAACACCTGAAATACGAGCCATGTGTATAACCTCCATTAGTTAAATTGATAAGTTCCACAAATTACGCAGCCCGTGCTTTGCACGTCTGAAATGTTGTGCGCACCCATGTAACCTAACGTTAAATTGTTTCTTGATGCTTAATCAGCAATTTTTAAGCATCCACATTCTGTTTCTCAGCTATTCGCTGATTAATATAGTAAGAAAACGTACTTGAAAATTCTCTTACTACTAATATCTAATAGTAGCATATTGCTACTGCAGCCGCAAATTAATTCGTTGTGATATTACACAACTTCTTAAAGTGCACAAACAAGTGAATACAACCAAATATTCACTCAATATGTCAGAAATTAACCCTGACGCTGTTTATGCTTAGGATTTTCGCAGATAACTCTAACGCTTCCCTTTCTTTTAATGACTTTGCATTTTTCGCAAATTGGTTTAACTGATGATCTTACCTTCATTGAAAAATCCTCCTTTCAAAAAAAGTCCGTTATATATATTAACACACTTGTCAAAATATAGCAACAAAAACTTTTAAATTTATTTATCAACCATATTATTTATCTCTCCAGATAATTCTTCCTTTAGATAAATCATATGGTGACATCTCAATTGTTACTTTGTCTCCTGGTAAAATTTTAATGTAGTTCATGCGAAGTTTTCCACTTATATGAGCTAATACTACATGTCCATTTTCCAATTCAACACGAAACATTGTGTTTGGTAATTTTTCAATTACCTTTCCTTCTATTTCAATTACATCTGCTTTAGACATTTATATATCCTCCTTTTTTTCGGTTAAATCAAAGTAAGTATTTCCGGTTCTCCTTTTGTAATAAGAACTGTATTTTCATAATGAGCTGCTAAACTTCCATCATCTGTTACTACTGTCCAATCATCATCCATAAATGCTACATCTGCTCTTCCCATATTTATCATAGGTTCTATGCACAATGTCATTCCAGCCTGTAACTTCATTCCTCTTCTTCTTTGTCTGAAGTTTGGAATTTGTGGGTCTTCATGCATTTCTCTACCAATACCATGTCCTACTAAGTCTCTTACTACACCATATCCGAATTTATCAGCATAATCATTTATAGCTGCTGATATCTGATATAAATGGCAACCTTCTTTAGCATATTTAATTCCTTCAAAAAAACATTGTTTTGTCACTTCGATTAACTGTTTTGCATCATCACTTATTTCTCCAATTGCCAATGTTCTGGCGCAATCAGACTGATATCCTTTATAGCTTAAACAAAAATCTAAGCTGACAATATCACCATTTTCTACAAAACGGTCTTTTCTTGGAATTCCATGTACTACTTCATCATTAACAGAAATACACAATGAAGCAGGATATCCTTCATAGCCTAAGCATGTAGGAATACAACCATAACTTCTAATTATTTCTTCACCAATTTTATCAATTTGATAAGTACTCATTCCAGGCTTTACTTCTTTTTCTAACTCTGCGTGAGCCATTGCAATATACTTGCCTGCCTGTCTCATGAGTTCAATTTCTCTCTCTGATTTAATTGTTACCGCCATTGTTATGCTCCTAAAATATCATTTATCGCAGCAAACACATCATTCATGTCAATTGTACCATCAACACTTCTTAATACGCCTTGTTCATTATAATAATCAATTAAAGGCTGTGTTTGTTTATGATAAACATCTAATCTTTTCAAAACTGTTTCCGGTTTATCATCATCTCTTATTATTAAATCGTTTCCACATCTGTCACACTTGCCTTCAACCTTAGTTGGGTTGTATACAACGTGGTATGTTGCTCCACAAGATACGCAAGCTCTTCTTCCACCCATTCTTCTTACGATATTTTCATCCGGCACATCAACATCAATTGCATAATCAACTTTCTCGCCAATTGCTTTTAACGCTTCATCTAAAGCCTGTGCCTGCGGAATAGTTCTTGGGAAACCATCTAATACATAACCGTTTTTACAGTCATCTTTTTTAAATCTATCCATAACTAAGTCTAATGTTAATTCATCCGGTACTAACTGTCCCTGATCAATATATTCCTTAGCTTTTTTCCCTAATTCAGTTCCATTTTTAATATTTGCTCTAAAAATATCCCCTGTAGAAATATGTGGTATATTATATTTCTCAGCGATCATCTTTGCCTGTGTTCCTTTTCCTGCACCAGGCGCGCCTAACATAATTATTTTCATAGTTTACAATCCTCACAACTTCTTAATTTTTCTATTCTAGCAATCAAGGGGACTAGTCTGGTGACTGCCCCCTATGCTACTAAAAGATTCCTTTTACATTCTGATACTTACGTTCTATCATCATTGATTTAACTGTTGTTATTGTTTCAAGAATAACACCTACAATGATGATTATTGATGTACCACCAAAAGAAACATTTGCTCCAGCAACTCCTGAAGCTACAATTGGAATACAAGCTGCAATAATAAGTCCGATTGCTCCAATTAAAATAATGTAGTTTAATATATTTGTCAAATATTCTACTGTTGGCTTACCACTTCTGATACCTGTAATAAATCCACCTCTGTCATTAAGGTTCTTAGCAACCTCTCTTGGGTTAAATGTTATTGAAGTATAGAAATATGCAAAGAATATAATCATTACTATGTAAGCAACAAATCCAATTGAATATTTCATATGTGCAGGATTACACCAATGTGACTGACTTAAATAGTTTGTCCATTCAGGTGTCTTTCCAAAAAATGATGCAATTACAACTGGGAATTGCAAAATTGATGAAGCAAAGATAATTGGGATAACACCTGCAGTATTAACTTTCAAAGGAATTGTTGACTGCTGTCCACCAACCTGACGTCTTCCCTGTACTTTCTGAGACATCTGAACACCGATGTGACGAACACCATCCTGAAGCCATACTACATATGCAATAATTCCAACTACTACAGCAATTATAATAATAATCGCTAAAATCTTTCCACCAATTGAACTTGCTCCTGTTACATAATTTGTAAATAATCCGGCAATATCACTTGGCATTCTTGATACAATGTTAATTACTAACACGATAGAAATACCATTACCAACACCACTTTCTGTAATTTGTTCACCAATCCACATAAGTGCTGCTGAACCGGCTGTCATAGCAACAACGCCCATAACGATTACACCAACATGACGGAATGTACTCATATTTGAGATTGTGATTGTATCTGTATTAAACAATCCCTGATTTGCAAATCCAATTGTCATGGCTGTACTTTCGATAAGTGCTAATGCTACTGTTACATATCTTGTAATTTCTGCAAGTTTCTTTCTTCCTTCTTCACCATCTTTCTGCATTTCCTCTAACTTAGGAATTGCAATTGTTAATAACTGGATGATGATGGAAGCTGTAATGTAAGGTGTAATACTCAATGCGAAAATAGACATATTTTCCATTGAACCACCTGTAATAGCAGCGAAGAAGCTGAAAGCCCCTTCGCTAAACTGTGATGTTATTGATTTAACTGTATCACCATTTACAAATGGAAGTGGTATCTGACTACCTAATCTTACTACTACTAACATCATAAATGTGTACAATAATCTTTTTCTTATTTCTTTAACTTTTAAAGCATTACGAAGTGTTTCTAACATTAGATCACCTCACATGTTCCGCCAAGGCTTTCAATCTTAGCTTTTGCTCCTTCACTAAAAGCATTAACTTTTACTGTAAGCTTCTTTGTTAATTCGCCATTACCAAGAATCTTAACGCCATCACGTGGATTCTTAATAACTCCGCTTTCTAAAAGAGTTTCTACAGTAACTGTAGTGTCATTATTAAATCTTTCTAATGCACTTACATTAATACCTACTATTTTCTTTGAATTAATACATGTAAAACCTCTCTTAGGAATTCTTCTATATAATGGCATCTGACCACCTTCGAAACCAGGTCTTGGGCTTCCTGAACGAGCTTTCTGTCCTTTGTGACCCTTACCTGCTGTCTTGCCATTTCCTGAACCATGTCCACGGCCTCTTCTGAAATTATCACTATGCTTTGAACCATCTGCTGGCTTTAAATTTGATAAATCCATTGTCGCACCTCCTATCTATTGATTATATTTCTTCAACTTTTACTAAATGTCTAACTTTCTGAATCATACCTCTGACTGCAGCGTTGTCAGGCATTTCAACTGTCTTGTTAATCTTTGTAAGACCTAAAGCTTCAACAGTTTTTCTATTCTTTGGAACTGCTCCAATTGTTGATTTTACCAAAGTAATTTTTAATTTATCTGCCATTTCTAATTACCTCCTACTAGCCTAAAATCTCTTCAACAGATTTACCGCGAAGTGCAGCTACTTCTTCTGGAGTCTTTAATGAAGCTAAACCTTCAATTGTAGCAAGAACTACGTTCTGCTTATTGTTAGATCCTAAAGATTTTGTACGGATGTTTGTAATACCTGCAAGTTCAACTACACTACGAGCAGGACCACCAGCGATTACACCAGTACCTTCTGGAGCCTTCTTAAGTAATACAGAAGCACTTCCGAATTTACCGATTGTATCAAATGTTACACTCTTATTTTCATCCATTGGTACGCTTACGAGACTCTTCATAGCATCCTCTTTACCTTTACGAATAGCTTCAGGAATTTCAGCTGCTTTTCCAACGCCTGCACCAACGTGTCCATTTTTGTCTCCAACTACTACTAAAGCTGAGAATCTGGCATTACGTCCACCTTTAACAACCTTAGTAACACGTTTGATAGACACTACTTTTTCTTCTAATTCTAACTGACTTGCATCAATTATTTCACGTCTCATGTGTGTTATCCTCCTCAACTAAAATTCTAATCCAGCTTCTCTAGCTGCATCAGCTAACGCTTTAACTTTACCCTGATATATAAAGCCGCCTCTATCGTAAACAACTTCTTTAATACCTTTTTCAATTGCTCTTTCAGCAATAAGCTTACCTACATATGCTGCAGCATCAACGTTATTAGTTTTTTCTAACTCTTTCTTAGCTTCAAGTGTTGAAGCAGCTACAAGAGTCTTTCCAACTGTATCGTCAATAATTTGAGCATACATATGATTATTACTTCTGAAAACTGCTAAACGTGGACATTCTGTTGTTCCACTTAAATGATTACGCAGTCTGTTATGCTTTTTAACACGAATTTCGCTTCTTGATTTCTTACTAATCATTTCTTACACTCCTTTAATTATTTCTTACCAGTCTTACCAACTTTACGTCTGATAACTTCATCTTCATATTTGATACCTTTTCCTTTGTAAGGTTCAGGTGCTCTCTTTGTTCTGATTTCAGCAGCGTACTGGCCTACTTTTTCTTTATCAATACCTTTAATTATTATCTTATTCTGTCCATCCATTTCAACTGTGATTCCTTCTGGATCTTCCATTTCTACTGGATGTGAATAACCTAATGAAAGAATTAATTTATTTCCCTGTTTCTGTCCTCTGTAACCAACACCGTTGATTTCAAGAACTTTCTGGTATCCTTCTGTAACACCAACAACCATATTGTTGATAAGTGTTCTTGTAAGACCGTGTAATGATTTCATTTTCTTTAAATCATTTGGTCTGCTAACGATGATTTCTTCACCGTCTTTTTTAATTTCCATTTCCGCAGGTAATACTCTTTCAAGAGTTCCCTTAGGTCCTGTAATAGTCACCTTATTATTTTCTGCAATATCAACAGTTACTCCTGCTGGTATAGCGATAGGCATTCTTCCTATACGTGACATGCCGTTACCTCCTTATTAATAATGAAGAGTTGGACTAAGAAAGAAGAGAAACTCTTCAATCTTATCTCATCTCTTAACGTTATTTTCTTCCTACCAAACGAAAGCGAGAACTTCTCCACCAACGTTTTCTTTTCTTGCAACTTTATCTGTAACCACACCTTTGTTTGTAGAAATGATTGCAATTCCAAGTCCTCCAAGAACTCTTGGAAGTTCGTCTTTACTAGCGTAAACACGAAGACCCGGCTTAGAAATCTTCTTGATTCCTGAAATAACTTTATCATTCTTATCTTTACCATATTTTAATGTGATTCTGATTGTTTTAAAATTACCGTCTTCAATGACTTCATACTTCTTGATATATCCTTCATTTAAAAGAATTTCAGCGATAGCTAATTTCATCTTTGATGCAGGAACATCAACTGTATCATGTTTAGCAGTGTTTGCGTTACGGATTCTTGTAAGCATATCTGCGATTGGATCACTCATAGTCATGTTTCTTTCCTCCTATCAATTTATCTCTTACCAGCTTGCTTTTTTAACGCCTGGTATCTGTCCTTTGTATGCTAATTCACGGAAGCAAACTCTGCAAATTCCGTATTTTCTTAAATAAGCATGTGGACGACCACAAATTCTACAACGACTGTATTCTTGTGTAGAGAATTTAGCTTTACGTTGCTGTTTAACTTTCATAGCAGTTCTAGCCATGGATTTACCTCCTAAAACTATTTTGCAAATGGCATATTAAATAATGTCAATAATTCACGAGCTTCTTCATCTGTGTTAGCTGTAGTAACAAAAATTATGTCCATACCTCTAACTTTGTCTACTTTATCGTATTCAATTTCAGGGAAAATTAACTGTTCTTTAATTCCTAAAGCATAATTTCCTCTTCCGTCGAATGCATTTGGGTTAACTCCTCTAAAGTCACGTACACGAGGAAGTGCAAGGTTTACTAATCTATCTAAGAATTCGTACATCTTTTCTCCTCTAAGAGTAACTTTACATCCGATTGGCTGTCCTTCTCTTAATTTGAAGTTAGCTACTGAGTTTTTAGCTCTTGTTACAACAGCCTTCTGTCCTGAAATAATTTCAAGATCTTTAACAGCTGTATCTAAAATCTTAGCGTTCTCTTTAGCTTCGCCAACGCCCATGTTAATTACAATTTTATCAAGCTTAGGTACCTGCATTACGTTCTTATAACCGAACTTCTTTGTCATGGCATCCATAATCTCATTCTTATAAGTCTCCTTAAGTCTACTCAACTTTCCGGACCTCCTCTCTCAATTAATCAATAACTTCGCCTGTTGATTTTGCAACACGAACTTTCTTTCCGTCTTCAAATTTGTATCCAACTCTTGTTGGCTGTCCCTTATGAACATACATTACATTTGAAGCATCAATTGGTCCTTCCTGTGTTACAATGCCACCATTCTGGTTCTGAGCACTTGGTTTTGTGTGCTTTGTACGCATGTTGACACCTTCAACAGTAACCTTATTGTTCTTTTTGTCTACAGAAGAAACTTTTCCTTCTTTAAACTTATCTTTACCAGCGATTACTCTAACAGTGTCGCCTTTTTTAATCTTCATAGCTGACATCTAAGCACACCTCCTATAATACTTCTGGTGCCAAAGAAACAATTTTCATGAACTGTTTCTCTCTTAATTCTCTGGCTACCGGCCCAAAAATACGAGTTCCTCTTGGGGTCTTATCATCTTTTATAATTACAGCTGCATTTTCGTCAAATCTGATGTATGAACCATCTTTACGACGAGCGCCTTTAACAGTACGAACTACTACGGCCTTTACTACATCACCTTTTTTAACAACACCGCCTGGTGTTGCATCTTTTACAGTAGCAACGATTACGTCACCGATACTTGCGTATCTTCTTGTAGATCCGCCCATAACTCTGATGCAAAGTAATTCTTTAGCTCCTGTGTTATCAGCAACTTTAAGTCTACTTTCCTGTTGAATCATGCTGTATTCCTCCTTCTATAATTCAGGCAAATTATCTTGCCTTTTCAATAATTTCTACAAGTCTCCATCTCTTATCTTTTGATAATGGTCTTGTTTCCATAACTCTTACTGTATCACCAATTCCGCACTGGTTTTCTTCGTCATGAGCTTTTAACTTATAAGTTCTTTTAACGATCTTGTTGTATAATGGATGCTTTACATGATCTTCTACAGCAACTGTGATTGTCTTATCCATCTTATCACTTACAACTTTACCTGTACGTGTTTTTCTTAAATTTCTTTCCACAACAATTTCTCCTTTCTTAACTTTCCACCTGTAGTGGATTGGATTAACCTAAAACTATTCAGCAGCGTTTGTCTTTTCAAATATTACTGTCTGAATTCTAGCAATATTTTTTCTAACTTCTTTGATTCTGCTTGTGTTGTCTAACTGGTTTGTTGCGTTCTGGAATCTTAAATTAAATAATTCCTTTTTAGCAGCTACTAATTCATCATTTAATTCTGCAGCTGATTTTGTCTTTAAATCTTCTACATATGTCTTAATTTTCACTGTTATCACCGCCTTCTAAATCTTCACGTGAAACAATCTTACATTTTACTGGAAGCTTGTGTGTAGCAAGACGTAATGCTTCTCTAGCTATTTCTTCAGGAACACCAGAGATTTCGAACATTACACGTCCTGGTTTAACAACTGCTACCCAATATTCAAGTGTTCCTTTACCGGAACCCATACGTGTTTCAGCTGGTTTTGTAGTTACTGGTTTATCTGGGAAAATTTTAATCCAAACTTTACCACCACGCTTGATGTAACGAGTCATAGCAATACGAGCTGCTTCAATCTGATTTGACTTAATCCAAGCTGGTTCTGTTGCAACAATACCAAATTCACCGTAAGTGATCTTATTTCCTCTTGTTGCTTTACCTCTCATAGAACCACGAAACTGTTTTCTATGTTTAACTCTCTTAGGCATTAACATTATTTATCGCTCCCTTCTTTAGTTGGAAGTATTTCGCCGTTGTAAATCCAAACCTTAACACCTACTTTTCCGTAAGTTGTATCAGCTTCAGCGAAACCATATTCGATATCGGCACGTAATGTCTGAAGTGGAATTGTTCCTTCACTATAGAATTCTGTACGAGCCATATCAGCACCACCAAGACGTCCTGAACATGCAACCTTAATTCCTAAAGCTCCACTCTTCATTGTTCTTGACATTGTAGACTTCATTGCTCTTCTGAAAGATACACGGTTTTCTAACTGTGTAGCAATGTTTTCAGCTACTAACTGAGCGTCCTTGTCAGGTCTCTTGATATCTTTAACGTCCATAAATAACTTCTTGCTTGTCATTTTCTGAACTTCAGCTTTAACTTTTTCAATTTCAGCGCCACCCTTACCGATTACGATACCAGGCTTAGCTGTATAAATGTTTACTCTCACTCTGTCAGATGATCTTTCGATTTCAATCTTAGAAACACCTGCGCTGTATAATTTCTTTTTAAGATATTCTCTGATTTTGTAATCTTCAACAAGATTGTCTGCAAAATCAGCTTCAGCGTACCACTTTGAGTCCCAGTCCTTAATAACTCCGACTCTTAAGCCATGTGGATTAACTTTCTGTCCCATACTTTGCCTCCTATCTTTCATCGAGCACGATTGTAATGTGGCTATTTCTCTTTAAGATTCTATAAGCTCTACCCTGTGCTCTAGGTTTAATTCTCTTCATTGTTGGAGCGCTACCTGCGTAACACTCAGCAATATAAAGTTTGCTAACATCCATATTGTTGTTGTTTTCAGCATTTGCAATTGCTGACTGTAATAATTTTAATATAACGCTTGATGCGTATCTTGGGTTGTATGTTAAAATACCGATTGCTGACTCTACGTCTTTTCCTCTGATCGCATCTAATACGAAACATGCCTTCTGTACTGACACTCTAGCGTAAGACAACTTAGCTGATGGTCTAGTATCTTTATTAGCATTTCTTTCTCTCTTTATCTGGGATCTATGTCCTTTAGCCATAGATGAGACCTCCTTTCAAAATCTACAGGTATTATCTACCCTTCTTTTCGTCTTTACCGTGTCCTCTATAAGTTCTAGTAGCAACAAATTCACCAAGTTTATGTCCAACCATATCTTCAGTTACATATACTGGCACATGCTTTCTACCGTCATGAACAGCGATTGTATGTCCAACCATCTGTGGAAAAATTGTTGAACGGCGTGACCAAGTTTTAATAACAGACTTGTCACCTGAAGCGTTCATAGCTTCGACTTTCTTTAATAAGCTCTCATCCGCGAATGGGCCTTTTTTTAATGATCTAGCCATTAGTTCCTACCTCCTTATTTCATGTTCTTTCCGTCACGTCTTCTAATGATTAACTTGTTAGACTTCTTATTTTTCTTACGAGTCTTCAAACCAAGTGCTGGTTTACCCCAAGGTGTACATGGGCCAGAACGTCCGATTGGTGCACGTCCTTCACCACCACCGTGTGGATGGTCATTAGGGTTCATAACAGAACCACGAACTGTAGGTCTAATACCCATATTACGTTTACGTCCGGCTTTACCGATATTTACAAGACCATGTTCAATGTTACCTACTGTACCAACTGTTGCACGGCAAATAACTGGAACCATTCTCATTTCTCCTGAAGGAAGTCTAAGTGTTGCATACTTTCCTTCTTTAGCCATTAACTGTGCTGCATTTCCAGCTGCACGAACTAACTGTCCGCCCTTACCTGGATATAATTCAATGTTATGAACTTCTGTACCTACAGGGATAGCTGAAAGTGGTAAACAGTTACCAACTTTAACTTCTGCATTTTCACCGTTCATAACTGTAGCTCCAACCTTAAGTCCGTTAGGAGCAAGGATGTAAGCCTTTTCACCATCTGCATAACTGATTAATGCGATGTTTGCAGTTCTATTTGGATCATATTCGATGCTAATAACTGTAGCAGGAATATCAACTTTATTTCTCTTGAAGTCGATGATTCTGTATTTTCTTCTTGAACCACCACCATGATGTCTTACTGTAATTTTACCCTGATTGTTACGACCAGCATTTTTCTTGAGAGATACTACTAAAGATTTTTCAGGAGTTGCTTTAGTAATTTCTGCATTATCAAGAGTAGTCATAGCTCTTCTTGAAGGGGTATATGGGTTAAATGTCTTAATTCCCATTTTTATTCTCCTTTCGAATTCAATTTGTCATCACGCTTTTCTTGCGTTTACTTATTATCTTTATAAACCAGCGAAGATTTCTATATCTGCACTGTCTTCTGTCAACTGAACGATAGCTTTCTTCTTCTTAGCTGTCTTTCCAATTGTCATTCCTCTTCTACGATTCTTTCCTTCTAAGTTCATTGTGTTAACTTTAGCAACCTTTGTTCCTTCGAACATTTTTTCAACTGCTTCTTTAACCTGAGTCTTAGTTGCATCTGTGTGTACGTAGAATGTATATTTCTTATCTGCCATAGCGTTCATGCTCTTCTCAGTAATTACTGGAGAGAGGATTACGTCATAATATTTGATATCTGCCATTATGCATACACCTCCTCGATTGTTGCTACAGCTGCCTTATCGATAACTACAACATCATATTTAAGAATGTCATAAACATTAATTGTGTTAGTTAAAGCAGTTTTTACTGTAGGGATGTTCTTAGCTGACATTACAGCATTTACATCATTGTCTTTTAATACAACCAATGCTTTACTTACATTTAAGTTGTTCATCATCTTTACAAAATCTTTTGTCTTAGGTGCTTCAAACTTAATGTCGTCAACTACGATAAACTTATTTTCATTAACTCTGTCTGTCAATACTGACTTAAGAGCTGCTCTTTTTTCTTTCTTATTCATCTTGAATGAATAATCTCTTGGAACTGGTGCGAATACAACTCCGCCGCCTGTCCACTGTGGAGCTCTTGTAGAACCTTGTCTTGCATGACCAGTTCCCTTCTGTCTCCAAGGCTTTCTTCCGCCACCGCTAACTTCTGAACGAGTTTTAGCTTTCTGTGTTCCTTGACGGTCATTAGCAAGCTGACTCAATACTGCCTGATGCACTAAGTTTTCTTTAACTTCTACACCAAATACGGCATCGTTTAATTCGATTTCATCAACCTGTTTACCTTCCATATTTAAAACAGATACTTTTGCCATCTGCGTGTTCCTCCTTCCAAAATCTACTTACCAGACTTACATGTTTCTTTAATAGTTACTAAAGCTTTCTTAGGTCCTGGTACAGCGCCCTTTACTAGGATTAAGTTGTTTTCTGCATCAACTCTAACAATTTCAAGGTTCTGTGTTGTTACCTTCTTAGCACCCATATGACCTGGCATTTTCTTTCCTTTAAACACCTTGCTTGGGCTTGAACATGCACCGTTTGATCCGGCATGTCTATGATACTTAGAACCGTGAGCCATAGGTCCTCTTGACTGACCATGTCTCTTAATTGCACCCTGGAATCCTTTTCCCTTTGCAATTGCTGATGCGTCAACTTTGTCTCCAGCAGTAAAGATGTCTGCCTTGATTTCGTCTTTCACTGAATACTCTTCAGCATTTTCAAACTTAAATTCTCTTACAAATCTCTTGTAAGGAACTCCAGCTTTGTCAAACATACCTTTCATTGGCTTGTTGACTAACTTTTCTCTCTTTTCACCGAATCCAACCTGTACAGCACTGTATCCATCATTTTCTACTGTCTTAACCTGTGTTACTACACATGGTCCAGCCTGAAGAACGGTTACTGGTACTAAACTTCCATCTTCGTTGAAAATCTGAGTCATTCCAACCTTTGTAGCTAAAATAGCTTTCTTCATATTAATTACCTCCTGTTAATCTACAGCGGATCGCGCCACCGCGATCATCCTAGAACAGTTCAATCTATTTAAACCTTCAAGGATAATTCACTATTTCGTTTTTTACCTATTAAAATAAGTAAATTGCGATGAATTATTTATTCTTCATCTTAATGTCGATATATACACCTGCTGGCATTTCTAATCTTGCCAAAGCATCTACTGCTTTCTGTGTTGGTGTAACAATATCAATGAGTCTCTTATGAGTTCTCTGTTCAAACTGTTCTCTTGAGTCTTTGTACTTATGTACAGCTCTAAGAATTGTGATTACTTCCTTCTTTGTTGGAAGTGGTACAGGGCCACTAACTTCTGCTCCTGAACTCTTTGCAGTTTCAACAATTTTTGCAGCTGACTGATCGATTAATTTGTGATCATAAGCCTTTAATGTGATTCTCATTACTTGTGCCATAAAAAAAGCCGCCTCCTTTTCGTACTATTAGCACGACAAGCGGTGACTGTACAACCTTTCCGTGTGTTTTGTGATTATTCACAACTTACCCACGTGTTTCCACTTCTATGGTGGACTCGTTTTTAGTACAGTGACTTGTCGCCAGTTTCCTAACTTGACATTCGCTCCGCGGAAAACCTACATTACTGTAGCAACCTCTCGTTTCAACGCTATCAATGTCACAGCATGAATTAGTATACAACATGAAAATATAAATTGCAACCATTTTTTCAAAAAATTTTATTTTACTTAATTTGGCTATTTATCAATACTTTTTCTACACTATCATTCCAAAATTCATTTTTAAATTTAAATCTCATAATTTACTCTTTAATTTCTTTCTTCTATATATAATAGGTAGTTTTCTGCTTTTATTGACTTTTATTTTCTCAAATTGTAATATATAACCATTGGTCATTATAATACAATGATTAAAATTTTTAAAGATAGGATTTTATATTAATTATGTGGATTGCTAACAATTGGAAAGATTATGAAGTAATTGATACTTCAGACGGCGAAAAACTAGAGCGTTGGGGTGATTACATATTAGTTAGACCTGATCCTCAGGTCATTTGGCATACTCCAAAGAAAGATAAACGTTGGAATAAATTAAATGGGCATTATTATAGAAGTAAAAAAGGCGGTGGTCAATGGGATTTCTTTGATTTACCGGAACAATGGTCTATTAATTATAAAGAATTAACATTCAACCTTAAACCATTTAGTTTCAAACATACAGGTTTATTTCCTGAACAGGCAACAAATTGGGATTGGTGTTCTGAAAAAATTAAAAATGCCGGTCGACCAATTAAAGTATTAAATTTATTTGCTTATACCGGTGGTGCAACTTTAGCTGCTGCTAATGCGGGTGCTTCTGTCACTCACGTTGATGCTTCTAAAGGCATGGTAACATGGGCAAAGGAAAATGCTGTTTCTTCCGGATTAAAAGACGCACCTATTCGTTGGTTAGTTGATGATTGCACTAAATTTGTAAAAAGAGAAATACGTCGTGGCAACAAATACGATGCAATCATAATGGATCCACCTTCTTACGGCCGTGGTCCTGGTGGTGAAATTTGGAAAATAGAAGATTCCATTTATGATTTTGTAAAATTATGTACGGAAGTCTTGTCTGACGATCCATTATTTTACTTAATTAATTCATATACTACAGGTCTTGCACCTTCAGTTTTAACTTATATGTTATCAACTGAAGTTAAATCCAAATTTGGTGGGACTGTTACTTCAGATGAAATTGGAGTTCCTGTAAGCGGCAATGGTCTGGTTCTTCCTTGTGGAGCCTCTGGTCGTTGGTGTAAATAATTTTATCAAAGAAGTTGAAGTTAGGATTACAACAATCTTTACTTCAACTTTTTTCTAGTTTTGTATTCTTTATTATTTTCCTACTATAATATATTTATGTTTAATATCTCTTATAACCAATAAAGAATTACCCATCTAGTTGCCATTTATTTTCTCTATTTTCATATTTTCTATTATTTTATAATTTCTCTATCGTATATTCATTATCATTTATGTTATGACATACTGACACTAAATTGCTTATTCCAATTTTCATTTCAGTTATCATCGTCTCTTTGTCTGCAATAATTTTTGGCCTTTCCTCTTCGAAATCCACTTCAAATGTATAAAATGGTCTTATCATTCCTGTCCCTTCCATTTTTACATAAGCTTCTTTTATAGTCCACACCCTAAAAAATCTCTGAAGTTTTCCCTGTTCTGTTCCTATATCATAAATGTATTTTTGTTCTTTAGGAGCAAAGCAGGTATTAACAATCCTTCTTTCTTTCATAGTAAACTTATTCTTTCTTTTAACATCTTCAGTATCTATCCCTATTTCATAATCAGAAACAACAGCTACTGCATACTTATTTGAATGTGATATGTTAAATTTAATTTTACCATCTTCAAATGAAGGCTTGTTATATTTGTCAATTAATATCTTACTGTCTTCTTTTTCAGTTTTTCTTATATGCTGTATAAGAATTCCAGCTGCAAGACTTTGCATTTTTTTATCTTCCTGATTTATTCTATCTATTTTATTTTTCCTATCTTCATCCATCATTTCATAATATTTTGAATATACTGATTTATCAGATAATTTTTCTACATTATAGTAATATATTTTCATAAAATTATTTACTCCCTTTTGCAAGTTATATGTTTATTATTGTTTTGTTCAAATTCTAATTATTTTATAAATTATATTTTGCTATCTTTCTATTCTAATTATTGCTATATATATTTCTTATTTAATCACTCATTTATAATCTTCCATGCTTCAACAAGTCTGTCTATATTCCATGCAGCATTTGCAGGGCTTGTGGATGGAAGGCATATTGCTTCTTTCATCACTATCTGTTTCATATATTTGTTATAAAGTGAATACGCTTTCTTTCCATTAACAAATATTTGTTTTATATCTGCTGTATTTAATATTCTTGTCAAATCATTCACTTCAACATTTTTAATGCTACTATCAGAAGACCCTGTAATTTCACATGAATGAATTACATCCCACACTGCCACTTTATTATTAAGCAAAAATTCTTTTTTCTCCTGAATTGTTTGTGGTATATTTTCATTAAATATGGCAGCTAATACTTTCCAAAATCTATTCTGTGGATGTCCGTAAAAGAATCCTTCTTCTCTGGATTTAACAGATGGAAAGCTACCTAATATTAAAATTTTTGATTTTTGATTATATATTGGTTCAATTGGATGTGTAATCATAATGTCTTCTTTCTTTTTATTTTAATTATCATTTATTATAGCATAAAATGTTTTGTCAATCATTGCTATCCCCGATTTGCGTGTATATATTTTTTATTTCTATATATACAATTAATATTATAAATTATAGGAGCAATAAAATGAATGAAAATAAAAAAAATCTTGGGAACTTGCCCTCTGTTAGTGGATAAATTACCGACTTTAATTTAATGATACTAATCTAATTATCCAAAATATTTAGGCATCCCCGAAAATTTCGGGAATGCCCATCATTCACGGAGCTTATTGACTTTTTTTCTTAATTTTCTAATTCTCAAATCGCCTGTTTATAGACTTTTTCTATATCTTATATCGTCACTATTTTTAGTTTTCGAAAAATTTGACGACACTTTGACGACACTTTTAGTATATAACAAAACTACGCTAACCGCCACAATTAAAATGACATAGTTTCTTTTCAATCATCATTCTTTTGAATCATCTTCTTCACTTCCCTGTCAAAATCCGATTCAATAACTTGAGTTCTATTAAAAATTTGGTATTCCTGTTCAGCCTTATCATTTGCCATCTTTCTCGAAATCTTTCCCCTATCAGGTAAAATCTCATACCTTCTAAATGCCAAAAATTCATTTATGCTTGCCGCGAATTCTTCCATCGTAAATGTATTTTCACGTTCAATCAAATCTTCTATGTAGTCAAAATAACCTGTCACCGCACGCTCCAAACTACGAATTTGCTTTTCATCCAAATAGTTTTTTGCAATAGTTACATCTGATTTCAATACCCGACCATCAGGAGCATTCTTCCATGTAGTAAGCCCCATATGATCCTTTATATGGTCTGCACTATAATAAACAATTTCTGCTGCTGTCTGTCCCGAAATTGCATAATGGAATTTATTCTGCACCATTGCATAAAACTGATGTGTAATCTCCGCATTTTTATCATAATCAATGCTACACTCAGCAAAAACATCCGTAATCTGTTGCCAGATTCTTCTTTCGCTCGCACGAATAGAACGAACTCTTTCGAGTAATTCTTTAAAATAATCTTTACCAAATGCAGTCTTTCCCTGTTTTAATCGTTCATCATCCAGCACAAATCCTTTTGTCATATACTCCTTTAAAACGTTTGTTGCCCAAATACGAAAATGAGTAGCTCGAATAGAATTCACTCTGTAGCCTACGGAAATGATTGCATCTAAATTATAAAAATTAGTAGAATTAGATTGGGTTTTTCCCTCTATTGCTCCATGTTGAGTGGTTGTTGCAATTTTTGCAACAACCACTTCTTCATCCAATTCACCTGTTTCAAAAATATTCGCAAGATGACGACTAATGCCTGATTTATCTATTCCAAACAATTCCGCCATTGCTTTCTGCGTCAACCAAATTGAATCATCTTTAATTAAAGCATTAATGTAAATATCTTCCTTTTCTGTTTTATAAAGTAAAAATGGAAATTCTTTCATTTGTCAAACTCCTCTAATACAATAAATGGCGGGGAGCCTCCCCGCCGATCAGGTTGGACCTGGGTCTTTCGACCAGCCCACATGTGCAACACTTGTTACACTTACATTGTATGATTATATTAACATGATTGTTTACCAAATTCAAGATTATAGTTGATCGTTGCTTATTCTCTAATCAATTCTTCTGCATCTGATATATTTCTAACTTTGGACATTGCAAATCCCAAAACCTTCGGCTGATATTTAATTATTAATCTGTCTGCATCCGCCTTATTCACTATTAACCTCCTATGATAAACAAACGTGCACTTTTTTGTTTTTCAATTATATAGTGTCGCTTAGGTTCAATATGGTTGGGTAAAAATTAAGTAGTGTTGAAAACAAAATATTTAGGCATCCCCGAAAATTTCGGGAATGCCTACTATTCCGCATCAACCTCTCTTATTGATTGCTACGCAATCAATAAGCTCGCGGCATTCATAGAATGCTTACGAGCCCCATAAATAAAGGAAAACCACGGTTTCGTGTAAACACGACCGTGGTTTTCTTTATTTATAGTGAGCTTGCGCTCTATTCATTGATAACGTTAATTATTCAACAATTGTAGCTACCTTACCTGAACCTACTGTTCTACCACCTTCACGAAATTATCTCATCATTGCTTAGTGTTTTCTATTTAGTTTTCGTTGTATTTCCTACTTGTTTTGGTTGCCTGTGCTGTCATTATTTCTATTTGCAGAGAAAAATGACGACAGTTTGACGACTGCACAAATTCAACAGTGGATTAAAATAATATTTTCACCTTACTTATTCAAAGTTATGTATTATGTATAGTAATATTTCCAATTTTTTTTAATATATCCATCAACAAAAATTCCAACATCTATATTATCTTCTTCAACTTTCTGTATATCTTTTTCATTATGCTGAATATTCAATATTTTAAATCTATTGTAATCCTTCCCCGTATACGCAAAAATATACTCCCCTACTTTTAATCTTGATTTTTTACTATTAATACATAATATATTATTATTGTACACATCGATAATCATATCGATTTCATTTAATAAGCCGCACGTTTGTAGAATTATGATTAATTCTTCCTCGAATATGTCGCAAATAACTTGTCCCATCATTTCCATAAATGGTATTATTTGTTCGACCAACACACTATTTGATAGCCTGGTATCTACGCACCAGCCATGTGCAACTTTATTTCGTTGTTCAACTAATTGTGTTAATTCTTCAAACAGTCTATTAACATCTCCACCTTTTTTCTTGTTAATGTACTCTTTTGCTTTTTCATCTGAGAATTCATTTTTATTTTTTATATACTCGACAAACTTCTTTTTTCCCAAGATTTTTGCTTTAGAGTTTTTTATTCCCAAATCATTAAACAACTCTATTAGTTGATCTATTCCTAAATTGCCACTATGCGTTAACAAAAGTTCTTTATTAAGTGAAAATTTTTCTTCTTCAAAACACGAATATAAATTTTTAATTACCTCTAGTTCATTAATTTCAAAATTTTTAAACCTATTTGAATTCACCAAAAACTCTCCACTTTTCTTTATATGTTTTTGCTTAATTTCATTTGCTAAATTGACATACCTGTCTGCTTTTTCCACCCAAAAATCTAATAATGAATCAGCAATTTTATCAATATAGTTTTCAAAGCACCCATACAAACTTATGATTACAGCATTATAAACCACTGGGGTGCTCATCACTTTTGTAAATCTTTGTTTTATAATATTCACATCTAAATTTTCCCTATCAAAATTGTCTATTAATGAATGTTGTTCTTCCATACATGTAATATAATTTCGTATATCTTTTAAATTGTTTAAATACTCATCCTTACTTATGTTAATTCTATTCATCCATATTTCCTTCTAATATATTCTGAACAATTTTTTCGAAAAAGTCGGCTCTATTTAATATATCGGTTTTTGATTGTTTTTTCCCGTTAAACATTTCTTCGTTTTGTTTATATGCTTTTTCCATATATTGTGTAATTAGTTTATTGTTATTTGGTACACTATTTATATCATATTTTGTTAATGCCAACATAAGTGAATCATAAATCATCTTCTGTGGTTTTGACCATTTAAATTGATTTCTAATTTCTTTGTATTGACAAAAAGCTTTATCTCCAAACATTTTATTTGCTATTTCAATCGTATTTATAAATAATTCTTTTAGCACATCTCCTCTATCTGAATTTTCTTCTAAAATAGTGTTTCCAAAAATCATGCACTTGTCTAAAAAATCAGATAATTGCCCTGAATATTCATTAACATGTCTCATCGCAAAAAACCTTAATACTAATTCAACATCATACATTCTCATATATAAGTTATTTAAAGCGAGTTCATCCGCCACATCCAATGAATCTACTGTATCTAATTGATATAGTTCTTTAGTATTATTATCTTCATCAACACTTACCGGTATTCCCCACAATTTTCGAAATGTTGTATTTGTCGAAAGTTCCTTGCACAATTTATTAAATTCACCATTATATAGTGCATTTCTTATCTCTTGATCTTCTAATTTAACTCCACCGGTATTTAGTCTTTCAAATACCATCCTTTTCATTCTTTGCTCTTGTTCTTGAGATTTAGCTGATTCTTTTAGTAATGACACTACTGATATTTGTCGTCTGTCAATACCTTCTTTTATTTTTTTAGGTAATTCACTATATTTTTTTGTGTTTAATTCTGGCCATTCCGTTAAACCTTCTAATGCATATTCATTATCATAAAAATCCATAATTGCCGAAATACGCTGAAGACCATCCATCACCTCATATTTACCATACTCTACTTCATATATGAATATAGGTGGCACTGGAATATTCATTATAAATGATTCGATAAGACGAGAGCGCTTTTTATTATCCCAAGTAATTCGTCTTTGATATATCGGTTTTCTGTCATATTTACCGTTTGTAAAAACATCTTTTACTAGCGGTAATTTAATAGCTCCTTGTTCTGTAACAATTCTTGCCTCTCCAATTTCATATTTTTCATTAATTTCTTCCTCAGACAACATAACCTTTTTATTTTCTTTCCCTTCAAAATTTTCTTTTTCAAAATCTAATAACTCAATATTCATATTTTCTCCTTGTAAACTCAATTTATGCCATCATTCGTTTGTCTTCTCCAACATTACGAACAACTGCGCATTCTTTTTCTTTCTTTTCCAACTGTTCTTTTGTAAATTCTGCTATTGGTTCTGCTACTGCCAATGCCAACCTTACCGGTACAGCATTTCCTATCTGCTTATAAACTAAATCAAGCTTTGAATTTGCATTTCTGTTGCTTGTACCTCTACTAAACTCATACCAATCTGGAAATGTTTGAATTCTTGCAATTTCCTTAACTGACAATCTTCTATTATTCTCTTCTCCATCACTAAATATATATTTGTCCTTACCTACCTTTACCATAGGTTCTCCACCCGGATGTATAGGCGCCTGTCGTCCTGATGCCTGAATAGTAAAACTTGGCTGACTCCATAATTTTTTTCGATTACGCGACATAAAAATAGTTGAGTATGAGCCAACAAAATATTCTCCCGGATTTTCCTCTAAATCACCAATTGCATCATGTAAAGTCACAACTTCTTCTAATCCATTAACCCCATATCCATGGGTTGGCTTTGGATGAACATATTCAAAATCTATGTCATTTCTTACTCCAACCAAAATTACTCGTTCTCTAATTTGTGGTACTCCATATTCTGCTGAATTAAGAAGTTTATGATAAATTTTATACCCTGCTGCTGCAAAGTCCTGAACAATCTGTTTAAATACTTCTCCTTTTCCTAGAGTCATCATTCCTTTAACATTTTCGGCAACAAATATTTTAGGTTTACTTTGCATCAAACAGCGAATAAAATGAAGGTATAAGAAATTTCTTTTATCATCCACTAATCGTGGACCCGCTTCTGAAAATCCAGGGCAAGGAAATCCGCCCAGAACAATGTCCGCTTTTGGAAATTCTTTAATTTTTCTTATATCACTTTTATCCATATAAATATATTTTCCAGCATTTTGAGCATAGGTTTGTCTCGCTTCGTCAAAGATATCATTTACATATATTGTATTAAAGACATTGTTATCAATATTTTCATCAAAAACTCTTTTGTCTCTAAACGCTTCTTCCATTACAGTTTTACCCATCACTGCTTGTAATCCTGCTAGTTCAAATCCTAAATCTAATCCTCCACATCCTGAAAATAATGATACTAAATTCCACTTTTTAGAATCATAGCTAAGTTTGTCAAATTCAATTTCTTCACTGCAATTTTCAAATGCTTCTCTCTCTTCTTCTATTTTCTTATTAAGTAATTCTCTAACTTCATTTACATTATACTCTGGTGCAGGCTTAAATTTACCTCTACCACGCTCTTCTAAAATAACAGCCATGTCTTCTCCTCAACTTATTCTATCTGTTCCTGCATTGTCTTCATCAATATCATCTGTATTTTCTATATTCAACGTTTTCATATAGTGTATTAATCTATTCGCAACCTCATTTCCTTTAACAGTTAAAGGATGGTCAAAACTTAACTCAGGAATTAATTTATTATGTTTAGCACTCCAATTTACTTGTACAGAAAGTGGTCTATTACCATCCCATTTTTTTGCAAATGATCTATAATTAAGTGCTTTGCAAGCAAAATAAATATCAGGATGCATTTTTACATAATCCTTTATAGGAATCATCTTATCGATTATATCCTGTACCGAATTAATGTTCTCATCCATTAATAAATAATTTGCAACACCACTATTCTTGATTACTTTTCCATTAACCATAGCATCTCTTTTGTCTTCTGCTAAATTACTCCCTGCATAAACATCAATTACTTGATTCTCTGTTAACTTCATTTTTCCAGACAAATCACCACTAATTTTATTTAATAATTCAAATTTCCATCCTAGTGTTATTGCACCTTTTTCGGTTCTTTTAAATTTGTTTTTGTATATTAACATTCTCTCTTCAAATCTATTCATAATAGATGTGGTTGAATCTTCAATAATCTTTGCCCAATTTTTTCCAAATAATTGCTCTGCTCTTTCAGCGCTCATTTTATTTTCTATAAAATCTGCATTTTCTTTTTTATATGATATTTTTATTTCTTTTTCATCTAATGATGATTTTGCCAAAACATAAATATCTGTCTTCGGCTCTCCTTTATGACACGTTGGTTTTCCTGATAATTCAACTACATATTTTCTATCTTCAAACTCAAATTCGGTTCCTTCTACCATAAATGATAATATTCTTCTTTCTGCATCGCCAAAATCTCCCATACAAACCTCCTAATATTTCTTCCTGCATATATCATCTCTATCTATTTCTTCAAACGAATTTACCTTTAATTCTCCTATTTCTATAGCATTTTTCTTAATAAATTCAAACAATTTGGGATAATTTTCTAAATAATAATACATTTGCGGACATACAAATTTTGAATCAAATTCTTGTAAAGTTCTTAATTCAATCTCCTTAGTCATTTGAAAAGACAACACCGGCATTGCATATTTATGTCTAATTAAATACTCGTCTATTCTTTTACAAATTTCACTGTCATCTTTATACTTTTCCTTCCATGTATTTATATCGATCTTTCGCCCTAAATGAATCTTCCCAACAATTTGTTTCATTGGGCTACTCACATACATATAAGCCATTATTTCCTCATCTGGAAATATTCTCCTATATTCAAATATCTTACTTCCATCCTTAATTAAGTTGTACCATTTAGGTTTAAAGCTTAATAACATTGTTCTCATAATGTAAATTTATACTCCTTTTGAAATACAACTGCATTAGTTATAATTATATTA
Organism: Eubacterium sp. LMAG:50; assembly: GCF_008680265.1. Lineage (NCBI taxonomy): Bacteria > Bacillati > Bacillota > Clostridia > Eubacteriales > Eubacteriaceae > Eubacterium > Eubacterium sp. LMAG:50. The sequence goes on along the minus strand of NZ_NALP01000008.1, from coordinate 3,188 downwards.
CATAGTGCATTCGAACACAAGTTCTGTTTTAAAACTAACTAACACACCGTTTTATAATTACCTATCATACTTTTCTTTATATCTTATTTTCTTTTTATACATATATATTCTCATATTAAGCTCAACTAAAAGACTAAATAAAATAACAATTATTATTCCCCTTATGTATTCATTACCTGAATTCCACTTATATGAAAATATATAAAACACAGCCGGAATATATAAACTACTAAAAAAATTCAATAAAGCTTCTCCCATATCTTTACATCTATATAATTTTTCTAAATCATATTTCTTCATTTTTCTAGTACGATTAATATATTCAATAATTAATAAAATAATAGCTATTACAGCCACTATTACAACACATATTTTTTTTACTAACATATTTTTTCTCCTTCAATCTTATATTAAATTTATACATCTTCTTGCTTTAATTAATTGAAGATTTCATTCTGTTTATTGCCTTAATAATCTTACTCTAAACACATTTACATTTTATCATAACACTCCCCCTAAATAAATATAATTCTATTATAAGCGTATTCACATTAAAGACATATATTATAATTAAACTCTCTTATCTCTAACGTATAAACTTGTTATTTTCCCTTTCCTCCTTCCCCATCTCCACAATCTTTTCATAGTCTTCATCCTTAACAAATCGTCTAAAAAATCCAAGCATAAACTCTGATTCTTCCAATTCATAAATCCTTTCATTCTTTTCATCAAGTTCCTGTTCCAGATATTCTTTAGACCATTTAAGTTCATCATTATCTCTTATCAACGTTTTCCTATCTGCATCCATCTGCTCCAGCTTCTTTTTTAGTTCTATGGATTCCGCAAAGCAGCTTTTTGCCATTTTTACTATTCTTTTAAATATTCTGTTTAAACCTGCAAGAAACGGTATAACAATCTTTTCTCTGTAAGATTTTGCACTAATCAGTCCTTTAGGCTCTTCCGGACCTTTTGCTACTTTATTTTCAAATTCCTTTATGTCCTTTATTCCCCATTGTGCCACGACATCAGCTTCTTTCATTTCTTTATATGTTTCCTCCAGCTTCTTATCTGCGATTTGTTTTTCAGCAGTCTTTTTAAGGATTTGTAGTGGTAAACTAAATTTGTAACACCTCGTTCGAATAATATATTATAATATTACTCAAACAAGGAGGACATCATTATGTCAATACGTTGCAGCGAAGACTTCAAAAAAGAAGTAGTTAAAGCCTATATGGCAGGCGACAAATCAATACATCAACTTGCTGTTGAATTCAATGTTGCAAAAAGTTCCGTTAACAAGTGGGCTAACGAATACAGGGAAGAATGCCTTTATACCACCAATACAACATCCGAGTCTAATGACGCAAAGGAAATACGAAGATTAAATCAACTTCTTAACAAAAAAGATGCCAAGCGTGAATATCACAAACGTTTGGAACACATTTTTGAACTTATAAAATATGTGTACTATAACAATAATCGTGTTATAGGATATAGGGCTATGCGCATTTTCATCAAACGTTATGGCTATGAATTAAGCAATACCACCATGCATAAATACATGAATAAAGAATTAAATTTATGTGCCGTAATCATGCATTCCAAACCGGGATACAAGGCTGGGAAAAAGAATAAAATCTTTGACAATCTCTTAAACCAAAATTTTACTGTCGACTGCAAAAATAAAGTATGGTGCACTGATTTTACATATATGCGTCAGCCAAATGGAAAATTCAGATACAACTGTTCAATAATTGATTTATTTGACAGGTCGGCTGTTGCTTCGTTAAACAGTGATTACATCAATACGGACTTAGCAATAAACACACTTAAAACAGCACTAAAAAAGAAAACTATCCTAAAGTGATTCTGCATTCATATCAGGGAGTACAGTTTACCTCATGGGATTTTGTGAATTTCTGTAAAGATAATAATGTAACCAAGAGCATGAGTAAGGTCGGTTGTCCTTATGATAATGCTCCAATGGAAAGATTTTATAACACTTTTAAAAGCAATTTTTATAATGTAACCTAATTTTCAAGTGTGGAGATGATGGATGAACTTACCATGAAATATATCAATTGGTATAATTATGTTCGTCCTCATTCGTACAATGATTATTTAACACCAATGGAAGCTCATTACAGATAGGTATTTATCGAACAAAGTGTTACAAAAATGCTTGACCACTACAGAATCTCAAGGTTTATTTTACCTGATTTTATTCTAATTTCATCTTGCTATAGATATAACATACATTAATCCGGAAAACTTGAAGTTGTCTTTATTATCTAAAATATCACTATAATCTGAAACGAACTTTTTTCACCAAATACCTTTTCCATCACCAAGCAAGATATTTTTTATATTTTCGTTTATTTCACTTTCAGACAAACTTTGTTGGATTAGTGGTTGAATCACTTCACGACTTTCTCTTGTATGAGGAAGTTCAGATGCAAGTCTATTAGCTTTATCCTCGCATCCTGCTTTCAAATATAAGAAACATAGGGTTGCACGCATAGTGGCTTTCTGTTTCTCATTAATTGATATAGGCAATCCTCTTTCCATTAATTCGATAGCTTCATCTGTATTACCCTTTAATGCTAATGTACTTGCTAGTCCAAGAATCATCCCTGGTTTATTGGGATAAATCAGTAATGCATCCCGATAAGTTTTTTCTGCAGAATCATAATCTCCTTTTCGCTGATAATCAACAGCTTTTTTATGAATGTTGTACCGTGTTGTTTCCGCACGAATCGTATCCATCCCCACCAACAAATCAATACTTGTTTCAAATATATTTGCTAGTGCCGGCAAAAGTGTAATATCTGGATAAGACTCGCCCGTTTCCCTTAATTAAAGATATTGTTGGGTAAAAAAGAAAGGTCAGTCGATTTTGCCGATGAAGCGGTAGTAGATTTCTACTTCCTGCTCACGACTTCCGTCCTCGCCCTTGACAGCTTCGTGGACGGTTACTTTTTCAATTAGAGTGTTCAGAAGTTCGGCGGTCAGCTCCACAGGGTTGACATACTGTTTCATTAGGGCAATCCACTTTTCAGCATCCGCTGCGGTCTGTACGGCGGCTTCCATCATTTCGTGAAGCTGTCTTATTTTTGTTTCAAGCTCCTTTTGCTCGTTCTGGTACTTCTCGGACAGCATATTGAAGTTATACTCGGTTATGCGTCCGG
>NZ_NALP01000007.1:672500-1454178 GCF_008680265.1 Eubacterium sp. LMAG:50 | reverse complement strand
TCATTGGAAGGTACATATTATAATGAAAAGGATTTTAAAACACACACTAATTTTATCAATGCTTACATGCACTTTAACATTTTCTACAAATACAAAGGCTTCTGTTGCAGATACTTCTTTAAATGAAAGTACTACAAATGAAGTCACTACAACCTACAACTTATCAGAAACTTCTTTAAGTAACGATACTAAGACCGTTTCTTTACCTTCAGATAAATCTGATTATATTAAATCTGACTTATCGCCTTTAACTTCTAAGGTCATAGTTCTTGATCCCGGTCATTGCAAAAAGCATATCGGTGCCCGTGGATATGGACTTAAAGAAGAAGATATTGTACTTGATATTTCTAAAGCATGCAAAAACAAATTAGACAATTATGGTGACATTACAGTTTATACGACAAGAACAACCAATAATTGTCTCTCTACCCTCGGACTTGGAGACTGCCTTACAGCAAGAAACAGATATTCAAAAAGACTTAATGCTGATTTTTTAATAAGTCTTCATATCAATGCTAATGAAAATAAAAATAAAACCGGTGCTTTAATGCTTGCAGCATATGACTCCGGTTATAATAAAAGAATTCATTTACAAACTACCTCATTTGGTAAAATTGCCTTAAAGAACTTACATTCCTTAGGATTAAAAAAACGTGGTTTTTGGATGCGAAAATACAAAGGTTTGCATTACAAAAACGGGTCTAGAATGGATTATTATTCTATTGTCAGAAATGGTGTTTTATACAATATTCCAAGTGTTATTATTGAGCACGGATATATCACAAATAAATCTGACTGCAAAAAATATTTTAATACAGTAGCTAAAAGATACCTTCTTGGTAAAAAGGATGCCGATTCCATCATTTCATATTTTGGACTAAATAAAGAAATAATTTCCGGTAAATTTGTAAAAGACGGTAAGGATACATATTATTTAACAGGCGACAACAACATCGTAACCGGTTGGGTTAAATACTCCGGTAAATGGTATTATTTTGACACTGTTACCGGAAAAATGAAAACAGGTTTTTTAACTGTAGATAACAGGAAATTTTACTTAAGCCCTTCTACCGGAGAAATGTGTACAGGTTGGATTACCGTTAAAGGAGCAAAATATCTTGCAACAGGAAATGGGTCTTTAGTAACAAATACATATTTTAATGATGGGATAAAAACTTATAAATTTAACGCTTCCGGCAAGAAGATGTAAGTTTTTCATTTATTCTTTTTATATGCCTATAATGAATTTTATATATTTTTCATTTTTAGAATTATTGTTTTTTTATCGCCTATATTAAAATTATAAATAGTATGGCATATTATGACTTACAGATATTATTAATTATAGATAGTGGATTTTTTTATGGAGTTACTACAATTAAAATATTTTAAAGATGCCGCTGAACTTGAGAATTTTCCTTAATTGCTAAGAAAAATATGGTTCCTCACCCCTCTATAAGTTACGCAGTAAAGAACTTTGAATACTTCGTTCCATAAGTAAAATCTTATCTCATACAAAAAAATCACAGAAATAATTCTGTGATTCTACAAGCAGCCTGTACGGGAATTGAACCCGTGATTCCGCCTTGAGAGGGCGGCGTCTTAACCTCTTGACCAACAGGCCTAAAAAATATTACTGTACTATTATAACAAGAACCGTCAAATTTGCAAGCACTTTTATTATTTACACTTTTATTATTTACACTCTTCTTTTTCCTAACTTTATCTTTAATAATCTTTCATAAAATTATCAAACTTTCTTTTAATTTTGTACACATTCTTCAATTATCATAAAATCATAAAATCGAAACACTCTTAAACAAAATTTTGTTTGTGATACATGTCTGGTTTGACGAAAGTGCATTTGACGCCGTCGGTTCAAATATTTAGTGCATAGGCTGAATGAAACCGCAGGTTTCAAAGTCTGTCTGTGTGCTGAATATTTAGAACTGCTACGAGCGGCAAGCAGCGCGAGCGTTCTTTTGTCGAACCAGACATGTATCACAACAGAAATTTTATAATTGTTTCGCAATTTTAGTTTTTGAATAATTGAGAAAGGGTTGCAGAATATCTGCATAGTATAAATTATATGAACGTTTTAATGTTATTAAAAAATAAATCAGAGGTTTCCTACATATATGACACATTTACATTTGAACAGGGATTAGAAGCTATGAAGGAACATGGTTATACCGCTATTCCGGTTTTATCAAAGGATGAAAAATATGTAGGTTGTGTTAGCGTTAGTGACTTTTTATGGAGTCTTGTTGACTATATGAACAATAAGGTAAAAAGTGAAAAACCTTATTTGGTTAAAGATATAATAAAGAAAAATTATAATCCGGCAGTTCGCGTAGATGTGAAAATGGATGAGCTGTTAAATCGCTCAATGAGCCAGAATTTTATTCCTGTTACAGATGACAGAGATTATTTTATTGGCATCGTAACAAGACAGGACATAATCAGAAGTTTTGTTGGTTCAACACAACCTTCTGAAAGCAATGCATAAAATGACTATTATCTTAAATTTGTGAACACATTTTTCAACTTTTCTTTGTGTTCAAATTTTTTTCATACTTTTTTTTCTTATAAAAGGCTTATAATACAAAAGTATTCGATTCTTCTATATTATAAGCCTTTTCATTTACATTTCTTTATACTTTTATTCTAACCATCGTTCATCCGGCTACCGGATTTTATTATTGATTAAGCCTTTTTTTTGTGATGGTTGGAAGATTACTGTTATATGAGTTCCCTTTCCTTCGGTACTCTCGAGTTCAAGCTGTGCATTATGTTTTATCAAAATATGCTTAACTATTGCTAGTCCAAGTCCTGTTCCACCTGTTGATTTTGACCTGCTCTTATCAACTCTGTAAAATCTTTCAAATATTCGTTTCTGATTTTCCTTTGAAATTCCTATTCCGGTATCTAGTACCTCAAGATTTACTCTATCTAATATTTTATTAACACGTACAGTGGCACTTCCACCCTCTCTGTTATATCTGATAGCATTACTCAGAAGATTATACACTAATTCTTCCATCATCATCTTATTAGCAGTTATATTACATGGTGTTCCTTCAAATTTTAAATTGACTCCATGATCTTTAGCATTAAATTTAAGCATTTCCACACAATTTTTTGCAATGTCGTATATATTTACTGTTTCCATTGCAACTTTGCTTTCTGACGAATCAAGTTCAGACAATTCTATGATGTCATTTATAAGTGTTAGAAGTCTTTGAGAACTTTTGTGTATTTCTCCTGCAAATCTTATAGTATCTTCCTGTGTTGCCATTCCATTTTCAATTAATTCCGAATATCCTGAAATGGATGTAAGAGGAGTCTTTAATTCATGCGATACGTTCGCTGTAAATTCCTGCCGCACATGAGAATTTTTTACTATATCCTCATGTTGTTTCTTTATTGTATCGATAAAAGGCTGTATCTCTTTATATGTTTTTATATCTTTTATTTCATCAATATTATTAGCAAGTTCTTCTACCGGTTTTACAATACTTTTTGTAATATAATGAGTAATAATTCCAACAGAAAAAAGCATTAATATTATGATTCCTAAAATAAGCGGAAGCACTTTTATAAAAATATTCCACACACTACTAGCTTCTTTTGCAATTCTTAAAACCTGTCCATCATCCAAAAGTACTGCATAATAATATGTGCTCTTATTAAGAGTTGAAGATTTTCTAACATCTGAGCCCTCACCATTTTTGAGCGCCGATTCTATTTCAGGTCTGTCTTTATGATTATCCATTTCAATATCATTTGCTTCATTATCATAAACAACAGTTCCATCTGCATCTATTATTGTTATTCGCAAATCTTCGTTTTTGAGATTTAATTTTTCCTCATTAGACGCATTAAACACCCCTGCACTTCTAAGTACATGGGTGTATGCTTTCATGTCATTTCTCATTTCCTGTACAAACAATTCATAAAATGTTCCTACAGACAAACTCATAGTTAATATAATAGCAATAAATGAAACTATAATAAATTGCATATTTATTTTTTTCTTCATTACATTACTCCATCCTATATCCTACATTTCTTACCGTCTTAATTCTATTTCCTGCCTCTTTAAGTTTGTGTCTTAAAGTTTTTATATGCATGTCTAATGTTCTTGATTCACCTTCGTAATCTGTTCCCCATACGTCTGCCATTATTGTATCTCTATGTAATACAATTCCTGCATTAATCATAAGTAATTTTAATAGTTCAAATTCTTTGTATGTAAGTTCACAAGGCTCATCATTTACATAAACAGCTCTTTTTTCAGTATCCATAAACACATTACCTATAGATATCATTTTTTCTTCCTGCAGATTTCTGCTTCTTCTAAGAAGTGCCTTTACCCTTGATATAAGTTCCATTACTCCAAATGGTTTGGTTATATAATCATCTGCTCCCATATCAAGTCCTTTTACTTTATCTATTTCTGTTGTTTTAGCTGTAACCATGATGATTGGCACTCTCATGGTATCCGGTCTTTTTCTTAATTTTTTTACTATTTCAAGACCATCTTCATCCGGAAGCATCACATCTAACAACACAAGGTCCGGAAGTTTCTCGTACAGCCTTTTGTAAAAATCTCCGGCACATTCAAATCCCTCTACAGCGTAATCTATGTTTTTTAATGCAAACATTTCTATTTCCTGTATGTTTTTATCATCTTCAACAATATATATTAAAGCCATATCTTCCTCCTTGTGTTTATCATAAAACTATTTCTGTCTAATCTGCATACTAATATTATGCTCATTTTTTATTCACATAACATAACTAAAGCATATCATATTCTTAGTTTAAATAGTACTTTTCTTTATATTCCTGATATAATTTTTTAAACTGTGTATCATCATGTTTAACATTATCTAAATATTCATGTGTTCCATATTCATCTTCTCTTACCTGCAACATACATACTGCTACATTTGAGCAATGATCTGCAACTCTTTCGTAATTAGTAATTGTATCTTCGAGAATTAAACCAATATCTATTGTACATTCTCCATTTTGTAATCGTTTAACATGATTTTTCTTTATCTTAGAATTAAGTCTGTCTATTACTTCTTCAAGTGGCTCTACCCTTACAGCCTCATCCAAATTATCTGCCGTAAACACATCTACAGTCATATTCATAATCTCTTTAAGGGCATCTCCATACACCTGAAGTTCCTTTGAGGCAACATATGAGAATTTCAATCCTTTACTGTGCATATCTTCTGCCTTTTTACTTATATTAATCGCATAATCTGCGATTCTTTCAAAATCCCCAATTACATGAAGCATAATTGATACTGTCTGGCTATCATTTAAGGATAACTGCTTACTGCTTAATTTTACTAAATATGTTCCAAGCTGATCCTCATACTGGTCAATTTTATTTTCCAGTTTTACTACATCTTCAGCTGTTTTTTTATCATAATTTTCAAACAGACTCATTGCCTTAAATAAAGCATCTCTTGACAATGAAGCCATTTTCTTTGTAACGCTTACACTTTGTACTACAGCAAATGCAGGTTTTTCAAGAAAACGAGCATCAAGCATTTCTAATGTTTTATCTTCTGCAATATCTTCTGATTCTTTTTCATCTCTTACCGTAAGTGTTGCAAGCTTAACAAGAACCTTACCAAAAGGTAAAAGCAATATTGTTGCACCTACATTAAATAAACTATGAACTATTGCTATTCCTGCTGCATTTGTTGCATCACCTAAAAATGAGAAATGCATAAATCCATTTACAAGGTAAAATACAATCATAAATACTGTAGTTCCAATTACATTAAAATATAAATGTACAAAAGCTGCTCTCTTTGCGTTTTTCTTAGCACCTATACTTGAAATCAATGCTGTAACACATGTTCCTATATTCTGTCCCATTATAATCGGTATTGCAACTCCATATGATACAAATCCCGTAGCACATAATGCCTGTAAAATTCCTACTGATGCCGATGAACTCTGAATCACCGCTGTAAGAACTGCACCTGCCAACATACCAAGTATTGGATTAGAAAACATAGTAAGAATATTTGTAAATTCAGGAACATTCGCCAATGGTTTTACTGCTGCGCTCATTGTTTCCATTCCAAACATTAAAACGGCAAATCCAAGAAGAATTGTTCCAATATCATGTTTCTTTTCACTTTTTGTAAATAATAAAAATACAATACCTATAACAGCTAATATTGGTGAAAATGATGACGGTTTCAACATTTTAATCCAAAAATTATCACTTTGAATTCCTGACAAACTAAGAATCCATGATGTTACCGTTGTTCCTATATTTGCACCCATAATAATTCCAACCGCCTGCGTCAGTTTCATTATTCCCGAGTTAACAAAGCCTACCACCATAACAGTTGTAGCTGATGAACTTTGAATTACTCCTGTTACTGCAGCACCTAAAATAACGCCTTTTATAGGTGTTGATGTAAGTTTTTCCAATATTTTTTCTAATTTTCCACCTGCTGTCTTAGCAAGTCCATCCCCCATAACATTCATTCCATAAAGAAATAACGCTAATCCTCCAATAAGGGACAATACATTGAAAATATCCATAAATTTCCTCCTGTGCTTTTCCTAAAGCCTTACTGCCAATTATATATGTTAAACTACTTAGGCTTTATGTCTTATGTTTTTATTTACATTCTTTTTACATTTGCATTGTATTTTAGTGGTGTAAAGTCAGAGGGATATTTATGTAAAATCTATGTAAAATTTCAATCTTTACGATATAAATATATTGTTCCACCAAATAATCCGCAAAATGTTGTCGGATATCCTATAATAATTGTCATTATCTGCCAGGAAATCTTACCTGTTATAAAAAATGGAACTGTTATAACAGACATTCCAATTAACCATGTCACTACACTTAATACTAAAAACATCTTATATGTACTAATATTTTTTCCCTTTGTAATTTTATCGGCTATTAAATAAATGCTATTCATAATACACTCCATTCCGCCTATTTCATCCTTTGGCTTAAACTGTAATTTAATGTTTTTTATCTTTTTCCTGTAATTGAATAAATTACCCATTCGGATATATTTGTTGCATGGTCGCCTATTCTCTCTAAATATTTTGCTACCATTAATAAATCTGCCATTTGTTCTCCATCTTCATCATCATCTTTTATGGCAACAATCAGGGCTTTTTTTACTTCGTCAAATAATCCATCAATTATATCATCATGATTTATTACCGCTTTAGCTTTCTCAATATCCTTGTTAACATATGACTCTATACTTTGGACAAGCATTATCATTGTTTCTTTTGCCATTTTCTCAATCTTTTCTAATTTACATCTATATGGCTTATCTGCCATCATTATTGTTATTTCTGAAATATCTGCTGCATGGTCACCTATTCTTTCCATATCGGTAACCATTTTTAAAGCTGATGAAACCGTACGTAAATCACTTGCTACCGGTTGCTGGCTTAGTAAAATTTTCATGCACATGTTTTCTATATTCTTTTCCATTTCGTCAATTTCAGCATCATATTCAATCGCTTTCTTTGCTGTTTCAACATCCTGTCTTACTAATGCAGAAATCGCATTCTCTATAGATTTTTCAATCATTGCCCCCATTTCAATCATATTGTTGTTTAAGTTTTCCAACTGTTTCATATATTTATCTCTCATTTTCATCCAACCTCTCTTTCCATTGATAACATTCATATGCCTTGTAGAACATTTGCTCTTTTAATATATATTCGATATATAACGACCAACGTGTTATAAAATCAGCCAAATCTTCCTGTAATGTACTCTTCTGTCTTTTTATTTTTAGGCATTGAGAATAGTTTTTCTGTATTATCATATTCAATTACTTCTCCAAGTAAAAAGAAGGCTGTATTATCTGAAATTCTTGTTGCCTGTTGCATATTATGAGTTACCATAATAATTGTATATTTATCTTTAAGCTCTAATGCTAAATCTTCAATCTTTGATGTAGAAATAGGATCAAGTGCTGATGTAGGTTCATCCATTAAAATAACTTCCGGTTCAACTGCTAATGCCCTTGCAATACATAATCTTTGTTGCTGTCCACCAGATAATCCTAAAGCTGATTTTTTCAATCTGTCTTTTAATTCATCCCAAATTGCAGCCTGTCTCAATGACTTTTCTACTATTTCATCTAATTTACTTTTTGAATGGATTCCATGTGTTCTTGGTCCATAAGCTATATTGTCATACACACTCATTGGGAATGGATTTGGATTCTGAAATACCATTCCTACTCTTTTTCTCAAAAGATTTACATCCATATTTCCATATATATCTTCACCATCTAACTTTATATCACCTGTTATTTTGCATCCTTCAACTAAATCATTCATTCTGTTTAATGTCTTAAGGAAAGTTGATTTTCCGCATCCTGAAGGTCCGATGAATGCTGTAATCTGTTTTTCAGGTATTTCCATATTTACATTTTTTAGGGCATGATATTCGCCATAATATAAATTCAAATTTTTTACATCAAATTTACTACTCATTTCTTTCTCCTTTAAATTCATTCGGAATTCTTTTCATTTTTTTTATTATTATTTAGCTTTATTTTTCTCCGCCACTTGCCTTTTCAAATTTCTTTGCAATAAGTCCTGATGCTCCATTTATAAGAAGTACCATAATTAAAAGTACTACTGCTGTAGCATATGTCTGGTCTGTATGTAATCCTTCTCTTGAAAGGCTGTACATATGAACTGCTAAAGTTCTTCCTGATTCAAATAAACCTCCTGCTACCTTTGTAGCTGCACCTGCCGTATAAATTAAAGCTGCTGTTTCACCTACAATTCTACCTATTGCAAGAATAACTCCTGACAGAATTCCGGGAATGGCTGACGGTAAAACTACCTTAAATACTGTTCTTAACTTTCCTGCTCCAAGTCCGAAACTTCCTTCTCTATATGAATCCGGCACAGACATTAATGCTTCTTCTGTTGTTCTTAATATTACAGGAAGTACCATAATCGCTAATGTACATGCACCTGCCATTAATGAAAGTTTCCATTTAAGAGTTGAAACAAAGAATAATGCTCCAAATAAGCCATATACAATAGAAGGAATTCCTGTTAATGTTTCTGCTGTTATTCGCATAATTCCAACAAGTTTATTTCCTCTTTTTGCATATTCCACAAGATATATTGCTGAAAATATTCCAATTGGTGCTGAAAAAAGAAGTGACAACAATGTCATTGATATAGTATTTATAATCGCCGGCATCATTGATACATTTTCTGAATTATATTCCCATGCAAATAAATCAGGTGTAAGGTTTGGTATACCTTTAATTAATATATAGCAAACTATAAAACCTAAGCATAATGTTGTTGCTAGTGCTGCTAATCCAACTAATAATAACAATATAAAGGAGCCCGGTTTTCTTTTATAACTTTTTAATCTCTGTAAAAAGGAAACTTTATTTATTCCTTTTATTTGTGATAATTTGTCATTATTCATAATCTACTTTACTCCTTTAATATTGATGTTTTTCTTTATTTTTTATAATTGAAAACAGGAGATTGATTATAAGAATAAATACAAACAGAACAACACCTGTTGCTATAAGTGCCTCTCTATGTAATCCCGCAGCATATCCCATTTCCATTACTATATTTGTTGTTAACGTTCTAACACCTTTTAACATACCCTCCGGCATTCTTGGCTGATTTCCTGCAACCATAATTACTGCCATTGTTTCTCCTATTGCTCTTCCTACTCCTAATATAATCGCTGCCAAAATTCCTGATTTTGCTGCCGGAACAACAGTAAGGAAAACACTTCTTTCATGAGTTGCACCAAGTGCTAATGCTCCCTGATAATATTTATCCGGCACTGCTCTTATTGAAGATTCAGATACCGAAATAATTGTAGGTAAAATCATCATTCCAAGTAAAATGCTTGCTGTAAGCATGCTAAGTCCATCGCCACCAAAATTATCTCTTACCATTGGCACCAAAACCACCAGACCAAAGAATCCATAAATTACTGATGGAATTCCAGCCATGAGTTCAATTCCCGGTTTAAGTATTTTGTACAAAGGCTTTGGACAAAATCTTGCTAAAAATATAGCTGTTAAAAGTCCAATTGGTACACCTATAATCAATGCTCCGGCTGTAACGTATATACTTCCTACAATCATTGGTAAAATACCATATATGTTATTCGTCGGACGCCATTGTGTACCAAATATAAATTTAGTAAATCCAATTTCTTTTATTGCCGGTATTCCATTTGCAAATAAGAATATGCAAATCAAAGCTACCGCTGCAATTGACACACAGGCTGCAATTAAAAATATTATTTCCATAAATACTTCTTTAAATTTCTTCCAACCTTTATTTGCTCCTACATTATTATTTTCCTGCATTTCTTTTCCTCATATATTTCTAAAGCCCGACTTACCAGTTAATACGTTGTCAGCCAGGCTTTAATCTTTTTCTGATTTTTACCAGATTATATCTTTATGTTATTATTTAACATCTGCCCAAGTTGTAACTGCACCTGTAAAAATATCTTTAATCTGATCTACTGTTAAGTCATCAATTGTGTTGTTATTATTAACAATTACTGCAATACCGTCTTTTGCAATTGCTGTTGCCTTAACTCCTTTTTCTTCATCCTTTAAATCTCTTGATGCCATTCCGATATCACATGTTCCTTCAATTGCTGAATTAACACCTGTTGTAGAATCACTTTCCTGAATTTCAATTGATGCATTTGAGTTAACTTTGGCATAAGCTTCTTTTAATTTTTCCATTACAGGAGTTACTGATGAAGAACCGGCTACTACGATGCTTCCTTTTACTTTGGATGATGTAAAACTTCCTGTATTTTCTACTTCGATATAACCATTGTCTGAAATAATTTTCTGTCCATCTTCACTCATAATATAGTTAATGAAATCCTGTGCTACTTCACTTACGCTATCACCTGTTACGATGTTAAATGGTCTTGCAAGTGTATATGTACCTGCATTAATGTTATCTGCTGTAGCTTCAACTCCACCTACTTTAACTGCCTTAACTGTGTCATTTAATGAACCAAGTGAAGCATAACCGATTGCGTAATCATTTCCTGACACCGTTGTCATCATTACTTCTGTGCTGTTTGTAATGCTTGCATCTAATGTTGTGTTATCAACCTTATTTCCATCTGCATCTTTTTCTTCAACACCTGTTAATTCAATGAAAGCTCCTCTTGTACCAGAACCATCTTCTCTTGAAACAACTGAAATATCTTTAGATGTATCAAATCCTGTTTCTGAACTTGCGCTTTTATTTGTTCCTGCATTATCAGAATTCTTTGCGTCTGAATTTGTAGAACCACAACCTGTCATTGTTCCCATAACTAATGCTGCACTAAGTGCTAAAACTGCTAATTTTCTCATTTCTTAATTCCTCCATAATCTGACGATTTATTTCATCGCTCTAATTTACATTTTCTTTTATTTAGTTTAAAAATAATTAACTAAATATGCGCATTTGTTAATTCTTCTTAATCATAAATGCCCAATGTAAAATCCATAACCATCTCTAAGTAAAAAATACGTAAAGTTCGATTGTAACGAGCCACGCAAATAAAAAAAGACCAACGCCACGTTTCAAGCTTGCTTGAAAATTGGTGTTGGTCTTTCTTTATTTATGCGGCGACAGCCGTAACGAAAAAGATGCGTAGCATCTTTGAGTTGCGCTCGTTACAATCGAACTTAATCGAACTTTTCTTTTTTATCCGCGACAGCCGTAACGAAAAAGATGCGTAGCATCTTTGAGTTCGGCTCGTTACAATCGAACTTTCTTATTCTCCGAATACGGCTTTATAATCAGCCTGAAACTTTGCTATTCCCTGATCTGTTAAAGGATGTTTTGTCATTGTCTCAATTACCTTATAAGGAACTGTAGCAATATCAGCTCCTGCTAATGCACAATCCGTAACATGAATTGGATTTCGTACAGATGCAGCTATAATTTCAGTTTCATATCCGTAAATATCAAAAATTTCTGCTATTGTTCTTATTAAATCAATTCCCGGCTGATTAATATCATCAAGTCTTCCTAGGAATGGTGATACATATGATGCACCTGCCTCAGCTGCAAGTATTGCCTGATTTGCTGAAAAAATCAAAGTAACATTTGTTTTAATTCCTTCTTTTGAAAGTACCTTGACAGCCTTCAAGCCCTCGACAGTCATTGGAATCTTTACAACCATATTCGGATGAATTGAAGCTATTTCTCTTCCTTCTGCAATCATACCCTCTGCATCAGTTGTTGTTGCTTTAACTTCACCGCTTATAGGTCCATCTACAATAGTAGTAATTTCTTTAATAACTTCGTTAAAATTTCTTCCCTCTTTAGCAATCAATGATGGGTTTGTAGTTACACCACAAATAACTCCCATATCATTTGCCTTTCTGATATCATCTACGTTTGCTGTGTCAATAAAAAACTTCATAATGTTATTTGTATGAGACTTTTCATATATCTCATACTCTCCTTTCTTCATCCCATTATCCCAAATCTGTTTATTTTCAACCTACAATACGCAAATTAATTATGTTACCATCTTTTATCAACTATTTCATCCACCCATTGTTCAATATCCAATATCTGTTGTACCGTCGGATTATGAATAGTCTGATGATAACTCATACAATATTCAATAATTTCCGTAATTTCCAAAAAACTTATCTGTCGGTTTAAAAACATTGCAACTGCTTTTTCATTTGCTGCATTAAGAACCGTAGGCATAGAACCTCCTATCTTTCCTGCTCTATATGCAAGTGATAAACCTTTAAATTTTTCAAAGTCCGGGTCTTCAAATGTAATTTGGGCTATTTTTCCAAAATCTGCTCTTTCTCCGGCAAGATATCTTCTCTCCGGATAATAAATTGCATATTGAATTGGTAATTTCATATCAGGTAAACCTAATTGAGCCATAACAGCACCATCCCTAAACTGTACCATAGAATGAATAATACTCTGAGGTTGAATAACTATCTGAACATCATCGACATCTACATCAAATAACCATTTTGCCTCTAATACCTCTAATCCTTTATTTACCATAGTTGCTGAATCTATTGTAATCTTTGGACCCATTTTCCAATTTGGATGTTTCAAAGCATCTTCAACAGTAACATCTTTCAGTTTAGCTTTGTCTACCGTTCTAAACGGTCCACCTGAAGCTGTTAATATTATCTTATCAATCTCTTTATGATTTTCTCCATTAATTGACTGGAAAATTGCACTATGTTCACTATCAACCGGTAATATTTTCACATTATGTTTCTTTGCTAAATCCATTACCAAATGTCCTGCTGTAACAAGTGTTTCCTTATTAGCCAATGCAATATCTTTTCCGGCTTTTATACATTCTAATGTAGGTACTATTCCTATCATTCCCACAAAAGCCGTTACAACTAATTCAGCCTTATCATATGTTGCTGCCTCAATTAAGCCATCCATTCCTGTTACAATCTTTATATTTTTATCTGCAACAGCAATCTTTAATTGTTCAGCCGCCTTTTCTTCATAAACACATACAATTTCAGGATTAAATTCTCTAATTTGTTCTTCAAGTTTCTTTATATTTTTCTTAGCTGCAATTGCAACTACTTTTAAATCATTATTAGTTCTTACAATTTCCAGTGTCTGAGTTCCCACTGAACCAGTAGACCCCAATATTGAAATATTCTTCATGATACTCCATTCTGTCTCCTTCATTTAAGGAAACATCATTATATATTCTTTCTCTATTATTTCTTAATCTCTTATATTTATCTTTTATTTTATTATTTAAAAGTATAATTTTTGTAAAATTAAGCAAAATCTAAGACAAGAATATCACATTTTTTGTAAAAAATAAAGTAGTTGCCCCTCAAACCAGATGTTAAGTATATAATTTATGCAAAAAGGTAGGGAGTAATAAAAATTATTTAGTATTACTCCCCAAATTATGAAAGACTAGTTATGTCAATGTGGCTATTTCTCTTTTTTAGCTTTAACGATTGCCTCAGCCATTTCATGTACTCTCTGTGCCGGAGATGGTGCATTTAAAATACCTGATGTAGCACCTGTTCCATCTGCTCCAAGTTTTACTACATTATAGCAATCATCTGCTGTGCTTACTCCTGATGCAATCATTACTAATACATTAGGATTAACCTCGTGAAGACCCTTTACTGTTTCAATAGTATATGAGTCATCTGCTACCTTTCCTGTTCCAATCAAATCTGTTGGTTCTGCTAATACTATATCAGGATCCATACATGCAACTGCCTTTGCCTCAACTGTTGAATCTGCACAAACTATTGTAATCATTCCTAATTCTTTTGCTCTTTTAATTGTTGCATATAAATCTGAAACTGTTTTAGGATTTTCAGCATGATTTAAAAATACTGCCTCTGCTCCTGCTTCCTTTAATGATTCAGGAAGTACATGTCCCATTCCTCTTCCAGGAGTCAAAGGATCCATTGATTGAGCACACACAATAAGATTTTCTGTATTTTCCTTTATTAATCTTATGTCAGCATATGGGCATGTAAAATAAATCTGAAGTCCTGTTTCTTTTGCAGTTTTATCTGCTGCCTTTGCTAATTCCAAACTTTTTTCACCATATAAATATGACTTTGGATTAACAATCAAAAAAGGGGATTCTGCTTTTGCCATTTTACTCTCCTCCTATTCTCCTATAACAATAATTTTACATTTTCTTGTTCTTTCTCTTGTTCTGTCAAAATCTACAAAATAAACATATCCCGTAGGTCCTACACCCAATTTTCCATCATCAACTTCCAATGTGGCACTTGAACCAACAAGTGTAGATCTTAAATGGGCATCTCCATTAAATAAGGCTGTTCTATCACCATTTGGTAAATATGTAGCTGCATCAGGCCATGATTCAACAGCTTTATAATGTTCTTCACCAGGATAATTATACTGATCTGCATTTACATGATCAGGTATGATTTTCTTTAATACATCATTCAAATCTTCCTGTAAAAATTCATCTCCTGCTTCATTGTAATCATGTACAAATTCTTCAAAAAATACTGAGCATGTTGTATGTGGTGAAATTGCTACACAAATTCCATTCTTTATTCCACTTTTCTCTATTGCTTCTCTAACCTGTGGTGTAATATTTACATATGTTGGTGTACCACCGTGTGATTTTAACATAATTGTTTCTTTATATACTGCCATCTATACTCTCCTTTTCATAAAATTAAGTAGTAGTTAATTATTTTATTTTCTGAAATACCTTTATTGCACGCTTTACATCCTCTTTAATTGCTTCTGTTGCAACTAATGACATTGAGTCATAGAACAATGGCTTACTATCATCCTGCCAATATTCCTTTGATGCTTTTCCACCTGCTGTATTCATATATGTATAGTAATTAACTTTACAAATTCCATTTTCAATAGCTACAGCATAATCCTCATCTGATACTCCTGAACCACCATGCATAACCAATGGAATGTTTGTTGCTTCTCTAAGTCTTGCAACTCTAGGTAAATCCAATTTTGGTTCAGTCAGATATACTCCGTGTGTCGTACCAAATGCAACTGCAAGGCAATCTACATTTGTCATTTCAACAAACTTCTTTGCTACTTCAGGATCTGTATATATGTTATCTAAGTCTTCATAATCATCAGTGCTATCAGCTCCTGCTCCTTCACCCTGTACGACTTTTGATGTGAAAATATGTCCCAATTCAGCTTCAACACTTGCTCCAACTGCATGTGCAATTTTAACTATTTCTGCTGTTTCTGCTGCATTTTCTTCAAAACTTTTAGCTGATGCATCATACATAACGGATGTAAAGCCTAATTTTAAAGCCTGAACACATCTATCAAAACTTGAACCATGGTCTAAATGTAATGCAACAGGAACTTTCGCCCTTTCAGCATAATACTTCATAACCGGTCCTATCTCTTCTAAATCAATTAAATCATCATGGCTTTGTGCATGCTGTAATATAACAGGTGAATTAAGTTCTTCCGCCGCCTGAATAATTCCTCTGATTGCTTCTAGTGTTGTACCGTTAAAAGCTCCAACTGCCTTATGTTCTACTTTCGCTTCATCAAGTAATTCTTTTAATGTTACCAGCATTACTATCCCTCCTATCAATCCTATGGATTAAATAAAATAATCTATTTTAATTACATTGTTTTCAAATTTACTATATACTAATTAATTTTTAACTAATTTCTTACTGATTTTCTTCTGTTTTTCCAGTTCTTTTTTCTGAGCTAATCTTTCTCTACCTTCTTTTCTTGCTCTGGTAACAACAGAATCCGGATTAACTTTTTCATCTAAATCATAAAAATAATCTACTATTTCATCCTGTTCTTCAAATTCAGATACTCTAATCCAATATCTTCCTTTTAAAATCCCACCTTTATTTATATTCATATATATTGATGTATTTCCTGCAACCATTCTCATTGAGAAATTTGTCATTTCACTTATCTTATAAGTATGTTCCTGTTTGTATGCACGAAAAGTTACACTGTCTTTTCCCAATTCAAATTCATACGGATTACTTAAAGATATAAATTCATTCCACACATTATATACACAAATGATTAATATAAACATCAACAAACCAC
Organism: Eubacterium sp. LMAG:50; assembly: GCF_008680265.1. Classification (NCBI taxonomy): domain Bacteria; kingdom Bacillati; phylum Bacillota; class Clostridia; order Eubacteriales; family Eubacteriaceae; genus Eubacterium; species Eubacterium sp. LMAG:50. The sequence continues at coordinate 1,437,531 of NZ_NALP01000007.1, read as the reverse complement.
TAAATCCGGTCATCACCTGCCTGATTAGGCAATAAAGCCCAATCAGGAGTGTGAATAACCCCGGTAAAGTATGTTGAATGAAATAGTGTGATTTATTATACACATAACTTTTCATATATACATTTACCTTTCATTTTTATTTTTCTTCAGCATGAGCTGCTTTAATAATACGCTGTCTGTTTAAGAAAGCTAATGCAAGTGCTACAATTCCCACAACCACTAATGCTATAATGCTTAAGTTACCTGCTCTGTAAATAAGCCATGTAAGTGGGTTTGCACCATCACAAATTGATGAAATCTTTGTAACACCATCATATGTAGCTGCATCTACTGTATGAGCTACAGATGTAGTAACTGCTGCAAGGTCAGTTGAAATATATAAACCACCGATTAATGCAACAATACCTGTTATAATTGCACGGAATCCATTACCACCAACTAATGGTACAATTAATACGAACATATATGGTAATACTGATAAGTCAGTCATTGGAAGTACTGTGTTTCCAGGAAGAATAACTGCAAGGAATACAGCAATCGGTACAAGAATAAGTGATACTGTTAATGTAACAGGATGTCCTACACCTACTGCTGAGTCAAGTCCAATATAAATCTTTCCTCTGTTTGAGAATCTCTTTGAAATAAATCCCTGAGCTGCTTCTGAAATTGGCATAAGACCTTCCATAAGTAATGCAGCCATTTTTGGAATAAGTACTAATGCAGCACCTAAGTAAATACCACATGTTAAAATGTCTTTTAATGGATATCCTGCTAATACTCCGATAACAAGACCTAATACTGTACCAATAATAATTGGTTCACCAAATACACCGAATTTCTTCTGTAATTTTTCAATATTAATATCGATCTTGTTAACTCCCGGAATCTTATCGATAATCCAGTTAACTACGATTGCAAATGGAACAAAGGCTGCTGTAAATCCATGAGGAAGTGAAACGCCCGGCATTCCTAAAACTTCTTCTGCCTTTGGTGCTGTGTAGTCAGCAATTACAAATACTATAATAATATTAATAACAGCTGCTATAATACCATATGCAAGGTTATCTGTTACAATAGCAACTAATGAACCTGTAAATGCGAAATGCCAATAGTTCCAAATATCAACGTCGATTGTCTGAGTTGTATTTGTAAGTAACATAATAATGTTAACAATTAAACCAATTGGAATAATTATAAGACCAATTGTTGTACCCATAGCAATCGCTGCTGCTGCAGGCCAACCTACATCTACAGTTGTAAGTGATAAATGGAATCTGTCGGCCATTTCCTGAACTGCCGGTGCTAAATAAGTACCAATAAGTCCTACTGCAAGGTTAAGTCCAATGAAACCTACACCTACTGTTAATCCACCTCTAAGGGCTTTACCAAACTTTGCTCCTAAAATAACACCAAAAATTGTTAAAATAATTGGCATCATTACGCTTGCACCTAAACCATTAATGTAACTAAAAAAATCAATAATATATTGCATGCTTTTTCTCCCTTCTTAATCTCATTTGAAAATAATTTCAAATATTTTCTTACGTGTTACTTTTTCTACTTTTTCATCTGTTCTTCTACATCACTGAACAATTTGTCAACTCCGATACCTGTCAATAATGGAAGTCCAGGTATTACAGGACAAGGAATGTTTCCACCAACTACTGTTGTAGCAATGGCAAAGTCAGCATTTTTTGCTTTTTCTGCAAGTTCAGATACCTGACACTGTTCAATCTGGTATTTTCCTGCATATCCGTGCTCATTAAGATACTGAGATACCTTCTGGTTTGCAACTGTTGATGTTGCTACTCCTGATCCACATGCGATAACTATTCTTTTCATATCTGTTTCTCCTTTCATATAATTATTTGCCTTTTGGCAATTTATTAAGTTCCTACCCCTCTACAAGAGTGGTCATAACTTCATTAATTTTGTCCATGTCCTGTGCCATAATCTCTTTTAATGTATCTTGATTCTGGCATACGGTTATTAATTTCTGGAGCATATCCATTTGATCTTCTTTATGTTTAATTGAAAGCATAAACAATATTGAAACATCAGTTGTTTCTCCCTCCATTCCCATTACATTAAATGTTACGGGTTTGTCTAAAATTCCAAGACAAATTGCTGCATCATTTACATATTCAGGATCTGTATGTGGAATTGCCACACTTATTTCTCCAACCGGAAGACCTGTAGGATAAACTTCTTCTCTTTTTAGGATTGCCTCAGGAAAACTATCCTTTACATATCCTTCCTCCTGTAATGCTGAAGCCATCTGTGTTAAAACTTCTTTGTCATTTTCACCTGATAAAGTAACTGCTAAATAATGTTTTTCTTTATTGCTTGTTATCTTTTTCATCTTTCTCTCTCCTTTTACTTTTTTTCAAAACTCTTTATCATATCTAAAACTGATTGTTCATTAGGAAGTTCATCAAACTTCCTGATATTATTTTCGTCTCCAAAAATCATCATCATGTCATATATTGCCTGATTAATGCTTTCAGCATCCTTAATACTCATTCCTATTACATATCTTACCGGATCGTTAAATTCACTTCCGAATTCTATTCCTTTTTTTAGTCTTACAAATGAGGCTGCCTCTTTTATAACTCCCTTACTACTATCAGCATGTGGAAGTGCCATTCCCTTGCATACTACAATATATGCTCCATGTTTTTTTACATTGTTAACCATTTCATCAATATACTGACCTGTTACAGTTCCTGAATCACGGAGTAACTGTCCTGCACATTTTATTGCCTCTTCCCAATCTTTAGCCGGATAATCAAGAACAATTCTATCTGTTGAAAGTAATTGATAAAATGCTCCTTGTATGTCCTTGCCGGTATTCTCATTTATATCTTTTATATTAGGCAATTCCATTTCTTCTTTATTCTGTCCCTTAAGTTCAAATACTTTTTGTTGAATATTCAGTATATCCTTGTCATCTAGCATTGGACTTCTTATGACTACACTCGGTAAAACTGCATCCGGTAAAGGAATTGTTGAAATAATCATCTTAGCTCCCGATTGTTCTATTTCCTTCATATTATGATGTGACGATACACTGACAATTTCTATAATATCATCAAGTATTTTTAACTTTGCCAACATAAATTGAACTGTTCCTCTTCCTGTTGCACAAACAAGTGCTACCGGAATTTTTTTATTTTTATTGTTTTCAACTTTTTCTTTTTCAATTACTGATGCAAAATACAAAACAAGAAATAATACCTCATCTTCCGAAAATTTCTTTCCTATAAATCCTTCCAGTTTTTCTAATTCCTTATGTACAATCTTCAGTATTTCAGGATAATCGTTTATAATTGCTTCTTTGAACGGATTTACTAAAACTTCTCCATTCATAACTCTGTAGACAGCCGATTTCATATGAGCAACCATCAAATCATACAATCCAAAATCAAGATAAAAATCTATTCCTAATTTTCCTGATATCGAATGAATTGCTTCTGCAATCATTACCTTTATATCCAAAGAATTTGCACTGTTTCTTTCACCCTTAAGATATCTCTTTCTTCTCAGGCACTTAGTAAACATAAGTATTTCTTCTTCTGTTATTCTGATGTCATATTTTACTCCTATTTTATTGAGCACCGATTTACTAAATGGATACTTTGAACTAATTTCAATTTCTTCTCTTCCACTCTCTTCAAAAGAAGTAAGATATTTCTCCCGACTCATTCTGTTTACCATTATTACCAATTCAACAATAGCTTCATAAAATGAGTAATCTTCTAATATAACTCCTGTATCTTCCTCTTCCTCTAAAAGAATACTTTTCAAATAATCAAAACTCTGTGCATAATCAACTTGTTTCAAAAGTAGATTCCAATAAATATTAAGCATATATCCGTTTTGATAATATTCTTCACTGTTAATTTCCAATAACTTCAAAATATTCTCACGAATCTGTGATTCTGATGCTTCAATTGTATAACCCACATGAGCTTTGGCTTTTAAATTCATATCCCTGTCTTCAAACCATATTTTCAATTCCTGTAAATCACTTAAAATTGTATTTCTACTTACACCAATTTCTTTTTTTAATTTATCAACAGTTATGTATTCTCTTCCATTAAGAAGTATCAATGCCAAAACAGTGTGTCTTTCATTTTTAGTCATTGTATATGAATAAAAATCATAATTTGTAATAAATTTTTCAAATTCTTTTATATTGATTTGTCTCTTATTTTCTAGCTCTAATTCTCCCTCAGAATTTTCGGAAATAACCGGCAATCCTGCTTTTTGCAAGTCATCATTTATTCCCTTAATATCCAGTCGTATGGAGCGTTCCTGAACATTATATTTTTCTTTAAATTCTGATATGTTCAGTTTTTCATTCCAAATTAATTCGTTTAATATTTTATTGCCTCTTCGGTTCATATTCTCACCTTTTCCCCTTCGACTTAATTTAATTATAATTTGTTTATTTTTATTTTGAAGTCCAACTTTGCACAGATTTTTTTCATCAAATTGTACTATTTATTATTATTATCCAACATTTTTTTGTATTTTTCTACCAAATTCTTTTATTTATCGGTGTTGAAACGTTTCTATTTTTTTCATATTATTTCATTATTTATCAACCTGTAAATATTGATTTTTACACAAAAAAAAACATGCAGCTATACAAAAATATTTTTGTATAACTACATGCTTAATATTTTATAAATCAAATATAGATAACTGATTTCCTTCAGGCATTCCATCAAGCAAACCTAGGTCTGACATTGTTTCCACAACTGTCTTACTTACTTTTGCCCTTTCTCTCAAATCATCTTTTGAAAGGAATTTTCCATCTTTTGCTGCCGCTTCAAGCATTTCTGCAGCTTTATCTCCCATTCCTTCTATTGCACTAAATGACGGCATTACCTTTCCATCAATAACCTGAAACTCTTTTGCTTTTGCTCTGTAAAGGTCAATTGGTTCAAATTCATATCCTCTTGCATACATTTCCTGTACTACTTTTAAATCCCCAATTGTATCTTCATCTTTTTTACTTGTTTCATTATTCTCTTTCTTACGCATAAGATTGTCCAGATAATACTCGCAACGTTCCTTACCCTGACACATTAGTTCATAGTTAAATGCCTTTGCTCTTATGGCAAAATAAGCTGCATAATATGCCTGTGGGTAATAAACTTTATAATATGCAACTCGAAGAGCCATCATAACGTAAGCTGCTGCATGGGCTTTCGGGAACATGTATTTAATCTTTTTACATGACCATATATACCAATCAGGCACACCATTATCAATCATAATCTGCTCATTTTCAGGAGTAAGTCCCTTACCTTTTCTTACAGCTTCCATTATCTTAAAGCTAATACCCGGGTCAATTCCTTTGTCAATAAGATAAGTCATAATATCATCTCGAGTACAAATTGCTGTTGAAATAGTACATTTGCCCTGTGCAATTAACTCCTGAGCATTTCCAACCCATACGTCCGTACCATGTGACAATCCCGAACACCTAATCAAATCGGCTATTGTTTTTGGCTTTGCATCAACATACATTTGAATAACAAAATCTGTTCCCATTTCAGGAAGACCCAGCGTCCCGATAGGACATCCTCTTATCTGTTCAGATGTTACTCCTAATGCTTCCGGGCTTTCAAATAAAGACATAAGCTTCGGATCATCAAACGGAATCTCTACAGCATTCGTTCCTGTTAACTTTTCAAGTCTTCTAATCATTGTCGGATCATCGTGTCCGAGAATATCAAGCTTAAGAAGGTTAGCATCTATGGCATGATATTCAAAATGAGTTGTAAGCGTATCTGTCGTCATATCATTTGCAGGTTTTTGGATTGGTGTAAATTCATATATTTCCTTATCTCTTGGGACAATAACAATACCACCCGGATGCTGTCCTGTACTCTTTCTTATACCGGTACATCCTCTTGCTATTCTGTCGATTTCAACATAACGCTTATGTATATCATGCTCTTCAAAATAATTCTTTACATAACCAAACGCTGTTTTATCAGCCACACCTGTAATAGTACCTGCTCTAAAGGTATGTCCCTTTCCAAACATAACCTCAGTATATGCATGTGCATTTGCCTGATATTCACCTGAAAAGTTTAAGTCGATATCAGGCTCCTTATCACCATTAAATCCAAGGAAAGTTTCAAATGGCGTATCAATTCCATCCTTATGAAGAGGTGCTCCACATCTTGGACATTTTTTATCCGGCAAATCCCAGCCTACACCACCATTTAATGAACGTATTTCTTCAGAATCAAATTCCGAATACTGACAGTTAAGACAGTAATAATGTGGTTTAAGCGGATTTACTTCCGTAATTCCTGACATAGTTGCCGCAAATGATGAACCTACGGAACCTCTTGAACCTACCAGATATCCGTCTTCATTTGATTTTAAAACCAAACGTCTTGCCATTATATACATAACCGCATAGCCGTTACCAATAATAGAATCCAATTCTTTTTCAAGTCTGTCGTGAACTACTTTTGGCACAGGGTCACCATATATTTCTTTCGCTCTTGCATGACACGAATTTCTAAGTTCCTCTTCTGAATTATCAAGCACCGGTGGACATTTATCCGGATGGATTGGTGAAATATCCTCAATCATATCACTAATCTTTGCCGGATTTGTTATAACAATTTCTTCCGCTAAATCACTATCAAGATAACTAAATTCATTAAGCATTTCATCAGTTGTTCTTAAATAAAGCGGTGGCTGTTCATCTGCATCTTTAAATCCGTTACCATACTGAATAATTCTTCTGTACATTTCATCTTCAGGATCAAGGAAATGTACGTCACATGTAGCAACCGTAAGTTTTCCGAGTTTCTTTCCAAGTTCAATTATCTTTTTATTTATATTAATTAAATCTTCATTTGAATTGAGAAGTCTCTTATCATCCTTTTCAGGGTCACCTGTCTTAACCATAAACTGGTTATTTCCAAGAGGCTGCACTTCAAAATAATCATAGAAATCAGCTATTCGCATAATTTCCTGCTGACTATGTTCATGTAATATTGCCTGATATAATTCTCCTGCTTCACAGGCACTACCAATAATCAATCCTTCTTTATATTTCAAATAGTCACTTTTATGAATTCTTGGTTTACCATTTGCAAATGTATCTATATGAGAAATAGATATAAGCCTATACAAATTTACTCTTCCTATATTATTTTGCACTAATATGATTGCATGATGCGCTTTTGCCTTCTTCATTGCATTTTCAGACATTTTTCCGGCTTCGTTAGCCTTGTCTAAATCATGAATATCTTTTTCTTCAAGCAAATCACACATTTTTAAGAAAATGTGAGCCGTACATTCAGCATCATCAACAGCTCTATGATGATTTTCCAAGGAAACACCTAATGCCTTTGCAACATTATCAAGTTTATATCGACCTAGTCCTATTATAAGGAATCTTGCCATTAACAATGTATCCACAACTGTAAAATCACATGGTAATCCCTGCCGTTTTGCATTTGCCGAAATAAAGCTCATGTCAAAATCTGCATTGTGTGCAACCATAATTGCGCCTTCGCAAAATTCTAAGAACTTTGGAAGTACTTCTTCAATTTCAGGAGCATGGATTACCATATTATCATTTATACCTGTAAGTTTTTCTATTCTAAAAGGAATCGGTACTTTAGGATTTACAAAAGTACTAAACCTGTCCACAATCTGACCATTTTCAACTTTTACTGCGCCTATTTCAATTATTTTATCAAGAGATGGAATAAAACCGGTTGTTTCGATATCAAATACTACATATCTGTCTTTAAGGCTTTGTCCTCTTGGATTTGTTATCATATCCTTCAAATCATCTACAAGATATGCTTCAACACCATATATTACTTTAAAGTCAAATTCTTTTCCCTGCTTTTTACACATACTCTTGATATCGCAATATTCATGCCATGCATCAGGGAAGCCCTGAACAACACCGTGGTCAGTAATTGCAATTGCTTTGTGACCCCAGTCATAAGCCCTTCTGACAATTTTTCTTACATCACTTACACCGTCCATATCGCTCATTTTTGTATGGCAGTGTAATTCAATTCTCTTATCAACTGCTGTGTCATGTCTTATTTCAACAAAATTTGATATAAGCTTCATTCCAAAGATGTGTCCAACATTTACTTCCTTATCATATGGATCATAAGCTGCTCTACCTTTAATTCTTACAAATTTGCCTTTACCTACACGACTTTTAAAATCTGCCAAAACCTCTGTATTATCTAAGAACAATTTAACCATTACACTGTCTGTAAAATCAGTTACAGATAAAGAAACAATAATCTTTCCTTTTCTTGTTTCTCTTTCATCCATATTAAATATCTGTCCCTTAATAACTACTTCACCTGAGTCATCAAATAATTCTGCAATTTTAGTTTCTTCATCAAATTCGAAATCTCTACCATATACGACATCAGGGTTATCCGAGCGGGTTGATTTTACAATCTTAGGTCTTTCAGGTGTTTCCTGTGCCTTTTCTTCCTGTTTTTCAGGCTTATTGCTCTTATTTCTGCTCATTAAGATTTCAACTTCATTTCTAAGTTTCTTTTCTTTCTGTTCTTTAAATTTGTCCTTTTGTGCTTCAACTTTCTTAATTACAACTTTTAGCGGAATATTAAAACGAATATTGTAAATATTCTCAATTGTATTTTTTATGACATTCATACGTTCCTCTGTCATAAGATGCGTTTCAAGTTCCATCTCTAAAGCTGAATCGGACAGGAACTGAAATTGTGCCTTTTTATACATTGTCGCTATCAGCGCACTTTTTTGGGAAAGTTCTGTATAAATACTATCCTTATATATGTCAAATAAATTTTTTGGAGTATATTGTTGTGATAAACTGTAATGCTCCATTATCTGAACGGATATTTTCTTTCCCATCTTTAATTGTCTGCATAATTCATTTTCTACAGATAAAATAGCAGGCTTATTAATAAGCCTGCTGCTTTCTATATAAATACGCAATTTTGTTCTGTCTCTGTTAGCAGTAATTCTTGTAACTTCAACCTGTTCAAATATTTCTGTTAATTCACTATTAAGTTTTACATCTGGAAATACTTCAAAAAAAGTTTTTCTTTCCATATATTACTCACTCCAATTTTTCAATTCGTATTCTAATGCTTTAAGTAATTCTTCTTCAGGAACCTTTTTAATTATTTCACCTTTTTTCATAAGGATACCGACACCATTTCCGCCTGCTATTCCCAAATCTGCTTCTTTAGCTTCTCCCGGTCCGTTTACAACACATCCCATAACAGCTACTTTAATATCAAGATTCTGGTATTTTTCCACTAATTTTTCTACTTTTGTTGCAAGTCCTATTAAGTCAATCTGTGTTCTTCCACAAGTAGGGCATGAAACTACAGAAATTCCTCCCTGCTTTAATCCTAAAGTCTTTAAAATTAAATTAGCACTTCTTATCTCTTCAACAGGATCTCCTGTAAGAGAAACTCTTATAGTATCTCCTATTCCCTGACTCAAAATAAGTCCTAATCCAATTGCAGACTTAATGTTTCCTGATGTAACTGTTCCTGATTCAGTTATACCAACATGTAGTGGATATTTAGTTTTATCAGCAATCAGTTCATGAGCTTTTACACACATTAAAACATCTGATGATTTAATGCTTATAACAAGATTATCATAGCCTAAATCTTCTATTATTTTAACTTTATCAAGTGCACTCTCCACAATTCCTTCTGCTGTCACTCTTCCATATTTTTCTAATATATGTTTTTCTAATGAGCCGCTGTTAACACCGACACGGATAGGGATATTTCTTTCCTTAGCCACATCTACTACAGCTTTAACTCTATCTAAGCTGCCGATGTTTCCCGGATTAATTCTTATCTTATCTGCACCATTTTCCATTGCTGCTATTGCAAGTCTATAATCAAAATGAATATCTGCAACTAATGGAATGGATATTTGTTTTTTTATTTCCTTCAAAGCCTTAGCAGCTTCCATTGTTGGAACTGCACATCTTATAATATCGCATCCTGCAACAGTTAACTCTTTAATCTGCTTTACAGTTGCCTCTACATCTTCTGTTTTAGTATTCGTCATTGACTGAATAAGGATTGGATTTCCTCCTCCAATTACCTTATCACCTATTTTTATCACTTTTGTACAATCTCTATACATATTCAGACTCCTAATTTTTATTGCAAATCAGATGCATTTTACAAATTTATAAAAAATTTCATTCACATTACTTGCAGTTACTTACAATAGTTTTCTAACATCGTTAAAGATTAAGAATAGCATTAATACCATCAATAATGCAAATCCAATGAAATGTACCATTCCTTCCTTATCTCTTGATACAGGTTTTCCCTTAATAACTTCAATAATGCAAAATACAAGTCTTCCACCATCTAATGCCGGCAAAGGTAAAAGATTCATCACACCTAAGTTTGCACTCAACATTATAGCCATATTGATGAGACTTAAAAGTGCCATGTATGCACCTTCTGATTTACTTGCTTTATAAGTATCACCAATTGCACTTACAATTCCCACCGGTCCTGATACTTCATTTGCTGAAACCTTTCCGGTAACGAGCATCTTTAAACTCTTTAATACTGTATTAATCTGGTATTTTACTTCTACAAAACTATATTTTAAAGTTCTTCCAAATGACATTCTCTTTCTTGCAAGATTGTACTCAAAACCTTTTGAATAAACCGTCTGATACTGAGGTGTCATCTTAAGTTCCTTAGTCTTTCCATTTCTATTAACCGTTATCGTAACTGTATTATCACCAAATGGATTTTCTTCAATATATTTTTGTAACTCATCACCTGATTTAATTTCTGTTCCATCAACAGCAACCACTACATCTCCCGGCTGAGCTCCTGCTTCATCCATTGCACTGCCGGCTGTTACATTTCCTATAGTCGCCTCTGTATCACCGGCATTATATGACATACCAACCATATATTTCTTTACTTCTTCCGGCTTATAAGAAATTCTCTGTTTTTTTCCATCTCTTATGAATGTAAGTTTTACATTATCCGAACCTAAAGGATTAACAAAATCTTCTAAATACAATTCTCTACCGATACTTACTCCTGTACCATTATATTTAGTAATTATATCTCCTTTTCTAAGCCCTGCTTCATAAGCAGGTGATGACTTATCCACTGCCGTTACATAAGATTTATCTGTTCCAATTGCTGCTATAACAATGACTGATAAAACAAATGCAAGAATAAAGTTAAAGAAAGGTCCTGCAAAAACTACTGCCATTCTTGCCCACACCGACTTTGAATTAAATGAACCTTCTACAACTGTATCTTCATCTTCTCCTAACATGGCACATGAGCCACCAAATGGAAGACATTTAATTGAATACTTTGTTCCACCTTTTTCAAAACTACAAATTCTTGGTCCCATTCCAATGGAGAATTCATTTACTACTATTCCATTTTTCTTTGCTACAATGAAATGTCCAAATTCATGTATTAATACTAATACGCTGAAAATTATTAATGCTATTATAATACTGATAATATTTGACATACTGTCATTCCCACCTATTCTACAATTATTTTTATTTTACCTGCACCATAAAATTATCATAAATGATATTTTATCTAATGTATATGTTGTAATTGTTAACATTTAAGTTTTTTCATATTAAAATTTTAGAAGAAATTTATTAAGAGCCATACTATAGGTGCAACAAATATTACGCTGTCAAACCTATCCATTATGCCACCATGTCCCGGTATAAGTGTACCATAATCCTTAATATCATGATTTCTCTTTATTGCTGATGCAGCTAAATCTCCTGTCATTGCAATAAGACTTCCTGCTGCACATACGATTGGATATGCTATTCTAGGGTCTAAATATCTCATTTCTATATTATTCTGAAATACTGTTGCATATATAAATCCTAATACAGCTGCTCCAAGTATTCCACCTACAGCACCTTCTATAGATTTCTTTGGGCTTAACACCGGTGCCATTTTATGCTTTCCAAATGCTACACCAAATACATACGCACATGTATCACTTCCCCATGAGCATAAGAATATCAACCATACATTATATGCACCATTATTACCCATTCTTACCAAATAAACAAAAGATAACATAACTGCTACATATATTGTTCCAAAAATTGCTGCCATTACCTGTTCAGTCTTGCATTTTGGAAATTCAAAAACATAAATAGCCATGCATGCAATAAGTAATGCAACTATTAAAAATGGAACATATGTCATCATATCAAAACGAAGCATTGTATAATAAATAATTACTGCAATATATGATAATATTCCGGTAGCATATTTTTCAATACCAAACACTCTGTTCATTTCATATAAACCAATTAAGGAAACAATTCCAACTGTAACAAGTAAAATATCATTTCCTAAAATAATGGTTATAAGTGCAATTATTACCAAAATTATTCCGCTAAAAAGTCTTTCATAAAAAGATTTATTCATAAATTTACTGATTACCATCTTTAGTTCTCCTCAACTTTTCCAAATCTTCTGTCTCTTTCATTATACTTTGCTATAGCTTTTTTTAATTCCTCTTTATTAAAATCAGGCCATAAAACATCTGTAAAATAAAATTCTGTATATGCAAGCTGCCATAAAAGATAATTTGACAATCTTAACTCTCCACTTGTTCTGATTAATAAATCAGGGTCAGGAATATCGTGAGTATCTAAAAAACCGTTAAACATATCTTCTGTAATATCTTCCGGAGCAATTTTGCCTTCAGCACATTCTCTAGATATTTTTCTGATTCCTCTTACAATTTCATCTCTTGCTCCATAATTAAGTGCAATGATAAATGTAATACCTGTATTATTTTTTGAACACTCTTCTAATTCTTCTATTTTTTCAACAATCTCAGGTTCTAATCTGCTTCTTTCACCTATAACTCTTACTCTCATATTGTTGCTGTTTGCTCTTTTAATACAGTCTTTTAAATAATTTTTGAGAAGTTTCATTAAAGCTGCAACTTCATCATCAGGTCTGTTCCAGTTTTCTGTTGAAAATGCATATACAGTCAAATACTTAACGCCTAAATCATATGCGTCTTCTATTATTTTTTCTACTGTCTTTGCTCCTGCCACATGTCCTGCATTTCTAGGTAAAAATCTCTTTTTTGCCCATCTTCCATTGCCATCCATAATAATGGCAATATGATTAGGTATATTCATTCCTGTTAAATCTATACTCTCTGCCATACTTCCTCCGGTTTCTGTATACATTCTAAAATGGCTTTTGCACAGAATCAATTTTTATTCTTTGCAAAAGCCACTTATTAATACGAAATTGTTTTTGCTGAGGATTTATTAACATTTCTATTATACTGTTAATATTTCCTTTGATTTTTCTTCTACTGCTGCATCAATCTTTGCAACATATTTATCTGTAGATTTCTGAACATCATCCTGATATTCCTTAATTTCATCTTCTGAAATTCCATCTTCTTTTCCTTTTTTCTTAATTGCATCCATTGCATCTCTTCTAATATTTCTAACTGCAACTTTTGCATTTTCACCTTTTTTCTTAACATCCTTTACAAGTTCTTTTCTTCTTTCTTCTGTTAATTCAGGGAAAACAAGTCTAATCATCTTTCCATCATTAGTTGGTGTTAATCCTAAATCAGACATTAAAAGTGCTTTTTCAATATCTTTCAAAATAGATGCTTCCCAAGGCTGAATTACAATCATTCTTGCTTCAGGCACTGATATATTGCCAACCTGCTGAAGTGGTGTTGGTGAACCGTAATAATCAACTGTAATCTTATCTAAAATATGTGGATTAGCACGTCCAGCTCTAATAGATGTGTATTCACCATATAAATTGTCTAATGACTTTTCCATCTTATCTTCATATGTCATAATTAATTCTTCCATGTTAAAACTCCTTCATTCTATAAATTATTCTACTGTAATTTTTGTTCCTATTTTCTCGCCTGTTGCTGCCTTAATAATGCTATTTTCTTCATTCAATCCGAATAAAAGCATTGGCATTTTATTTTCCATTGCCAAAACACTTGCTGCAAGATCAATTACTCCAAGTCTGTCATCTACAATCTTACTTATTGGTAATTCATCATATTTCTTAGCATCCGGGTTAACAGCAGGATCACTATCATACACACCGTCAATTGCTTTAGCTCCTAAAATACAATCTGCTTCAATTTCAATGGCTCTTAAAACCATTGTCATATCTGTTGAAAAATATGGATGACCTGTTCCTCCGGCGAAGAAACAAACCTTACCTGCCTTTAATCCATTAACAGCTTCATCCTTTGAAAATAATTTAGTCCATGTTCCGCATGTAAATGGTGTAAATACATCTGTGTCCATTCCTTCTGTTCTGAATATTTCTGACACATACATACAGTTCATAATTGTGGCAAGCATACCGATTCCATCTGCCTTAGGTCTGTCAATCTTTTCGCTTGTACGACCTCTCCAGAAATTCCCTCCACCTATAACTATTCCAACTTCTATATTCTTATCTACAAGTTGCTTAACCTGCTTAGCAACTGCAACACAAGTTGCCTCATCAAATCCGGTTTTCTTATTGCCGGCTAAAGCTTCACCGCTAAGTTTAAGTAACACTCTCTTCATTGTTTATTCCTCTTTTTTTTATTATTATTTCGTATGTTTATCTGTATCATTCCACAAAATGGGCGCACTAATACAAAATCTGTAACTAGAATACCATAGTTAGTAAAAAAATTCAATTATACCTTTGTTGTAAAACGCCTAAAAGGCAGACTGAATCATCAAAATTCAGACTGCCTTTTATTTTTCATTTTATTATTTTATAATTTCTAAAATATTTATCCAATATTTCTATTTATTATTCTGTTTCTTTTTTTCATCAAAATAATCTTTTGTTTCTTTTGCAACTATACCACTTAATACAAACAATGCAATAATATTTGGAATGGCCATAAGTCCATTAAATATATCTGCAATTGTCCATACTGCCTTAACAGTCATATATGGTCCGATAAATACTGCTAAAATGTATAACCATCTATAAACCTTTACAGCAGTTTTACTTTTATTTGATAAATATTCCAAACATCTTTCACCATAGTAATCCCATCCAAGAATAGTTGTGAATGCAAAGAATACTAAACATACCATTAATATGAATGCTGAAACTTCTGCTGGGAGAAAACTTAATCCTTTCTGGAAAGCATATGTCGTAACCTGAACACCTTCAAGTCCAACAACTTTGTATGCACCCATCATTACAATTGAAAGACCTGTTAATGTACAAACAATAATTGTATCTATGAAAGTACCTGTCATTGTTACAAGTCCCTGACGAACAGGATCTTTTGTCTTTGCTGCAGCTGCTGCTATAGGTGCTGAACCAAGACCTGCTTCATTTGAGAAAATACCTCTTGCTATACCTTTTTGCATTGAAATTGCTATAGATGCAAATACACCACCTGCTACTGCCTTTACGCCAAATGCATATTCAACTATTATCGCTATTGCTCCAGGTAATTTTGTAATATTAGTTACAATTAAAACTAATACTGCAACAATATATAAAACAGCCATAAATGGTACAATTACCTGTGATACATTAGCAATTCTCTTAATACCACCAATTACAACCAATCCTACACAGATAGCTAAAATAAAAGCTGTGATTACAATAGCAATTGAATAATCATTTCCTAGAATACTAATTGTATTTTCTTTATTAGGGTCAAAGAATGACTGGACCGCTGATGCAATTCCGTTAACCTGTGTAAATGTTCCGATACCAAATAAACCTACACATGCTCCAAAGAATGCAAATATTTTCGCAAGCCATTTCCATTTATGTCCCATACCATTTTCTATGTAATAGAATGGTCCACCAAGTACATGACCTTCTTCATCAATCGTTCTATAGCGTACTGCTAAAAATCCTTCTGAATATTTTGTTGCCATTCCAAAGAAAGCAGCTACCCACATCCAAAATAACGCCCCCGGTCCACCTACTGCAGTACCAAGTGCTGTACATCCAATAGCTGTTGCTACACCTACAATGTTACCTGTACCAATTGTTGCTGATAATGCTGTACATAGTGCTCCAAAACTACTAACTTCCCCGTGTCCTTCTTCTTCGTTCTTAAACATATACTTAAGTGCCTTAGGCAAATGCACTATCTGTAATAGTCTTAACCGAAAAGTAAGGTAGATGCCTGCTGCAAGAATCAACACAATAAGTGGGATTCCCCAAACTAAATCATCTACCTTAACTAAAAAATCCGTAAAATTGCTCATAATATTCCTCCTGTCCTTTTGCCTGAGAGATTAGTGATGCTTCTAAAAGTTTAAATATCACCTTACACCTTCGGCGTCTGTATAACTGTTTACCTCAGCTATCAGAACTCTCCAGTTGTCACCCTTAATCTTATCTTTTGTGACACTATCATATTTATTTTAGTAAGGTAAAGCGATAAAATCAAGCACTTTTTTTATAACTTTTTATGTCATTTCGTTTTTTCTATGATTTTCCCGACCCATCTTTATTATTTTATATGTAATTTAACTTACCTGATAACTTTATATATATCTAAGTTAAATAAAATATTTAATTCATTGATATCCTGTATAAATTGCTTTTTAATACTACTTCCAATTTCTATCTTTTTATCAAATTCCTTGATTTCAATTATTCCTTCATCACTAATATTTACTATATGAGCTGCATTTACTATACCATTTCTGCTACACCGTACAAAATCTTTACAACCTAATCGCTCTATAATACTGTCACATGTTTTATACCCTATGTTTGTAACCGTATCATTACTATATATCTTAACCTGTCTGTTGCTGTTTTCTATATATTTTATTTCGGATTTATTAAAAAAATAAATAACACCATTGTGCTTAAATTTAACTTTGTCACTCTTTCTTTTTACAAATTTATAATTATTTAGTTTCTTCAATATTTCTTTTAGTCCTTCCATGTCATATGGTTTTTTCATAAAAGCATAGCATCTGACAATTTCATATGCTTGAAAAATAAGTTTCTCATTATCAGCCATAATAACAACCGGAATAAATCTATACGCCCTCTGTTTTCTTACATCTTTCGCAAATTCAAAACTATCGTTATTTGAATTTATTTCAATAATAAACAAATCAACATCATTATTAATTATAACTGAATTTGCCTCTTTTTGCGTTTTAACTGATAATATACAAATATCACTATTTACTTCATTTACCACCATACTTACTTTTTTCAGGCTTTCATCACTTACCCAAATTAAAATCTTTTTCATTCATTTCTCCTATACATAAAAACACAACATCATATTCATTCTACGAATAATGACATTGTGTTATATATATTTCTTCTTTCGTATTTTATAAATTATTCCCTATAATTTATAACTAAGCAAAACCTTCTCCACATAAACACATTTAAAATATTTTGCTAAATATATTAACTTTTTCGTACTATCCTTATTTTAATTATCACATATTTTATTCTTATATTTTTTTATTCTCTGTTCAAAACCTTCTTCAGCCTGATATTTCTTTATTCTCTGTTCAAAACCTTCCAATTCATTTCTAAGTAATACATCTACATCCAAACATTTATCCATATCACTTTGTACATTTCCACATATAATAAAACTTGCTGAAATATCAAATTTATTTTCTAATTCATATAGTATTTCAATCGGAATGTTTACCTTTCCAACCTCTATTCTTCTATAAGCTTCCGTATTCATATGTAATTCTTTTGCCAACTGTGCCTGTGACATTTGTAACCATTCTCTTACAATTCGCAATCTTTTCTTACTTTCAGTCTGTATATTCGTCACTCATACCTCCTATTTGTAATTAGGATTTTACATTTATTTCCAATTTTACTTTTTTATGACAATTTTCACTAGTGTATATTTTGTTTGGTACTATGCACTTTTGTTTGGTTACAAATCAAAGACCTAACTTTATATTCCTATTTTGTTGTGTAATTTGATAAGAACATTTATTTTGCCACTTTTTAATCAAATTTTTTTACATAATAGGATTTCTATGAAATTTTCTATATTAAAAAATCCCTTTCAGGCATCTTCCATGCCTAAAAAGGATTCCTATTATTCATTGTATAAAATATTCATATATTTTTAATACAATAAAGCTATACAATTATGCCTAAGGTAAAAGCCCTGACTTTAATGCTCATACAGGCTTAGACCTTTTACCTCTGACATCATACGATATGTTTAATTTTTAATTATTTTACGTTAAATGCTCTGTTTCCAGGATATACAGCACTTGTTCCAAGTTCTTCTTCGATTCTTAAAAGCTGATTATATTTAGCAACACGTTCACTTCTGCTAGGAGCACCTGTCTTAATCTGACATGTATTAAGTGCAACTGCAAGGTCAGCAATTGTAGTGTCTGCTGTTTCACCTGAACGATGTGATGAAATAGCTGTGTAGCCTGCTTTATGAGCCATCTTAATTGCTTCTAATGTTTCTGAAACCGAACCAATCTGATTTAATTTGATAAGGATTGCATTACCAGCTCCCATCTCAATACCTTTTGCAAGTCTTTCAGTATTAGTAACAAATAAGTCATCACCTACTAACTGAACTTTGTCACCAAGTCTGTCTGTAAGCTTCTTCCAACCTTCCCAGTCTTCTTCATCAAGACCGTCTTCAATTGAAATGATAGGATATTTTTCACATAACTTAGCCCAATGTTCAATAAGTTCTTCTGCAGTGTATTCTGTTCCTGCCTTTGGAAGTTTATAATATCCTTTTCCTTTTTCGCTCTTCCATTCTGATGATGCCGCATCCATTGCAATCTTGAAATCTTTACCAGGTTCATATCCTGCTTTCTTTACAGCTTCAAGGATAGTTTCAATAGCTTCTTCATCAGATTTAAGTGCAGGTGCAAATCCGCCTTCATCACCAACTGATGTTGCTAATCCTTTTTCTTTTAAAATTCCTGCTAAAGCGTGGAAAACTTCAGAACACCATCTTAAACATTCCTTAAATGATGGTGCTCCAACAGGCATAATCATAAATTCCTGTACATCTAATCCCGATGATAAAGCATGGCATCCACCATTTACAATATTCATCATAGGTACAGGTAATCTGTTTCCTGAAATTCCGCCTAAGAATCTATAAAGAGGAATATCTAAGGCAATTGAAGCTGCCCTTGCTGTTGCAATCGATACTGCAAGAATAGCATTTGCCCCTAATTTTGTTTTTCCTTTTGTACCGTCTGCATCAATCATAGCCTTATCTACAGCATAAATATTTGATGCATCCATTCCTGTAATTGTATCATTTATAATTGTATTAATATTTTCTACGGCTTTCTGTACACCTTTTCCTAAATATCTATTTTTATCACCATCTCTAAGTTCTAATGCTTCAAACTCACCTGTTGATGCTCCACTTGGTGCCGTTCCTCTTCCAATTGTACCATCTGCTAAATATACTTCTGCTTCTACTGTTGGATTTCCTCTTGAATCCAATATTTCTCTTCCAATTATTTTTTCAATCTGCAAATAATTCACTATCCGCATCTCCTTTCTGTTGACTAGGACTCTATACCGAAAGGTAGCTATCCTTTCGGTTAGTATTTCTAAAAGAGTCCAAATGATTTATTTGTTGAAGTTAGTTATTTCTAACTATAATCATACTATACTAACTCAATGATAATTTCAAGTAATTTTTGACTTTAACAAGAATTTATTTTTGCTTTCTATTCTTCTCTCCCAAATAATTGCAAAAAAAATCCGCCCCTGATGATATTTCTATCAGTGACAGATTTTTTTCTTTATCATATATAATGTTAACACCCAAACATTAACTTTACATTTTTTAGTCGAACATTTATAATCATCCTCGACTTAAGTATTAAATATTTGTTTACATATATTTTTTGAAAATAAAATTTAAAATATATGAGTTTAAATACGCCAACAAAGCAAATCCGGCAAATAGCATAATATAAATAATACTTACGGCATCTTTACCTAAAAATATAATTAAAATAACCGGAAGTAACGTTATACAAAGTATCAATAAAGTCCATGGAAAATGCCCGATACCCATAAGCAATGCATTTTTCAAAGTAATTTTAATTGTATTTTCAAAAGTACTTTGCAATGCCATTGCGTAAAGAAACACAAACAGTATTGCAAGCGCAAATCCAAGAAACAGTCCTTTCAATGCTGTAACTACTATCCCTTCCTTTAAACTATTCACTATGTATAAATCAAGTGTAGGAATTATTGACAACATCAATAAAATCAGCCACATTGCAGTTGACTGTTTAAAATTTTCTTTAAATAACTTAAAATAAGTTCTTACTATGTATCCTTCTCTATTATCTGCCATCTTCTTAGTAACACCAAAAAGTGCCGTCGTCGATGCTCCAATAGTAAATATTGGCAACGAACAAAGTACAAACAATAAATTCAAAATTACCAAATCAGCTATTGCTGAAACTATTTCATAAAATTTGCCATCAATTCCAAACACCTATAGTTCTCCTTAAATTTCTTTTACAGAATCTCTCTCAAGCAATTCTGCTTCAAAGATTAATTGTTTCTTTTCGTTATTTCCATTTATCTGTTCCATTAATAAATCTATTGATGATTTTACCATTTGTTCACAAGGCTGTTTCATTGTTGATAATGACGGTTGAAAATACTTTGACATTTCAATTCCATCAAACCCTAAAACAGAGTAATCATCAGGTATTGATTTACCCTCTTCAGATATTGCCTTGTATGCTCCAAAAGCTGTTAAATCTGATATTGCATATAATGCAGTAAATTCTTCTTTTGACTTTAACAATTCTTTTGTTACTTCATATCCATTTGCTACTGTATATTCAGGAATATCATCTTTCATGTATCTGATTAAGTTATCATTTATGTCTATGCCATTATCTTTTAATGCTCTCATATAGCCTCTTAATCTAAGTCCACCTACAGCCTGGTCATTATTTTTTCCTGAAATCATTGCTATTTTTTTGTGCCCTTTTTTGCACAAATAATCAACCGCCCTATAACTTTCTTTCTCATCGTCTATAGATACTGACGAGCAGTTTCTCTTTGGTGCCATCATATTTACTGCTACAGTGCATAATACATATGGAACACCTATTTCCTCTAATCTTGTATCCAAATAATCCATTTGACCTCCAAGAAAAATAAGTCCCTTTAATCTTTTTTCTTTTGCTAACTGAACTGCAACACTAACATCATCCTGATCTTCACCTACTGCATGTAACAGAAATGTATATTCTAATTTTTTCAATTCTTCTTCAAATATTTTTAACATTCCCTGAAAGAACTGGTTATCAATTCCCTTTATAAGTAATGCTATTGTATTTGAGTCTGTCATTTTTAAATTTCTCGCACTATTGTTAGGAACATAATTACATTCTTTTATAACTTTTAAAATTCTCTTCCTGGTTTCCTGATTAATACCTGGGTCATCATTAATTGCTCGAGAGACAGTGCTAATTCCAACTCCACATATTTTTGCTATGTCTTTAATAGTTAAATTTGCCATGTCTTTCCCCTTTCATTCTACATTTACTAAATTTTTCACGGTTTAGTATTTTATCACAAACATTCTGTTTATGCAAAAAGCTACGAAAAGAATATATCCATCGTAGCTTTTATATGCTATGTTAATCTCTGCCATAAAGAACTGTTAATTCTTTAATTGCATTTGTTAACTTTTTAGTAATCTGAGTAGATTTCATGCGCCACATCCAATTATTTCCTAACGTAGACGGAGTATTCATTCTTGCTTTGTTATCTAAATGCAGATAATCCTGCATAGGAATAATACATGTATTAGCAGTAGATGCCTGTGCCATTCTTATTATTTCATCCACAAGTTTTGTTTTGTTCTCTACCGTTCTTCCTATGTATTTCTGAATCATTTCTATCTCTTCTGATTCAATGCTGTCTAGCCATCCTTTTAAGGTTTCATTATCGTGAGTTCCTGTATAAACCACACAATTTTTATCATAATTATACGGTAAATAATCCTTAGGTCCTGATGAATCTCTGCTATCAAAAGCAAATTCTAAAACTTTCATATTTGGAAAACCTGAGTCTTTAACCAACTGTCTTACTGTATCAGTTATGTATCCTAAATCTTCTGCTATTATATTTACATCACCAAGACAATATTTAATTGCATTAAATAAGTCAATCCCAGGTCCCTTTTCCCAATGTCCGTTTGTTGCATCTTCATCCTCAGCTGGAATTGAATAATACTCATCAAACCCTCTAAAATGATCAATCCTTACAACATCGTATAGTTTGACACTTCTTTCTATACGCTTTATCCACCAATCATAATTTGTTTGCTTATGATAATCCCATCTGTATAATGGATTTCCCCATAATTGTCCTGTTGCTGAAAATCCATCAGGAGGACATCCTGCAACTGCAACCGGTTTTCCATTTTCATCCATTTGAAATAATTCAGGATGTGCCCATACATCAGCACTGTCATAAGCCACATATATTGGAATATCTCCAATAATCTTTATGCCATTTTCGTTAGCATACTTTTTTAATTTATACCATTGCCTGTAAAACTCATATTGAATGAATTTATAAAATTCAATTTCATCCTTTAATTCATTCTGATAATATTCCATTGAATATTCCCATCTGAGTTTTATATCTTCAGCCCATTTATCAAAGCTTTGACCATTAAATCTGTCTTTTATGGCCATAAACATTGCATAATCATTTAA
The DNA here is from genome assembly GCF_008680265.1 of Eubacterium sp. LMAG:50. Classification (NCBI taxonomy): domain Bacteria; kingdom Bacillati; phylum Bacillota; class Clostridia; order Eubacteriales; family Eubacteriaceae; genus Eubacterium; species Eubacterium sp. LMAG:50. Next base: position 1,414,724 of record NZ_NALP01000007.1, on the reverse strand, counting down.
CCAATAACAATTCTCGCTTTTAAATTTGTCAAAATCTTCTTTTTCACTTATATTGCTCTTTTTATAAGCCTTCTTTAAAAGTTTAAATCTACCGTTATACAATTTTTCATAGTTAACTTTGTCTATTCTGTTACCAAAGTCCACCTTATCACATTCTTCCTCAGTTAACAGTCCTTCTTCAATCAATTCCTCTAAACTGATAAAATAAGGATTTCCTGCATAAGTAGAAAATGACTGATAAGGTGAATCTCCATAACTGGTTGGACCTATAGGCAATATTTGCCAATATTTCTGATGGGCATTTTTCAAAAAATCTACAAACCTATATGCTTCTTTTGAAAAACTTCCAATACCATATTTTCCCGGCAAACTGGAAATCGGTAATAAAATTCCACTAGCCCTCATAGTTCCTCCTTAAATATCATTTAACCTTTTACTGCTCCTGCAGCCACACCTTTTATAATATGCTTCTGACATGTCAGATAGAATATAATAACAGGTATAATACTTAATATAATAAGTGCCATTATAGCTCCTAAATCAACTGAACCATAACTTCCCTGTAAGTACTGGATATGAATAGGAATTGTTCTATATTTATCTAAGTCAAGAACTAAATATGGAAGTAAGTAATCATTCCAAATCCACATTATTTCAAGAATTCCAACTGATATAAGCGTTGGCTTTAACATTGGGATAATGACAATAAAAAATGTTCTTATTGGTCCACATCCATCAATTGCTGCTGCTTCTTCAATTTCAAGCGGTAAACCTTTTATAAATCCTGTAAACATAAATACTGCCATTCCTGCTCCAAATCCCAAATATATAATTGGAATTGACCAAGGTGTGTTAAGTCCCAATGAATCTGCTGTATTTGACAATGTGAACATTACCATCTGGAATGGTACTACCATTGAAAATACAAACAAGTAATATACTATCTTACAAACCATGCTGTCAACTCTTGCTATGTACCATGCTGCCATTGATGTACAAATCAAAATCAACGCTGTTGATAAAACTGTAATTACAAAACTATATAATACCGATTTAAAAAACGGATAATTTCCAAATGTAAAACCTTTGATATAGTTTGCCCAACCTACTAACGCCTCACCAGTAGGCCATGCAAATGTGTCTGTTTTTACAAAGGTGTTAGCTTTGAAAGAGTTCATTAACACAATAAATATAGGACTAACATAAACTAAAGTTACAATTGTCATTATTGCAGTCAACAGTTTTCCATGTTTTAATGGAATTTCACTTGTCTCTTTCATTTTTTTCTTTTTCGGTGTAGCTTTCACTGTAGAATCTTTAATTGTTGAATTCACTGTTTTCTCATTGTTCATTACTGCTGCACCTCCTTAGATCTTGTTGCCTTAAGCTGGATAATTGATATACCTGCAACTAAGATAAAGAATATAACGGCTTTCGCCTGGGCAACTCCCTTACCTGTAAGAGACTGTCCGTAAAATGTGTTGTAAATGTTAAGCGCCAACATTTCTGTTGTCTTTATAACTGAACCATCCTTTAACTGTTCAAACGGCTGTCCGTTTGTTAAAGCTAAGTTCTGATCAAAAAGTTTAAATCCATTTGTTATTGTTAAGAATAAACAAATTGTAATTGATGGCATAATATTTGGGATTGTAACTCTTGTCAATGTCTGCCATTTTGTTGCTCCATCAATTTTTGCTGCTTCAATTAATTCTCCCGGAACTGCCTGCAAACCTGCAATATATATAATCATCATATATCCTACCTGTTGCCAGCACATAAGAATAATTAATCCCCAAAAGCCATATCTTGTTTCCATAAGAATTGAAGTATTAATTTTTCCTAAAACGCCATTAAAAATCATACTCCAAATATAACCAAGAACAATACCACCTATAAGGTTAGGCATAAAAAATGCTGTTCTGAATAAGTTTGCTCCCTTAATCCCCAATGTTAATAAATATGCTATTAAGAAAGCTAACACATTTATTATAAATAGGGATACTATTGCATACAAAGCTGTATACCAAAATGCATGTATAAATGACGCATCATTAAATGCATCCATATAATTTCTAAAACCTACAAAAGAAGCATCACCTATTGTAACAAATTCACAAAATGATAAATAAATACCTCTCAAGAAAGGATATATAAATCCAATGCAAAATGCTAAAAATGTAGGTGCTAAAAATAGAAGAAAGCATCTTTGAATAGGTTTGCGAAGAAGTTTAGAATTTACAGATGTTCCACCATTATGTTTTTTCTTTTTTCCTTTCACTTCAATCTCCTCCTAATTCTTATTCAAAATAGAATTTTCAATATTTTTCTATTTTTTAATAAAGGGGCAGACACTGCCTGCCCCACAATGTGTTAATAATTTAATTATGATTTTATACTTATCAATCTAAAACCTTATTACTTATTAGCTGCTTTATACTGAGTAGCCCATCCCTGAACAAATGCTGTCTTAACATCATCCCATGATCCACCTGCATCATATTTGTTCATTGCTGCTACAAGGCTTGCTCTCCATTCATCTACGTTTGGTGTGTAGTTAAATGTCCAGTCTACGTTGTAATTTCCTGCTTCAAGTAAATCATTTGCATTCTTTAAGAATACGTTACCACTGTCTGCTGCTTTCTTGTAAGGAATAGCACCGAACTGTTCTGCCATAACTTTTGTTCCTTCATCAGATGTTACTAACCAGTTCATGAAATCAAGTGTTGCTTTCTGATCTTTTTCTGAAGCTTTTGCATTAACTGCCCAACAGTTTTCTGTTCCTGAGCAAAGACCAGCTTTTTCTTCTCCTTCAACTCCACAGTAAATTGGAATCATCTGCATATCATCATCTGAAATTGACTTTTTCAATTTATCATATTCCCATGTACCATTCTGGAAGAATACTGCTTCTCCATTCTTAAATTCTGCTTCAGCATCATATCCACCTGTTGCTAAAGAATTCTTGTCATATTTACTATTGTTAATATATAAATCCCATACATTTTTGTAATTATCTAAATATGTTCCTTTGATTTCTGAAGGAGCTTCTGTCCATCCTTCATCTCTTCCTTCATAGAATAAAGGCATATTTGCTAAATGTCCTGTAAATCTCCAAGATGATGAATCATCCATGCCTGATGATGTAAATGCATCAAATCCAAGTTTATCAGCTCTCTTATGAATATCTTCTGCAACTGATTTTAATGAAGCAAAATCTTTAATATCTGTTACTTCATAACCTGCTTCCTTAAGCAACTTCTTGTTTACGATAATTCCATAACTTTCATAACAGTAACCAATTGAGCAAACCTTTCCATCTGCATCTGTTAAGTTAAATGCATCTGTACTTAATTCTTTGTAAACATCTGTATCTTTAAGATCGATGCAATAATCATCCCATGTCTTTACTGCTGCCTGATTTCCAACTACGAATAATGTTGGGGCTGCTGATTTTCCCATTTCAGATGTCAATGTTGAATTGTAATTTCCTGAAGCAGCTGTAACTACTTTTACTTTAACTCCTTTTTCTTTTTCATAAGTCTTAGCTATATCCTGTAAAGCTTCATCTGCTTCAGGTTTGAAGTTTAACCAGTAAACTGATCCTTTAGCACTTGACTTATCACTGCTTGAACTGTTTCCACATCCTGCAAATAAACCTGCTACCATTGTTGCGCATAATGCTACACTAAATAATTTTCTACGCATATTTCTTTCTCCTTTTCAAATAAAAAATAACTAAAGGTCTCCGTTGTTTCCTTCTCAAAGTTTTTTATTTAACTTCACATTGGAAACGTTTCCCATAGCTTGATACTAGCACTTTTCGGAAACGTTTTCAATGGTATTCTGACCATTTTCGGTCTTTTCAGCCTTTTAGCTAATTTTTCACGTATTTTTTGTGCATTTTTCACATCCATTGCAACGTTTTTATATCTTTTTTATACATTTACCACAGTTTTTTTTTGTATTTTGCACTCTTGTTAAACACTTTCTTTTTGCCATTTTGCTGTCTATTTTTCTGACAAATACGCAATAAAAAAGTACCATAAAAAAGTTTTATAGCCAACCATTTTACGGTACTTTTATTTCTATATATTTTTATAATTTCCAAATATCTCTGTTATACTCTTCAATTGTTCTATCTGATGAAAAATATCCGGCTTTTGCAATATTAACAAGCATCTTTTTTGCCCATTCTTTTCTATTTTCATAATCAGCATAAGCCTGTTCTCTTGTCTTTACATAAGCATCAAAGTCAGGGAATGTCATAAACCAGTCTTTCCATATAAGTTCATGAGAAAGTCTTTCTAATCTTTCCTTGTCACCTATTGCCATTAATTCATTACCTGTTATAAAATCTACAGCTTCTTTTATTTGTGCATTATCATTATAATACTGTGCTGCGTTATAACTTCCGTTTGCATATCTTTCTACAACAGTTTCACTTAAATCGCCAAAAATATAGATGTTATCATCGCCTACAAGTTCATGTATTTCTACATTTGCACCATCTTCAGTTCCTAGTGTAACTGCTCCATTAAGCATAAACTTCATATTGCCTGTACCACTTGCTTCTTTTGATGCAAGTGAAATCTGTTCAGAAATATCACATGCCGGAATTAATTTTTCTGCCCATGTAACATTATAATTCTCAACCATAACTACATTAAGATATGGATTAACCTCAGGGTCATTGTTTATTAGTTCCTGCAAGCAAAGAATAAGGTGTATAATATCCTGTGCAATGATATATGCCGGAGCTGCTTTTGCTCCGAAAAATACTGTTATTGGAGTTGTTGGCTTTTTACCTGCTTTAATTTCCAAATACTTGTGAATCACATATAAAGCATTTAACTGTTGACGTTTATATTCGTGAAGTCTTTTAATCTGAATATCAAATATTGAATTTTCATTAATTGAAATATTCTGTCTATCACGTAATACATTTTTCAATTCCATTTTCTTAGTGTCTTTTATTTCAAGTATTTTATTTAACACTTCTTCATTATCTTTATATTCTAAAAGTTTCTCTAATTGTGTAGCATCCTTTTTATATCCGTCTCCTATAAGTGATATGATAAGTTCTGTAAGCTGCGGATTACTATGAAGTAGCCATCTTCTAAAAGTAATTCCGTTAGTTTTATTATTGAACTTTTCCGGATAAATCTTATAAAAGTTATTTAATTCAATATTTTTTAAAATCTCTGTATGAAGTGAAGCAACACCATTAACACTTGAAGAATAATGAATATCTATATGAGCCATATGAACTCTTTCTTCTCTGTCAATAATGTAAACTGAGCTGTCATCATATTTTCTTCTTACCTTATCATCCAATACTTCAATAATTGGCATAAGCTGAGGTACTGCCTTTTTCAAATAAGAAATAGGCCACTTTTCCAAAGCCTCTGCAAGAATTGTATGATTTGTATATGCACATGACTTAGTAACTGCTTCTATCGCGTCGTCCATTTCTAATCCACGTTCTACCAACAAACGAATAAGTTCAGGAATAACCATTGTTGGATGTGTATCGTTTATCTGGATTACAGCATAGTCTGATAAATCATAAAGTTTGCACCCTTTTTCAATACATTCATCTAAAATAAGTTGCGCCGCACTTGATACCATAAAATACTGCTGATAAATTCTTAAAATTCTACCTGCATCATCACTATCATCAGGATAAAGGAATAACGTAAGATTCTTTTCTATATCTTCTTTATTAAAATTAATTCCGTCTTCTACAATGTTTTCATCAACACTTTCAATATCAAATAAATGAAGCTTATTTGTTGTGCTGTTATATCCTGTAACATCAATATCATACATTCTTGAAGTAACAGTCATTCCTTTAAATTTAACCTTATATGTTACATCTGTCTTATTTAACCAGCTTTTCTTAGTAAGCCATGGATCGGGTACTGTAGTCTGGGCATTATTTTTAAATATCTGCTTAAACAAGCCAAAATGATAATTTAATCCTACTCCATCCCCGTTAAGGCCTAATGTTGCTATTGAATCTAAAAAGCATGCCGCAAGTCTTCCAAGCCCACCATTTCCAAGAGACGGCTCTTTTTCAAATTCTTCTATTTCACATAGATTTTTCCCATTATCTGCAAGTTCTTTTTTTACATCATCATAAATTCCAAGATTTATAAGATTATTTGATAACAATTTTCCTATAAGAAATTCCGCTGAAATATAATATAGTTTCTTCTTAGAATTTTTATGTTGTTTACTTTCAGCCATATTTTTGACTAAAGTAAGCAATGAATAATAAATCTCTTCGTTTGTACATTCTGAAATTGATTTATTATATTCTGTTTTAATAATTTCCGAAAGTTGCATTTTTGTACCTCCTAAAATATTATGGTTTTATTTTTGTGTTTATATTATAATATTGTCATCTTATAATTTATTGCATTATTCTTTCGATTATTTGCACAATACTATCCTTTTTTTATTTTGGAGGTTATTTATGAATAAAGATCAATACAAGATATATCACGAAACTAAAACTCATACACCGGACGATTTTCCATACAACACATATCTCTGTTCTATTCCTTTAGATTTCAAATCTGTTAATTTGCATTGGCATAATGAAGTTGAAATTATAGTAATAAAGAAAGGTTGCGGAATAGTTAATGTTAATTTAGTATCATACTCAGTTGAAGCCGGAAATATAATTTTTGTATTTCCAGGTCAATTGCATTCAATAAGTCAGAATGAAGATAATATTATGGAATATGAAAATATATTATTTAAATCAGGTCTTCTTAAATCTTCAGGATATGATTTATGTAATGATAAATTTGTTCAGTCCTTACTTTCAGGGAGTTTAAATATATATCCTGTTATTAATGATTGTTTTGAATATTATAAGCCTGTTATTACCCAAATTAATGAAATTGACAGATTATGTGATTTTCGTCCATATGCATATCAGTTATCAGTCAAATCTCATCTGTTCCAAATATTTTATATTTTAATTTCAAGCTGTGGCTTAAACGAAGTTAAACCCATCAGCAAAAAGTCTCTTGATAAGGTAAAGTCTATTCTGACTTATATTGCAGATAATTTTCAAAGTAATATTACTATAGAGGAAATTGCAGGTCATTGCTTTTACAGTAAATCCTATTTCATGAAATTTTTTAAGGAAACTATGGGTATGAGTTTTATACAATATCTTAATGATTATCGTTTAGAAGTTGCAGCTAAATTATTAACCACAACTTCTGATGATATTATTGATATCTCTGTTAATACCGGATTTGAGAATTTATCTTATTTTAACAGATGCTTTAAGAAAAAATACGGCACTACTCCGGGAAGATATAGAAAAACCATCAATTCTTAAATATTTTAACTATATTTTTTCAAATCATTTATAAAAGAAAGAGGTGTCATGCGATACTTTTTCTTAAATGCCCTATGAAAATATGAAAGATTGTGAAATCCTACAGATAATGAAACTTCCATTATTGATGAGTTTCCCTTTTCAAATAGTTCGACTGCTTTTTCAAGTCGCAAATTATTAATGTATTCAACACAAGTCATATTCATATGTTTTTTAAAAAATCGCATAAAATGATAATCACTAAAATAACAAAGTTTAGCTAATTGTGACACGGTAATTGTTTCAGAATAATGAAGTTCAATATAATCAAGTACATTTTTTATCTTGTCCGACACCTTTTCTGTCTCCGGCACCGCTACCTTTTTACTATATTGAAGCAATAAGAATATTGTTTGTAAAAATAATGATTTCAATGCAAGTTCATAACCAATTATTGATTCGTCATATGTTGTATTAATCTGATTAAATATTTTTCTAAGAGATACATATGCCGGATGATTTGGTTTTATAACGTATGGCATGGAAAACTCCTGATTCATAATAGGCGCAAGATACCTTGTCGAGCATATATCTGTAGAATTTCCTCCTAAAAATTTCAGGTGAAATACATATGTTTCAGAACTTACTTTTTTATTATTTCCTAATGTTATTGAATGTAAAAACAATGGAGGAACAAATAAAATATCTCCTTCTTCTACTTCATATTCAACTAAATCAATCTTATATATACATTTTCCACTTGTAATCAACGTAAGTTCCGCCTCTTCGTGCCAATGGTTAGTTACTCCCATGTATTCTGAAGAAAGATTTGTTATATATTTTTGTACAGGAAAAAAACTTTCTCCATGTTTAGCATCTTCTTTTTGATCTATCGCAAGTGTATGTACCTTTTTCAAATTTATTACCTCTTATCATTACTTCATATATTTTATTTTCAATAGCAGTATTGTGTTATATATTGTTAAAATACTGCAAGATAATTTCATTTTTTATTTTTATAATAGCAGTATAATACATATATTTCAATGTATTTACATTATATGAGTGAAAGAATTTACTAAGCATCAGTTTTAGTAAAAATGAGGTATTTATATGAATAAAAAATGGTGGCATGATAAGGTTGCTTATCAGATTTATCCTAAAAGTTTTCTTGATACTAATGGGGATGGAATTGGTGATTTAAAAGGTATAATATCTAAACTGGATTATTTAAAAGAATTAGGAATTGACATTATATGGCTTTCTCCTATTTACAAGTCACCTTTTATTGATCAGGGCTATGATATTTCTGACTATTATTCTATTGCCAAAGAATTCGGAACTATGGAAGATTTTGATGAATTACTTTCTGAAGCAAAAAAACGTAATATGTACATTATAATGGATTTAGTTATAAATCACTGTTCTGATCAACATGAATGGTTTAGGAAAGCTTTAGCTGACCCTGATGGCGAATACGCTGATTATTTCTATTTCAGAGAAGGCAAAAATGGTAATCCACCTAGCAATTATCGTTCATATTTTGGTGGTAGTTGTTGGGAACCTGTACCTGGAACTGATAAATATTATTTACATATGTTTGCAAAAGAACAGCCCGATTTAAATTGGGAAAATCCAATTCTAAGACAAAAACTTTTTGATATGGTAAACTGGTGGCTTGAAAAAGGTCTTGCCGGGTTTAGAATTGATGCAATTATGAATATCAAAAAAGACCTTGATTTTCCTGATTTTGGACCTGACGGTCCTGATGGCTTGTCAGGATGTTGGCGCATGATAGAGAGTGTTGATGGAATAGGCGAATTGTTAGACGACTTAAAGAAAAACACGTTTGAGAAATATGAAGCATTTACTGTTGCCGAAGCTTTTAATTTAAACAAATCTGAACTTAATAAGTTTATTGGCGAAAACGGATATTTCTCAACTATTTTTGATTTCAGTGCGCAGTGCCTTAGTGACGGTAAGCATGGTTGGTATGATTCACCTGACATCACTTTTAAGAAGTGGCGTGAAACCATCATTAACTCACAACTTGATGTCCAAAAGGTTGGATTTGAAGCAAATATTATAGAAAACCATGACGAACCTCGTGGAGTATCAAGATTTTTACCTGAATATGCCAGAAACGCTGATGGTACAAAAATGCTAGGGACAATAAGTGTTTTGCTTCGTGGAATTCCATTTATTTATCAGGGGCAGGAAATTGGAATGCAAAATGCCATTTGGAAAAGCATTGATGAATTTAACGACATAAACACAATAGACCAATATTACATTGCAAGAAAAGCCGGACTTAATAACAAAGACGCGTTAGCTGCTTGCTGTAAAATGAGCCGTGACAATGCAAGAACACCTATGCAGTGGAGTTCTTGTAATAATGCAGGCTTTACAAGTGGTACACCTTGGTTAAAAGTAAATTCAAATTATAAACTAATTAATGTTGAAAACCAGGAAAAAAATCCTGACTCTGTGCTTAACTACTACAAAAAATTAGTGTCAGTGCGCAAATCTCCTGAATATATAGAAACATTTACTTACGGCGAATTTATTCCTGCATATGAAAACACTGAAACAGTTATGGCTTATTATCGTGTATTTAATAACAAACGTATACTTGTTATTTCCAATTTTGGTAATACATCCGTAAATATACCTCTTGAATATAGCGTAAAACATATAATTCTTTCAAACAAAAACCGAAACGCTCTTCCGATTACCTCTATTAAACTTGAAAGTTGTGAGGTTCTTGTTTTAGAATGCGATAATTAAAAAGGATTGGCTTTATATAAATTTTCTTAAATGTCATAATTAGGGGCTCTAAACTTTACTTAGTTGTAAAATTTAGAGCCTTTAAATTTTTACATTTAATTAAATCTTATATACCAATCCTCTTTTTTATACATTTAATATTGTATATTTATTCTTTCTAATCATCCAATAAATTCTGCATACTACGCAAGCTTATTAATAAAGTTGATGTATTATGCAAAAGTGCTGCTAATGTAGGCTGAATAATTCCTGCCACTCCAAGAACAATTAATCCTGTGTTAAATATTGCTATATCTTTGTAGTTTTTATGAATTTTCTTCATTAGTCCATTACTAATTGCTTTTAATGTTACGATTTCATATAAACTGTCAGCACCTATTGTAACATCAGCAATTTCTCTTGCAATTTGAGCGCCATCACTTATTGCAATTCCTACATCTGCCGCTGATAACGCCGGTGAATCATTTACACCATCACCTATCATTATAACTTTTCGGCCAAGTGACTTTTCCTTTTCTACAAATTTAGCTTTGTCTTCCGGAAGTACTTCTGAATAATATTCATCAACACCAACACGTTTTGCTATAACTGAAGCTGTTCTTTCACTATCACCTGTCATCATAACGACCTTACTTAATCCTGCTTTTTTCAACGAATTAATTACTGCTTCTGCTTCATCCCTTAATGGGTCTTCTATGCAAATTACGCCTGCAAGTTCATTTTCAATTGCAAGGTACAGATGAGAACACTGTAATGGCAAATTATTAAACTTTTCTTCCATTCCTTTTGGAACCACACATTTTTCATCTTCAAACACAAAATGCGAACTTCCTATAATTGTTTTTCTTCCGTTATAAAACGTAGAAATACCATGAGCAACTATATATTCAACTTTTGTATGTTCTTCTTCATGTTCAAGGCCTTTCTTTGCTGCTGCATCTACAACAGCCTTAGCCATAGAATGTGGAAAATGTTCTTCTAAGCACGCTGCAATTTTTAACAATTCATCCTGAGACTGTCCGTTGAATGAAATAACATCTACAACTGTAGGTTGTGCCTTTGTAAGTGTGCCTGTTTTATCAAACACAATACTGTCTGCTTCTGCTATTGCTTCAAGATATTTACCACCCTTTACGGTTATGTTATAAATACTTGCCTCTCTAATTGCTGACAAAACAGATATCGGCATAGCAAGTTTTAATGCACATGAAAAGTCAACCATGAGCACTGACAAAGCTCTTGTAACATTTCTTGTTATAAGCCACGTTATACCTGTTCCAAGCAAAGTGTATGGAACAAGTCTGTCTGCCAAATGTTCTGCTTTTCCTTCTACCTGTGACTTGAGTTTTTCCGACTCTTCAATCATTGATACAATTTTATCAAATCTTCCTGAGCCACTTACCTCTTTAACACAAATTGTAAGTTCCCCTTCTTCAACAACTGTTCCTGCATATACTGAACTATCTTTTTCCTTTTGTACCGGAAGTGATTCTCCTGTCATAGATGCCTGATTTACCATGGCATCTCCATCTGTAACCGTGCCATCAAAAGGAATAACATTTCCCATATGTACTACAACTTTATCCCCTGCTTTTATCTGATTTGAATCAACAAGAACTTCTTTTCCATCACTGCCAACAAGCCATACTTTATCAATGTTAAGTGACATGCTTCTTGCTAAATCATCAACAGATTTCTTGTGAGTCCACTCTTCAAGAATTTCACCTATTCCAAGTAAAAACATTACTGAACCTGCTGTTTCCATATCTCCTCTAAGCATAGAAACTGTTATTGCCGTTGCATCTAATACCGGTACTTCAATTTTTCCTTTGAGAAGAGTCTGTATTCCATGTTTAATATATTTTGTTGATTTAACAACTGATATGGCTGCTCTTATTGGATATGGGATAAATAATTTTGAACTATATCTAAGAACTACTTTATTTATAAGTTTTTCTTTGTATTTTTCATTTAATTCTCTACCCGAATTTTCAAGAAATATCTTTGGGACTTCAACATTCTCATAAGAAAATGTTTTAATCATTTTAATAACTTCTTCTCTATCTCCCTGATAACATACAGTCACATCACCTGTTCTGTTTTGAACATTTACATGAGTAATATTCTTTCCCATAGAAAAATAATATTGCAATATATCCGCCTGTTCATATGACATTCTTTTTTGAGTGACATGAAAACGTATACGGCCTTTTATTTCATGCATAATTTTAACTTTCATTATTGTGCCTCCATACAACTATAAAAAGCAACTCAAGCAGTTATTCCCTGCCCTCGCTGCTTTCATAGTACCTATTTCGATATAAAGTTATTTTTATCTGCATTTATGTAATTTAATAAGTTATAAACTATTAACTTCAAATTTACTCTGCATCTTCTGTTGTATCTTCAACTACATCTTCAAATTCATCTTCAATATTTTCTGCTTCCTCTGCTGCAGCTCTTTCTTCATTAATCTGCTGAGCTTCTGCATAAATATCTTCTGCATTTTCCTGAATTGTTGTAGCTGTCTTCATAACACAATCTTTAGCTCTAAGAGCTGCTGCTGTACAGTTTGTATATACTTTTTTAGCATCCTTACTTCCTAAAACTTTTACACCTGCTGTTCCAAATAATACACCTGCTGCAAAAATTCCTGTTTTCTTAATATCAATTTTCTTTAATATGTCTAACATTTTTCTCCTCCTAATTCTACTGCTACCTTAAGACTTCAAAACTATTGTAAAACTTATTAAAATTTAGCAATCCATTTTATTGCCCTATTATGCAAAGCATTACTAAAATGTTTCAATCATCTATCTGTAGTTATTTGTTTCTAACTCATTTTATAGCACACTTGTTTTTTTGTGTCAATAAATGGCACTAAATTATTAATCACAAATTTGCACCATGTTATTCCTGTATAATTTTTGTATACTTATTTGTTTATATATTATCTTTAAACTCAAAAAACATGGTCAATTTTAAACTGGCCATGTTTTTCATTTTATTCATCTATTCTTCTTTCAATGTTCGCATTGAGTTAAGTATTGCTATTACTGATACTCCAACGTCTGCAAATACTGCTTCCCACATATTTGCAACGCCAAAAGCTCCTAATATAAGTACTAACGCTTTAACTCCTAATGCAAATACAATGTTTTGTTTTACAATCGAGAGTGTTTTTCTTGATATTTTTACAACTGAAGCAATTTTTGTAACATCATCATCCATTAATACAACGTCCGCTGCTTCAATTGCCGCATCACTTCCCATACTTCCCATTGCAATACCTATGTCAGCTCTTGTGAGTACAGGAGCATCGTTAATTCCATCACCAACAAATGCTACTTTATCCTTTTCGTTCTTTTGTTCAAGAAGTTTTTCTACACGGTCTACTTTGTCTGCCGGCAACAATTGTGCATGATATTCATCAATTCCAAGTTCATTTGCCACCTTCTCAACTATTTCCTTCTGGTCTCCGCTAAGCATTACTGTCTTTCTAACACCCACATGCTTCATATCAGCAATAGCTTCTTTAGCGCCCTCTTTTATTTCATCAGAAATTACTAGTGAGCCTGCAAATTTGCCATCAATCGCTACATAAATTATTGTCCCAATTGCATCACATTTTTCATAGGAAATGTTTTGTTTATTCATCAGTTTTTCATTGCCAACAAAAACATCTTTTCCTGCAAACTGTGCATGTATTCCATGCCCTGCAATTTCTTCAACATTCTGAAGTTTTGATGTATCTATTTTTTCTCCATATGCATTTTTAATAGACTCAGCAATAGGATGTGTCGAATACGATTCACTATATGCTGCTACTTCCAACAATTCCTTTTCACTACATCCGACTGCATTTATCCCTGATACTTTAAACTCACCTTTAGTTAGAGTTCCTGTCTTGTCAAATACTATTGTTGACATTTCTGCCAATGCTTCTAAATAATTGCTTCCCTTTACAAGTATTCCAATTCTAGAAGCAGCTCCAATTCCACCGAAAAATCCCAACGGAACTGATATAACTAAAGCACATGGACATGAGATTACAAGGAATATACAAGCCCTCTGAATCCAATCCCCCCACTGTCCACCACAAAACAAAGGCGGTATTATTGCCAAAGCAACTGCACCAATAGTAACTACAGGTGTATAATACTTTGCAAATCTTGTAATAAAGTTTTCAACTCGAGCTTTCTTACTACTTGCATTTTCTACTAACTCAAGAATCTTAGCTACTGTAGAATCATCAAATTCCTTTGTAGTTTTTACTTTTAAGGTAGTACTTCCGTTAACACATCCACTTATAATTTCATCGCCTACGCTAACCTTTCTTGGAACAGATTCCCCTGTTAAGGCTGCAGTGTCAACAAATGACTCTCCTTCAATAACAACTCCGTCAAGTGGTACTTTTTCTCCCGGTTTAATTACTATAATACTTCCTACCTCTACATCATCCGGGTCAACCTGTTCTAATCCGTTTTCAGTTTCAATATTTGCATATTCCGGGCAAATATCCATCATATCTGAAATTGACTTTCTTGATTTACCAACAGCATATGCCTGGAATAATTCGCCTACCTGGTAAAACAGCATAACTGCTACTGCTTCTGAATATTCACCAACTCCAAATGCACCAAATGTAGCAATCATCATCAAAAAGTTTTCATCAAACACCTGTCCATGACTTATATTTCTAAATGCCTTAAACACAATGTCATATCCAATAATAATGTATGGTACAAGATAAATAACAAATAATATCCATTTATTTATATCATCAAACTTTCCTGTTTTATCTAATACAAGAAGAACTACAAATAAAATTAATGTTGCTATTATTCGTCCTAACATCTTTTTTTGCTTTTCACTCATAACATGCTCCATTCTTCCGTATTTATTTTACGGATGTATAATCAAAAACTGTCTTTTCTAATTTCTATTTATAAAGCCGGTAACTTTCTTTGACTTATGCATTGAAAATCTGCCGGCTTTATAACTATGGACAATTATAATAAAATCTTGCAGTCAGGTTCTACCTTTGCACAAACCTTTACTACTTCTTTCATAATGTCATCAAATCTTGCATCGTCTGCATCAACCATCATCTTCTGTGTCATAAAGCTTACAGATGCATCATTTACTCCATCAATTTTCTTAATTGAATCTTCCATCTTTGCTGCACAATTTGCACAATCCAAATCCTGTAATTTAAATTTCTTCTTCATAATTAACATCCTTTCCACTAAAATGTTTTAGTATTAACTTTCTAAATTTATTTTTCTTCTATATGTTCAATTCCCTGAGAAATTATCGTTCTTACATGCCCATCTGCCAATGAATAGAAAATTGATTTACCTTCTCTTCTATTCTTAATTAGCTTAGCCTGCTTTAAAATTCTCAACTGATGAGATACCGCTGACTGAGTCATATTCAAAGTTTCTGCCAAATCACATACACATACTTCTGATTCAAATAATACAAAAAGTATACGAATTCTTGTAGAATCGCCAAATACTTTAAATAACTCTGCCAAATCATATAATTCATCCTCATCAGGCATATTATCATTAACGATTTTCAACAAGTCTTCATGAGTCTTACATTCATCGCAACATTCTACATTGTGATTTATCATTCTAATTCCACCTTCCTCCAAACATATGAATAATTGTTCATATGTTTATAGTATATTTTTTTTTCATTTCTGTCAACATATTTTTTTCTTTAATGCTATTAAATAATCTACTATATTAATATTGATTTTCTGCTCACTCCCGTTATTTTCACAATAGTTCTTTTCTTTCCTTTTCAGTCGATTTTTTTGTTTATCTAATATCCTATACTTTCCAATCTAACTATGTTATAATCTTTGACGCAAGGAACTTATAATTATTCAAACTAATTATAGGTTTCTTGTATTAAGTTTAAACATTTTTGTTGATAGTTTTAAACTAATATTAAGAAAGGATTTTAAATACAAGTCATTGTCTAATCTTTGATTTGTGTCTTGTTTTTACAAGGTTTGGTACGGAAAATGAATATAATCATAGTTGGCTGTGGTAAAGTTGGAAAAAATCTGGCTGCACAGTTGAGCAAAGAGGATAATAGTATCTGCGTTGTTGACATTGATGGAAATGTTGTTCACAAGTTAGCTGACACTTATGATGTTATGGGAATTATCGGTAACGGTGCAAGTTATAGCGTTTTACAGGAAGCCGGTCTTGAATATGCTGATTTATTAATCGCTGTAACTAAGTCTGACGAAGTAAATCTTTTATGCTGCATGATTGCAAAAAAAGGAAGCAACTGTAACACAATTGCCAGAGTCAGAAATCCTATATATAACAAAGAACGTCATTTTCTTCAGGAAGAATTAGGATTATCCATGATTATTAATCCTGAATTTATTTCAGCAACTGAAATTTCACGTATTTTGTGTTTTCCAAATGCAATTGATGTTGATCTATTTTCAAAAGGACGAGCTGAAATGATTCGTTTTAGAATTCCTAAGGATTCTGTTCTTGATAATGTACATATAAAAGATTTATCATCCCGTATATTTGCAGGTGTTCTTATATGTGCTATTGAAAGGGATAATGAAGTAACAATCCCAACAGGTGATTTTGTTTTAAAATCAGGAGATGTTGTATCAATGATGTCTTCTAGACAGACAACCATTGACTTCTTCCATTTTATTAATTTCCATACTCACGAAGTTAAAAATGCGATGATTGTTGGTGGTGGAAAAATTGCTGTATATTTAGCACAAATGCTTTTGAAGTTAAAGATTTCAGTAAAAATAATCGAACATGACCCTGCACGTTGCCAGGAATTGTGTGAAATGCTACCTAATGCTACTATCATTTGCGGTGACGGAACAGACAATACTCTTCTTATTGAAGAGCGAATTGATCAGACTGATGCATTAGTTACATTAACTAATTATGATGAAGAAAATATACTTCTTGCTTTATTTGCTCAAAAGAGAGTAAAAACTAAAGTTGTGTCAAAAATAAATCGTTCACAGTTAACTGAAGTGGTTCATAATTTAAATTTAGACAGTGTTATTTATCCTAAAAATCTTTGTACTGAACGAATTTTACAATATGTACGTGCAAAGCAAAATGCCATTGGAAGTAATATCGTTACTCTATATAGATTATGTGACGATAAGGTTGAAGCTTTGGAATTTAACATTGCCGAGAAATCAAAACTGACAGGTGTTCCTTTGAAAGACCTTAATATAAAAAAGGGTGTATTAATTTGTTGTATAACCCGTGATGATAAATTAATTATTCCGGGTGGAGATGATGTAATTGCTCCTGGTGACTCAATGATTATAGTTACAACTCTTTTAGGCTTAAAAGACGCTAGGGATATTTTGGAGGATTAACATAAAGTCATGAATTATTCAATTATACGATATATTTTAGGAATTGTATTAAAACTTGAAGGCATATTAATGTGTCTGCCTTTGATTGTGGGCATAATTTATTCTGAAAAATCAGCATACTCTTATGTAATTACCATTGCTATGTGTCTGATTATTGGTACTATTCTTAGTCACAAGAAACCAAAAGATACAGAATTTTATGCAACAGAAGGTTACATAACAGTTTCATTAAGCTGGGTAATTTTAAGTATATTTGGTTGTCTTCCATTTGTTATAAGTGGAGAGATACCTTCAATGGTAGACGCCTTATTTGAAACCATCTCCGGTTTCACAACTACAGGAGCAAGTATTTTATCTGATGTTGAATCTTTATCCTATTGTAATAATATGTGGAGATGCTTTACGCATTGGATTGGTGGTATGGGAGTTCTGGTTTTTATACTTGCGATTCTCCCAATGCGTGGTGGACAGCGAATGTATCTTATGAAAGCAGAGAGTCCCGGACCTTCTGTTGAAAAACTTGTACCAAAAGTTAGAAATACTGCAATGATTTTATATGGGATATATACTGTTATGACTTTTATTGAAGTACTACTTCTTCTTATATCAGGTATGCCGTTATTTGATGCTTTAACTACATCTTTTGGTACTGCCGGTACAGGTGGATTTGGAATAAAAAATGACAGTATAACCGGATATAACTCATCGATTCAGATTATAGTAACTGTTTTTATGATATTATTTGGTTTAAACTTTAATATATACTATCTTATTTTATGTAAAAAATTTAAACAGGCACTACATTCTGAAGAATTAAAAGCTTACCTTTTAGTAATTTTTGCAACTATAGGAATTATTACTTTTAATATTCGTAGTTTTTTCCCAACTATAGGTGAAGCATTAAAACATGCGGCATTCCAGGTTGGTTCAATTATTACTACAACAGGATTTTCGACCACAAATTTTGATTTATGGCCACAAGTATCCAAAACAATTCTTATTATGCTAATGTTTATGGGTGCCTGTGCCGGAAGTACAGGTGGTGGTATTAAGGTTTCACGACTTTTAATATTAATCAAAACATTAAAAAAAGAATTATTTACTATTGTTCATCCTCGCGGAGTCAAAAAAATAACTATGGACAAACGACCTATTGAACATGAAACAGTACGTTTAACAAATATTTTTATGGTTGCATACATATTTATTTTGGCATTTTCAATTTTACTTATCGGCATTGATAATTTAGACTTCACAACTAATTTCACAGCCGTAGCTGCCACATTAAATAATATTGGTCCCGGATTAGAACTTGTTGGACCTACCCGTAATTTTGGAATATTTTCTGATTTTTCAAAATTTATTTTAATGTTTGATATGTTAGCCGGACGACTTGAAATTTTCCCTATGTTAATGCTTTTTGCACCAATTTCGTGGAAAAGACAATAGTTCGAAATGTATGTTTTAAAATAAATTGAATTTGCAGTTAAACATTCATAGAACGTATAAGTATTACGTTTAATATCCTTATACAAAACAGGCACTACATACTGAACAGACCCCCAAAAAGTTAAAATTCCAGTTATAACTTTTTAGAGTCGGCTCACTTGCAGTGCCTGTTTTTATTATCAACTGTATATCGACGGTTCAACAATAACTTTTTCTTCTTTTTCATTCATTTTTTCCATACGATGTTTTCTAAGAAATTCTTCATCTGTGTCCATAGAATATTTTCCCGTTATTCCCTTCTTTATTACATTTCCTTCTGTTGCTTCTTCCGGAATCTTCTTTTTCTGAATAACGTACTCTTTTCCATTCGTGTCTTCACAAACTACCATTGCGTCCTCAAATCTCATTATTATCAGCTTCACTTTTTAGTCCGTCCCTTCCTGCATTTCAAAACACAATGATTAGAATTACCTTTGTGTTTTGCAACATCTATACTATAAATTTACCTATTAATTGTAAATATCTTATAGAATAAATTACTATTGCATAAATTAAATCTCGACATTTTACAATTAATTATAGTAAGTATACTATTTTTTATATTCATTTTCAAGAACGGCATAATCAGGAACAATATGTTTATTAGCATTTTTACTTTTAATAATATAAATTTTTTCTCTTTTCAAAAATTATAATAAACATTACATTTCAGTTCTTTTTTGCTTTTTTAAACATATATTTAATTTATACTTAGTATAAGGATTTAAAATGGATTACGGATTAGCTTTATCTGGTGGTGGTGCAAGAGGAAGTGCTCACATCGGAATTTTAATGGCTCTCGCTGAAGAAAATATGTTGCCCTCTTCAATCGCAGGAACGAGTGCCGGAAGTATTATCGCAGGCTTATATGCTGCAAATATTTCTATTGATACCATGCAAAAAATTGCCCAGATTTTAACTTCTCACCCAACTACTATATTAGACCCGGATATTATTGGAATGCTTTTATTTTTTCCTCAATTTTTAACTTGTCGCAAGCAGCATTTAACGGGGTTATTAAAAGGGCATAAACTTAATAACTTTCTTTGCTCTTATACTGATGGTAAAGATATTTCTGACTTAACTACTCCCCTTATAATTCCTACCGTGGATTTAATTTCCAGTAATACAATTGCATTTACTAATTCTGAAATAAAATATCCTACCGAAAACGTCATTTGGAAAAAGAGTGGAAAACTATGTGACATAATTACTGCAAGTTGCTCTGTTCCCGGAATATTTCGTCCTGTCAAAATGAGCAAGTACTACCTGGTTGATGGTGGTGTAACCCACAACCTTCCGGTAAATCTTTTAATGTCCACAGGCGTTGATAAAATTATTGCTGTTGACATTGGTGTAGATTATAAAACTCCTCACAACAATTCTATTACTGAAATTCTCTCTCACTCTTTTTCTATTATGTCTTACAATTTGAAAACATGTCTTTCTCAGGGAGAACGCCTTTTACTTGAACCTTCACTTGATAAAAATGCTGGTCTTTTAACTTTTAATATGATTAATGATTGTATAAAAGCCGGATATGTTTATGGTAAAAAGATGATTCCTAAAATTAAAGATGCCTTGAAATAACCTTGTTATACGCACGGCTTCGCCGTACATAACACTTCGAATCTGCTTCGCTTCTTCTTAGTGATTATGCATTCGCCAACTCTTACTCTTTATCTTTTTTTGTTATACCCATGGCTTCGCCATGTAATCACTTCGAATCCGCTTCGCTTCTTCTCAGTGATTATGCATTTGCCAAATACTTTCAGCTTTTTTTGCAAGCAAAAAGCTGAAAGTATTTGGCTCATTGCGTATAACAAAAAAGCCTTTCAAATAGATTACTCTACTTGAAAGGCTTCTTTAGTGAACAGGTCGTTCCACTTGTAATTCCCCAATTACATTATTATTTTGTATACACCTCATACGGAAAACCTGTCTCTTATTAGTCCCAATACATATATTTCCAAATGCTACACTCAACGTGTACCTTCTAATTGTTAATTATTTGTTGACGATTGAAATTAATGTTTTCAAATCGTATCTGTTAAACTCATTCTATTTGAAGAAAAATTTAATTATTCTCCAAATTGTATCCATTGCACATGTATCAATAAACATATCTTTTACCTCTTCCAAACTTACTTGTTTGTTTCTTTCTGAATTTAATTGTATCTAATATTTCTTTTAACTGCAATCCATATGTTCTTAACGCAGTTTTTTTGTTCTTAACGTAGTAAAATCTGTTACGAGCGTAAGTTTTCTGTTCTTAACTTAATCATTTTCTTTCCTAACACATCTACTTCTACATAACCTTCTTACTATCTTTAATTAATCATTAACTTACTTTATCCGCTAACCTTTATATTCACGACCCGTTCAATAAAATTAAATTAGCATTTCTAACAAAAATCTGCCATCAACATATTTGATTTGCATTGTGCCGTTATATTTATCCACTACCCTCCTTATGTTTGAAATACCATATCCATGGTTCTTTTTGTCCTTCTTTGATGTATTTATATTTTTCACATCCACCGGCTGTGATGTATTTTCTATTTTTAAAATTATTCTCTTTTTGTGGTTCTGAATTGTTATTCCTAATTCTTTCTTTCCTTCAAATCGACTAAAAGCCTCTTTAACATTATCCAATGAATTTGCCAGAATAATACATAAATCAGTTTGTTCTATTCCTACTGACTGTGGAAATTTTCCAAGAATCTGAATTTTAACATCATCACCATTTTCCTGTTTGATTGCCTGTACTTCGCCATTAATAATGTAATCCGCAACCACATTTCCTGTCTTATACGTAAAATGTACATCTTTTCTATTTATTAGTTCATTTACATAGTCTCTTGCCTGCTCAACATCATTTTCATTTAACAATGCTGATATTGCATTATAATGCTTATTAACATCATGCCTGAAAGCCCTTAATTCACTATCTTCCGTTATAAGTCTCTCATAATAATTTTTTTGGTATTTCATACACTCTTCATTCAAATCATTAATTTCCATTAAGATTTTTCTTGAGTTTACTACATACACAAACATAACACTCATTGCAATTATTATGACTAAAAATATAACTGCTACAATCATTGCCATTCTTTGAATGCTCAATGTCATTTCACCTAAATAAGCCCCCTGAATACATGCAACTACAATTCCTAAAGTTCCCATTACAGCGATAACAAAAATAAGTTCTTTAATCTTTATATTCCTTATTACCTCAGCAATATCTTTTCTTCGTTTATACAAAAATATTGCTGCCATAAAAATTACTATAACTCCTATGCAATTACCATAGATATAAATTTTTCGTTCATAATCAGCATAATCATTTCCAAGTGAAGTAATTCCAACCAATATCAGCCAAACCATTAAATCTATAAGCGATACTAAAACAAACTCTATAATGAATCCTCTTATAATAGTCTGTATTTTTTCATCAAACAGCACTAAAAGAATTACTATCTGAAATAAAATTTCTGCCGTTACGGTAGGCTTGTTTACATTAACCAAATAAACCGCCGTTAAGCCTAATACAGGTATTATTGCATATCTTAATTTACTCTTTCGCAAATTAAATCCCATAACGCCAAGTGGAAATACTATGTATTTAATGAAGCTTAAAAATGTGCTTAACACCTTTAATCCATAAATCATTAGCAAAACCTCGCATTCTCTATACAGAAGCTGGTGTATTTTTTCTCAACAGACGCTTTTAATCTGCTGCTGATTTGAAGAACTGTTCCTCCATGCATATACACTTTACCATTCTTCATTTCTTCCACCTGTTCCATGTTAACCAGACATCCTCTGAAAATCTTTATAAATCCTACAGTTTCCAATCTGTCCTCTAAGGCTTTCATACTTTCTCTCAGTAAAAATTCCTGTCCGTCTGTAAGATACAAATTGCAATAAATATGCTCTGATTTAATGTATTCAATATTTCTACTGTCTATGCCTTCTATAAGAACCGTTCCTCTTACTATCTTTAAAGCTCTCTCTAAAACTACCGGTAACTGATCTTCTATGTATTTCTTTGTAACAAATCCAATAACATTTACTCCAAATGCCTGTGCCATCATTTCTTCATGGCTGGTTGCAAAAATAATTACTGTATTACTCTTTGCATTCTCTAATTTTTCTTTTACTGCAATACCACCGACCATAGGCATTTCGATATCAAGTATCAAAATATCTATGTTCTGATCAGTAATTTCCTGTCCGTCTTTATATTTTTTTATAATTGTTTCTTCGTTGTATTTCTTCGTGACGTCTTTACATACTCTCTCTATTCTTTCCCTCATTATATTATCGTCGTCACATATTCCTATAAACATATTTCATTTCTCCTAAATAAAAATCGTCTATATTTCATCTGTTTGTATCATTTTTATTTTTCGTATCTATAATGCATACACAATGCCAATTGCATCTTGCGACCCATCATTATTTTATTAAAATACCCTACTATATATTTTAATATAAATACAAATATCTTCAACTGTTTTTTATCGACTTTTCCGATTACTTATTACTTTTTCCTACTTTTTTAATCTATCAAAATAAAATCTTTATATAAATATGTTGTTTCTATAAAAAATACCTAAAAAAACACTTTTTTGTGTAATTTCAGGTATCTCTGATTTATTATTTTCTTCCAAATAATGAAAACTTCTTTTTTTCATATGGTTGTGTTTCTATCGACAATACTTTATATCCCGTATCATCAATAGCTTTCTTTACAGCCTCTTCATCTATCTTGTCTTCTGAAATAATTTCCGTTATTCCCTTACCGTGAGAAGATGTTACTTTTTTTAATGGTACTGCTTTTCTTACAGCCTCATTAACATGACTTTCACACATTCCACACATCATTCCATCTACTTTTACAACTGTTTTATACATAATTATGCCTCTTTCTCATACCCTATAGGGGTATAGTTTTTTTTCATTCCATACTATATCGCTATGATTATATATTGTCAAGTAAATGTAGATAATCCTTATTATTGTCTACCTTCTTCTTTCAAATATGCCTTTTCAAAAGAAACAGCCGTCAGGGATTTCTCTCCGGCGGCCATTCTCAATTTTTATTTTTGTTATTTATTTGCATGATTTACTAATTACTGATAAAAAATCATCTATGCTCTTGCTTTCGTTTGATACACTCTGAATTTCACTTTCAATACTTGTCTTAAATGCAGATGGTCCGCGGTCATTTATTGGTGTTCCTGATACTAATGATGTTGAGAATCTAAATTTGTTACATTAACCACTATCAAAAAGAACTAAATCCCTACAAAGCCTATAAATACAGGCTTTGTAGGGATTCATTTTTTTATTCGAATTCTTATTGCTAACTTAACAATATCCTATCATTGTCAAATTCTTTTTGTTTCTTCATGGAATACATCTTAATCATATCTTCCATTGTCATATTTTTTCTTTCTTCTCCTGACAAATCAAGAAGTATTTCTCCTGAATCAAGCATAATTGTTCTTGTTCCTGTTGTTAATGACTGCTTCATATTATGCGTAATCATCATTGTCGTTATTTTATTTTCACTGACAATTGTCTTTGTGATATCCATAACTTTCTGCGCTGTTGCAGGATCAAGTGCTGCCGTATGTTCATCTAAAAGTAATAGTTTAGGAATCGATAAGGTACACATCATAAGTGTTACAACCTGCCTTTGTCCTCCTGAAAGCAAACCTATTTTTGTTTTCATTCTATCTTCAATTCCCATATTATAACGGGCAAGATTTTCCCTAAAAAATTCAACTTTCTTTTTTGTAATCGCTCTCGCAAATGGATTTGAGCCCTTAGATGCTCTTGAATATGCCAAAGCAAGATTTTCTTCTATTGTCATATTAGGAGCCGTTCCCTTCATCGGATCCTGAAATACTCTTCCAATAACCTTTGCTCTTGAATGTTCACTGTCATAAGTTATGTCTTTCCCATCAAGCAAAATATGACCTGAATCAACCATAAAACTACCACATATAGCATTGAACAATGTACTTTTACCGGCTCCGTTTGAGCCTACAATTGTTACAAATTCGCCATCTTCTAACTTAAGGCTCATATTGTTAATTGCTACATGCTCATTTACTGTCCCTTTTTCAAATGTCTTTGAAATATTCTGAATATCTAACATTATTTCGCCGCCTTTCTCTGTTTTGTCTCTGCAATTTTCTGTTTTATTGCAGGAACCGCCAGTGTAATTGCTACGATTAATGCACATGTAAATTTCATAAGATTACTGCTCAAATCTCCAAATAAATTTTCTCTAATTACAAATGCAACAATTATTTTGTAAACAATTGAACCTACAACTGCTGAAATCATTCCAATAGTTGCTCCTCTTTTTCCAAATACGGCTTCACCTATAATAACTGCAGCCAAGCCATATATAAGTGTTCCATTTGCTGTATTTATATCTGCATATCCAACACTTTGTGATGCCATTGCTCCTGCAAGTCCTATTAAGGCATTTGCAAGCATAAGTCCTATAATCTTTGTTCTGTCAACATTAATTGAAGATGCTCTGACCATATCAGGATTATCTCCTGTAGCTCGTATACAAAGTCCAATATGTGTCTTAAAGAACCATATTATTAATGATAAAACTACGATTACAATTATCAAACTAACTACTGATTTTACAACACTTGTTTCAAATTGTCCTCGAATTGCAAATATCTCTTTTACTTTTTCAAATATAGTAATCTTGTTATAACTTAAGTTCGTTGTTGCACCTTTTTCCGTAAGGGAATAACATACAAGATTTATCGAGTACAATCCACTCATTGTTATTATTCCCGCAAGTACAGGATGTACCTGCAACTTAGTCTGCAATAAACCTGTAATTGCTCCTGCTACTGCTCCTGCCACAATTCCTGCAAATAATGCAAGAATAGGGTGTCCGTTTAATGCAACTAATACTGAAATAACTGCTCCGAATCCAAAACTTCCTTCTGTTGTCAAATCAGGTATATCTAATATTCTAAGTGATATATATATTCCCATTGCCAACAATCCATAAATCAGGCAATCCGGAATGTTTGATATATAATACTGTAATTCAATCATCTTTGTTCCTCTTTAGTTCTCAATTAACTTAACTTCATAATCTGTTTTAATGTTATCTTCGCTAATTCCTAATACTTCCATTGTAGCTTTGTTAACTGTGCAATAATCAATTCCTACAACCTGTGCCGGAATATCTTCAACTTTCTTTCCATTTACATAGTCCATTGCAATATCAACTGTTTTCTTACCAATTCCCTTATCATCAATTGCTAATGTTGCAAAACAGCCTGAAACAACTGTTGTTGCTGATGAACAATATGTTGGAATTTTCTTTTCTTTGCAAATATCTGTTAATGTACTAATTCCGTCCTGAATAATTGAATCATTTGGAATAAATATCATATCTACACCTTCTGCTACTAATGCATTTGTTGCAGATTCTACATCATTTGATGTTGGTGCTGTTTTTTCAACATATTCAACGCTTGTTTTGTCTAAATATTCTTCACACTGCTTTGCTGTGTTTGTTGCATTATCCTCATTTCCGCTATAAATGATACCAACCTTCTTTGCCGGTGTTACTGACTGAGCAAAATCAATAATGTCTGATACAGGAATTGCATTAGATGTTCCTGTTGCATTCTTATCCGGTTTATCCATGTCTGTAATTACTCCTGCTGCTACAGGTGCTGATACAGCACAGAAAAATACAGGTGTATCTGTTTCTGTATTAACCATAGCCTGTGTAGGAGGTGTGGCAATAGTAAATACCATATCATATGTTCCATCTGTCATATTTGTCACAATTGTTGTAAGTGCTGTTGAATCGCCTGCTGCACATTTATATTCTATCTGTGAATCCTCATATCCCTGTGCTTTTAATTCATCAATAATACCATCTCTCATATCTGTAAAAGCTCCATTTTCAATCATTGAAACTACACCAACTTTTACTTTTCCATCTCCATTAGTGTCCTTTGAATCAGTCTTTCCTGAACTGTTGCTTCCGTTTCCTCCGCATCCTGTAAATGCTGTTGCTACCATTCCTACTGTTAATAAAACGCTCAAAACTTTCTTCATCTTTCTCATCTTTTTTCTCCTTTTCTTCACTTTGAGTTTTTTAACAATCTGGATAACCTCTAGAGTATTTATTGCATAAAAAAATCCTTAACAATAACACTTAACAAAATGTTATCATCAAGGACGAAAATACTAAAATAATATTCCGCGGTGCCACCTTGATTCGTAAGATAAATCTCTTACCCACTCAACGAGTACTATCATACTCTGTGCAACTAACGTATGCCTTCACGTCACAGAATACTAACAAATAGATTGCTTTGTTCTGTGCCCTCTGCGGTCCATTTATGTGAGCTGCGTTCTGCAAGGATTCCACCAGCCCTTGCTCTCTGTAAGTGCACGATTCACTTTTACCTCCGCATCAACGGTTTTAATGGTCATCTATATCGTTGTTTTGAATTATAACGCTATAAAAAATACAAGTCAATTATTTTTTTATATTTTTGCCGCCTAAAATTTTACACTAACTTATATTTTCTATACGTTTAAATTTTTGCCGTAAAGCAAAATTTATTTCTACTTAAAATTTGTGATAGTGGATTTTAGGCTTACATTATTTTCAAATAAAAATTAAGCATATACTAAAAGATGCCGAAACTATTGAGTGCTACGCACCACAATTCCGGCATCTTTTTTTAATTACTTAACGAATTTATTATCTATATCTTTTACAGATTTTACTTTTTTGTACTTCTGCTCTTTTGCTGCTTTTTCTTTAATTTTATCTAACTCTTTGTTCCACGCTTTTGTACCCGACTCATTGTTTACATCCGTACCTGACTTCTTAACATAAGCATTTTCCAATGATTCAACGTACTTTTGAATTGGCAACTGCTTCTGATATACTTCTTTTTCATAAGCCCAATACTCATCTTCTGAATCAAACTGTGCTATCACTTTTTTTACATCATCGGCATTCTCAGCTTCATCTGACATTTTCTTCAAATCAGCAATATAATTATCCACTTCTTCATCTGTAACATCAAAACCTGCTTTTATTGCCTTAACATACATTGCATTAAATTCTTCCATATATTTTACAGCTTCTTTTTCTGCCGTCTTCTCACTTTCTCCCTTAAGCATATAAAAAGCCTTTGAAACTTCTATTTCCCTTTTAGTTATTAAAATATCTTTCCCACACTCAAATATTTCATCTGATGCAGAATATGTTTGTGCTGCCGGTCCGTCAGTTGCAATTCTAAATTTACCTTTACTTCCTGATGTTTCATTTTTGCTGTCATCACTTAAAATTTTACCCCATTGTGACATTACATCATTACCACCAAGTGCAGTCTTTATTGGAAAATAAGCTATAACTCCTGCAACAGCTACACATAATGCAATAATACTGATTTTCTTTTTCATAAAACCACCTCCAAAGTTCTTCCTACTATTTCATTTTTTCTAATTTGCCCATTGAGCAGGCAACCATTTCTTTTGTAATTTTATAAGGATTATGCTCTATATCTTTCATGGCAACTGCATTTTCAGCCAATTCTTCTAACTTGTCCTTTCCAAATTCTAAATCTGCAAGGCATGTTGGAAGACCTACATCTTTACTAAACTTATACACTTTTTCAAAGTCTTCTTCATTCTTATCTACAAGCAGCAAATTTAATACACCATAACTTACTACTTCTCCGTGCAAATGATTCTTTTCTATGTGTGGATATGCCGTAAGAGAATAAAATATTGCATGGGCAAGTCCTGTGTTGTAATCAATTATATGCTCCGCTGTCAAAAATATAGATGCAATACCTGTTGAAACTATAATTGCTAATACAACCTGTTCATAGGCATATGAAACTTCCTGCGCATTATTTGATTCCATTGCTTCTTTTCCATATCGAAGAACAGGTTCATAACACATTTTACTTACATCTACACCCATCTGTGTATAGTGATTTAATTCTTCTCCTCTTGAAGACATTGTACTTTCAAAGTACTTTGCCATAGTATCACCCATTCCTGCCCACATATATCTTGAAGGGGAATGTACTAAAATATCCGTATCAATAAATGCATGTACCGGTGGTGCCTGAAAGAAAAACGGTTCTTTAAATCTTCCATCAGGATAGTACATAATGGAAACACTTGTGCAGGCAGAACAGTTTGACGCTATTGTTGGGAATGAAAATACAGGTTTACCACATTTTACCCCAAGACATTTTCCAGTATCTGTTGATTTTCCTCCACCAATTGAGAAAATCATATCTGCTTGTTTTACCAAATCATTTTCCATTAATTTTTCTACATTTTCGTAAGTTGCTTCTCCACCATACCAGATAAAATCTAATATTTCTAATTTTGATTCTTTGCAGGCTGCTATTATTTTATCCTTTGCGGCTGCAATTGCTTTATGCCCACCTATAGCAATAACCTTTGTACCATATGGCTCACAAATTTCAGGTATTTTATTATATACTTTATCTCCAATTGAATAACTTGGAAGATGCATACTGTAATTTTCCATTTATTTTTTATGTTTCCTTTGCTAAAGTAAAATTAATATTATAGGTAAAGGCAGATTATAAATAGCTCTGTGAATATTCCTAAGTCATTCACAAAATGAGCATCAATACTTTATGCTTTTGCCCTATCATATAAAGTATATCACAAATCCGAGAATTTTTTCACTTAATAAAAACATTGCTTATTTAACGTTTTAGCGATAATATTTTTAATGACTATCTACACATTTACAAATTCCGGAGGTTTTTCAAATGATAAATATATCCGTTCTTTTTAATCAGCTCATTATGCTTTTTTTAATTATATGTACCGGATATCTTGCATATAAATTACAATATTTTGACGAACTTACTAATAAGAAATTAAATAAACTGGTTGTAAATATAACCCTACCCATGACAACAATAGATTCTGTTTTGTCTATGGCACAACGTCCTAAAGGTTCAACTGTGTTATTCGTATTTATTGCTTCAATTGTTTTATACGCAGTATTACCTATTATCAGTTTTATAATAATTAAATTAATTAAAATGCCTTTCAATACACAAGGCATATATACTTTTATGCTAACTTTTTCAAATGTAGGATTTATGGGTTTTCCTGTTATTCAGGCTGCATTTGGCTCTGAGCAGGGAACTACCGCTGTATTTTATGCAGCCATTCTCAACATTATATTTACCTGTTGTACATTTACTTATGGAGTAGTTTTAATAGGATATGGGACTGCGAAAAAGATGGCCTTTACATTAAAAAACATATTATCACCAGGTATAATATGCTCTTTGCTTTCCATTGTAATTTATGCATTAGACATAAGTTTTCCTATTCCTATAACAAATGCAATATCAATACTTGGTAATCTGACCTCACCACTTGCAATGATGTTAATTGGTTCAACGTTAGCATCTATGAAAATAGGTGAAATATTTAAAGATAAAAGAGTTTACTTATTTACATTTGTCAAGCTAATTATTATTCCACTAATTTGTTATCCATTATTTCAACTATTCATTAAAGATACTTTAGTTAGAAATGTCTTTTTTATTGAATCACTAATGCCTGTAGCAAATACAGCACTTATATTTGCCACAGAATATGATTTAGACAAAAAATTAACTTCAAGAACTATTTTTTTAACAACACTTTTATCTCTATTTACAATCCCTGCATTTTTATATTTATTTGCAGTTTAATCTATTTTATAATATAGAATCTTCTAATTATTTTGTGTTTGGTGTCTTTACAAAAAAATCAGAAGCAATATTGCGTTTATTAAATTCACAATATTACTTCTGATTTTTTTACTAAAAGTGTATTTTATATTTATAAATTTTTATAAAACTGTTGTTCGTTATAGTTAATATAAACTTATTTGGTATATTAAACTGCTTATTCTATATCTTATATTCTCTAAATAACCATGAACAAAGTTCCTGACGTGATAAGTATGCATCCTATAATTGATTTTGATGTAAAATCTTCATGCAAAAATACAAAAGCCATAATCAAAGTTATCACTACACTTAATTTGTCTATTGGAACTACCTTTGACGCATCTCCCATCTGTAATGCTTTATAGTAGCACAACCATGAAGCTCCTGTGGCCAGCCCTGACAAAATCAAAAATATCCAACTTTTCTTTCCTATTTCCGTAATTCCCGATTGATTATTAGTCAGAAATACCATTGCCCATGCCATAATTAAAACTACCAGAGTTCTTATGGCTGTAGCCAGATTAGAATTAACTCCATCTATTCCAACTTTAGCAAGTATAGATGTTAAAGCTGCAAATACAGATGACAAAATTGCAAATACCAACCACATTGTCATTCACCTCTATCTTCCGCAACAATATTTATATTTCTTTCCACTTCCGCAAGGGCATTTATCATTAGGATAAACTTTCTTTGTCTTAACAACCGGCTGATTAACTAATCTTTTGCCCATATTGTCAAATGTCCAAGGAATTGAATCATCTATTCTGGTAGGATTAGAAATTACCTTTCTTGCTGCTTTATTTTCGCCGGTGTTTTCTTTAACTACAGAACTTACTAATTCAACATTAGAAGGGCCATTAGGAAGTTCTCCATAAACACCTATTGTATTTATTTCCTCAACAGTTGGAATATAATATTTACTTTCATCTTTTATAGAATTATCTTCTGAATCAGACAATCTCTTATGAGATACAACGTTATCATTAACTTCAAATTCATTATATACTTCCGGTATACTTTCAATTCTGTTAATTAACTCTTCTGTGCTTTCATTATAATTAATTCCATCTTTCATAATCTGCATAAGCAAATCTATCGAAATCTTTCCATATAATACACACATTGTTCTCAAACTGCTTAATAAGAAACTGGTCACTTTACGTTTCTCATTAAACTCTTTATTTTCTATTTTTTCAAGTACTGCCTGAACTTCTACCGGCACTACTATTTCACCATTATTCATTCCGCCTAAATAACCGGCTGCATATAATTTTTCATATAAAGCATTGTTAGACTTTCCACCTTCAGTTGAAGTAATTTCTTTTTTAACCGCTTCAATTTCTTCATTTGTAAGATATTGGAAATATTTTTCTACTTCTTCGTCATTCAACATATGTTCTACAATTTTATCAATCAATTGTTCTTTATTAAGTGTTGAATAACCTCTTATCTTTTTCTGCTTAGCAATGTCTTTTAATTCATTTTTGAGAAAATCATTAAAAATTTCTTTTAAAGCTGTACCTTTTTTCATTAATTTAAATCCTCTCTTCTAAACGTTTAATATTTCCCTAGTTCGCGTTGATAAGCTCTTATATTATCTGCTATTTTCAACTCTAAGAACGCTTGTTTGCCGATAAAAGTATAGCAAACTCAATTATTTTTTTCAATTGTTTTATTAAATTGAAGGTTATCATTCATATAAACCATTAGTTAATTTTTCAAATTTTATATTTCCTATTTCTAAATTTTATACTTATTTGATTTTTAATTCGTCAAATATTGAGTATGTATCACCAATATTTCTTTTAAATTATATGTTTTTTTACTAAAAAACGCACATTTTTTCATATTATCAGCAATTTTCTGTATTTTTTCATTTAAACAACATACCTTTTACTTTTTTTCTTTAATTCGACAAATATCTTTCTATACTCTACACATCTTTGGGTGTGGTTTTAGTGTGAATTTATTTCATTACTATTCCTGCCGTAAATCTTATGGCAGAAGAATGGAGAATTAATATGCAAAGTCTTATCGATGAATTAAAAGATGAATACGGCTACAGCAGTTATGATATAGCAATGGTAAAATATGTACTTACAAGCATCTTTTATGAATTTTCAAAACTTATTATTTTCGGTATATTTTTTGGATTTTTAGGTTATTTTAAATCATTCTTAGTTTCTTTGATTTTGCTTTTATTTTTAAGAATTAACATCGGTGGAATTCATTGTAAACATTATATTACATGTTTTTTATTAACATTTGTCGTTTTATTTTCTTCAATTATACTACTTCCCAAACTTTTATTTGTAGCACCTATATTAATAATTTCCATATGTACAATATGTATGATTATCAATTATAAAATAGGTCCAATAGCATCACCGTTCAGACCTTCGCCTGACAGTATTTTGATTAAGAAATGTCGAAATACCGGATTTGTTATAATTTTTATTTTTATTATTTTTGTTAGCTTTTTCCATGAATTCAGCTTATTTGCTACATACTTTCAAGTTGGATTCTGGACTATTGTGTTACATACAGCGCAATTATTTATTGCTAAAATCTCAAAAAAGGAGGAATGTGCTAATGCGTAAATTCAAACTTTCTACTTTAAACACACTTTGTACATTGTGTTTAGCATTATCATGGGGTTTTAAATTTTCAAAAGTTAGCTTTTGTTTCTTTGGGGAACCTAAACTTCCTCGCAAAGAAGACTTTGAATAATTAACCTTCATAATCTTTTACTCCAAAAAATCTGCCTTCATTGACACACCCGACAGTCTGTATGACCGTCATTACAATGAAAGGCAGATTTTTATTTGTTGATTATTACGATGTAGACACAAAATTATTATGTTGTGGCAAAAGGCCTCAACTTTGATGCCTATGGAATTTATTTTTCAATTATTACTGAAAACTTTATTGTATTTCCAATTTTAGTCATTATGTTTTCTACTAAAATATCAAACTTATATTTATCCTGATATTCTTTTATTTTGTTAAGACCAATTCC
The DNA here is from genome assembly GCF_008680265.1 of Eubacterium sp. LMAG:50. NCBI lineage: Bacteria > Bacillati > Bacillota > Clostridia > Eubacteriales > Eubacteriaceae > Eubacterium > Eubacterium sp. LMAG:50. The sequence continues at coordinate 1,380,873 of NZ_NALP01000007.1, read as the reverse complement.
TCTATCTTCACCTTTTGTAGAATATCCTTTTTCAAACATCTTAATTATCTCATCCTCCGTACAATATGTATAAGGATTTGAGACCTCAACTATTACTTTCTTTTCAGTTTCAGCTATTTTAATTGTAATGTTTTCTTTTTTTTCACAGTCATTATTGCCCTTTACACTTCCTTCATTTCCACACTCATTATTATCTCTTATATTTTCCCAGTTATTTTGTGTAGTTTTATTTGAAAGAATTGCATCTCTTGCATTATCTATTAATATTCCAAGAATTTCTATGAAATCATAAACTGATATGTATTTAAATTCTCCAGTGCATAAATTTACATCATACGTTGTTTCTACACCCATATTTTCAGTTTCTTTTAATTTGCCAAATAAAAATCCTGCGATAATAGGTTCATTAATTCTATATAAAATACTATTATACTTATTTTCTTCAGAGATTCTGTTCTTATATTCATTCTTTCGCTGTTTTATCTTTTCATTGTTTTCTTCATTTTCCAGAGCTGATAAAGCAAGCAAATGATTATTAAAATCGTGCTGATTTTTACGTACAACATCTATCAGACTTTTAAAGGAATCATTATATATTCTAGTCATTTCTAACTGCTTTTGCTTTAATTTAACTTCGTAAGTTGACTGCTGCCATCTATAGATGGCAAATATTACTATAACAAACAATAATCCTCCTGTAAGATATGCATCTGTCATAATAAAATTGTCTTTTTTGAACTTATAAAGATAATATGCAAGAATTAATCCATTTACTAATATACACACCATCCCCCTCTTTTCTTTATCAACAATTATATTGTGTAATATCTTATATAATTTTGATTTCTGTGAAAAGAATACAAATATCAGAACAGCTATGTTTATAAACAATGCCATAAAATTTTCATTTTTAATGAACTTATAAATAAGAAGACTTGCAGGTATGTACATTATCATTTGCGTAACTGATACAATGAGCATTGTCAACATGCAGTTATAAACAGAATTTACAATACTGTCACCAAACTGAAGCATCGAATAAATAATGAAAAACAAATACATTATTAACATTGTCTCTTTAAAAAGCACTTCTTCATTAACTAAATACATATAAATTATCTCTAAACTTATAAAACTTAATGTATAAATGGAAATTATATTTTTTCGACCATATAAGTTATGTATGCATATTATTACAGATATTATTTCAAAAAAATAAATTAAAATCTCACTCATTTTTCAACCTGCTCATAAATTCTTTTTTTAATCTAGGGCCTATTTCAAGTTCTCCATAATTATTTATAAGTTTAATATATCTGTTAACTGAGTCTATACTTAAAATATAGTTCATATTTACAACAACATGTTTATTACATTGTGCAAAATTGTTATCTCCTAACTCCTGAATAATACTCTTACATGACGCATATGGTGCCTTATGTACTCCATCTGTGCAATGATATTCTATGTACCTGTTTCTGTTCTCTACATATACAATATCTTTTGTCTGAAGTGAGAACAAAATTCCGTCTCTTTTATAATATATTATCTTCGATTCTTCCTTCGGAGTTTCAAATTCTAATACTTCTTTAACTGTATCCATAAGTTCATTGATGTCATAAGATTTTTCAAAGTAGCGATAACAGTGCAAATAACTGTATGAATGTAACTTAGGGTCTTCTAAAGATGATGTGATTATAATTGGTGTAAATTTGTATTCAGGTATGGTTCGTATTCTTTCAACGAATTTAATTCCTGACACATCTCCTAAAGCATTTGTATCAAGAATTATATCCACTATAAATACGCTTATATTTTCTTCTAACGCATATTTATATGCCTGCGCACTATCTTTTGCCTTGTAAACATTTATGTCGGTAATATTTGATAATTTGCTACAAATCATATCCATGTATTGTTCACTATCTTCTATAACCAGAATATTTTTCTTCTGCACTGTCATTGATTATTTTCCTCTTCTTTTAGGTTTTTACTCATATTGGTTCTGTAAAATTCAGCTTATTTATCAATGATACTATGGATGTGTGCGTTTTTTCAAGTTACAATAATTTTTTATTTTTCTTTTTTAATAAAATACTTGCTCTTATTCCAATATGGCTATCTATAACTCCGATACTACTTAAATCCTGTAGCAATTAATTCTGGTAGTGTTTAGCCTGAGTATTGTACATATTAAAATAAAATCCGTTTGTATTTTCCATTAATTTGTCATGACTTCCGTCCTCAATTATTGTACCACCATCAAAAACTATTATTCTGTCGCAAAATCTACAGGATGAAAGTCTATGGGATATATAAACTGCGGTTTTTCCACCAACAAGCTTATCAAAGTTGTTATAGACTTCAAATTCAGCGATTGGATCTAAGGCTGCTGTAGGTTCGTCAAGTACTACTACCGGTGCATCCTTATACAATGCCCTGACAATTGCAAGCTTCTGAGCCTGACCACCTGATGGTTCAACTCCTGACTCATCAAACATTTTATAAAGGTTTGTATTTTGCTTATTTTCCAAAGAATTAATCCAACCGTCAATCTCTACTATTTTGCACAGTTCATTAATCTTATTTTCAACATTAGAATATTTATTCTGTCCCATATCGCCATTGGCATATTCTTTCTGTCCTATATCGCCATTGGCATATTTATTCTGTCCCATATCAATATTATCCTTTATGGAAAATGCCATAAGCCTGTAATCCTGAAAAACTACTGAAAGTAAATCTAAATATTTAGAGTATTCTATATCATTTATATTTACTCCATTTACAAGAATTTCTCCTTCTGTAACTTCATATAATCTGCAAAGAAGTTTTATGAAAGTTGTCTTTCCTGCACCATTTTTTCCTACTATTGAAAGATGTTCTCCCGGATGTATTGATGTATTTATGTTTTTTAAAATATAAACATCTGTATTAGGATATTTAAAACTTACATTTTTAAATTCTATAGATACACCATCATTAACATTTGGAACTTCTGCATTTTTACTTTTCTCATATTTTATATCAATTTCAGCTTTTTCAATATAATCAAGATAATATTTTAGAATTGATGCTGTATACTTTAATCCCATTAATCCTCTTGAAATATTATAAAGTGCTTCCGTAAACTTAATAACTGCCTGTGTAAGGCTGCTAAAATCTCCGATTGTAATCTTTCCTGTTAATGTATTTACACCAAGAATAATATAAACTGCTATATTACAAATCTCCGTTGATGTTATTGAAATTTTTTCATTATTCCATATTTTTTTCATGCTTCTTTTTGAAAGATTATATTGCTTAGTACTTTGTTCCTTCTGGTTATCAATAATCATATTATCTGCATTATAAATTCTAATATCCTTGGCATACTCACCTGTTGTAAGTTCATCCAGATAATAATCAACAACACGGTCTATTTCCATTGCTTCAGAGAAATAATTTTCCTTTAATTTTGTTGTTTTCATTGTCATATATGTATTAATAACGAAACTTAAAAATACAGGAATAAGTAACCATACTGAGCAATTAACAACTATATACATAACCCCTGCAAGCACTAATATATTACTTATAAGTCCTACGATTCCGTCTGTAAGTCCCTGTATAAGGTTAGTTTGTTCAAATGCGCGGCCCGCTTTATTTACACTGTCTAGCATTTCAGAATTTTCAGTATACTCAAACTTCATTTGCATAGTATTAAAACTTATTTCCATTTGAAGCATTCTGTCAAAACGGTCATTACAATAATTCTGCTTCTCATTTGCAAACTTTCCTACTACTGCATAAAGATAAGTTCCAATGCAGATAAAAGCTACCCAGAAAATTATCATACCAATGTTTCTGTTCTGCTCATATACGATTTCATTAATTAAATATTTTGAGCCGATAATAGAAACAAAAGGTCCTGCTGTGTTAACTATAACTGACAACAAAATATAAAAGTAATAGATTGGAAGCTTTTTCCATGCAAACTTTGCAAAATATCCGGTGCAAAAAGCTATGTCTTTAATTCCACTAAATAATTTTTTTAGCATGTTACTCCCTCCTTCTCACTTTTGTAATACTGTGCCTGAATCTGAAACATATCACTATATTTTCCGCCAGTTTTCATTAATTCATCATGTGTTCCCTCTTCAATAATTTTTCCATCCTCAAACATAACTATTTTGTCACAAAATCTTGTACTTGAAAGTCTGTGTGAAATGAAAATTGCAGTCTTTCCCTTTACCATTTCATTAAATTCCTGATACATCTTATCTTCTGCAAGTGCATCAAGTGCTGCCGTAGGTTCATCAAGTACAAGTACATCCCTGTCACTGTACAATGCTCTTGCCATAGCAAGTCTTTGTCTTTCTCCACCGGAAAGATCCACTCCGTCAGGATCAATAATTCTAAGAAGTTTTGTGTCGATTTTGTTTTCGTACCTGTTAATCTTCTCATCTAAATCACTTCTTTTTAATGTTTCCATAACCTTGTCTCTATCAGTTTCATTATCAGATTTCATTGAAATGTTCTGCCATACAGGGAAAGCAAATATTTCTATATTCTGAAATACCGGAGCAAAGATATTAAAATATGATTCTCTGTCAAACTGTTTTATATCAACTCCATTAAGTAAAATTCTTCCCTCTGTTGGTTCATATAGTCTCATAAGAAGCTTTGTGAGAGTAGTTTTTCCTGCACCGTTTATTCCTACTATTGCAAGCTTACTTTCTGCCTCTATTGTGAGGTTAAGATTTTTAAGAATAAATTTATCATGTCCCGGATATTTAAATGAGACATTTTCAAATTTAAATTCGTATTTTTCTAATTTGATATTCTTTATTGTTCCCTCACCCTTTTGATAGTCAGGTATATCCTCTGTCCAATCCATAAATGTTCTAAAATCATCTAACTGCATTCTGTTCATATTCATCCACACAAGATTGCAAAACAGATCAGTCATGGCTGTTGAAAATGCAGCCACTAATCCAATATATAAAACAAAATTAGAAATACTCATGCCCCTAAACATAATCATGTAAATAAGCACTGAATATAGCAATACATTTTGAATTAACCTAAGCATACTCATTTTTGCTTCACACATAATCCACTTACTGTGATGTTTTTTGCAGGCAGCATAATATATTGTGTTAATGTCATTCCACATATTCTGTATAAACTCCTGCATTTTAAACAGTCTTATGTCCTTAGCGTACTTAAAGTCTCTTGCTGTATTTGAAAAATAACTATTTTTTCTATAATTAGATGCCATAGCATCTCTAAATTCTGTCTTGCTCCACTCCATTGTTGAATCTAAAATTTTATAGATAAAAAACGAAAGTGTAATTATAACAAGTACAAGCACCGGATTAACTAAAGCTATGGCAAAGCCGGAAATAAATACCATGGTAAGATTGGCAATTATGTTCTGCCCTCTCATGCAATATCCATGAATTCCCTGATATGTATACAATGCCTGTTTTGATCTTTGAGTTAAATCAAGGAAATCCGGATTTTCCATATTTTTAAAATCCGTTGTAAATGATTTTCTAAGATATTTTGAAACTATACCTTTGTACACGTTTTCCCACTGATATTCGCAAATATAACTAGCCTTATAGGCAATAAGATTAAGTATAAGAGTTGCCACTCCCACTATTACCATCACCTTAATCATTACGTCTGTACTAACCTTTTGCTCTACCAATGCTAAAGCAATTTTTGGTATATAAATTCCAATAAGATTGTATAATGAGATTAATATTCCACCGGCAATAACCGCTATAATAAATATTCTGCTAAAACTCCACGTCAGCTTAACTGCAAACATGAAATTATTAAGCATTCCATGCTTAGTTGACTGAATTCCTTTTTGTTCCCTATCATGGGATGCAGAAAAGAAATTTTTAAACCTCTCCAATATTTTATTCATAACCTCTCCTTTTTTGTTTTCAGAATATAATTTTCCAGTAATTATTTTGCTTCAGATTTTTCTATCATACCTTAAATTTTTTCTTTTTTTGCCACAATGTAATCATTTGTGTTTTATATGTAATCATTTGTAAAATATTTTTCGCATTTACAAATATCAATATAATAATTGCCCGATTGCCATTTTTATTAACAATTCTTATATTCCATACAAACTTACAGCTACTTCAAATTCTTCTCCTTTATCAATAAATTCTACATACCCACCATATTTTTTTACAATATTCTCTATACTTGATACTCCAATTCCATGATTATGCCCATCATGTTTACTAGTTTGTTTTATATTCACTAACTCCTTTATCTTGCTGTTGCAGATTTTTATAAACATTGTATTCTTCTTATAAATTATGTCTATTTTAATCCATCTGTCTTCCATATTAATTTTTTTGCAAGATTCTATTGCATTATCTAATATATTTCCTAACAGGATTCCTGCATCTTTATAATCAAGATTAACGGATTTTGGTACTTTAATGTTTACATATGTCTTTATTTTCAAATTTTCTGCCAGGCACATCTTGTGATTTATTATCGTATTTATAACTATATTAGATGTATATAATTTTTTGTTACTCGCATCTAACTCATTAATGATTTTATATATTTCTTTTGAAATCTCATTATTCTTTTGTGCCTCTGAGCATATCGCTAATAGCATATTTTTCAAATCATGCTTAATTCTTCGTATCTCTTTATTACTTTTTTCCACTTCATTATAATATTGTTCTTTTGCCTGTGCCTCTTGTAACAACATTTCCTTTTCATAATTATCCGATAATGTTTCTGTTACTTTAACAAACATTTTAAACATTAAAACATTACTCGAAATTGTCATAACTATTATCATTAAACACATTATAATAACCGGATTATTCTTACTGTTTTGAATAATATTCATAGTTATACAACATATACAAACACATGTAAGTGGAATAATAACCAGATATTTACTTATATCAAAAGACAATTTAGGGAATTTTATTTTCCTAACTTTACAAATTGCATAAACTATTAAAAAGCGGATAATTTCGCAGATAAAAGAACTTCCATAGTAACGGATAAAATATGGAATTGCCTGTCCTAAAAAATTCAAAACAAAAAATCCTATCAGTTCCGCTACAATTCCAAATCCTATGTACAAAACCGGTAGAATTATATGATACGAAATACTATATGAAAATGAGCAACTATATAGATAAATCATCAATATACATAAAATCAGATTTGCATTTGGATTGTGAAACTGATTTACAACACTAATCCAAATTATGCATCCACAAAAAAGAATCGTACAATATTTCTTTTTCATAGTTCTTTTTTCACTAAAACTCTTAAAATATTTGAAAATAATCAAATAATCAATTATATTTATTATTAAATCATAAATTAAATTCATACCTGCCCCCTTAAATAATTCAAGTGTTTTTTCTTAATTTCTTTTCTATAATCTCTGCTTACATATAGCATCCTGTCATCTTGCAAAATTACATTTTCTCCTATAATCCCTTCGATTTTTGAAAGATTTACAATCAACGATTTATTTAACATTCCAAACATTTCATCATCTAATTGTGACCATATTTCTTTCAATGTCATATTACATTGATATTTTTTATCATCAATTGTATATATCCATACTTTTCTACCATCTTTTTCTAAATAACAAATATCTGAAAATGCAATGTTGTAATTATTTTTTTTGTAAGAAAATACAAAGCTCCTTCTCTTTATTTCTAAATAGTTCTTTGTTTTCTCTAATGTATTTTTTATTTTTTCGAAGGTTAACGGTTTTTGTATAAAGTCAAATGTTACGGTTTCAAACACATCAAACACATATTGCGAATGACTGGTCATAAAAATAATTAAAGAATCAACATTTTTCTCTCGAAGTTTTTTTGCAAAATCTATCCCTGACATTTCTTTCATTTCAATATCTAATATAAACACATCAAAATTAACATTATTTTCTGTTATGTATTTCTGTAATTCTTCCGCACAAAAAAACACCTCATATTCCAATGATTTATCGTGAATAATTTGAAGAAATTCTTCAATCTGTTCAATAATCACCCTATCATCATCACAAATTGCAATATTCATTTTCTGACCTTCTCTTTCTTAATTAGTAGGGATTTTGTAATTATATCATAATTCAATTTCAAAAGCATCTTTATTTGGGCTTAGGTAAACTCGTGCAACTTGCCCTATATTTAACTTATTTTTAAATTTGTAGGGCTTTTAAAATGCTTTGAGCTTAGTTCCACATATTTATGTACTTAGGAAATTTTATTTTAAACGTATAAACTATTTCCAATTATCCCCTATTGTTTAAATATTACGAAATTGTTACAATTCATCTTGTAATTGGCCAGTACAAATCTAAAATAAGGAGGACGAAACTATGTGTTTTAAATTCAATAGCTGTTCCGAGTTATTTAATGCTCTTTGCAATTTTTTTAAATTCGGTTGTTAGTTAGTAAAAGGTAATATTTATCATTTATAAATTACCTATACAATTGCAATATGGCTAAAATGAAAAAGCCCTTTTCATTTTAGCCATATTTTTTAACCATATAAATTCTATTCCTCTGTTTTTTCTACTGCAGCAATTGCTTGAGAAAATTGTCCTACTCCTACGCTGTTTATCTTTTCTAAAATTTAATCACAACATTAAATGCTTCGTCTGACTTTGATGCCTTTTCTATTGCTTCGTCAAGTTTTTCTAACGGATATTCATCCGTGATAATTGATTCAATATCCCATCGTTTACTTTTCATTATTTGCTATATTGCATGTTTCAAATCCAAGTTTTTTTGCAATATTCAATCTGAAATCTGATAAATCTGCTATTATAACTTGATCTAATCCAAAATATTTTAGCGTAATTGCAGCTGCAATTCCAATTGTTCCACATCCAAATACAATTGCTTTTTCTCCTTTTTGTGGTTGTGAACGTCTTGCAGCTCTGCATCCCACTGTAAAAGGCTCAATTAAACTTGCTTCCCTGTCACTTATTTCAGCCGGTATAAATGCTTTAACTTTGCCTCCGGTACTAAAATATACTCTGAAAAGCCGCCTATTGTTCCTGCTCTCTTTGTATCATTTTTTACAAATCTTGGATACAGATATACTCTCTTTTCCAAGATAAATTCCTGCTTTCATAAAATTCTTCTCCAAATATTCATTACTGCTTATTATAATAATTTAAATTTGACCATAATATTAAATTGTTTTGTAATTACTAAATTTAACTAATATTAATATTTTTAACACTGCAAGATTACATTAAATACTTTATTAATTAGATGTATTTACACATTTTAAAATTATGTCACATATATGTTCTTCTGACATTTTGCAATCATTTTGTAGCCATTCTTTTACAACAGCAATCATTCCATTTATGTAAAATGCTGTAATATATGTTTTTTCTTCATTTGAAATACTATACATATCCATTGCCGGACTAAAAATGTGTTTAAACATTTTTTTATAAATCGGGTAATTTACTCCCATGCATGCCAATCCTATTATGCCAATTATTATTCCCAAAATAAACATCAGGTTTCCATTGCCTATTACCTTCATTGACAGACACATCCCTATTCCTGTAATTAATGCTTATAAAATACCAAAAGTATAAGTAAATATCGTTGCCGGCATTTTTGCCTTTCTGTCAAGTTTTCTTAATGCCACCACTTTTGATGTATCCTTTGGTGCATATTCATTTGATTTCTAACTGTTTTTACTCTTTGTTTCATAGCGATTTATTTTACTCTTCTGTCAGACGATTTTATTCTACTCTTATTGTGTTTTTTTCTGCTCTATGTTACACTTTTTATACTTGCGATTAAAAAGTATATGAGAGGTAAAAAATTATGAAAAAACACAATAATAAAAGGAGTTCTTTTTCCGGAAAGCTGGGATTTGTATTATCTGCTGCCGGAGCTTCTGTAGGTCTTGGAAACATATGGCGATTTCCGTATTTAGCTGCTAAATATGGCGGCGGGATGTTCTTATTAGTATATATCATTCTTGCCCTGACATTTGGATATACAATGATTGTTGCTGAAACATCTATTGGACGTATGACTAAGAAAAGTCCTGTGGGTGCTTTTAAATTTTTTGGCAACTCTAAGTTTGCATCTTTAGGCGGATGGATTAACGCTATTATTCCTATTCTCATTGTTCCATATTATTCTGTAATTGGTGGATGGGTTATTAAATATTTAGTTGAATATATAATTGGCGGCAGCAAATTATTAGCGGGTGATGACTATTTTACTAATTTTATTACAGGTGGTTTTTCCGCTGAAATCTGCTTTATAATATTTACATTTATTACTTTAGCCATTATTTATGCCGGAGTTAGAAATGGTATTGAACGTGTATCAAAATTTATGATGCCTATTTTAATTGTTTTATCAATTATAATTACAATTTATTCTGTGACACGACCTGGTGCTTTAGCCGGAGTAAAATATTTCCTTATTCCTAATTTTGAGAATTTTTCATGGATGACTGTTGTTGCTGCAATGGGACAGATGTTTTATTCTTTATCAATTGCTATGGGAATTTTAATTACATTCGGCTCATACATGAAGAAGGATTTATCAATCGAAGATTCTACTAAAAATGTAGAAATATTTGATACCGCTATTGCGATTATGGCTGGCTTAATGATTATCCCTGCAGTATTTGCTTTCTCTGGTGGTGACCCTGATGCCTTAAATGCAGGTCCTTCATTAATGTTCATCACTATTCCTAAAATGTTTGAAAGCATGGGACTTAGCACGGTTGTTGGAATTTTATTCTTTACATTAGTTTTATTTGCAGCACTTACGAGTTCAATAGCCTTAACTGAAAGTGCTGTTTCAACTTTTCAAGATGAATTTGGATGGGGCAGAAAGAAAGCTACTTTCATTCTTGGTGGAATAATGCTTGTTCTAGGAAGTTTATCAGCTCTTGGTTATGGACCTTTAGCCTGTGTAAAAATCATTGGAATGCAATTTTTAGATTTCTTTGACTTTTTAACAAACTCTGTAATGATGCCAATTGCAGCATTTGCCATATGTATACTCGTTTCAAAGGTAATTGGTCTTAATAAGATTGAGGAAGAGGTTCTTAACGGCGAGGGAAAATTTCGCAGAAAGAAAATTTTTAATTTTATGATTAAATATCTTTGTCCTATATTTGCAACAATTATTCTTCTTAGTTCAATCGCAAATGCATTTGGATTGATTACAATATAAAAAAGGGATACTATATTATTGAAAAAGTAATTAGTTTATATGCTACTTTTTCATGTAAAAATTTTCAAAAAATAACTGCCATGCCTCAAAAGACTCTGACAGTTGATGTAAAATTAATGTATGAACTCAAACATTAACTTACAGAAAATTTATAATTTAAATCAGTGCAACTAAATATAACATAGAAGAAAACAGTAACAAAGAATCAGACTAAACGTCGTATAAATTTAATAAGCCGCTAATAACGGCTTATTAAATTACACCATAAAAAGTGACAGAAAAGATTAAAACTTCAATAGAAACCTCAAAAAATGCATAAATGAAACTGTCACTTCACGAATTTTCATTCGTTAAAGCGACAGCCCCTCTAAATAAGAAAGATAAAATAAATATATTTAAGGCCAAATTATCCTTCATATATTATCAAACCATATTATTTAATTTATAGTTTTTCTTCTATATATTTTTTTATAGTCTTTAATGATTTTTTTTCATTATCTCCATTAATTAATATTGATATTTTCTGACCATATTTAGCACATAAACCTACAACTTCAGTTATATTTTTTATATTTGCTATCTTTCCATCTTTGTTTATATACACTTCAATTGCATACTCGCTTGCAATGTTTGCTAATTCTGCGGCTGGTCGTGCATGTAATCCATCTATGCAACTTATTATATGGTCAATTTGAATCATATTTGCCTCCTTAACATTATATTTCCTTTAATGCCTCATCCAAAACTTTTTTTGCATTCATCATTCCAAAATCCTGAGCAGCAATTGCCATTACCGGAATTCCTTCTGCCTGTTTTTTTATGTCATCTAATGCAAATCTTATTTGTGGTCCAAGAAGTATAACACTTGTTCCTTCAAGATTATCACCTAACTCTACCATTGGGATAGCATCTACACTGGCATCTAACCCTCTTGTTTTTGCTTCCTGCTCAAGTTTCATTTTCATAATCCCGGTACTCATACCTGCATTACATACTAACAAAATCTTCATATTAATCTTCATTCCTTTCTCGTTGTTTGGGCACAAATAGTAATGAAAAATTTTATTTTTCAACCTATTATCCTACGATGTAAAATTATCTATTTTATGCCTGCGTGCTCTCTTCCATCACTTCTTCTTTTATTTTCTGTTTTTCATATATTTTGAAGAATGGGAAGTATATAATTATGTCAATTACAATTAAAGCACAAATTAAAATTAATGCTTTAATATCCATAGTATCAATAAGTCCACCTATTGGACAAAACATATTCCAACTTGCATATGCAAAAGTTTTTGCTACAATTCCCGTATTCATTGCTATATATGTAATTACACCATTTAACGGCATAACCAATATGAAAGGCAACATCATTGTTGAATTGTACATAAGTGGCAAACCAAAAATCAACGGTTCATTAATGTTAAATAATGAAGGAATAATAGCTATTTTTCCTATTGTCTTAAGTTGTTTTGATTTACTGAACAATGTTAAAATAGCAAGTCCAAGTGTTGCACCACTACCTCCAATAGCCATAAATGTCCACCAAAATGGCTCAGTAACAATATACGGAAGTGCTACTGCTGCTGTACCAGCTGCAAAGGCAGCCTGATTAGCTGTAAAATTATTCATTAAGAATGTATCCAACGGACCTGTTATTACTGTATCATGAATACCAAACCACCAGAAAATCATAACTATTAATGCTAATATAACAACTCCCCAAATACTGTCAACCATATTAACTATAGGTGTCATAATAAGTTGCATTATTGCCGGAATTCCTACTCCCGTAAAGTTTAATAATACTGCGTCAACTGTTGCAACTGCTACCAAAACAATCACTATTGGAACAAGGTTTCCTATCGATTCGGCAAGTGCAGGTGGAACTCCACCACCTTCCAAATTGATGTATCCAACCTTTCTGTCAGATAAAAATCTGTATAATTCAAAAGATACAATTGTTACTAATATTGCAACAAATAAACCTTTTCCATCCAGATAATCAAAAACTAACGTTCCCTCTTTGTTCATAGTTGCTGTTATCATAAATGACGCAACTGAAACTGCAACTGTAACCCATGATTTGTCCATCTTATAATGTTTGCCTAAATTAATTGCTAATCCAATTGATGTCCACAATGCAATCAGAGACATTGTTACCGAATAAACATACCCCAGTGCTGGACTTGTAAACGATGCAATATTTGCCCATCCGTGCATAATAGCCTTAAGCACACCTGAATCCATTGTTGTATAATCCATTGGCGGTGATATAATAATAAGAGCAAAACTTCCTATAGTGAATAGTGGAATTAAAGCTAGGAATGTGTTTTGCAAAGCTTGAAGATATTTCTGTCTTGCCAATTTATTTGCAAGTGGAGATATCTTCTTTTCAATCCAATTACTAAATTTTTCCATTGTAACTTCCTCCTTTTTCTTTTATAAATTCTTTATACCAATGATAACTGTCTTTCGGTATTCTCTTGCAGTTATCATCAAAGTCTATATAAACTAAACCATAACGTTTCTTATAACCGTTAATCCAACTGTAAACGTCCATTGTTGACCATACAAAATATCCTCTACAGTCACAACCTTCAACTATAGCTTTTTTAATCCAATCTACATATCCCTGTAGAAAATTAATTCTATACTGATCATGTATTTTTTCACCTTCAACTATGTCATACTCTCCCAAACCATTTTCCGTAATAATAATTGGTGTATCAGGATATAATTCCTTAAATTCCATCAACATATCATATACTGATTTAGGATATATTTCTGTTCCCCAAGGTGTTTTCTTCGTATTTGGATCATCATCCAGCGCACACCAGTCTTTTATTTCCATTTCCTCATTTTTTGATGAGTCTCCTGTATTATTCACCTCCATTACAGTTTCTCTTCCTGTACAAGGTTTAACCAAAAATCTGCAATATGCATTCACACCAAGATAATCTACTGTTCCTGCCTTAAATATTTCTTTGTCTTCTTCTTTCATATATGACAAATCATAACCTAACTCTGTTAAATGTTCTATATATTCATCAGGATAATATCCCTTTATGCATGTATCATTAACTGACGTGTTAAAAAATATATTTGCAAGCTTTTTCGCCTTCCTATATTCTTCATTATCCTTTAATATTTCAATTGGATAGCTATCACTTACAAGTCCTATCATTCCCTTATATCCCATATTTTTATATGCTTTAACAGCTCTTGCGCTAGCTAACATTAAATGATACATAGCTTTCCACCGTCTCTCAAGATTCTTTACATTAGGAGGATAATTTCCAAAACCATAACAGCAAAGTGTTTCGTAATTTGGTTCATTTATTGTTGCCCAATAATTTACTTTGTCTCCAAATTCCTTAAAGCAAACCTTTACATATTCTTCATACGCATCAACTGTTGCCCTGTTTTCCCATCCACCATTTTCAAATAAGGATTGTGGTAAGTCATAATGATATAATGTTACTAACGGTTCTACATTATATTTTTTACATGTGTCAATTAATCTATTATAAAAATCAATACCTTCTCTACTGATTTTTCCTACACCATCCGGTATTATTCTTGTCCACGCAATGGAGAATCTATATGCATTCTGATTTCCATCTGCTATCATTTTTATATCTTCTTCATATCTATGATAATGATCACATGCTACATCTCCTGTTACAGGATTTATATTGTTTTTTTCACTATGACAAAAAGTGTCCCAATTGGACATTCCTTTGCCACCTTCTTTCCATCCTCCCTCACATTGATAAGCTGCTGTAGCACTTCCCCACAAGAATTTTCTATCCATTAATTTTCTCCCTGTACAATGTTATAAATTCTTTTGCAACACGTTCATACATTATTGTCGTCATTAAATGATCCTGTGCATGAACTAACATTATGCTATATTCAATATCCTTTCCCTGAGCCTCCTTTGCCAGCAATTCTGTCTGAGCGTTATGAGCGTTAGTTAACTCACTTTCTCCTTTTTTTATTAGCTCATCAGCTTCATCAAACTCTCCATTTCTTGCTTTTTCCACTGCCTTAAAAAAAGATGAAAACGCATCTCCGGCATAGCTTATAAGTTGAAAAGCTACCATTTGTGCTTCTTCTCTATTCATATTTTTTTCTCCTTTCGTTTCTTTATGCTGCTATTATATTTCACTTGATTTGCGATTACAAATCGACTTTTGCGGTATACACCGCATTGAAGTATTTGCCTGTACTTTATCAATATTGTATAATTTAATTACTTTTATAACGTATTTTTTATTAAGGAGATTGTTATGAACAGATTCACTAAGCGGCAAAAAAAAATAATTAAAGAAATCAGTAGTTCTAATGATTATATAACAGGGAAATCACTAAGTTTGATTTTAAATGTTTCTTTAAGAACTATTCAATCTGAAGTTGCTGAAATAAATAAAGTCCTACCGTTAATTTTATCAACTAACAGAGGATATTCTCTTGATTACAATATGTATAAAGCATTAACTTTCCAGCTATCTGAAGATGAACAAAATTTGGAACATATAATTTTGAAAAAAGTATTTTTTCACACGCCTCATTATAATATTGATGACCTGGCGGATTCTCTATATATTAGCACTACTACCTTGGAAAAATACTTTAAAACAATAAATAAAACTTTAGAAAATTTTGATTTAAAAATATCAAGAAACAACAACACTGTTTTTGTTGTTGGCAACGAATTAAATAAGCGCAAATACTTAAACAAAATTATTTTTGATGAAATTAATCCGGCTTTTAACAGTATTGACAATCTGACCAATTATTTTGAAGGCATCGATGTTGATAAAATAAAGATAATTATTCTAAACTCAATAAATAAATATGACTACTATATTGATAATGCTTACTATAACAATTTAATTGTAAACATTACTATAGCATTATACAGAATGCGTACGGATCATTATGTTTCACAACCGATTAATAATATATCCGACCATTCTGATAATATAGAATCGAAAATTGCAAACGAAATTTGTACTCAGTATTCAGCACATTGCAATATTGCTCCTACAAAAGATGATATTTTTTATATTTCATCATTATTAGAGGGAATAATAAAACCTATAAACCAAAATCATCTGATAAGTTCTAAAGATATCTTGTCGGAAGATTTTATAGAAGATATCCGAGAGATTTTATTAAATGTATTTTCTTATTACATGTTAGAAATTAATTTTGATGAGTATCTTTATAGTTTTGCTCTACATATACATGGTTTAATTAAAAGAGCTAACAGTATTCAGTCATCAGGAAACGATTTTCTCTATAATATAAAGAAAAATTGTCCTTTTATATATGATGTATCTGTTAATATTGCTCAAAAACTAAATAAAAAATACAACATTCATATTGCTGATTCTGAAATCGGATACATAAGCATACATATTGGATATCTTATTGAATCATCTAACACTGATTCTGATAAAGTTTCTATTTTGCTTTTATGTCATGATTACCACCATATTGACTCTAATATTGAAAAAAAACTTTTAGATAATTATGACAATTTTATAACACTAAAATTATTTAACACTAATAACAG
Source organism: Eubacterium sp. LMAG:50 (assembly GCF_008680265.1). NCBI lineage: Bacteria > Bacillati > Bacillota > Clostridia > Eubacteriales > Eubacteriaceae > Eubacterium > Eubacterium sp. LMAG:50. The sequence continues at coordinate 1,364,049 of NZ_NALP01000007.1, read as the reverse complement.
TTCTACTTTAATTGATGCATACTCTGATTTGATTATAACTACACAACCTTTAAATCTCATTGGAAAAGAAGTTATTGTGGTATCACCATTTTTTACTATGATGGATCAAATAAACATAGATAATGCCATTCATAAATGTTTAGAAAACAAGCAAAAAATTAAAAGAAACAATATGTTATCATCATTTTTTGATAAAAAGCTTTTCTTTAAATCAAACAATTTTAGCAATAAGGAAGATGTTATTAAGTTTTTGGGACAAAATGTTATAGATTATGGTTTGTGTAAAGATGGTTTTATTGAATCTGTTTTAGAACGTGAACAATTATCTTCAACATGTTTTTTTGACACCTTTGCAATTCCACATGCTTTAGACATGAACGCTACCCATACTATGATTTGTGTTCTTACTAGTGAAAATGGCATTAAATGGGACGAACATACTATTCATATTGTTTTAATGTTAGCCGTCCAACAAAATGACAGGAAAAAATTCATGGAATTATATAATGGTATAGTCCAGACATTAGAAAAGCCTGAAAAAGTTAACAAACTTGTATCAGCTGACAGTCTAATGTTCTTTCTTGAACAATTGTTAGAAAAATAAAATTATGAATGTCAAACATAACTTATGAGATTTAAATACATAAGATTGAGGCTGTTCATACCTCGGATATGCTTCCTTCTAAATAGACAAGTGAAAAATCACTTAATATTTAGAAGGGAGCATTTTCTATGTTAAAATCCACAATCAGTCCATAAGATAATCTTGATTCTATTCATATAATTAAATCTGTAAAGAAAGTATGACTCATATGGCCAATAGACTAGAAATTACACTAACTTCTATTTAGCAATGGATAACTATTTACAACAATTCTAGTGAAGATGAATTTTACGTATCTACATATAAACATTACCCAAAATAATTAAAAGAGCAAGCTGTATTGAATTATCTTTCAGACAATCAAGGAAGGAAATAGAATTTATGGATATTCCATTAATGCACTATGCAACCTTGGAAAAGTAAGTTGAGCTTCCTATTATAAATGACTTAATAGGAAAATCCCGGCTACTGAAACTAAAAACATATTAAGCCGTGAATTTTCTGCCTATACACCAAATAAAAATAGTTAACTGCTGTTACAGAATTTAAGTATTATATTTGAACTGAAAAATATAATGTGTACTTGAGTGCAATACTCGATTTATATGACAGAAAAATTGTTGCTTACGTAGTCAGAGACAGCAATAAAAGATTACAAAGAAATTTAGGAATATTAACACTTATTGAAAACACAAAAACTATTTAAAAGTAGAATAAAAACATCCAGCAGGAATATCCTGCTGGATAGAAAAATTTTTTATTGTTTTAATTGTCTACTTAACATGAAGCAATTCACCCATTAATAGCATCCTTTTTTTATTGAAATTATTTAACTATTTTGATTAATATCTTTGACCATTTTCCTGTTTTTTTGCCATTTATTGCTCTAACCCTAATGTAGTAATTCCTGATTTTAAGTTTCTTTAATACATATACTTTTTTACTTGTCATATATGTAGTTGTTTTTGATTTTTTGAACTTCTTATTTGCTGAAATACTTACCTCGTATTTTTTAACATTCTTACTCTTTGTCCAGCTTATTTTTATTGAACGTTTTTTTACTTGCTTTACTTTAAGATCTTTTACCTTTGCAGGTACTTTTTCTTTAATTATATCTGTTGTCTTTAAAGTTTCATTATTTGTTGTTTCGGCATTAGCTGTCGTATTGATACCTTCAATTTTTGTTGCAGGTTCTGTTGCTGACTCATTTTCTTTTGTTGCAGGTTCTGTCGTCGACTCATTTTCTTTTATTGAATGATTCTTAGGCAAAACCTCAAATTCAATTTTAGCATCAGGGTTTACGTAATTTATGCTTCCCGTATCCTGTAAATCTGAAATTGTGTCAGTTGATTCATCTACTGTTACTGTCTTAACCTTTATACTTTCATCTGTTACTGTAATAACATCATATACAGGCATTCCCGGTGTTCCAGTAATTTCTGCATATCCCGGAATTGTGCTGTTAGCTGAATCCTGTTTTGATGCACAGCCACCGCACTCAAGATAAACTGTTCCGTTTTTATCTTCTACTCCATTTTTTAAAGCTTTTGTTCTAATGTATGAGTGGTCATGACCGAATAATACTAATTCTACATTGTATTTGTCAAAAACAGGTGTAAATGCTTCTGAAACATCTCCTGCAATTCCTGCTCCGCCATATGGTCCTCTGTGTATTGCTGCGATAATATATTTCTGTTTTGTTTTTGACATATCATCTGCTGCCCACTTAGCCTGTGACTTTAAGCCTTCACCCTTACATTCTGAATTCAAAACTACGAAATGTACTTTTCCGTAATCGAAAGAATAAACTGTTCCCGGTGTCACACCTTCTTCTGTACATTCATTTGGAACTGAAAAATGTTCTCTAAAAGCCCATGCATCATATGAAGATGTCTGTTCATGATTGCCTACTACCGGAATATATGCTGTACTTCCAAACATTCCCTGAGACTTTCCTATAAACCATCTCCATTCATCTTCAAAATAATTTGTATCTACAAGATCTCCTGTTTCCATAATAAATACAGGGTTATATGTATTTGCTATTTTTGTAACTGCTTTCTGGAAAATATCATATCCCGACTCTGTTTTAGACTGACTGTCTGATGCTCTTACAAAAGTAAAATCATCAGATAAACTTCCTGTTGTAAATGAATAAACCTCTGATTTTACATCTCCACATACTGCCTGATAATAATATTTTGTATTCTTTGAAAGTTCTGTTGCCTCTGCTCTAAACACACTTGCACTTTCCTTGTGGTTTAAAGCTTTTGTAGCATTAAATTTCTTAGCATTTGTCATATTTTCATTTACAGATACATTTACATAGCCTTCTGAAAAACTAGCCGGCATTTGCCATGTAAACTTTCTGGTACTTTCAACATTGTTGCCAAAAGTATTTGTTAATACGTTAATTTCACTACTGCTTAATGATGTAGTTTCCTTAAATTCCGGCATTGGTGTTGCGTACCATGCACCATCTGCTGTTGTTCTTGGTCTTGCCCACTGAAGATAATCAGCATCTGTTGCATTATATTCAATTATTACAAAGTCACCATCATCTTCACCAATTGCATTACAGTCAGTATCCTGAAAATCAATTCTTCTAACAGCCTTCTTAGTTGACTGACTGTCTGTTGCATAACCTTCAAAAGCAAAAGCCTTTTCGCTTTCCATTGAATCATTGCCATGAACACCTACAAGGTCAACATATCCTTCTTTTAACGGTTTCTTCGATGTGTTATCAAAAATATTATTATCTGTTAAAAGCTGTTGATTGCTCATTAATGTAACTGCTACACCTTTGCCATTAATTATAATATCATCCCACTGCATGTCACCTGTAGGAACCTGAAAATTAGCCGGTGTAGTGTTATCCTTATACTTCTTAGTTCTTATTAAATAAGATGAATGTGCCGGAATACTTCCATTAAGATCAAGCTTATGCCATCCCGGATCATTCTTGTCATCGCCTGTAGCACCTTCATACTGAACAGACCATGTGGATAAGTCTACCTCTGAATCTGTAGGATTGTATAATTCAATAAAACCATGCGAACCTGCACCCTTATTATTTCCGCCACCATACACCTGGTTAATAATTACATGATTTACTGCTACATTATAATTTCCTGCCCCGTCATATGGAGTTCCTGCTTCAACAGTTGCCGCATTAATTTGATTTACACTATTATTTAATGGCATTCCATTTAATCCTGATGCCACAATACCGGCAATAAGAACTGCCCCTATTGCTTTACTTGTATTTTTTCTCATAATTTCCTCTCACTTTTCTAAACTTAATTTACGTGTACTCACATATAATAATTCGTAATATTAAAGCCTCTGTATACTTTATGTCAAAGTTACGTAAAAAATAAAAAAGTGAAATTAAAGTCATTAAAAATATCTGAATATTAAAAAAATGCAAAAAATATATAGAAAACAATACACTTATCCAAATAACAAAAAGAAACCAGAAGCTCCCCATAAAGGTTAGCTTATGGTTACATATTCAACTATCCCCAAACTTCTTTAGCTATTTCTTTAACAAGCTTAAGCTTTGCCCACTGCTCTTCTTCTGTAAGCTTGTTTCCGATCTCGCATGATGCGAATCCGCACTGAGGACTTAAGTAAAGTCTGTCTAATGGAATATATTTTTCTGCTTCGTGTATTCTCTTTATTACTTCTTCCTTGTTTTCTAACTTAGGTGACTTAGTTGTAATTAAGCCAAGGACTACCTTCTTGTCCCCTGAAACCTTGGCAAGTGGTTCAAAGCCGCCTGAACGTTCGTCATCAAATTCAAGATAATATGCATTGACATTTTCTTCGCCGAACAATATATCTGCTACCGGATCATATGCTCCGCTGTTAGCATATGTTGAATGGAAGTTTCCACGACATACATGTGTGTTAATTACTATGTCCTTAGGTGCATTTGCGATAACCTTATTATTTATATCCTTGTGTGCTTTCTGGATTTCAATTAATCCTGACTGTGTTGTTCCGTATGCAAGATGTCCTGACTTATCTGCCATCATTTCCCATGTACAATCATCTAACTTAATGTTTCTGCATCCTGCTTCATACAAGTCATTAATAACCATGCCGTATGCTTTTACAATATCGTCTGCTAATTCCTTATCTGTAGCATAATATTTTAATGTGTGTTCTCTGCTAAATGGCATTGTAAACTATGCTAAAAACTGTGCAGGTGATGGAATAGTTTGCTTTGCTATAGTATTTTCATCTTCAAACTGTTTCACGAATTTGAAATGTTCAACAAAAGGATGCTCTCCTTTTATGCCAACTTTTCCTACTAAATATGTGTCGTCGGCCATTGCGTCTTCACCGTGGAAAGGTAAGCCTGTCTTAGTTGGTGTGTTTCCCACTCCGTCGAATCCCCACATAAAATCAAGATGCCATGTTGCACGTCTGAATTCTCCATCTGTAATTACGTTATATCCTAAATTTTTAGTTTTTATAATTAACTCTGTTATGCTTTCATCCTCAACCTTTTTCAGTTCTTCGTACCCTATATTTCCATTGTCGAACTGTTTTCTTGCTTCCTTAAGCTTCTCCGGTCTTAAGAAACTTCCTACAAAGTTGGTTCTAGATATTCATTGACCCATTAAACAAAATTAAAGTTTTTCATCCCTCTATTTTACGTCTCTGTATAACGGTAACATTTTTTGTAGCATTTTTCCATATATTTTCACAGCTTACTGTAACATTTTTTATATCTATATATTTACATATATTTATGTAACTGTATTTACATATATTTCTGTAACCTGTTTGTTTTCACAATACGTATCTGTTATAATATTTTCCAGTTTCATTATACTTAATGCTTAAAGGAGGACTTTTACAATGTCTTTATTTATTACAATACTAGTTACTTTTTTTGCTGGAATGGGTGCCGGACTTGGTACAGGATTTGCCGGAATGAGCGCCGCCGCAGTTATCAGTCCTATGTTAATCACTTTTCTTGGTATGGACCCTTATATGGCGGTAGGTATAGCACTTTCATCAGATGTTCTTGCCAGTGCTATCTCTGCTTACACTTATGGGAAAAACAAGAATCTTGACATTAAAAATGGTATTATTATGATGGTCAGTGTTCTTGCATTTACAGTTGTCGGAAGCTATGTTTCCAGTCTTGTTCCTTCAACTACAATGGGTGGATTTTCAGTATTTATGACTTTTATTCTGGGTATTAAATTTATCGTAAAACCTGTTATGACAACTAAGGAAGCTATGGAAAATGTATCTGCAAAAAAACGTGCCATCCAGTCAGTTATATGTGGCGTTTTAATTGGATTTATATGTGGTTTCATCGGTGCAGGAGGTGGCATGATGATGTTACTTATACTAACATCTGTTCTTGGCTATGAATTAAAAACTGCAGTCGGAACAAGTGTATTTATTATGGCCTTCACTGCATTTACAGGTGCTGCATCTCATTTTGCCATAGGTGGCGTACCTGATGTGAAAGTTTGGATTTTATGTATTATTTTCACTTTACTGTGGGCAAGAATTGCCGCCGTTTTTGCAAATAAAGCAACACCTAAAACCTTAAATCGTGCAACAGGTATTATACTTGTAGTTCTTGGAATTGTTGTTATGGGATTTTCTATGTTTGCATAACCACAAAACTGGAAATATTATATTTAAAAATACAGATAAACTTTTGTTATTAAAATTTATCTGTATTTTTTATTTCATTATGACTAAAATTTTCTTAGCCTTAATCTTAAATAATTTTCTAAATTTTCAATATTATCATAACCATAAATTTTATTTAATTTTTGTTACAATTTGAAATGTTCCTTTACAAATTCCATATCCTGAACCAACTCTACTGTTCCTAAATAATCTTTTTTTTCATTTCTTACTGCCATATAGGTCACTAACATTGTTCTTCCATTCTTTTCCATCCATACCGGTACCTTGTCCATATTTCCACTTTTAAATTCTTCTATAATTCTTCTCACCTGTTTTTCTACTTTTGGAGGATGACATGAAAACACTTCCCTTCCAATAGCCATTTCCGGTCGCTTAAATACCTTAGGGCCTTCATTAAAATATCTGTTTATATTTTCTGTATCTACAAATGTTATTTCAAGTGGAATTGTATTAAGCATAGCTGCAAGCTGTTCTACTGTCATTGTTCCTCCAGCCATCACTATTTCATCTTCTTTTACTTTCCTGTCTTCTACTATTTTTTTCTTTTTAGTAATATATGCCTTTTCTGCTTCTTCCCAAATCACATTTTCTACATCCAGACATTTTTCATAATCCTTTGAGTCTATATATATGTCATACCACTCTGTTTCCGTAAAATTTAATGCACAATTAGGAAAAAGTATATTTGCCTCTTTATATATCATTTCTTTTATTCGAATTAAAACCGCTTTAAATCTCTCTTTCCATTCGTTATCCTGTTCATCTGCATTGTATAATTTTGTTATTTCATCCCTGATTTCATCATCTACCGTCCACATTACATCCGATGGTCCACTAATATCATACTTAACTTTTAAATGGGGATACAGCAAATCTCCCTTCTTTGCATAATGAATTGCTATCTGTCTTAGATTAGTTAATAATTCTTTCTCAATATTTCCATCATTTGCAACACCCATACATCTTTCAACTAGCTGTTCAATTTTTTCATTTTCACGGGTAAATGTATATAATGGATGTCCCGAAATACTAATTAGTTTTTTGGTTGCAGCCATCCTTTTTTCTTTAACAGACTGATTTGCAGCTTTTTCTGCATTTAAAATTCTTTCTTCTGTAGTTTTTCCATGGAATAATGCAGAATGTACATCACATAACTTTTGAACCTCTTCTAAAGGCGTTCCTTCTTTTAACAGCCTTTGTTCCGCTAACATAATTTCAGACGCGTCAACCTCTTTAAATTCTTTTACAAAATCAGCACGTACACTTTCGAGGTTGTCTTTATTTTTAAGTCTTTTTAAATACTCTTTAATTTTTTCTATTACATCTTCTCTAGTCAACTTATCACCACTTCTACTAATATTTAATTTATCCATTTCTTAATTCCTTCCCAATATATATTCTATATTAGTTTTTTTATTTTTAAATATAATATACATATATTGACCGATATTGCGAAAAATGTCCTTACATCAGTTTTTTTCTGATATAAAGACACCTTAATTTTACTATAATTATTTATACCATTCTTTTCGTCTGGTTGAAAGATATGGAACTTTCTATTTTAAACTAATCTCTCCATTTTCGCCTGTTATAATAGCTGTCTCATAAAATTTCTTCACAGCCTTTATCATTAATTCTGTATCTTTTATTCCTGCCGTCTCGTATGGCGAATGCATTGCAAGCTGTGCAAGTCCTATATCTACTGTATTAAGTGATATATGACTGTTTGAAATATTTCCAAGAGTTGAGCCACCCGGAATATCTGAACGATTTACATATGACTGAACAGGCACTTCCGCTTTTTTGCAAATTTCCTTAAATATTGCTGCCGATACTGCATCAGTTGTATATTTTTGATTTGCATTATATTTAATAACAATTCCTTTATTCATATATGGTCTGTTTGTTGGGTCAGCTTTTTCCTTATAATTAGGATGTACCGCATGAGCGTTATCTGCTGAAAGCATAAATGATGATGCACACGCTCTTACAAAATCTTCATTGTCTTTTCCCTTACACATTGAAATTCGTGAAAGTACATCTGCAAGAAATGATGAATCAGCTCCCTGTTTCGTAGTACTTCCAACTTCCTCGTTGTCAAAAACAGCACATACATTTACACTTTCTTTATTTGTCTCTTTGCTTTTAATCAATGCATTTATGCAACTATACGCACACATTACGTCATCTAGTCTTGGAGCTGATATAAATTCATTATCTGCTCCCCAAATTGTCCCCAATTCTCTATTGTACACAAATAAATCTGTACTTATAATAGTTTCTGCATCTGTACCCGCTTCTTTGGCAATTATTTCTTTAAATTTATCCTTTGAATAGATTTCACCAAATAAAGGTATCATATCTTTTTGTGGATTATATTTTATTCCGTTATTGGCATCTCTGTTCATATGAATTGCAAGATTTGGTATAACACACAAATCCCTATCTACATTTATAAGAACAGGCTTAAGGGTATTTCTATCCTTTATAATAACACGTCCTGCCACGGAAAGTGGTCTGTCAAGCCAAGGTGCCATCAACATTCCACCGTACTTTTCTACATTTAATGTTACATAATTACTGTCTTCTATCATCTCAGGATTTTCTTTAATTTTAAATGCCGGTGAATCACTATGTGCAGCTGATATCTGAAAATTATAAAAATCTTCATTCTCAGGCATACGAAATGCGATTATTGACGAATCATTTCTTGTTACATAGTATTTTCCATTCGTTTTTAACTTCCACTTATCTCTTTCATTTAATTTGGTAAATCCTGATTTTTCAAGCATCTGCGAAAAATTATTTACTACATGAAATGCTGTAGGGCTTTTCTTTATAAACGCCATTAATTCTTTTGATGTATTTCTATAATTACTTTTATTTTCTGCCATGTTGTCTCCTTTTTTTATTAACTCGTTGTATTTTTATTATTATATTTTTTTAATTTCACTATTCTCAAATAAATTGTTTGCGTTTTTATTAATGTCAACTCTTTCCTTAAAATTACATTCTAACCTCTACTCAAAATTTTTAATAAACTGTCCACAATATTATATAATGCCTGTATAAGCTGTGCAAACATAACAGGTGTAGCTAGTTTAAATAATATTTTACTAATCTTTTCCTGTCCAAGAAATTCTGTTGTATCTGTTGCATTCATAATTTTTTCTCGTTGTAATTGTTCCAAATCAGCTCCATTTTAGACTTCTGAAAAAGGGTTGTCAACAAACTTATTTGCTCCTAAAACAAACTTAAAATTAATTTTAAATAAAAATGGATTAATTAAAGCCTCGTTTTTTCTTCACAAAAAACTCGCCTTTATAAATATGGCCTTGCCCTATACAAAAAAACAGAAACTCTTAAACTATCAGAGTCTCTGTTCTTTAGAATCTTTATTTCGTAATCATATTTAGTAGTCCTGTTGACTGCAGGAATAAAATAATCATAATTAATGGCATTATATATTTTATCATAACATTATATAATTTTTTACGTGAGAACTTTTCTCCATTTAACTCCATTTCCTCTGCAATCCATGACGGCTTCATTATCCAACCGATAAGTATCGCTGATAATAATGAAATAAATGGCATAAGGAAACTATTACTAATATAATCCATAATATCTAAAAGCTGTCCTGTGCTTCCATTTGGTAACTTAACTTCTACATAGAAAATGCTATATCCTAAAGCGATAACTGCTGTTGCAATTAAATAAATAACAGATAGAATTCCTGTAGTTTTCTTTCTGTCTACATGGAAAATTTCCATACAATTTGCAACGATTGATTCTAACACGGAAATACATGAAGTTAATGCCGCAAATCCTGCTAATACAAAGAAAATAAGTCCTACAATTCTTCCTGCAAATCCCATTCTATAAAATACATTTGGAAGTGATACAAACATAAGTCCCGGCCCTGCTGACATTCCATCAAGACCTGAGAAAACAAATACTGCAGGAATAATCATCATACCGGCTAAGAAAGCTACCGCCGTATCCATAATTTCAATCTGAGATACTGCTTTATTTAAATTAACATCTTTCTTAACATATGAACCATATGTAATCATAATACCCATTGATACACTTAATGAGAAGAATAACTGACTCATTGCATCTAATGAAATCTGTAAAAATTTATGTACGGTAATACCTGACATATCAGGTTTCAAATAAACCTTTAATCCCTGAAGACCTGTTCTAACTGTTCCATCATCTAAAGTTGTTTTTAAAGTTAATGAGAAAATTGCTATTCCGATTACTAAAATTAAAAGTACCGGCATAATGAATTTAGAAACTCTCTCAATACCTTTTTCAACTCCATTATAAACAATAATAACTGTTAAAAGAATAAAAATAATTCCAAACCATACTGAAGAAGACGATGAAATAAAGTTCGTAAAATAATTGTCCGCTACTGCATCTTTTCCTGAACCGAAAATATAAATAGTCATATACTTAAGAATCCATCCTCCGATTACAGCATAATAAGTCATAATTAATACCGGAACCAAAAATGTAATAACCCCTAAAAACTTCCACTTCTTTCTCATTGACTGATATGCATATATCGCACTCTTTCCTGTCTTACGACCAATTGCAATATCAGTTGTTAATAATGTAAAACCTACTGTCAATACAAGCACCAAATATATGATAAGGAAAAGTCCCCCACCATCTTTTGCCGCTAAATATGGGAATCTCCAAAGATTTCCTACACCTACAGCACTTCCTGCCGCAGCGAGTACAAATCCTATCTGCCCACTAAACCCGTTTTTTTGTTTCATAATTGTTACCTCATAAATTTTATTTTTACTTAATTAAATTAAGTTGCTGTATTTAAAGGTAACATATTTTTAAACATTTAACAACATATAACGTCTTCGATTTAATATATTATTTATTTTTCCAATATTCCGGTGTAACATCACGCTTTAAACTTTTCAACATTTCCCTATCACTTCGGATTGTTGCGCATGCTACAGTTGTAAGCATATCGCCCGTGATACTTGCCGATGCCCCTGATTCAAATGCTATCTCCCCATCGTTTGTAAGCAATGCTCTTCCGGCCGCTAAACGAATATTTGCTTCCGGATTAATATAACGAAAAAATGCTATTGTTCTTAATATTTCATTTTCTGTAAGCATTGGAAGATTCTCAAGTGGTGTTCCCTTTATTGGCATAAGCGCATTTATTGGAATTGAATCAATTTCAAGTTCAGCAAGACTAATCGCCATATCTAACCTGTCTTCCCATGTTTCTCCCATTCCGATAATTCCACCCGAACATGCACACATTCCTTCTGCCTTTACCTTTTTCAACGTTTCTATCTTCTGTTCATAAGTATGTGTTGTGCAAATATTAGGAAAATTACGTTTTGATGTTTCTATATTATGATGATAGCTTGTGACACCTGCCATATGAAGTCTATGTAACTGCTCCTCATTTAAAAATCCCATCGATGCACACAAATCAATTTTGCACTGTGACTTCATCGTCTCATATGCATGAATCGCTTTGTCAAATTCTTCTCCTGTCAAAGCTCTGCCGGCTGTTACAATCGAAAAACGATCTACTCCTTCTCTCTCATTCAGCTTACATGCTTCTAATATTTTTTCTGTTGGAAGAAAATCATACATTTCACAACTTGTATGATAATGTGCAGACTGTGCACAGTATTTGCAATCCTCAGGACATCTTCCACTTCTTCCATTAATTATTGAGCACAAATCCACTTTATCCCCTATAAAATATTCACGTATTGTATCTGCTCCCTTACAAAGTTCCTCTAAATCGCAATTTAAAAAGACAGACAAATCATCTTCTCTTGATATTCGTCTGCCTTTTATAATCTCCTGTGCCAAATCTAACATATTCATCTTTTAATCTCCTCCTTTAATCTGTATAGCCCCATCCCTTCTGTCAGCGGCTATTAGTCGGAAACAGTTATAGAAAATGAACTTCGTTCATTTTGTTTCCTCCTTTATCATCAAAATTCGTTTAACTTATTACATATTACATTAAAAGAGTCTTTATTGTCAACTACGCTTTAATTGTTAGTTGACAATTATTTTATGCTATTTGACCTATTATTATATGTTGTGTATTAATTTAGTACTTTGCTTTATTTAATATAAAATACTCTATTTACTTTTCGCTTTGCCGCTTTCGGTGTTTCTCCATCTGCATAACCTAAAGCACAGTGTCCTATGCCTACGTATTCTCCTGAAATACCTAATGATTTAAGAAGTTCTTTTCCCCACTCAGTTTCAAATTCTTCTTTTGCACGATGAATCCAACAACTTCCAATACCTAAATCATGTGCTGCTAACATAAGATTACCCATTACAAGACTTCCATCATAAATTCCTGTTGGCCAGTCCTTTCTTGCTAAAACAATTAACATTGCAGGTGCTCCATAAAATGGATCAAATCCTTCTTCCCAGCCACCGATTTTTCTGTTCATTTCAGCTATTTCATCTCTTAATTCTTTTTTTGTCACCTGAATAATTATCGTGTTCTGAGTTCCCTTTCCACTAGCTGCATATAATCCTGCCTCGATAATCTGGTCAAGAATTTCCTGCGGAACCATGTCCGCCTTATACTTACGAATACTTCTTCTTTCCTTCATTTCTTTTAATACTTCGCTCATTTTTATTCCTCTTCTACTCTTTTCCATTTCATAATATTAACTTCTTTTTATGTATAAAATATGATTTCCACTTTTTATTTTAACACTTCTTTTAAGAAAAAAGCAAAGACTACGATATACTTTATTAATTCAGTATACATCACAGTCTTCATATATTTCTTTATTTTATACCATGTAACATATAATTATTAATAAACTTTTTAATTAAAAAGAGCCTGCACTCATAAGAATACAGACTCTTTGCTTTATTTATTTTTTCATTTTAATTTTTCGCTTAGACCATTTACCATAATAAGTTATTCCATTTACAACCTTATATGCTCTTACTCTAATATAGTACTTTTTGTTAGCTTTAAGTTTTTTAATTGTAAATTTAGCTTTCTTATATTTTTTAGTCTTTGCTTTCTTAAATTTCTTTGATTTTGATATCTTTATCTGATATCCATTTACACCTTTTGCAGCTCTAAGTTTGATTTTTGCTTTTTTAGCGCTTCTCTTCTTAATTGCTTTTTTAATTTTTACTTTAGGTACTTTTACATTACCTACTGAAGAGTTTGTTGTTACATTGCCATTATCTTTTTTCACCGCATTTGTAGTTGTTGTGCCTTCATTTTTTCCGTTTCCGGTTGTTGTAACCTGCTGTGGCTCTGTTGTTACAAAATTTGTTATTTCATCATTCTTAGTTGTAGCCTCAGATACCTTTGTTGTTGTCTCTGCCACCTTAGTTGTTGTTTCAGGTGTCTTTGTTGTTGTTTCAGGTGCCTTTGTTGTTGTTTCAGGTGCCTTTGTTGTTGTCTCTGCTACCTTAGTTGTTGTTTCAGGTGTCTTTGTTGTTTCTTCAGGTGCCTTTGTTGTTATCTCTGCCACCTTTGTTGTTTCAGGTGTCTTTGTTGTCTCTTCTCCTGAAAGACTATCAAGGAATCTACCATTGCTCTGTGCAAATGAGTTCTTATTCTGTGATGAATCCCAGTTAATTGACCATGTCATAATTCCTCTTAATCCAGGATGTGCATTGTTTAATTCTGTGAATGCACTCTGTAATGTTTCATTTGAAACCTGTCCGCTTCCTGCAGCACTTGCTGATGAAGGCACACCTATTACTACCTGATCAGGTCTAAGTGGTGCAAAATACTTTTCTGCTGTCTGTGACTTTGTATAATAGTTATTTACATAGAAACCGTTTAATAACATGTTGCACATTGCAACAATTCCTTCTTTTGTTCCCATGTTGTATGACTGATTATCTGTTGCAATCATTGGTGATGAATTGTAAAGCTGTACATGTACATATGTTGTTTCATTTCTAAGTGCATTTATCATTGGAAGATATACACCTGCTCTTGCATCACAGTACTGATTTATTCCACCATAGAACTGATATCCTAACTGTACGTAGAATGTTTCAGGTGCCCATGAGAGAATGAAGTCATCTCCATAACTGTTTACAATTGTTCTTATTGCATTAATCATGTTAACAATCTTTGGTGATGTTGGATTGTTAATGTCTGTATCTTTTCCACTTTCAAACTGAACTGATGACTGTTCAAGGTCAATGTCTATTCCATCAAATCCGTATTCATCTACAATTGATTTGATATCGCTTACAAACTGGTTAACTGCACTCTGTGATGTCAATGAGAAATATCCCTCATATCCACCTATTGAAAGTACAATCTTTTTACCTTGTGCCTGTAATGCTTTCACATCATTTTTGAAATCTGCCTTTGTGTAGTCTGCTGTAAGTCCTGAAATATTGAATTTCATTTTTCCGTCTGTACTTCCTGCACTTACAGGTTCTGCAAATGATATATTTATTACATCCCAGTTTTTATCTACATCTCTTAACTTAATGAAAGGATTTCCTGAATTATCCCATGTATGGTAATAGCCAATTAAAAGTCTTGATGCCAAATCACTTGTTGCTGTGCCCGGTTTAGTTGTTTCTGCAACTTTTGTTGTTTCAGATGTTTCTAATCCTTCTATTGTTACCTCTATTGTCTGTCCTTCTGTTTCATATCCATTTAAATTGGCTGTAACCTTTATAATATGTTTGCCATTTGTTGTAAATGTATATGATGTTGCTGTTGCTAAAGCAAATGTTTCAACATATTTTCCATCAGCATATACTCTATATGTCTGTCCACTTTCCATCTGCTCATTTGTCTGACCCCAAACAAATGATACTGTTCCGCCATCCTGACTCTGCTTTGCTAAGCCAATTACTTCTGTTGGCCTTGCCTCTGTCTGAGAAGATGAAGTTGTTTCTGCTTTTGTTGTAGCTTCTGTCTTTGTTGTTTCTTCTTTTTTTGTTGTAACTTCTGTTTTAGTTGTAGATGTTTCTTTTGTTGGCTGTTCATGTTTTTCCAATGAATCCATAAGTGAATCCATTGATTTAGCCCATGCATAATCATTTGTAGCATCCCAGTTAATTGACCAAGTCATTACACCTCTAAATGTTGGGTAAGCTTTCGGTGCTGTAAAACTTCCTGATGATGTTCCATTTACAAGTGATGTTACTGCTGTAGAAATAACATCTGTTGACACATATCCACTTGAAGCTGCTTTCGGTGTTGACGGCAATCCTAATGCTACCTGATCAGCTCTTAAACCATTTTCCAATAATAATGTTGCAAGTGATGTCAGAAAATCTGCATTTCCAACCTGTGCATTAAATCCGTTATAACCATTCATTCCACCTGTATTGTAGAACTGTGGATAACAAATTGTAAGAATATCCCTAATCTTGTATGCCAGTCTATAATATGCAGATGTTACTGCTGTTCCGTTTGGATTTGTATCCTGAAAATATAATGTTTCAGGTGCCATAGTGATAATAAAATCATCTCCAAAATGAGACTGCACTTTTCTAAGTGCCTCAGCTATGTAATCAGTTCCTGATACCGCACTTCCTTCAAAGTCAATATCTACACCTTCAAATCCATATTCTTCTATCATTGAAATAAGGCTTGTTGCAAACTGATTTGCTGATTCTTCATTTGTTATATAAGTTGTTCCTTCTGCTCCACCTACTGAAATAATTACATGCTGACCTTTAGCCTTAGCATCTTTTATGTCCTGAATAAACTGAGCCTTTGTATATCCTCCTAATGCAGTAGATAAATCTTTGTCAAGTTCAAATGTAACCTTTCCGGCTGTTGTTGATGAATTTGCAAAAGCCACACAAATCATATCGTAGTATGATGGAACATCTGAAAGTTTAAGTGCAGTTGATCCATTGAGAAAGTTATGCCAATATCCTGTTACCATATGCTCAGGCAATTTAGAATTAACTGTATAATTATTCTGAGTTGTTTCTTCTGTTCCTGATGCGTTTGTTGTTTCTTCTATTCCCGCAACTAAGTCAGTTCTTTCTTTCCATAAAGTTACTGCTACTGTAGGAGACCATCCGGAATTGGAATTGTGTTCATATGTACATTCATACACTTTATCCTGATATTGAACCAAATCACCTATTTTATAGTGAACGTTATCCGGTGACCACACAGGATATACACCTGTCGCTGTTTTCTTAGTTGTTGTCTCAGGTGCCTTTGTTGTTTCCGGTTTCTTAGTTGTTGTTTCCGAAGCTTTTGTTGTCTCCTGTTTCTTTGTTGTAGTTACATCCTGTTCTTTTGTTGTATTCTGAACTGTTGTTCCTTCTGAACCACCATTTCCATATACTAAATTAGTAGAAAGGATTTCTCCTCCTGAAACAGCTCTCTGCCTTAATACTATTCCTTTAATGTTTCCTGTACTTGCTGTTCCTTTTCCTGATTTTAATGTAAATGTTAATGATGCTCCCGGTTCTAATGTCTTTGAGCTCCATTCCGGTGGTGTCACTACTGTCTTTCCGTCTTCACTTGTAATTGTTCCGCCTGCACTCCAGTCTCCTGATAATGTCTCTCCATTTTGTGTCTCTATCGCTATTGACGGATAACTTAATGTCTTTCCAAAGTATTCTGCCCATGGCATTACTGATATGTCCTTTGCTCCTCCAGGCATTGTAATCTTTGGATTTGTATTTTTTACTGTTATTGTGTATGTATCTCCTGATGCTGTTACTGTTGTTTCAACACCGTCATTTCCAGGAATTATTATGTTCTGCTTTGGTAATGCTTCTGATCCATAAAGTGATTCCTTCATTGTCTTTGTGATTGAGTTTGTGCTGTCAAGTGATGCCATCCATGAAATGAGTCCGCCCAAATGTTTCTCTCTTACATATTTTCCTTTTTCTGCTACTGATTCTTCCGTGTCACATGTGAAGAACATTCCTGTTGATTCACTGTAGAAGTAGTTTGCCTTTGCCACATCATCCCAGTACTTTGTAAGGTTATACTTGCTTATTAATGAATCTATGTCTCCATATGCATATGTTACTCCGTTTTCTCCTGTTGCATCTGCATATAATCCCGGATTCTTTGGATCTCTTCCGGTGTCCTTCTTTACTTCCTTCCAGCCTCTTGTATATGGTGCAACACCAACTACAATCTTTGAATAATCAATGCCATCTCCATATTTATTTTCCAAATATTTAATACATGAATCTACAGAAAGTGCTGCATCCCCTCCGTCATATGCAGGGTTTGTATAAAGTGCTGTCTGATGAGCCGTGAATCCACCCCATGCACCGTTTAAGTCATATGTCATCATGTTTGCAAAATCAACTATTTTTAATACTTTGTCGTATTCGATTGCTGACATCATTGTTGGTGATGCTGACATTGCCACTGATAATTCATAGTGCTTTCCATCTGTCTTTCCGTAGCTGTCCAATGAATTTCTGATTTCCTGTAACAGTAATGTGAAATTCTTTGTGTCTGCTGCTGAGCCTTTGCATCCCTTGTCTATTGCCACTCCGTTTCCTTCAGGATCAGGATCTCTGTCTGCTGTTGGGTATTCCCAGTCGATGTCTACAAAGTCATATCCATAGCAGTGAACAAACTTTGCCACATTGTTTGCGAAATTCTTTCTTGTCTTGTCTGATGATGCAAGTTTTGGGAAATCTCCTGATCTTGTCCATCCTCCAACTGAAATACCTATTTTCATGTTTGGATATTTCTGTCTTAAGAGTACCATTGCTCCCAATACACCTGCGTACTTGTTATCGCTTCCAACTGAGTATCCAACGTTTGGATTCTGATAATCTGCCCATGTGTCTGTTGTGATTAAGTCTCCATTTGCATCTGCATCCATAAATGCAAAATTCAAATGTGTTATTAAACTTCCGTCAATCTTGTCAGGTGTAAAGTTTTTCTGTCCTGAATAAATTGACCAGTCACCGTAATACATTACGTTACGATACTTAGCAGTTGTTGCTGCCTTAACACTTGTACTTACTCTCTGTGGTAAAACTACACACCCCAAAGCCATTGAAAGTACTAAAACAAATGTTAACACGTAACTGCAAACTCTGCCAAATAACGAGTTTCTCTTTGTGAAATAGTAAAGACTCATTTTCTTACCTCCTCAATACATTTTTGTCTCCTATTTGTTACCCATTTACATAGTAAAATTCAACTTTCACATTTTCTTCACAAGTTTATCATTTTGTATTTTTAAAGAAGAGTGTGTTTTTTTTATACAGGTGTCTATTTTTTACAAAAAACAAATCCATACAATTTTTGCCAATTATATACAATAAAAAATCACCCAATTTTTTCTCTTTTAGAATTTATTTCTTATATATAATCTTTCTCAACGCCGGGCCACAATACTCATGTGGAACAAGTTTAAATCCTTGTTTTATATAAAATTGTTCCTTTCCAACTTCTGCCAACAATTGTACACTTACACGACTTCCCTCACACATATTTTTTTCAATATACTCTAAAATTGAGTTCATGATTGTTGTACCTATCTTTCTACCCTGATATTCAGTTCTGACAACAATATCCACAATAGTAAAATATATGCCGTCACCAACAACTCTGCCCATTCCTATTGCATTATCATTATAAAAAATTACAATTGAATAATATGAATTTTCTAAGGCTTTTTCCGCCTGTTCTTTACTCCAATTATTCCATCCTACAGATTCTCTAAGTGTATAATATGTTTCATAATTCAGTTGATTTTCTTTTATTATATATTCCATTACTACTCCGTTATCTTATATTCCTTTACTCTCGTATGTTCACTACATAATATAATCAATTACAAATCTAGTTTTTTAACAATCTCCAACGTTCTGCTTGAGGCTAGCTCATTCCCATCCAATTTAAACATTGTTTCCTTGTCTACCCATTTGTAACCAATTGTTTCTCCTTCATGTAAAACAATCGAGTCCTTTTCAAAATCCGCCTCACACAAATATACTACATAAAATGAATGGTGGTCATGACAAACAGCACGCCCAATCTCCTTCATTTCACCGCTTAAGCCGGTTTCTTCTTTTAATTCTCTAACTGCTGCTTCTAACTCATCCTCTCCTTGTAACGCGGAACCTCCTGCAGTCAATTCCCATTTTCCGCCGTGATGTTTTCTAAAATCACGTTGCATTAGTAAATATGAGCCATCTGTATGCTTTACTACTATTTCACTTACAAGATGATACGCTCCATCAGGAATGGATTCGCCTCGAATCAATGTCTTATTTTCTATTTTATTAAAATTCTTATTGTATGCATCCCATAGTTCTGCCATTGTAGAACCTCCTTAATTTTAATTGTTTACATTACCCACTACAATTCAATAGGATATATTTCAATAAAAAAATGTTCTGCCACTATCTGTGTTTCAGGATGTGATTTTGCAATATCCAAATTGGAGTCCTACATATATTTGCTCTGCTCTTATAGATAACCTCTTTTCTTTGCTTCGCTAATTAACTTAGGTTGAATCAAAGGATATGTCCACTGACGTATTAAGTCATCGCTTAAAACTATCTTCTCGATTTCACTATGTATCTCCTCAAAAGAAAAAATCTCTGCTGCATAAAGCATTCCAAAAGATTCTTTTGCTGCATTTTCATTTACACACGTTTTTCCTTTTACTGAATATACACAAACTGGTTTTATGTTAAAATCTACAGCTCCTGTTTCTTCTTTTAATTCTCTTACTGCAGTATCTTCAATTTTCTCACCGGTTTCTCTGTGTCCTCCCGGTACTTCAAATGTATCTCTTTCTTTATGCTTGCAAAATACCCATTTACCATTAGATTTTGAAATAATAACAGCAAACTCAAGTAAAGAATCATCTACATCATCATAAAAATTTACTTCAATCATCTCTTCCCTCTTTTCCATTTATAATCTTTTGCTACCAGAATAGATTTATCTCTTTTTACTGCTCTCAATTCTTCCAGCATCACAGGCACATATTCTTCTATAAATTGGTCTAGCATATTTTCCGTTATGAAAACTGTTTCACCCTGAGTTTTATCTGAAAAATCTCCTGCAAAATCTTTCAAGAATCCTTCTATTCTAAACTCTGCAATTTCCATAATTTTTTCTGAATCAAGGTTAATTTTTTCCTGCAAAATATTTTGACAATTGAATTTACTAACTATATAAGAATTTAAAATATGATAATCGTTGTGTAGCATTGAAATTTCTTTCTGACTTTTCGTTATTCTAAACTCATCCCTATGTATAAATTGTCTGTAAAAAACGTCTTCAACCAAATGCATATAATAGCCAAGATACAAGCTATCTTCATTAATCTGCCTGTCAAACTTCTCCCTAAATAAGTTAAAATCAAAATATGTTGTTTCTTCTGTTCTATTGGCAAAATGAGTTTTGTCTCTGTCTTTCAAATTCATATATGCATCAGGCATTATGCTTCCCAATAGAAATCTTTTCTTGTTTTTTAGTTCAATTTCTTCTGAAAAAATCTCCCCTAATAAATAATGTATTAATCTTTGTGCCATCTTTTTCTCCTTATACTGCACTTGATAACCACCTATCATCAAAATACTAATAGATTAAAGTTCTTTTCTCATAATACTATCTTCAATTTCAACATAACCATTCTTCGGATAAAACTTCCATGACTCAAACCATTGCTCTTTAGGTTTACCTAAGTGTACAAGCGTAGCAGTTTTTCCATTTTTCTTAGCGTATTCTTCTGCGGTAGTCAAAAGTTTAGTTCCTATGCCGTTGTGTTTTTGATTACATTTCACAAACAAACGATGAATATAACATTCATTGGAATTATCAATCATTCTCACACCCACACTTCCAATAACTCTGTCATTTTCATCTATGGCAATCCAAAACATTCCGCCCTTATCCTTATAACTTTTTTGGATATCTAACAAATCTTCATTCAGTCCCGGAACTCTTCCCAATGCATCTTTTGCTTCCAATATCATAAAAATAAGGTCATCTCTATACTTTTCTTCAAATGTAATTATTTTCATACTGTCTAACTAACCTGCACTTTCTTAATTGCTTCATTTGTCTTTCTTTTTTAATCTAACAACACTTTTATAAATACTCTATTTTTTATATAATTTCGAAATCGTCAATTTTGCCCTGTTTAACATAATCTATTATCTTCTCTACTTCCCCTATCGCTCTAACTCGTCCTTTTTCATTCGTAAACCAGGTTGTTCTTCTTGTAGAATTATCTTCACCAGGCAAAGAAACTATATTAACACCATCATCTCTAAAAACTCTTTCTGCTATCATAATACTTCGTCTCATATGAAAAGAAGATGTCACGATTGCAATTTTTATACAAGTTTTAAGCATATTATTTTTAATCATTAATTCTCGAGATAATTTCATAATATGAAAAGCAAGTATGTCCTTCCAACCTTCTACTATTTCTTCCAACTCATAAGAAGTTCCTTTTCATTTGTATCATTATCAATACTTTCCGCCTGAACCACAAAATTTTCTCTTTGATAAAATGAAATTGCTTTGTAGTTTTTTTGGTACACACTTAAATGCATTTCATCTTTTAATTTCTTAACATAATTCAATAACTGTTTTCCTATACCTTTTGACCGCATATTCTTTTCAACAAAAATTCCTTCTATATAATCTTTGTTTAATCCTATAAAGCCATTTATTTTTCCTAAATTTTCATATACATATATTTCCGCCTGAGGAAGTATATCCTTAACCATTTCAAAATTATCCATCCAATATTTTTCTGGAATAAAGCTATGTACTTCTACATTTGAATCAAACCATATTTGCATAATTGATGGTAAATCATTTTCTCTGAATTTTCTAATCATATAAAGCCCTCATGTTTATAAAAGTATGTTTTTTATTTATGTCCCATTGTCACTCTTACTTCATATGTTTTTTCTTTACCTATTAACATTTATAATAATGTAAACGCCACCTTAGGCGCTGTTTGAGGACAATACGACGTTATAATATTTTCATCAACTACAACTGGATTATTTTCAACAATCACTCCATATTCAGCCAATTCAATTATATCCCTTATCTAGCCATATAAAATCACCTTCAAACTATATTTTTTCAATTATAGCTTGAAGGTGATTATTTTTAAAGTTACTATTAAATTTAATAGTGACTGTGATATCGGATGGAAAGGTGACCACATTGAAATCTGCCATATCGACAACTATGAAACTCTTAATGGAAATAAATTTGTTATTTAATTTCATTTTGCGGTTAAATAGTATTATTTTTTTGTCTTTACCTTTATCGTCTTGGACCAAATTCCACCAATTTTCTTATATCCTTTTAGAGTGGATACGTCAGTTGTAATACTATATCTTATGTAGTAAGTTGTGTTAGGCTTTAGCTTTTTAATTGCCCTAAGTCCACCACCCTTTTTATCCCATACAGTTTTAGCATTCTTAAATGATTTATTTGTTGAATATTGAACAATATCAACAGGTATCAGCATTTTTTCAAAGGATATCTGTTTTTTCTTTATATTAAGACGCTTCTTTTTCATCTTTGGTGGTCTGTTGTCCAACGAAAGAACTATCTGTGTAGCTTCTGTTGCTCCTGTTTTATAATTTGCTGCAATATTCACCAGAATAGTATTTCTGTTATTTTTAAAATAAGATCTGTTTACAGTAATTGATGTTTTCTTATAATCGGTCTTTTTAAAGAAAGCTTTCGAGTTTTTCCCTATACCGGTATATGTAATGTTATAACCTGTACATCCAGAAGACTTCGACCATGACAATACATATTGATTATTTTTTACATTGCTTACTAAAAGATTTTTTACTTTAGTTTTATTTTCAACCAGCTCTACATCTGTCAGATATTGTGTTCTAACATAAGCTCTTTCACTGTTAAACCATACCGTGGTCCAATTTGAATCACTTTCATTTGGCAACGTTTCTATCTCTGCATCTGCCTGAAGAAGTCCTACAACATTGTCATCATTCGACTCATCCTTTGATTTTCTAACACCAATTTCCTTTAATGTTTTCAAGTTATAAACTTTTTTCATTACAGCGCCCTCTGGCACTTCTGTTCCATTTTTGTAAAGGTTTATGTACTTACTTTTTACATAATAGTAACCATATCCGTTCATTAGATAGTTGGTACTGTTGTCCCCCTGGAATATAACTTTGTAATACAAATCATCTGTATCTGATGTATTAGAATAAAGTCTTCTCGTAGTAACTATATATATTTTCTGATTTATTCCTACTCTATATACATCACCACTATCTGCTGTTCCTGGTATTGGACTAATACCAATAAACCCACATGTTACCTTTCCGTCAGCAACCTTTGTAATGTTTGTGCCTTCTGGTATACGGTTATATTCTTTGTCAAGATCAATCCAGACATTGTTTCTGGATGTTCTATAAAATCCAGGTGGATGTGAAGCTTGTAATAAATATTGGGCACACATAACCGGTGCTCCTGTAAAACTTTTATATCCATTACTCCAAAAAGTAACAGTATTCTTATCATATTCTACTACCTGTAAATTAGCTGTTTCACTTTCCAGATACGCACCGTTAATCCATGTGAAATTTCGATATCCTATAACACTTGAATACAGCACCTTTAAATTTTCAATATTGTCCTGTGGCAGATACTTAGGATCTACTGTTTTACCCTGAATCTTTGTTCCTGCAGGTACTACATCCATGGCAATATGATTTTTCCAATGTGCCACATTGTCAGGACCAACCAGATATGCCCTACCTATTACTTTTATATTTGGACATGCCTGATTAATAAATTCTGTATGATATCTTGACACATCTCCCAGTGCATAGACAGACTCTCTCATACATCTCATTCCAATAAGAAAAACTGCAAAAAACAGAAAGCCACCAATCATCATCTTAAAATGCCTTTTGATTTTGCTCATACACATCTCCTTTCTCTATTTTATTTTTGTGTTCCGTTCACTAATGTCTTACATCTCATAATGCATAAACATTGTCTCCTTGTCTAATAACTATTAGATCACTTTTATGCTACTTTTTCATTAATATTTTCTACATCAGGAATGCTATCTTTTGTGGTTTCAATAATTTTACAAAAATTGTCCATTAAATGTGACAGCCATTTATCTTCATATCGTGCTTCTGTAATATCATTTGTTTCTATATTAATAAATATCCTTATAAACTGGAATTTTCAAATTAGTCTTTGCAAATAACCTTTGAACCTTCACCATCAATTACAATTCCCTGCCGGTTGTTAATTGGGCATAGATTCAAATCCGAAAACTCAGTCATTATTTTCTCGGTAACTTTCTTAAATGGTGCTGTAAGATAATGCGGAAGAACATAGAAATCAATCAAATCAAGCCCTGCATCATCTTCTTGGGAGTAGTCCTCCGGCTTTTCATCCATTTGCTCGATATATTGGATGCTTGGAGCGCATATAATCGCACCTGCCGATTCACCAATCATCAGTTTTTCCTTTGCCAATTCTTTCTTCAACAGCTCATCCGTTCCCGTTTTACGGAGCTGGTCTATAAGGAAAAAAGAATTTCCGCCGGTAAAATATATCACATCCGCATCTTCAAAAACAGACTGTATCGTTGAATAAGCCTCCGTTGAAATATCAATTTCAGTTACGATTGCTCCCAACTTTTTGAATAATTTTCGAGCCGAACCGACATAACCGGTGTAGCCTTCACGCAGCGAAGCTGTTGGAATAAATGCGACTTTCTTATTTTCAATTTCTTCCTTTATCAGACTTCCTACACTTGAAAAATGCGAACATAAAAATAGTTTCATCAATATTCTCCTTTATAAACTCCGATTTATCCATTTCCCTATTTTATTTCTCTCACAATAATACATTGCAGTTTCTAAATTTCCATATTTAATATTTTCCATCTCTTCTAACATTTTAAAATTTACCCGTCTAATTCCTTATTATCGTTAATAAAACTGGAAATTACTATTGCTTATTCTTTCTTCTATAAATTTTTCTTACAAACAGTTCATTATTTTCAGATGTTTCTACAATAGATATATTAAAATTATTGTCATCAAATTCTGGGAAAAAGACATCCCCTTGCTCTACATTTATATTAATCTCAGTAATGTACATTACGTCCACTAGTGGTATGGCTTCTTTGTATACTCCATAGCCACCGGCTATATATACATCTTTTCCTTTTGCAAATTCTATAGCCTCTTTTACACTAGATGCTGTATGAAGATTTTCACCTATATATTTTTTAGTATTCGAAATAACTATCGTTTCTCTATTTGGAAGCGGGCGACCAATTTCATCGTATGAATTTCGTCCCATTATTACAACATTTCCTGTTGTAAGTTCCTTGAATTGTTTTTGTTCTCCCTTTATTTTCCACGGAATTTTTCCATTTTTTCCAATAACATTATTTTTTGAACGGGCTACTATTAAACCTATCATATAAATTTTCTCCTTATATAAAAGTTTTTACGAGACTAATTTCTCTGGTTTACCTTTTCAATATAATAATCCAGTTTTTGTTTCATCCGTAATTATATGCTCTATTCCTGAATGTTCCTTACTAAGATATCCCTTTAGAAAAGTTGGAAATGCTTTGTATTTATCCAAATCTTTTATTGGTATCCAATGCATTGTTTCTCTTACTCCCTGGCTATAACTATCACTATTAAGCTGTTTTGTTCCTCTAGGCTTCATCAAATAGTACATTGATATTTCATGGCAATCCATTCCTTTTAAAGTTCCCTGATTTTCATTGAAGAAATTTTCGTGAATAACTGCAAGGCGTTCAATTTCATATTCTACACCTGTTTCCTCAAGCACTTCTCTTTTTACTGCCTGCTCAGATGTTTCTCCAACATGAACTCCACCACCGATTGAGTAATAATAATCGTCTATTTCATTTCCTGCAAATAGCACACAACCTTCTTCAATTATTATTGCTGCTGCACGATATCTAAACCATTTATTTTCTCTTGTAAATCCACAATCCTGCATATTCTTTCTCCTCTAATCTTATAATTGTGTATAGTTTTTGATTTGACAAAATACTTATAAACATAACTTTATAGATTCAACAGATATAGTATGCTATCCCTGTCCGGATAGGAATATGGTACTGGTAGTTCTTCTGAATTAATTCTTTTAAAACCAGCTTTTTCATAAAACCTATGTGAGATATGAGCAACCGCAGGTGTATCCAAAATTATATGCTCAATACCTTTGCTGTTAGCATACTTCAAAAGTTCATTGTATAATGAAAGTCCTACTTTCTGTGAACGAAACGCCTTCTCTACAAAAAATTTTTTCAAAACAGTACAATTTTTCTCCTTCAACATGAGTCCGATTGTACCAATTACTCTGTCATCGGATAAAGCAACCCAAAATTATCCTTTACAAACCGACATTCTACTATTTATTCCAAATCATAAGATTTTCTTTTAATTTTCTAATCGTATAAAGCCATAATGTTTATATAAGTATGATTTTTATTTTACATAATATATTACCATCGCTCACTTTCAATAGCAATTTATTTCCCTAGTAATCTTCTTTTTCGCGTAAAATATATGTGTTATATTATTTAAGCTTAAGTTTTATTATTTAACTATTATTTAAATTTTCTATTATTTAAAAATTGACCATTACCGCTTCCCGACTGTATATAAGGTGAAAGGAGAAACAATTCAAATTATGAGTACTCAGCAATTCGAAGAGAAATACTACAAGTACAAGGATCTTCTTTTCAGAATAATCTTCACATATGTAAAAAATCCAAATGACGCTGAAGATATTTTGCAGGAAGTTTTTACAAAACTTTATTGTAGTAACAAAGCTTTTGAAACAGATGAACATGAAAAAAGATGGCTCATTAGAATTTCAATTAATCTCTCCAAAAATCACCTGAAATTATTTTGGAATAAGAAACGAGATATTTTTAATCACGAAAATATACCTGAACATTCTTTTTCTTTTGAACAAAATGATTTATTGCAAATGGTTCTGAATCTGCCTGATAAATGTAAAGCTCCAATGTATCTTCATTATTACGAGGGTTACTCATGCAGGCAAATTGGTGAAATACTTGGCTGTAAAGAATCAGCAATTAAAATGAGATTAAAAAAAGGACGTGAGCTCTTAAAAATGAATTTAGAGGAGGATAAACAGTATGGATGTTAATGAATATAAAAAAGTATATGATGAAATTAAAACATCTGATAAAATCGACAACAAAATATTAAATTCTGTTAAGGATACAAAAAAGAAACATTCTTATCCGCGATTACTTAAAGTTGCTTCTATTGCACTAGCCTGTATTTTATTATCAAATGGCAGTGTTTATGCAATTAACTATATTTTACATATGGATTCACACGTTAAAAATAAGGTTATTAAAACTACAGAGAAAGAAACACATGAACAATATCTTATTAAAAACGGATATGACACTATTTATACTGATTCAAATTTAAAAAACATTAAGTGTGAAGATAAAGGTATTTCCGTCGAACTTGTGGAAACTGTAGCTGACAATAATATTGCATACGTTTATTTTAAGGTTGATTATGGAAAATGGAAAAAAACTGTAGAAGATATGGGCTATGATTTGGTTGATGTCTTTATGGACGTTGATTTTTATTGTACAAAATCTAATGGTAAACAAGTTGGTTTGTCGTGGGCAACAGGATATGCTAATCATTATAAATCAGATGATACAAGTTACACTTATGGTTTTGATGTTGATAATGAACGTGATTTAGATTTTGAAAATATTACTATGGAAATAAAATCTTTTTACGCTACAGGTCATACAGTTTATTCTGAAGATGAAACTTTTGTAAATGGCAATTGGAAAATATCATGGGATTTAAAACATGGTACTGAAGAACTCAGAAAAACATTTAATAGGGAAATTGATTTAGGCGAAAAATATAATAACAAAAAGGTTTATATTAATGAAATAATTATCACACCTATTGAATACACAATCTACTATTCATACCATAAAGGTGAAAAAAACACTTTACCACTGATAGATGTAATAGATGAACTTAATACCGGTATTGCAACATTAAATATTAAAGGTAAAGAAATCTCGCCTAAGGTTATTTCTCAGATTGATTCTGTGGAAAATGGTGGCAAGCGTTCTAAATACACTGTATTCACCGGAGTTATTGGAAATCTCAATGATATTAATTCTGTAACACTTCCGGGTAATAATACCTTTGACATGACTGAATAAAATAAATACTGTTTAGTTTTTTATACACAAAAGCAAAAAGTAAAGTTTTATGCACAAGTTCTTACCCTATATAATAAAATAAGCATATTTTAACGTCAGTTAGAATATGCTTATTTTTATTCTTCTCGCAATTTTATATTATGCTACCACAAAATCAACATCTTTCTATCAAGCGTAAATTGGTTCAAAATCATCTGCGCCATGTCCACAAACCGGGCATACATAATCTTTAGGCAACTCACTTCCTTCATATACATAATTGCAGATTTTACATCTCCAGCCTACTATTTTTCTTCCGTTACTTTCATCATCCTTTTTAGGCTTTGGTTTTATTTCATTTTGATATTGTGCATAAGTCAATGGTTCTTTTTCACTTAAAACTTTTGCATCTGTAACTTCTGCAATAAACAAAGTGTGTGTTCCAAGGTCATGCTTTTCAACAACCTTACCACTTATAACTGCACATGACTGCCATCCAAGATAAGGAATTCCTTCATTATCAGTTGGTGGTGTAATATTTGAGAACTTGTTCACATCTCTTCCTGATTGGAAACCAAAATGCTTTATAGACTCAAACGTACAATCACTATCTAAAATGCTAACTGCTAAAATTCCGCTCTTTTTAATTAATTCACATGTATAATTACTGTTAAGCACCGACACGGCTATTCTAACCGGATTATTAGCCACCTGAATACATGTATTTGTAATACATCCATTAACCACATCCCCTGCCTTAGTGGATACCATAAATACACCATAAGTCAAGTTATAAATTGCCTTCTTATCCATATTAATTCCTCCAAATTTTATTTATGTTCACTGTTCTATTTAGTTATTCTGTATTTTCTCATTAGTGCCTTCTGGTATTCCTCATCATTTACTGCTTTTTCAAGTTCTTCATATTTATTTTCTGATATTAGCATTTTTATCAGCTTACTCATATCGTCTATTCCTTCTTTTCTTCCTTCTTCCTTTCCATTCTTATACTGCTGATTTAATTCCATCTGATATGACATATACTCTCGCCTCCATTGGTCATTTCTTTTGGCTTCAAACACTTTCTGATCAATTTCTTAGCAAGTTTGCTTTCCGGTTCTTTGCCATCGAAATAATCTAATAATAATTTCAACTCTTTGCTTATGCCGCTTCTATCTCCCTTGGTATTTAAGAAAATTTTATGTGTTCCGTCATTTAATTTTAATTCCGGCTTATTAATACATATATTTTCAAATTCATACATACTTTTATTGCTTTCAAAAAAATCAAAAGTGCAAATAAAAATTACATAACTTGTATTAAGTATATCATATGCTTCACCTTTTTCAATCAGGTTTAAATCAATAATATCCTGATAATATCGTGATCTTTTAGGTAGTTCTTCATATTTTGTCGTTTGCATTTCTAAGTTAAAAACCATATTTTCATCATCTTCAACATATATGTCCAGTCTTACTCCCTTTGACCCCAATGAAATTTGAATTGTATCCTCATAATCCAAATATTTTATCTCTCAAATTTTAATATTTAATATCTGTTCCAACATTGTCTTACATAAATCTTTATTAGACATTACTTTTGCAAACATAAATGAATCCGTAATATCCAATTCCTCATACTTTTTCATCAATTAATAACCCTCCATTAGCTCATTATATTTTTCACATACAATAAACGATGTTATACAAATTGTCAACTTTTTGTTTGTGCTACATCTCAATATGGTTATTTCTTTAATCCTACATTTTTTCTCCACATCATAATAAAAGGCGTTCTATGAAGCTATTACACCATAGAACGCCTTTTATTAACTTTTTAATCGTCTAATATATATATCAATTAACATTACTACCTATATCCCTATAATTGGTTAATCATAATATTCATATGATATTTTTTCCCTATAACTGTTAGTACACAAACCGCTACAATAAAAATAATTGAAATTAGTCCATGACTTCCCATATAATTGGTACCGGCTGAACTTGAGAACTCTCCAACATTTGCCTGTGCTTCCTTGCTGGACAAGAAATCATCCATCGATAAATAATAAGCTCTTTATTTGTGAGAATAAATAATTTGTGCGTTTTTGTTTCTAAATCCATTTTCAGACAAATATTACCGTATCAATTTCAAAATTGAAATTTAATCTAATTTCAATCCACTAAGTAAACTTCCTAAAGAAGTTCCAATACTTTCCACTTCCTGCATGTTGTTTTTTATTTTCTCTTCTTCCTGAATTCTTTTTTCTTCCAACAAATCTTTAATACTTAAACTTATCTTTCCGCCATCATTTTTAATGACTTTTGCCTTCACAATCTGTCCTACTTCCAGAGCTTCTTTTGGAGATTTAATATGATCCATGGAAATCTGTGAAATATGCACCAAACCTGTCACATCGTTTCCTAAGTCTACAAAAGCACCATATGGCTGAATAGATTCTACTTTTCCTTCAACAACAGAACCAACCTCTATCTTTGAAACAGCCATCTCTCGCTGCGCCTTTCTGGCAGCTGCACTTTCTTCACGAAGAATTTCTCTGGCTGATAAAACGAGTTTGTTTTTTTCCATATCCGCTTCAATAACACGAACTCTAATATCTCTGCCTAACCAATCATTTGTATCTTCCACATGATTAATATCTAATCTGCTAACCGGGATAAATCCTCGCACACCTTCCACTAAAGCAATCACACCTTTATTTACGATTCCAGAAATCGTAACCGACAGAATAGTTCCTGCCTCCTTATATTCATTAATCTTTTCCCATGCCAACAAAGTATCTGTATCATACTCTCCATTTCCCATATGTGCATAAGACTCTTCTAGTGCCTGTCCTAAATCTTCCATTCTTTCTATTTCATTTTCTGCTACATTGTCCATTGTTTTTTCTTCCATTGTGCCTCTCCTTATCACAAATTTTTATTTATCTGGAGTCATTGTATCATATTCTCATATAAGGTGCAAAAAGTGTGTACCACAGGAGTTTTTTTCTGTAAGCTAAAGCATTCTTTATCTCACCGGCATAGTAAAACGAAAACAGCTATCCCATTCCTTTTCAAGAGCCTGAAAAAGATATGTAATTTCTTTGCTCTCATTCTTTTCTACTATCTGTTTCACTGTTCTGTTCCTCACTTTCCTTTGATCTTTTGTAAAATAAAAATGCCCTCTTAAACTTCCGGCACAAAACCGAAATTTAATAAGGCATTTATTTTATTGTTGTTGGTTATTGATCAATTTCCTTGACACAATTATTTTATCAAAGGTGTGAAGGGATGTCGAATTCAAATATGGTCATTATTGTTAATCCATATTTTTCCATAAAATAATAATTTATCGGATTAGCATATCAATTGTGTCTTCTACAATATCAACAAAAAATCCTCAATAATTAATTTTTTATCAATGGCAATATAACAAAAACCAATTATATCAATGGCTTTATCCCGACTTTTCGTGTAAACCACCCAATCAGTCTCTGTGCAAATTTTAAATTAACTATTACAATAACATGTTTCTCCTCCCTTACACAGTATTATATATGTTGCTAAAAACATTAACATATGTCCCATACTCTCAAATGCAACTGAAATGTCATTGCACCATACAACCGGTATGCGTTTCATAATTTCACATAAAATCAATCCTCCCAACGGTTGAAAACATACCATCCATCTTGGCAATGCAAATCGTCTGGTAACAATTAAATAAATTATTACAATCGACATTCCAACATCCATAATTAAGTAATAAACCATAAATGGTATAATTATGTACATTCCAACCTGATTTGTTATTTCTGCAGCCTGTTCAAATGTATTTTTCTGTCCATAAACCACCTTGAAAATAATTGGCAATAAGCAACACATAACATGAATAAAAAATACAGCTATTAATCCTGCTGCCGAACTTATTTGAAACAAACGGTTCATTCCTAAAGCATACCCCTGTGGTTTTCTTTTACATGCATCTTCTACTATTTTTCTTAACTTCATAAGTCCAATCCAATATAAAGGCATTGCCACTGCGGCCAAAAGTATTGATACCTCAAATCTCCACATAGACATTTTAGGCCAATTTGAATTAACGAATGCACCAATTTCTTCATTGCCACTTCCTTTTACATCCAAAAGCCAATCACCAATCATAAATAATACCATTGAAACTATTCCTAATACTATTGCTCTCCTATTCTTTTTTCCCATTTTTTCTCCTCTTTCTGTAACCAATTTTAGAAGAAAATTGATTACCTGCCTGCAGCCGGTTATCTTTCCTGATGAAAGTCTCCAAATCCATCAGTAGTACAAATTACGACATGCTTTTAAATGACGTTTGCGTTAGGTTAGTCATATCTAACTTCTTTATATTAGTCGAAAACACATTGTTTGTCAAACAATTCTAATAACTTGCTCAGAAAGATAAAGATTTTCGCTATTAATAGTTTGATATATACATATATCCAAAGAAATGCTTTTTTATATTGTCTTTTATCCTTATTATACAACAAAAGACTCAAGGTCAACCTCAAGTCTTATTGTCAAGTGTGTATGTCTAATTTTTATATATTTATCGTCATATATGGAGGAATGCATATAATTCCATCTTTCACGATTAAATTTCTTGGATGAATAATATAACTTTCCCCTATGCGCTTCTTGTATTTTTCTCTGAAATTATTTAATGAAGTTGTTTTATATTGCTTTCCTGACTTCACTTCGATTGGAAACATCTTATATTTTAATCTGCTGTTATTTGAAATGATAAAATCTATTTCCATATCATTTCGATGCTTATTTTCATTATAGTGTGTATAAAAATATAACTTATGTCCATTTGCCACCAGCATCTGGGCTATTGCGTTTTCATAAAGCATCCCTTCATTTATCTGCAATTTACCCGCCAATATCTGTTTATACACTTCATCTTCAAGTAATTCATTCTCATCAAATGTATGGCTTACCAAAAGCCCGGTATCTCCCATATAACACTTTACATAGCTTCTTGTCTCGTTTAATGATAAACCCACATTAGGATTATTACACAAAAAACACTCATTAGATATCATAGAATCCGACAGCCAGAAAAATGTTTCTTCATACTGATCTGCATAACTACCATCTTGTAGTTTTTTGAATACCACTCTTTTTTCATGCTGTGAAAGGAATCCCGGAATCTGGTCATAAATTGCAAGTACCTTACTTCTATACTTTGCATCTATTTTCATAATATCTTCCCGATACAATTTGAGAATGTCTCTTTTTTCTTTATCCGCTTCTGTAAAATCTTTTTTACCTTCAATAAATGCTACTACTGGCATGGGCATCCCACCAACAAGTATATACTGTTGAAACAAAAGCATTGCCTTGTTATGCATACTTCTTTCCAAAGGTTCTCTTTTTTCAAAGCATTTTTTTATATATTCAACCAGCAACTCTTCCTCTAATGCTATTGCAAATTCTTCAAAATCCAATGGATACATATTAATATGTCTTTCTTCTGATGGTATCACGATATTTTTTACATTTTCCCTGATTGATATCAATGAGCCAGTCTCAATATAGTCATATCTTCCATCTGCCACTAAATATTTTATCGCAGCTCTTGCCTGTGGAAACATCTGTACCTCATCAAAAATAATAAGAGAGTTTCTCTCTGTCAATTTTGTTCCAAAATGCGTCTGTAACAACATAAAAAATGTATCCAAATCATTCAGATATCTCTTAAAATACATTTCGACTTCCTTATCTTTTTTAGCAAAGTCAATAAGAAGATAACTTTCGTATTCGCTTTTTCCAAATTCTTCGCAGATGGTAGACTTTCCAATACGTCTGGCGCCTTCTATCAGTAAAGCTTTTTTCCCCCGACATTCACTTTTCCATTCCAGTAGTTTTTTATATATTTTTCTTTTTAACATCATTGTTCCTCCAGATTATGCGCATATATGCAAGTTCTTAATTTTATGATTACACGCACATTGTACTCAATTTTATGATTATACGCAAGTATTATAGCCATATTTTTTATGATTATACGCACTTTCTATATAATTATCTCAATTATTATGAAAAAGGCTTTCTGCTTCAAATTTATTTTTCTTGCACTTATGGTAGCTATGTGCTATCTCTTGTATGTTTTGTAAATCCATATATATGCTCCTAATCCAATTTGTGCAGACGTTCTGCACAAATTACTTTTATTTATCTGAGTGATTACAAGTGTCCGATAGGTGATCCTTAATCGGATACTACTGGTCACTATTGGATATTTTTCGGATACACTGTATCCAGTAAGTATCCAATAAGCAGTTAACTGTATCCAGCAACTTATTTTTTAGTCTCACTTAACCTCATTCAATACATATTTAGTCCCTGGTCCACTTCTAATTCTCCTTAATATTGCATTTTGAATCATCTTATCCAATAACCTGCGTGCACCAGCTCGTGTTTTATATTCTCCTTAATTTATTTAGCAAATTTTCAGACCATTCGTCACATTCATCTAAGTTATTATCCATAAGCCACTTGTCTTCTACTGAGATGATTTTTTTTTCATTATTTTCATTTACAAGCGTAACTGTCACCTTTGGCTTTTCACTTTCAGAACGTTCTTCACATCCATAATCACCATCAAATATATGCTTAATTTTCCACATTTTTTTCTCCATTCCTTTTTCATTTATGTAATCAATATACTTTTGTTTTAAATGAAAACTACTGCGAAATTTTGAATTATTAAGTCTGCTAAATAGTTTTTTGTACCATTCTTCCTTTGTCATTTCTGAACTCCATTTATACAACTTCTTCTAATTATTAACTGCATATATTCATTTACATACTGCGTAATTCCTTGATTGCTTCCTAGTAAATCTTTGCATAAATTATCTAATTTTTTGTATTCTTCAAAAAATGTAATTTCAATATTATTCATATTTTATGCTCCTATATTTGATTAATATAAAATAAACGATTAATTCAAATAGGATTTTACTACTTCAAAAACATTCAAATATCCATTTGCATACATATGCACACCGTCAATTGCATACTCTGGTTTTTGCTCTCCCTTTTCATTAACGAGTCCTTCATTGCAGTCAATATAATGGCATTCATATTTATTTGCGATTTCTTTCAAATGCTCATTGCACATTCGAATATTTTCAGTAGTTCTAAGCTTCATCCATTGAATTGCCTCTTCTGTATGCCAAGGCAAATGTAAATTTGCAGGATAAAATGCCATTATATAAATTTCTGCATTAAGAATTCTATCTTTTGCAGTTTCAA
Organism: Eubacterium sp. LMAG:50; assembly: GCF_008680265.1. NCBI lineage: Bacteria > Bacillati > Bacillota > Clostridia > Eubacteriales > Eubacteriaceae > Eubacterium > Eubacterium sp. LMAG:50. The sequence continues at coordinate 1,328,218 of NZ_NALP01000007.1, read as the reverse complement.
TAATTTTGCAAAAATTATCCATCAGATGTGACATCCATTTATCTCCATATCGAGATTCCGTAATATCATTTGTTCCTATATTGATAAATATCTTTGATGGTTCAAGGTCTAAAAGCAATGTATTAATGTTCTCCAAAAACTCATCTGTATTCAATCCACCAACGCCTCGATTATAAATTACCTCATCAAATCCTTTGCTTCTTGCAATTTCACAAATAGGAAACTGTTCCATCAGTGATGAACCTGTAAAAAGAATTTTTCCCTTTAATATGTTCTGATTTAAATAATCAAAATTTTTAATTTTTATCATCTGCTCATTATTCATTGTAATACCCTCTCTTTTTATATTGAATTTCCTTCTATCAACTAAGCCGGCAAATTATATTGTTATATTTGTCTGTATGAATTTAGATTTATTTTCACTAATGTCTATAATACTATCATATTTCTTTTCCAACAACTACACTTCTCTAGTCTTACCTTTAAATCTAAATGTAATTATTCTCAACTCTATTATACCATATCCGGTGAGGAGTTATTTGTTTTTAAGTAACAAAAAATGTCGTATTTATGCGGTGCGTGGCGTTTCGCAAACGCCTAATTATATCAAAGGTGTGAGGGGATGTCGAATTCCAGTGTGGTTGAAATCTAAGAAATTGGACCATATTGAAATTTTGAGCAATCCACCATATATTATTGATTTTTATTTTAGCAATCCATTATAATAGTAGTTAAATTTTAACAATATGTCCTATTTTCAATTTTTATAGTATTTATTGTATTTTAAGGAGGATTTTTATTATGTATAAGTATTACACTAATATCTCAATTGACGATTCAATAGAAAACACTCGCCCACTTTGCTTTCAAATAATTCTAAAAGATAATATTTATTTTGAAATAGGTGAATGCTATTTTACTATAAAAAAAAATCATGATCATAACTATATAATTTCCGATGAAATTTCTATATATTGTTTTTTAGCAAAAGATGATATCAAAAAAGCAACTGAAAAAATCTCTCGTGCTTTAGATTTTTTTATCTATTTGACCGGCCTACCATTTTATACCGAATTCACAATTTTTCAAACAAATTCTAATACAATTCCTATAGTTGATGTAAATAAAAGCCCCCAAAAAATAGCCAAATTGAAAATTTATAATAAGTCATTTAATAAAGTCAATAAAAAACGTCCTTTATTAGACAATATGTTACATTTATACTCTTCTGCAATTAAATTTCATTATCTTTTTGATATTAAAAATTGTGGAGATGCTTTTTTTATTTTCTTTAAAATATTAGAAAATATATCAATAGATGATTTTTCAATTAATTATAAAAGTAAAAATAAGAGAAATTTAATATCCATAAATAGTATAAACAAAATATTATATAAACATTACAAAATAAAAATACCCGCAATTAAAGCAACTGAGTTAAGTTCTTTTCTATCTAATCAGTTATTTGAGAAAGTTTCAAACGAAATTTTTTATAAAATTCTATTATTTTTTTCTCACTATAAGATAGATGTTGACACAGTACTTATTTCTCAAATCGTGACTATCAGAAATAAAATAGCACATGGTGATTCGATTCAATTTGAAGATTACCAAAAAGAATATAGCTACCGACAAAAATTATGTAATAAAGCAATATCCCTTAAATTTTTTTCAGGTCTTGATCCTAAATTAAATTCGCGTATAAAAGTTATATAATAATTTACACGCTTTATTCAATACCCAAACAAAGTGCCAGGATTTCTAAATTCTAAGCACTTTGTTTTTAATTATCCATATTTAATTTTTCAAATTAAATTATATTTATTATACACACTAACTCTATTTCTTTAATTAATACGAATATTCTGTCTCCTCAGCAACCTTTTTGAAACTTTCACTAACGTTTATATATTTTGATTTTTCCTGGGAATTAACAATATTAACATTAGACTCCATATCATTATTATCTGTCCACAACTCGCATTGAGTCATAACAGTCTGCACTGCATCATCCATTCCTTCTGGTGGATATTTATGCTTCTTAAGCAGTTTTTTAATCATCATTCTCATTCGAGCCCTGGCTGAATCCCTTTTCTGCCAGTCGATTGTGCGATTTTTTCTCAACGTATCTGCAAGTTCTTTTGTTATAGCAATCAATTCCTCATTTTCATAAAAATCTTTTATTGCCTGTGGTTTTGTAAGTGCATCATAGAATGCCAATTCATCCGCAGTTAATCCAAGCTTTTCTCCTTCTTTTTGTGCTGCTGCAATCTGCTTTGCAAGATTTAAAAGTTCTTCTATTACCTGCTCATTTGTAAGCATTCCATTTAGATACCTGTTCATAGCTTCCTGTATTAATTCGCTAAATTTCTCTGATTTAACCACATTAGTTCTCCTATATATACGAACCTGCTCCGCAATCAATTTTTTCAATAATTCTACTGCAAGATTTTTCTCCTTCATCTTTGAAACTTCCTCTAGAAATTTAGGATCAAATAGAGAAAAATTCTGTGAAACATCAGAAAACAGATTTATTACACCCTCACTTTTAATGCTCGCCTTTAATAATTCGTTAATTCTCGCATTCATTTCCGGCAACGAAATTTTCTTTCCATGTCCTTGATTCATAAGTCGCATTACTAAAACTCTAACTGATTCGAAAAAGGCAGCCTCAACACGTAATGATTCTTCAACCATTGAAGAGCAAAGAGATAATGCCTGTCTTAAAAGCAATGCTTCTTTCAAGAATTCTGTTCTATCTTCTTCTTTATGTATATCAACAATAAAGTTTACTCCTCCACTGATTGTTCTTGATCTTTCCAAATCAGTACCTGACATAAATTTAGAATAGTCATAACCATAAAAGATATCTTGACATATAGAAAGTTTTTCAAGGAATTTTGGATATGCAACTTTTGCAACGTCAGTATCACCATAATTTTTCTTATCTCTTGATGTATAATCATTCATAGCCTCTTTTAAAGCAGACGCAATGCCAACATAATCAACTACAAGTCCACCTTCTTTATCTTTAAAAACACGATTAACACGTGCTATTGCCTGCATAAGATTATATCCCTTCATCGGTTTATATACGTACATTGTTGCCAGAGAAGGGACATCAAATCCTGTAAGCCACATATCAACTACTATAGCTATCTTAAGTTGGCTACTATTATCCTTAAACTTCTTTGCCATTTCGTCCTTATGACGTTTATTTCCAATTATTTCTTTCCATTCTTCTGGATCTTTATTGCTGTCCGTCATGACAACACCAACTTTTTCAGTCCAATCAGGGCGTAATTCGAGAATCTTTTTATATATTTTCATAGCAATTGATCTTGAATATGCAACAATCATTGCTTTACCTGTAAGAAGATTTTCTCTATTATTCTCGTAATGATCCAAAATATCTTCTACAAGTGAATTAATTGTCTTATCATTTCCAAGAATAGCTCCATCTGTCCTAACTGCTTCTTACTTTTTTGAACTACTTCTGCATCTGCATTTTCTGCCATCAAATCATATTCTGCATCTATTAATTTAAGTGTATTTTCATCAAGTTTTAACTTTATAACTCTACTTTCATAATATACTGGTCTTGTTGCACCATCTTCTACAGCTTGTGTCATATCATAGATATCTATATAATCACCAAATACTTCTCTTGTACTACGGTCCTTCATAGATATGGGGTGTACCAGTAAATCCTACATATGTAGCATTTGGGAGACAATTTCTAATAATTCGTGCTGTTCCTGTAACTATCTTAGCCTCTTTATCTCCATCCTCATTCTCAATAATCTTGACTTTTTCTTTAAGTCCATACTGTCCTCTATGTGCCTCATCAGCCATGACAATAATATTTCTTCTTTCTGATAACGGTTCCTCAGACTCCTCAAATTTTTGCATAGTAGTAAAAATAATTCCATTAGCTTTTTCTTCCGTCAAGCCAGTCTTTTAATCCAATATCGTCTTTAGTAGAATTAGCTCCGAGTTTTCTACATGTAGCATGAACCGGCACCTGTCGTAAAAATGAGCTGCACTTTGCAAACTGTCCAAAAAGCTGGTCATCCAAATCATTTCTGTCTGTAATTACAAACTATTGTAGGGCTGTCTAATGCTTCCTGTAATAAATGTGCATAAAACACCATAGACAATGACTTACCAGACCCTTGGTGTATGCCAGAAAACACCGCCTTTACCATCTGTAATTGTTGCTTTTTTTGCCATTTCAACAGCTTTTTTTCACGGCAAAATACTGATGATATCCTGCAAGAATCTTGTACTTCTTTAGCCCCTCATCAGAAAAACAAATAAAGTTCTTAATAATATCAATGAGCCTTTCTCTATCAAACATTCCCTCAAAGAAAGTGTCAAATTGGGGCATACTGAGTATTTTTCATAATTACCGTCTTTGGTTTTCCACTCCATAAAACGATCTTCACCAGATGTAATTGTTCCAGCTTTAGAAGTTAGCTGATCACTTATTACACTAATGCAATTATAGATAAACATTGAAGGAATCTCATGAACATAATTTCGTATCTGTGCGTATCCTTCTGATGCATCAGTTTCTTCTCTTGAAGGTGATTTTAATTCAATAAGTACAACCGGTATTCCCATTAATAAATAAAATAATATCCGGTCTTTTATTACTGTTTTCAATAAATGTCCATTGATTTGCTACAATAAAAGAGTTATTGTCCACATTTTTATAATCTACTAAATATGCAAGTGATGAACACTGTTCGCCGTCTACAGTGTATCTTACCGGTACTCCGTGCTGAAGGTAATCCATAAACACTTCATTCTTCTGAACTACATCTCCATTTTCATAATTTTGTATCTTGTACATAGCATCAGAAATAGCCTCCTCTGGAAGAGAGGAATTTAACCTATGAATATATTCATTTAGCACATCACTATATAACGGACTATAAAAGTCTCGTTCTATATCCGGACCATATACGTGCTGATATCCCATGTTTTCAAACAATTCTATTATTGAATTTTCGTAATCTGCTTCTGTAAATGTTGTGGACATATGTATCACCTCTACTCTTTGTTATGTATAATTTTATCGATTATTCTTTTTGCTATTTTATCTGCTTCTGATTTTTTATAACCATTATTTTTTAATTTTTTGCATATTTGTATTTTTATTCTACTTATTACAGAGTCTCTTTTCATCCAATCTACTTCTTGATTATCTAAGAAAATCTGTTCAATTTCTTTTGATATTTCATTTTCTATATTTTCTTCATTCATCACTTTTTTCAATATGTCTGAATTATATTTGCTAACGTTCTCTTCTATATTTGCTGATTCTTTAGTAACATTTTGAAACTTTTCAAAATAAGAAACCGATCTTCTTAAATGTTCATTATGCCTTCGAATATACTTAAGTTGATATTCCAACTCTGGAAATAAATGTGCCTCATTTACATTGCAATTTTCTAGTTCTTGCCTTATTTGCTCTTTATTATAATCACTTATATAAAAGAATTTTTTTTCAAATTCATCCCTTAAGTTTGCCTCTGACTTAGTTATTATAGCATCTTTCAAACTATTACCTCTATTTGAAATAGTTAACTTACCTGGTAATAAAAATGCACCGCTCTGTCTAATTAATCTATCATTGTTCATAATTGGTAACACTGTACACACACTCTGGCAAATATGTATAAATTCACTCATCCCATTCTCTTCTAACCAGTTCTTCTTTTTATCAATACTTATTATCCCATCTTCATATAGTTTAATAATAATTTCTTCCAATGTGCAATCGTTATTCATATTATAGCTAGCCATTTTTGAAAGAATTCGTACATCTAGATCATTATACTTTAATGGCATATTATCCTCTTTAAAATAGACCATACCTTGTGGTGAAACCTTCTCGGGACTTTTGTTTTCCCTATCTCTATATTCCTCTTTCTCATAATGCTCACACGCAAAATATAATGCTACTAATGGATTTGTTGTTATGTCTAGTAATCTAGTACACATTCCATAATGCTGATACTTCTCCATAATTTCAAAACTTTCACTAAGATTGTAAAATTCGCTTGGGACCTGTCTCAGTGGTTCTGTCATCAAATTATGTTCTATGCTTAACATTTGGTCTCTAAATATGCTTGGCCTTATATCCCAATAATCTACAGCTTGTCCTCTAAAAAATAATTGAGCATTAGGATCTTTTTTATTTTGATTTAAAATACTTATCTCTTTCATAAATTCATCAACAGACGTAATTTCTATTCCATCTGTTGTATCCAACTGCATATGCATTTTTATTACCTCCAAAATGTAGCAAAAAACTTTTTATGAAAATAAACAATAATTTACCGCCTCATCCGTGCAACGCACGGATAGCTGCGAAGCAGCGTAGACAGATACCGAAGCCAGACGGATGCTTGCATACGGATGACAAGGTGTCTGACAGAGACGGTAACGAGGAAACTGCGAAGCAGTTTTCGAGTCTATTAGAGGCTTAGAGTTTGATGTCTGAGACATCAAGCTCGCCGGACATTAGCTTTGGTAAAAGAGTATCACGAAGTGAAGCTAATCTTGTATTTTCTTCTTTGTGATGTCCTATTTTTTCAAAAATTGGTGTAACAATTGATGTGTAACTATGTACTTCTTCAATATCTAAATTTGATACGGACATAGAAGCAATGTGTTGAGGGTAAATGTGCGGTTGAGCCGAACCCGTTTGAGCATCGAATATTTCTTTTTGACGTTTTTTTAGAAGCACATACCAAAAATAAACATCATCTGTCATTGAACTGTCAATATAAGATGAGTCGGACGACCAAATAGGGATATTCCATAAGCTTACATATCCTGCATTAGCACCTGATGCTGAAATTGCAAGTACAGGCGATTGAGTATTTGCAACATTGTGATAGGTAGAGGGTTCTAATCCTCCGGCAATTACAGGTACATCGCCAAAAATCGCATTTTTAGAAAGCAAACTTTTTCCACGCTTGGGCGTAATGTAGTCACCAATGGCACAAGAACCATTTGAAATATTAGGGAACATATTATCAAATATTGCCTGAGCTTGCTGTTCTAAATTATTGTTTATCGAAGTATTCTCATCAATCTTTTCTTCAATGCTTGATAATATACTTACAATTCTCTTTTGAACATCTTTATCCGGCAAAAGCACTTTCATTGGAGCAAGCTCAGATGAAAATGTTATTTGAGGAAATGTACCGGAACGAGTTTCAGCCAAGTGCTGTAATTCAGCAATCACATAATTAGATTTGAGCAAAGCAAAAAGGTATTCTGGCAACACTTTGTCGTTGTGTCGTAAAACCATAAGTTTGGTAGAAGCTATATAATTTGAAGTGTTTTCAAAATCAATATACGCAAATCTTTTGTTGGCTGGACGTATTTCTGAATACAGAATATCCTCTCTCTTAAATGTCTTTTTAAACTGACCTTTAAGATTTTTATTCACAACCGCTTCGTGATTTAGGACTTTTCCCTCCAAAACATCTGAGGTGTTGACAAGAACAACATATTCATCATTTCCTTTATAAGTATCTGAAATTGTACTGCACAAATCGCCTATTGAACATTCAATCCATTCAACCATATCCATTTTCTCCTATCCTATATATTTCCTATGAGCAATTTTTACATTGCTCTGCTTAACCATTGCGTACTGCAATGTCGTATCTATTTTCCTATGCCCCAAGAGCTGTTGTAACTGCTCAATCGGCATTCCTTTATCTATAGCCACAGTTGCAAGAGTACGCCTAAATTTATGTGGATGAACTTTATTCAATCCTAACTTTTTCCCAAATTCTCGAAGTCTTGCTTCTATTCCACCAATCTTTAACCTTTCATGGGGTAATTTGAGTGATACAAACAGCGCTGGATTATTATCATTTCTGCTTTCAAGATAATTCTGCAAATGTATCTTTGTTCTTGCGTCGAAATAAACAACTCTTTCCTTGCTCCCCTTACCAAACACGATACATTCTCTTTCATTAAAATCTATATCATTTCGATTAAGCAATACCATTTCACCAACACGCATACCCGTTGAAGCAAGCATATCAATTATTGCCAAGTCCCTTAATTCAGTGCAATTATCTCTCATTATTTCTAAAGTTTCATCCGAATATGTTTCTTTAATATTTGTTCCAGTCTTTACTTTGTGTATACGTCTAACCGGATTCTTTAATATATAATCTTCATCTTCCAGCCAAGAAAAGAAACTGGAAAGTATACGCCTAATATTGTCTATTGTAACTTTGCTTAAGCCTTTCTTTTGTTGATGTTCTGTAAGATATCCTCTTATATCATCTGTCATAATATATTTAACATTTTTATTTATTGTTTTTATCATCGTTGTTATTGTTGCTTCATAGTATTTAAGTGACTTTTCTGAACATCCTTCGATGCGCTTAGCAGCCAAAAAAAGTTCTACAAAATCTTGTTCAGCTTCTTTCGCTTCCACTGTACTCGATGTTATTTCATAATTTGTAAAAGTTGATTGTAATATCTCCTGTAATCGCTTGCTCTGTGCATTATTCAAATACGGAAGCATTCCCTGAATAATGTCTGTAATTAAATTTTGTTTCATAGTCAATTCTCCTTTGTAATTATTTTAAGAGAACGACTTGCAACGGCAGTTCTTTTTATTTCTCCTGCCGTTGATAGGAGTATATGCCTATAAATCTTCAGCTTTGTATACAATATAGCCTTCATAATAATAACTATGATCTATGCCCTTCATGTACACTTCTCTATCATCGATCTTATCCGTTAACGCCTGCTTCAATATATACTTAATTTCAATATCTTTAATCGGACTTCTTTCCATTGCCAAAAGGTAATCTTCCTTATCTACAACACTCCAATCAATAACATTGTTCAATTCTCTTTTCAGAATCAAATCAAGCCATATTCTGGTACTACGACCGTTGCCCTCTCGAAATGGATGGGCAATATTCATTTCCACATACTTTTCAATAATTTCGTCAAATGTAGACTGTGGCATTTTTTCTACATTTTCAATTGCTGTCTGCAAATACATAACAGGTGCAAATCGAAAATTTCCTTTTGACATATTTACTGTTCTAACTTTTCCAGAAAAATCATATATATCACCAAACAAATATCTATGAATTGCTGAAAGCATCTCAAATGTTCCTGCTTTATAATTATCTAAATATCCATTTTCAAATAATTCAACTGCTCTTTTCTTGCTTATCTTTTCTTCTATTCTCGCAAGTTCTGCGGAATCTTTGATATTCAGTTTATTTTCTAATGCCATGTTTTTTCCTTTCCAAATGCAACATTTATACTTCTTAATAGAGAACTTTATATTTGAAGTACTTTAGCCAACAATGCACTTTCTGTTATATTTTCACTTATAGTAAATAAAAAATCTAAACTTGTATTAATAATTTTTCTTAACTTACAACTCATAATATCATCTCCATTTTCTTTGTATTTATTTTTAATAAAAATAACTGCTAAAATGGCTACAAGTAACAAAATAACAATTAATACACTACGCTCCTGCACTGCAAGCTAAAGCACTTCAACAATTGTAAACAATAATTTTAGCGATTTAAAGGTCAATGTAAGAGACATCAAGTTCGCCGGACATTAACTTGGGCAACAAAGCATCTCGATATCAGTAAGTCGTGAATTTTCCGCTTCAAGCGCTTCCTGCTGTTGGAAGATGGGGGTACAAAAGGCATTGAACTCTTCGATAGTTTCGTTATCAGGAATTACAACAGGGACAGATTTCATCCCTGCACCAGATATTTCCTTAAAAGTTGAACCCGAAGCCATTCCCTCAATGGTCGGCAATAAAAATTTCAGAAGATAATACATAAATGCTGTACCAACATTTTCGTTTGGAACTACTGATTTGATCCTGATTAGTAGTCACCTCATTGGCTGCAATGCAATATACCAATAGGTGCTCTGGAACTAAACAGAACTGTTCCAATTGGCATTTTGGTTGCACTACTCTTGGAAAATCCTAATTCTGAAATATCAATTTCACCATGAGAGACAATTTTGACTTATTAAGAGATAAATCCTTTGGAGTGATCCATGCTATACCATGCTCGAGTAATATTCTTGCTTTGTTTTGGATGGAGTTCCACCTGCAACAACAGTTCCAAGTCAGAAAGTACACCATCATTCCATGTTGGATTAGCATTCTTAACAAATAAAGAATGGAAAAGTGCTTCTGCTTGCTGTTCTAAATTATTGTTTATTTTATTGTTAAGTTGTATTTTTTTGTCTAAATCACTTAATAGATAGCCTATTTTCTTTTGAGATTCAAAATCTGGTACATCTACCTCTATTTCATCAAATGTGCTACGTGTTATTGTATCAAATACAGAACCATGCGTGTTTTTCTTCAAAGGTCTTATGTTGTATTTTATTAAGTAGTACAAAAAATCTTCATCCACAATCCGTTTTTTTGCTCTTAAGCCATAGCATGACTGATTAAAAGCCATTGGGTAAGGAATAGTTGCTATTTCTCCTACTGTTCCTCTTGCTGAAATAATAATATCTCCTTTATCAAGCAATTTCGTAGACGAATTCATTAACCCAAGTTCAGTTATGTGTTTTTCAGTTTCATAAACATATCTATTATCATTACCAAAATCCTTGACAGATAGCCAAGGAATATCTCCATTCCAATAATCTGGATTAGATGTTTTAGGTGTTCCTCCTCCAATTAAATCCATGATTTCTGACAACTTATATTTCATACCCAATCGCCCCCAATTTCTTTCTTATCTCATCTTCCAATTCATGGGACTTTGCAAACATATCAGACAACTCTGACGTAAGTCTTCCCATCTTTTCTTCAAATGGTTCACCATCGTCTTCCTGCTCTTCAATACCTACATATCTACCTGGCGTAAGAATATAATCCTGCTTTGCAATATCTTCAGTTGTTGCTATAGCACAAAATCCTTTTTTTTCTTCCAATGTGCCGTTCTGAAATGCTTCAAATGTATCCGCAAGTATTTTTATGTCATTATCTTCAGGATCAACTGTTCCATCTGATAAATCTCTATGTTTTCTGTCAACCATATGTCCCATATTTCGAGCATCTATAAATAAAGTTTTACCTTTTTGTTTTTTATTATTAGAAATAAACCACAATGTAACTGGAATTGTCACACTATAAAAAAGTTGTGTAGGCATTGCAATAATTCCTTCAATTTTGTCATCTTCGATTATATTTTTACGTATTTCTCCTTCTCCACTTGTCTGTGTTGATAATGCACCATTAGCAAGAACAAGTCCTATCTTTCCGTTTGGTGCAAGATGGTGTATCATGTGCTGAATCCAAGCATAGTTGGCATTTCCAGCTGGTGGTAATCCATACTTCCAACGTGGATCTTCTATAAGTCTTTCCTGATTCCACGGATGATAGTTAAAAGGTGGATTAGCAAGTATAAAATCTGCTTTTAATGTTTTATGCCAATCATTTGTAAATGTATCTGCCTGATATGAACCTAGATTTGCATCTATTCCCCTGATTGCCATATTCATTTTTGCCATTTTCCATGTATCTGCATTGGCCTCCTGACCATATACAGATATCGCTCCTCTTTTTCCATTATGAGCCTTAATAAACTTTGCACTCTGAACAAACATGCCTCCTGAACCACAACATGGATCATATACTCGGCAATTTTCATATGGCTTTAATATTTCAACTAATGTTTTTACAATACTAGAAGGTGTATAAAATTCTCCACCGCTCGCGCCTTCTTTTTCTGCAAACTGTGCAATACAATATTCATAAGTTCTTCCTAATAAATCCTCATTAATCTCTGTATCTGACATATCAATACTATTAGTAAATATATCAACTACATCTCCCAATACTCTTTTATCTAAATCCGGGCTTGCATAATTCTTAGGAAGAACATCTTTTAGAGTCTTATTATCTGCCTCTATTGCCTTCATTGCATTATCAATAACTATTCCAATCTCTTCTTTGTGCGCTGCCTCTGCTATCGTTGACCACCTAGCTTCCTCTGGAACAAAAAATACATTTTCCATTGTATATGCATCTATATCATCTTCAAATCCATCACCTTCATCTACAAGTTCTCTATATCTTTTATCAAAAGCCGCTGATATATATCTTAAGAAAATTAAGCCAATAATTACCTTTCTGTATTCTGCTGCTGGAATATGTCCCCATAATACACATGCTGCATCCCATATTTGTTTTTCAAATCCTATATTTGCATTATTCTTATCTGCCACTTTTAATCCTCGCTTTCGTCTATTTCTCAATCTCCACAATATCATCGAAACCACAATTCAACTCTAAACATATTCTTGCTAATATATCTAACAATACTTGCTGATCATTGTTTAGCTTTGTAAATTTACTTGGTGCTATCTTTGTTTTAATTGTCCGATAGGTGGTCATTACTGGTCACTTATCGAGCACTAGTAACCATTTACTGGTCACTTACAAATAAGAATAACCAGTGAGTGACCACTATATCTAAGTTATCAACCACCAATTCATCTGTGTTTTGATACGCTACTATTGTCTATTTGCATGTTTAAACCAACTCCTATGTTTAAGTCTTTCTTGCGATAACATTCACAATATAACATAGGATTTTTTCATTGAAATCCTCACCATTTACACTTACACTATTCTCCCCAGCATAGCTGGGTATCAGACTTTCATTCAGAGATTGTATAAATAGTATTTGTATTCTCTCCTACTTTTTTAATCTTCCCAGAATTCATTAACTTCTCTAACAAATTTCTTGCTCCTGTTCTAGACTTATAATTACATAAATCCATAACTTTCTTCGTTGAAATACTTCCATTCTGTCTGATATAATCCAATATCTTTTCTTCTTTCGACATTGGCTTCGGTTCCGCTTGGTCTGTATTTTCATTTCTAATATCAGCAGCACCCGGAATATAAACAACCTGTCCTACTTCCAGTTTTAATGTCACTCTATCTGAGCGCTCTGAAAAATCAAACTCTGGCTTCTTCCAGTTCTGCTCTTTCCATGCAGTCATAATCTTATCAACACCACTTCCGGCACGCTCACCTACATTGACAAAGCCAAACATCTTAAGGATATTGGGATTTCGTGGATCACTATTGCCACCTGCGTAAAATTCCTCTTTTGTCACTCGGATTGTTCCTGGATTTGATATGGTAAGTTCTTTTCCTTTTTTAACAACAAGGATTCCGCGTCTGCCGTAATAATTGGCATGTGCCAGAGCATTTGCTAAAGCCTCCTCTAAGGCATCATGAACATCCACTCTGTCTACACGATATCCATCTCTGCGGTTGGCAAATGGAACTGCCACTTCATCATCCATTCGTGTACGTACCTTGCAGAAGAAATCATATATATTTCCACTCCAATCACCTTCATTAGAATGTGTACGGAACAACCAACGAATTACTTTATCATCACATTCTTCCCGATAATCCAAAAAGTAATTAGGAAAAATCTCTGTAATGTGATATGCTTCTCCAAAGAACAGAAGTCCTGCTATCGTTGGAGATAATGAACCTTTCTTATTCTTCGACACTGCTCTCAATTTCATCAGAAACTCATCATTCTCTAATGCATTCCAAGGATGTCCACTATGAAGCTGCTCAAATATAATACGATAACCTTTAATCGTATCCTGATTCAGCACATCTAATCCCATTTCATCAATCACTTCAATGTCTCCTGACACATCTCTCTGATCCGCAAACATTGCTCTTACTGCTTCCTCTGTGCATAGGAAATCGCCCTCATAATCTCTTTTATATGTGCCCTTCATCGGATTCGTTCCGATATATACCGGCTTATCATGTCTATCTGCCGCAGGAATATCAATTCTAAGAATCTTCTTATCTCCTACAGTAACCAGATTAACATGATGATTCAACAGGATATTCTTTGACACCTTGTTTCTATCATTCAGTGTACTCCAGAAATCCTTCTGATACTTGATGATTTGCTTTTCCGTCAAACCTTCCACAGTAAATGAATCTCTATGTTCTTTTATTCCAAGAAGAATAGTTCCACCATTGGTATTCGCAAAGGAAGAATATGTTTCCCATATACTTTCCGGAAGTCCACCGGTTGCCAGCTTGCATTCTCGATCATAATCTTCTTTAAGATTTAATTCTTCTAAAATATTATCTTTCAATCGTCAAACCTCCTGCTTATATCTTTATTAATTCAATTTCTTTCAAAACTTAAACTTGCAATTCTTTATCATTAACAACACTTCTATATGCTTTTTCATACCAGTATTTGTAGCCAAAGCAAGTTTGACGTTAATCCTGTGCTATATTTTATAATTCATCCTTTCCACCATCTTTATTCTTTTCATAGTGGATAAGATCTCCAAAATCACAATCTAATTCATCACAAATTTTTTCCAGAATATTCATAGATACCTTCTCACCCTTTGTCATTTTGGCAACTGTACTACTACTTATACCGAGATTATTTGTCAAATCAATCTTCTTCATATTTTTATCAATCAATAGTTTCCATAATCCATTATATGATACTGACATATGCGCTACCTCTTCATTAAATCCACTACTTTACCAGTGTTTTTTTATTCGAATTCTTTTTTGTCCAATTAGATATTTAACTATAGTTATTTTACCATATATACATCATTCTATCAATTTTAATTTGAAAGATTCACTTCGAGAAGTCAAACATTTTTTTTGTGTTTTTTGTTTTTCTATTTGATATTTTTATGATTTTTTTTATTCCCACTCTTGACAAAGAGCCAAAAAAATCCCTTAAACATACTAAATACAGTACATTTAAGGGATTTTCTCCTCTATATGTGGTTTTTAAACCCGTCATAAAATAAAATATTTTTTTGTAATATCAAGTTATGATAACTTACGATTTATTTCATCTGAAGTGATAACTTTTTTATTATTCTCCTTCAATGCAGTAAGAAATACTATATATAATTTTTTCTGCTCATCCACAGTTAAAAATCGCCTTTGTTTGGAATCTGTTTTTTCTGGAAGAATAATCCTTTACCTTTGTATTTTTATTAAACTCTTCTGTATTATTACCTATATTTTCCTGTGAATTATTCACTGTTGTCGCTTCTCCTACATCTGTAATATTATCGTTTGATTTTCCATTACTACTGCATCCACTAATAGTTATGGCTAGCAATACCACAATTATAACTGCCCACTTTGTCACTTATCGACACTCCTTAAACCAATATTCAATCTCTAATTAATAGTTTCTGCCGATTTTATTATAGAAAAATTATGGTCCTTTAAGAAGTCTCTCTTAATTATGCAGTTTTAACCTTTTAGTTATGAGGTTTCACATAAAAATCAGGGTGTCAAGACACAAAAATGTCATATACAATCGCAAAAAAATGTAATAAAATATAATTATATAAATTACCCGATAATTTATGAATTTTATATATCGGAAAAGTCTTTTTCCCTTAACAATATTTTATTTATGGAAAGGAACGATGAATATATGAAAAAAACATCTTTAAAATTACTGCTATTTTCCTTTGTTATGAGTTTACTTATGATAATTCCTACAAAGGTAAATGCAGAAGAAATCATTCCGGTCAATATATCTGTAAAGTATGGCCAGACAGAAGCCCGAAGAATCTTAGATATGATTAATGAACTGAGAACCAGTCCTACTGACGCATGGGCTTGGGATAAAACTGATACAAAACAAGAGGCATATTCCGGTTTAAAAGAACTTGTCTACGACTATGATTTAGAGCGACTTGCAATGAAGCGTGCAGCAGAAATTGCATTATCCTACGATCACACCCGCCCAAATGGTCAAGGTCCTTTTACTATTTATACTGAAGAAAGTATTACTACATGGTATGCAGGCGAGAACATTGCAGCAGGTAGTACTAACTTTTATTCTTCTGCAGAAGTAGTAAATAGAGGATGGCGTGAAGATACTGAACCTTATGCCGGTCAGGGGCACCGCAGAAATATGTTAAGTTATGATTTTAATTGCGTTGGTGTTGGTCATGTAACTTACAATGGCTATGACTACTGGGTAGAGGAATTTGCATACAGACCTTCTGTTAATACAACAGAAACACCGGCAAATGACAGCTGGCAAACTGTTACTGTTTCAGTAACTCAAAGCTGGCTTAAGAGTTTCAAGCCAATTTTTGACCAGGATTCATATATTCTTCAATTAGGAGAAACAGTAACTCCAAATATTACACCTGTAATTTATCTTGAAAATAGTTGGGGAGCTATTGGAACTGTGCTGGATACTCCAACCATTTCCATTGATGATCCTTCCATTGCCACCTATAGTGATGGAAAGATTATAGGTCTTAAAGAAGGTACCACCACGCTACGAGCAACACTATACGGATTGCCATCAACAACTTCAGCAACAATAATCGTACATGACTGTGATAATCATTGGAATCATGG
This sequence comes from Eubacterium sp. LMAG:50, assembly GCF_008680265.1. Classification (NCBI taxonomy): domain Bacteria; kingdom Bacillati; phylum Bacillota; class Clostridia; order Eubacteriales; family Eubacteriaceae; genus Eubacterium; species Eubacterium sp. LMAG:50. The sequence goes on along the minus strand of NZ_NALP01000007.1, from coordinate 1,311,741 downwards.
AGTAATTACAAAGGTTCCAACCTGTATAAGGGAAGGCGAAAAGAAATTCACCTGCACTATTTGTAATAATACAAAAATTGAAAAAATTGACGTAGATGCAACAAATCATCTCCACTCTGAAATTCGAAATCAAAAGGAAGCTTCCTGCAAAGAGGAAGGATATTCCGGTGATAAATATTGCCCTGACTGTGGAACTAAACTTTCATCAGGCAATACTATTGCAAAAACAGAAACTCATAGCTGGAATAAGGGAGTAATCACTAAAAATCCTACATGTGCAGAGGAAGGCATAAAGACCTATACTTGTATCATTTGTAGTAAAACAAAAACAGAAAACATTGCAAAAACAACAGAACATCTTCATACCGAAATGCGTAATAAAAAGGCTGCTACCTGTGGCGAAACCGGTTATACCGGCGATACATATTGTACTGATTGTGGCACTAAAGTTTCATTCGGTAAGACCATTGCAAAATTAACTACTCATACTTGGGATGAAGGAAAGGTCACAACAGAACCTACTTGTACAGCGAAAGGTGTTCGAACATTTACTTGTATTATATGTGCAAAAACCAAAACTGCGAGCATTGCAGCAACAGGACATCAGCATACTGAAATCCGCAGGAAAAAAGACGCAACCTGCGGCGAAGATGGTTATACAGGAGATACATATTGTACTGATTGTGGAAAGAGACTGGCATATGGTCAAACCATAAAAAAAACCGGCAACCATACTTGGGATGACGGAAAAGTCACAAAAGAGCCTACATGTACAGCAAACGGCGTAACAACTTTTACCTGCATTGTATGTGAAAAAACAAAAACAAGAAGCATAAAAGCACCAGGACATAGTTACGGAGAATATGTAGTTGTAAAAGAACCTACAACCACAGAAAACGGATTAAAATCCAAGACTTGCAGTGCTTGTGGAAAAGTATATTCTGTAACACTTGCAAAAATTTCTTCTTCTAAGACAACTACAAAAACTCCAACGACTTCGTCTCAGGATGCACAGACAAGCAAAATTACTACTAAAAAGATTAAGTTAAACTGTAAGAAACTGACTTTGAAAAAAGGCAAAACTTTTAAATTTAAAGTTACTCTAACACCGATAAATAGTCGTGACAGAATCACTTACGTAACCTCAAACAAAAAAGTTGTCAAAGTCTACAGAAACGGTAGAATCAAAGCCTTGAAAAAAGGAAAGGCTAAGATTACAGTAATTTCAGGTACGAAAAAATTTGTCTGCAAAGTAACAGTAAAATAAAAGGCTTTATAATAAAAGCAAATTAAAAAGTCAATTATTTTTTGAGACTTTGATGATCTAATGATATATTTAATAAAATATAATTTTTCAATATATCATTACTAAAAAATCCTTTATGATATACAAGGCTTGCAAACCTGTATACATAAAGGATTTTTTGTACCATTACAATCAAATATCTTTTTACCCGAAATCTCTTAGTTACTATTTTGACATTGAATTATATGTTATTTTTTATAATTTTTCCATTACCATCTGATATTCTCTGCCATTTAACCGTATTATTTTTGTAATGTCTCTTTTGTTTGAGCTCATGTGTCCACCTTCTTTCTGCAAAATAATGTAGACTGGGTCTTTTGCAAGATACGCATTTGTATATACAAATGCATTCTTGTTAGGAAGAATCCTAAAACCTCTGTATCTCGCCTGCCGGCTCGGTCCGTGCTCCTGTTTACGCAGGGTCATCCACCGTATGGCAGCACCCCTAAACCATTTTATTTATCTGGTCTTTACTTCCTCTGCTATCCTTATGTCTTTATCTATCTTGAAATTTAAAAATTCCAGTTTTAACATCAGACGTGTGGTTTTACATTCACGTATAAAGACTCTTTCACATGCTTTGTTCGTCCTTTTCAAATATCAGAATCTTCTGCGTAACCTTTTTTGCAATCGGTAATAACGCCAAAAGTCTGTATGAAGATGAAAATAACTCCATGCCACGAAGAATATTATCATCTTTTATTTTATGATACCCTGTTGTCATATTCCCAAGGTCTTCAAAATGATCTGCACCGAAGACAAATTTTGAGCCTGTTTGCTGTATGGATTTTTCTATTCCTTCTTTCTTTACCCATGCCTTTGCCAGACATTCCATAAGAATACAGGCATTATCAAAGTTGTCCTTTATTATTTTTAATATCTTACCGTTTTCTTCTGCTGTCAGATACATTGATAATCCTTCAATGATAAAAAGCATTTTCCCCCGCACTTTTACTTCTTTTGACCATGCAGGGTCAAGTGCAGAAATTCCTATCGTAGAAACACGTCCTGATTCCTCGAAAATCTGATTGCGGATTGCTATCGTTTCTGGCAGGTCCAGATTGTACCAGGTGATTTTACCATTATCCATGCGATAAAATCTCGTATCCAGACCACAGGCAATATTAACCACCGTACAATCAGGATTTTTCTCTATAAAATTCTTTACTAATTCATCAAAAACTACCGTTCTAGCAATTACCCCTTTCCCCATCGTAGAATCCCTAGCCGCTGTAGAAAAATCATAATCAATTTTGTCGACTAATTCTACCGCCTTTGCATCATAGAATTTATTATGTTTACTTTTGGAATATTGGGCTCTGGCATAAAAGCTCTGGAGCATTGTCTCAGCACTGCCACTGATAGTAGGTTTTATTCTTTCACTCATACATTTACCTTTTTTGCAATATAATTAGTTAGTTTCAACTAACTTGATTATAACACATTTTATGAAAATAAACAATTCAAATTGACGTGTCTTGGAGACAAATTGACGTGTCTTGGAGATAGCCCCATAAACTTCTTAAACTGAAATCTGTCCAAGTAGCCGGATTCATCAATATCACCGAAACCAACGATTTCATTATTCTCAACTGTAACTACCATATGATGTTTCAGGAATGATTCATCCCATTCTTTTAAATCCACTGTTCCGGTTGCCCAGACATTTAATTGTTCTTTTGTATAATCTTTTGCATTTACACTATGAATAGTATGATAAAACAATTCAGCCAAATACCCACAGTCAGAAGTTGTGTACTTTCTAAGTTGCATTTTATCCTCACAAATACCGATTTCTCAATCTCAAAAATTGGAATTTGCGTTACAGAAATTCCTTTCAAAAATCATAAATTATGTGTGCAAGTTCCTTTGGATTATCAACATTAACCTCATGGGAAGAATCTTTAACTATTTTGAATTCACTTTTTCTTATACTCTGACTAATTTGTTTAGCACTTTTCATATTCGCTTTATCTTTACTTCCGCACAATATTAGGCTTTTGCAATTAATTTTATCCAAACCGTTTTTTATATTGTGATTGCTCATTGAGTTTACTAAAGTAATAAAATCTTTTTTTGAACAGCCCATATCATTAAATTGTAAGTCTGGCATGAAGTGAAATATCATACTTTGTATTTTGAAAAGAACTTTGGGTATATCATAAGGAGTTCCAATGATAATAATAGAGTTTACTTTTTCTGGATACTTTTTTACATAATCCAATGCCAATATTCCACCTAATGAAAGTCCACATAAATTAAGTTTTCCTTCCTGATTGTTACAGAAATCAGAGAAAGAAGAAAATATGTTTTGATAATCATTGCTATTGCCACTTGACATTTTAAAAAGTGCAGGACAAAGAACATCTATATTATCTATCTCTAAAAATTTGATGGTTTCATTCCAACTTTTATGATTTTGCCCTAGCCCATGAATTAAAATATTCTTCATAATGCTCCACCTTTACAACTTAGAATTATCATCTTAGTTCATCCAACATTTGAAACATTTCATTTCCACTATCCATATTAATTTTTATTATACGCCATCGTATACAGTGAAATGCCATTTTTCAATTTTTTCTCGCCACATAGTTCCATTCCACATCGAGTATATTGTTTTACTTTTAACGGCGTATCAGTATCCAGAATACAGGGAATATCCTTTGTGTCCGCCTCGGCAAAAGGTTGCTCCAAAATCTTGCGCATATATCCTTTCCCCTGAAATTCTCGCAGGACAACAACCATGGATACTGCAATATAGTCATGCTCTTTTTTGAAAATCTTCGCATACTGTTCGTCTCCGCTTTGTGCCATAGCTATCAGTGCCTTAAGCGGTAACTCGCATAAAAGTCGCTTGATCATATGTAAGGTCGGACCCATTGAAGGTTTTGCCCTCTTACTCCAATAAGCAAGATATCCCTCTCCTATTTCCGATGTGGTATACAGAGTTCCTGCTCTGTAAAACCATTCCGTCATAATCTCAAAGCCTTTTATTGTTTGCTCTCTTGTGAGCATCGTAACAGTTCCGGCTTTTTCATCAGCAAATGCCTCACCGATTCTTCTGCCAATGTCTGCAATTTCTTTCCTTGATTTATTTTCCACTTTTATCATGGATATTCCTCCACCAATTCCGATTTCTCAGTTTCAAAAATTGGAATTGTCATATTTTACTGATCAATACCACGATTCCGGCTACCACAAGTGCCACAAGCATGTATACCACTGTAGCCGCTCCTCGTTTTATCAGTACTGTCTTCCAGGACTTAACATAAGAAACATCTTCCATACCTTCTATATGCCAGATTTTGCTGTGCCCTACCCATAATCTGTCAATCACAATCCCATCAAACCAGTTCATAATTACAAGAAAAAGAAAGGATTGAAAATATGCTGTTTTAAAATCCGTAACATGATTCCAAATGGAAATAATCAGAATCAGAGCTACAAATATGATGACACAAAACGGAATCATAAACCACTTTGATTTTTTCATAACCGTTTCTTTATTGGCAATTCCGCGTTTTTCTGCTTCTTCTATATATTCTTTTGGATAAAAGTATAAGCAATTAAGCCCATCGTTCTTTACTGCACATTTTATCAGCATAACATACAATAAACAATACAATACGTTCTGTAACAACAATAACATGATTCATTCCTCCTACAACTTCCGATTTTTCAATCTCAAAAATTGGAAGTTGCGCGTTTCTACAAGCGATGCGGAATGTGAATGCATCGCATAGATAAACTGGAATTTTCAAATTAGTCTTTGCAAATAACCTTTGAACCTTCACCATCAATTACAATTCCCTGCCGGTTGTTAATTGGGCATAGATTCAAATCCGAAAACTCAGTCATTATTTTCTCGGTAACTTTCTTAAATGGTGCTGTAAGATAATGCGGAAGAACATAGAAATCAATCAAATCAAGCCCTGCATCATCTTCTTGGGAGCAGTCCTCCGGCTTTTCATCCATTTGCTCGATATATTGGATGCTTGGAGCGCATATAATCGCACCTGCCGATTCACCAATCATCAGTTTTTCCTTTGCCAATTCTTTCTTCAACAGCTCATCCGTTCCCGTTTTACGGAGCTGGTCTATAAGGAAAAAAGAATTTCCGCCGGTAAAATATATCACATCCGCATCTTCAAAAACAGACTGTATCGTTGAATAAGCCTCCGTTGAAATATCAATTTCAGTTACGATTGCTCCCAACTTTTTGAATAATTTTCGAGCCGAACCGACATAACCGGTGTAGCCTTCACGCAGCGAAGCTGTTGGAATAAATGCGACTTTCTTATTTTCAATTTCTTCCTTTATCAGACTTCCTACACTTGAAAAATGCGAACATAAAAATAGTTTCATCAATATTCTCCTTTATAAACTCCGATTTGTATTTTACTTAATATTACGATTTATTATATCATATTTCCTTCCCCACCACCACAATTCTCCAGTCATCCCCTTTTCCATTATCATAGGTAGACAACATCAGCATCTGCTCTCCATACTTAGGTTTTTCTCTTATGTTACAGAAACTATGCTTCAACACCTTCTCCACAAATTCACCATAACCCTTCTCATCCCTTGCCATTACAAACTTCCAATATTCAAACTCCCTTACGTTCACACTCATAACAGCAAACACTTCATATTCTCTTTTTTGATTTGTTGTAAAATATATTTTTTTATGTTTGTCAAAAAACTTCTTCTCCTTATACTGTTCCAGTGCTCCAAACATTTTTCCACCGTTTATGTTATGACCATAGATAATTATATTATCAGATTTCTTTAAGTCACAGTAAGCACTTAAGTATGGTGTTCCATAAAAGCTATAGTTCTTATTAAAGTCATGGCTTAAGTAATAATCCGGATTATCCCTTGTCTGCATTACAGGATAACTTATTGTTGTTTCAGGCACTTCCAAATATCCAATGCATTCCTTGTTTTCTCCCTTAAGTTTTCCCACGTTTATTGACTTATCCTTTGCTCTCACGCATGCAAAACATCCAAGTGCCATTAATAATGAGATAAGTGAAATCATCATTCCTGCAGTCTTTCCCTTGATGCCTGTCTGTGGTGTATCTGGTACTTCAGGTATTCTTTCATCAACCACTGTAAGCTTCTGAAGCTTTCCTGTGTCTTTTATCCTGATTTTCTTATCTTTTGCAACCTTGTAATGCTTTGGTGCGCTTACTTCCTTAAAGGTATATGTTTCTCCTGCCTTTAAAATTCCTTCAATGAGTTCAGCATTCTTGCCGGTTGTAAATTCATGAACCTTTCTGCCCTTGCTGTCATACACCTTGTACTTTGCACCGCAAAGCTGTTTCTTTGTGTCTGATGCAGTCTTGTTAAACTGAACCTTTATTGTGTCATCCATCATGCTTACCTTCTAGACCTTGCCATTATCTGCCACGGTAAACTCAACGCTTGCTGCAGTTGCATAACCGTCTCTTGGTTGTTTTTCTGTTAAAACATATGTCTTACCAACGGCATACTTTCCTTCAATCACATGGCTTTCTTCCGTTGAAACCCATTCATCCATTACAACTCCTGTATCCTTATCAGTTACCTGCATGTGACATCCTGAAAGTTCCCTTCCGTTTGTAATGTCCTTCTTTGAAAATTCAACCTTTGTTGTGTCATCATACATTACCACATTATTGTCTGGTAGCTCATTTGATATTCCCTTGTTCTTGATTATCACCCTCGTCTTTCCATTTGCACTGTCGCTTTCAATGATCTCAAATGTAATGTCATCTGCAGTTACAAAACCATCAGATGGTCTTGTTTCAGTCAATGTGTATTCCCTGTTCTTTAGAAGTCCATATATTCAAATCTTTTATTGACTTAATGAATATCACTCCATTAACGGCTTCTTTACGATTAAAAATTTTTAACATAAATATTTCCTTCTTTCATAAGTATTTCGACTAACAAATGTGCACGTTTCTTAATCACAATATAACTGTACTTGATTTTTTTTTACTTTTTATGTGGTTACTTACGTATTCACTACGTATCATATGCGTAGTCTAAATACCTTGAATTATGTTATATAAGAATTTTTTAATTATTTCTCGTTCTTCCTTTTTTACCTTAATCGATAAATTATTCTCCCTTTGTCCTAAAATCACATAGTCTAGCGAAACATTTAGTTTTTCAGCTATTTCTACAAAAGTATCTATACTCGTACTATGTGCCCCGGATTCAATACCACTATAAGTTCTTACCGAAATACCTATATCATCTGCAAGGCTTTCCTGCGTATATCCCTTCTGTTTTCTTAGTTCTTTAATCCTTCTGCTGCTTTCTTTTACATTGTAAATCATATGTTTTCTCTCTTTTCTGATTTATACCAGATAAATTTTTATTATTTGCTACAAAAATGTTCTTCATAAATTCTATATTAATATTCGTACATTTTCTTCCTAACCAAATTGGGAAAACAAAGTTTATTTTCTTAATTGCATATAGACTTTATTTTTTTTATTTAAATTTTATTTTTGAATACAACATGCTTTTTAATATTTAAACAACCAATAAATAGAAATCAATTTGTAAAAGATATAAGATGTATATTACTAAATTTAATTTACAAAGGAGACTTATTATTATGAACAATTTACAGACACACATTGAAGAATATTTAAAATATTGTGAAATTCAAAAAAGACTGGATGCAAAAACGCTAAAGGCTTATAAAATAGATTTAGCACAATTTATGAGAGAAATTAATACTGAAAATTTTATCGATATTACACCTTCTATGCTTGAGAATTTCATAGCTAATCTACACACACAATATAAACCTAAAACCGTCAAGCGCAAAATTGCATCTATCAAAGCCTTATTTCATTATTTCGAATATCGTGATTTAATCGAGAAAAATCCATTCAACAAACTTCAGATTAAATTTAGAGAAGCAATAACATTACCTAAAATAATTCCCTTGAACTATATCGAAGCAATTTTATCTACTATATATGATTACAAAGGTTCTGCAAAAACTAAATTTCAGCAAAGAAATGCCTTACGTGATGTGGCTGCCATTGAACTCCTATTTGCTACAGGTATGAGAATATCTGAACTTTGCTCTCTTGGTATTAATGACATTAACTTAGATAACGGAACAATTTTAATTTTGGGAAAAGGCTCTAAAGAACGAATGTTACAAATAGGAAATGTCGAAGTTATTAATATTTTAAAAGAATATCACGCAGATTTTTTGCATGAATGTAAAAAATGTGGGCATTTTTTTGCCAATCAATCAGGTAATCCACTCTCAGACCAAACTGTTCGAAGAATGATAAATAAGTATACTGAACTTGCATCAGTAAATCTACACATAACACCACATATGTTTCGTCATACATTTGCAACAAGTCTTTTAGAGGCAGATGTAGATATTAGATACATTCAAAAAATGCTTGGACATAGCTCTATTAATATAACGGAAATATATACACATGTTGCAACGGCAAGGCAGCGAGATATATTGAGTACAAAACATCCAAGAAATAAATTTTTCCTATAGCAGAAAAATGCAGCAAACCTCTCTAAGAGATATTGCTGCATTTTTTATCTATGTGACCCATTTTTAATGTACTCATTTTTCATTATTTGCCATACAGCTCTCTCCCATATTCATATGTTATAGTTTCACCATTTTCCAACACATAAGTTAAACATTCTACAAAAGTCCCAAACGAATCATATGTATTTAATATTAACTCAAATAATGATACCATATCAACACATGTATTAGGTACAATATTTTGTGATTTCTCATTTGAGTCCTTTTCCTTTTGCCATTGCTTATCATTGTTCATTGGTGCATTATAGAATTGATAGTCACTGCGACTAGTAAATGAATATCTTGCGAAATCAAAATTAGCATTTACGCGTTTCAATTCCGAAATAATATTATCAACATCTTTTAATGATTTATCTAATACAAAATTTAAATTTTCTTTTCTTAATTCCTTTTTTAATTTGTCATAATACTCACAAATATCATGTTTTTTATATTTACCTTTTTGTTCAAAAATAATATCTAAAGCTAGTAAACTACCTTTTAACCACAACTCCAATCCATGCCATATGGAAAACATAATCGGGAAAATCAAAATATCAGCCACACTATTTTGATTTTTATTTTCGAGAATAGTATATAATTAAACTAATGCATTTCCTAAATACCCTTTTCCTAACTGATAATTATCACAAACAACCTGACTTTTATTATTTTTATCGTTCGCTCCCATACCATTATCAAATCTCCAATTCATAAATGCATATTTTCCTTGATTAACATAGTCTATGCAATCTCTTTCCCCATAAAATATCCTCTTCATAACACTTACCTCATTCGTTTTATAAATTGTAATTTATACCTTTTGTAATACATTCTGCTACAACCTTATCTTATTTTGAAGTATACCATATATCTAAATATAAGTAAGTGAAAATATTTTTAAACTACTACTTACCAATAATTATTTGCAATTACTAAAACAAAGAAACAAATAGATGAAAGATAATAGCTGATTATCGACGAATTATTATGTAAAAACATAAAAGGAGGAATATTGAGATGAAATATAGCATTATAGTCGCAATAGATAATAATTTTGCACTTACCAGTAATTTTATTGAAATTTTACTTGCTTCTACAAAATTAGGACAAAATAATGAATTAGTAATCATATTAGATGGTTGCAATAATATTCAAACTATAAATTATTTAGATTCCTTATCGGAAAGAAATTTGCCTATTAAAGTTTTGCGTAATGATTCGAAAAAAGGATACGGTATTGCTAATAATATCGCAGTTGATAATAGTAAAGGCGATATTTTAGTTTTTATTAATAGTGATGTCTTTCCATTAAAGGGAAGTATAGATAAACTTGTAACTTTTTTATCAGAAAACCGTGAAACTGTAGGAGCAGCACAGGGACTTCTTATTTATCCACAAGATAATAAGGTTCAAAGTACAGGACATTTATTTCTTGAATTACAAAACAATCATATATATCAGGGAAGTTCTATCCATAATCCAGTTATTGAAAAACGTGCTAAAAGACAGGCTATAACAACAGCTTTTTGCGCTATAACAAGAGAAGTATTCCTAAAAAACGGAAAATTCAACGAATATTATTACAATGCTTATGAAGGATTTGAATTAACACTCAAAATAACCTTATCAGGTTTAAAATGTATGTACTATCCACAGGCAAAAGCTTATCATATTTGTGGTGGTACGCGTGATTCAATGGATATATCAGAAACACAACAAAGCAAATATTTCATACAAAATTGGGGAGACAAAATAGTTACTGATATAGATCAATATATTGCACCACAGCTAAATAACTTTCATCTAAAAAGGATGTATACAGTTATTATTCTTAGTCAACTGAAAGGTTGGGAAACAATTTTAAATAAATTACAATTAAATGTTAACGGGTATATAACTCTTCCCTGTTATGGTAACATTGATTTATATCAATTATTTCCATACTCTTTTTTAGATTTTGGTGGTAATTATTTGTTTATTGTTGATTCAATTAAAAACATCTCACGAAATTGTAATTGGATAGAAAATCGTAAGAGATATCATGACATTGTTATGGATTCACATGGAAATATGATAGATATGAGAGAATTAATTTAATGAAAGTACATTTGTTCAAAAATCAGAACCCCCTTTATTATAACCTTAATAAATGGAATAAATCAGAATGTCCACTTTTGCTTATAACTGGTCTCTCTGGTTCCGGAAAGACGTCATATGCAAAAAAAATAGCAAAGAAGAATAATGCCATATTTATGTCTTTTGATGTTTTAAAGTTCTATACTGAAGCACCAAAAGAAAGCCAGACAATTTTAAAATTATTTTTAAAAAAATATCCCAAAATAAAAAAGTTAGTAACTATACAATGGACTAAAACGGACGCAACATTTAGCAATGACATCCTATACAATTATTTTTGTAACACTTTTTTTGATTTTTTGATGGCATATGGTATAAAGCAAAATAAAACAATTGTATTAGAAGGAATACAATTGTTTATGCGTTTGCATCCCTCTAAAAGTGTTGGATTACCTCTTATAATTATGAGAAGTAGCAGTCTTCAGTCTTGTGTTAACAAAGCTAAACGTGACCATATATTGAGGAAAAAAAGAGCAAAGGGAATAAAGTATATTTGTCTTTTTGCTAAAGATTTATATATTTATCAAATTAAACAACTTTTTGTCTTAAACAAGTATATTTATTATCAAGAGACTTTATTTAAAAATTGTCACATAATACAATGAATTGTAGGGAGGTAACAATATGATTTGCAATGTTATTTCTAATATAATTGGAATAATCGGAGTTGTACTTACGATAGGGTCAATTATTTATAATATAAAAGAGGCGAAGAAACGTCGTTCAATAACCTGGACTGACATAAACGCTGCAGCAAATAATCTTGCAAAAGATTTAAAAAAGAAATATAAACCTGATGTTATATGTTATATATATACCCAATATAAAAAGTGGTATTTTAGTCCAATTTATTAAGGATTACTTTGACGAATATATACCAGTTATAGTAGAACAAGCCATTCAGAAAAGTTCTACTCCAGATAAAGCAGATAAAAAAAGAATTGAGGAATTGGAAAAGAACATCAAAGACATTGATAATTATTGGAAGGTAGATACAAATAAGTGGTCTGCATATGTACCTAAATCATTACTAAAATATAAAAATGATAAAATACTGATTTTAGATAATTTAGTATTGACGGGTGATTTTATTAAAACAATCACCCGTACTCTTAAAAGCAATGCATAGGAAATATAAATGCAGCGTGTATTGGTGTCACTAAAGCTGCTATTGAAGATAATACCGCTCCAGAATTTTATTAGAAAGAATTACAATATGACAATATTTATATGCCATAGAACAAATAATTATGACTTACCAAAATCTCGATTCTAATACATAAATATTTTTAGAATATTTTTTACCAAATTGAAACCATTCTATATATTGAATGGTTTCAATATTTTTCAAATTGTGCTTTAATGGTTTTTTATATGATTCACCGGCAGCACTAACATATTCTAAATTATCCGAAAGACATTTTTTCGCCAATTCTATTTCTTTTTGAGAAGCATAAATATATGCTATTAAATTGTTATATAAAAATTTTTCACGATTTTGCAAAACCATATAATTTTCCATTCTACATTCTTCAATCATTTCAATAATTTCTTGAGAAAATGATTGAGATAAAATGCACTTATCTTTGCTAATATCTAATGAGTTATTTACTCTGCTATAATCTATTATTTTACAAGCGCAATATTTCATAATTGCTTTAATATATTCGGCCACATAATTATTATCTTTCAGTTTGTCTACTATGGTTTTAAATGAAGTATAATCGGGAGTACTCCCTATTATATTAGCGTTAACAATTCTATCAATCTGACAGATTAGATATCTGCGTACATATATATCCTTATACTTTTTAAATGTTTTATTAGCAATATTAAAAATCCTATATGATAACTTAGGGTTTCGTGCCATATTGCCACGTGCATAATCCATTATTATCGTTGCTATTTCAGCATCATAATTTAAGCCATATAAATCAGAGAATTTTTTCAAACCAGCAAGACCATCTCTGTATGTTTTCTGTGCTAATTTAAATTCATCCTGTAACAACAAAGTAACCATACGTCGATTAAAACATGCTTCATATGCTTTTCTGAATCTTCCCAACATATCTTTTGTTAGATTATTCATAAACATATTTTCTAAATCAAACTGATACATTTTAGAATCTTCAATAATTCCTTTCAAATCCATGCCCCAAAATTTTTGATTTAACAGAGAAATCTGTGCCTCATATTTCTCAAAACTTCCCATTGATTCATTTTTAACAATTTTCTGCAAAATTTCCGCTACACGATATTTATTGTCACAATGTACAAGACAATCAGCATACAAATAAACGTAGTATTTGTCTTTCTTTGTTAACTTCTCTTTTTTTGAAATGTTATTATAGAATAATTCTGCAAAAACAATAGCTGTTCCATATTGTGAACTGTTAATATATTTTAACATTAGTTCTTGAATTGTTTTATTATAATAGTTAAAAAATCTTTTTCCACATTTACAAATAATAGAAAGTAAATAATTTGTGTCAAAATCCGGAGTATTTGACTCTAATAAATATTTAAAAAAATCTCCGGTTTTTCTATTAAACTCTTTTCCACTTCTTAATTTTTTATAGTTTTCTATCAGATAATCATGAAAAGGAACAATAATATTTTTTCCAATTACTTTTATACAGTTGTTTTCTTTAAGTTTTCTTAAATCATTTTTCAAATCATTATTATTGAAAAAAGGATATTTATATAAAATTCTTCTATTAATCCCTTTTCTAAAAAAATATATAATATCCAGAAGATAATATTGTTCTTTTAAATCTTTAAATTTTTCCTGAAATATTAATTCGTTATCGAATAATTTTATGTAATAATCTAGTAATTCTGTATTACTTATCTCAGATTTTGTTTCAAATAAATGTTTACAATTTGATAAAACTTCATTAAGAATTAATAAGTTCGAAGGCAACTCTCTCACAATAGTTTCGGATATATCCTTGTCTTTTAAGTTAAATGTTGTGGATAAAGTTCCCTTAATGTCCTTAGAACTTAGTTTATCTAGTTCAAATTTATTGCTTATATTGTTTGATATAAATTTTTCCAAACTAGTATCTTTAAATTCATTTTTTCGACTGGAAAATATAAATATATTATTATTTTCTGAATGCAATTGTTGTTTAACTAAAATTTTTAAGAATTTACTTTGACTTCCATCCAGAAATTGAACATCATCTAATAATAAAATTCTGAAATGCTTATTCTTTTTTGAATTAATAAATATAGAATTTCTCTTTTTTACCAATTCCATAATTGTAGCCTTTGCCAAATTTGCGTCAAAACAACCGTTTAATATATCATCTAATATCTTCGTATCAAAGCTATTTTGAACATTATATGTTAAGCAAAATTTTTTGAGATTAGCAAGGCTATAATTCCAAAATAAATTTCCATATTGGATAAAAATGACAATTCTACATAATAATAAGTAATTAATATTGCTGTTTGAATTTTTTTCGAATGTAACAAGCGTAATATCATTATCTAAACAATAATTATGAGATATCTTATTTAAAATATAACTTTTTCCCATTCCACTATTGCCATATATAGATATAAAATAATTACCTATACTATAGTCGAAATTATCAATTAGGCTTTTTATTTTCCACATTATATTTAATTGCTTATAAAAGACAATATCCAACTGATTATTTCTTTTAATTATAATTTTTTGTGTAACATAGAAATAGGAGTTGTTTTCAGTTTTTAATTCAATATTAACAGTATTTCTATACTCTCTTTTAGCTTTGACCATAAAAGACACGATATTAAGACCAGGTTTTATTTCGAATTTATTTGGATTATCATAATATTCATTTTCCAATATAGAAAGAGGAGAATCTTTTTCCAAACATAATTGTCCTTCACTCGTTTGGGTAGCAAAAATTAGGCAATTTAATATAAATGTGTCATCAACAATCATATTACTTTTTTTGTAATTTGGTTTAAAATCTAATGATATGGGTTCAAAAAAAGAAACTTTTCTTATCTCCAATATTTGTTCATTTGAAATAGTTGATACGTTTAGCTCTTCATCAAAATAGTGCTTATATCTTTCCGCATTAAGGGTTAACCAGTTTGACAGTTGTGCTTCCAATACAAAAGAAAGTTTTATTCCTTTCATTTTAGCCCCTAAGTACATTCGTTCAATTAATGGTTCAGGGATATTACCATTTGTAACAAAAATAATTAATTCAACTTTTCCATCTATTAAACCAGATAAAATTGTCGGATCTAAATCTTTCCGTGTCAAACTGGTATTTTTATCCTTTTTATATTTTGCTTCTCCCCAAATATTAAGTAATTCGTTTTCTAAAGTATGAAAATCTCGATTTCCATCTCTAGTTCTTGCAGTAGGTTTCCATTTATAATCTGAATAGTATTTGCTTACATATTCTAATGCCATATCTTCAAACTTTTCAGCAGCTTTATTTCTTTTAAATTTTTCATATAAAATTTCCCAATCAATCATTAAAATTTCTCCATATATAAATGATATTGTATAAGAACAAATAATAGATAATCAGCTATTATCCATCATTAATATAATACT
Source organism: Eubacterium sp. LMAG:50 (assembly GCF_008680265.1). Lineage (NCBI taxonomy): Bacteria > Bacillati > Bacillota > Clostridia > Eubacteriales > Eubacteriaceae > Eubacterium > Eubacterium sp. LMAG:50. The sequence goes on along the minus strand of NZ_NALP01000007.1, from coordinate 1,296,150 downwards.
ACACATTTCAGCAATTTACACCCAATTTTTTTACAAATAACTTTTACATTTTTCATTTTATACTTTTTTCTTCTAAAAAGACATTTTTCTCTCTATTAATATACATTTTTCTTATTTTTTTACCAAAAAATCAACTTTCTGAAAAAAATCTAATATTCTCCCATACACCATATATGATATAGTCAATAACTTACAAAGGACTATTTACTATGGATAAAATCAGACAAGCCTTAAAAACAACATATAACTATTCAGATTATGAATTGGAATTAGTAAAGTATACATTACTTTCCATTGCATCTGAATTTAGCAAGATACTATTGCTATATATTTTTTACATTATTATTGGTAAAGTTTTAAGTTTTACCGTATTTATATTTTTATTATCATTAATTAGATTTAACAGTGGTGGCTTTCATTGTAAACATTATACAACCTGTTTGCTGTTAACTTTCGTGATATCTTATCTGGCAGTAGTTATCCTTCCACAATTGATAACTCCGGATATCTTATTTATTCAAATTATTACTATTGTCTGTATCATAATTAACTATTACATTGGTCCAATAGTTTCACCTCTTAGACCATCTCCAAATGGCGTATTGTTAAAACACTGTCAGAACAATAGTTTTCTTATTATATTTGCTTTTTTTATAATAGTTAGCATTTTCAATAGCCATAGCATAATATATCAATATTTAATTATTGGCTTTTGGACTATCATATTACACACATGTCAAATGATGTTTGCTAAAATTCTAATGTTCAAAGGAGGTCGTAAAAATGTTTCGTAAAAAATTAAGTTTATCTTGTATGAACAAAATCTGTTGTTCATGCCTTGTATTAATGTCATTTATTCATTTTTCAGGTGTAAGTTTTCTGCTTTTTGGCGAAAGAAATTTTCCCACACCAATAGAACACTAATGCCAGTTTTCCACTTTGTGTACTACCACTCCAGCCGCGCTTTACTTCGAATCCGCTCCCTACGGTCGCTTCTTCTCAGTAGAGGGCTGCGCCCTATAAATAAAAGAAAGAGACCATCCTCGCTTATGCAAGCATAACGATTATGGTCTCTTTCTTTTATTTGCACGGCTTTAGCCTAACTATTTCATCTGTTTTGCAACCTTAGTTGTAGGTTGTTTTTATAATCTGATAAGTTATGATATCTTTTAACAAATAATCTTGTTAAATAATCTATATTAACACACTTTATTTTGTCATATAGAACATATTAATTTTTTTCATAAACCAAAATTAATATTATTTTTTCAAATTTATTTTTTTATTGTACTTCTTAATTATAACATATTATTAATGTTTTTGGTTCGCTTTTTTAATTTTGGTTTACTAATTCTTTCGCATTTACATCTAATGTAAACTTTGCCAACTCCGATTCTTTCATCTCTCCCATAACTTCTGTATATATGTCAATGGTTGTTGAATACGTTGCATGCCCCATTACAGACTGTACAACTTTTGGATTAATTCCAGCTTCAAAGCATCTGGTGCAAAATGTTCGTCTCAATGCATGTGGACTTACCGGTTCCATATATTCCGGAGATTTGTTTTCCTTCACTGCCCTTGAACCTTCTTCAAGGTTATACGCCTTAACAGACTTATTGATAACCTTTTGAGCATTATGCCTTATCATTGGACTTCCCATTGAAGTGGTAAATACTAAATCTGTAAATTCTCCTTCACCGCTTCGATATCTGTCTCCCAAATTTTCCTTTGTCTGGTCCTGCTGTTTTTTCTGAACAAGCAACTGCTCCTCCACATCACCCATAAAAGGAATATCCCTTACTGAATTCTGTGTCTTTGTTGGTGACATTCTCATTAATTTCTCTCCATATTCATAATTGCAAGTCAATGCTCTTTGAACATGAATTACTTTATTTTTGAAATCAATGTCACCCCATCTTAATCCTCCTACCTCCGAAACTCGAAGTCCCGTCTGAAGCATAATTTTTATCATTGGATAAAAATAAGATTGATTTGTTCTTACTGACTCTAAAAAATCATTCTGCTCCTTAACAGTTAAAAATCTTCTTTTGCTTGTAGTTCGTTTCCAGGGTACTATAATGTCAAAGCAAGGATTTTCCTGTATGTATCTGTTATTCTTGGCCGATTCCAAACACTCCCTGACACGTCCAAGAGCTTCCCTAAGTGTAGATGGTGCTTTTCCTTCATCACTTAACTCTTTTAAGGTTTTCTGTATGTGAATGTTTCTAATATCCGCCAAATACATGTCACCAATCTTTTTTCCAAAAGTGGACTTATATTTGTTTCTCATTGGATAAATCGAATTCCTGCATATGCATGGTTCCTTATACGTGGTAAACCACTTGTCAAACCATTCATCCAGTGTAATCCTTGCACCTTCCAGATATGGATTATCCATACACTTTATCTTAAATTCAAACTCCAGCATTACTTCCGTCAGATTTTTTCCTGACACTCTTATTGTTCTTCCATGAATCATCTTTCTGGCTTCATATGTGCCACCAGCTAATCTTCTCACATACTTTGGAAGTTCTTCTGTAGTTTTCTTTACTGTCTTACTCATATCTTTTAATCCTCCTAAAAAGATGAGTCGATATTCGTAAAACAATTTCACAAGAAAATTATAGCAAACTTCGCATATCGACTCAATCAAAATATTATTTACTTTTTACCTTTTTGCCTCTTTAATAAGCCACTCATCTAAAAGCTTTTTTACAACATAACTTCGATTTCCAATATGTATCACAAAATCGTGTTCATGCTTCTTTAAAAAAGCTCTTGCATTTGTTTTTCCAATACGCAAATATGAGCAAACCTCATCAAGATTCATTACTGCAGACTGCTCTTCGTTTTGCATGTCTGTCATTGTTTCCACCTCCTGCAAATACATCTAAACTGTCTATTACAGAAATAAATGTTCTTATTAACTGTTCACTTGTTTCCACTGGCAATGATTTTAACTTGTCAATCATTACCACCATTCTCTGTGAGCTAATTCCAAGAATTGTATTTGGATCGGTATTATATAAATCTGCGAATTTACAAAGCATTTCCACTGTAAGGTTTCTGCTACCTCTTTCCAGCTGCATTATGTGTGATTCGCTTTTATCAACAATGTCACTGACCTCTCCTGCTGATAATTTATTTTCTATTCTTAGCTGTCTTAAATTAACTCCTGTTTCAATTTTGTCATATTTCATCTTGCTACCTTCTTTTTAATAATATTTATTATAAATGGTAACTTACATCTACATAGTCATCACGTCTGAATGTCTATGGGCTTTGTGATTATCACAACCGAGAAACGCCTTATCAAAACTCTTACCCGATAGTTGTTTCTTTTTATCTGACCGTCGCCAGTATAAATCTGCCTCGCTATAATACTACTCTAACCACAAAGCCTGCATTAATCACGGCGCAGTGCAGATTAAAAACCAAATATATGGTAGAAACTTTTTCTATGCATTTGTAAGTTAAGCCTTGGGTTGGTACCTCAATGACTATGCACTTATTTTAAGATTTTTGTGAGGGTAATTAAATCGAGGATAATACGAAAAGAGGTATGAAAATAGTACGAACAAACTAACTACTTCTGATTGTTTATTAAATAATGTATATACTTTAAATTTTTTAGTAGCAACACTTTAATAATATCTTTTTAACGAGTCCACCATAATTGATTATTTTTTGTGAATACCAAATCTGATATAAACTTTTCAAAAGGAATTATAATTTACATTAAAAAAGACAGATTTTTTAATCTGTCTTATAAATAAATATTATTTTACTAATTGTACATACCAATCTTGTGGAAAACCTATATGCTTTAACGATATATCATGCTCATATTCTTCCACAATTGAGTTTAATTCAACCAAAAATGAATTATTCCACTCATCTTTGTCTGGATACAGCAACTTTAAAACCAATATTTGTGAAAATAATTTTCTATTTCCAGATAATTCCATTTCCTTTGGTATTTTAGGCAATGCTGGAAAAGACCAATAATATAATCTTGAATAATGAGCACATCTGTTTCTTAACTCCGTAATACATCTTAACCAACTTTTTAAACATGACACAGAGGTTTCATATAACGCTTTTGCTATATGCTTCTGATCTACTGATAGCATATCAGCATAAAAGTACGATAACATTCCCATTGAAAAGAACTCAACTATAACCCATATAGGAAACTTTCCGTTATATTTTTCATTATGATGTTTAACAACCAATGTTCTCTTATTTTCTTCAATACATACCTGAATCAAATTCTTAAATTTTTCATCGTTATGCTTTTCATTATATATGTCTGCATTCATATAGCCTAAAGCACCATGGTTATGTCCACTGTAATAAGCTAACTGCGTTCTCAAATATAATTCAATTTTTTCTATACAATTAAATAATACGCCTCTTAATCTGCTATCAAATTCGTAAATTCTTTTAATTCTCTGAAAATTTATATCCGAAAAGTATTTTCCATCTCTTTTTCTAAATGGAAGAAAATAAGCCGCTACACGATAATAATTTGCCTGTTTTAGAAATTCAATACATGACTCTTCATCGTCTATTATAAAACCTTTTTCTTTAATAATTTTCATCTGTTCATCAAATGTTTTCGGTGACTTAATCAACTGATTATCATTTTCCACATTCTCTAATTTTTCTTCAATTGTATCCACAATTATTTATCCCTAAAATAAAATGTCTCCCCATGGGACACATCACTTACGTGAGAGGTGTGGGGAGTCCTGTTGATATTATAATATGCTATTTAAAGGAAAATATCAACCATTTTTTCAATTCTTTTACTAATACTTCAGTAATATAATACCTTCTGTTTCCACAAATCTGTATTTATAATATCTTTTAAATTAAAAATTTTAAAAAAGCCCTAATTAAAAATCTACTTTCCTTATCAACATTTTAATCAAGGTTAATATTAACAACACGCATACCAATGAGTCTATTTGTATCCATCTTCTAACCTCTTTCTTAAGAATAAAATCATAAGCTTATATATCATCTGAAAAATCAGAAGCTAGTTTCACTTTACTGTCAACATCATATCCTTTTTTACCTATAAAGAAATTCTTAAATATATTATAATTCCTCTACCAATTCTATCCATGTAGAATACCTTTTTATTACATTTTTTCGTTGTAGTACATCCAAAACATCGTTTATCTTGTTTTCGTTTAAAATACATTTTCCCTCATCAGCGTATTTACACAAATACTTATCTTCATTACATACACCTAGGTTTTTCTTAATTTCATCTATTAAATTATTAATCAAAATTATTTTACTCTTCTTATTCATTTCTTTTATGTATGCATATATACATACTTCTTCCGGTTCTAATTCAAATTTAAAAGTGTTCATAAATTTCAACACATCTGAAACTATTCCTAACGGTGTAAATTTATTTGCAAGTAAAAGAAGCAATTCTAATGTTTTCTTTTTTATGTTGATACAATAGTAACTAGTCTCTTTTATAGGAATCATATATCCAATATATTTGGTACTATTTCTTTCACTCCCGAAAGAAACTATTTTTTTAAAATATTTGTCATCAACACAATTATTGTATTGATTGAGTACTGAAAAAATTTTATTTGCGTCATTTTGTGAAAAGCCATGCTTCTGTATTTCATAAATTATTTCATCCTCACTTAATTTATCTGCATAACCGTCACTCTCATCTGCAACTAATAATTCTTCTGTAGCATTGTCCGTAGCATATTTTTTTACTTTCTTAGCCTTTTCATTTTTATCATTTTCTCTTTCCATATCATTATTATCGGCCCATAATTCACACTGAGTCATAACCGTCTGAACAGTATCATCCATACCTTCCGGTGGATATTTATGTTTCTTAAGCAGACGTTTAATCATCATTCTCATTTTTGCACTTGCTGAATCCCTTTTTTGCCAATCGATTGTTCTGTTTTTTCGTAATGTATCCGCTAATTCTTTTGTAATAGCAATCAACTCTTCATTTTCATAAAAATCTTTGATGGCTTGTGTTTTAGTCAACGCGTCATAAAATGCTAATTCATCTGCTGTTAAGCCTAACTTCTCCCGTTCTTTACTTGCTGATGTAATCTGTTTAGCAAGATTAAGAAGTTCTTCAATTACCTGCTCATTTGTAAGCATTCCGTTGAGATACCTATTCATAACATTCTGTATAATCTCGCTAAATTTTTCAAATTTAACTACATTTGTTCTTCTGTATACATACACCTGTTCTGCTATAAGTTTCTTCAACAATTCTACAGCAAGATTTTTTTCCTTCATTTTAGATATTTCTTCTAAGAATTTAGGATCAAAAAGTGAAAAGTTTTGAGATACATCTGAAAATAAATTAATAACTCCATCACTTTTAATGCTTGCTTTTAATAATTCATTTATTCTTGCATTCATTTCTGGAAGAGAAATCTTCTTTCCCTGTCCTTGATTCATTAATCTTGTCACAAGTACTCTAACTGATTCAAAAAACACTGCTTCAACACGTAACGACTGTTCTACCATAGATGAGCAAAGCGATAACGACTGTTTCAAGAGTAATGCTTCTTTTAAAAAGTCTGTTTTTTCTTCCTCTTTTCCTATATCGACTATAAAGTTTACACCACCACTTATTGCTTTTGACCTTTCTAAATCTGTTCCTGTAATAAATTTAGAATAATCATAGTTGTGAAAAAAATCCTGACATATGGATAGTTTTTCCAAAAACTTAGGATATGCCACTTTTGCAACATCAGTGTCCCCATAATTCTTCTTGTCTCTAGTAGTATAATCATTCATTGCTTCCTTAAGAGCTGATGCAATACCTACGTAATCAACTACAAGTCCACCTTCTTTATCTTCAAAAACACGGTTAACCCTTGCTATTTCCTGCATAAGGTTATATCCTTTCATTGGTTTATAAACATACATAGTTGCCAATGAAGGCACATCAAATCCTGTTAACCACATATCAACTACTATTGCGATTTTGAATGGGCTATCGTTATCTTTAAATTTTTTTGCCATTTCTTCTTTGTGACGTTTATTGCCAATGATTTCTTTCCATTCTTCCGGATCTTTATTACTGTCAGTCATAATTACTCCTACTTTTTCATTCCAAGTAGGGCGTAGCTCTAATATTCTCTTATATATTTTCATTGCAATAGAACGTGAATATGCAACAATAATTGCTTTTCCTGTAAGAATATTTGCTCTGTTATTTTCATAATGATCCAAAATATCACAAACAAGAGAGTCTATAGTCTTGTCATTTCCAAGAATTGCTTCCATCTGTCCCAATTGCTTTTTACTTTTTTGAACAACTTCCGGATCTGCGTTAATTGCCATAAGATCATATTCTTTGTCAATTAATTTAAGAGTTTTTTCGTCAAGTTTTAAATTAATAACTCTACTTTCATAATAAATTATCGGTAGTCCCCTTTCTATAATCATATTAATGTGTATCTATATCTTAATAATTTTTTATTATGACTGTCCCATCATAAATTTAACAACTTTTCCATTTTTAACTTTAAATATGCAACATGTAGCACTATCATCACCTGGTTGATAGTAAAATTTCAACAATCTCATTGCTTCTTTTTTTTGAGATTTTCTTTTTTCCACCTGGAATCCCCCAGCCATCCATATATTTACACTTCTTCGATAATACAAATGTTCTCTTTCGCGATTTTATTGTTTTTCCTGTTGGCTCGCTTTTTCCATATTCAAAAGTTCCATATGTTATTATCTTATTGCCCTTTATTTCAAATTTTTTAATATAAATATTATAACCCTTAGATTTTTTTCCTCGTAATACTGTATAATAATAACCGCTCTTCTTAACTGTCTTTGCATTTACATCTCTTTCTGAAACCATAAACACAGAAATTACTAGTACTATGCTCAATATAAAACTTAATGTTCTCTTCATATGATTGCCTCCTTACCTATCAAACCTTTAGTTATTTGTTCATTAAACACAATCTAATTTTAAATTGTTATTTATCATTCTTTTTACTGACACTCCTGTTTTATAACATAAGTAAATACTTCCGGAATTTCATTGTTTTCTATAATCTCGTTTCCAAAATTTTCCGCCATAGACCATTCTATAATACTTTTCCCATCGATTTGTTTTCCACCAAGCTTTTTAACAATTCGAATTGACGCTGCATTTTTAGGCATAGCGTGCCACAAAACAGCATCAATTTTTTCTGTGACAGTAAGTATTCACACAATAACTTTGCAACCTCGTATCCATATCCGTTATTTCTATATTTGGATTCTATTGCTATATCAATACTTGGCATATCTTTTTCAAATTCATAATTAATGTAACCACAGCTTCTTTTGTCATTACTATTTTTAATAGCAAATCTGACTATTCTGTCTGAATCTGTCCTAATCATTCCACTCATTGTTCTCCAAAGTTCTTCAGACGTGGAAAACAGTTCTGCAAAATTGAATGCAATTTTGAATACTTTTAAATACTCATCTCGATTTTCGCTGTTTAATGAACACAGTTCCACATTATCTCCTACTATGCAATTATCATTCTGCACAACATCCCTCCTTTTATTATTTTTTATTTTCTAAAATTTTTATTCCCGATTTCTATTGAATGTCATATATTCACTTCAATTTTGTTCTTCCACTCACATTTATTATATCATGATATAAACCTAAAAAAACAAGATTATTTTTCACTAACCTAGTGTTTTATTTATTTTTCTAGTATTCTCTATACTTTTCTATTTTAGCCAAATTCTTTTAAACCAATATGTACCACACAATTATATTTTCTTCTATATGGTACACATATCCAGCTTGCTATCACTCAACTTACCCACTTTTGTACCATATATGGTTATTTTCATATATATGGTACAGATTTCTTCTTATTTAAGCCAGACAAAATCTCTATCTGTACCATATAAGAAAATTTCATCTACTATGGTACAAATATCCTCTTCTTTAATTAATTTCTCGCACCAGTGGTGCGAGTCTTATATTTTTATCTTTTAAATAGTACAATATTTTTTATTTAGACATTAATTCGTACATCCTAATTTTTGAACTGCTATAAAATATTTTATTAATAGAACGTTGTTCTCTTATTCGCATACATTTTTATTTCATTATTTTAATATTTAATAAATATTTCATAGCAATCTAATTTAGTTATTAACAAAGAATTAAGCAAACTCTTCTTTTAAAGTTGGTCCATTTTATCTGGACTAACTTTGGACCAAATTCGGTCCAACTTTTGTGATTAGTTATGATATTATGCGATAAGTTGTGTATTCTCATTGGACAAGAAAATTTTTATTTAAGTACCTAATTAATAATCGCCAAGCCCATCTAATTGATTTTCTTCGCAAATCAATTAACACGCGACATTCGTAGAATGCCGCATAACAAAAAAAAGAGAGCATCCTCTCGCCCATGTAAACATGGCTCGTGGGTGTTCTTCAACTATATCGCCCCTCTAATTGATTTCTTTCACAAATCAATTAGCACGCGTCATTCGTAGAATGACGCATAACAAATAAAGGGAGAGGTTCTCATTTTGCTCTGTTTCACTCTTATGGTGGAACAACTAAAATGCTTTCACTTTTCATAAGACACCTCCATTTTTGCAATAAAAAATGCCCTATTGAAAAACAGTCAGTTCTTAAACTACTGTTCTCAATAAGGCATTTATTTATTTTTGATTTAAAGTTTTAAGGCCTGTTGCTCTCAAACTTTATGGTTATATTTTACTATTGCGGTGTGTCGATGTCGAATTCTATCGTGGATGGGATTTAGGATAATAAACCATATTGTGGTTTAAATTATTTGGTTGATGTGCAAAAAGGAAAGGTTGGGACACGGGGTCCCAACCTATTTCTACTACAACTGACTTCTTAACCTATGCTATTTTTGGATTTTTTATAATTCTGCTCAACCACTTTTCGTGTATGGAAAGAAGTTCTTTATTGATAATTTTTATCCATTTATTCGTAAATCTCTATTCATCTTCCTCCTCGAATATCCAATATAATTGTGTGGCAGTTCAGTCAACGGCTTCTCGACAACGACTGCCTTGATGTCTGTATGGAATCCACAGGAAAATACCGGATTCCTGTCTTTAATATTCTGGAAGATGAAATCAATGTTGTCATTGCCAATCCCAAATGGGTAAAGGCTGTAAAAGGCAACAAAGATGATACCAAAGATTCTAAATGGATTGGAGACTTGTTCCGTCTTGGGCTTGTCAAAGGCAGTTATATTCCTTGCAAGGCAGTCCGTATTCTGAGGGAATACACCCGCTATCGTTACAAGCTCGTTTCCTGTCGTTCAAGTGAAAAGAATAGATATCAGAATGCTCTTACTGTTTGTAATGTTGCATTAGATTCTGTTGTTTCCGATATCTTTGGGAAGTCATCCACGTCCATTATTGACTATCTGCTTGATCAATCGGGGACATCCATTAACCACGAAGAAATCGCATCTAAACTTCTTAGAAACCTCAAATCCAAAGAAGATGCTGTTATAGAATCCGTCGAAGGATATCAGATGACTGATACCCAAAAATACCGTATGCGTCTTGTTCGCGCACACATGGATTATATCACAGTCGAAATCAATGATGTTGATAAAATGATAGAAAATATGATTTCTTCTAATCCTGATTTTGAAAATGCTGTCCGGTTCCTCTGTACCATTCCGGGTGTCAAACGTGATAGTGCAATCACTATCATCTCCGAAATCGGTACGGATATGTCTCAGTTCTCGGGTTCCAAACGTTTATGTTGCTGGGCTGGTTTAACACCTGACAGCAATGAATCTGCTGGTAAGAAGAAATCTGTCTGGATTACGCGTGCTGGTGTCTACCTCAAGCCTGCATTAGTACAATGTGCTCATGCAGCCGTAAAATCTGACAAATCTCCTTACTACAAAAAGAAATATGAAGCTCTAGTTAAACGTCGTGGCAAGAAAAGAGCCATTATCGCTATTGCCCGTATGATTCTTACTGCCATCTACCAGATGCTGTCTACCGGTGAGGAGTGGAATCCGAGCAATCTTTATAAAATCGATATGCCTGTAGCTCTTGTTGAAAAACAAAAGGCAAAAGCTATCAGACAGTCAAAGAAGCTATTACAACGTGAAGGAACACTTCCACCTGATAAGCCATTAGCTTCTTAATCTATTTTTTTAACTCTATAACACTTCAAAAAAGTTGCCTGCCTTAGACAGCTTATTCAAGTGCGCCAATTTATGGCTTGTTTCTACTTTCTTTCACACTATCTCCCTCTTAATAAACTTATTAGAGGCTACCTTTTCGCAGAATACAAGACATACATGACATGTCCAACTCTTGAAAAGCTAGCCTCTTTAATTACTTTTTAATTATTTAATTTTAAGTTTCTTCTTAAACAACTTAATGGCTTTCTTATTTCCTTTAAGTTTAGTCTTCTTAGACTTAATATTTTTCTTTGCTTTCTTGCTAAATGCATTCTTCTTTACAGTCTTAAGTTTGTCACCTTTGAATGTAATCTTCTTAATCTTGTTATCTCCTATAAATGCCTTAGAACTTATTGTCTTAACTGCTTTTCCAATTACTACTGTTTCAAGTTTTGAGCAGTTCTTAAATGCATTTTTTCCGATAACAGTTACCTTGTTACCTATTGTAAGCTTCTCAAGGGCCTTGCAGCCGGCAAACGCATTGTTACCAATTGTTGTTACATTTAATCTATATCCCTTACAATCTGCTCTGTCCTGAATTGTAACTTTCTTTATTTTATTCTTTTTAGCAGCTACTACACCAATAACCTTTGATTGTCCCACTGTTGCAGTATCAATTGATGTAATCTGGTATATTAAATTTCCTGCCGTATATGTCATTCCAACGTATACGCCGTAGCTATTGGTATGGCTGCTGCCTGTTGCGGGGATCGTTGCGGTTTCAAGAACCTTCTTGCAGACGGTGCATTCCTTATGCTTAGCGCCTTCTGCGGTTTCGGTAGCTGCCGTGTCAATGATCCACTCGCTGGTGCTGTGAGCCGCTTCGTCATTTTTGTCGTGGCAACGAGAACATTCATGCCAGTGGTTAGTATCATCAGACTTCCATTCTGTGCCTGCGGTATGTCCGGGAGCCGGAATCTTCACACTGGTTTTATCGGTAATTTCTACCGATCCTGTTGCATCTGCGAACCACTTGTCACAGCCATCGCAGGTGTAGTATGCGGAATTGCCCGCAGTAGTGCAGGTGGCAGCTTTCGCAGCAACCAAAGTCAGATTGTGAGTGTGTTCTTCGTTTTTATTTTTGTAATAATATGTAACAACCGTTCCGTCCGAAACAATAGGCTTATTCAAGCCGTCAACCTTTATAAATTCATAATCATAAAGTGTTTTTGCCGGTGTTAAATCAAGCTTTGTGCCGTATGGCACGGTAAATGTTCCGCCGGCAGTGTTTGGAATTTCAGAGCCGTCCTCAAATTTATACTGAATTGAAACGGTTGTGTAGCGCTGTGTTTCCGTATTGTCGTCTGCAAGCACATTTCCGTTTTCATCGAGCACCTGAAATGCCACGGTATCGCCGCTCTTAAGCTGTGCATCAGACGGAATTTGATAAATAAGCGAGCAACTCTTTAAGCCTGAATTAAAGTCGCTTTTGATGTGATCCAAAGCACCGAGCGGCCAGAAATTTGCCTTATCATTCCAAACAGGAATGTCAAAGGTTTGTACTGTTTGAAGCGGATTCCCCGATGAATCGGTCGCAACGCTTCCGTCGGAGTGCTTAATCCACATTTTGAATTTTAATTGTCGTGCATTTTTATCTGAAATGTTTTGAATAACAGTTCTAAGCTCGATTTTTTTACCGTTCATATTAGTATTAAATCTGCTTTTGCTGTTGCCGCTCAAAAGTCGGTCATTGCGATTATATGTGTAATTATAATATGAACTTGTTTCAAGGTCGGTAAAATCAGACGGCTTTGAATAAGCGCCCGTATATTCCTTAACCTCGGGAGTTGCAACATAAAGGTCTACATCCTTAACAAGCTGAGACATTCGCTTGAAGCCCTGCAAACGGCAAACCTCACAGAATTGATAGTTTGTGTCTCTCATTATGCACTCATAACTTGAAACAAGCATTTTTGAGCCGTAAGCATTGCGGCAAGTATATGTGTTTCTAAAACCTAAAAGCTGTCGCCATTTTATCTTTTCCGGGTCTTCAACCGAGGAAAGATTGAGTGATTTAAGTTCCTTATCGTCAAGCAAATATCCGTTACTGTATTCATCACCGAGACCGAGCAAACCGTGTCCAAACTCGTGTGCAAAAGTTTTTGACGCACGATAACTGTCTGATGGCGAAATGAAATAATGGAAGCCGTATTCACGGTTATTATAAGCACCGCCGAAATCTGATTTTGTGTTTACAACCATAGCGAACTGAGCAATATAATCGTGAACATAATAATAAGGCTCATATTCCGAACCGGACGGAATTGTGTTTGGATCACACTTTTTTTTGATATGAGCATCGTGAATTTTCTCGATAAATTCAGGACCGATACATCTCTCAAAAATATGATTTTTCCACTGACTTCCGTGGAGATTATTAGAAATAACAGGCGAATTATATTTGTCGACTATAACATCAAAGAAGGTGCTTCCACCATTGTCAAAAGTCGATTCGGAAGCTGTGCAAAGAGCGTAAACATTGAATCTGTCGGCATAACTGCGATACGGTTCATATTTCATAGCGTCCTGCCAAAGTCGTTTGACATCATTGATGAATTTGCCCTGCTGACTTTTTGTGTATCCCTCGCCGCAAACGACAACAACCATATTTTCCGTGTCGCTGCGTGTTTTTTGGATGGTATAAACAGGGATGGTAGGATTAGAATATTTTCCGTCATTTGAATACCACGGGCCGAGGGTGAGCTGAATGCTTTGCTCGGTGCTGACATTCCAATCGGGATTTGCGTCCTCGGCAGGTTCCGAAATTGTATAATCATCCTCTTGCTTATTTGGAGCAGAGCCGATATAAGGACTGCTTTGTGAGCCGCTGCCGGAAGTTGTAACAAAATATTCGGAATCGAGATAAAATGCAGGTCTTACGCCCAAATCGGAATACCACGGAGCATAACGACCGACCTGACCCGATGAACTGATATAACGCATATCGTGATTGCAATCGGTAACAGGAGTGCGAAGCCAATAAGGCCAAGCCATACCGTCATTATTATACGCAACATAATAACCTTTGAGATTTTTCCACACGGCATTAGCCTGCTTTACATCAAGAAGAAAAACCTTTTCGGTTGTAGTTTCAAAATATGAACTGTCGTAGTTTGCCACCGCTTCCGAAATATCGGTGTAGTATAACAAATCCGAATTTGCGTCTCCATCAACTATGCCCTTGTTGTATTCGGGATGAGAAACGAGAGAACGCTGGGTAACGGTTTTCATTGCCGCAATTTCAGATTTTGAAAAAGCGTTGAGAAAACCCGCTTTTTCGTTGTACGCTCCCACACCGCTTACATATCCGTCTTTCGGAGGGTTGCCACAAAGCCAATCGACTTTGCCTTCAGCTGCGGTCGAATTTAACCAAGAACGCATATTGCTGTCTTTCCAATAGTTAGAACCGTAATCATCACGCTTATAGCTTCTGCTGTGTGATTTTGAATTGCTGTTGTCATTTGTTTTGGCATCATATGCAAGGGTGTCAACAATTTTGTCTGCAAGCATAAGCGGTCCGTTATTGTCAATGCTTACACATCGCCAAAGAATTGAGGCATTATTATACGCGCCCATTTTAACATAGTCGCCAACCTTAATATCGGGCTTTGATGCCGCCTGAATGGTCATCGGCAAAACGGAAATTGCCATGCACAATGCCAAGAATATTGCGGTTATTTTTTTCGTCATTAAGGAACCTCCTTTATAAGCTATATATTTGCTTTTATTATATTGTAAGGTGTTATATGGGTCAATGAAAATCCAATTAAATTTTTGTTAATTTTACAGCCGACACATTTAATATTACACGAAGAAGAAAATCTTATTAAATAGGTTCTATACTTTACTTGGGGGGTAAGGTATAGTTCCTTTTTTATCTTTTGTGATATTTCTACAAAAAAGTAGGCATAGATAAAATAATCTCTTATAATAGAATCACCACAAAACCACAAAGGAGATTATTACTATGCCTAACAATGATTATATTTCAAATATACTGGAAATAAAAGACCTTTTTATCACAAATATCGATTATACATCAAAAGAAAACCATATTTACTTCATATTAAAGCGTAAAGACTGTGTCTGTCCTCACTGTAAAGCCATAACCAACAAAGTTCATGACTACAGGACTTCCATTATTAAAGACAGCCCCATTATGGGAAAAAGTACTTTCCTTCATTATAGAAAACGGCGATACCACTGTGATTCATGTGACAGACATTTTACGGAACCTTTTTCGCTTCTTCCTAAGAACTGTCGCCTTACCACCCGTTTATGTTTTGAAGCAATACACTTGCTAAAGAGTTCTCTTAATGTTTCAAATGTCGCCTCTCAGCTGGGGATATCCGTTTCCTCTATTTTCAGGCGGCTCAAAGACATCAAACATCAGAAACCGAAAACGCTTCCTTTAGTACTTTCAATCGACGAGTTTAAGGGTAATTCGGGTGGAAATAAATATCATTCCATTCTGACAGCACCAAAAGAGCATAAAGTTTTTGACATTCTTCCTTCCAGAACCCAATACAGGCTTGAAGAATACTTAAGAGACTTTCCCAACCGTAAGGATGTTCGTTACTTTGTTATGGATATGTACAAGGTTTATAAGGATATTGCACAGAGGCTGTTGCCTAACGCAACCATTGTTATTGATAAATTTCATGTGGTTAAACAGGTAACCGGTGCTACCGAAAGAGTACGAATTAGAATTCAAAAACAGATGCATCCTTCAAAGAGAAAATATTTCAAACGAAGCCGTAAATTAATTCTCGCCCATAAGGATAAGTTAAATGAAGAAAATCTTGAGGCTCTTGAAGTAATGTTACAACAATCAAACGATCTAGCTCAGGCTTATTATTTAAAAGAACTTTTTTATGACTTTATGAACTCTAAAAGCAGTACTGAAGCCAAACTCAAACTTCGTAAATTTATTAATGCTGCCTCTGTCAGTGAACTGGATGAATTCAATTCAGTACTTATTACACTTGCCAATTGGGCGAAATACATACTCAACAGTTTTGATTGCCCATATACAAACGGATATACAGAAGGAATGAATAATAAGATTAAAGTAATTAAGCGAAATGCTTATGGATATAGGAATTTTGAAAATTTCAGAAACAAAATAATGTTATCATGTGATACTATATAAAAATCGTGTGTGATTACAAATCACACACGATATATAAGAGATTACCCCCATGCTTGACAAAGAGCCATAAAAAGAAGAACACCCTCTCGCCCATGTAAACATGGCTCGTGGATGTTCTTCTTTTTATTTGCACGGCTTTAGCCTGACTATTTCATCTGTTTTGCAACTTCAGCTGCGAAATCTTCTTCTTTCTTTTCGATACCTTCGCCTGTTTCAAATCTGATGAAGCTCTTAAGTGCAACTGGAGCACCAACTTCTTTTGAAACTTCTGCTAAGTATGCTTTTACTGTCTGCTTTCCGTCTGCAGCCATAACGTATGTCTGATCAAGAAGACATACTTCTTTTAACTGCTTAGAAATACGTCCTTCAACTAAACCGTTGAAGATCTTGTTAGCACAGATTTCTTCCTTCTTGCTCATTGAAATAGCTGCTAATGAAGCAATAGCTTCTTTTGAAAGGAAGTTGAATAAGTACTTGTCGTTCTGTTTTTCTTCTAAGATTGCTTTGTCTTCAGCGCTTAATGCATCTGTGCTTAATGCTTCAGCAAAGATATCTTTCTGAATTGGCTTTGGAAGTGATGCTACATCATTTAAAGCACTATCAATTGTGATTTCTCTCATCTTAGCAAGTTCATCATCTGAGATGTCTTCTCTGCTAATATACTGTGGACTCATAGCTGCGATCTGCATAGCGATAGTCTTCATTGATGCTTCAACAGTTTCGTTAGCCTGTGCATCAGCTTCTACTAATACACCAATCTTTCCACCAGCGTGGATGTATGATACAACAACACCGTCAGATACGATTTTCTTAAATCTTCTGATGTTCATGTTTTCACCAATAACAGCAATCTGTGATGTTAATTCGTCTTTTACAGTCTTTGATGTGTCAAGAGCCCATGGTTCAGCGTATAAAGCTTCAACGTCAGCTGCATCTGAGTTAACGATCTGCTTAACTACGTTAGCTACGAATGTCTGGAACTTTTCGTTTTTAGCTACGAAGTCAGTTTCTGAGTTTACTTCTACGATTGCTGCTTTTCCATCTTCAACTAATGTTGCAACAACACCTTCAGCTGCGATTCTACCTGATTTCTTTACTGCAGTAGCTTCGCCTTTCTTTCTTAATACTTCGATAGCTGCTTCCTGATTACCATCAGTTTCAACTAAAGCTTTCTTACAAGCCATAATTCCAGCGCCTGTTAATTCTCTTAACTCTTTTACCATTGCTGCTGTAATATCCATTACTATATCCTCCTATTTAGAAAAAATTTAATTATTCTGCTTCTGTTTCAGCTACTTCTTCAGCTACCATTTCTTCACCCTGGTTAGCTTCGATAACAGCATCTGCCATCTTAGCAACGATGAGTTTAACAGCTCTGATAGCATCGTCATTACCTGGAATAACGTAATCTAATTCTTCAGGATCGCAGTTTGTATCAGCGATACCGATTAATTTGATTCCAAGTGCATGAGCTTCCTGAATACAAATTCTTTCCTTCTTAGGATCTACTACGAAAATAGCGTCTGGGATTCTCTTCATATCCTTGATACCGCCAAGGTTCTTTTCAAGCTTATCCCATTCTTTCTTAATTTCGATAACTTCTTTCTTAGGAAGAACATCAAATGTTCCATCTTCTGCCATCTGTTCGATGTCTTTTAATCTCTTAATTCTTGACTGAATTGTCTTGAAGTTAGTAAGCATTCCGCCTAACCATCTTTCATTTACATAGTACATTCCACAACGTTCAGCTTCTGTCTTAACAGCTTCCTGAGCCTGTTTCTTTGTACCAACAAAAAGAATTGTACCACCATCAGCTGCGATATCAGCCATAGCCTTATAAGCTTCATCAACTTTACCTACTGACTTCTGTAAATCGATAATGTAGATACCATTTCTTTCTGTGTAAATGTATGGAGCCATCTTAGGGTTCCATCTTCTTGTCTGATGTCCGAAATGAACACCTGCTTCTAATAACTGTTTCATTGAAATAACGCTCATTTTTTTACCTCCATTTGGTTTTAATCTTCCGTCTGAATCCAATTCATCGGACAACCCCGAGCATGGGCACCGGTCCGATTTCATCAAACGTGTTTACTCTAACTTAGACATCTTATCATAAGTCATTTTATAATTCAAGCACTTTTTATTTACAAAAAACTGCCTTACTCACTATGTTTTCTCCACCATACTCATTTTTATATCTGTCTATTATTTCAGGTTCTCCCCAAAAATGCATAGGATAAATTTCATTTGCTCCAACATTTTTTATAAAATAGTCCATTCCCATATAATAGGCTTCTTCCTGTCTTGGATCAAGCGGTACGAAAGCAATATCTATCTTTCTTCCCTTCATGCTATCAATCTCTCTTTTAAAATTAACTTCCATATTTCGGTTCCAGGATTTTGGTTCTCCATCCCAGTGCCACCAGTTCAAATCACCTGCATGATATATTGTTCCATCTTTTTCACTTACTATAAAAGCCACGCCCTCATCTGTTGATTTCAATGTTTCAACAACTATATCATCTATCTTGTATTTTTCATGAGCCTGAACTCTTATTATATTAAGTTGCTCAACCATTTTTGACAGCACAGCATTTTTCTTTATTTTCTTAACAACATCGTAAGATAAAATATATGTTACATTATCATGCTTAGTTGCTATATCAAATATTATTTTACTAAAATGATCATCATGAATATGGCTTACCATTACGTAAATTTTCTTGTCCGATTTTATGGCTTTATCTATGTTTCCACCAATATAGTCAAACAAATATATATAATTTCTGCTTTCAACCATAAAACCACTATGTTTTAAATACGTAACCTTCATTCATTTACCTCTATTTTGCTGGAACAATTTCTAACCAATATCCATCAGGGTCTTCAATAAAATAAATTCCCATTTCTTTATTTTCAAAACAAATGCATTCCATTTCTTCATGAAGTTTATGAGCTGCTTCCATATCATCTGTTTCAAATGCAAGATGGAATTCACAATCTCCAAGATTATAATTTCCTTCCCACTCTTTTAACCATGTTAATTCCAATTCAAAATCTGCTTCTTCGTTTGACATATAGACAATTATATATGAGCCGTCTTTTGCTTCTTTTCTGCGTGATTCTTTTAATCCTAAAGCTTTTGAATAAAATTCCATTGATTTATCTAAGTCAACTACATTGTAGTTTTCATGAACCATTTTAAATTTCATCTATTTTACTTCCTCTTTTTTCTTCAAATCTGTAACATATCCACATGTCGCGTCTGCGCATACTAACTTGTTTCCTTTTTCAAGCATATATCCACCGCACTCAGGACATTTTTCTGTAGAAGGTTTCTGCCATGACATAAAATCACATTCAGGATTGTCGATACATCCATAGTATCTTCTTCCCTTCTGTGTTTTCTTAAGAATAATTTCCTTTCCACATTTAGGGCAAGGGATTCCTGTCTTTTCAAGATATGGTTTTGTATTTCTACACTCCGGAAATCCCGGACATGCAAGGAACTTACCGTGCGGTCCGTATTTGATAACCATTCTTCTTCCACATTCTTCGCATATTTCGTCTGATTCTTCATCAGCAATTGTAATCTTTTCTAATTTCTTTTCAGCACTCTTTACGGCAGCATCTAAATCAGGATAGAAGTTTCTTATAACTGTCTTCCATTCTACTTTTCCTTCTTCCACCATATCTAAAAGTGATTCAACATTTGCAGTAAAGTTCAAATCTACAATTGCGCTAAATGCTGTCTTCATTACATTGTTAACCGCTTCTCCAAGTTCTGTTACATAAAGATTCTTCTTTTCCTTTGTAACATATCTTCTTGCAATAATTGTTGTAATTGTTGGAGCATAAGTACTTGGACGTCCAATTCCCTGTTCTTCTAATGCCTTAACAAGTACAGCTTCTGTAAAATGAGCAGGCGGCTGTGTAAAATGTTGATTTTCATTAAATTCAACTAATGACAATTCTGATTCTTTTGTAAGTTTTGCAATTACATTATCCGTTGTTACTTTTTCGCTGTCACTATCTGTATAAACCTGCATAAATCCCTGGAAGTTAAGCTTTGAAGTTGAAGCATTAAAAATGTATTTGTCTGCTGCAACTTTTACTGATGTAGTCTCATATACGGCACTTGCCATTCTACTTGCTACAAATCTCTTCCATATTAACTGATACAATCTGAATAAGTCTCTGCTAAGCTGTTCTTTAACCTCAGCAGGTGTAATATTTACATCTGTAGGTCTTATTGCCTCGTGAGCATCCTGTATCTTTTTATTAGATTTACCTGTATTAACTTCTTTTGTTATATTTTCAGCACCATATGTCTTGTCTATAAATTCTCTAACCTGAGTTTCTGCTGTATCTGAAATTCTTGTAGAATCAGTACGAAGGTAAGTAATCAAACCTATTGTTCCTCTTCCCTTAATATCCACACCTTCATACAACTGCTGTGCAAGTCTCATGGTTTTTTGAGTTGAAAAATTCAAAGTCTTTGAAGCTTCCTGCTGCAATGTACTTGTTATGAACGGAACCGGGCTCTTTCTTGAACGGCTTCCCTTCTTTACATCCTTTACTGTAAATTCAGCATTCTGCAATTCTTTTACAATACCATCAAGCTGTTCTTTTCCGGTAATTTCCATCTTTCCATTTCCATCTCCGTAAAACTCAACTGTTAATGGTTTCCTTTCTCCTTTTACATTTAAAGTTGCATTCATATCCCAATATTCCTTAGGAATAAATGAATTTATTTCTTCTTCTCTGTCGCATAACATACGAAGTGCAACAGACTGTACTCTACCTGCACTTAATCCTCTTTTTATCTTAGCCCATAACAGCGGACTAATCATATATCCTACCATTCTGTCTAAAACTCTTCTTGCCTGCTGTGCGTCAACACGATTCATATCAATATCTCTAGGCTGTTTTAAAGATGCCTTTACTGCCGGCTTTGTAATTTCATTAAATGTTATTCTTGCTGTTTTTTTCATGTCAAGTTTCAATGCTGTTGCCAAATGCCATGAAATTGCCTCTCCTTCACGGTCAGGGTCAGTTGCAAGATATACTTTATCTGCTTTTTTAACCTGTCTTCTTAATTCTGCAAGTTTTCCACCTTTACCTCTGATGGTTATATATTTTGGTTCATAATCGTGTTCGATATCTATTCCGAGCGTACTTTTAGGTAAGTCTCTAATATGACCATTTGAAGCTACTACTTCATAATTAGCTCCTAAAAATTTTTTAATTGTTTTAACTTTCGCCGGTGATTCCACTATAACTAAATACTTCGCCATAATTACCCCTTTATATTTTTATTTATGTCACACTACAACCCTTGCATAATAATTTTCCATTGGTTGTTCTACCATTCCATCTAGTTGTAACTGTAACAATATTTCTGATAAACGTTCATATTCAATGCCGGTTTTCTCTATCAATTCTGAGATGTTAATCGGCTGTAAACCTAACTCAATATACACCAAGGAAAAATCTTTTTCAAGTAAATTTTCTTGAGACGTTATTTTTGAAGCCCTATTTTTTTCTTCTATATGCAATTCTTCAAGTATATCTTTTGCCGATGTTAATACCCCTGCACCAACCTTTAAAAGCCTATTACAACCGCCACTTAAAGCGTCTCCAACTCTCCCCGGAAGTGCGTAAATATCTTTGCCCTGTTCTAATGCCCATTCCACAGTTATTAGCGAACCGCTTTTTTCTTTTGCCTCGATTACTGCTACTATATCCGCCAATCCACTTATTATTCTGTTTCTCTGCGGAAAATGCCAATTAAGAGGTTTGCTTCCCGGTGGATATTCTGAAATTATCCCACCATATTCTATAATATTTTCATAAAGTTCAATATTTTCTATCGGATACACAATATCAACTCCACATCCAACAATTGCAAAAGTTTTTTCTCCTCCTTCAATTGCTCCTAATTGACTGTATGTATCAATTCCTCTTGCCATTCCACTAATTATCTGCACTCCATTTTCACTCAGTTCTTTAGCTATACTTTTCGCCATATTTCTTCCATAATTACTGCACGCTCTTGCCCCAACCATTGCAACTGTTTTTTTATCATTATCAGGTAGACTCCCTTTGTAAAAAAGGAAATATGGCTTATGGTCAAATATCCTTAATTTATCTGGAAATTCGTCGTCTTTAATTGTGACAAATTTTATATTATTCTTCTCTAATTCATCATAAAATCTGTTTTTGTCAAATTCAGTCTTTGCCTTAAGAATTGTCTCAACATCTTTCTTTGTAATATCTGTCATATTTAGTAATTTTTTCTCACTTGAATGATACAATTCTTCTATTCCATTTACACCTTTTAACAGTCTGTTTAACTTCGTATATTGTATATCTTTTACAGTTGAAATCCTTGCAAAATAATCTCTTTCTTCCATATATATAGTATCCCCCTTTTTACTTCATCCAAGCCGGAGTTCTAAATGTCAAAGCCTTTGATATATCGCCCTTTGAAACATTTTTTCTCTCGTCCAAATCTGCTATCGTTCTTGCTACTTTTAATACCTTTCCATACGCCCTCATGCTCAATTTAAATTTATTAAAAATCTGTTCCATAAGTTCTTCTTCAGGCTTATTTAATTTACAAAATTCTTTAATATTTCTGCCATCTAACTGTCCATTGTAAGACACTGTTTCATTCTTATATCTTTCCCTTTGAATTTGTGCTGCTGCAATAACCCTTTCTTTCATCTTTTCTGAAGTTTTTTCACTTTTTTTAATATCCTTATACTCTACTCTGTTTAAATACACACATAAATCAAATCTATCTAATATAGGTCCACTTATTTTTGACAAATACTTATTAACCTCCCTTTGTGTACAGCTACATCTGTTTCTATCAGGATAATATCCACACTTACACGGATTCATTGATGCTATAAGTATCACATCTGCAGGAAATTCATAGCTTCCACTATTTCTTGAAAGCACAATTTTTTTGTCCTCTAATGGTTGCCTTAATGCTTCAATAACATTTCTCGAAAATTCAGGAAATTCGTCTAAATATAATACTCCACCATGAGCAAGGGTAACCTGTCCTACTTTTGGTTTCATTCCGCCGCCCGTCATTCCCGTTACCGTTGTAGTATGATGCGGACTGCAAAATGGTCTTTTATCCACTAGTCTTCCATCTAATTTCCCTGCTATACTATGAATCTTTGATATTTGTATTCTCTCTTCAAATGTCATATCAGGAAGTATTGTAGGAATAGTCCTTGCTATTACAGTTTTTCCGGCGCCCGGTGGTCCAACCATAAGCATATTGTGTCTTCCTGCTGCTGCAATCATCGCTCCTATTTTTCCCTGCTCCTGTCCGCAAATGTCTGCAAAATCATAACTTTCCTCTATTTCTTCCTGAATCTTCTTTTCTTCAAAATTAGCTTTTTGCCTTAATATTTCCTCGCTCAACTCATCAGGATTCATATCTAACACATACACTAATTCTGCAAGATTTTTCACTCCTATTATCTCTATCCCTTCAATGGCTACACACTCTCCATAATTTTCTTCAGGAATGATGCATACTTTAATTTCCTTTGACACTGCCATTAAAACCATAGGTAATATTCCATTAACCTTTATCACATCTCCATTTAAACTTAATTCTCCCGCAATCATAAATTTACTGACATCCTGTTTTACTATATCAAGTGCTTTAAGAATCGACGCAGATATTGGCAAATCAAAATAAGTTCCTGATTTTCTTATATTCGCAGGAGCCAAATTTATCGTTATTCTTCTTGGCGGAATCATAAATCCCGAATTCTTTATTGCGGTTCTTACCCTCTCTCTTGACTCTTTTATTTCTGACGATAAAAGGCCTACCATATCAAATGATGGCAAGCCACTACATACATCTGTTTCAACACAAATCGGTAAAACTTCCGTTCCCGTAATTGCACAACAATTAACTTTACTAACCATATACCCTCCAAACATTCCGTTATTATTTAGGTTATAAGTTATCACATTTTATATGAATAGTCAATTGTCGATTTTATTTTTTCTAATGCTCTCTTTTCAATACGACTTACATAGCTCCTTGAAATGTTTAAATCCATACCAATTATTTTCTGCGTCTCGCTCTCCCTCCCGTTCATTCCATATCGTCGTTCTATTATTTCTCTTTCCCGTTTGGTCAGTTTATTTTCTACAATATCCCTAATCATTTCTACATTTTCCTGTCTTTCCATATTACTTATTACGTCCTCATTATCTGACTCAACAACATCTATAAGACATATTGTATTTCCTTCTTTATCTGTTCCTATTGGTTCATTTAGCGATACGTCCCTGCTTCTTTTTTTCTCATTTCTAAACATCATTAGCATTTCATTTTCAATGCATTTTGCCGCATAGGTTCCTAAACGGTTTCCCTTATTTATATCAAATGAATTTATTGCCTTTATAAGGCCTATTATTCCAATAGAAATTAAATCTTCATTATCTCTCTCACCCGAATATTTTTTTGCCACATGTGCAACAAGGCGTAAATTACTCTCTATTAATATATCCTTCGCCAGCTTATCTCCCTGTGCATATCTTTCCAGATATTTTTTCTCTTCCTTTGGTGTCAAAGGCTCTTTAAATGTCTTCAAAAAAAGGCACCTCGTCACATGCTTTATACATTTTATGCACAAATCACATAACGGGTGCCTGTCACTTCCTATTTATTTTACGCTGTTACAACATCTTTTTTTCTAAGAATATCTCCTAGTTCTAATTCAATTCCTAAATCAATAAATAACTTCTGTTGTGGATGTGGACAACTTTCCATTTCGTTTCCTTCTTCATCCTGAATTGAAATTACTTTAACTTCAATGTCTCTTCCGTCTTTTTTCATAACCTCAATTGTATCTCCAACGCAGAATTTATTTTTCTGTGTTATTGTGTATTTATGTTCCCCAACCTTTTCTCCGACAAGTCCAAGATAAACATAATTTCTTTCATACACATTTTTATCGTATATCTGTGTTGTTTCATCTGGTTTTCCAAAGAAAAATCCGGTTGTATACTGTCTGAATGTACACTGTGAAATCAACTCCCTGTACTTATCAAGGTTTGCATAATACTTGTCAGGGCTTTCTAAATAATCATCAATTGCCATTCTGTATGTTCTTGCAACCGTACCTACATAAAGGGCAGTTTTCATTCTTCCTTCTATTTTAAAACTATCGATTCCGGCATCTATAAGTTCAGGAATATGCTCTATCATGCACAAATCTTTCGAGTTAAAAATATATGTTCCACGTTCATTTTCATAAACAGGCATATACTGTCCTTCTCTTGATTCTTCCATAACGGCATATTTCCATCTGCATGGATGAGTGCATGCGCCTTTATTTGCATCACGCCCTGCCATAAAACTTGATAAAAGACATCTTCCTGAATAAGAAATACACATTGCGCCATGAACAAATGTTTCGATTTCCATGTCATCAGGAATATGTTCTCTTATTTCTTTTATTTCCTTCATTGATAATTCTCTTGCAGTTACAACTCTCTTAGCTCCAAGATTGTACCAGAAATTATATGTTCCATAATTTGTATTATTAGCCTGAGTGCTGATATGAATTTCAGTATCCGGAAGCATTTCTTTGGCAATTGTAAATATTGCAGGGTCAGCGATTATAAGTGCATCCATATTTACTGTTTTTAAATCTTCAAAATAAGCTCTTACAGGCTCTAAATCTGCATTGTGGGCAAGTATATTTGCAGTAACATATACTTTCACATTATGTTCATGTGCAAATTTTACACCTTCCCGCATTTCTTCTAATGAAAAGTTTTTCGCTTTTGCTCTAAGTCCAAATACTTCTCCACCAATATATACGGCATCTGCCCCATATTTTACTGCTGTTTTTAAAACTTCCAGACTGCTTGCCGGAATTAATAATTCTACATTTCTCATATTTATCTCTTCTTTACACTTATTGTTATTCCATCTCCAATTGGAACGATGGATGTTTCTAACTGTTCATTATTTTTTACTTCATACATATATTCCCGCATTCGTTTATGAATTGTTCTGTCTCTTCTTCTTACAACATATTTAGATTCTATCAAATCACCTTCCTGAAGAACATTGTCAGTAATCAGAACTCCTCCTGTTTTCATTAATCTTAAAACATGCGGAAGAAAATTAATATACTGAGCCTTTGCCGCATCCATAAATACAAAGTCAAAGCTATCATCTTTTAGTGTAGGCATAATTTCCAACGCATCTCCTTCTAAAAGAGTAATCACATTTTCTTTTCCTGCTTTTTTTATATTTTCTTTTGCGATAGGAATTCTTTTTTCATAATTTTCTATTGTAGTAATTTTTCCATCTTCATCTAAACATTCACTAATTAAAATGGCTGAGTACCCAACTGCAGTACCCAGCTCTAATATTCTTTTAGGTTTTTTTATTGCCAGAATAACTCTTAAGAAACTTTCCATTTCTTTTCTGATAATCGGCACATTGTCCTTATGAGCCTCTATTTCTATCTGCTCTAAAACCTGACTATTATTTTTTTCCAACGAATGCATATATGATACAATTCTTTCATTTACTATCATATCAACCTCTCTTATTCCGTTGTTGTCTCTTCTTCATCAGTTTTACCTTCACTTTTGATAACTTTTAATATTTCTTCGCCATTATCAGAAGTATTGAAAGTATATGTTCCCGGCTTTACAACCTTTACTTCATATATAAATGACTGAACCCATAATACTTTATCATCATTTATAATTCCGTATTCTTCTAATGTCTTTGCAAAATCTTTTATTGATGTGTTCTTAGTTACTTCAATTGTCATATCCATCCCAGGTGCAGGTGCTGCTCCCTTGTCTGTGAATAACTGTCTGCCAAATACAAAAGCTGCTGCTGCAAAATAGTAAATGACAACAAACATCACCAAATACTTTAATACTTTACTCATAACTCTTGCAAAGCCTTCTGATGTTTTTCGCCTAACCATAAGCTCCTCCCGGATTATTCAACTTCCATGATTATTGGAAGAATCATTGGATTTCTCTTCATCTTCTTCCATAAATATTCACCTAAACTATCTTTTACAACCATTTTAATTTTACCCCAGTCAACTGAGTTTTTACTTAAACAGTTGTCTAATGCTTCTGCCACAACTTCCTTTGCTTCGTCAATAAGATTTTCTGACTCTCTTACATATACGAAACCTCTTGTTACAATATCAGGTCCTGCAAGTAACTGATTTGTATATTTTTGCAAAGTAAGTACCACAATTATAATTCCGTTTTCAGCAAGATTCTGTCTGTCTCTAAGAACGATGTTACCTACATCACCTACTCCAAGACCATCAACTAATACGGAACCTGCAGGGACTTTTCCTGTAATCTTTGCATCATTTTCATCAATACTTAAAACATCCCCTGATTTCATAATAAATACATTTTCTTTAGGAATTCCTAATTTCTGAACTAACTGTCCATGAACCATTAAATGTCTGTATTCACCATGTACAGGTATTGCATATTTAGGTTTTAACAGAGAATATATTAATTTAATTTCTTCCTGACACGCATGCCCTGAAACATGTGTATCCTGGAAAATAACCTCTGCCCCCTTCATATATAATTCATTAATTACTTTACTTACGGCTTTTTCATTTCCAGGGATAGGTGTTGAACTAAACACAATAGTATCTCCCGGTTTAATACTTACTTTTCTATGAAGTGATGCTGCCATTCTTGAAAGGGCTGCCATTGATTCTCCCTGACTTCCTGTTGTAATAAGTACCAACTGGTCATCAGTATAATTTTTCATTTCTTCAATATTAATCAATGTATTATCAGGTATCTTTAAATATTCCAATTCTTTTGCAACTGAAATAATATTAACCATACTTCTTCCTTCTACTACAACTTTTCTGTTGTATTTGTCAGCTGAATTGATAATCTGCTGAACTCTGTCTACATTTGATGCAAATGTAGCAATAATAATTCTTGTCTTAGGATGTTCTGAAAAAATGTGGTCAAATGTTGCACCAACCGTACTTTCTGAAGGTGTAAATCCAGGTCTTAATACGTTTGTACTGTCACACATAACTGCCAATACGCCTTTTTTTCCTAATTCACTAAATCTTGCTAAATCAATTGCATCACCAAATACAGGTGTATAATCTACCTTAAAGTCACCTGTATGAACAATAACACCAACAGGTGTATGAATGGCAAATGCTGCCGCATCAGCTATACTATGGTTTGTCTTAATAAATTCAACTCTGAATTTACCTGCGTTTATGTTCTGACCATATTTAACTACTTTTCTTTTAACTATATCTTTGATCTGATGTTCTTCAAGCTTTCCTTCTATAATTCCCATTGTAAGTTTTGTTGCATACAATGGTGCACTGATTTCTTTTAAAACATATGGTAACGCACCAATATGATCTTCATGTCCATGTGTTATAAAAAATCCTTTTATCTTGTCCTTATTTTCTCTTAAATAAGTAATGTCCGGTATTACTAAATCTATTCCAAGCATATCATCATCCGGAAATGACAATCCGCAATCGACTACTATTATGCCATCTTCATATTCAAAAGCTGTCATATTCATTCCAATCTGCTCTAAACCGCCTAATGGAATTATTTTCAACTTTCCAGTCTCGCTCATTAATATTTCCCTCCTATATTTCTCCGTTCATATTCGTATTATACTAAATCTACATCTTCTAATAGTTCTGAAAAAATCTTTCCGATATATCCTACTTCATCTTCATCTAAAACTACTTCATAAACAGCTTCTTCACTACTATCATCTGATGTGTCCTTAAAAATATATGCTATCTCTTCATCTTCTTTTTCAACAAGAATATATTTTATATTATTTACTTTTGTTTCTAATAAAACTGTGAATTCTTCATTTTCACCCTGCTCATTTTTGAAAATTATCTTTCCATCCATTTGACTATATCTCCTCCTGAAAAATATGTAATGCCCCCGCCCTTCGGTCGGCGGCTATTCGTCGGAAACATTTATAGAAAATGAACTTCGTTCATTTTGTTTCCTCCTATTACTTTTCTATACTAACTTTGGTATCTGCAAAGTACTTAATTAGGCATTTATAATTATTATTTATAATTATAAACATTCCTATCCTTCACGAAATAATACCTTCATTTTTTAATTAATCTAACTATTTATCTGCGTACATTCCATCAAATTAATGATTTTTTCCTGACAGTTAATAAAAATATCTATACATAGTCTGTTATGAAAAGTCATATTCCTACCATATAACTTTTAACGATGCGAATTAAGATAATCCTCTAGAATAATTGTGGCAGCAATCTGGTCAACATATTTGTATCTGTCTTCCCTTTTTATTCCTGCTTCATTCATTATTTCATATGCTTCAACCGTTGTTAATCGTTCGTCCTGAAAAATAATCTCCACTCCGCTTCTACGTGTAAGCATATCTGCAAATTCTTTTGTCTTTTCAACTCTTTCACCTGAACTTCCATCCATATTTACAGGTAATCCTAATACTATTAATTCAACATCATTTTCTTTAATAATTGTCTCTATTCTTGAAAGAGTCTTTCTTAATTTATTAGGTGATTCTCTTCTCACTATTTCCATGCCCTGTGCAGTCATCCCTAACGGATCTGTAATTGCAACTCCTACTGTCTTTGAGCCAAAATCAAGTCCTAATATTCTCATTATAACATTTCTCCTTTAAGCATACAGAATAAGCCCTGCCAAACCGTGGGCTCGCAAGCGCAGTCGCATTTCCGGGCTTTTGCTACAAAAAAGAGTTTCTTCAATGAAACTCCCATTTGTATAGCCGTTGCTTATTTTAATTTGTTGTTGATATAATACTTAACTGTTTCTTCAATTAATTCATCGCGTTCTACTTTCATAATAAGGCTTCTGGCATTATTATGACTTGTAATGTATGTAGGATCTCCGGACATAATATAACCTACAATCTGGTTAACCGGATTGTATCCTTTTTCTGCTAACGCCTGATATACTCTTTCTAAAATTTCTTCAACGCCTAACTTCTGTTCCTGTGGAACTTTGAAGTATTGTGTGTTTCCTAAATTACTCATCTTATCCCGTCCTTTTGCCCTTTTGGCATTTTCCATGTACCTTTATACTAATATAAAACTTATATTGTGGCAAGCATTATTTCCTTGCCCACACCTTTTTTTTCAATATTTTCACAATTTAAACACTCATTTGCGAATCCAATTAATGAAACGTTTTTAACGTCTCCTGATATGTCTTTGTCACTCTTCATTATAACCTTAATATATTCTTTTGTGTGACCTACCCAATAATTTTCTCCTGCTACATTAATTATTTCTTCAAACAATACGCTTACCTTTTTTCCTATAAATTTTCTTCTATATTCCATTGTAAGCTTTTCGCCAACTTTAATCAAATCCTCGCTTCTTTCTGTCTTTACAGGCTCTGGAATCTGATTTTCCATTTTTGCAGCAACAGTACCATCTCGTTTTGAATATTTAAATACATGCAATTCTGAAAATCTTACTTTTTTTACAAATTCTCTTGAGATTTCATAATCTTCCTGCGTTTCACCTGGGAATCCAACGATTACATCCGTTGTAAATGCCGGATTGTCAAAATATTTTCTTAAAAGTTCGCATTTTTCAAAATATTCGTCAGATGTATAATGTCTATTCATTCTTTTTAATGTATTATCACATCCACTCTGCATTGACAAATGAAAATGCGGACATATTTTCTCAACTTTTGCTAATCGTTTTGCAAAATCCTCCGTCACGATATTTGGCTCAAGAGAACCTAATCTTATTCTTTCAACACCTTCAATTCCTGCAATCATTTCAACAACATCTATTAATTTATTTTCATTATTGCCATATGAACTTAAATGAATACCTGTAAGTACGATTTCTTTAAATCCTTTTTGTGCAAGTTCTGTAACTTCCTGTTTTATATTGTCAAATTCCCTACTTCTGATTCTTCCTCTTGCATAAGGAATTATACAATATGAACAGAACTGATTACATCCATCCTGAATTTTTATATAAGCTCTGGTGTGTTCTGTTACGGTTGCCAGCTCTAACTCTTCATATTCATTTGTAGCATTTATATCAATTACATTTTTATTATATTTGTTATCATCAAAATATTTTTGAAGTTCTTCAACTATATCTTTTTTCTTATTATTTCCAATAAGAATGTCAACAGACAAATCTTCTAACAATTTTTCTGTTGCTGTCTGAACATAACATCCTGCTGCAACTACTACTGCATCTTCATTCATTTTCTTAGCTTTATGAAGCATTTGTCTCGATTTTCTATCTGCCATATTTGTAACTGAACATGTATTTATAATATACACATCGGCCTTTTCATTAAATGGTACAATTTCGTAACCGGCATCTTCCAGCTTTTGTGCCATTGCCTCAGTCTCATATGCATTTACTTTACATCCTAAATTATGTAATGCTACTTTTAACATTTTTACAAACTCCAAACAATTTTTTTGATTAAATTTTGTATACTTTTATCATTGCCCTATTATCAGCCTCGTGTTAATATTGACGTATAAAAATATATTTAAGAGAGGTATTTATTATGAAAACAGTTACAATCAGCTTAAATTCAATTGATAAAGTAAAAGCTTTCGTAAATGACATAACAAAATTTGATTCTGATTTTGATTTAGTATCAGGTCGTTATGTAATTGATGCAAAGTCAATTATGGGAATTTTCAGTCTTGATCTTTCTAAACCAATTGACTTAAACATCCATAGCGAAGATGACGTTAACGCTATTTTAGATGTTTTAAAGCCATATCTTGTATAATTGATATTGCTAAAAAAGCAGGCAGGTTTGCCTGCTTTTTTATTACCCTCTTTTTTATTTAATTAGTCTCTTCTTATCTCGATTAATTCTGCAGTTTCAACTGCTTCCTTAAACATTCTGTCAATTTCTTCTTCCAAATGTGTTTCTGATCTTTTAATAATATTAATATTTGGTTTAGTAACCGGATGTTTAGCAACAAATGTTGTACAACAATCCTCATATGGAAGGATAGATGTTTCATATGTTCCAATCTTTAATGAAATATCTACTATTTCCTGCTTATCAAATGCAATTACAGGTCTGAATACCGGCATAGTACATACTTCATTTGTAGCTGCAAGGCTTTGCATTGTCTGACTTGCAACCTGTCCTATACTTTCTCCTGTTATAAGTCCTAATGAGCCTTCTTTATTTGCAAAATACTCTGCAATTCTCATCATGTATCTTCTCATAATGATAGTTAACTCATCATGTGGACATTTGTCATAAATATACATCTGTATATCTGTAAAATTAACTACATATAAATTCATTGGTCCTGTATACTTTGATATGATTTTTGCCAAATCGACAACTTTCTGTTTTGCTCTTTCAGATGTGTATGGTGGTGCATGGAAATATACTGCATCAATATGCACTCCACGTTTTGCAACCATATATCCTGCAACAGGGCTATCAATTCCTCCTGATAATAAAAGCATACCATTTCCGGCTGTTCCAACAGGCATTCCACCCGGTCCCGGAATTATCTTTGAATAAATATTAATTTTATTTCTTATCTCGATATTAATTACAATATCAGGATTATGAACATCCACCTTCATTTCAGGGAATGCATCTAAAATTACGCCTCCCATTTCCATGTTAATTTCCATGGAATCCATTGGATAATTCTTTCTGCTTCTTCTGGCTGCAACCTTAAATGTAAGATTTTTATCTTCATAGTTATGTTCGATATGTTTTATTACATGTTTAGCTAAATCTTCAAATCCATTGTCCTCTATCTGCATCATTGGGCAAATGCCTACAATACCAAACACATATTGTAATGCTTCAATTGCTTCATCCATATCGCAGTCAGATTCTGTAGTAACATAAATTCTTCCTGCTTCTTTTGTTACAATAAACTCTCCATCTACACGTTTCAATGCAATCTTTGCCTGTTTAACAAGGGCATTTTCAAACAAATATCTGTTTTTTCCCTTTATGCCAATCTCGGCATATTTAATCAAAAGTGATTGTGTCATTTTACTCTCCTTCTATCTTCTAACGTATTTTCTTAGCATAGGTAACAAGCTGTTTAACTGTTCCCCACAATATTCTATTTCTTTAATAGTATTTAATGTGCTAAAGCTAAATCTTACAGTTGATTCTAACAAATCTTTATCTATGTTCATAGCTTTTAAAGTAGCACTTACTGCCGGTCTGTTAGATGAGCATGCTGAGCCGGCTGATATATAAATTCCTCTTTCT
The DNA here is from genome assembly GCF_008680265.1 of Eubacterium sp. LMAG:50. Lineage (NCBI taxonomy): Bacteria > Bacillati > Bacillota > Clostridia > Eubacteriales > Eubacteriaceae > Eubacterium > Eubacterium sp. LMAG:50. The sequence continues at coordinate 1,262,411 of NZ_NALP01000007.1, read as the reverse complement.
TCTAACGCATGAAGAAGTACTTCACTTCTTACGCCTTTAAAACTTGCACTTACAATATGCGGTGCACCTTGTTTTCCTTTCTGACTGTTTACAGTAACATCTTCCATTTCATTTAAAATATCAATAAGTCTGTCTTTTAAGGAAATAAGTTTGTCCACCTTTTCATCAAAATTTTCATAAGCTGCTCTTGCCGCTTCACCAATTCCTGCAATACCAGGCACATTCTCTGTACCTGAACGCATTCCTTTTTGCTGTCCGCCACCAAATATAATTGGTGATATTTTTGTTTTGTCTTTTATATATATAAATCCTGAACCTTTTGGTCCATGAATTTTGTGTCCGCTTACAGTAAGAATATCTATATTTAGCTTTTTAGGTTTTATGTCTAACTTGCCAAATGCCTGAATAGCATCAACATGGAATACAACATCTTTTTTTACTGACTTAATATATTTTCCAATTTCTTCAATAGGTTCTATTGCACCTACTTCATTATTTACAAACATAACAGAAACAAGAATTGTATTTTCATTCATAGCATTTTTAAGGCTTTCCATAGCTACAATGCCTTTGTTATCTACAGGTAGATATACAATCTCAAATCCCTGTTCTTCTAAGTATTTCATCGTTGCCGCAACAGAAGAATGTTCAATTTTTGTAGTTATTATTCTATTTCCTGCTCTTTTATTTGCCTTAGTGCTTCCTATTATTGCAAGGTTATTCGACTCTGTGCCACCTGATGTAAAATATATTTCTTTCGGGTCTGTTTTTAATATTTTTGATATATTTTCCTTGGCCTGCTTAATATATTTTTCAGCATTTACACCTACCATATGCATAGATGATGGATTTCCATAATCCTGCGTCATAACTTTTACAACTATATCTTTTACATTTTCTGTCACTACTGTTGTGGCTGAATTATCAAAATACGCTTCCATTTTTGCTCCTTATTCTTCCATCATAAACATAATTACTGACATAATAGCCATGCCTGCCGTTTCAGTTCTTAAAATTCTTTTCCCCAAAGTTATTGGAGTTCCATTTTCCTCCATAACGGCATTTACTTCCTCTTTAGCAAATCCTCCCTCAGGTCCTATGAAAATTCCAACAGATGTGTCTTTTTTTAAGCCTCTAATGATATTTCTTGTCTTTTCCATATCATCTGCTTCTTCATACGGCATTATAATCATGTCTAATTCTTTAGCCATATCGATTGCCTGTTTAAATGTGCAGACATCATTTACTCTAGGAATTATTCCTCTTTTACTTTGTTTTGCTGCACTTTCTGAAATGGCATTCCATCTTTTCACTTTATTGGCTGCCTTTTTTGCATCTAACTTTACTATTGACCTTTTTGTACTTACCGGCACAATTCCATAAACTCCAAGTTCTACCATTTTCTGTATTACTGTTTCCATTTTATCGCCTTTAGGCAATCCCTGAAACAAATATACTTTTATAGGCAATTCTCTTCCCGGTCCGTTTATATCTAATATTTTTGCTTCAACTTTTTCATCATCCATATTTAAAATACTGCAGACATATTCCTTATCATTTCCATCGCTAATAAGGATTTCTTCTCCGATTTTCATACGAAGAACATTTTTTATATGATTAACATCACTACCTGTAACTAAAATAGTATCTTCTAATATATTTTCGGCATTAACAAAAAATCTATACATTCTATACCACTCTTTTAATCTGAAATCTTCTGTGCCATAATTGCACGCCAGTCACCTTGATTTACTGTTTCCATAAATTTTAATTTGTGATTTTTCTTTATGGCATCAACTACATCTTCTTCTTTCATGTAAATAATCCCTGATGAAATAAATATTCCACCTTTCTTTAAGAATTTATCTACGATTGCTGATATTGGAATAATTACATCTGCTAATATATTTGCAACAACTACATCATATTTATTAAATCCGACTTTTTTCTGTAATTCTTCATCATCTATAATATTTCCATCATACAAATCAATGTCATCCATCGCAATATGATTTACCTGGAAATTTTCTTTTGATGCAGTAATTGCAGCCGGATCAATGTCAGTCATTGCCATTTTACCTGCCTCTAATTTTTTTGCAACTATAGACAAGATACCGCTTCCACATCCTAAATCAAGTACTGTATCACCAGGTTTTACATATTTTATTAGCTGATTGATGCAAAGTTGAGTTGTTTCATGTTTTCCTGTTCCAAATGCAGTCCCGGGATCAATTTCAATCATCTTCATATCTTTATGAGCTTCATCAATTTCTTCCCATGTAGGTTTAATATAAAATTCTCCTACAGTAAAAGCTTTAAAAAACTGTTTCCAATTATTAACCCAGTCAATGTCTTCTGTTATATCTTTTTCTATTGTTCCCTCTCCAACATTTATAAATAATGATGCTTCTTTTAATTTTTCTCTAACTTTATGAAGTAATGCTTCATCGTCATTATCTTCCTCTGTATAAAAACTTATATATGCTGTTCCATCATCTTTAGGAAGTGTTGGAAGATAATCTATAAACATTGCCTTCTTGTCCTCTTCTGATAAAGGCACATTGTCTTCTATCTGTATTCCATCTATACCAAGTTCAATCATCAAACCACTTATATAATCTATAGCTTCTGTTGTTGTTTTTAACGTATATTTATTCCATTTCATAAATAAAATCCTCTCTTAAACCACAAAACATCATTTTATTATAAACGCTAAAACTTTTTAATGCAACCTTTCATAAATATCCCTTTCAGCCTTTTCACTTTTTATTTCTCCATAAACTGTATGTCACAAAGTGGAACATACATCGCCGGGCACGCCAATATAAAAGAAACCTTATAAAAAGGAATTCTTCCTAATTATAAGGTTTCTCTCGTTTATTTATTATTGCAATTCAAACAGTTTATATATGTAGCTTTAATTATTTAACCTTAACTACTTTCTTAGCACTCCATTCTTTGCTCTGCTTTCCATTCTTGTTTACAACAGCAACTCTAACGTAGTATTTCTTTCCACTTGTAAGATTCTTTAATGTTGCATTTGTCTTAGCCGTAACAACTTTCTTTGCACCAGCCATACTGCTCTTTGTTGAATACTGTACAACATATTTCTTTGCTACTGCACTCTTGTTAATAGTAACCTTAGCTACGCCTTTCTTAGCTCTTACTTTCTTAATTGTTGTAGCAACCTGTTTTACTGAAATGTTAGAACATTTTACAGATGATGAAAATGTAGGATCTCCATCCTTTGGTAATGTAACTAAACCATTGTAAAGACCTGCTAACTGTTCATCTTCTCTGTCACCCATTTCTCCGCCAACGCCAAAGTATAATGAAAGATGTCCACTATAATTCTTAGCCAAAGTAAAATCTAATGTTACTGTCTGTTCTTTATCCTGCTGTAACTGTACCCACTTAAATGCTAATGGAGCCTTATCAGGTTCGTATGCATTAGGATCATCTCCTTCAACCTTAACAAGAACCCATTTATCTAAATTAGTTGCTTTAAGTTTACAACTTACTGTATATGACTGGCCTTTCTGGTACTTAAGGTTTTCATTCTTAATCTGAGCTCCCCAGATTCCACCCCAGCCAATTGAATCCATATCGGCTGTCCAAGATGACTTAGAATTTTCTGTCAAAGCTCCTTCTGCTCCTTCAGCCCATCCTGATGAAGCACCAAAGTAACTGTCCCATTCATTCTTAATTAATTCTGTTTTAGCTGCCTGAGTTGGTACTGCAGGTACTACTGCGATAGCCATTGCTGCTGCCATTGCTAATGTGGCGATTTTCTTTAAATTCTTTCTCATTTCAATTTTCCTCCTGAACTTTATAACTATTATACAGTCAGTATAGTTAAAAACGTTTCAAAAGTCAACATATTTTATTATAAACCGCTTATTTTTTTGCTTGTTTTTGTACAATTTGACTATTAGTGATTACTCTCATTGGTTTTATTGTTCACAAAAACTTTTTTTTGCAATTTTTTCTTGTTTTATTGTTACTTAATTTAATATATACATTACTTATTTCTTCTTTATTTATTTAAATGATTGTTTTAATATTTTCTAACTTATAAAATTTTTTTCAAATTTTTAATATATAAAAATACGGATATAAAAGCAATTTTACTTTTATATCCGCAATATTTCTTTTTTCTAATCTCTTAATCTAGTTTAAATTTATCTTTAAAGCTCTTTTTCTTTGGCTTTTCATCTTCACTTTGGTTTAGTGTATTTCCTGATATTTTGTCTAACTGTTTAATTAACTCTTTTTGTTCATGAGTCAATTTTTCAGGTACTCTTACAATCAAAGTTGTATATTGATCACCACGAACCGCTTTATTTCTAATACTTGGAACACCTTTTCCTTTTAATCTGATTCTTGTTCCTGTCTGTGTTCCCGGTTTTATGTTAAACAATACATCTCCATCTACAGTGTTAACTCTTACATCTCCTCCTATTGCTGCCTGTGCAAATGAGATTGATGTATTTGTATATAAATCCATTCCATTTCTTTGGAAGTTTGGATTGCCTATAATTCTAACCTGTACTAATAAGTCTCCTCTTGGTCCGCCATTTCTTCCAGGTTCACCTTTTTCTCTGATTCTTACACTCTGTCCGTCATCAATACCTGCCGGAATTGTAACTGCAATCTTTTTAAGACTTGAAGTATATCCTGTACCGTGACATGTTGTACATTTATCCTTTATAACCTTACCTGTTCCGTTACATTCAGGACATGTTGTAATATTCTGCATTGTTCCAAAGAAGCTCTGCTGTGTTGTAACTACCTGACCTCTACCTCCGCATCGGCTACATGTTTCAGGTTGTGTTCCAGGCTTTGCACCTGTTCCATGACATGTTGTACATTCATCTTTAAGATTAAGACTTAATTCCTTTTCGCATCCAAATACAGCTTCTTCAAATGTTATTCTGACTGAAGCACGAATATCTGCTCCTCTCATAGGACCATTGCTGTTTCTTGAACTACGTCTGCCTCCGCCAAATATATCTCCGAATATGTCTCCAAATATATCTCCAAAGTCTGCAGAATTAAAATCAAATCCTCCGGCTCCTGCTCCTGCGCTTCCATCAAATGCTGCATGACCAAATTGATCATACTGACGTCTCTTATCAGCATCACTAAGTACAGCATATGCCTCTGATGCTTCTTTAAACTTCGCCGCAGCTTCTTCCCCAGGATTTACGTCCGGGTGATATTTCTTAGCCAATTTTCTATATGCACTTTTTATTGTGGCTTCATCAGCATTTTTATCAACGCCTAATACCTCATAATAATCTCTTTTTTCCGCCATTTTTATCACCTTTCATATTAGTATGAATAAATAATCTGCAAATAAAACACGGATGTCATACCCTAGTCCTATTTTCATTATTTTTATATTAGTATAAATAACTTGTAAAACCCGTCCGGGCTAAACCCGGACGGGATACATTCTATCATATTCTATAACCCAGTGCTATATGTGTATTCAGATTATACTTCCTTGTAGTCACCATCAACTACATCATCTGCTCCAGCTCCTGCATTAGGATCCTGGTAAGCTCCCTGTGCTCCCATATCAGGACCTGCTCCCTGTGCTCCAGCCTGTGCCTGAGCCTGTTCATACATCTTTGAGAATACTTTCTGTGAGCTTTCCATTAATTTTTCTTTTCCATTCTTTAAGCTTTCAATCTGAGCATCTGTGATGTTCTGGTCATCTGTAATTTCAGCAATTACAGCCTTTAATGCATCGATGTCAGCCTGAACTGCTGCCTTATCATTTGCATCAATCTTATCACCAACTTCATTCAAAGCATTTTCTGTCTGGAATACCATTGAATCAGCTTCATTCTTAGCATCAATGCCTTCCTTACGTTTCTTATCCTGTGCTTCAAATTCAGCAGCTTCTTTTACAGCCTTATCGATATCTTCATCAGACATATTTGAACCTGCTGTAATTGTAATGTGCTGTTCTTTTCCTGTTCCTAAATCCTTAGCTGAAACATTTACGATACCATTTGCATCAATATCAAATGTAACTTCAATCTGTGGAACACCTCTCTTTGCTGGTGGGATTCCATCAAGTCTGAACTGTCCAAGGCTCTTGTTATCTCTTGCGAACTGTCTTTCACCCTGTACTACGTTGATATCAACGGCTGTCTGGTTATCTGTTGCTGTTGAGAATGTCTGGCTCTTCTTTGTAGGAATTGTTGTATTTCTTTCAATTAATCTTGTTGCGATACCACCCATTGTTTCAATTGATAATGAAAGTGGAGTAACATCAAGAAGTAAGATTTCGCCTGCGCCTGCATCACCTGCAAGTTTACCACCCTGAATTGATGCACCGATTGCTACACATTCATCAGGATTCAAACTCTTAGATGGTTCATGACCTGTAAGCTGTTTAACCTTATCCTGTACTGCAGGGATTCTTGTTGAACCACCAACTAATAATACCTTTCCAAGTTCAGCTGCTGTAATTCCGGCATCTCTTAATGCATTCTGTACAGGAACTGCTGTTCTTTCAACTAATGCTCTTGTTAATTCATCAAATTTAGCTCTTGTAAGAGTTAAATCAAAATGCTGTGGTCCTTCAGCTGTTACTGTAATGTAAGGGATGTTAATGTTTGTCTGTGTTGCTGAAGAAAGTTCCTTCTTAGCTTTTTCTGCTGCTTCTTTAATTCTCTGAAGTGCCATCTTATCTGTTGTAAGGTCTACACCTGTCTTTGTCTTGAAGTCAGAAATCATATAATTTGTAATTGCTTCATCAAAGTCATCACCACCAAGTCTGTTATCACCTGAAGTTGATAATACTTCGATTACACCATCACCAATTTCGATAATAGATACATCAAATGTACCACCACCTAAATCGTATACCATAATCTTCTGTTCTTTTTCATTATCAAGACCATAAGCTAATGCTGCAGCTGTTGGCTCGTTGATAATTCTCTTTACATCAAGTCCTGCAATCTTACCTGCATCTTTTGTTGCCTGTCTCTGTGCATCATTGAAGTAAGCAGGTACTGTAATAACAGCTTCTGATACCTTTTCACCTAAGTAAGCTTCAGCATCACCTTTTAACTTCTGAAGAATCATTGCTGAAATTTCCTGTGGTGTATATTTCTTATCATCAATTGCTACTTTGTAATCTGTTCCCATATGTCTCTTAATTGAAGAGATTGTCTTGTCAGCGTTTGTAACTGCCTGACGTTTAGCTGTTTCACCAACTAATCTTTCACCTGATTTTGCAAATGCTACTACTGATGGAGTTGTTCTAACACCTTCTGCATTTGTAATAACTGTAGGTTTTCCACCTTCCATAACTGCTACACATGAATTTGTAGTTCCTAAGTCAATACCAATAATCTTTCCCATGATATATTTCCTCCTAAATTGATAATTTTCTTATTTCTCGGTTTTCCGAGTTCAAATATATGTTAAATAATTTCTTATTTGTAAAATTAATTAGCTACCTTAACCATGCTATGTCTTATAACACTGTCTCTATATTTATAGCCTTTCTGGAATTCCTCAACAACAACATTTTCTTCTAATTCGTCATTGTCTTCATGCATTACTGCATTGTGTAATTCCGGATCAAACTGTTGGCCTTTAGCTTCAATGACTGTAACTCCCATTTCTTCAAATGCTGTCATCAACTGCTTATATATTAAATTCATTCCCTGACCTGTTGGTGATTTTTGTTCTTCTTCTGATAATGCTGCGATACCTCTTTCAAAGTTATCCACAATCGGAAGAAGTTTTTCAATAATTGATCTTGCACCAACTTCAAACATTGCTGATTTTTCTTTTTCGCTACGGTTTCTATAGTTTTGGAATTCAGCCATAAGTCTTTGATGTTTATCAGTTAACTCTTCTATCTGCTGGTCTTTCTTATCTTTCTTTCCAAATATTTTTTTCTTTTCTTTTTTGTCTGAAGAATTTTTATCTTCTGCTTCTTTTTTGTCTTTATCTTCTTTAGTATCTTCTGTTGTTTCTTTTTCAGTTTCTACTGTTTCATTTGTATCTTCTACTGTTTCTTCTTCAGTTTCAGATTTTTCTACCTTTTCTTCTTCAGGCATATCGTTAATATTCTTTTCCATTGGACCTTCCTTTCTATTCGTCTTCCTTCTTGAAAGCATCGCTTAACTGGCCCTTAACTGTTCTTAATGTCTCTACAACTTTCTCATAATCCATTCGCTTCGGACCTATAACTCCGATGGTACCTTTAATGCCATCTTCTAATTCATAAGTTGCTGTTACAACACTACAATCCTTCATTCCTTCTACCGGAGTTTCTTCACCGATATAAACCTGAATTCCTGTTTCATTATCATTTACCAAATTGGTTAATGGCTTCTTTTCTTCAAATGTTGAAAGCAACAAACTTGCATTCTCGTTACTGCTTAATTCAGGATACTTCAAAATATTCGTTGCACCTGATGTATAAATCTTCATCTGTGCTTCTGATGCAATGGCTTCTGTAATTGCCTGTAACACATCTGTTACTAATTCTTTATGTTCACCTGCATTAGATGTAAGTGTTGAAATAACAGCTATGTTAATCTGCTCAACTGCTAATCCTGCAAGACTTGTATTGAGTGCCACATTAAGTCTCAAAACCATTTCTTCATTAATCTGATCTTTAACTTTTATAATCTTGTTTACTACTCTGTTTCTTCCCGAAACAACAATACATAAAATCTGATTGTCATCCATAAGTGACAGCTGAATGAATTTTATCTTATCTTCGTTATCCCTTGATGTTGAAATCATTGTTGCATAATTAGTATTGGTTGCAAGCATCTTCGCCATATTCTGAAGAAGGGTTTCAACCTTATCAACCTTTTCAAATAAAAGGTTTTCTCTTTCAGTTACTTTCTTTTCTCTGTTGTCTAATTCCTGAACTTTTTCTTTCATTAAATCGTCAACATAAAGTCTGTAACCTTTATCTGTAGGAATTCGTCCTGCTGATGTATGAGGCTGAACTATATATCCCATCTCTTCTAAGTCAGCCATCTCATTACGAATGGTTGCTGAACTTAAGTTAAGATCTGTATACTTAGAAATGGTTCTTGAACCAACGGGCTCGCCTGTTTCCAAATAGTTACGAATGACTGCCTGTAATATTTTTACTTTTCTCTCTGTCAGTTCCATATTCCATCTCCTTTCTACTTTATTAGCACTCGTTAGTTTTGAGTGCTAACATCTTTCATAAATTAAAATAGCACCCACCATATTATTTGTCAACATTTTTGCAAAAAAAATTATAGAAACTTTTGTAAATAATTTGTGAACATAGAAAAATAGCACAAACCTTAAGGATGTATATAATATCGAAAGAACGCTTTCGCTGCTTGCAATTAAAAATGTATATAATATCGAAAGAACGCTTTCGCTGCTTGCAATTAAAAATGTATATAATATCGAAAGAACGCTTTCGCTGCTTGCCACTCGTAGCAGTTCTAATGTTCCACCATATGGTCTGACATTAGAACCTTCGGTTCTAGTCATTCCATATGATGGAACATTGAACCGACGGCGGCAAATGCTCTTTCGGTATTATATACATCTATCTGGTTTGTGCTATGATTTTTATTAGTATTAAATAGAATATTTTCCATATTATAATAAAAACTCTGATAATACTACATTGCTTACATCAATTCCTCTTTCGGTAAGTTTTATATTGTCGTTTTCGGTTTTCAATAATTTCTCCTGTGTGAGTTTTTCTAAGACATTACCGTATACGTTTTCTATCTTCTTATTAAATAATGTTTCAAATTTAGTTTTGTTTACTCCTTCCATCATTCTAAGGCCTAAAAACATAAATTCTTCCATCTGATCATTTTTAGAGAGTCTTTCAATGTTTTTATGAATTGAACCTAATCTATTATAATCAGTATCAAAGTCTGTATCATTATCACTTTTCTTTCGATAAATTTTTTCTTCGAATACAGATTCATCTTCTCTTGATTGTTGATTATTATTTTCAAATTCATAATCATCTTCATCTTCAAATAAATAATCCATCATTTCTTCACTTCCATATTGAAAAGCTGTCATTTCATCCATATTATCTTCGCAATTGTATATTTCATTTATGAAAGCAATGTACTTATTTAAATCTGAAATATTATTATATCGTTCATTTTCTAATAAAGAAGCTGCTCCTGTTCCAAAGCCAATATAATTTTTTCTCTGCCAATATCCTACATTATGTCTGCATTCCATGCCTTCTTTACTATAATTTGATATTTCATATCTGTGATATCCATTTTCTTCTAAGATATTCTTTGTCATGTAATACATTTCACGCTCAGTATCTTCATCAGGAAGTATATCCTTTCCCTGCAATGCTGCTTCATTTACCCTGTCATACATTATCGTGCCTTCTTCTACTATAAGGCTATACGCCGATATGTGCTCTGGATTCAAGGCAACTACCTTTTCTAGAGTTTCTTTATATGATGAAATCGTTTGTCCCGGAAGTGCACTCATTAAGTCAATGTTAATATTGTCAAATCCACATTCCCTTGCTATTCGATAATTATCCAAAAACTCCTGCCATGTGTGTATTCTTCCAATGCTTTTTAATTCATCATCATTTGCTGACTGAAGTCCTATGCTTAATCTGTTCACTCCGGTTTTCTTGTAAACTTCTAATTTTTCTCTTGTCAAAGTGCCCGGATTACATTCTATCGTTATTTCTGTATTTTCATTTATATTTGCATATTTTTTTACTGCATTCATTATGCATTCAAATAAATGTGATTCCAATATAGAAGGGGTTCCTCCTCCAAAAAAGATTGAATCTACTTCATATCCATTCAAAATATTTTTTGACAATTCAATTTCTTTTATTAACGCATCCACATACTCCTCTTTAGTTTTGCAATCTGCCCTGTCGGAGAGAAAATCACAATAATCACATTTTTTTACGCAAAACGGAATATGGATATATATTTCTAAATGTTTGCTCATTTTTACCTCTCTTTTCAACTAATAAGGTCCCTCTGCCTGCTGCAAAGAGACCTTTTATATTAATCTTCGTCCAATTTGAGTACTGCCATAAATGCTTCCTGTGGTATTTCAACGTTACCAACCTGACGCATTCTCTTCTTTCCTTCTTTCTGTTTTTCAAGAAGTTTTTTCTTACGTGAAATATCGCCACCATAACATTTAGCTAAAACATCTTTTCGCATTGCCTTAACTGTTTCTCTCGCAATTACTTTACTTCCAACTGCTGCCTGAATTGGAATTTCAAATAACTGACGTGGTATTTCATTTTTAAGTTTCTCGCACATTTTTCTGCCTCGTTCATATGCTGTAACATCCGGAACTATAAATGAAAGTGCATCCACTTCTTCCTTATTAATAAGAATATCAAGTTTAACTAACTTAGCTGCTTCATATCCTTTCAATTCATAATCAAATGACGCATATCCTCTTGAGCGGGATTTAAGTGCATCAAAGAAATCATATATTATTTCATTTAACGGAATATCGTATTCGAGTAATGCTCTTGAACCTTCTACATATTCCATTCCTATATATGTTCCTCTTCTTTGCTGACATAATTCCATAATAGCACCGATAAATTCAGTTGTTACCATTATTTCCGCATGAACAATAGGTTCTTCCATATGCTCAATTTCACTTGGGTCAGGCAAATTAGAAGGATTTGTAAGTTCTATAACACTTCCATCATTTTTATATATTTTGTAAATAACACTAGGTGCAGTTGTAACTAAATCAAGATTGTACTCACGCTCAAGTCTTTCCTGTACAATTTCCAAATGAAGCAATCCTAAAAATCCGCATCTGAAGCCAAATCCTAATGCAAGTGATGTTTCAGGTTCATACTGCAAAGCTGCATCATTTAACTGTAATTTTTCAAGAGCATCTCTTAAATCAGGATATTTTGCTCCATCTGCCGGATAAAGTCCACAGTAAACCATAGGATTAACTTTTTTGTATCCGGGAAGTGGTTCTGCACAAGGATTATCTGCATTAGTAATAGTGTCACCTACTCGCGTATCTTTTACGTTTTTGATGCTGGCTGTAATATATCCAACCATGCCTGCACTAAGTTCATCACATGGAATAAACTGTCCTGCTCCAAAATATCCTACTTCAACTACATTTGCTGTTGCTCCCGTAGCCATCATTTTTATATTCATACCTGCTTTTACAACACCATGTTTTAAACGGCAAAAAACAATAACTCCCTTATACACATCATATAAGCTGTCAAATATTAATGCCTGAAGTGGTGCGTCAACATCTCCCTGTGGTGCCGGTATTTTTTCCACTATCTGTTCTAATACTTCTTCTATATTTAATCCTGTTTTTGCTGAAATAAGTGGTGCATCATGAGCTTCAAGTCCGATCACATCTTCTATTTCATTTATAACTCTTTCAGGATCTGCACTAGGCAAATCTATCTTGTTGATAACAGGGAATACTTCCAAGTCATGATCAAGTGCCATATAAACATTTGCCAAAGTCTGTGCTTCTACACCCTGTGCTGCATCGACAACAAGGATTGCACCATCACATGCTGCAAGGCTTCGTGATACTTCATAGTTAAAATCGACATGTCCCGGTGTATCGATAAGGTTAAAAATGTATTCTTCTCCATCTTTTGCCTTATATACCGTTCTTACTGCCTGTGACTTAATCGTTATTCCACGTTCTCTCTCTAGTTCCATATTATCAAGAACCTGTGCCTGCATTTCTCTGCTTGTTAACAATCCTGTTTTTTCAATAATTCTATCTGCCAAAGTTGACTTTCCATGGTCAATATGGGCAATAATGCAAAAGTTTCTTATTTTACTCTGATCAATGTGAGCCACTGTTGTTCCTCCATATTGTTTTATATTAGTTTCTTGTTTGATTATGTTCTATTTTAAATATAATGCATACTTTTCCATACTATCGCTCATTATAGCATATTATAAAACTATTTTCCATCGTGTTCTTTCAGATAAACTATGTAATGAGGTTGGTAATTTTGAGTCAAGATATATATACGAAACACATGACGAATATGTTGTTCTTCATTTAGTTTCCCAGAACAACGGGATTACTTTTATTCCTGATAAATTTTATATGTCGAGACCTTACAATAATTTAAAAGCCACCTCATGCAACAATAGTATTCTTTAACGTAGAAAAGGTAAATAATCAAATATCTACTAAAAAAATATACTATCATAAGCATATAGTGGCTTTTAATCTATAACTTGTGGCATTACATAATTTTACTTATTCAAAATCGTAAACCATTCCCCACTGATTTCTAACTGAAGTAAGAGTTTCCATTACATCTCTTACGATCTGAAGATTTTCCTGTCCTGAATTATTATTAATATATTCTTCCATATCCATAACTTCATATTGAAGTGCTTTTTTCGTATCACCTTCGTCTATAACCTCAGTATGTCCGTCAGCAGTATATGTAATTGTTGCTTTTTGAGCTCTTGGATATTCATCTATCTGTATATATCCCTTTTCTCCTGAAATAACACCTCTTTTTGGTTGTTTTGCTCTCATTGTAAGTGCAATAACAGACATTTGCCCATCATTATTTTTTAAAATAATTCCACTTGTTTCATCAACTCCTGTTTCAAAATAATTTGCAGTAGTAAGAACAACATTTGGCTTACTTTCCATAAAATATCTGGCAAATGATACTGCATATACTCCTATATCAAGCAATGCCCCACCTGCTAATGATTTTGAGAAAAATCTGTTATTCACATCATATTCCTTGCAACTTCCAAAATTAACCTGCACCATTTTTACCTTTCCAATTTCACCATCTTCTATCATTTTCTTTATCTTCTTATATAAAGGCATGTGAAGAAGTGTCACGCCATCACATATAACTAAATTATTTTTCTTTGCCACCTTGACGCATTCTTCTAACTGTCTGCTGTTTACCGTAATTGCCTTTTCACAAAATACATGCTTTCCTGCCTTTAATGATTTAAGCATCATTTCATAATGCATATTGTGTGGAGTCGCAATGTATACTATATGAATATTCTTATCTGATAGCATTTCATCTAAATCATTATATGCATGTTCTATTTTATATTCTTTGGCAAAATTTTCAGCCTTCTCAAGCGAGCTTCCACACACTCCATAAACAGTTCCATGTACTGCCCACAAAGCCTCTGCCATTTCACTGCCAATCCATCCTGTACCAACTATTCCCCAGTTTAAATTACTCATGATTATCCTCCTAACTTAATATCCACATTTTTCAAATTGCTTTTGTATAACACCACAATCTTTTAATCTATTACACGAATGCCACTTCCTCCTGCAATTAATGCTTTTGACACTATATTATAAAATAATGATGTTTCTACTATGCCTGTTATGTGCTTTAATTTTTCATCTAATACTTTTACATCCTGCCCTTTTTCAAAGTACGCATTCATAAGATAGTTTCCGTCATCACTTAATAAAGTTCCCATTTTCATTTCTGTTGAACGTTCTTCTACTTTTGCTCCCATTTCTTCTAATTTAGATTTAACATATTCTTTTGCACTTTTTATTACTTCCACTGCAACTGCATGTTCAAATGTTAACTCATCTGAATATTTTTCTTCATCCGCTAATATCACATAATCTTTTGCCATAACAGCTACTATTTTTTCTCTTGTAAAAATTCCGCCATCAGTCTTTAACGCATTAAGATTTTTGTCAATCTCATTGCATCCGTCAAACGCAATATCAATTTGCTTAACAAATTCTAATGGTAATACTTCTATTCCTGCTTTGACACATAAATTCATTGTATCTTCGCTAGGTGTAACTGCTTTAACTTTCTTATTTCCATTTTTTAGTTCTTCAATAAGAAAAGCTATTGTTCTTCCTCCACCAAGTCCTATAACCATTCCATCTTTAATCATTTCATAAGCTGCTTTTGCACATTTTTGTTTCATTTTATAATTCCTCCTGTTAATATGTATTGCCCCCTCCCTTCGGTCGGCGGCTATTCGTCGGAAACATTTATAGAAAATGAACTTCGTTCATTTTGTTTCCTCCTCTTATAATTTTTCATCTGCCATAAGATTTTCACATTTGCTTAATCTTTCATAACTTTTCTGCTGTCCTACTGTTAAAAACAAATATAGAATTTCTATAATTGTTGTTGCTGATACTCTTGAGAAATAAAACTCATTTAAGAATAATTTTTCTCTGGTAGCCGTCTGTATATGATAGTCTACCGTCTTTGCAATAGTCGAATCGGGATTATTTGTAATGCCAATGGTTGTTGCTCCATTTTCCTTTGCGGCCTCAACCATTTTCTGAACCTGCTTCGACTCTCCTGTGTTAGAAATTGCAATTAACACATCTTGTTCTTTTAAAGTCATAGAAAATGATAATTGAGTTTCCCATATGCTTCCTGCCATGGAGCGGATTCCAATTTCATTAAACTTATATGCGCCGTCTAAAGCTACAGGGATCGTATTTCCTACTGCAACAAACTGTACAATTCCCGCATTCTGTATACTTTCAAGAATCTTATCAAATTCTTTTGTATTTATTAACGAAATGGTCTGCTTCATTTCTTCTATTTTATTTGCCAAAATATTTTGTAATGACTGTCCGATATCTTCTCTTGTAATATCATTAGAAACCGGTATGTTGTCATCACCTTCAACAATTTCTCTAGCCAGTGCAATCTTTAAATGGTGAAATCCGTCCACGTCACACTTTTTACAAAATCGTGAAACACTTGCTACACTTGTTCCACTATTCTTAGCTAATTCTGAAATTGTCATATTTACAACTTCTTTATAATTGTTAAGTATGTAATTTCCTATCTTTTTTTCCTGTTCAAAAAACGAGTCATATAATCTGTTTATATTTTCAATTACCGAAATATTTTTTTTCATCTTATTTCCTTCCGCGAAAATCATTTTCATATCTTTATAATACATAATAATTATTTTCACGTCAATGTATTTTATAAAAATTATTTTCTTGATTTCTTTTCTTATGAAAGATTTATTTTCCTACCACGTTTATTAATTTTTGTAAGACTAAAATCCACTTTGCCCACTTTAAAATGGGAATAATTTTTTCACTTCACATTTATTAATTTTTTAATAAATATTTTGACCTAATTAAATTTTTATTTTATGATTTATTTTAGATGTGATGAAAGTATCATAATATGCCTCAGAACTTGTAACCTCTATGCCTTTATCACTATCATTTAAGTATTCAATTATTTTTATTATGAATTGGAGATTATATATGATTATTTGTAAAAATAGAGAACTAAAAGCCAAAACTAAACTTGTTATTTTTGATATGGACGGACTGATTTTTGATACGGAAAAGTTGTTTATGGAAACTCAGGCTCCTATATTAGAAAAATACGGTTATAAACAAAGAAAAGAAAATTATGTAAAAACATTAGGTATTGCCGGAGAGACTCTCAAACGTACTCTTTATGATATTTACGGTTCTGATTATCCTGATGAGATAATCTCTAACGAGACCCGAAAACAGGTGAATTATATAATTGAAAAAAACGGAGTTCAGATTAAGCCCGGAATAAAAGAGCTTTTGCAGGCTCTATTTGCCGCAAATATTCCATGTGTAGTTGCTTCATCCACTAAAACTGAAATTGTATTAAAATATTTAAAACGTGCAGAAATTGATAAATATTTTAGTTTCGTTATTGGTGGTGACAAAGTTAACGAATCTAAACCAAACCCTGAAATTTTTCTTAAAGCATGGAAATCAGTGGATGTTCCCTTAAAAGCTGCTCTTATATTGGAGGATTCTGAAAATGGTTTATTAGCTTCAAAGAATGCAAATATTCCTTCTATTTGCATACCTGACTTAAAATATCCTGAACCTGAGTACGAATCCATTCCTGCATATATTGTAGAAACGGGATTAGATGTTATTGATATTTTGGGAATTTAAATGAGTTTTATTTTTGTAAATTAATTAACTTTTTTT
Source organism: Eubacterium sp. LMAG:50 (assembly GCF_008680265.1). Taxonomy (NCBI): domain Bacteria; kingdom Bacillati; phylum Bacillota; class Clostridia; order Eubacteriales; family Eubacteriaceae; genus Eubacterium; species Eubacterium sp. LMAG:50. The sequence continues at coordinate 1,245,404 of NZ_NALP01000007.1, read as the reverse complement.
ATTTTTGAGTTTTAAATAACTTTACTTGGAGAATTTGACCAACTTTATTGTTAAACTTTAAATAACTTTTATTTCGGAGAATTTAAACAACTTTATAACTCAGATATGAAATTTTTATTCACTTTAATTTAAAACAAAAACCACATCTTTACCTATTTTCTTTTAGTTAACTTTAAAAATAGTATATCTGATGTGGTTTTTATATTTCTAAATCTTATTTATATTTTTTAATCTGTTCACTTAAAAATTCAGGATCTTCAAAATAATCAATCTTCATTGCATGTTTAACTTCGCTTAAAGTCTGTGCTGCTCTTTCCTGTGCAACTTCTGTTCCTTTTTTAAGGATTTCGTATACACCTTCGATGTCTTTTTCGTATTCTTTTCTACGTGCTCTGATTGGAGAAAGCTCTTCCTGGATAACATTGTTAAGGAACTTCTTAACCTTAACATCCCCAAGTCCACCTCTCTGATAATGAGCTTTTAATTCATCAAGGTTTGCATATTCAGGAAGATATTCTGCAAAATGTCCTTCATTTGAAAATGCATCCAAATATGTGAATACTGTATTTCCTTCAATCTTACCCGGATCTTCGATACGGATATGATCAGGGTCTGTAAACATAGACATTACTTTCTTCTTAACTTCCTTCTCATCTTCTGAAAGATAGATACAATTTCCAAGAGACTTACTCATCTTAGCCTTTCCATCAATTCCCGGAAGTCTTAAGCATGCCTTATTGTCAGGAAGGAGAATCTGTGGTTCTACAAGTGTCTCCCCGTATACTGAGTTAAACTTGTGAACAATCTCTCTTGTCTGTTCAAGCATAGGCATCTGGTCCTCTCCTACAGGAACTGTTGTTGCCTTAAATGCTGTAATATCTGAAGCCTGACTGATTGGATATGTGAAAAATCCAGTAGGAATACTTGTTTCGAAATTACGCATCTGAATTTCTGATTTTACAGTAGGATTTCTCTGCAATCTAGATACTGTAACCAAATTCATATAATAAAATGTTAATTCTGTTAATTCTGTAACTGCTGACTGTACAAATATATTAGACTTAGCAGGATCAATTCCTACTGACAAATAATCAAGTGCAACTTCCATGATATTGTCTCTAATCTTTGCCGGATTATCTGCATTATCAGTTAATGCCTGTGCATCTGCAATCATAATAAAAATATCATCAAATTCACCTGAGTTCTGTAACTCTACTCGTCTTTTTAATGAACCTACATAATGTCCTACATGAAGTTTTCCTGTTGGACGGTCACCTGTTAAAATAATTTTTCCCATAACTACTATTTCCTATCTTCTATATCATTTTAATTTTATAAATTACTGTTTTTCCTCAAACACTAACATTTTCACATTATACCACAAATACTCTTTATGGGAAAGTTTCTAAAATATATTTCATACTGTGTTTCAAAAATACCTATTTTTTCTTTCAATATTTATTTTTTTCTTTTCTTTGACAGGCAAAACAACTAGGATTGTTGAAAAAAGAATTAAAAATATTCCCATTCCAAGTTTCCATGTCATTTCCTCTTTAAAAACAATCAATCCAATTATTACTCCTGTCAATGGTTCAAATGTACTCAGCAATGATGCAGTTAACGCACCACATAAAAAAGCACCTTTTTGAAATAATACCAATGCTATAACTGTTGCAAAAAATGCCAAACATATTTCTGCTAAAAATTCCTGCATGCTTCCTATAAATCTGAGTTTTCCAATAAATGCAGAAAATATTCCTGTCTCTATAGCAGCAAAAAAGCATAACCAAAAAGATATTAACATTACAGATTCACCCTTTAATTTAGATTTTTCCAATAATATAACATATAGTGAATATACTATTCCTGAAATTACAGCTAAAGCCATTCCTTTTACTCCAGCCTGCTTTTCCGGAGAATATAACATTATTATTCCCACTACGCACACTATAGCACACAAAACCTGTTTTTTTTCCATATTTGTTTTAAAAACTATAGCCATAATAATCATAACAGAAATAGGATAAGTAAAATGCAATGACGTTGCCAATCCTGAGTCTATGTAATTGTATGAAATATATAATAAAATTGGGGTAACTCCATATAAAATAGATAATCCCAATATTTTAATTAATTTGTCTTTACTTAACAGTATTTTTTTATTATAGAATCCTTTTATGATTATTGCCATAAATATACTCGCCCATAAAAATCTCCAAAATACAACCGAATAAGCATTACTACCACTTTTATACGCCATTTTTGTTAAAAAAGGCATTGTTCCAAAAAGAATTGCCGACGCAATTATATAGAGTTGTCCTTTCCAACTTTTTAACATTTTTTCCCTCTCTAACATAAAATATTAGACTCCGAAGTTTTCTATTTCTCCGGAGTCCATACACACAAAACTACTTACTTATATCTTTTCTTAATTAATTCAACCAAATCCTCCGTTATTTTTTCTGGTTCTCCCTGTCTAAATTTAGTGCTTCTTCCTTCATAGCATGTTTCGTATTCCTCTGACCTAACCATATATCCAACCATTCCATTTGTATATCCCCATATTATACAATATTTGGCTTTACTGGCTGCTTTTATTTGCAATCCGAAACATGAAAACAATTCAGCAGGTATCTGACATATCTCCAAATCTCCCAATCTTATTATCGATGCATCAAATTCATTTTTTACGTGTTTTTCATTATACTGTTGTTTTAAAAAAGTTAAACCACTTATTAATAGCTTTCTCTGATCAAAGTCTTTTTCAATTTTTAACTTTGCCACATCCTCACTTATTTCTTTTTTCAAATTTTCCATAGTGTCATTACTTTTGTCGAATTCGTCTAAATAATGATACTTATCTATTTTGATATCAGAAAATAATACCGGTTTATAGTCTCCTGCCATTCTCAATTGTGCAATTATTGCATCCCCTAATCTTTTAATCTCATCAAATCCAGCTTTTTTTCTATATTGTCTGTTTCCCATATCGCCACTTGCTCCTTGCATCATAAGTGGCGAAACACCCCATTCTTTCTCTATTGTCCTACTTAAATATCCAATAATGTCTGTTGTCAATTCAACACTCATTGGATCATTTACAGTTGCGTGACACGCTATGTTAAAACACCCTGCCACAATATTACCATTTTTATCAACAAACTTAATTTCTAATATATTTTTATCTTCAATACCTCCCTTGCCGTTTCGATTTCCATATAAACCATCGATAACTGTATTTCTAACGTAAGGTGTAACCTGTGTAAATCCTTTATTAAAGCACTCACTAACTGCTTCTTCAAACTTTTTGACTAAAAATTCCCTATATCCCGGAACAACTTTTACTTCATCCATTCCAAATGCATTTTCTTCTAATGTTTCAGGACCTGTATGGGTGTGAATTGTACCTATTATTATATTCTCATATGGTACATTGTACATCTTCTGTACAGATTTTCTCATAGTATCCGCTAATCTAAAATCTATTTCTATTATATCTATTTCTCCCCATACCATTAACTTGTTATTAATTTTGAATACTATTACAGTACACTCAAAACAATCATGAACTTTATTTGTTTTTTCGCTTCTCAAAGGATTTCCACTTACGAAGCATGGTAAGTAAGGTCCTGTGGGTGTGATTTTAACTGTACTTGTTGATACTAAAATCATAATAATTTCCTTTCTTAATTTTATTCATCTTCTTCATTCGCATCCGAACTTATTTCATTCACAAATTGTATTGTTTCTCTTGCTAATTTAACAGAGTTTGATAACTGCTCTTTGTTTATACATTCTTCAGGTAGTAACACAAGTTCCATTGCAAGAGGTGCATTTATACCTGTAATCAAAAATATATTTTCATTAACGTATGGGATAAATTTTTGATTTACACTTCCTGCTAAGACATCTGTCATTACAACGACCTTATCTTCTTTTGAAAATTTATCAAAGACTTTTTTAATTTCCTCTTCAATATTATAATTTTCCGTTACATAAGCCGAAATAGCATATACGTTTTCATTTACGGATGTTAAAAATTCTACTGTTTCCTTTAACCCATCTGCCATTCTATAATGTGATGCAAAAATATATCTAACCATAATTCCTCTCTCAACCTAAAAAATATTATCTTTTTCTAAAGGAAATTTCCCACAAAGAAATATACCTATTTCAATGTGTAGAAATTTCCCATTAGATATGTTATGCCAACAGTCCAGTTGCAGCACCTATACACCCAATAACTAATAAGCCTAAAATTATATATGTCAATTTAACGCCTTTTTTCAGCAATTTATAAACCACTACTGTTAAAGCCAACGGTAACATACAAGGTAATATTGCATCTAAAATATCTGTTTGTATATTCATAGACACATCTCCGTACTTAAACTTTAGCCCTGTTGTCATTGTTACTACACTTGGAATCATTGCTCCTACTACAAACAATCCTAAAATCGAAGCACATTCAGTAAAAGCATTTAACTTATTACCTATTGCTGAAATAAAGCTTGCTCCTAACTTATATCCATAATTCCACCACGATAGTCTCCAAATATAGAACACAACATATAATGTACACCATATAATTAATCCTATAGGGTTACCTTTAGTTCCCATATAACCGGCTATAGAACCAAATATTGTAGGTAATAATATCCATCCTAAAGAATCACCTACTCCAGCTAAAGGTCCCATTAGTCCTACTTTAAGTGACTGAACTGCATCCAAAGCCTCAAGTCCGTCTTTATCTTCCATTGCTAATCCAGCACCTAAAAGCAATCCATGAAAATATGGCATTGTATTATAATACTTAAACTGATTCATCATTGCCTTCTGATAATCATCATCATCAGGATAAATTTTTCTTAGTGCCTTTGCCTCTGCAAATGCTACTGCACCTCCAAGCTGTGTTTCATAATTAAACAGATTTACATTAATCCATGATCTTAATGCACAACGTCTTAAATCTTTTTTAGTCAATACTGGTGTTCTATCACTCATCTTCATCGAACCCTCCTTCCACAGAAACTGTTTCAGTTGTCGAAACAGCCTGTCTCTTGTAATACTCGTATGCTACTGCTGCACCTACAATAGCCACAGGCAATACACTCAAATTCATATATGCAACCAGCACAAAGCCAATTGCTACAAAGCCTATGTATTTCTTCGTAGGCATATATGTAAGTAACATTCCAATACCAATAACAGGTAACATTCCACATGCTATTGTTAATCCCCCTGTAAACCATTTTGGCATTGAATTAACTATAAAATCTGTTACATTTTCACCAAACGCTAAAATAATAAGTGTTGGTAAAGCTGCACTTAAGAAAAATAAAACAGGTCCTAAGTAAAGAATCCTCTCCATTTTTTTAAATTTATTTTCCATACAATATTTCTGTGCTTTTCTCACAACAAATCCATTAAGAATTTTTGCAATTACATCCATTTGCACTCCTAATGCTCCAGCTGCTATACCTACTGCAATTCCCACTGACATATCCTGCCCCGTGTGAATTGTAAGTGCAGTTGCAACTACCGCTGCCATTCCATAATTAGGAACACTTGAGCCACCAATTGCTGCCACACCAAGTGACATCAACTGTATACTTGCGCCAACTATCAAAGCAGTCTTCGGATCACCCATAACAGCACCTACCAGCACTGCATAAAACATATAATTGTCTGTTATAATCTGAGGACCATAGTTGTCTAAATACTGTAATCCTGCTATTACTGCCGCTGCGATTACAAATCCTATTGCCATTGTTTTTTCCTCCTACTTTCTTTATATTAATTTTTCCAACGGTTCAGGTTTATCATTTGGAACATACTGAACTAAAACTCTCGTGCCTTTTTCCATGATTTTTTTAAAGACAGATTCATCCTTTTTTTTCACATAAGCCCTTTTACTTACTTTTATACTTTCTGTATTTTCAGGCACTTCTGTTCCACCTAAAATTAGCGTTCCAATCTCATTTCCGTCCTCAATCAAATCTAAAATTATCTGCGGATCATTACATACAACAAAGACTTTCTGCCCATTGTATTTACCATTTTTAAAATTGGTATATGCAGTTTCTCTATTGATAATTGATAAAGAAACCCCCGACGGTTTTCCTATTCGCATTGCCTCCTTTAGCATTGGCGTATTAGCCGTTTTGTCATCAATTACCATAACTCTGTTTGCACCGGACTTTGGTGTCCACTGAGAAGCTACTATTCCATGTAACAATCTGTTGTCTAATCTTGCTAATGAAATTCCCATAATTTTCTCCTTTCCTGCTTTTAGTTTTTTTATTTTTAAATACATTCGTATCAACGAATTTCTCTATAAATATCCATAAGAAACTTTCCTACACCATCATTATTATTTTCTGTAATAACATACTTTGCACACTTTTTAACCTCATCTAAAGCATTTCCCATTGCCACTGGAATTCCTGCATAATTAAGCATTGATATGTCACTTTCGCTATCTCCAATTGCAACTACGCTTTTCCTATTAATTCCCAACTGTTCACATAACCACCCTAAAGCTATACCCTTACTAGTTTTTTTTGAACATGCTTCAACAGCCAATATGTTAGACTGCATAATTATTATTTTCTTATACTTATTCTTCAACCTCTTAATTTTTTTCACATCGCCAGGGCTGTTAAGTAATGTTCCTATTTTTTCAGGAATAATATTTTTCTCCATTATAATATCTATCAAACTTTCTTCATTCACACCTGATACTTCAAAAAATTCAGCAAACGTATTCAGTAAAAAATTTGTTATATTTTTTGTTGAATAATAAATTTTTTCGTTACTTACAAAATATGTAAATATTTGATATCTTTCCAATTCTTTTATTAAATCAATTGATTCAAATAAATCCATTGAAACTACTCTTAGATTTTTCTGTTTAACGCAATCTTTTATAATTCCACCATTCTCTCCAATAAAATATCTGATTCCAATTGGTTCAAGTTTCTTCTGAACAATATCATCATTTGACATCCTTCCGGATGTTGGCACAATGTATATACCTTTACTTATAATTTTCTCCATAACACGCATACTTTCAGGGGAAATCTTTTTGTTGTCATTTAATAGCGTGCCATCTAAATCTAATGCTATTAATTCTATTTTCTGCATGCAACCTCCTTATAATATGTTTTCACCTTCTTTTTAGTATATTCAAATATTAACACACAATTTCTGCATTTTATAGCATATAAAGCATAATATCATACTTTATTTTTGTGCTTACAGCACAATTTTATTGTGTTATAATGTATAATTATGAATACATTTTCGTGTATTAATCTGGCAAATCCGATTTTCTTCCCTAATGATTTAAAGGCAAAAAAGTCATAAAGTCTTTATCATAAAAAGAAATATATCTGATAATTAGGTTCTTTTATAACAATACCAAACTTAAAGACATATCATAAACTGCTATTTTATGCAGATTATGATATGTCACAAGCGCCTAATAAATACTTAAAAAGGAGATATTATCATGTCACTGACACTTGAATATTTTTATCAAAAAACAAGCACCAAATATAATTTAAAATTATTGACTACTTCTGTGAATCTTAATAAAGAAATAACTTGGGTATACCTTTTAGACGATATAAATAACAGTTCTTTTGTAAGAGGTGGAGAACTAATTATCACAACCGGTCTAACTACTAAATGCACTCAGAAACTAGACCATCTAATAAACGCGGCTTACATCAAAGGTTCCTGTGGTTTACTAATCAATACTGGTATGTATATTAAAGATGTTCCCTCTCGAATAATCGAATTTGGGGAAAAAAATAATTTTCCTATTTTTTCAATGCCATGGGACACTCATATAGCTGATATAATGCAGGAATATTGTAACGAAATTATTTCCGAGCAAAAAGTTGTTTTGCAAAAAAACAGTGTATTTCTAAGAAGTATTTTACGTTCTTCTTTAAAAGAAGATATACAGATTCTTAATCAATTCATAGGCTTTAGAGTTGTTGCCAGTAAAATACCTTTAACCATTCTACATTTTGCACAAATTGAACTTGATAATATTCATTATTATATTTGTTCCACTAATAGCATTATTTCTACCGATTGTAATATAGGCTTAAGTAATCATATTGAATCAATTGATTCAATGTACCAATACTATATGCAAGCCTATAAGGCTTTAAAAGTTTCATTTATAAAAGGACAAAATCTAATGCATTTTTCTGACATTGGACTTTACGACATATCTCTTTCTATTGATGACAAGTATGTTTGTGAATATGCCCATAAACTGCTTTCACCATTAAATGATAGTGAACTCTTAAATACTTTTCGTGTATATCTAGAATGTAATGGAAGCGTTAATTTAGTTGCTAATAAACTTTTTGTTCACAGAAATACAATTAATTATCGCATTCATCAGATAAAGGAGCAGTTATGCTTAGATTTAGACATACCTGAAAACAGATTAAAATATCTTCTTGCACTCTACATATGCGATTGTGATAATATTAACTTTTAATAATTATCTGCATAATTGAAATTTAACCTGAATTATTCGCAGAACAGACAGTATCTGAACTGACAATTGAACCATGAATATGAAAATTAATCCTTGCAGCCACTTTTACGGCATAGTCACGAATAATTCAGTATTAACAGTATTAACAATATTAATGATTAATTAACTATACAAAGGAGCGTGTTTATATATGAATAGAAAAAATATTAATGGAAAAACAGTTTCTTTTTCAAGGACTGAGCAGGTACATGTAATAAAGCCATGTGATTTAAATGGTGGCGGTCGTTTATTTGGTGGAGCATTACTTTCCATGCTTGATGAAATTGCCGGAATTGTTGCAAAGCGCCATTCCGGTTGCAATAATGTAACAACTGCTGCAATCGACCATTTAGACTTTAAAGATGGAGCCTATGTAAATGATTTGCTGGTAATTATCGGTTATGTAACATATACCGGAAACACTTCAATGGAAGTTCGCATAGATACTTATGTTGAAAATAATGAAGGAATGCGTCACCCTATTAACAGAGCTTTCTTTGTAATGGTTGCAATGGGCGCTAATAACAGACCAACAAAAGTTCCACCGCTTATCATTGAAAATGAATTTCAGCAGGCCGAGTGGGACTGTGCCCTTAAACGAAAAGAAAACCGAATCAAGATGAAGAATGATTTTTAATTTCATTCACATATGCAATATATTTTTCTCTTTAAATTTATAATTGCATTCAAATAAAATATATTTCACTTAATTAAATTAATTTATTTTTCACTTGACAATTTTTTATTTTCTGTTCCATCCCATTATTAAAGGCTCTCTTTTCTCAAACACTATATATTGTGTTTTTGTTTTTTAATTTTCGCAATATTTTGTAGACATTCGTTTAGCTTAGTGCTATAATCTAATGTATGCGAAAGAGTTAAACACCTTACTTGATTATCATAGTTTAACACATCGCTTTTTTATTGCCTAAAAACACAATGTATTTAATTGTGTTTAATATAGAACAGCATTATTATCGTATTTTTAATGCTGTATACATGATATATGAAAAGAAAGAAGGAACGAAAAAAATGATAAGTGTTATTAAACGTGACGGTCATAGAGCTACTTATGATCGTAACAAAATTGTATCAGCTATTCAGAAGGCGAACACAGAAGTCGACCAGGAAGAAAGAATTAGTGAGGAACAGATTTATAATATATTAGCTTCTATTGAAAACCGTGGTTTTGATGAGATGGCAGTTGAAGATATTCAGGATATTATTGAGCAGAAGCTTATGGCCGAGAAGAAATTTGTTCTTGCAAAAACATACATCATTTATCGTTATACAAGAGAACTTGTTAGAAAAGCCAATACTACTGATGATTCTATTCTTGCATTAATTGGTAATACTAATAAGGATGTTATGGAAGAGAATTCAAATAAGAATGCTGTAGTTGCATCAACTCAGCGTGACTTAATTGCCGGTGAAGTTTCAAGGGATTTAACAAGAAGAGTTTTACTTCCTGAAAAGATTTCTAAAGCTCACGATGAAGGAATTCTTCATTTCCATGATTCAGACTATTATTTGCAACCTATTTTTAACTGCTGCTTAATCAATATAGGAGATATGCTTGATAACGGAACTGTTATCAACGGAAAATTAATTGAAAGTCCTAAGAGTTTTCAGGTTGCATGTACTGTAATGACTCAGATTATTGCAAGCGTTGCAAGCAGTCAGTACGGTGGACAGTCTGTAGACATTAAGCATTTAGGAAAATATCTCCGTAAAAGCCGTGAAAAATATACAAGAAATTATCTTTCAAAATATGGAGATAAGGTTGACCCTGAGACATTAGAATCATTTGTAAATGACAGACTTTATGATGAATTAAAGTCAGGTGTTCAGACAATCCAGTATCAGATTAATACTTTAATGACAACTAACGGTCAGTCACCATTTGTTACTCTTTTCTTAAACATCGATGAAAATGATGAATATGTAGATGAAGTAGCAATGATTGTTGAAGAGATTTTAAGACAGCGTTATGAGGGAATTAAAAATGAACAGGGTGTTTACGTTACTCCTGCTTTCCCTAAACTTATATATGTTTTAGATGAACATAACTGCTTAAAGGGTGGCAAATACGACTACATTACTAAGATGGCTGTTAAATGTTCTTCTAAGAGAATGTATCCTGACTATATTTCAGCTAAGAAAATGCGTGAAAATTACGAAGGACAGGTATTCTCATGTATGGGTTGCCGTTCTTTCCTTTCTCCTTGGAAAGATGAAAATGGTAATTACAAATGGGAAGGTCGTTTCAATCAGGGTGTTGTAAGTATTAACCTTCCACAGATTGGTATTATTTCAGGACAGGATGAAGAAAAATTCTGGCCACTTCTTGAAGAGAGATTATCTCTTTGCTTTGAAGCACTTATGTGCAGACATCACGCATTAGAAGGTACACTTTCTAACGTCAGCCCAATTCATTGGCAGTATGGTGCTATTGCAAGACTTGGTAAAAATGAACCTATTGATAAATTATTACACGATGGTTATTCAACTATTTCTCTTGGTTACATTGGTTTATATGAAGTAACTAAATTAGTTAAAGGAGTTAGCCATACAGACCCTAAGGGACTTGATTTTGCATTGCGTGTTATGAAACGTTTAAGAGCTGCTTGTGATTCATGGAAAGAAAACACAGGTATTGCATTTGGTTTATACGGAACACCTGCTGAATCATTATGTTATAGATTTGCAAGAATTGATAAAGAAAAATTTGGCGATATCAAGGATGTTACAGATAAGGGTTATTATACTAATTCTTACCATGTTGATGTTCGTGAAAAGATTGATGCTTTCAGCAAATTTACTTTTGAAAGTCAGTTCCAGTCTATTTCTTCAGGTGGTGCTATTTCATATGTTGAAATACCTAACATGCGTAACAACCTTGAAGCTCTTGAAGAATTAGTTAAATTTATATACGATAACATACAGTACGCTGAATTTAACACTAAATCAGATTATTGTCATGTATGCGGATATGACGGAGAAATTATTATCAATGATGATGGCGAATGGGAATGCCCACAGTGTCACAACAAAGATCATTCTAAGATGAATGTAACAAGAAGAACTTGCGGTTATTTAGGTGAGAACTTCTGGAATGTTGGTAAGACAAAAGAAATTAAAGCACGAGTTTTACATTTATAGTAACATATATTTCCTACAGGGCCTTTGCAATTAATTTGGCGAAGGCCCATTTTAATGTATTATTTCAATAAATTTGGAGGTTGCTTATGAATTACGCAGATATTAAGCGTTATGATGTTGCTAACGGTCCCGGAGTAAGAGTTTCCGTGTTTGTTAGTGGCTGTACTCACAGATGTCCCGGTTGTTTTAACGAAGAAGCTTGGGACTTTAACTTTGGAAAACCTTTTACACAGGAAACAATTGATTATATAATAGATTTGCTTAAACCTGATTTCTACAAAGGTATTACGTTTCTTGGTGGTGAACCTTTAGAACACGTAAATCAGCAGGGGCTTCTTCCTCTTGCGAGAAAGATTCGTGAAGTATATCCTGAAAAATCAATTTGGTGTTTTACAGGATATGATTTTGAAAAAGATGTACTCGGTCGAATGATTAATGAATGGCCTGAAACTAAAGAACTTCTTTCTTACATAGATGTTTTAGTTGATGGTGAATTTATCGAAGCTCAAAAAGACTTATCTTTAGTATTTAAAGGTTCAGCTAATCAAAGACATATATTAGTTCAGGAATCAATGAAATCCGGCTCTCTTGTATTATGGGAAAAACCGGAATATATTACTAACTTTTAATATTCATTATGAAAGGATTTAACTATGACAGCAAATATTAATATTAAGAAACTTAAAGATTCAGCAGTCATTCCAACATACGGCTCTGAATGGGCTGCCGGAGCTGATTTGTATGCATGCCTTGATACACCGGCAACAATTCTTCCAGGAAATACTGTTTTCATTCCAACAGGTATCGCTCTTGAAATTCCTGTAGGTTATGCAGGACTTATTTATGCCCGCAGTGGTCTTTCCTGCAAACAAGGTTTGGCTCCTGCAAACAAAGTAGGTGTTATTGACGCTGACTATCGTGGTGAAATTATTGTTGCTCTTCATAATCATGGTGATTCTGCAAAAACTGTAGAACCCGGCGATAGAATTGCTCAAATGGTCATCACTCCATTTTTAACAGCTAACTTTATCGAAACAGATGAATTAAATGATACTGTTCGTGGTGAAGGTGGTTTTGGTTCCAGCGGAAAAAACTAAATAAAATAACGCTAAGTTATATGGCATCTTCAATTTTTATACAAAAATCGAAGATGCCATTCTTTATTCTCCCCGCATTACTTTATCTATCAGTACAGCAAGAGGTTCTGCTGCATTTACGGCCTCCTGATATGTATTTGTCTGAGCGCCAATTTCAATAAGCATACACTGTCTGCACACTCCAAGGTTATATTCATATGCATTAATGTAATTTCGTCGTGTAAAATCAGGATAATAAGCTTCCGCAGCTAATTTCATCTGGAGCGTAAGTGCTAGATTTTCAAATAAATAATCATTATGCAAATAGCTTATATCTCCACTTTCCTTAAATCTTGACATTCCATTTAAAAACATTATTTTAGCTGTTGGTTTTCCATTTATTTCTGTCACAAGATGGGTATTGTCATTTACGCCATCCCTATGTATATCCAACACCAAAGATATTGAAGGATTGTCTTTTAATATCTTTTTTACACCTTTTTCAGACTGGGTATAGGCTTCATTTCTATCAAGTACGCCATTTACAATATCATATGTTGTTTTATCGTGGATTACATTGTATCCAAATTGTTTTGATAATACTTTTTCCAATCTGTTTCCCACACCTATGATGGTTGTATTTTTATCCTCTGAATTACTATTTGAAAATGTCTCCATGGAATGTGTATGATAAATTAATATCTGAGGCTTTTTATTATTTCCTTTTATTTTAAATTTTTCGCTTAACGCCTTATCAAGTGGCATATCACTTTCTCTTATTGTAGTAGCTGCTGTAACAGTGTAAAATCTTTCAATGACTTTTTTAAACGAGCCTAAATTATCCTTTGTATATTTTGTGCCTGTCATTTTAGGTATTGGAACTAATTCTTTCTTCGCTTCTTCTACTTTTGTCTGTGGTTGTGTAGTTGTCTCTTCCACGGTTTCTAGTTGCGTCGTTTCCGGTCGTTCAGTTGCATTAACTTTATCATAAATTAACTGCACAACCTGTTTATATCCCGGGTCATTTGTATCATAAGAATATTCACTTCCATTTATATACTCTGTTACTACCGATTCTAAAATTTGTTTCTTCATTTCTTCTGACAAATCACCATGATTCTCCATATATATCATATACTGCGTTAATATGCTTGTATTTTCAATAATTTCTCCCACAAGAAAATTGGCTGTCTGCACGGCAGCCTCATTAATATTTCCTTTTGCTTTGTCTTTAACAATTGTATTAATGCATTTACTTGCTATATATATACTCAATACTATAATCAGTACTGACACAATTACCTGAAATGTCTTTTCTTTTACATTTAATCGCCATCCGTTTACATGTATTCCCTGCTGCACGCTATCACCTCAACATTTTGCATTGATTAGCAGTATAATGGTAAAAACCTTTATCCACACAATCATTATATGCAGCATGTTTATAATCTATTTATTGAATTTGCAATTATGGTACTTAGATTGTCTACAATTTCATCGACGTCTTTCGGCGTAACAAACATCTGTCCTATATCCTCTGTCATAATTTCTGCAAATAACTGATATTTTTCTTCAACAGTAAAATCCTCAAACACTTTTTGAAGACAGTTATTTTCCATATTCTGCGACAATAGATATATCAACTTATCCATCGTATCATTAACAATCGTAACACTATGCACAACCATAGGAACACCTATTGCTATTACTGTGCATCCAAGATTTTCCCTATTTAACCCCTCTCTATTATTTCCTATTCCTGAACCCGGTATAATTCCTGTGTCAGTAAGCTGAATTGTAGTTGTAACACGTGAAATATTTCGTGCCGCAAGTGAATCAATCGCTATTATCAAATCAGGCTTCATTTCATCTACTATACCCTTTACTATTGAGAATGTTTCCATTCCTGTCTGTGCAAGGACTCCCGGTGAAATACAATATATGTTTTTTCTTATTTGAACTAATGAGGCAGTTCTTGGTCCTATTGCATCAGGTGTAGCCTGAGCATTTCCTAATCCTACTATTAAAATAGCTTCAGGTCTTTTGTCTTTTCCGATATTTGCGTTAATTAAATGTCCTATATTTTTCAATAATTCGTCTGAAATTTTTTTCTGGTTATATTTATCATCTTCTTTGGCATACTTTGTTTCTATAGTAATATAATGCCCTTTTGGCTTTCCCATGACTTTAGCACCTTTTTCAGTTTTAATATTTACAAGAGTTGTTGTCATTTTAAGTTCATCATTATACTTTTTCTTTAACTCAACTCCATCTATCTCAACATTATCTTTAAATTTTTCACGTTCTTCTAAAGCTAAATCTGTATATATATCCACTCTATCTTCTCTATTTTTAAATCCTTTAAACTTCATATTATTCACCTTCACATTTTTTATTTATTTTGTGCAAATAATTGTAATTTATTATTCAAAAATATATTGACATTACATGCTCAATATCATAGAATACTAGTTGATGTCTGTGTCATACGTCCGCAAATCCAATGGCACAGATGGTGAAACTATTTAATTCCTAATCTCTCTCAAGGGAATTAAGAAACTTATTATTTCACGGAGGTGGACACGATGGCTAACATTAAGTCAGCAAAGAAAAGAATTCTTGTTAATCAGACAAGATATGAAAGAAACAAATCAGTTAAATCTGCAATCAAGACAGCTACTAAGAAAGTAGAAGCTGCTGTAGCTAACAAAGACAAAGAAACAGCTCAGGCAGAATTAATTAAGGCAATCAAGCTTATTGAAACAGCTGGTTCAAAGGGAGTATTCCACAAGAACAACGTTGCCAGAAAAGTTTCAAGATTAACAAAAGCAGTTAACTCAATTGCTTAATTATTAATAAAAAGAAGCTGTGGCTCTATTTATTAGAGTTACAGCTTCTTTTTTAATTCATACTTTTTTTACTTTCTTATACAACAAAGCTGCCTCTTTAATGAGACAGCTCTGTATTTATTAATATTTTTTAATTAACTATTATCAGGTTTTGTAATTATTAGTTCTATTTACTTCTAATTTTTCTAACCTTACTGTATTTTCCGTATACTTTCTTTCCGTTTACAATTACATATGCACGTACTTTTATATAGTATACTTTGTTACTCTTAATCTTTGTAAGAACTTTCTTAGTCTTGTTATTCTTCTTTACGTTAACTTTTGAAGCTTTCTTAAATTTCTTATTTGTTGCGTAACGAATTTCATAACCTTTTGCTTTCTTGTTCTTCTTCCATGTTACAGTAACTTTTGTCTTCTTAGCAGAAATTTTAACTTTCTTAACTTTTGCAGGTGATTTTACAGATGAACCATCAGTTAATGTTCCTGTTGTTACTTCCTGGTTTGATGAACCTGTTGTAGTAACATCCGGTTTCTTAGTAGTTGTTTCTTCTGTCTTTTTAGTTGTAGTTTCTTCTACCTTAGTTATTGTAGATTCTTCTACGTTACCTGTAGTTGTTTCTTCTACATCACCTGTAGTTGTTTCTTCTACATCACCTGTAGTTGTTTCTTCCGGTGTTGTTGTTTCTTCTTCTTTTGCCTTTGAGCCTAAAACTTCTATTTCTGCAAGACCAACTGCTGTTGTTGAATCTGAAACTTTATCTACAACAAATTTAATATTTTTAACAACTTTTTCTTCACCTAAATTGATAATCTTAACAGAACCATCATTTGGAAGTTCTCCAACTTCAATTCTTGTTCCATCATCTAATTCTAAATGTGATGCTGTTATCTGATCATCTGTGTTTGGTCTGTCATAAAGTTTAATTGTTGAAACTTTGTACTCTTCATTGAAAGCAAGATTTAACCAAGCTCCTGCTCCTTCGTTCTTTGTTACCCATTCAGCCCATGGGAATCTTGTATGAAGATTTGCAAGTCCTGTTGCATAACCATCTGCAATACCATCAACTGCCTTAACTGCACTCTGGTCATCCCATCTGCTGTCACTACTGTTTTCACTTGATGCAGTAATGTCTGCAAATAATCCAATACTATTTGTTTCATGTTTATAGAATACTTCGTTAACCTTTGAGAATGAAGCAATCCAGTTGTAGTATTCTGTTGTATACTCACGAAGTGCCTTATCCTTTAAGTTATACTTAAATGGTCCCTGACGCATGCTGTATGGAGTTAATACGTTTTCTCTTTCGCTCCAGTTAAGCATTGTCTTTTCTTCAAGACCATCAAGGTGCTGCCAAGCTCCTAAATATGTGTTAAGTTCTTTGCCCCAACCGTAGTTACCCTGATCTTTAGGATATACTTCATCAGTCATATGGCTATGGATAATAGCTTCGTGAACTGTTGGCTGGAATTTATCGTTTTCCTTCTGGATATTCTTAATAGCTTCATTACCGAATAATCCAAAGTATGCATGGTCATAATGCATATCGTATCTTGATGTCATATAAACATCTGTTGGGTTAACACTCTTCATTACACTTTCAAGGTCTGCTAAGAAGTTAGCACGTGTGTATGAAGCATGTTCTCCTGTCATAAGATAATGATAATCATTTCTTACACTTTCATCACCATATGTTTTTGTTACACCATTTCTTGAAGATATAACTTTATTATCATCTGCAATGAAAATATTATATACAAAACTGTCTGTAAATGCTGTTGTGTACTGTCCAACACCCATACCACCGTTATCTGCATAGCCTAAGAAGTACAAGTGATCTGTTGGTACACCGATTGTATTTAATGCATTTACTGTATCTCTGATTCTTAATTTACCATGGTCTACACCACTGTAATCTCCGTTTGTTGCATATACAACGTAAACTTCGTCGCCATTTGCAACAGCTCTGTTCATAACACCACCTGCCATTAACATTTCATCATCTTCGTGAGGTGCCATTACTAAGATTCTCTTATGATGTTTAACTTTTGCGTCAACACCGTCAAAGTGTACTTCTGAAACTTTTGCAGTCATACCCTTTTCGAACTGGAACTTAATTCCTGTAATTTCGTCTTTTGATGCTGATACAACTTTTCCTGAATCTTTTGAATCACATGAACCTGCTTCAACCCATCCTTCAGATGTGTTAACCAATACTTTGTATGGTGCAGCTTCGCCTTCAAAATCAACGCTGAAGTTTTCAATATTGTATTCTCTGTCTAAACCGATTGTTAATGATGGATTTTCATCATCAGCATCAGGTGTCCATGTTGTGTTTGCATCTCTATCTGTAACATTTTCTCCATCCTTAGATGATGAAACTGTTACCGGCTGGCTGTATGCCAAGTCAATATCAATGTTCTGTCCTTTTTCAGTAAGAACAATCTTGTTTTCTTCTTCAGGATTGATTACTTCTTCACCTAAAACTTTTACTTCACCAATTGCAGGCCAAACTGCTACTCTTGACTCTTTGTGAAGTGGTAACTGTGTTAATGTTACACGAACATATTGGTATTTGTTATTTGCATATTCTGCTGCAATCTTACCATACTGTTCCTTTGAGAAATCAGTGTTAGCTGTATTATCCCATAACATATCCCAGCTACTCTTATCATTTGAACCTTCTACCTTATACTGCCATGCCTGACCGTAAGCCGGTGTTGTTGCCGCCTGAGCATCTTCAAGTGTAGGAAGTACTTCATGTTCAAATACTAAGTCAAATGCCTGAATCTGCTGAGCCTTACCAAGGTCAACCATCCACCAAGCACCTTCTTTTTCTGAATCTCCGTCGCCTACCCAAAGTGTTCCGTCGTTTCCGTCAATTGCATTTGCAGGATCTCTACTTACTGTTGAAGCTGTTGCTTCTCCATCAAGTGCAAAGTTAGTAAGTTCTTTTGGTCTGTATACGTTAAACTCTGCTACTGCAGGCCATGCATCTTCAATAGTATCTCCAAATGTAAATCTAACATATGAGTATTTCTTTTCTGTTATAGATTCATCTAAAGTTACTTTCTGTGTAGATGCAACTTCTTCATTTGCTGTCTGATCCCAGATAACATCCCAGTTAGTCTTGTCTGTTGAAGCTTCTACTTTATATTTCCATGCTGATTTAGCTTTATCACCACCGAAAGTAACATCTAATTTTTCGATATTATAACTTCCGTCTAAATCTACAACAAAGTTTGCTCTGTCTTCTGTAACTGTATCACCCTGATTTGACCAACCATTTGAAATCCACATTGTTGTTTCATCACCATCCACAATGTTTGATCCTACGCATCCAGGATCCCAATCACTCTGAGATGATGTAGTTACAGTCTTATCAAGTGAAATATTAGTTTCTGTATCTGAAATTCTTTTCTTCTTTGATAAAACAATGTTATCAAACTTAACCTGATCTACACCATTATCTGACTTAATCACGATGTATGTTGCAGGAACCTGTTTCTTAAAGTTAGTTGTAAATGTCTGCTTCTTGCCTGTTACCGTAAATGTCTCGCTTTCTTCTCCTGCTTCAACCTTTACAGTAGCTGTTCCTTTAGCACAATATGCTTCAAAACTTGTTAAAGCATACTTGTCAGGAATAGCTATTTTGTTAGCCTGTTCTTCATTAGTATATGAAGTAGCCCATAATTTACCGTCTGTTACGTTCCAACCACGGTTACCGAAGTCACAGTTAGAATATACACCTGTTAATGCTCCGTTATTGCAATCATCAAAATCTAATAAAATCTTTCCTTCACCAAGGTCTTCTTTAATACCACTGTTGTAGCTGTTATCAGCACCAATGTTTGGCTTAACAAATGATTTTACTTCGTTTCCGTAGAAATCCTGTCCGCCATTGTCGATAACTGAAATACCCTGGTCAATAACTGTTGCTCCATCTTTAAGTTTGTATCCGTCAACAGTACCATAAGTAATCTTAAATTCGCCGTTAACGTCTTCAACTGTTGCGCTTGTTCCTTCTTCTAACTTAACATAGTCGCTCTTAACTGCTACCCTGGCATTTTCATCGTCAGCTCTTCTATTGTTAAGATTTGCTCCACCGTAAGCATTGTTATTTACAACACCCATATAACGTGAATCCCAAGCCTGTGCCTTATTTACTCCGTTGTCATCTATCTTTTGAGCTTCTGTTATAATGACATTATTTCTAATTTTAAATCTATCAGTAGAAGTTACTGCTGTTGTATCATCCCAGCTACGTGTAATAGATCCATCATGGTCTGCATCCATATAAATCAAGTTGTTATATGCATCCAAGCTTCCATTACCGCCCTGACATAATGTTAATACAGCACCACCGCCATAACGGTTTGTACCATATCCATCATTAACACTGATGTTATATCTGTAGTATGTCTGATATGATGTTCCTAATGCACATTCAAAGAATGAACCTGATGGATTGTCATGTGTATAGTTGTACTGAACATAATTTAAGTCTGCATAAACGTCAGCGTCAAATGCCTGTGAATCTTCCTTATCACCGGAAGCTCCTGAACCAAACACTTCGTTGTACTGGCAGATTGTTTTCTGACCATGTTCCCACCAAATAGGAACGTTTCCGTTAGGACCACTGTTACATCCATTTGCAACATTATATTCAATAAGTGCATTTTCATAATCTGATGGACAAATAGCTGCGTTACCTACGTTTTCGCAGTAATTGCTACGAATTACAAGATTTTTACTTCTATATGTTCCACCGCCACCTTCAGTAATTCCACTTTCATCAGGGAATGTTGAGCTTCCCCATGTTGAAATAAAGTTAATACCGTAATGGTTTACATTTTTTACATAGTTTCCTTCTACAGTAATGTCTTCCCAATTAGTAGCTTTCTTGTTACCACGGATAGCATATACAATACCACCACGACCGATACCTGCCTGCTGACCGATTGGAATAGAAATTACGTCATGAACGTATGTATTCTTTACATTAATTTCATGAAGTGTTCCTGCATCCTGTCCCATAATCAAGATACCATATTTCTTAATATGATCATCTTTAGTTTTTGTATGGTTTGTTACTTCAATAGATGTGATTTCCCAGTATTCCTGATTATAGAAATATACTGCTGTGTTAAATACACGATTCTCTAAATCATCACCTTTGTCTCCACACCAGCTATCACCATTGATAACAGGTCTGCCGTCTTTAACGTCACCATATGCGTCAATTGTAATAGGGTTTCCTTTTTCACCTGAACCCTTTGGACTTAAAAGACCGCTCCATGAGCAACCTCTTTTAAATCTAAGCTTATCACCCGGCTTGAAAGTAGTTGCATTAACTTTTTCAAGTGACTTCCAGGCTTTTGTTTCACTAGTACCGTCATTATCGTCATTTCCATTTTCGGAATCAACATAATAACTTACACCTGTTGCCTTTGCACTATTTTCTGTATCTGCTGCCGCAAATGTCACATTGCCCATAACTGTTGTAACAACTAAAGCAAGTGAAAGAAAAAGTGCCAACAAACGATTTCTCTTCATATCTTTTCTCCTTTGTTTATAACATTTTCCCACAACAAAAGTTGCAGGTGTTCCACGTTGTTAAATAAAAATCCGTTCACTATATGCGCGGACAAATTATAAATACTTTGCAGCATCCTTATCTACAATTACCGTAAGATTGTTATGTAACTGTAAAATAGATGCCGGAATTTTTGGAGTTACAGGTCCAAAGAATGCATCTTTTACAATCTGTGCTTTCTTTTCGCCATTTGCAATCAGTAAAATTCGTTTAGATTGCATTATTGATTTAATACCCATAGAAAAAGCTTTTTCAGGAACTTTTTCTCCTTCATGGAATAGTCTTGAGTTTGCATCGATTGTACTTTGTGTAAGTTCAACACAATGTGTTGTCTTTTCAAATGATTCGCCCGGTTCATTAAATCCGATATGACCATTTAATCCGATTCCCAATAACTGCATATCGATTCCGCCTACACTCTTTATGACATTCTCGTATCTTTCGCATTCAGCATCATCATCTATTGCCATTCCATTTGGTAAATGAGTATTTTCTTTTTTGATATTAATTCTGTCAAACAAATATTTGTTCATAAAATATCTGTAGCTCTGTTCATGTTCTGCAGGTAATCCTTTATATTCATCAAGATTAACTGTTCTTGCTTCTGAGAAATCAATATCTCCTTTTTCATACCAGTCAACTAACTGATTATATGTTCCAATAGGTGTCTCGCCTGTTGCCAGTCCAATTACAGCATTAGACTTCATTATTATCTGTGCAGATAAATAATTTGCAGCCTTTCTGCTCATGTCATTATAATCTTTAGCTATAATAATCTTCATTGTGAAATTACCTCTTTCCCTGTTCTATTAAAAAATTAACAAATGTGCTAACTCCACCACCAAGTACTTCTACATTTTCAGGTCTGCTTCCTTCAAGTGAAGATACATCGTAGAAATCACCATTTTTTGTTTTTTCTGTCTTCATAAAGCTATCACTTCCAAATAGTCCGTCTTCAATTCCCACATACTCATCACCCCAGTATGAACATTCCTCAGCTTTAATTCCTTCTGACTCAAATTTACTTAAAATAGTATTAACATTGTCGCTCTTACATGAAATTCCTACTTCTAAATATTTTGCATCACATGTTGCTGAAACCTTTGTTCCAAATCTTTCTCCAATTTCTTCTGAAATTGAAACCATCTGCTTTAAGCCACCATTTATTCCATGCTCACTTAAGATATTCTTTACTCTTGACATTTCATCTTCCTGCATAAACAATTGGTCTCCACGTTCGTCATTAACCATTAAATCTATTTTGCAGTAATTAGGTCTTGAGAAAACAATATCTGTTTCTAAGTTATATTTTTCTAATAACTCTCTGTGAACCTGATAACAAATATCATGAATAGTAAGTAAGCCATTTTTATCCGGGATGCAGTCGGCAAACACTACCGGTTTGCCGTCAACCATTTCATAGTTATATGCACCTCGTCCAAGTCCTAAGTAAAGATTTGAAGCTTCTTCTTTTGTAAAATGTTCATGAAGTTTTCCCTTTGCAATCTTGTCATAAGTTGTTCCACTTACAATAACAAGCTTTACTCCCTGCTGTAGCAACGGTTTCATCGCTGCTACAACTTCTTCTACAGGGGCCTGTCTTGACATAACTGCTGTTCCATCCCAGTCAAAAAATATTGCTTTATATTTCTTGGACATATTTATCTCCTTCCTTACTTAGAACTATCTTTTCTCCTAAACTTTCATATGAAAGTTCGCAATCATTAAGAAGTGTATATTCTACCTCTCTTTCAGCAACCTTTATATTAAGATTACTTCCTTTGTACTGAAGGCAGAATTCATATGACTTCCACTGACTTGGTAACTTAGGATTAATCTGAAGATATCCTGCATTTGATCTTACTCCTGCAAATCCAAATACAATTCCCTGCCATGTTCCTGCCATATTTGCTGCATGAATACCTGCATAAAAATTGTTGTGAATATCATCTAAATCCATACGCGCTGACTGTGAGAAATATTTATAAGCTTCATCATCATATCCAATCTGGCTTGCTAAGATTCCAAAAATACATGTTGATAAAGATGAATGATGAAGTGTTACTGTCTGATAAAAATCATAATTTCTCTTTAATTCTTCATTTGTAAAATAATTGCTATGAAGTAACATTCCTAAAATTGCATCAGCCTGTTTTGCCATCTTCTGTCTATAAACAAACAATGGATGATAATTTTCATAAAGCAAATGTCTCTTTTCTTCAGGAATCTTTGACTCATCCCAAGGTTTTCTCATTAAAAATCCATCATCCTGAGGATAAATCTGCATTTTTTCATCATATGGGAAATACATATTTTCAATGATTCTATCCCAGTAATCAATTTCTTCTTCCTTAAAATCTATCTTTTTAACTAATGCATCATAAGCATCTTTATCAATTTCTTTCATTTTTTCAAGTGCCCATTTAGCATCTCTTATATTTTCCCTTGCCATAAGGTTTGTATAGAAATTGTTATCAACTATAGCATTATATTCATCTGGTCCTGTTACTGCACAAATGCAATACTTGTTATCCTTACATTCTGCAAAGCATCCTACATCAGCCCAAACTCTTGCTGTTTCAACAAGAACTTCTGCTGCTTCATCTACTAAGAACTCATCATCTCCTGTAATATCAAGATAAAGTTTAAAAGCGTAAGCTATGTCTGCATTAACATGATACTGTGCCGTTCCAAGTGGGAAGTAAGTAGAAGCTTCTTCTCCATTTATTGTTCTCCATGGATATAACGCACCTTTTTCATGACCAAGTATTTTTGCGCGGTCTCTTGCCTGATTCAATGTGTCATATCTGTAATTGAGCAGCTGTTTTGCTAACTCTGATTCTGTATAAATGAACACCGGAAGCACATACATTTCTGTATCCCAGAAATAATGTCCCTCATAGCCTTCACCACTAAGTCCCTTTGCTCCCATGCCTGTTCTGCCATCACGACCTGCAGACTGCATTATGTGAAACAAATTGAATCTTATTCCCTGCTGAAGTGCCTCATCACCTTCAACCTTTATATCCGCTTTACTCCAAAATTCGTCCATATGTTTCTTCTGAAGTTTCTCCATTTCATCATATCCAAGATCCATTGCCTTCTTAAGCTCATCCTTAATGAAGTCAATCATCTTGTCTTCTGCGATATCAAAATCACAAGTATATCCAATCATTTTTTCAAATACATATGTTTTACCTTCCTCCACTGATAATTCATATGTAAGTGATGCGTCCTCTTCTAAAACTTCGCTGTTTTTTATTACACCTTCACATTTTGTAAGACTACCGCATGCCATTGACAATCCACTGTGAATTACTTTTCCTTTATGAAGTAAATAATTATCTTCTGCTTTTAACTCTTTAACTGCTAAATGCTTTCCATATGGACCATAGTCAATTAATGGATTTGTTTTTCTTGTATGGTTTTCTACTCCTGCTTCTAAATATGTAGTAAGTTCTATTTTTCCACTAAAATTAACAGGAGTTAATTTTATCTGAATCGCCATAATGTTCTTCTTTTCTAAAGAAACAAGTCTTCTAAATTCAGCTACAACTTTTTTACCATTAGGTGATTTCCATGTAACATTTCTTACTACAACTCCATCTTTCATTAAAAGCTTACGATTGTAATTAATTATTTCACCCTGATTTAAATCAAACACATCTCCATCAATAACAATCTTTGTTTTCTTAAGATTTGGCAAATTCAATAATGACTGACTTTTTTCAGGAAATCCGAAATTCCATTCGCCATACATAATATGTTCGCTCTCGTAAAATCCGTTAATGAAATTTCCTTCAAGACCTTCATCTACCGTAAATGGATATCCCTCATCAAAGGTTCCTCTTGTTCCTATATATCCATTAGAAAGAGCAAATGTAGTCTCATTTCTATAGTTCCACTCTTTTAAGAATTTTTCTTCTGTAATTACCCATTCTTCGATAGGATATGTATTTGCACCCATGCTGCAATCTCCTTTCTCTTATCCTTTTACTGCTCCTGCTGTCAAACTTTCCATTACCTGTTTCTGTAATATGATAAAGAATATAATTGTTGGTAATACCGTAATTACTACTGCCGCAAAAAGTGCAGAATAGTTATTTGCAAATGTTCCTAAATAATAGTTAAGTGCTATAGGTACTGTTCTTGCCGTATCACCACTTGTAAGCATTAATGCGAAGTAGAATTCATTCCATGTATTGATAAACTGTAACATTGCGATTGTTGCAAGTCCCGGTTTAGCTAATGGTAAAACTACCTTTGTAAATGTCTGAATAAATGTAGCTCCATCAATATACGCTGATTCTTCTAATGCTAAAGGTATTGTTTTGTAATAACTTGTCATAACGAAGAATGACATTGGAATACCCATAGCTGCATAAACAATAATTAATCCAAGCTTTGTATCATACAATCCGACTGTCTTAAAGATTGAGAACAATGGCTGTGAAATTGCCTGTGCAGGAAGCATTAATGATGCTGAAATCATAAGAACCAAAATTGTTTTTAATTTAAAATTATATCTTGCTGTTACATATGCACACATTGCAACTACGCATAATGTAACTAATACGCTGACACCTACTACAATTACACTGTTTAAGAAATATTTCTGAATAGGTGCATATTTAAATGCATCTGCATAGTTTTTAAAATTAAAGCTCTTTGGCAATGACAATGCTGATGCATTGATTTCTGCATAAGTTTTAAATGAACTTAATGCTGCCCAAATAATAGGTCCAATTGAAATAGCTACTATTATTAATAAGAAAATATATTTCGCAATGCCTGCGATTACTCTAATAGCAAGAGGCTGTTTTTTTAAAGTTCTTGGTACGTTAATTGTTTCTGACATTTTATACCTCCTCTATTTCTTTCTTCTGATTAAACAATCTCTGAATTAATATAACTAATACAAGTCCTAAGATAATCTGAATTACACCTACTGCATTAGCTTTACCATAGTTATTTTCAAGTGTTATGATTTTATATAAATACATTGGAAGATTAAGAGTTGAGTTTCCAGGGCCTCCTCGTGTTGTCATGTAAATGATATCGAACTGAGAAACCATTGCTACTGATGCTAAAATTACACATGTTCCAAATGCATTTTTCATCATTGGAATTGTAATGTATCTGTCAGCCTGTCCTGCTGTAGCTCCATCAACCTGAGCTGCTTCATATATTTCAGGGCTTATAGCTCCCATTTCACCTAAGAATATAAGCATATTAAATCCTGAGTAGAAAACCCATGTAGCTGTTACTGTCCAGAAAGCATATTTTGAATTTCCGAAAAGGTTAACAACCTGCATAGTATCAATACCTAATTTTTCATATAACATTTTTACTACACCGAATGTAGGGTTTAAAAGCAATGAGTACATAACTGCTGTTGCTGCTGTTGGAATAATGTTAGGAATTACATATGCAACTCTTGCAAATTTCCATCCCTTTGGCTTTCTTCTTAAAATAAGAGCCATTATAAATCCCATAAGTACATGTAATGTTGACTGAATTACTACCCATTTTAATGTATTTATGATAGATACTCTAAAATCCGGGTCTGCAAATATTGTCTTGAAATTATCTAATCCTAAAAATGTTGGCGACTGAGTCAATGTATAATTACAAAACGAAGTTGCCATAACCATTATGAATGGAATAGCATACACTATGCAAAATAGGATTACACAAGGCAATGCAAATAAAAATATCCATCCTCTCTTGTTTTTTGTAGACATATTTTATACTTCCTTTCAAAAAAATAGTGTTGCACTAACTTTTATTAGTGCAACACTTGATTGTTAAGAATTAATCATTTTTCTGCGCTGCATCTGTAAGCTTCTTACAAAATCCTTTTGCATCTAAGCTGCCACTTGCAAGTTCAGGTAACTGATTTGAAAATTCATCGATTACATTCTGATACCAGTAAGCCTGATTCTGACCATATGTATATGTTGCTTTTGACTGAATATCTAATACTTCTGCCATTAACGGATCAGATTCCTTTAAGCTTTCAGGTACTTCAATGTTACTTGATACAGGCTGTAATCCTGCCATTTCCAATGCCTTTAACTGATTTTCAGCTGTTGTCTCAAACTTAAGGAATGCTACTGCTGCTTTAATCTTTTCAGGGTCTTTTGCACCTACCATGTCACCAGGTGTTGGAACACTTTCCATTCCGTTTCCTGGAAGAAGCATGATACCAACTTTGTCATAGAATCCTTCAGGTGCTTTGTCTTCGCTCTTGAAATCAGGAATCATCCATGGTCCGTTAGGAAGCATTGCTACTTCACCGTTAAAGAAGTGAGTTGCCATTGTGTCATATTTTCCGCCTAAAGCATCTGCTGTTGTGTAGTTCTTTAACATCTTCTGAAGTTCTGCTGTTGCTTTTTCAACTACAGGTACATTGTAATCTGTTGGATACTGAGTATTCATAAATGTGTTTCCTTCATCTCCTGCAGTTCCGATTAAAGCACTGTACCAAAGATTTGATAACCAACCTAAGTCTGCACTATCCATACTTACAGGTGTGATACCTTTTGATTTTAATGTGTCACAAGCTTCATAGAATTCATCCCATGTGCTATAAGCTACATCAGGAGCTTCGATTCCTGCTTTTTTGAATAAATCTTTGTTATAGTAGATATATGAAATTTCCTTTGATACAGGAATTCCATATACCTTACCTTCATATGAGTTGAATTCAAGATCCTGTTCACTAAACATTGCTTTCCATTCCGGATCATCATCTAAATATGATGTTATATCCTGAACCTTTCCTGATTCAGCAGCTAAAGCCGTAATGTTGTTACCACCGTTTAATACGATGTCAGGAAGATCACCACTTGAGATTAATAATTTAATCTTCTGGTTGTAAGAATCTGTTGTAGGAATTTCTTCAAATTTAAATTCTACGTTCTTACCTTCTTCTGTCTTCTGGAATGCATCAAATAAATATTCATAATAATCTGCTGCATAATCAGTACCTACATGGTAGTTAATTACATTCAATACTACCTTTCCATCATCGCTCTTTGTGTCGTTCTTGCTTGACTTTCCGTCTGAGCCACAGCCTGTCATAAGACCAGCTACCATTGTCAAGCACATGAGTGCACATAACATTTTCTTTCTCATATCTTAACTTCCTCCTTAAAGTTGTTTTGTTTATGTTCACATTATATTGTTTTATTGCAAATATCTGAATAGAATATTTTTACATAAACTTGTGTTTTTTTTACATTATATATAGTAAAAAATCACATACTACCGTGTTGTTTATTTAATTTTTTATACATTTTAGACAATACCATTAATAAATTTACTTTTTATTTATTGTAAATATTAAATATAAGGAGAATAAGTGTAAAATTGTTAGATAATTTGGCAAATTATGTAAAAATTTACGGA
The DNA here is from genome assembly GCF_008680265.1 of Eubacterium sp. LMAG:50. Taxonomy (NCBI): domain Bacteria; kingdom Bacillati; phylum Bacillota; class Clostridia; order Eubacteriales; family Eubacteriaceae; genus Eubacterium; species Eubacterium sp. LMAG:50. The sequence continues at coordinate 1,216,747 of NZ_NALP01000007.1, read as the reverse complement.
TGAAACCTGCTATTTTAGATTTCATCCGTAACTATTTAAATCTTACTCTTAAGTTTGTTCATCTTTTCCGACATTATAAACATAACTAAAGTAATTAACATAATATATATTGGAAATAGTGCGATTGTTATGTACTGGGATATTATTCCGAACAAAGCCGGCATAATAATAACTCCCATATATGCAAATGCCATCTGTATTCCTATAATTGCCTGCGAATTTTCTTTTCCAAAATTATCAGGCGTAGCATGTATTACTGATGGATATATTGGAGCACATCCAAATCCGACAAAGCCCAGACCTATTAGAGGAAATATTTCTTTTAACATTTTGTAACTTGAAAATAACTGATTTGCCGGAATTAGCAAAAATACAACTCCTATTAAAATTCCGCATATTCCAAGTCTGATCATTTTTTTATCGCCAAATTTGTCTGCTATAAAGCCACTCAAAAATCTGCCACCCGTAATTCCAATATAAAACAATCCAACAAAACTTGCTGCTGTATGGTTGCTTAACCCTCTGTTTATTACAAAATAACTTGATGCCCATAATCCTGTCGTCTGTTCTACCGCACAGTAGCAAAAAAACGCTATCAAAACAAAAGCTACACCTTTTATTTTAAATATTTCTTTTAATTTCTTTGGTTCTTTCTTTTCAGTTATGCTTTCTTCATTTTTTTCCTGATTTATTTTCCATAACGGTAATGCCGCAAATAAAACAATAGTTAGAACAAGCTGTATTACTGATATTGCCAAATATCCTCCACGCCATCCCTTTCCAAGTGACATTGCTACACCCATTACATACGGTCCAACAGCTGCTCCAATTCCCCAGAAACAGTGTAACCAGCTCATATGTCTTGACGCGAAATGAAGAGCAACATAATTGTTAAGCGCTGCATCTATTGCTCCTGCTCCCAATCCATAAGGAATCGCAAGGAAGCATAACATATAAAAGTTTCCGGAAACTGAAAATCCAAATAATGCAACAGCTGTTAAAAGTGTACTTACTGCCGAAATCATTCCCGTTCCAAACTTATATATTATCTTTTCAGAAAATAAACTTGAAATAACCGTTCCACAGGAAATTAACATTGAAATAATTCCCTCCATTGACAGCTGCGCCCCTAAATCCAAATGCATTTGCGGCCAAGCTGAACCTAAAAGTGAATCCGGCAATCCAAGACTAATAAATGCCAAATAAATAAGCGCTAATAATAATGTAACCATATTCTTTCCTCTCTTTTATATTCATTTAAATTAACATTTTATATAAATATTAGTATTCAAGAATTTAATTTCTTTAATTTACTTATAATAATTAATTATTTACTTTCTTTTATGCTAATACTAATTAATACTCTCATTTTCAATTTCCCATTGCTATAGTGTATCAGTTTTCCTCTATTTTATATATATTTTTTTACAAAAAAATACCTCCTTTCAGACTATGGTTTTACCCAAATTATCAAAAGGAGATATTCTTTGAATTTTCACGGTTGCCCGTTATCGTCTGTAATCTGATTTATTTTCATTATTAACAAACCTGATGACATGACATTTATTTAGTTGAAATTTGCATTTAGGTCTACAGCCATATGCCTATTTTGAAAATTATATAAAGCATATGACTTCAAGACCCGGGAAATGAGAAAGCGACTTTTAATATAAACCTGTCCAACCACTGTTTCCATTATTTATATCTATTACATGATCTAATCCATTCAAAAAATCATCATCACTAACACCGCTTGTTGTTATTACATCTTTTGTATCAAATTCTATTATTTCCATTTTAGGATATTCATATTTTCTCTTCATGTATTTCTCCTTACTGTGCCTGATTAGCATTGTACTTTGTTGCCCAACCTTCTATCATAGCTTTTATAGTCTCTCCAAGTCTATTAAGTTCAGCCTGTCCGCCCTCGCTTTGTGTCATGTTATACGCAACCTGTGCAACTGATCTTGTATCACTCATATTGTCAGAATAAACTGTTGTAGTTGTTCCATCTTTATAAGTAATTGTTACATATGCATTTGCAATAAAACCTCTTGCAAAATTTTCTTCTTTAATATTTACAACTGAGCCACAGTAAGTATTTGTTTTTGCACTTTCGTTTTCTCCATACCAACCATTATTTGCAATATCTAATTTTGTATAGTTACTTTCTTTTTCTAATACGTTACCATTTTTTTCATATAAATCTTTTGTAGTTATAAGCATTCCTTCCTTTATAGCTTTCTGCTCATTAACCGCTTTATAATTATCGCTTGTAACTGTTGTCTGGAATCTCATTCCATAAGGATCTGCCGTTCTGATTCCTGCACCATTTGCAATTGATAAGTTTAATGTATTTACAGCTTCCAAATTAATATTGTCTTTTACTGTTAATCCATCACCTTTTTTGTACATTTCTTCATTATAATAATAACCGTATGTAGCATCTCCATTAACTGTATATGTATCTCCATATGCCGCTTCTGTAGTTGAATCTCCTTCTGTTACAGTATAAACCGGTGAATAAATGTTAAATTCGTACATTGCTGCCCATACCTGTGCAGTACTAGATTGATGCAAAGGCATTCTATTTATTGTAAATCTCACATATTGATATTCATTATCTTTATCTTCACATTCACCGGACTGACTTCTACTCCAATTTTCATTGTCATCGTTCTCATTATTATTCCACAGCATAGTCCATGTGCTCTGATCATTAGAACCTTCTATAACATATTTCCATGTCTGACCATACTGACTTTCACTATCTGATGTATCAGCCTTGGCCTCTTCTAATGTTGGATACGCATCTTTTTGGAATAAAACATTGAATCCCTCTATTTTTCTAGTTTTTCCTAAATCAACTATTATGTACTGACCATTTCCATTTCCATTTCCGCCCCATCTTGATGAAGTGTTTCCATCGGTAACATTTGTAGCCGGAAATCCACCAGCCTCATTACCGCTTCCTCCGTCACTATAATATCCTTTCGCCGAGCATCCTTTTGCAACATTTGTCACTTTAGAATCACTAATTTTAACACCATAAGCACAAAATTCTCTCATTGCAGTCCAAACAAGCGTACCTGAAATATTAGTTATTTTTATTCTTAATTTATTATATACGTTTTCTCCGTATTCCGTGTTTTTTCCTGTTAAAGATTTACTGTTATCAGAATTGTTACTATTGTCCCATAACATATCCCAATTACTTTCATCATCCGTTCCTTCAACTGTATATCCCCACTCTCCGTCGTCTCTTGAGGCTTCAAATACAATCTTAAAATCTGATATTTTATAATATGCTCCTAAATCAATTGTTATTGTTCCTGTAATTCTGCCACCTGCTATCCATAAATTATTTTCATTTCCATCTACAATGTCAGATAAGCTTCCACTAGATACTCCCATATCCGAAGTAACTGTTTTTCCATAAGTCACACACTCATTTCCGGAAAATGTACTTACTTCGCATGTAGTTGTATCGTCTCCCTTAACAGCTGCATAATCACCCATACCAACTGTTGACACGGTCATTATTGCTGCAAGAGACATTGCCAATAATTTCAATTTTTTCATCTTTCCATCTCCATTCTTTATATGATAATGCAATTATATCGGAGTTATTTTTCAGTTTTAATGTAATATTTTTACAAATACTTTGAATTTTTTTACCATTTTTAGACATTTTTTACAATTTCTTTGTATACTTTAATATTTTTGATATAATGTTTATAGCATTCTAAAGTAATTCTTTAAAAATAATTACTTTAAGGTACGGAACTATAAAATAACATCATTCGAGGACAAGGCATGGCAAAAGGATTTTTACATAAAAAAAGGAAACTAAGAACACAGGTTACCATATTAATTACAGTTACTATTGCATTTGCTTTAGTTATTAGTGGTGCATTATTTTGCTATAAGACTATTAATGAACTTCAAAAAAGTTTTAAAGAACAGATTTTTCAGGAAAGCCGCTCTACAATTAGTGCCATATCAACTAATATAGATACTATCGATTCAATATATCGTATATTAATTTCAAACACCAGCGTATATGATTGGTTAGAGAACAATTATGCTGACTCAACTAATTCGGTTACTACTGCAAAACAGATAACTTCTTCCCTTATCATGAATAATTTGTGGGAAAAAAGTTATCTTGAATCAGTTTATATTTATAACAAACGCGGAAAGCAGGTTCATGTTTCAAAAAATGAAACAAATTCTTCATTAATTATGAATAGAAGGATTTACAATTCTCTTACATCTCCTTCTCCTTCACTTTCATTTAGAACCTTTAATGATTCAAACTGCATTTATTTTATAAAGACAATATACAGTTCAAATAATGGTCAGCAGATTGGCGATATTCTTATTTCAATTAACATTAATGAATGGATGTTCTCCCTTAGTCAATATGTTTCTAACGATTGGCGTATATTTATATACAATGATGATTTAGAAGTTATGTCGGGTTTTAAATATAATGCTGAATCAACTAAATTATCATCAATACATAAACAGATTAATGCAATTGATGCATTGAAAATATCCTCTGTTAAATTTGATTCTGACGATTACTTTGTTTTGTCAAATGAAATGGAGTCTATTAACATCAACGCTGCTGTACTTGCCCCTGTCAGTCAGATAGAACATCAGATTTACAATATTCTTTTGCCATATATTATTGCAATCATATCAATTATAATTATTGTTTTAATATTTGCATTTGGAATAAGCAGACTAATCACACAGCCTATTTCCTTAATGATTAATTATGTAAATCGAATTGCGCAGGGAGATTACTCAGGAAATATAAACGGGCTTGAAAAATACGAAGAATTTTATTCTCTCCAATTATCAGTTAACAATATGTTGGATGAGATTCATTCCTTCCACGAAGATATTACGGAACAAAAGTTATTGTTAAAGGATTCTGAAATACGTGCATTGCAATCTCAGATTAATCCTCACTTTCTCTTTAATGTACTTAATGCTATTGCATGGAAAGCTGAGATGTCTGATAACAATGAAATTTATGATATGACGATTGCTCTTGGAGAATTATTAAAAGCAACTGTAAAATCTAAAAATGACTTTGCAATACCTCTTTCAGAAGAATTAAAATATGTCAAATTTTACAGTTACTTACAAAGAATTAGATTTGAAGACCGAATAAGCATCAACTTTCATATTGATGCAGGTCTTGATTCATATAAAGTTCCTGTATTTTGTATACAGACACTTGTTGAAAATGCTTATGTTCATGGTCTTGAACCAAAAGAAAGTTCAGGTGAACTAAACATTTACTTATACGAAAAATATGAATATCTTCATATTTCAATTGAAGATAATGGTATTGGATTTAATGAAATCCCTGATTTTAATAACCAGGCACCTTCATCTGAAGAATCAGGTACATCTAAAGGGCATACCCACGTTGGTCTTCGTAACCTAAATCGGAGATTAATATTAATGTATGGTCCTGAATGTGCCTTACATATTGAAAGTACTCCTATGGTAAAGACAGCTATTTCATTTAAAATTCCATGTGAAAAATAAGAAAGGTGTGATAGTATGATTTTTCACTTATTAATAGTAGACGATGAATCTATATTTAGAAAAGGCCTCTCTGAATATATAAATTGGGAGACATATGATTGTGTTGTTTCGGCAACAGCAAAGAACGGAACAGAGGCTATTGAAATAATCGAAAGTACTCCTATTGACATTGTAATAACTGATGTAAGAATGCCTTCTCTTGATGGTATCGGACTTGCTAAATACATTTATGAAAATCACCCTGAAATATCTGTTATCATACTTTCAGGATATTCAGAATTTGAATATGCACGTTCTGCAATTCAGTATAATGTTGCAGAATACCTGTTAAAACCGGCTGCAAAAACAGATGTAATAAATGCAGTTCAAAATGTTGCGAAAAAACTAATTGAATCTAAATCTTCTATTAGTAAAAGTGAGCAGGCATTTCTTAAGGATCAATTTTTTCAGGAACTTACAGACCACGTTGTACCTGATGATTCCTTAAACAAGCTATCGGACTTTGATATTAATTTAAACAATTATTATGTAGCTGCATTTCAATTACCGGACGATATGTCAATGGTTGGAACGTTAAAAGATATAATAATCGACAACAAGCTTAACAGTTATTGCTTTAGATATAACAATCTTATTATAAATGTATATTTTGATTATGAAAATGAAGATACATCAGCAATAATTGATAACTGCAACACAATCGTTTCTTCATTTAAAAAGTTTACATCATTAAATGTAAATGCGGGTATAAGCGGTTATCATCACAGTGCACGTGATTTTTCAACAGCTGTTTCAGAGGCAATATTAGCGTTATCATTAAATTTTTATTCCTCTGCCCATGTTGTTGAATTCTCCAGTGATTACGTTGCAGGTAAAGAAACCTTTTCTGCGGATATTAATTTACTGCTACACGATTTTGAAAACTCAGTTATACAGTTAGATTTTAAATCTGCTTCAGATATTTTAGGCTCTATATTTAATAAACTTGAAAACAATTTTTCTGATGAAAATACTGTTAGAAGCATCTGCACTCAAATTTATCTTATTTGCTATAGAGTAATGCTTAAAAGTAATACTCTTCCTACAGAAGATGAATATATAAATAAAATAAATTCAGTTTCAGATTTCTTCCAGTTAAAAGAAACTGTCAGAAATCTTATAGATGATGTAAAAAAACAATTAACCCAGTCCTCTAAAAAATATAGTTCTTTCATAGAGGAAACAATTATATACATCAAAGAACATATTGCTGACGATTTGTCACTTGAGCTTATCGCACAAAATGTTCACACTAATGAATCCTATTTAAGCAGAACTTTCAAAAAAGAATGTGGTCATTCAATTGTAAGTTACATTACAATGCTTAGAATCAGTATGGCTAAGGATTTCTTAGCAAATACAAACCTTAAAACATTTGAAATATCTGATAAAATAGGAATTCATGACCCTGCATATTTTTCTGTTATTTTTAAGAAGAATACAGGTCTTAGCCCGAAGGACTATAGGAATCAATTCGTAAGATAATTATTAATACTTTAAGAACTAACATGTTATGTTATTAACATTAGTTATATATTAAGATGTCAGCGTCAAAAGGTTCAAGCCCACATGCGTTTGCTCATAAGTAGGTAAAAGACCTTAGAGCTCACCCTGACATCATATTAATTAACTTTTACAAAATATTGAAAGGAGATTTTAACATGGCAAACAGAATAATGTTAAACGAAACATCTTATCACGGTTCAGGTGCAATTAATGAAATTGCAACAGAAGCAAAGGTACACGGATTCAAAAAGGCTTTTGTATGTTCTGACCCTGACTTAATCAAATTCAACGTTACATCTAAGGTTACAGATATCTTAGATAAAAATGAGCTGGCTTATGAAATATATTCAGATATCAAAGCCAACCCAACAATCGAGAATGTCCAACATGGCGTTCAGGCTTTTAAAGATTCAGGTGCTGATTATATTATTGCAATTGGCGGTGGTTCTTCAATGGATACAGCAAAAGCAATCGGAATAATTATTGCAAATCCTGAATTTGAAGATGTAAGAAGTCTTGAAGGCGTAGCACCAACTAAGAAGCCTTGCGTTCCAATTATTGCAGTACCTACTACTGCCGGAACAGCTGCTGAAGTTACAATTAATTATGTTATTACTGACATTGAAAGAAAGCGTAAATTTGTATGCGTTGACCCACACGACATGCCAATTATTGCAATCGTTGACCCTGACATGATGTCTTCAATGCCAAAAGGTCTTACAGCTTCCACAGGTATGGACGCTCTTACTCATGCCATTGAAGGTTACACAACAAAGGCTGCCTGGGAAATGACAGATATGTTCCACTTAAAAGCTATTGAAATAATTAGCAAATCTCTTAGAGGTGCAGTTGAAAATACTAAAGAAGGTCGTGAAGGAATGGCCCTTGGTCAGTATATTGCCGGAATGGGTTTTTCAAATGTAGGTCTTGGAATTGCTCACTCAATGGCTCATACTTTAGGTGCTGTTTATGACACTCCTCATGGTGTTGCATGTGCCATGATGCTTCCTATCGTTATGGAATACAATCAAGAATGCACAGGTGAAAAATATCGTGAAATTGCCCGTGCAATGGGTGTTAAGGGTGTTGATGAAATGTCAGTTGATGAATATAGAAAAGCAGCAATTGATGCTGTTAAACAATTATCGGCTGATGTTGGAATTCCTTCAAAGCTTGATGCAATCAAAGAAGATGATTTACCTTTCCTTGCTGAATCTGCTGCTGCAGATGCTTGCGCACCTGGAAATCCTAAAGATGCAAGTGTTGATGACTTTATAGAATTATTCAGAAAAATTATGTAAGAATATTTGAGAGTGTGAAATACTCTCTGTAAATCCGTATTTCTATTTAGTTTTATAAAACAAAATAAAAGTCGAAGCTTATTTCAAAAAGTTTCGGCTTTTATTCATATTATATACTCAGTCACAAGAAAGAGCATTGTGTTTTGATTTTAATCACTAACTCAATGCTCTTTTTGTTAAATTCGTTTCTTTTTTTCTTCTTTTTTACTATATTTAATAAGCAGCATTTCTACGCCGATATTTTCATCCATAGCACCTCTTTTTATAAGTTGCTCTGTTTTTATACTTTCTGCTAAGCCATCCTTAAGTTCTCTCATCTGAAAATTTTTTGCCTGCTGTATACTTTTGCCGGCTATAAACGCCTGGACTCCCATTGCTTTTGCCACATCATTTTTACCCATACCCTGATTTGACAAATCCTTTGCCTGAAGCATAAGATTAAATTGTCTTGTAATCATATATAAAATACGCATTGGTGGTTCTTTGGCCGCTATGAGCTCATAGTATGAATCAAGAGTCTTTTTCTGATTTTTTGTAGAAATGGCATCAATCATGTCAAATATTTTAACAGACATCTGAGTTATGCACACTGCATCTATTGCCTCTTTATCAACTACATCTGATTTCATACAATAACAGATTAACTTTTCTATTTCAGTAGATAAGGTTTCCATATCCGTTCCTACTTTTTGAAGCAAATACATCATATTTGCTTTTGTTATGCGCTTTCCTGCATTTGCAAACAATCTGGCAGCCCACACACTCAAATCTCCCTCTGTCTGGCTTGTCATTTCACAAATATATCCATTTGCTTTTACTGCTTTATATAATTTACTTCTCTTATCTACATTGCTTTCTACAAATAACATAATCGTGCTTTCAGGTATGGACTTAACATATTCTGCTAATTCATCTCCACCTGACTTAAACATTTCAGTATCTTCAAGCACAACTAACCTATATTCTGCCATAAATGGCATTGTTTCAGCTACATCGATAATTTCTTTTACATTCAGGCCTTTTCCTTCATAAAAATTAGAATTCATAGTATCTCCACCATTTATCGCCTGAATAAGCTGCTTTTTATAATTTTTTACAAGATACTCTTCTTCGCCGCATAATAGATATGCTCTTTTGAAATTTCTTGTCTTTATGTCTTCTGATAATGTTTTCATTGTTCTTTTCTTATATCCTCATTACTTATTAAGTGTATAAATAATTTTAACACAGAAATTTGTTCCGTTCATCTGTTTTATTTTTAAAAGTTATTGTTTATGATATATAATCTTAATTATTTGAACTTTTCAATTATATCTGCAATTTTCTTCATTTGCTTAATAGTATTATTATAAGCCACATAATCATCCAAAAAATAACTAGTAATTGTTTGATAATCTGCTTTATAAAAATCATTGTCACAAAATTCTCTAATAGTTTTGGGTATATTAACTTCATCTTTGGCTGATACGCAGTTTTTTATTTCCTTCCTATGTTCTCTTATTTCATTATAAAGCTCCTCAAACTCTTTATCAAAATCAATATATTTTGTTAATTTATAAATATCATATAAATGTCTAGAATATCTCTTAGATTTCTTTTGTATATAATAATCACATAATGCAAAAATTTTATCTATATAAGTTCTCTCAATCGCCTGCAATTTCATATCAAATTTATCAACAAAAAATTTCTTTGCCAAATCTGCTCTATTATTTTTAACAAAATAATCACCTATATAATTTCCTATAGTTATTTTATTTGTTGGAAACGCATATGAACTCAATGCGGTTTCAACTTTTACATAAGACAACATAAAATCACCTTCTACCCCTAAGATTGATTTATAAGTAAAATAATATGCATTATAATCCCTATCACTTTGCAATTCATTCCAATTAGATATTGGCATATGTAACTTTTCACTTATTTCTCTCATTATACAATTTTTCAATTTTTTCCTTCTTGCTTCTCCAATATGTTCATCAAATGTAATGTCTATATCTTCTGAAAATCTGTTAATAATTTTATAACCTTTTGAAAGAGATGTTCCCCCTTTAAATACAATATTCGACATTTTTTCAGATAAAAATCTTAAAATCATAGTTACATAATAATCTTTTTCTATTACAATTGCTGCCTTACCAGTATAGTTTGCAACTTGCTCTATTGTTTCTTTAAATACTTGCTTATCCTCATGTAGATACATATTTCACCTCCGTATCATAAATAGCTTTATAAATTTTCAAAGGATAATATCTTAGCAGTCTATCAACCTGTTTTTTTGTTATTTTGTGTTCTTTCGCAAACTCAGTTAAAACTTCACCACAAACTTTAGGATCTTCTTCTACTGCTTGATCCATCTCTTTTAAACAATCTAATAATTGAAGCACGTATACATTATCTTCTGTTACTTCTATAGTTGGTCTTCTAATAATATATTTTCTATTTTTTATACTTATCTCCCTTACCTGAGCGGGTGCATAATTACTTGTTATTTCTTCTTTTAACGGGACTTGCATTGATAATCCTATACGATTCGCAAGTGTATATCCTGAATAAAACCCAACTCTTTTTCCTCTTCTATATATATATTTATGCAATGCTACTGTTTCTGATGAAAGAGTTGTCTTTTCTCCTAACAAATTAATCTTTGGCATATAATATGTTCCTGCTTCAAATCTGCATATTATTCCATCGTCTGTTAATTTTTTTAAATGATACCTAATATTCTCCTGTGTCATTCCATCAATACATAAATCTGTTAAAAAAATAGGTTCTCCTTTTTCATAATTTTTTATTAAATATTCTAACATCATATAGCCCTCACTTTCAATAAGTAAAAATACATTTTACTTATTGTTAGTATATTCTCAAAATACTCCTCTGTCAAATGAAATCTCACTCCATCCTAAAGTCAATCTCGCCAATTAAATCTGTTCGCAATATTTCTGTATTATGCATATTTAATCTATCTATGGTTTCTATATGAGGATGTCCATAGCTATTTCCTTCACCGCACGAAATAACGCTATATTTAGGTTCAATTTTACTTAGCATATTTTCTGATGAAGAAAATCTGGAACCATGATGCGGAACCTTTAATACTGTATAATTTTGTGCCAAATCATTTTCAATATTTTTTTCTACTTCATTACTAATATCGCCAGTCAAAAGCATAGAAAAAGTTTTATATTTCACATCAAGTACGATACTGTTATCGTTTCTATCATCCATTTGATTTTTAACGTCAGGATTAATGCATTTTACTTTTAACTCTCCTACTTTTATTAAATCACCTTTTTTCAAATATATAATTTTTGTACTCATCTTCTTAGCCATTTTTTCTAATTCTATATATTCATCATCCTTAATATAGAGATTTGGCAGCACCAGATTTTTAACTTTTATTCCTCCATTTTTTGACTGAGCCAACAATTCTTTTACACCACTTACATGGTCATTATCAAGATGGCTGATTATTGCATAATCAATCGCCCTTATTCCTTTGTATTTAATAAACGGAATTATTCTGTACTTCCCTACATTTTTAACATCACTGCTTCCTCCGTCAACAGTTATAAAAGCATCATGTGTCCGAATCGCAATTCCATCTCCCTGCCCTACATCAAGAAAATTAACTTCAATTCCTGTAAATATATGCACAAATAAACTTATCGTTATTATTATGAAACTTCCAAAAACAAATATAATTTTTTTAATGAAAATTTTTCTCTTTTTTGCTTTCTTACTCTTTTTGCTTTCGACAATTTGCCCTGTTTTTGGTATTATCTTTTTACTCTCCTTATCCTCACTTTTCTTTAGATATATTTTCATTCCTATGCACATGCCTGCAATCGTACAATAATAAATTATAACCACAAATATATTGGGTTTGCCACATATCATATTATAAAATGGAATATGCTCTACTATCGTGCATAACAAACCATACATCTTTATAATCAGACACGCCGGCAAAATAGTTATCTTTCCAATAATTACAAACAAATATGAAGAATATAGTCCCACAAATCCACTCGCTATAACGATTCCCATTAATGGAACAATAATTAAATTTAGTAGTACTGAATACATTGGTATCTGATAATAATTCCAGGCTATAATAGGGTTCATAACAATAGTGATGCACAAGCTAAATCCAAATGCACTCCACCTTTTTCCTTTTATATCCATAAATTTTTCTGTTATTTTCCATACAAAATTCGCTCCTATTATTGCCGCAAATGACATTTGAAATCCACTGTTTATTATTACCATCGGATTACTGCATACAATAAGTAAAAATGCTAACGCTATCGCATTTATCCTATCATTTTTTCGTCCCAAAACTTCGCCGGCAATATTCATTATAAACATAATTGTTGCCCTTACTGTCGCCACCCCGAATCCGGTCATCATTGAAAATAACAAGATAATTGAAATTGAAAAAAACGCTGCCGGTATAAATTTAAGTTTCTTTCTAATTAATGAATACACAAACAAGCCGATTAATGAAATGTGTAACCCGGAAATTGCCAAAATATGTGAAATTCCATTCATTTGATATAGTGACTTAATATCGTCATTAATATCATTCTTATTACCAAGCAAAATTCCCTGTATAATCCCTCCGTTTTCCAGGTTACATATCTTAAAAACACCTATGTTATTATCATTGCAAATCTTTTTAAGTTGCCTTGTATAACTTTTCTTCAAATCATATAATCTCTGTTTTATAAGGTTTGTCTCATTAGAAGTTATCTCTACACTGCAATTTGCTATTTCTCCATATATTCCAAGAGACTGATAGTATTTGTCTGAATCAAAATTTCCTTTGTTTCGTGCTTTGTCAAATCTATTAATTATGCCTCTGCATTTAACATTGTTGCCAATAGATACAGATAACTCTTCTTTCGTTTCAAAAATCAAATTTACATCCTTTATTTTTTTCAAATTTCTTTTATTATTTCCTGCTAAATTCTCTATCGTTGTTTTTATTTTGTATCTAAATCCATATTTTGTGTCTGTTATCTGTAAAATTTCTCCATTAACAACGATTGTTTGTCCATTTATCTCATCTATTGATTTCTTTTTAGAAAGTTCTCCCTCAGTAATCAAATATCCAACAACCATAAAGCATAAGCTTAATATCATTAACATTACCTTTTCAATCTTTTGCTCCCTATTTTTAAATAGTAGTAAAATAAATGAAAGCAAAACAAGCAGCACTGTTACAAATAACAATGCTGCCTGTGCATATATAGCTATCACCTCTCCAAGTACAAAAGCCAATGTTATTGTTAATATTGGTCTTTTAATAGCTATTCTCCTTCTTTTGTTTCATTTTCAATATAATCTAAATTTCTAATGAAAGCGTTGTCTAACTTCACTCCTTTAAAACTTACATTTGTATTTCCATTTACCATCATCTGAACTTTGTGAACATAGTTAAGTTCTGATAAAGAATTTACTATGGAATATATTGCAAGTTCAGGAGAACCAACTATCTGTTCTGTCAAAAAATTTGAATCGAAATTTACATAACAGATATTATCAGTAGTCATAACGCTGATTAACTTTATATCTTTTGAAAAAATTCTATTGTATCCCTTTTCATCCGGACCTTCTATTAGTCTCTTTACAATAAATTCTTCTTTAGATTCTTCTCCTGTATAATTTTCCATAACATCACATTCTTTTAAATTAGAACTATCTTCATTTCCGTAATAGAGAATAAATCTTGTTGAAAATACAATGTTATTATCACTACCATAATTATCCACAAAATCAGTGGCCTGCATATTTCCTATAATAGTTCCATCTCTTCTTGTCAACGCACTGTCATTAACGGTAAATGCAACATAATCTACAGACTCAATCTGAGTTAAAGTAAGAACTACTGCTGCTCTTATTAACACTTCTTCATCCTTGCTGATTTCAAGATATTCCTCACTAAAATCCAATGTTAAAATTCCATCCAAAAGATTGTAACTGTTTACAATTACTTTTTTAGGAATGGCTTTACCGGTTAACTTCTTTATCATTTCATCTACCTGTTCTAAGGTATCTGAACTCTTTGTTTTATATTGTTCATTTTCAAGTTTATCTTTGTCCCGGCTAACATAAAAAATATGATTCCCATCATATTTTTTTGTGCTGCTATTTTTTGCTTTTCCACATCCTACCGCTGTAACCATAAGTACACACACAAGAATGCTGCATATTATTTTCTTATATCTGTTCATTTTATTAAACACCACGTTTCAATCTTTATTGTTCAATATACTTTAATGGAATACGAACTGTAAATGTAGTTCCTTCTCCCTCTTTACTATGAACTTTAATTGTACCTTTATGAAGCAATATAATATTTTTAGTTATTGACAAACCAAGTCCTGTGCCACCTGTTTCTCTTGCTCTTGCCTTATCAACTCTGAAAAATCTTTCAAAAATATGCTCCTGCTGGTCATCTTCAATTCCAATTCCTGAGTCTGCAACTTTGAGATAGAAATACTGATGATCTGCATTTAGCGATACTCTTACCCATCCGTCAGTCACATTATATTTAATGGCATTTTCAACTAAATTAGTTACAACCATGTTAAATTTGACTTCATCTACATCTGCCATTACAGGTCTGAAACTTTCAAGCACAACTTCAATATTTTTTACTTCTGCTATAGGTCTTAATCTCTTTAAAGTACTTTCAACAAGTTCATTAATATTTACTGTTGAAATATTAATTTTATCATTTCCACTGTCCATTCTTACCAGATTAAGCAAATCTGTTATTATATCATTTTCACGGTCAATTTCTTTTGCTATATCCGTCAAAAATTCCTGATACAATTCTTCCGGCACATTTTCCTGACCTACTAAAGAATCCGCAAGAACCTTCATTGAAGTTATTGGTGTCTTTAATTCATGGGATACATTTGAAACAAATTGCTGTCTTGACTCATCCTGCTTAGCAATTATTTCAACCATCTGGTTAAATTCCCTGATTATGTTTTTAACTTCCGTCTCACCTTTTTCTTCAATATTCGCCTTCAAATTTCCGTTTGAAATACGTTCAATAGACTCTTCTATACTCTTAATAGGCTTAACTAATATTCTTGAACAAATCCATGACATTATCAATGCAAATACTCCCAAGAGTAAATCAATAACAACTATGTAGTTAAGTATTGTGTAATAAAATTCCTTAAATGCTGTTGTTGAATATCTTGTATACATTGCTCCAAGTATTTTAGTCTGACTGTTACCATTTACATCTGTAGCAGTAGATATTATGGGCAGTACATATTCAACATATTCCTGCTCCTCATAATAATTATATACTTCATCACCTGTCATTGCCTTTATAACACTTGAAGAAATATTTGTTTTTCCTTCGTCTGAATTATATGTGTCCTTTATTATAATATAGTCACTATTTATAACTTCAACTCTTCCTTCAAATCCTGTAGCAAGTTGCGACATTTCTGCCTCAGCAATTTCAGAATCCTGGTTGTCCATATAATTTTCGCTTAATATACAGTTTCTAAGTATATAATTTTGTGTTTTAAATTTTTCAAATCTTTGTTTTGAATAGTTATTGACCGCCATCTTTCCAATTAAAAAATTCGATACAATAACCGGTATTATAATCGCAATAAATGTTATTACAAATACTTTAAATCTCATACTTGTAATAACATTTATAAATTTATCTACTATCTTCTTCATTTATTTAACCCTGGAAAAAGTATCCCATTCCCCATTTTGTATGTACGTACTGTGGCTGGGCAGGATTTTTTTCTATTTTTTCTCTTAATCTTCTAACATGAACATCTACTGTTCTTGCATCTCCCGGGAAATGAGTTCCCCATACCAATCTTAACAATTCATCTCTGCTGTAAACTTTTCCAACATTTGTCGCTAAAAGTCCTAACAAATCAAATTCTTTTGACGTTACATTTATTTCTTTTCCTTCGATAAATAATCTCTTATCTTCTAAATCTAGCTTCATATCACCACTTACAATAACCTTTGGCTTTTCCACAGCCTTAGGTGCCTTCTTCGTATTTCTTCGGTTTATTGCTTTGATTCTGGCCTTAACTTCTAAAATATTAAAAGGTTTTGTGATATAATCATCTGCACCGTATTCAAGTCCTAATATTTTGTCCATATCATCGCCTTTAGCCGTAAGCATAATTATTGGAACATCTGAAAATTCACGCACCTGTTGGCACACTTCATACCCGTCAAATATCGGAAGCATTAAATCAAGTAAAACCATATCATATATATTCTCTCTGATTTTCTCTATAGCTTCTCCACCATCATATGCACAATCAACATCCATTCCGTCCTGTTCAAGACTAAATTTGATTCCTTTAACAATTAATTTCTCATCATCTACCACTAAAACCTTCATTTATACCTCTTCTTCTAATTTACAGTTATATCATTTTGTATATTTTCAAAAGTAGAATCTCCAATTCCTGACACATTCTTTATGTCTTCTATTGTCTGAAACTTTCCATTCTTCTCCCTGTATTCTATTATAGCCTTAGCCCTTGTTTCACCTACTCCTGAAAGACTCTGTAGTTCTTCAGGTGTCGCTGTATTAATATTTATCAAAGCATTATCACTATCTGTATTCTGCACAATATCAGTGTCCTGCTCCTGACTTTTCTTATATTCTTTCTTAGACAATATATGAATCTGTTGTCCATCATATACTGTCTCTGCAAGATTTAAATATTCTTTCTGGGCATTTTTTGTCATGCCCCCTGCTAACTCTATTGCCTGATATAATCTTGCTTCATTTTCTAATTTATAAACACCCGGGCTTTCAACTTCTCCACTTAAATATACATAAATATGATTTTTATTTTCTGTATATTCATAACTCTCTTCAATTGTTTCTTCGTTAATCATTATTTCCTTAGAATCATCACATCCCGTTAAAATAATACCTGCACATATCATCAACACTACAATGCTTACATTCTTTGTAAAATAACTTAATTTATTTAATATTCTGTACATTTTTCCTCCTTTTTACGGAGTTTCCCTTAAACGTACACAATAATAATACCTAATAAAATTTCAAATCGCAATATCCAAATACCTGATTTTATTGATTTTATTTAATATTAATCTACTTTATATGCTAACTTTATTTTTTAAATATAAATATACCCACAACGGCTAAAACAACTCCCACTAATTTACTCCACTCAAAAGGTACCTTTTCCACTCCAAATATTCCAAAAACTTCTATCAGATATGCAACAACAATCTGGGAAATAACAATTATCAGTACAGCCTGCGCCGGTCCAAGATTATCCATACTTTTAATTACTGTCCATGTAATTACTGCCCCTATAATTCCACCAAGAAGCATATATTTATGTTCTACATTAAATATTGCAGTCATACTTTCTCTGCCTGTTACAAACCATGCAATTATGCAGACAATTAAAGCTGTAAACTGTACCCAGCTGTTTGCGACCCACATACTTGAACTTTCCGTTACTTTCGTATTAAAAACTCCCTGAATACTCATTAGAGCTCCTGAAATTAATGCAATAATAAAACCCCACATAATACTTTCCTCCCTTTTGAAGTATTATGTGAGGTTTTGAAATTTTTATACTAATGACTTTCTTAATATTTCTATCATTTCATCAACATTTTCTTTTGTTATCGTAAGTGGTGGTACCATTCTTAATACATCGCTTCCGGCTGAAATTACTAATAAACCATTTTCAATAGCCTTATTAACTGTATCTCCTACAGGTGTTGTAAGGACAAGTCCCTGCATAAATCCTTTTCCTCTTCTTGCAGTTACATTGTCAAAATCTTTAACTATTTCATCCAATTTTTCTTCCAAATATGGAGCAACTTCATTTACATTTTCTACGATTTTTTCTTCTTTAAATAAATCAAATACCGTAGAAACTGCTGCAGTAGCTAATGGATTTCCACCATATGTAGTTCCGTGATCTCCCGGTACTAACGAGTTACATGTTTTTTCTCCTGCAACAAATGCTCCAACAGGAACACCACAACCTAATGCTTTTGCTACTGTAACGATGTCCGGTTTTATTCCATAATGTTCATAAGCAAACATTTTGCCTGTTCGTCCCATTCCACACTGAATTTCATCACAAATCATTATTATATCATTTTCATCACAAAGCTTTCTTATTCCTTTGATAAATTCTTCATCTGCAGGATATATTCCACCTTCGCCCTGAAGTGTTTCTAAAACAATCGCGCATGTTTTATCAGTTATTAATGACTCAACGCTTTCAAGATTGTTGTACTCAGCAAATTTTATTCCATCAATCATAGGTCCAAATGGTTCCTGATAATGTGCATTTCCTGTAACTGCCAACGCTCCTAATGTTCTTCCGTGAAAAGAATGGTTCATAGCTATAATTTCATGATTTGCATGACCGTCCCTGTCATACGCATATCTTTTAGCCATTTTTATAGCACCTTCAATTGCCTCTGTTCCACTATTTGTGAAAAACACTTTTTTAAGACCTGTTGCCTCAACAACTTTTTGTGCTGCTTCAATTGCCGGTACATTGTAATATAAATTAGAAGTGTGTATTACCTTGTCAATCTGCGCTTTCAATGCATCATTATATTTTTTATTATTATATCCTAATGCAAATACAGCAATTCCTGCTGCAAAGTCCAAATATTTCTTTCCATTTACATCATACAAATATACTCCGTCGCCTTTTTCTATTACAATTTTAAATCTGTTGTATGTATGTACTAAAAATTGCTCTGCTTTATCCATATATTCCTGAGCTGTCATTTCATTTCTCCTTGTATAAATATATTGCCACATCCTTTGATTGTTGGCTAATTATAGGAAATATTTATAGAAAAACTCTCTTCATTTTGTTTTCTATTCATTCCCAAATTTTTCCTGGTCATCTGCTAAAATAGCTGTTCCGATACCTTTATTTGTAAATATTTCAAGTAATAAGCAGTGTGGAATTCTTCCATCTAAAATATGTACTCGTGAAACGCCATTGTTAATAGCATTTATACAGTTATTAATCTTAGGAAGCATTCCTCCCTGAATAGTTCCATCCTCAATCAAATTTTTTGCTTCAGATACTGTCATTTCAGAAATAACTGTATTTGGATCATCCTTATCCATATAAACACCTTCTGTATCTGTAAGGAATGCCAATTTTTCTGCATTTACTGCTTCTGCGATTGCACTTGCAGCATCATCAGCATTAATATTATATCCGTGGAAATCTTCATCCAATCCTATCGGACATACAATAGGAAGGAAATCCTTTTCTATCAAATCTAAAAGGATATCCGGATTTACCTTTGTTACTTCTCCTACATATCCAATATCTTCACCCTGTGAATATTTCTTTTTAACATTAAGCATGCCACCGTCTTTACCACTTATTCCGATTGCTTTTACGCCAAGCTGTTCCACAATCTGAACAAGTTGTTTATTTACTTTATTA
This sequence comes from Eubacterium sp. LMAG:50, assembly GCF_008680265.1. NCBI lineage: Bacteria > Bacillati > Bacillota > Clostridia > Eubacteriales > Eubacteriaceae > Eubacterium > Eubacterium sp. LMAG:50. Next base: position 1,196,826 of record NZ_NALP01000007.1, on the reverse strand, counting down.
AGGACCATTTCCGCAACTTCTAATGTATCTTCATCTGTTACTCTTAATCCGTTTATGAATTTTGGCTCCATTCCAAGCTTATTAACAAAACCGCTTATTGCTTTACCTCCACCATGAACGATGATTGGCTTAAATCCTACTAATTTCAAAAGAGTAATATCCTGTATTACACTCTGCATAAAGTTTTCATCAAGCATAGCACTTCCGCCGTATTTAATAACAATAATTTTTCTGCTAAATCTCTGAATATAAGGTAACGCTTCAATTAATACATTTCCTTTTTCAATCCATTTTTCCATCTCAAGTTCTTTTGATCCCTTCATAATCATGGCCTGCCTATCCTTCTTTCTCTATTCCTTTTTTTATTATTAATTGCTTTTTTAACTTCTGTAATCTGCATTAATTGATACATATTCATGAGTCAAATCACATCCCCATGCTGTTGCTTCACAATCTCCCATTTTCACATCAGCAATTGTTGTAACTTCAGGCTCTGACAAAATCTTTGTAGCCATCTTTTCACTGTAATCTGTTGCTCTACCATTTTCAACTATTTTTAATTTTCCAACTTTGCTTTCAAAATAAATATCTACACTATCAGGATTAAATTTAGCTGTTGAATATCCCATTGCACATAAGATTCTTCCCCAGTTTGCATCATGTCCGTAAATTGCTGCTTTTACAAGACTTGATGTAACTACAGATTTCGCTAATGTAACTGCCTGTTCTTTTGATTCGCAGTTAATCATTTTTACTTCTAAAAGAGCTGTTGCCCCTTCACCGTCTCCTGCAATCTTCTTTGATAAAGTTACTGTTACTTCATGTAATGCTTCTACAAATTTATAATAGTCTTTGTTCCTTTCAGTAATCTTTTTATTTTCTGCTAATCCATTTGCAAGTAATAATACTGTATCATTTGTGGATGTATCTCCATCTACAGAAATCATGTTAAATGTATCTTTTATATCATTACTTAATGCTTCATATAATAAATCTTTTGAAATGTTAACATCGGTTGTAATAAATCCTAACATTGTACACATATTTGGATGAATCATTCCTGATCCTTTACACATACCACCAATTGTAACCTTCTTGCCACCTATCATTAATTCAACTGCTACTTCTTTTGGTACTGTATCTGTTGTCATTATTGCTTCCGCTGCCAAATGTCCACCTTCTAAACTTGCATCTAATGTAGGTACGAGCATTCCTATTCCGTTTACAATTTTATCCATAGGAAGCTGAGCTCCTATTACACCTGTAGATGCAACTAATACGCTTTCCTTGTTAATCCCAAGCATTGCTGCTGTTTCCTGTGCCATTTCTTCACAGTATTTCATGCCTTCTTCACCTGTGCATGCGTTAGCTACTCCGCTGTTACATACAACTGCCTGTGAAAATTCGTTTTCATATATCATTTTCTGATCCCATTTTACGGGAGCTGCTTTTACCTGATTTGTTGTAAATGTTCCTGCTGCTGTACAAGGTACAACACTGTATATCATTGCCATGTCTTTTTTATCTTTTTTTATTCCTGCGTTTAAGCCCATTGCTGAAAAGCCCTGTGGTGCTGTTACGCCGCCTTTTATTTTCTTCATTATATTGCCTCCAATTAACAAGCTGGCTTGCCCTTTTGATTATCCATATTCAGCTCGATTTCAGTTGCTTTGCAACTTTCATCTCGCTGTGTTTACATTTGTGATTCCCTGACTTTCGCCATTCTTTTCACATCGTCCCTTCGTTCCGATGTGCAACACGGCTTTCGCCGTGTCTTACTAAATATGCAAAACATTTTTTCTGCAAGCTAGCTTGCCCAAATTGTTTTGCATATTTAGTAGAATGGCGATGCGCTGTACCTATGGGAACATAGGTACTTGTTGTAAGCCTTCGTTTTCAGGTAATCCAAATATTATATTCATGTTTTGGACTGCCTGGCCTGCTGCTCCTTTTATGAGGTTGTCAAGGGCTCCCATCATTATGATTCGTCCTGTTCTTTCATCTATTTTGAAGCTTACATCTACATAATTGCTTCCTTCTACCCATCTTGTTTCAGGTGGTGTTTCGTTTTCTAATACTCTTATAAACTGTTCTTTTTTATAATATTTATCGTAAACTGCTTTTACTTCTTCATATGTAACTTCTTTTTTGAGATTTGCGTATGCAGTTACTAATATTCCTCTCTGCATTGGTACTAAGTGTGGTGTGAAGTTTATAAGCACTTCTTCGCCTGCAGCATATCCTAACTGCTCTTCTATTTCAGGTGTGTGTCTGTGTGTTCCTACACCATAAGCTTTTATGTTTTCATTTACTTCGCAAAATAAGTTTGGAACTTTTGCTCCTCTTCCTGCTCCTGACGTTCCTGATTTAGCATCTATAATAATTGATTTTGGATCAATTAATCCTTCTTTTACCATAGGATATATTGACAAAATGCTACATGTAGTGTAACATCCCGGATTTGCAATCAATCTTGCTCCCTTTGTCTTTTCCCTATTTATTTCACATAATCCATAAACAGCTTCATCTATAAATTCAGGACTTTTGTGTTCTATCTTGTACCATTTTTCATAAGTAGCAACATCCTTAATTCGGAAGTCTGCACTTAAATCTATAATCTTTACCTTATTTAATATTTCTTCATTAACTAATGATGAACATAATCCCTGTGGTGTTGCCGTAAATATTACATCTACTTTATCTGCCAACTCTTCTATATTGTCATCCAGACATTTTTCATCAACTATCTCAAACATATTCGCAAATACGTCTGCATATTTCTTATCTATATAGCTTCTTGAGCCATACCATACAACCTCTGCATCTTTATGCTGCTGAAGCAATCTTACTATTTCTACTCCCGCATATCCTGTAGCACCTATGATTCCTACTTTTATCATAACAGCCTCCTCTATTTATTCGGTAAAAAACTAACTAAATTCTATAATTACCTATTTAATTGCCGTAACTTTTATTTTAATCCTTTCCTTTATATATGTCAAAGATTGGTTACTGTAATCCTATCTTTTCTTATTAAAGATATAAATTTATTAATTTCTCTTTCTTTTGTCCGTGGTTCAGTATACATCTTTTATGTATATTATGCAATATATTCTTTAAATTTTGCATAAAACAGCTCATTTTTAATTTTATCTTGCATTTTATACATCATTGTTGTATAGTATCAGATAGTAAAAATATTAATGGAGGAATCACATGAAAGAGAAAGTTGTTTTAGCATACTCAGGTGGACTTGATACTACTGCTATCATCCCTTGGTTAAAAGAAAATTATAATTATGATGTAGTTTGCTGTTGTGTAGACTGTGGACAGGGTGAAGAATTAGATGGTCTTGAAGAAAGAGCCAAATATTCAGGTGCTACTAAATTATATATAGAAGACATTACAGATGAATTTTGCGATGACTATATTGTTCCTTGCGTTCAGGCTGACGCCGTATATGAAAACAAGTACTTATTAGGTACTTCAATGGCTCGTCCGGGCATTGCAAAGAGATTAGTTGAAATTGCAAGAAAAGAAGGTGCTGTTGCTATTTGCCACGGTGCTACAGGTAAAGGTAATGACCAGATTCGTTTCGAGCTTAGTATCAAAGCTTTAGCTCCTGACATTAAGATTATTGCTCCTTGGAGAGATGATAAGTGGAAAATGGATTCTCGTGAAGCTGAAATTGAATATTGTAAAGCTCATGGAATTGACCTTCCATTTGGTACAGATCAAAGTTACAGCCGTGACAGAAACTTATGGCACATCAGCCATGAAGGCTTAGAATTAGAAGATCCTGCAAATGAGCCAAACTATGAACATCTTTTAGTTTTAGGTGTTTCTCCTGAAAAGGCACCTGATGAACCTGAATATGTTACAATGACATTTGAAAAGGGTGTTCCTACTTCAGTTAACGGAAAGCATATGAAAGTTTCTGACATCATTCGTGAATTAAACCGTCTTGGTGGAAAGCACGGAATTGGAATTATCGATATCGTTGAAAATCGTGTAGTTGGTATGAAATCACGTGGTGTTTATGAAACTCCAGGTGGAACAATTCTTATGGAAGCTCACAGACAGCTTGAAGAATTAGTTCTTGACCGTGCTACAATGGAAACAAAGAAAGATATGGGCAACAAGTTAGCTCAGATTGTATACGAAGGAAAATGGTTTACTCCTCTTCGTGAAGCAGTTCAGGCATTTGTTGAATCAACTCAGGAATATGTTACAGGTGAAGTTAAATTCAAACTTTACAAAGGAAACATTATTAAAGCCGGAACAACTTCTCCATATTCATTATATAATGAAAGTCTTGCATCATTTACAACAGGTGATTTATATGACCATCATGACGCTGACGGATTTATTACTTTATTTGGCTTACCATTAAAAGTAAGAGCTATGAAAATGCAGGAATTAGAAAAAAATAACAATAAATAATTAATTAAAATTTAAAAGCCTGACAATAGATTGATTGTCAGGCTTTTTGTCTTTCCTTTTTTTACATTTTATAGTAAAATGGTCTTTGTGTTTAACTATTATTATTGTTAGTTATTACGGTGATTTTATTACTTTTTACCAATCACCCGATTTTACAGATAAAAGATAATAAAAAGGATAATAAATTATGAAAGTAAAAGATTCAATTATTGTTATCCGCAAGGCTATTTTGTGCCATATAAAAAATCCCGAAATAAGGCAGTTTCTATATGGTCTTTTAAGTTATGAAATGATATCATACGTCTTTTTTGGCGTATTTACAGCTATTATAGATTATTGTGTTTATGCATTTTTGTCTGTTCTTGGAATAAACGTTATGTTTTCAAATGCATTGTCATGGTTGTGTGCCGTGATATTTTCATTCTCGACTAACAGACGATGGGTTTTTAAAATGGGTTTTGATAATATTAAGGATGTTTTACATTCCTTTAATAAATTTGTGTGTGCAAGATTTGCCACCCTTATCATGACTGAAGTAATGTTATTAATAGCACAGTTTGCGGCTTTCAATATATATCGTACTAAGATATTTGCCATGGTTTTAACGGTAATTATCAATTACATAATAAGTAAATTATTTATTTTTAAGTAAAGCGGACTTATATTTATATCGGTTCGTGTTTACATTAATATATAATGAATTGAGGATGTTTAAGGAGAATAAAAATGAACAAGAAAAATTTTTCAATCTCAAAATGGTTCGATGAAAACAAGTTATATTTGCTTGCTTTTATTTTGCCTGTAATTTCAATGTTATTTGTTTACTACTTTAAGGATGTCTATCCTTTTGGAGACCAAATGTACCTTCGTAGTGACTGTTATCATCAGTATGCACCTTACTTAGATATTTTAAAAGAAAAATTATCTTCCGGTGGCAGCCTTCTTTATACCTGGGAAATTGGTGGTGGTATGAACTTTGTAGCTCTTGCGGCTTACTATCTTGCAAGTCCGTTCAATCTCTTAGTTTTATTTTTACCGGGAACAATTTCAGATGCAGTAAGTTTCTTTATTATTGCTAAAATGGGACTTGCCGGTTTTTCAGCTGCATACTATCTTTCAAAAAGATTTGGTAATAAAGACTTAAGCGTTGTGATATTTAGTATGCTTTATGCTTTATCAGCATATTTTGCAGCTTTTAGTTGGAACATTATGTGGCTTGACTGTATGTTCCTTCTTCCATTTATTATGCTTGGACTTGAAAGACTTGTTAATGAAGGAAAATGTAAAATGTACTGCATTTCTCTTGCTTTAACAATTTTTTCTAATTACTATATAGCAATTATGTTATGTATTTACAGTGTTTTATACTTCATTTACTTATCATTAGTTCGTAATTTTGATGAAGAAATAAATAAAGTTAAATCTCACCTTATTGCAATTAAAGATTTTGCTTTATATTCATTATTAGCAGGTGGACTTGCAGCATGCGTTGTTCTTCCTGAATATTTTAACCTTTTAACAACAAAATCTGCTGACTCAAGTTTTCCTGAAAAACTTGAAGAATATTTTTCAGTATTATATATGTTATTCAGATCGTTATTTGCAATTCCGGTTGCAGATTTAAAGTATCCACATGACCCTAATATCTACTGTTCTATCATAGTATTTATTTTGGTTCCATTATTTGTAATCTGCAAAAAAATTAATATCAAAGAGCGAATTGGCAAAACAGCTTTAGCTTTAATTTTCCTTTTAAGCTTTAGTTTTAATATTCCAAACTACATATGGCATGGATTCCATTTTCCAAACAGCCTTCCATGTAGAGAATCATTTATTTACATTTTTCTTATTGTAACTATGGCATATGAAGCATTTTTACATATAAGAGAAATAAATGGAAAACATTTAGCCGCTACTTTTGCAGGCTCTGCTTTATTAATTCTTGTATTAGAAGAATTGTTCAAGAATGCTGACTTTTTCAGTGATTTAGTAATAACAACAGACATTACAAAAATAATTTACACAAGTTTATTATTCCTTGTTATTTACGTTGTACTTATTGCATTGTATAAATATCATGAGAACAAATCATTTATAATTTCCTATTTAATTGGATCTATTATTTTCATAGAATTGATACTTAATTTTACTATTACAGGTATTCCAAGTACTTCTAACAGGGATGCTTATGTTGAAAGTAACGAAGCCTTCAAGCAGTTAAATGAAGCTGCAAAGAAAGACGCTGACGCTGATGGAGTTAAGTTCTATAGAAGTGAACAGTTATCACATAGAACACGTAATGATGGAGCATTGTTCAAATACAATAGTATTTCTACTTTCTCATCTGTATCATCCGCAGCTATTCAGGATTACTTTACTTCTATCGGATTACAGACATCATTTAACGCTTATTCATCATATGGAATTACTCCACTTACAGCAGCTTTATTCTCATTAAGATATGAATACTCTACCGGTGATACTTCTTTCCCTTCAGAAAGTTCACTTTTATCATCAGCAAGTTATATGGCTGATGGAAATAATCAGACAACACTTAATATTTATAAATATGAAAAGAGTCTTCCTCTTGGATTTGTAATTAATTCAAGTACAATGTCTGAATGGGATTTATCAGGTAGTGACCCATTTACAATTCAAAACAGTTTTGTAACTACAGCTATTAGCGGTGGCAGTACAATATTCCATAAAATTCAGTCAGATAGTACAGCTTCATTTACTGCAGAATTTGCTACAAGCGACGGAACAGATAACAATATTCCATCTGTTACTCCTTCAAGCCTGGATGTATATTTCTACTGTCCTACATCTGCTGAAACATTAAATGCAAATATTACTACACCTGATGGTGTTTCAACTTCACAATCTTTCTCATCAACACAGCAGAATTATATCTGCCACATTGGTACTGTTGAGAAAGGAAGTGCAATTACAATTACAGCCGGAGACGGTTCTGCAATTTCTGAATGTTATGGATATGCTTTTGACAGTGATGCATGGGCTGTTGATTACGAATTATTAAATTCTCAACCATACACTATTGAATCATTTAAAGATACAAAAATTGAAGGTTCTGTAACTGCTGCTTCAAGCGGATTGCTTTACACTTCTATTCCATATGACAAAGGTTGGTCAGTATACGTTGACGGGAACAAAGTAAAACCTATTGCTATATGTTCCGGCTCATTAATGGGTGCTTATGTATCGCAGGGAACACACTCCGTTACATTTAAATATACACCTAGTGGATTTGTTTACGGAATACTTATTTCACTTGTATCATTGTTAATTCTTTTAGCTCTTATATTTAAGAAAAAATTAATTGCATTAATAAAGAAAGAAGCTATAAACGGCAATGGCAGCAAGAGCAAAAAAGATAATGCCAAAAGTAATAATTCTAAAATTAAAAATGAAAGTATAAATACAAATAGTAATAAAAATAAACAGAAAGAAATAACTTCTGAAAACAATGCTACAGATAATAATCCTAAAGCTTCTGAGCATTAATCAAATAAAAGATTTATGAATTAGAATTAATAATAAGCATAGATATGAATATATACTAATACGAATATATATCAATGTATTATATTTCATTCATAACAATAAAAAAAAAGAACTGAAAATGATATTTTGTCTGCTTGACATTAACGTATCATTTTCAGTTCTTTTTTTTTATTATTAAATTAAATATATGTTGGGTCAAAAACCCCAGTTTGGATACTTACGGATTTTTTGTGTCATGTACACTCACAATCCCAATCTTAAATAATTCAAATTATATTATTCAGCTGCAATAGTATCAAACACATCCATTATATTTGTGCTAACCATATTTTCTCCATCAGGAAGTGCTATATCATCCCATGCAGATGTATTAAAATCACTCTTTACGTCGCTAATATAATTGTCATATACCTTACTAAATGCAGAATTCTTAGTACTTTCAATAATTGCACTCTTATTCTGTGCTGTCTCATCTTTTAAATAACTGTTTTCACAATATACCAGATATAATCCGTCATCCTGAGTAATTATTGAACTCATTTCTTCATTTGCTAAATCAAATGCGGCAATTTCATAATCCTGTGTTGCCTCATTTTTCTTTATTGTTTTTGTTACTAATTCATCATCACTATACTGCTTTGCTTCTTTTGCAAATGTCTGATATCCACCATTAACAAGACTTATTACTTCCTCTAACTGTTTAGTTGCTTTATTTGTTTTCGTCTTTGTAGTATCGATATGAATATACTGAACTTTAATTACTCTGGCTTCTTCATCGCTTATCTCTTCTCCTACATTAGCTGTCAATGTATTATAAGCTTTCTTTGCCTTGTAATAATTTGTAAATAATGTTTCAACTGTCTCTTCTGTTGCCGTTGTATAATCCTTTTCTTCATCTGTAAGACTATTATAATACTCTTTTGCTGCTGCAGCTATTGAAGTCTTTTCTGCATCATCTATTGTTACATTATTCTTATCAGCTAAAGCTGCCATTGTGTATGTGATTGATATATCATTCTTTACTTCGTCTTTTACAAAATCACCAAGTGTAGTCTTCTCAAGTTTCTGGCTCCAGTCAACAATTCCTCCAAAGTCATTTTTGTATTTATTTGCACTGTTAAGTATTATTAATTTTGCTTCCGACACCGAGCATATTAATTTGTCTACTACAAATGCCTCATCACTTTTAAGTCCAAACAAATCTCCAACTACAGGAGTATCGCTTTTTAAACCACATCCACTAAGAACTGTTGTTGCCATTACCATACTAATGCCTAAGGCAATAACTTTTTTCTTTATCATAACTGATACCCTACCTTTCAATTACATTCTCAAAATATCTTCTAATATAGAGTCAACATCAGGAGTTATATGCTTTGCACACTTTCTTATATCTGAAGGAGAATGTTGCATTGCATAACTATAATAAGAACGTTCAAACATTTCAACATCATTATAATTATCTCCAAATGTTACTGTATCTTCTGAAGTAACTTCGAATATATGCTGTACAACTGCAAGTGCATTTCCCTTATTCACATATTCATCAGTTAAATCTACCCAATTATTGCCTGATATGGCGATTTTTATTTTATCACCCCATCTGTCAACTATTGATTCATAAAATTCCTCTGTAAGTCCATATTTTGCATATATGGAGATTTTTGTAATAGGTTCTTTAACTTCCTTAAAGTCCTTTACATTTTCTGTGGAAAATCCATGCTCTGCAAGATATCTTGTAAAATCAGTATCATATGTGCTTACATAAGATCCTGTTTCTCCTGCTAAAAGAACTCTGCAGTCTCTTTTCTTCTGCATTTCATTCATTATTGTTACGCTAAGCATTTTATCTATAGGTGTCTTACATAAGACTTTCCCCTGATACATAACAACTCCACCATTATTAGTGATATAAATAATGTCATTTTTTATCTTTCCAAAAAGGGGTCTGATAGCATCATAGTCTCTCCCTGATGCTACCGCAAACAAAACTCCTTTTTCCTTTAATTCACCCAAAAGAGACAATGTTTTCTCACTTATTCTTGTCTCCCCTGGTTTTATTAATGTTCCATCTACATCGCTTACAACTAACTTTATCATTGTTTTCTCTTTCAATTCCTTTTAATTTATTACTACATATTACTGCTATTTGCTCAAAGATACAACCTTAGAATATTTTCCATATACTTTTTTCCCATAAACTACCTTGTAACTTCTTACTTTGTAATAATATGTATAGCCGGAAACTGCTTTACCATCAGTAAATTTTACAACAGTATTTTTCTTTGTTGTTCTTACTCTTCTATATTTTAACTGGATGTTTGACTTTTTGTATACCTGATATCCTGTAACCCATTTATCTCTCTTCCATCTTACTACAGCACTATTTCCCTGCAACGCCATTGCGGATACAAATTTTACCCTCTTTGGAACTACTTTTGCAGATGCTGCTGCTGAGAATGATGATTTATGTGTTTTTCCACCACTAACAGTATAAGTTCTTATTTTGTAGCTATATGTGTTTCCTGTAACAAGTTTTTTATCTTTATATGATGTTACGGAAGCCGACAATTTAGCAATCTTTTTATATTTGCCTGCACTGTTTCTTCTGTAAATAATATATCCACTTACATTTGTTGCCGCATTCCATGTCAGTTTAATTGTGTTCTGATTATATGAAGCAACAGACTTAAAGCCAATCTGACCTGAAATAACAGTTATCAATGCCGTTGCTGTCTTTTTACCATTGTTAGTAGTAACTGTAATTGTTGCTGTTCCCGGAGCTACTGCTGTTACCACTCCCTTTTTAACTTTAGCTACAGCCGTGTTATCTGATTTCCATTTTACATTTTTATTAGTAGCATCCTCAGGAATCACCGTTGCTTTTAAAGTATATGTTTTTCCCACTCTTAAAGTCTTCTTTGTTTTGTTAAGTTTTACTCCTGTTACCGGACGTATAACTTTAATTTCACAAGTACCTACAGCTCCACCTATAGCTGTTGCAGTCGCAGATATTGTGGCTTTTCCTACTCCAACACCTTTTACTTTTCCTGTTTTTGAAACTTTAGCTACTGACGTGTTACTTGAAGTCCATGTTACTGTCTTATCCGGTGCATCAGTAGGATATACTGTTGCATTTAATTTTACTTTCTTACCTACACCAATTGTTGCCTTTGTCTTATCTAATACACATCCTTTTGTGAATACTTGTATTGTATATGTTGCAAAATTACCACTTACTGCAAATGCTCTTATTGTAGTTGTTCCATCACCTAAAGCGGTAATATTTCCTGCATCATCAACTGTTGCTACAGCAGGATTGTCTGAACGGTAAATTACTTTTTCATTAGGATTTGATGTAGTTGCCTTAGCACTTACTGTTGTACCTGTAATCAAATTATTTTCAACTTCAGGTGTAACATATTCTGTTGAAACATATCCTGTATAAGAAACTCCGTTTTTTACTACATCAACTTTGGTCCAATATGGATTACTTAACCAGCTTACTGAATACTTTCTGTCTGTAAGCACGTTTTCTTTTATTGTAACGACATCATCTTTACTTAATTTAGTTAATGAACTATATCCGGTACTTGGGCCCTGTCTAAGATTTACATTTGATGTAATAACACCTGTCTTATCTCCTGATTTGCCCATTGTAACAGTTGTATTATCTCCAGGCATATTGTTGTATACAGGAATTATAAAATGACGCTGATTACTTTTAATTCCCAATGTATCATAAGCTTTTGCTGTAGTTCCTGTCTCTGATGCACAGCCAAATATATTTGTCATGTACTGATGTTTATATGTATTTTTAGCTGTTACATTAAACTTCTGCAAATATGTTGTATTCTGTCCTACATTGATATACTTTTCAGCTATATATTGTGCTCCACCTATTATTGAAGCTCCCGGAGTATTCCAAGGTGTACCATATCCATTCTTTGCGTTTGAAGCCCATTTTAAACCGTTTAAAATGGGCTGTGAACTTGTACTTGCACCTATATTATAGAAATTATAAATTCCTTTATATGATGTTGAATAATTTCCGGATACACTTCCACTTGCTCCCATTCCTGCATAAATTCCGTTTCTACCTGAACCTACTTCCTGTAATATTTTTGAAGCAATATAATATGCACTTGCACCTGAAGTCTGAGCCGCCTGCAATATCTTTGATGAATAGCTTTCTGCCGTTGGAATATATGTTCCATTTGCATCAAGGTAAGCTATATTTGTATTAGCCATAAATGAACCTGTAAGTATTGCCTCAACGCCTGCCTGTGTCTGATTAGCTGCATCATATGCTAAATTTTCAAACATAAAAACATATGTATCGTTAAGAAAATTTCTTGGATCCATAAAGTATGCTACTGCATTTTTAGAAGCTGTTACCCATGTACTTCCATCTTTTGCAATATATTTTCCTGTAGCTGTATTATAGTCACCTGAAGCATTGCTCTGTAAAAACTCTGAATAGTTTGTATGTGTAAGACTTCTGTCATTAGATGCTTCATTATCTACTGCTGTTCCAAAATCAATTCCTGTATTAAAAGGCTGAAATGTCCAGTTAGGATATGTTGCATGTAACTGTCTTAAATACGGCTTGTAACTTTCCGGAAATCCACTTATGCTCGCCTCAAATGTTGCGTCATCTGCTTTGACTTCCGTAACTCCACTAAACTGTATGCTACTTACGATAATTGCAATTGCTAAAATTGTAACCTGTATATTCTTTGCTATTTTTGTAAAAATTTTACTTTTCAAGTGTATCCCTCTTTTCTCCTAAGTCCTTATTTATATTCGGACTTTAACACCTTTCGTATCTCTTCTTCCTGTTTTAAGTTTTCTAAGTTCAACTTTCTTTCCCTTGTATTCAACAACATCATTGTCTCCTACATCTAACAGATAAACATTACTTACACAATCATCTGCATTTAATTTAATTCCTCTTACACCAACTGCAGTTTTCTTCTTTTCAGGAATCTCCTTAAGTGGAAATCTTAAAAATACCCCATTTTCCGTCTGAAGAACTAATATTTCCCTTGTATACTGAAGTTCTGTATTATTTCCTGCACTATCCATTTGCGAAGGTGTATCAAAATTCATTTCTAACTGAACATCATCCATAGGCATAAATTCGTCATCTGAACCTCCTGTTAATGCAATCGGCATTTCATACTCTTCATCCTCGACAGGCTTTGAAGTAATTCTTGTAATCTGAACTCCTACAAGACTGTCATCTTCCCCAAGCTTTGTAGCTGCAATTGTATTTCTTGTTGTCTCAAATTCACTGCCATCAACAAGCTTCATCATACCTTTTTTAGTAGTAAACAATAATTTCTTATCTTTAATCATTGAAGCACTAAATAATGCCACAATGCTTTCTCCTGCACTACTGTAATTTCCAAGATTATCTATTGGAACACCTTTATCCCTAAATTTTTTAATCGGCATTTTTATTATCTTTATCTGATGCATGTTTCCATTGTCTGTAAAAATGCACACCTTGTCTGTATTCATGCAATTAAAATAATATTTGTTTTCTTTAATTACCGCTTCTCTGTTTCTGTCAAATGTGGCCTGGTCAATTAATTTGGCATAACCAAATTTATCCATTACAAATACTACTTCCTGCTCAATTATCTTATTATCATCAAATACAGCTTCTTTTCCATCTTCAATAACAGTTCTTCTTGGCTGACCATATTCTTTCTTGATTGCAAGCAAATCTTTCTTAATTACTTTTGTCATGGAACGTCTGCTGTGAAGAATATCCTCGTATTTAGCAATTTTATTTACTAAATCTTCATATTCTTTCTGCAATGCAAGAACTTCTAAACCTATTAATTTAGCAAGTCTTAAATCAAGAATTGCCTGTGCCTGCTTTTCTGTAAAATTAAGATTAGCTGCTAACAGTTCTGATTCAGGATTCTTAAATTTAATGCCTTCAGTATTTCCATTTACAAGACACTCCTTTGCCTGTTTTAACTGCTGACTTCCTCTGATAATTTCAATAATCAAATCAATAATATTTGTTGCTCTTATAAGACCTTCTTTTATTTCTTTTTGTTCTAAAGCCTTATTAAGCATTGTTGTATATTTTCTAGTAGTTATTTCATACTGAAAATCCACATTATACTTAATTATTGATTTAAGCCCCATAACTTCCGGTCTTCCATCAGCTATGGCAAGCATATTTACACCAAATGTATCTTCAAGCCTTGTCTTTTTATATAGCATATTTGTAAGTTTTTCTACATCTGCTCCTTTTTTAAGTTCAAGTACTATTCTTATACCATTTTTATCTGATGCATTTGAAATATCAACAATATCATTTGTTTTTTTATTTTCCACAAGTGAAATAACGTCTGATATAAATTTACTAATATTAGCACCTATCATTGTGTAAGGAATTTCTGTTATTACAAGCTTGTCTTTCTCTTTTCCTTTACCTTTTTCAAATTCAAGCTTTCCACGTAATTTTAATTTACCGTTTCCTGTCTTATAAATGTCTGCCAACTCGGATTTGTTGGCTACAATTCCTCCTGTTGGGAAATCCGGTCCCGGCATTATTTCCAGTAATTCTTCTGTTGAAATGTCATTATTCTCCATATATGCGATAACTGCATCTATTACTTCACCTAAATTATGAGTAGGTATATTTGTTGCCATACCAACGGCAATACCTTCTGCTCCGTTAACTAAAATGTTAGGAACTTTTACCGGAAGAACTACAGGTTCTTTTTCCATTTCATCGAAGTTAGGCATGAAATCAACAACATCTTTATCTAAGTCTGCTAAATATACATCCTGTGTAAATTTCTTTAATTTTGCTTCCGTATAACGCATTGCGGCAGCTCCGTCTCCTTCAATTGAGCCGAAGTTTCCGTGCCCGTCTACTAAAGCCATTCCCTTTTTAAAATCCTGAGACATTACAACTAATGTTTCATAAATTGAGCTGTCACCATGTGGATGATATTTACCCATTGCTTCACCAACTATACGTGCTGATTTACGATGTGGTTTATCATAGTTAAGTCCTAACTGTTCCATGGCGTACAAAACTCTTCTCTGTACCGGCTTAAGTCCATCTCTTGCGTCAGGAAGTGCTCTGGCACAAATTACGCTCATAGCATAATCTATGTATGATTTTTGCATTACCTCAGAATATTCTGTTTTCACTATCTGTTCTGACATATGTTACTCCTATATAATATGTATTGTCCCTCTCTACGATGGGGTTGGTAATCGGAAACATCTATAGAAAATAAATTCATTTTGTTTCCTAAATGCTTATATATCTAATTCTGCATCTGTCGCATGTTCGTAAATGAAGTCCCTTCTAGGTCCTACGTTATTTCCCATAAGCATTTCTGTTACTTCTGATGCTAATCTTGCATCTTCTATTTCTACCTGCTTCAAAATTCTCGTTTCAGGATTAAGTGTAGTTTCCCACAACTGGTCTGCATCCATTTCTCCTAAGCCTTTATATCTTTGAAGCGTAAATCCTTTATGATCTTTTCTGTATTTTTCTAAAGCCTTGTCATCATATAAATACTGACCTTTTCCCTTTTTAGGTACAACCTTATATAATGGCGGTGTTGCTAAATAAACATGTCCATGCGTAATTAATTCAGGCATAAATCTATAGAAAAATGTTAATAACAATGTATCGATATGAGCTCCGTCAACATCGGCATCCGTCATTAAAATAATCTTGTTAAACTTTAATTTTTCTATATCAAAATCATTTCCATAACCTTCTGAAAATCCACATCCAAATGCATTAATCATTGTCTTAATTTCTGCATTTGCAAGAACTTTGTCGATAGAAGCTTTCTCAACATTTAAGATTTTTCCTCTTATAGGTAAAATTGCCTGTGTTCTACGCTTTCTTGCGCTTTTTGCTGAGCCACCGGCAGAATCTCCTTCGACAATAAATATCTCACATTCTTCTGCTTTTCTGCTTTCACAGTTAGCAAGTTTTCCATTACTGTCTATTGAAAACTTTGTCTTTGTAAGCATATTTGTTTTTGTTTTTTCTTCCTGCTTACGGATTTTTGCTGATTTTTCAGCACATGCAATAACATTTTTAAGCACTTCAACATTTCTGTCAAAATACAATACCAATTCTTCACCTGTAATTTCAGCAGCAACTTTTCCGGCATCAGGATTATCTAATTTTGTCTTTGTCTGTCCTTCAAATCTTGGTTCAGGGTGCTTAACTGCCACAACTGCCGTCATACCGTTTCTAACGTCTGCCCCTGTAAAATTAGCATCCTTTTCCTTTAATATTCCTAATTCCCTTGCATACTGATTTATTACCATTGTAAATTTTGATTTAAATCCTGTAAGATGTGTTCCACCTTCCTGTGTGTAAATATTGTTACAAAATCCTAAAATATTTTCAGAAAATTCATTTACAAACTGAAATGCTACTTCCATTTCAATCCCATCAACAGTCTTTTTGAAATAAATTACATCATGAACCTTTTCTTTTTCTTTATTTAATTCTGCAACATACGCACAAATTCCATCAGGCTCATGGTAAGTAATTACTTCTTCTTCTGCAACTCTTTTATTTTCAAATATAATTGTAAGATTTGGATTTAAATATGCTGTTTCATGTAATCTGCTTTTAATTGCATCTGCTTTAAAATAAGTTTTTTCAAATATTTCGCCATCCGGGTAAAACTGTACTGTTGAACCTGTGTCATTTTTTCTACATGTTCCTACTTCTTTCAAAGGATACATTATTTTCCCACGCTCATATCTTTGATTATAAACTTTTCCGTCTCTTTTAACATTTACCTCTAACCATACTGAAAGCGCATTTACAACTGATGCACCAACACCATGGAGACCACCGGAAATCTTATAACCTCCGTCTCCAAACTTTCCTCCGGCATGAAGTACTGTAAATACTACTTCAACTGCAGGACGCCCTGTCTTATCATTTATATCAACCGGAATGCCTCGACCATTATCACTAATAGTAGCACTACCGTCTTTTTCCAATGTTACTTTTATTTCATTACAATATCCTGCTAAATGTTCATCAACTGAGTTGTCAACAATTTCATAAATCAAATGATTAAGCCCTTTTGTTCCAACACTTCCTATGTACATTCCGGGTCTTCTTCTAACCGCTTCTAACCCTTCTAATACTGCAATACTATTACCGTCGTAATTACTTTTTGCCATTACTAACTCCTTGATTACTTATTTGGATTCAAAAATCCATTGCCAAAATGTTTTCTTAATAATCTGTCTTCATCTTCAAAATGAGCATAATCGTTAAGTCTCTCGATATGATATGTTCCCAAATCTTTATCATACATAATCTCAGATATACTACAATTTTCAAGTTGTCTGCCAAATGTAAGCCACTTAGCATAATCAGCCTTAACTATGCCTGTAAGTAATGCCCTTATAGCACCTCCATGAGTTACTACCACTACATTTTCATAATCTTTATGTGCTATCTCATCTATCGCTTCAAAAACTCTGTTAAATACCATTTCACAATTTTCACCACCAGGATATGCCATATCCTTTTCCATCTTTGAACGCTCTGCGAGAAAATCCTTATATCTTTCTTTAAGGACACTGTTTTCAAGTCCTGTTAAATCACCAAACTCTGCTTCCCTTAATCTTTCATCAACAAATCTTGGTTTCTTAACATATTCATTTATTATATCTGCTGTTTCCTTCGCTCTAATTAAATTGCTTGAATACACAACTTCAATTCCATATTTAGCTAAACGCTTTCCTACTGAGTGCGCCTGCTCTCTACCTTCATCGGACAATTCCACATCAACATTACATAATTTACTGTTCTGTCTTCCATGTCTAATTAAATAAATATTCATATCACACCTGCCTTATCTAAATCTTTCCTTTTTTCTACATATGTATGATACCTTCAGATTGCTTCGTGCTTCACACTCTCGCAATCTGACCAACATTCGCATATCGTGGGATTTCATTCCACTTTTATGCTCATGTTGGGACGGGTCATGAATTCCATAAACCACATTTGAGCAAGCTCATGTGGTTTATGGAATTATAACCTTGGTATCACAGGTATTGAATCATTCCAGGACCTAATTTGTCCGTTGGTCTTTCTATAAATCCACATTTTTTATAAAAATGTTCTCTTCCCTTTGCACACATTAAATCAAACATCATTTCCGTACCGGGAATCTTTAATTCTAAAACAAATTCTTTTATATTTTGTAATAGTCTGTATCCTATACCACTTCCCTGATATTCCGGTACTACAATCAGATCCTGTACATAACATATAACTGCTCCATCTCCCACGACTCTTCCCATTCCTACCGGTTTGCCATTTTCATATGCAACAACTGTATATAAACTGTTTTCCAATGCTTTTTCAGCCTGTTCTTTAGTCAATGGT
Organism: Eubacterium sp. LMAG:50; assembly: GCF_008680265.1. NCBI lineage: Bacteria > Bacillati > Bacillota > Clostridia > Eubacteriales > Eubacteriaceae > Eubacterium > Eubacterium sp. LMAG:50. The sequence continues at coordinate 1,178,429 of NZ_NALP01000007.1, read as the reverse complement.
TTCCATTTAACTTTTCCCCTTAACATCAAATATGTATCTACATCTAAAACATTTTCTTTAAGTACCATCTTGTTCCTCTATTCAATCACATATTCTGCCCACTTTAACTAATACATTATACTTTATCTGCCAATTCACTTCAAGAAATTTTATTTTTTGCTTTGTTTTTGCTTTATTTTCATGATTATTATTTTTCATTTTGCCCACACTATTTTTATGCAGATTATTTTGTAAACCCATTTTGTAGATTATTTTTGTGGAGGTAATTACAGATATGAAAAACAGATATGCTTTTATAAATTCTTTTAGTTTTTCCCTGATTTTCAAATTATTCGTTTTAGGAATAGCATCATTTTCTTTATATTTACATATTGATATTGATGATTTACCAAATACATTTAGATTTTTTGGATACTTTACCGTACTTTCTAATTTATTCTGTTTTATTATATTACTTTTAAATATTATCAAAATGATTTATAACCGTATTTCTTTTTCGGAAAAATATACTGCTTTAAAAGAATACTCACATTTTTTTGTTTTATTTAAAGGAATGAGCCTTATGTCAATAATCTTAACATTTTTCATATTTCACTATATGGTTGCTAATTACAAATATCCTCTGCTTATAAATAACATCTTAAATCTTCCTATAAAAGATTTATTCGCTCATTATCTGCTTCCGCTTTTTTATGTTATAGACTGGCTTCTTTTCGCCCCTAAGGGATTGCAGAAATTAAATGCTCCCTTCATCTGGGCTTTATATCCTTTTGTTTATCTTATTTTTACATTTGTAAGACTCTATCAGGTGCCTGCGTCTTCATATTTTCATTTAAATGAGGCTCCTTATTTTTTTCTTGATATAAATAAACTTGGATATGAGCGGGTAACAATTTTTTCAATAATTATACTTTTTATTATTTTGTCTATTGGATATTTGATTATCGGAATCGAAAAAATTATGTGTATACTTCAAAATCGAAAGTTATAATCCGGCTTTCACTTATTTTGCACGCAAACAAATACCAGGCTGTGAATGTAATTCGCAGACTTGTTATTAACTTGAGTTACCCCCCATTCTTGACAAAGAACAAAAAATAGTGCTTCACTTTTCCAGCAAAGCACTATTTTTATACTTTTTTTCTGAAAGTCGGTTTTCATACCACTTTCGGTTTTCTTATTAAGTTTATTTTTCAATTTCTAACCTAATACAAAGCATCTGATTGCCATGTCAATTCCAACGATAATCAACAATGCTCCACCTGCTATATAAGCCTTTGTTTTTTGTTCAAATCCTGCTCTGTATCCTGTATACATTCCTGCATATGAAGCAACCCATGTTACAACCACTACTAAAATTCCTAAATTCAAAGGATTCGTATTACAAAGTCCTGCTGCAATACCTGTAGTTATTGTATATCCTCCAATTACCACCAATGGAAGAATGTATTTTTTTAATTCCATTTTCTCTTCTAATTTTTCATTGATTATATCATTCTTTAGTGCCTTAATAATTAACCTTATTCCTAGCAATACAAATATAGCAATTGCCAAAATGTGTCCAATAACTACTTCGTCGGCTGTTGTTACTATGTTAATTAAAAGTCTTGAAATTATATATCCTACTCCAAGCATTACAAGCTGAAGCAACGAAAGAATTACTCCAATTATAGTAAGTCTGCTTTTTTTAATATTTGCCACCATGGAGCCATTACACTCCATGATTGCAAATACTTCAAAGGATATACCAAATATAATCATTACATTTTCAATCCAAGTCACACAACCCCTCCCTTTTATCTGCTTTAATTTGAGGTTGAATATCAATTGATTTTATATCAATTTATTTTCACAACTAACTAAACCTAATGTTATTCACATAACATATTATGTGCTTTATTTTTATTATTTATCAGCTGAAACTCCATCAGTCTTAATAATGAACTTAACGTTGCTGTTTACTCCATCTGCTGTCTTAGTAAATGTTGTATAATCCTGAGCTGCTCTTGAAGTTGCGTTTATTCTGTTAACTAACTTCTTAACATCTCCGTTGTATGATGAAATAAGTTTCTGAATTGCTTCATCATTGAATTCTTTCATTCCATCTTTAAGTTCATTTGCACCATCATCTAACTTACTTACGCCATCACTAACAGTTGTTGTTGCTTCATTTAACTGTTTTGCACCTTTGTTAAGAGTATCATTGTTTGCAACTAATTTGTCACTACCTGTTTTTAACTTCTTAACACCTGACTTTAATGTTGGCATGCTATCATTTAATGTTCCTACACCTGTGTAAAGTGGAGAAATAGCTTTTTCATATAAAGTTTCAATTCCTGAATCTAATGATTTTGCACCATCTTTTAAGTCTGAGCTTCCTGATACAACTGATGATAAACCTGATTTAATCTGGCTTGCACCTTCAGATACTGATTTTGCTCCGGCTGCTAACTGCTTTGTGCTGCTTGCTACGCTTGTCATTGTAGTATCCAATGTATTTACACCTGTTGCAGCTTTTCCGGCTCCTGTTGCCAATTCTTTAGCACCATCCTGTAATTCTTTTAAATCTTCTTTCTTAGCTGAAACATTGTCTGCTACTTCATCCATAACTTTCAATGAAGCTACAGCTTCTGATAAAGAATTAACATTTTCTGTTGTTTTTGTAAGAACCTTTGCTGCACTCTTTGCATCTGTAACACCATAAGCATCAAGTCCTGTATAAGTATCTGCTGCAATTGCTGTAAGAATTGCAGTCTGAAGTTTCTTAGCATCTTTTAATGCTTTGTCAGCCTCATCGTATGACTTAACTCCGGCTTTAGCTAATTTTGTATAAATTCCTTTTTCCTGCTCTGCGATTGTGTTTCCAAGTCCGTTAATTGTGTCAGCTACTTCATCAACACCTGCGCTTACTTTCAATGCTCCATTCTTCAAATCTGTCATTGAAGTATTTAATATTGAAACCTGACCTGCAATTGTTGTTACACCATTGCTTAATGTTTCCATGTTAGTGCTTACAGTATTACTTCCTGTAGCTAATGTATCTGCACCTGTTGATAACTTATTAACACCTTCATTTAATGTCTTACTTCCATCTGCAAGTGCTTTAGCACCACCACGGATTGTCTTTGAATTTTCTTTTGTTCCAAAGTTTGTATAAATAGCATCTACAGCTTTTTTAACTGACTTCATGCCTTTTACAAGTTTTCCTGAAGATTTATATAATGTATTAATTCCTGAACTTACCTGACTTACACCGCCTGTATATGTTGCAATACCATTTTTAAGTGTAACCATTCCTGACTTAAATTCAGGCATATTGTTATTTAATGTATCAAGTCCTTCAGCTAAATCACTTGAACCATCCTGCAATTTTCCAGCTGCATCATCGATTTCATCAACTTTTTCATCTAAATCTGATAAGTCAATATCGCTAATGTCAAATCCTTCATTACATAAAGCAACTGTCATTGTCATATCGAGACTGAAGTTTTCAACATCTGCTGTCATTTCTACATAATCAGGAATTTCAACTTCATCATCACTTAAATCAAGATTGTCTTTCATTCCAGGCATTGCCATACCAACTACAATCTGATTCTTACCATCAGAAATTACCTTACCATTCTTAACATCTACATTCTGGAAATCATCATTTAATATCATTCCTGAAACTGCGATAAACGGTACATAAATTTCTTCTTCTGCTCCATTTACGTCTGCTTTAACTTTTTCGTTATTTGTGTAATCAAATCTTACAGTAACTTTTCCACTCTTTCCGGCGATTTCATCTGCTGTCATTTCTTTTCCGTCTAAATAATATGTTATTTTAACATTAACAGGAGTTTCTTTTTCTGTAGTTCCCTGATAATAAATATCATTTCCTTTTGCTTCCCATTTGATGTTTTCGCCATCTTTTGTAAATGTTTCATCTCCATTTACATTCTTAATATCTTTCAAATCAGATTTATCTACAATAACATCTTCTCCTGCTGCATTTTTCAAATGATCACTTACGATTGTGCTTGTAGCTTTACCTGTGTTATCAGCAATTACATATACTGTTTCATCTTTGCCTATTTCTTTTTCTGAAACTGAGATAACATTATCAATTGCATCTTCTAACTCGCTCTTGTCATCACTATTTACATCTGTCTGAGTTTCTTCTGTAGAAACATCCTCCGGATTTGCAAATGTTGTATATCCATATGTTGATGCACCTGCAACAACAACTGTCATTGCACATGCGATTGTTCTTATTATAAACTTCTTACTAATTAAATTTGATTTTCTCATAGCGAACCTCCTACTTATTTGAAACTAACTCTTTGTTAATGAAACCTTTACTTGTTTTAATTATTAATTTATCAAATATCATAAATAATGATGGTAAAACAAATATAACTACTATCATACTTATGATTGCTCCTCTTGCCATTAAGTTACATAATGAACTAATCATATCGATATTAGAATACATACCTACACCGAATGTAGCTGCGAAGAAACTTAAAGCACTAACTATAATTGACTGCATGGATTCTGTAAGTGCCTTTGTAATGGCTTCCTTCTTACCTAATCCTGAGTATCTTCCATTCTTATACTTTGTTGTCATAAGAATTGCATAGTCAACTGTTGCACCTAACTGAATTGTACCAATTACGATTGATGCAATGAATGGCAATGTTGTTCCTGTGTAATACGAAATACCCATATTCATACAAATAGCTGCCTCAATAACTGCTACCAAAATGAATGGTAATGAAATTGATTTAAATACGAATAATATAATTACAAATACCATTGCAATTGAAAGCGCGTTAACTACTTTAAAATCGGTATCTGTTGTTTCAATTAAGTCTTTAGTACAAGGTGCTTCACCTATTAACATTCCATGCTTGTCATAACTCTTTATTATTTTTTCCAACTGAATACACTGTTCATTTACTTCATCTGAAGCCACCGCATATTCAGAACTAATTAATAAAAGTTCATATTTATCATTAATCAAATCTTCTGAGAGATTCTTCGGAATGATATCTCTTGGTATTGACGGACTTAATATTGAATCAATACCTAATACTGTTTTAACTCCATCTAAGTCTTTCATCTGATTAATCATCTTATTTGCATCTGCCTGTGAAAGACTGCTGTCTACCATTGCGATATGAGTTGCACCCATTGCATACTGTTCATCCATCTTAGTATTTGCTGTAATACTTGGAAGTGTCTTTGGTAATGAACCGACTAAATCGTAGTATACTTTGTTGTTCTTGTAACCAAATGCTGCAGGTACTAATAATATTAAGAAAATAATTATGCAAATAGTTCTTCTCTTAATAACTGTTTTACCAATTCTACCTACATCAGGGATAATTGGTTTATGTCTTGTCTTCTGAACAAATTTATCAAAGATTAAAAGCATTGATGGTAAAATTGTTACACATCCAATTACACCGAATACTACACCTTTTGCCATTACCACACCAAGGTCTAAACCTAATGTAAATGTCATAAAGCATAATGCAATAAATCCGGCAATTGTTGTTATTGAACTTCCTGTTACTGAAGCAAGTGTTTCACTAATTGCATTTGCCATAGCCGTATTATGATCATCCGGCGTTTTTTCACACTGTGCTTCATAACTGTGCCATAGGAAAATTGAGTAGTCCATTGTAACAGCCAACTGAAGTACTGCTGTTAACGCTTCTGTTAAATATGACATTTCACCTTGAATGAAATTTGTACCAAGGTTATAAACAATTGCCATACCAATTCCAAGTAAGAAGAATAATGGTGCTGCTGCTGAATCCATTGTTAACTGTAAAATTATAAGTGAAAGGATTGCTGCGATAATTACATAAATTGGAATTTCATGCATTACCAAATCTTTAATATCTGTAACTACAGACGACATACCACTTATATAACAATCTTTAGATGCAACTTTTCTTAATTCTTTTACTGCATCCATTGTTTCATCTGAAGACATTGATGAATCATATAAAACAATCATTAATGTGCTGTCAGCATCTTTATTATTGAAAAATTCCCGGATATCATTTGGAAGAACATCCATTGGAACTGTAAGGCCTGCAATTGAGTCATACCAGATAACTGATTTTACATGTTCAACTTTCTCCATGTCCTTTCTCATTGCTGATATATCTTTTTCATCCATTCCTTCAACTACACATAAAGAAAAGGCTCCTGTTCCAAATTCATCTAACAGAATATCCTGTCCTTTCATAGTTTCCATATCCTGTGGTAAATAGGATAAAATATCGTAATTAATTCTTGTTGTTATAAAACCAAATGCAGAAGGTATTAATAAAAGTAAACTGATAACAAATATCAATACTCTGTATTTAACAACTTTTTGTCCGAATTTTTTCATTCTTATCACTTCACCTTTCTTATTTTTCTGCACTCAGTATAAAAAAAAAGACCGAATACTTAAATATTCAATCTTTTTTCCATGTCTTTTTTAAATATACAAATCCATTAATTTGTATATTTGTTTTATTCAACTATAATGCCATTGTATTTTTCACATGACACTTTTTACTTAAAAGAAATCTGTCATCTGTTTAGTCATCATATATTCATAAGCTGCTGCAATTTCCCTTGGTGGAATATTCATTCCTGACTTTATCCATTCTATAACAATATAACACATTGACTGTGCGTAAAACTGTGCAACCCTCTCATACGTAATCCACGGATGAGCCTTATCCATCTTAGGTCCCTTTTTCTCCATAATTGCAAGTAGTATCTGTCTTACACAATCCTCTGCAATGCTCTGCAATGAATTCTGTCCTTCTAACTTTACTGCATTCATATAAAAAGGCTTGTCCTTTTCTAATGATGTAAACATTAAAACAACCGCTTCATTAAACATACCATTCTCAATTAACGGAGCTGCCGGCCTTATAATCTGCTCCATAACTATCCATTCTATCAGTTCATATTTATCTTGAAAATGATTATAAAATGTTGGTCTGATTACTCCTGCTTTATCCGTAATATCTTTTATGGTTATTTTTTCGATAGGATGTCTACTTGCAAGTTCCTTGAAACTTTCTGCCAACGCTAAATCAATTGCCTGCCTTCCCTGTCCTGTCATATTTTCCTCCTAGTGTTTCACACGCATTCTCTGTTCACTCTCTCCATAATATTCACAACTATGGCTTAGTATAACACGTTTCCACTTTTTTTCAACCTGTGTTATAATTATAAAGATAGTAAAATTATACGATTTAATCATATATTTACGGAGGATTTTAAAATGAATAAAATAACAAGTTTTACAATAAACCACCTGAAATTATTACCGGGTGTCTACGTTTCAAGAAAAGATAAAGTAGGCGATAATGTTCTTACAACATTTGACCTTAGAATTACCCGTCCAAATTATGAACCTGTTATGAATACTGCCGAAATTCATACAATAGAACATCTTGGTGCAACTTACCTTAGAAACAACTTTGAGTGGGGTGATAAAACTATATATTTTGGACCAATGGGATGTAGAACAGGTTTCTATATGATTCTTGCCGGAGACCTCACTTCTAATGATGTATTGCAGCTTGTAAAAGATATGTTCCTATTTATAAAGAACTATGAAGGCGATATTCCGGGTGCAAGTGCAAAAGACTGTGGAAATTATCTTGATTTAAATTTATATATGGCTAAATTTATTGCTGCAAAATATTATGACATTTTATCAAATATTACTCCTGAGCAATTAGTTTATCCTGAATAAAATATATTGTTATATATAACAAAGACCCTCTTACCTTATTTAATAAGAGGGTCTTTACTATTACTATTTTAATTTCATTAATTTACAATTTTCTATACCTGCATCCCAAAACTTGCTTAAAGGAAGGTTTCTAATCTGACACACAATACTTGAATTCATTGCTCCATGCCCTACAATAAGAACATCTTTTCCTTCATTTAAATCAGGCATAACAACTTCTTTAAGGAATTCTCCTGTTCGTTTAAACAACTCATAAAATGTTTCGCCTTCCTTAACTCCTTTGTATTTTTCAGGTTCTTTAAAAAATGTACGAATAGGACTATCTGTCGCTTTCGCCGGATTTTCCATTCCTTCATATATTCCAAAGCTCATCTCTCTTAATCTCTCATCATATATAATAGGAACATTTCTTCCTTCAAGAACTAATTTAGCTGTTTCTTTCGCTCTTACTAAAGGTGAACAATAACATACATCAAAATTAATATCTTTATATTTTTCCCCGGCAATTTTTGCCATCTGTCTTCCTTCTTCATTTAATGGTATATCTGTTCTTCCCTGAAGTTTATGTAATTCATTCCATTCAGTTTTTCCATGTCGCATTATGTAAAGCATTTTTGCCTCCTAAACTATGCTCTTCCTTCCGGTAATTTCTTTATGATTGTATTATAAATCCTTATTAAAAATGTAAGTGATACTGCCAACGAAATAATTTCTGCAATTGGGAATGACCACCATACTGCATGTAATCCGCCTACTTTTGCAAGAATATATGCTGCCGGTACTAAAACAAATAACTGACGCATAATAGAAACTATCATACTAAATACCGCTTTTCCTAAAGCCTGAAATACTGTTCCCGCAACGATACAGAACCATGCAATTAAGAAATGAATTCCTATTATTCTAAGTGCCGGTATACCAATTTCTAACAGCTGTTGTGAAGAATTAAACATTCCAAGAAGTACCTGTGGTATTGCTTCAAATGCTATAAATCCAACAAACGTCAGACAAAATGCTACTGCCATACTTAATTTAATGGTATGAATCATACGTTTTCTCTGCTTTGCTCCATAATTATAAGCAATAATAGGTGTAATTCCGTTGTTCAATCCAAATACAGGCATAAAGAAGAAACTCTGTAATTTGAAGTAAACACCAAAAACAGCCGTTGCCGTCGATGAAAATTCTATTAAAATGCGGTTCATGCAATATGTCATAATTGAACCTATTGACTGCATAATAATAGATGGAACACCTACTGCATATATTGTTCCAATAATTTTTAAGTCCGGTTTAAATCCTTTAAAGCTTAATTTAACATCATGATTATATTTATGATTACATGCGGCTGCCACAATTCCTGCAACACACTGTCCAATAACTGTCGCAATCGCCGCACCTGTAACACCCATTTTTGGTGCCCCAAATAAACCGAATATTAAAATAGGGTCTAAAATAATATTAGTTACTGCACCTGTAAGCTGTGATGTCATGCTGAAAATAGTTCTTCCTGTTGATGTTAATAAACGTTCAAAGAAAAACTGTGTAAATAACCCAAATGAGAAAATCATAACTGTACTCAAATATTCAATTCCCATTTCCATTATTTCAACATCTGCATTGCCAATCTGACTTAAATAAAAAGGTTTAACAACACTAAATCCTAAAATCAAGAATAAAATATAACTTAAAATATATAATACTGCTGCATTTGCCGCCGTGTCATTTGCCTTTTTAAAATTCTTTTCTCCCAATGACTTTGATAATAAAGCGTTCATACCAACTCCGGTACCTGCTCCCACTGCAATTAACAATGTCTGTAATGGAAACGCTAACGAAACTGCTGTCAACGCATTTTCTGACAATTTGGCAACAAATATACTATCCACAATATTGTACAATGCTTGAACAAGCATTGATACCATCATAGGCAATGACATATTAAAAATCAGTTTACCTACAGGCATTGTTCCCATTTTATTTTCTTCTTTTACTTCTGTTGCTATTTCCTGACTCATTTTTCCTCCAAGCTGCTATCTCATGATCATTAAAATATTAAGTATATAACAATCTATAATAATTCTAGTTTAATAATTTTTTAGTTCCAATCGAGTACTATAACACAAACCTTTTTAATAGACAACTATTTTAATTACAGCCAGTACAAACAAGTGAACCGGATAGAAAAGGTAGAAAAACCATTTCCATTTATATTTTCCTCTTTTTCCATTATAAAAGGCAATAGGAATAACACTTAAACTTCCAAGCCATTGAATACCCAAAGAATAAAATCCCATATTAAATACCATATTTCCAATTGCTTTTCCTATATGATATTCTCTAAATGTATAGAAAAAGAATATAAGTAAAATTCCTGTATAACTGTATGTAACCTTTAGTATATATGCAAGTCCCATGGCTCCAAATACGGCAATTAACTGGGTAATCCAGTTTAATGTACCAAAACTAAATACTTTTAATAAGATTTTTGGATATATTATTCTGAACATTGATATACTATATAAAATCCATATCATTACATAGCCTAATAATAATGTAACCATTACGCTCTGTCCTGACAGACTTATAAAATGTCCGTGTATCATATCATAAGGCACTTCCGAAATTATGGAGAATAATACTAACATATACAGATGCTTTTTCTTATTTTCTGTATGGTAAAATCCTTCAACCAGCAAAAAACAGTAAATAGGAAAACTCAGCCTTCCAATACTTCTCATTACCATATATAAACTACTACCTTGCGCTAAAAAAGCCATAGCAATATGGTCAATAAGCATAGTCACTACAGCTATAATTTTTAAGGTAAATGAGGATAGTCCATATTTGTCCAAATCAATATACATCCTCATTCCTTTTTTATTTAATTCTTGAAAATTCATAGATTATGTATAAGCCAATTACACTAAATTGTAATTGGCTTTTCCTTTCCAATATTATTTTGCAATTAAAATTGCCACGCTCCTTGGTTGGGCAGTAAATGTTCTGTCACCATCATAAACTGTATTTGAGTCAGTTGTGCATAATAATTGCCATTTTTTCTTTTTTCTTGCTGATGGGATTCCAAATTCCTGTGGTTCCCAATGCATATTATAGGCTAGATACACATCTGCCTCTTCGTTTCTTCCTGCCTCCATGGCATATGCTCCGCAATACATAGCAGAAAAATGTCTGTTAATATGTGCGAAATCCGGATACCACGCTTTACTTCCATGATATGACATATCAGGAAGTCCGTATGATTTATAATCCATTAGTCTTAATTCTTCAGGCATATGTAAAATCTTATGTTCTTTTCTAAACTTTATCAGTGCCTTTGTATATACAAATATTTCTTTTGCACACGCATTAGTATTCCAATTTGTCCAGGAAATTTCATTATCAAGGCAATACGGATTGTTATTTCCCTTCTGTGAATTACACATCTCATCACCTGCATAAATCATAGGCACTCCCTGACTAAGTAATACTAAGGCTAAAGCATTTTTCATCTGCTTCTTTCTAAGGTCCATAACTTTTTTCTTACGGGTCTCACCTTCAAATCCACAATTCCAACTGTAATTATAAACAGCTCCATCCTTATTATTTTCACCATTGTCTTCGTTATATTTTCTATCATACGAAACCATGTCAAATAACGTAAACGTATTATGATTTGCCACATAATTTACATATGCTGCTCCCGGTGGATTTGCTTTTATCTTATATGAAATGGTATTAAGCATATCTTCATCCCCTTTAAGGAATCTTCTTGCTGAAACCATAAAATCGTCATTAAAATTAGCAAGATTCTTTATTTCCGGTCTGTCATTGTAAAAATCTGTATCTGTAGCGAAACTATATGTAAATATCTTTGTATCTGATAACAAATTATCTGTCTGAATCATCTTCATAACCGCAGGCTCACAATTTGCATGAATTCCATCTATATGGTAACTCATAACCCAATAATGAAGGCAATCTAAAATTAGTGTTGGATTCGTTCCTTCCGGGAAGAAAAATTCCATTGAAACTTCTATTCCGTTCTTATGAAGTTCCTTTACCATATATTTAAATTCATCTACTTCACCGCCTGATTTATTAGCATAAGCGTAAGAAGCCTTTGGAGAAAAAATATATCCATCGGTATATCCCCAATAATTTAATTTTTCATTAGGAATACTAAAGCTGCCTTTCATTGACGTCGGCTGTTTTTCAACATATACTTCATTAAATTCATATGCCGGCATAAGTTCTATCATTGTAATTCCAAGTTCCTTTAAATACGGAATCTTATCTACAATTCCAAGATATGTTCCCGGATGCTTTGACTTTGCACTCTTATGCTTTGTAAACCCTCTTACATGCAAACGATATATTATTGTTTCATCGAACGGATAATGCAAAGGTCCGTCACCTTCCCAATCATAATCATCATCTATAATTGTTCCTCTTAAATTTTGTGGCTGTACTCCCCATTCTTTCTTTCCTGATAATGATTTCGCATACACATCTGTCACAATCTCACCATCTACAAGAAAATTATAATCATATTTTCTATAATCCAAACCTTCTACTGACATTGCATGAACATTGCCTATAACCTGAGAAGCCTCAAATGATAATTGTTCTTCTTTTCCTGTCTCTCTGTCATAAAGAATCACTTTACACTGACTTGTATTCTTTGCGGTAATTGCAAAATTAACTTTATTTCCAATTACGCTTGCCCCCATTATTAAAGGGTTTCCTCTTGTGATTTTTATATTAGTTATATCCATGCTGCCTCCTTGATTTGCTGACCATTTTTATCATAAAAATCTGTAAGTAAACTTAAGCTTTTGTTGTTTACGCAATACATTATTGCTTATTACAGACCCTAATACAAATGTAATTATATCATAGTAAAAATATAAGAGAAACCTTGAATTTAATTTTACATCCTTATAATTTTATTTTTCATTGTCACAATTGCTATTTTTCAAAATTTTATTTTCCTATTTATATGTATTTTTCACCGTTGCTTTAATACATAAAAACTGATATACTCTAATTTACGGAAAATTTTTGAGTATTATAAATTCATGAGAGGTAATATTAAATGATAAGTACAAGTAATGTTTCATTGAGATTTGGCAAGAAAGCCTTATTTGAAGACGTAAATATTAAATTTACACCGGGTAACTGTTACGGATTAATTGGTGCTAACGGTGCCGGTAAATCAACATTTTTAAAAATTCTCACAGGTGAACTTGAGCCAACAAGCGGTGAAGTTATTATAACTCCGGGTGAGCGTCTTTCATTCTTAAAGCAGGATCACTTCCAGTATGATGAATATACTGTTCTTGATACTGTTATTATGGGTAACCAGAGATTATACGAAATTATGAAAGAAAAAGATGCCATTTATGCAAAGCCTGATTTTAGTGATGAAGATGGAATCCGTGCTTCAGAATTAGAAGGTGAGTTTGCAGAAATGAACGGATGGGAAGCTGAAAGTGATGCCGCTACTCTTTTAAATGGTTTAGGTGTAGATACAGAATACCATTACAGCACAATGAAAGATTTAAACGGTAATTTAAAGGTTAAAGTATTACTTGCCCAGGCATTATTTGGTAACCCTGATATTCTTCTTCTTGACGAACCTACAAACCACTTAGACTTAGATGCTATCGGATGGTTAGAAGAATTCTTAATCAATTTTGACAACACAGTTATTGTTGTATCTCATGACAGATACTTTTTAAATAAAGTCTGCACTCAGATTGCAGACATTGATTATGCTAAGATTCAGCTTTATGCCGGAAACTATGATTTCTGGTATGAATCAAGTCAGTTAATCGTTAAGCAGATGAAAGAAGCTAACAGAAAGAAAGAAGAAAAAATCAAAGAATTGCAGGACTTCATTCAGCGATTCAGTGCTAATGCTTCTAAATCAAAACAGGCAACATCAAGAAAACGTGCTTTGGAAAAAATCGAACTTGACGACATTAAACCATCAAGCCGTAAATATCCATATATTGATTTCCGTCCTGCCCGTGAAATTGGAAATGAAGTATTAACTGTAGAACATTTATCAAAGACAATTGATGGTGTTAAAGTATTAGACGACATCTCATTTGTAGTTGGACATGAAGACAAAATCGCTTTTGTAGGTTCTAACGGACTTGCTAAAACAACATTATTCCAGATTTTAGCAGGCGAAATGGAACCTGATGAAGGTTCATATAAATGGGGAATTACGACTTCACAGTCATATTTCCCTAAGGACAACACAAAAGATTTCGATTGTGACGACATTATTGTTGACTGGTTAACACAGTATTCTGAGATTAAAGATCCTACATATGTAAGAGGATTCCTTGGAAGAATGTTATTTGCCGGCGAAGACGGTGTTAAGAAAGTTAGAGTTTTATCCGGTGGTGAAAAGGTTAGAGTTATGTTATCAAAGCTTATGATTTCAGGTGCTAATGTTTTAATTATTGACGAACCTACTGACCATTTAGACATGGAAAGTATTACAGCACTTAACAACGGATTAATCAAATTCCCTGGCGTATTATTATTCTCTTCAAGAGATCATCAGGTAGTTCAGACAACAGCTAACCGTATCATTGAAATTGTAAACGGTAAATTAATCGATAAAGTTACTACTTATGATGAATATCTTGAAAATGACGAAATGGCAAGAAAGCGTACTGTATATACAATGGACGGTCAGGATTCTGATAACTAATTTAGTATTACTACGATATATTGTTAAATATCATTTTCATTACAATTCATATTACTTTTATGATGTAATAGAATGGAGAATATTATGAGACCTGCAACTATAATGTTGCCTCCCGGAGATATGGAGGCAATAGGAATTATAGAATTTGTTCACGGTATGTGTGAACACCGTAATCGTTACAACCATGTACTTAAATATTTCAGTGATAAAGGATTTATCTGTGCAATTGCAGATATTAAAGGACACGGAGAAAATGTTCTTACTCCTGACGACTATGGATATTTTGGCGAAGATGGTTACAAGGGACTTATTCAGGATATTGACGACTATACTACATTTTTAAAAAGAGAATACCCTAATCTTCCATTAATTTTAATTGGTCACAGTATGGGTTCTCTTCTTGTAAGAGGTTACATTAAGAAACATTCAGAGAAAATTGATGCTTTAGTTGTATGTGGTTCACCATCTGAAAATTCATTTACAGAATTAGGTAAAATTCTGATTCGCGTTATGGAGGTTTTTGTTGGCAACAGATACAGAAGTCCTTTTATTTCAAGGATGTTAAACGGACCATTTGAAAAACCATTTAAAAAAGATGGAATTAAAAACGCCTGGTTATGCAGTGACCTTTATGAGGTTGACAAATATAACAAAGACGAAAGATGTGGATTTGATTTCACACTAAACGGCTACTACTCATTATTTTCTTTAATGCAGTATGTCTACAATAAAGATGGCTATAAAAATAAAAACCGTGATTTAGAAATAATGTTTATCTCCGGTGATGATGATCCTTGCAAAATTAACGATAAAAAATTTAAAGAATCCGTACTTCTTTTAAAGAAAAGAGGATTCCAGAATACTTTTTCAAATACCTATCCCGGTATGAGACATGAATTATTTAATGAACCGGGTAGAGAAGAAGTTTTTGATGATATTTTAAAATTTATAGAAATTAAACTTGGAATTGAAACTTCAAGAGAATAAATATAAAACCTCCTGTGATATTAAGATGTATCACAGGAGGTTTTATATTATTTTAATTACTTTTTTACCTCATTCAACTATTTATATATTCCTTATCCATGCATTTGCCAAATCCATCCAGCATTCACATTCCTTTACTACTCCATATCCGTCAGAACTCATTGTAAGTTCTCCTGCTGTTCCGATTCCATGCGCTCCGCCTGCAAACACATGTAATTCTGTAGGTATATTATGCTGTCTTAATGCTGTTGCAAACATTAATGAATTTTCTACTGGTACTGTCTCATCATCAAAGCAATGCCATATAAAAGTCTGTGGAGTATCATTGTTCACATATTTTTCCATGGACATTTTATAATTAAGTTCATCAAATCTGTCTCCTAAAAGGTTTTCTATTGATTCCTTATGTCCATATTTACCTGATGATATAACCGGATAACACAAAATCTGTGCATTAGGTCTGCATACTTCATTTCCATTTGCCCTGTTATTTGTAAACTGTGCTTTATTCCATGAATTTCCATAACTTGCAACCAAATGACCACCCGCTGAAAATCCACAGGTAATTATCTTATCTGCATCTATGTAATATTTGTCAGCATTTTCCCTAAAATACTTAACAGTTGCTGCTAACTGTAACAATGCTGTTGGATAAACTGCCGGTTTTACCGAATATCTTAATACTGCAGCATGATATCCCATAGCCATGAATTTTAAAGCAATTCCTTCAGCTTCTCTATCAGACGTCATCTCATAACCGCCACCCGGACATATAATAATCAATGGTCTTAATCTTCCATCATACAATTCTTCTGAATTGCCAATCATATATGTAGTTATCTCAGCTGTTGGATGATGCTCCCCTATCTTTACACTAATCTTTTTGTGTATCATATTCTTTCCTTTCCCTTTGAAAATTCAAAGTATTTTCATCCGTCATAAAATTATATTTCTAATAATTTCCTAAAATCTGCATATTTAACGCCTCCGCATTAATACCACTTAAAGCATTAACAACTCCCGGCTGGTCTGATTTTCCTTCAAATTCAACGTAAAATCTGTATTCCCATTTCTTTCCCGGAACCGGTCTTGATTCAATTCTTGTCATATTCAAATCATTATAAATAATATGTGAAAGCATTGTATACAATGAACCACTTTCATGCGGCATTTCAAAACTTATACATATATTATTTGCTTCACGTCTTGCAATCTTTCTACGGCTTACTATTATGAACTTTGTTGTATTTATACTGCTTTGATTTACATCTTCAGCTAAAACTTCTAATCCATATAGCTTAGCTGCATTTTTGCTTGCAATACATGCCCTTGTATTATCTTTTTCCTGAGATATAATCTGTGCCGCAATTGCAGTATTAGCACAATTTACTTTATTCCATCCGTATTCATCAATAAATTTGCTACTTTGCATTAACGCCTGTGGATGAGAATAAACTTCTTTAATTGTTTCTAAAGTTGTTCCTTTTACCGCACTTAAACAGTGGCTGATTTTTACATCAAATGAATCAACTATATAATTTTCAAATTCAACCAGTAAATCATATACATCTGTTACAATTCCTGCTGTTGAATTTTCAAATGGAAGTACAGCATAATCTGCAACTCCATCTCTTACTTCTTTCATTGCCTGTTTAAAAGTAAGTACATTGTGGTATGTAGCATTGTCACCAAAATAACTCATAGCTGCCTGCTGACTGTACGCTCCGTCAATTCCCTGATATACCACCTTAGCATTTTCCATCGGAAGTTTGCTTATTATATCAAATCCAATATCATTATTTATTCCTTCTTCTGTCAAAAGCTTATACTGAAGTTTTCTACTCATTGACATTATCTGTTCAAATAATTCTTCAATGCTATGAGCATAAAATTCATCTGAAGCCATTGATTTAAGAACTGCTATTTTTTCCAACTCTCTTTTTCTATCTAATACAGGCTTTCCTGTATAAAGTTTATACTCTGCAACTTCCTTGCAAAGTTCCATTCTCTCTTCAAATAATTCTATAATCTGTTTATCTACGCGATCAATCTCGCCTCTTGTTTCTTTAAGATCTAACATAATAGTACCTGCTTCTCTATGATTTATTTTCTCATTGCACAGCCCTGACATCCTGCACATCCCGAATTAACATTTTCTGACTGTCCTCTTAATTCATCTAAAAGCTGTTCTGCTGTCTTTTTACTTATTGGATTTATTGCATATGGCGCAATCTGTACTAATGGTTCTAACACAAATTCCCTTTTATGCATTTCTCTATGTGGAATAAACAAATTGCTGTCTGCAACTATTTCATCATCATATAAAACAATGTCCACATCTAATGTTCTTGGTCCCCAGTGAATTTCTCTTGTTCTATTAGCTGCTGCCTCGATAGCATTAACAGCCTTCAATAATTCCTGTGGAGAATATAATGTTTCAATTTCAACACATCCGTTTAAGAAATCATCCTGTTCTACCGGACCATAAGGCTTTGTCTGTATAAACTTGGAAATTGCTCCTACTTTGCAGTTTTCATCATCATATAGCATATCTACAGCCTGATTAAGATATCCCTCTTTATCACCTATATTTGAGCCTATGCTAAGATATGCCTTATGCCACTCTCTGCTCACACTTACAGCCACATTTCCAAATGGTAATTTAATAGGGGCATTTGGCTTATTTATAGTAAAATCTACTTTTCTTATTTTCGGAAATTCTTTTAATAATGCCCTTGTTGTCTGCTCAGCAACTGCCTCAATTAAATCAAATCTGTTTTCAGTTAAAAACTTATTTATAAATTTACATGCTTTTGCATAATTAACCGTATCCTCTAAATCATCGCTGAGTCCCGGTGTCATTACATCTGTATACAGATTAGCATCTACATAAAATTTCTGACCATCTCTCTTTTCTTCTTCATTACATCCATGATATGCGAATATCTCAAGTTGCTCTATTCTAATAATGTCCATAAATACTCCATTAATATATTTAAAATTAGATTAATCTTCTATAATAATAGTGACATAAATATAATGCCGGGATCAAAAACCTCAACTTTGATGTCACTTTATTTCTTATTCATTTACATTAAATATTATCTTATCTTTGATTGCAAATAGCCTGAGCCATCAAAAGTGCCTGATAATTATCTCTTACATCATGTACTCTGAATATTCTGCAACCTCTTTCATATCCGATAACAGTTGTAGCACATGTTCCAACACTTCTTTCAGGTGCAGGAATATCTAATGTAAGACCGATAACTGATTTTCTTGAAGTTCCAAGAAGCACAGGGAATCCAAGATTTACTACCTTGTCACATTCATTAATAATCTGAAGATTATGTTCGTATGTTTTACCAAAACCTACTCCCGGATCAAGCACTATCTGGCTGTCATTTACACCGTTTCTTCTTCCTATATCAACACTTTCTTTTAAGTCATTTAATAAATCTTCAACGTAATTATCATATTCTGCTTTAGGTCTGTTATGCATTACACATGCTGCAACATCTGTTCCTGCTATTGATTTTGCTACTTCCTCATCATATTTAAAGCCCCATATATCATTAATCATATCTATTCCGGCCTTTACACCTGCTTTAGCAACATTTCCTTTATAAGTATCAAGAGATACTGCTATATCAAAATTATTTTTTATTGCTTCAATAATAGGTACAGTTCTTTCTATTTCCTCTTCGTCACTTATCTTTGTGTATCCCGGTCTTGTAGATTCTCCACCTACATCTATTATCTTTGCACCATCTCTAATCATCTCTGCTGTATGCTTTAAAGCTTTGTCTATTGAATTAAATTTACCACCATCTGAAAATGAATCAGGTGTTACATTTAAAATTCCCATAATAACAGGTTCGTTGTCTAAATCAAAATAATATTTTCCTATTTGCATTGTAAAACTCCCATAATTTCTCTTTTCAATTCTTTATCTGCATTAAATTCACCTCTTGAAGCAATTGTAATGGTTTTGCTTCCCGGCTTTTTTATTCCTCTTGCTGACATACACATATGCTCAGCTTCAACTAAAACTAATACACCCTTTGCATCCAAATATTCCATAAGAGCATCTGCTATCTGATTAGTCATCTGTTCCTGAATCTGAAGTCGTCTTGCATACACTTCGACAGTTCTTGCAAGTTTGCTTATTCCTACCACTTTTCCATTTGGAATATACGCTATATGTGCCTTACCGTAAAACGGCATTAAATGGTGTTCGCAAGTTGAATAGAATGTAATGTCTTTTTCAATAACAACATCACTATTATCACACGAAAATGTTCTTGCTAAATGTTCCCCGGGATCCTGATTCATCCCTGAAAGCAGTTCCTCATACATACGTGCCACACGGTTTGGAGTATCCACTAACCCTTCTCTTGTTACATCTTCTCCAATACCCTCTAACAATAATGTAATCGCCTGCTCAATTTTTTTCTTGTCAAACATGTCAATCTCTCCTTCCGGCTTTAACTGTTTGCGTCATTAATAATATTTTTCAAATCACCTAAGTACGATAAGGAACCAAAAGCAAGTATCATATCTATTTCATTATTTCTGTACAATTTTTCTGCTTCCTTTACTGCTTCTTCTAATGTTGGTTCAAATATCACATTCTTATTAGAATCGGCAACCGCCAAAGCTAACGCTTTACCATTAAGTGCTCTTTTATTATCTGGCGTAATTGTAAAAATCTTTTTGGCTAAACCTGCTACAATTTTTATTTCCTTACTGTAGTCCTTATCCGCCAACACTCCCATTATAAAGGCTATTCTTTTATTTGTAAAATACATTTCTATAGATTCTTTAAGCTTAACTGCCGCTCCAGGATTATGAGCACCATCAATTACAATAAGCGGAGACTCATTTATTATCTCCATTCTTCCAGGCCATTTTGCATTCTTCATTCCTTCTATTATATTTTCATCCGAAATATTATACCCTTTATTTCTTAAGACTTCTAACGTTTCAATAGCTGTACAGGCATTAATTAACTGATATGCTCCCATCATTGATATTTTAATAGACAGTTTTGTATCATTTGCCGTTACATAGTCAAATGAAGTTATATACCCATCTATCTTTATGTTGTAAGGTTCATTTGCTACAACAACTTTGCTATTTTTAATTTCTGCCTTAGACTTTATAACATTTATTATGCTTTCATCCTGATTTGCCACTACTACATCACTGTTTTCTTTAATTATTCCAGATTTAACCCTGGCAATCTCTTCTATAGTTTCTCCTAAAAACTGCATATGATCCAGACTAATCGATGTTATAACACTGCATAATGCTTCCTTTTCCACATTGGTTGCGTCTGTCTCTCCACCCATACCTGTTTCTATCAAAACTATGTCACAAGGCTTGTTTGAAAAATATAAATAAGCCAACGCTGTTTCAACCTCAAACGATGTAGGGTGGTGCTTTCCTTTTCTTACCATTCTTTCACAAGCCATATTTACCGTTGTTATATATTTTGCAAATTCTTCTTCAGTTATATTTTTCCCATCAAACTGAATTATTTCTCTATACTCAAATACTGCCGGAGAAGCATATCTGCCAACATGATACCCTGCCTGTAAAAGCACATTCTGTACAAATGTAAAAACTGAACCTTTTCCGTTTGTTCCCGCAACATGAACTATTTTCACTTTATCCTGAGGATTTCCAAGTTCACCAAGCAGTGTTTTTATAGTATCTAATCCTAATATGCTTCCATATTTTGTAGTTTCTTCAACAAATTTTCTTGCTTCACTATAATTCATAATCTTCTCTCTTTTATATCTAATCTTATTCTATATTTTGCATTTTTCATAATAAAGGTTTCATAACAAAAATTACATTTTCTATACAATAAAAGTTGCAGCAAATATGCTGCAACCTTTATTATATCATATGATGTTGGGGTCAAAAGGTGTTCTGCCCCTATGATACACGGATTTCTTCGCACTTCGTGTTCCCGAAATCCTAAATACATTCTAAGGTGTAGAAGTTGTTTCTACTGCACTTGTAGTCTCTGCAACTGTGCCTGACTCTCCAGCCTGCTGTGTCGTCTGACTTTCATCAGCCTTAAGATACTCAGCTTTAAGATAGCCCTGCTTGTCACCATACTGTACCTGATACCATTCTCCTTCGTTATTTAAAACTGTAACAGCTTTTCCTGAAGGTACCTGTGTTATAATCTCAGCTTCTGTGCTGGCTGACTGTCTCAAATTTAATGTATCTGTAGTGTACATTGTAAGTACCGCCTGTGTTGTTTCTTCAACAGTAGTTGGTTCCTGAGTTGTTGTCTCTACCACAGGTGTTGTAGTAGGTACTTCATTCTTTTTCTTACTTCCTCCGGAAGCAATCTTTGAGATAATTATTATCAGAACAATTAAAACAACTAAAGCTATGCCACCAATCATAAAAATCTGATTTCTCTTTCTGATTTGTTCTTCTCTGGCCTGCTCAGCTCTTTTCTTTCTTTCTAAAATTCTCTGCTGTATCTCATCATCATAAGTTCTTGGCATATTAACTCTGCCTCCTTTTTAAGATGCAATTTATTCTTCTGCATCCTCTTCTTCTGCATAAATCTGTTCAAATACTTCTGCTACCATTTCATATTCTTCATCATCAGGTATAGATTCAATTGAAGGTGTTCCTTCTTCATCTTCATAATGACGATAAAATTCTACTGAAAAATCTGGCTTATCTTCTTCATAATCATCAGATACTGCTACATAATCCTGACCTTCAATCTCAAAAATGCCAATTACTTTGTAATCTACTTCTGAGCCATCATCAAATTCTATTGTTACATACATATCCATGTCATCTTCATCATCTTCAAACTGTTTTCCCATAGTTCACCTCTATTAATTATATTTTTAATACCACTACTTTATCAAAAACCGCCTAAAATTGCAATGCTTCTCCCACAAACTGCGACATTTGCATTGTATTTCCAAGATTTTGCCGCATTCCAAAAATGTGCAGTTTTTTCTTTGTTCTTGTCATTGCAACATAAAATAATCTTCTTTCTTCTTCAACTTCATCCTGTTTTATCGCCCTTGCTGAAGGAATAAGGCCCTGATTTGCATCAACTATAAAAACCACCTCAAACTCAAGCCCCTTAGCACTATGCATTGTAATTATATTTACTCCCTCACACTCTTTTGCCGTCTCATTATCAATTGCATGTTTCATCCATGCTTCAACTGTTTCATATTTCTGAGCATCATACTGAATTATATTTATTATATCAGATAATTTTGAAAATTTTATGCCTTTTTCTTTTGAATACTGTTGCAAATATTTTTCATAATTGCATCCGTTCTTTATATACAAAACGCAGGCTGCCGGATTCATTCTTCTTATCATTTTAAAATGAAACTCTAAGTTTCTTATGTTATTCATTATCTCGTCATTATGCCCATATATCTTTTTCAGATTATAAAAATTCATATTATTGTCATTCATAACCTGTCTGCTTATATACCTCACAGGCTTATTCATAATTCTTACTAAATCTTCATTTTCACAAATAGGTTTATTCAAATCTGAATAGGCACATCTTACATACGATAATATATCTTTTCCCACCGAATTATCGTATATGCTTTGTTTTTTCTTCTTTACGCTGGAATTAATCCTATAATCCGAAAACACATTTTTTATTGAAGGAATCTGGCTGTTATTTCTTACAAGTATTGCAATGTTTTTTAATTCAATTCCTGCCTTTTGATATTGATTTATTTTCTTTGCTATATATTCAAATTCTTCTTTTTGATTGTAAAATATCCTCACATCAGGTTTATTTATATCTTTAAATTTTTTATTTGCAATAATTTTTTTACTAAATCTTTCTTTATTATTTTCAATGAGACTTAACGACATCTGTAAAACTTCCTCCGGACATCTGTAATTGATGTTTAACAAAATTTCTTTACAATCAGGAAAATCCTTCTTAAAATCAAACATCAGCCTTGGTACAGAACCCCTGAATCCATAAATTGCCTGGTCATCATCCCCTACTATAAAAACATTATTTCTCGGAGTTATTAACATTTTTATATTTTCATACTGCATTTTATTAATATCCTGAAACTCATCTATTAATACATATCTATATTTATCCCGCCATTTTTGTAATGCTTTTTCATCATTTTTAAATATTTCATTACATATAATTACCATGTCATCAAAGTCTATATTATTATTTTCTCTCAATTCACAATTATACTCAGCATAAATCCTGTCAAATTCTTCCTTTTTGCACACTAATGATTCGTATTCATCTAAAGGTATTCCATTCCCCTTTACTTTGCTTATTTCTCCGATTATACATCTTGTAAACTCCATCAAATCATTAGTCTGTACTTTTAATCTGGCAACTATCTCCTTGATAATATCTGCCTTATTCTGCTCTGTTAATATCGAACACTTTCTTCCATTACTATCTTGTATAATCCTATAAAATATACTGTGAAATGTTCCAAACGAAACAGGATAAGTTATTATTTCGTTTCTATTACTATCAGATTCATTCATCAGATTCGTAAATCTTTCCTGCATTTCTACTGCTGCTGCCTTCGTAAATGTAACTACAAGAATATTATCAGGACTTACTCCTTCCTCTATAAGTTTCTTTGTTCTTCTGGTAATTACCGTTGTTTTTCCACTGCCAGGACCCGCTAACACTAATGCAGGCCCATCAATATGATTTATTGCCTCTAACTGACTTTCATTAAACATATGTCACCTTTCGCGGCATCTCTCTTTTTAGATGGTATCATATTGTATATATTCTTTCAACAGTAATTTTGCCTACTTATTTTTTGCCGAACTAAAATCCATATCCAAAAAAGCTACTATCACACCATGCGGTAATGATAATAACTTTTTATTAGTTTTCGACTTTTTTATATTTTAGTATATGCTTTATTATAATAGTCTCATTTGGCCATAAAATATGGGCACACCGCCTCAAAGCGATATACCCATATTTTTATATACTATGCTTTTAACATTTCAATTCCTTTTTTAATTCTTGCTAAGGATTCTTCCTTACCAATAACTTCCATTATTTCAAAAGCTCCGGCAGGTGTCATCTGCTTTCCTGACACTGCTGTTCTAAGTGGCCATAAAGCCTGACCATTCTTGCATTCCTTCTTAGCAATATATTCAAATACTACATCATGAAGATTCTGTACTGAATAATCGTCTGTAGCTTCTAATATTGGTAATAATTCCTCTAATACTTCTAATGAATTTTCAGAATTTGTTTTCATCTTCTTATGTGTGTACATAGCCACATCATATTCAGGTAATTCTTCAAAGAAATCAACCATTTCAGGAATTTCAGGGAACACTTCAATTCTTGTTTTTACCATATCAAGAATCTTCTTTAAATCGTAATCCTTTGTAATTACTTTCTTTATATATGGCATTGCAAGTTCATAATACTTGTCATTATCCATCGCCTTAATATATTCACCGTTCATCCATTTTAATTTAACAATGTCAAATACAGATGGTGATTTATTTACCTTATGATAATCGAATTCTTTAATCAATTCATCTAATGTAAAGATTTCCTTGTTATCTTCAGGGCTCCATCCAAGAAGTGCTATATAATTAACAATTGCCTCTGAAACAAATCCCTGCTCAAGTAAATCTTCATATGAAGAATGTCCGCTTCTCTTGCTTAACTTCTTGTGATTTTCATCTGTAATTAATGGCAAATGAACGTACTTTGGTGATTCCCATCCAAATGCATCATATATTCTCTGATACTTTGGTGATGATGAAATATATTCATTTCCTCTTACTACATGTGTAATCTCCTGAAGATGATCATCAATTACATTTGCAAAGTTATATGTTGGATATCCGTCAGACTTAATTAAAATTATGTCATCTAATTCCTTATTTTCAACTGTTATTTCACCATAAATTTCATCAACAAAAGTTGTTGTTCCTTCTGTTGGCATATTGAATCTGATAACATATGGCTTTCCTGCTGCAAGATTAGCCTCTACTTCTTCTTTTGATAATGAAAGGCAATGCTTGTCATAAACTGTAATTTCCTTATCAGCACCTTCTTCTACCTTTGTCTTTAAAGATTCAAGTCTTTCCTTGTCACAGAAACAATAATATGCATCTCCCTGCTCAATAAGCTGCTTAGCATACTTAAGATAAATTCCTGATGCCTGACGCTCACTCTGAATATAAGGACCATATCCCTTATCTTTATCAGGTCCTTCATCGTGTATAAGACCTGTAGATTCCAATGTTCTATAAATGATGTCTACAGCACCTTCAACATAACGTTCACGGTCTGTATCCTCAATTCTTAAAATAAAATCGCCACCTTCATGTTTTGCGATTAAAAATTCATACAATGCTGTTCTTAAATTTCCTACATGCATTCTGCCTGTTGGGCTTGGTGCAAATCTTGTTCTAACCTTTGACATTTTCTTTCTCCTCGATTTAAGTATCTCTTTTTACACACTAATTTTATTATAGTTTATTTTTTATAGGTTGTCTATTGATTCGTATGACAGGTTAAAGATTTTTCTATTCCTTTATTTATCATATTTTACGTCAAAAAAGATGTCATTACACTCTAAGCTAAAAGCTATCTATGTAATAACATCCTTTTTATCTTTTCTAATTCTTAATATTCTGCAATTATAAATTATTGAAATAATCTACTGCATTCTTTAATGATTCCTTAAATGAGTTATCAGATGAATTGTCAAATTCAAATAAATTCTTAATTCCCTGTGGGATTGAGAAATCAAGTTTCTTAACATATTCATCCCAATGCTCTAATTTCCATGTATCTCTGTCTGAATCTCTCTGAATCATTCTCTGACGACAAACTTCTACGTCACATTTAACCCAAACAACAACTAATTCAGCACCACGTTTTAATAACTGCTGTCTTAAGTTTTCCATATATTCAGGCTGTCTTACTTCTCTTGTAAATGGAGCATTGATAAATACTGTATCATTGTACTCTAATGCTTCATATGCAACTTCCATTATTGCATCATATTCATAATCTCTAATATTTTCTTCAAAGAAATCTGAACTTCTGTTATATTCTTGATTAGCAACTACAAATATCTGTTTTGATAATACAATTAATGTATCCTTATCAAGATATACACAATTAGGCATTGCCTTAGCTAATTTTCTTGTTACAAATGTCTTACCACATGCTGGTGGTGATGTTACCAGAATTAATTTCTTCATAATGATTACAACCTCTTTCTAACATATTATCTTTATTGTAAAATATAGAATTTTCTTTCCTAAAAAAAATCGTTACAAAAAACCCGATTTTCAAATTATTTTACCACTTCTATTCTTTATTAGTCAATAGGAATAGCATAAGAAAGTCGCTCTAATTATTTACTTTATTTTTGTTTAATTTTACTAAATACTATTATGGTGAACTTTTTTGATTCTATCAAGTACTATTATGGTGAGTTTTTTATTTTTACTAATAGCACTATGGGAATCTTTTTTATAGAATAAACACTTTTTTCAAATTGATTCTACATCAGAAACAGGAAATGGCATCTTAGATGCCTCTAAGATGCCATAAAATTGAAAGGGTTTAGATTATTATATTACCTAAAAATCTAATACTTCTTTAGTTTAATAATTAAAAACGTTTTTTGCAATATTCTTTAAAAATATTATTTTTTTTGTGAATTTTTTCTATGTTTCATCTATTTCTTTATACATAATGCACATTTTTTAGGTCGTTTTTGTGAATTTTCAAAGCTTTTTCTCCTATTTTTACTATTTAACCAATAAAAAAAGGATAAAAATGTTTTTATCCCTTTTTTATCATTATATTTAATTGCAATTGAAGAAAATCCTTTCTTATTTTTTTACTGTTATATTTAATTATAATTAAGAAATTTTTCTTCTCACTTTATTATTATATTGTTATATTTTACTTTAGCTATAGAACTTCTCTTCTTCTTTTTTGTTTCCTGATTCAACTTTGATGTTGTTTTCATCCATCTTAATCTTTGGAATTACAATAGGTGGCATACCTGCTGTTGTCAGTACTGACATTGTTAATGCTCTCATATGTGGATACATTTCATCGTATGCTTTCTTATGTACTTCTTTCTTTTCCATTTCTCCTTCAATATCAAAGCTTGCTCTTACGCTTATTTTGAAATTAAAATCATTTGGTGCATTCTTATTCATCATATCTACTACACAAGTTGCGATACAATGTTTCATATCCTGTGTATATTTAACATTGAAAGATGCTCTCTGTTCAATATCTAACTTTACCTGTCCCTGTAATTCATTTGACATGTCGATTTCATTTACCTGAATGCCTCTAAAAACTAATTCGCCCATTATTCTGTCTCCTTTGCGTCTTTTATTTTATGATATATAATGGTTAATTAACCAATACCTTCATATATCTAAATCGTTACATGACTAGTCGTTCTTACCGACGTCGCCGTTAGTTGCTATTATATCAGATTACATTTTTGATTTCCATAAAATCACACCAACTTTACACGACTTTGTATGACTATACAAAAATACTTAAATTAAATTATCACTTTATACAATAAAAGAGAGCAATTACTGCTCCCTTTTACCTCCCGTTACACTATATAATATTTAAACCCTCTCCTGATTTTCCTTGATGGAAAATCTATATCCGAACAGATAAATAATCTGCTCCCTTTCAATTTTATATTAATTATAATACTTTTTTTCACCGAATAATTAAAGTTCTCATTTTTTATTTTTAGTACACTATTTTATATGTTGAGTGTTTATTTAACTGGTTTTGCGCCATGGTGGTAGTATTTTGACTTATATATTACACTTTCATCGCTTGAAGCGTGTTTTTGCTATACACCGTCAATATAGTCACACCTTTTACTATCTTTCATTCAGTATTAATAATTTAACTATTCTAAAGATTTTGCTAAATTAATAACAAGCTATGTTATACTTTTTTAACAACACCCCTGCTCTTTTTAACTCAACGCAAAATTGAATTCATGTAATAGAGCATTGTTTGTGTAGTCAAATGTTCAATGATATATTTTAATCACGGTACCGATAATCAATTAGGAGGATGCCAGATTATTGGCTAAAAATTTTATGGAATCAATAGGAAATAATATAAAAAGAATACGTAAACAATTAGGTTTAACACAAGAAGAACTTGCTATGCATGTAGGAGTAACACCACAGGCGGTAAGCAGATGGGAAAACGGAACCGGAATGCCGGATATTTCTTTAGTTGTACCACTTGCAAAAACTCTTCGTGTTTCTACGAACTCACTTTTTGGCATTAATGAAGAAAAATATGACAGTCAAATCTATATTAATCTTAAGAGAAACATCGAAAAAATTGAAGCAGATGCAGAAAGCAACGAGGAAGCTGCATTGGCAAAATGCCAGTTCATGTTAAAGAAGATCTACGAAGATCCTGATAATTATATTTATTCAGTTTATTTCGTAGAGCAGGTTGCAAATTTAAGCCGTTTTGTTCACTATAATCATTTTGCGGAAGATAAATGGTCTGAATTTAGGGAACTTGCAATTAAATATGGTTCAAATGCAATAAGATTTACAGATGATAGAGAATGGAATGAAAGAGCTCATTTCGCACTCGCCTGGATTTATATTCATGATGGAAATTATGCATATGCCAGGGAGCATATCGAACAGCTTCCAACAATAAAATCGAATCGTCTGCAGGAAAGCATACTCGCTCAAATTACTTTATTTGAAAATGGATTTGAAGAAATGAGTAAAGTTTTAACTGTTAATCTTCAAAATTTTGTCAGAGCAATTAACAAAGAGAATTTATATGCAGTACAAAGTTTTGCTTGGGGAAATCCTAAGAAAGCTGTTGAGCATGGCAAATATTCTCTTTCATTAATGGAAACTTTTTGCCAGAAAAAAGAAATGAAATCATATTGTCGAGGCTTTATGAGAGATATTTATAAGTTTATTATTTTTGCAGAAATTCGATTAGACAATATCGATGAGGCAAAAAAATATTTAGATGAATTAAAAGAACAAATGAAAAGCATGTATGAATATCATCAGGAAGTTCTTGCATCAGAGACTGAACGTGCCAAATACAATGACCGTGCAATAGGTTATATGGAATCTTATACAAAAGAATTTATGGCACAACAATTGCAGGAAATCATTGACTTTGTAATCGGTTGCAAT
The DNA here is from genome assembly GCF_008680265.1 of Eubacterium sp. LMAG:50. Lineage (NCBI taxonomy): Bacteria > Bacillati > Bacillota > Clostridia > Eubacteriales > Eubacteriaceae > Eubacterium > Eubacterium sp. LMAG:50. The sequence goes on along the minus strand of NZ_NALP01000007.1, from coordinate 1,148,697 downwards.
ATGGATAATAATGGTGAAAAATTTGCTAATGTAATAAAAAGCAACAAAAATAACTAGACTTTACCTTTTATTAAGATAACCCGTGCGGGTTCGAGACACGCCATAAAAAAAAAGCGCGAGACGGGTTGCGGGTGTCCGGTGGACACCTCTGCGTAGCAGAAGCAACGACCGAGCCGGTAGGCGAGACATCGAACCCTAAAGTGAATTGTTCAGAGCCCCCATAAATAAAGGGGTTCTGGCAATTTATCCCGATAAATAAGGTTACTTTTAATTACTTTTAAGTTACCTTGTAGTTACTGTTAGCTAAATAGATAAGGCTTTAATGACTGCTTTATCGGTGTCTGACGCTTCATTAGTGTCAAATGTATAATTTCTTAAAGTTGTTTCTTCGTCGGAGTGTACCATGATTTCACGAACTGTGTTAATATTGATACCTGAATCAATCAGAGTAGAACATACAGTTTTTCTTATCTTATGAACAGACCGATATTTAATATTTCTGTCAATAATGTTAAATTCTTCATCAGAAGCCAAATCAAAAATTTCTCGTAATATCAATGCCATACTGCCAAAGGCTTTAGAGGTTAATTGATAGTCTATAATTTTTGAATAAGCCCAATCCTTGAGGTAACGTTTTGTCATATGGCTGTTTGTCTATTTCCAAGCATTAAAAAAAGAAGAGAAAACCGGATTTTGGCTTTCCCTTCTATTTTTAACTGTTTATAATTTTATTTTTTTATCTCAACCTGCTTTGGCTTTGACCATTTGCCCTGATAAGTTTTCTCTCCTTTGACAACAATGGCTTTTGCTCTTGCATACAATTTTTTAGCCTTTATAAACTTGCTATTTGATACACTATATGTCAATTTCTTAGTTGTTTTTGTCACTATTGTCTTTTTAAACTTCTTATCTTTTGCAATCTGTACTTTGTACTTGGTTGCGCCTTTAACTCTCTTCAATGTAAGACTTATTTTCTTAGCATTTTTCTTTTTAATTGCTTTTTTAACAACTGCCTTTCCAACATTTACAGATGATTTTTCTGTAGTCTGACTTGGTTGTTTTTTAGTCGTTGTTTGTGCATTTGTATTTGACTCCTGTGGCTTTGTAGTTTCTACTGCTGATGTTGTCTCTGTTTTCTCAGTTGTAGTTTCTATTTCAGGTGTTGTCTCAACTGATGGTGTTGTCTCTGTTTTCTCAGTTGTAGTTTCTATTTCAGGTGTTGTCTCAACTGATGGTGTTGTCTCAACTGATGGAGTTGTCTCAACTACTGGTGTTGTTTCATTTTCTGCAGTAGTTGTTGGATTTGTAGTTGGTTCCTTGTATTCTGAATATGCAGGATCTGCAAGTTCTGCAGGTGTTTTTCCTGAGAGTCCAGGGTCTGCCTTAATTGACACAGTTTTCTTTAATCCAAATGATTCTACATTGTTACTTGTATACTGTGATCTTACTTCTACTTCATATGTACCTGTCGCAAGTCTGTTTTCATAGTAACTTGCCACTTTTCCATTGATTCCTACCTTGATACAAACACCATCTACAAAAAGATTCAATCTCTGACCTGTTAAATCTGCCACATCAGACCATGCGATAGTAAATCCATAGTCTATACCTTCTGTTAAAATTGAAAGTCCAAGTGGTAAATTTGGCTGATTTGGTTTGTCAAATGACTGTGCATTATCTATAATCTTACCTTTAACAGTAACCTTTGATGGCTGACCAAATGATGTTGCCGCCAAAGCTGACTCTCTGCCTTCTGCATCCACTGCTGATAAATATGCCAGATATTCACCTGCCGATACACTTTCCAATATAGAATATGAACTGGTAATTCCATCTACATATACACGTCTGTAAGGTGTACCTGTCTTTGCATCAAATAAATATAAATTGTAACCTACAACTGATGAATCTGCTGATGGAATACTTGCTTCTGATGATGGTGCCCATGCAACACCTAATTTATTGTCTGCCTGCGCCGGATTGTCAGCAGGAACTTCCGGATTTCCTGTAATATAACTTAATCCCGCCGGTGTTTTTGGACCTATGCAATTAACAGGATATGTGTAATTAAGAGTTGCTCCTGTTACTGTAAAACTAACTGTTTCTGATAATTCTCCTTCTCCCATGCTGTTTACATTTGCGGCCTTTGCTGTATATGAACCTGCTGAAAGTCCACCTACTACACCGCCTTTTGTAGCATTGCCAATCTTTGTAACTTGCTTTCCATCCTTGTAAATATAAATAACTGTTGATGTAACTGTTGGATCATATCCAGCTACATTTGCTGGGTCATCGGCTCCTGCCCATGCAAACATAATTGCATTTTCAATTGTATCCGAACCACTTTTGCTATTAGCAACAAGTCCTATTACTTTCTTAGGTGGTAATGATGTTGCTGCACTTACATTGCTTGTTGGATAGTATGTAATCGAAGATACTATCATTGCAATGGCACAAATAATTGCACCAAATTTCTTTAACCCTTTCATTTCTTAACCTCTCTTTCATTTGATTAAATATTCATTGCAATTATACACTTTTAAAGAGTTATTTGTTAGTATCCTAATTTTATATATGGGATTATTTTTTTAGGAAAGTGTTTTAATTTTAAGATTTTCCATATATATGTACAAACACAAAAAACTCCTAAAAATGTTAAAAAAAGCGCGAGACGGGTTGCGGTCATCCGGTGGATGACTCTGCGAAGCAGAAGCAACGACCGAGCCGGCAGGCGAGACATCGAACCCGCGCGGGTTCGATACACGTCGTGGGAACAAAATAACAAAAGAGGTATCCATTGGATACCTCTTAAAAAATAAAAGCGCGAGACGGGGATCGAACCCGCGACCCCCTCCTTGGCAAGGAGGTGCTCCACCACTGAGCCACTCGCGCAAATCTTACGTGTGCGTCACACGCAAGAAATAATATACTATACTCTTTATATTTTGTAAAGTCCTTTTTTATTTTTTTCGATAGTGCCCCACTAATATCTTTTAAGATGTCATCAGTAATCATCACTCCTTAGAATTCTCTAATTTACTTCTTAAATTTATATTTTCCTTTTCCATAACCAGATACCGGTTCAATAATATCCGCCTGCACCAAATTGGAAATAAGTTTTGAAGCACCTGAACTTTTCATCTCAAGAAGTTCCATAACTGCACTTCTTCCAAAAACTTCATCAAAACCAAACCTATCAAAAAGTCTATGGATATGAACTGTCGTTTTTATCGAGAAATCGCTGCTTTTTTCGGAAAGTATATTTTCAATATTCACCTTTTCGTCTTGAATGTCCACTTTTTTATTTTCAATGTCCACTTTTGCATTTCCAATGTCCACTTTTTCTTCATTCAAAAGTCCACTTATATGAAGATTTCGATTATGAAGTTCTTTTTTCTCGTTCAAAAGCAAGTTTCTGGGAAACGCTTCCAAATATTCTGTTGTTTCGTGAATACCTTTTTGCAGGTTCGTATAGTTTGCACGAACGAGTGCATTTATTTAGATGTTTTGAGTCCGTCCAGCGCCTGAAGTCCGATTGCCGTACTCCAAGCATAACCTTTATAAGCTTTATCCGGTTCAGACTCCCTCAAATATTCCTTAAACGGGTCTTTTTCCATATCTACTACCTCGCTTCATAGCTTTTATAATTCAATCTTACCTATTTGTACCTTCTTTATCGGGTGTTTATTACTATTTTGCATTTCTCCTATACAACTTTTCTTAGGTCTGACAAATATATTTCATAACGATATTGCTTGTCAGTAAAATCATTTTTAATCTTCGTCACACTTATCCGTTTAATATTATAATTATATATTGAATTTTCAAACGTTTCAAGATTTCAACCACTAACTGTCAGTATAGTTATTTATCGTTACTCAAAAAGCGAGACGGGTTGTTGGTGTCCGGTGGACACCTCTGCGAAGCAGAAGCAACGACTGAGCCGGCAGGCGAGACATCGAACCCGCACGGGTTCGATACACGTCGCGGAACAAAATAACAAAAGAGGTATCCATTGGATACCTCTTAAAAAATAAAAGCGCGAGACGGGGATCGAACCCGCGACCCCCTCCTTGGCAAGGAGGTGCTCCACCACTGAGCCACTCGCGCGCATTAAATGCAAGAGTTACTATACTATAAGACTCAGCTGTTGTCAACTATTTTTTAATTTTCTCAACTTTTTTGCCAAAGTCAATAATAAATGCAAATATTTTTTTTAGAACTTTTTTGTATGCATTTTCTGCTTTTTCTAAATAAAAATTTCGTCATTATATAGCTATTGCTTTTTGAATATATAAAAAAAGACCAAACTCCACCCTTGGACTTTTTAATTGAATTTTACTTTTCTATAAAGGGTGACAAAATTGTCTCCTAACAGTTATTGACTACGGGCTTATGTTTATTTCCATATTATAAAGTTCATCAGGCGTAAGCCATCCTAAAATTTTTCTAGGATAGTCATTCATCCATTTCTGAACTTCTTTAATTGCATTCTTGGATACGTTATCAAAGTTTGTACCTTTTGGGAAAAAGCGTCTTATCATTCGATTTTGATTTTCATTGCTTCCACGTTCGCAACTTCTGTATGCATGACAGTAATATATCTTTGTTCTGGGAATCTTTTTGTTTCGCCTGCTTTTCTCCATTCCTTCCCAATCAGAAAATTCTGTTCCATTGTCTACAGTAATTGTCTTGAATGTTTCCCTGAACTTCCTTTCTCCCATGTCTCTTTCCAGTCTGTTCAATGTTTTTACAACTTCTTGCGATGTATGATTATCTACTCTTCTGATTATTTCCTTTCTCGTCTTTCTCTCCGTCAAAACAAGTAATGTTTTTGAGCCTTCGCCTTGCGGGCCAACCACTGAATCCATTTCCCAATGTCCTACTTCTTCCCGGTTGTCTATTTTCTCTGGCCTTTCCTCAATGCTTGTACCTTTGGGATATCGCTTTTGGATTTGTTGTTTTTTTCGTTTTACCTTTTTCTTTTTTCTATAAGGGCAATCAGCCAATACTATGTTTGGAAACATATTTGCTTTAATATAGTTATATATTGTAGTAGTACATACATTAGTATTAAAGTCCAATTTGTCTCGTATGATTTCCTGTCGTATTGCGGCAGGTGAATATTTGTAATCCAATATCATCATTTCAACGTACTCGATATATTCAATGTCATCTTGCAGAATCCTTTTTCTACCACATTTCTTCTTATTAACTTCATGTGCGATTTGCCCCAAATCGTAACTGTATATTTCCTTATCCTTCCAATCACTTCCTGATATTTTTGTTGTCTTACCTCTTTTTAATTCTCTGTATATTGTAGTAAAATGGCATCCTACATGCTCTGCTATTTCCTTTACGGACATCTTCAAGTTATGATAAGCCTCAATTTTAATTCGTTGTTCTCTTGTAAGTTGCTTAAAATTTTTTCGCATATGTATCCCCTCATAAACATTAAGGGCTACATTTCTGTAGCCCTGTCAAATCATATTATTTTTTCTTGTAAACAAAACCTGTATCATCTATCGTAATCATCATTGCGCTATACTCTAATAACGCCTGATATAATGCTGCAGAAAAATTAGAGCCTTGCGACCATGCTATGTCTTCCAATTCTTTCTTCTGGTCAATGTCAATGTAACTGGTTATAAGAGCACTTCTTGATATGTAATTTGGTTCTCCTCTTGGTATCATTACTCTTTTATCAATTACCCTGTCACCACTAAGAAAATATCTTACTGCTTTTCTAATAAATACAACCTTGGTTATTTCTTCTCTCTCTATTAAAAACTCCATTATGTTTTTTAAATCTTGCGTAATATAGCTTGAAAATGCTACAGCATTTTTTCTCATTCTTGCCATCGTATATCCTTTCCAAGCAGGGGGACAACTTTGTCACCCTATATTCTTAATTTTTTAGGGGACAAAATTGTCACCCACATTTTTTACTTTCTATATTTTATTATTTGTTAAGAATATTTGCAAGTTTTTTAATCAGCTTTGTGTATTCCCTTTCCTGCTTCTCTGTAAAATAGATTTTCTTATTCTTAATATTCTCCAATAATTCTTCAACATCTGAATTAACCTTGTCTGTGTATTCTTCCTTTGGTTCTTCCTTTTTAAAGGTATCAACATCTATTGGAGCTATCTTCTGTGACCTTGCAGCCTCTGCCAGACTGTCCTGCTCTCTAGGTGTTAGAATATCAACTGCTCTTTCTGCAACACCAATGCTTATTTCATCATCTAATACAGAATTAATCAAATTTGCAGTTGCATTGTTTTCAACCTTGTTGTATCTCTGTATTTGGCCTTGTGACATTCCGGTTGTTCTTGCCAATATGTCTCTTGTCTTTTCTCCCTTGATTTGAATATCCTTATCTTCCATGTTGATTGTGTCTACACCATTTGCTCTTAATTCATCAATGATTCTCTTCCATGCCTGAACCTCAATGTATCTGTCTGCATCAGTATATTTTCTAGCTTCCTTGTTAGTTGTAATTAAAGCATACTGTTCCTTGGCCTCATCCGACAAAGGTAATTTTATTTTATCCAAATCCTTTATGGTACATGGTATCAATGTATCTTCATTCCATTCCGGAACAGTTGGATCCTCTATCAGTTTGTCTATTGCTGTTATTCTTCTCTCTCCACCTAAAAGCATGTATTCATTATCATTTATTTTCTTTACATTAAGAGGTGAAGCAATTCCATAAATCCTTATTGATTCTGCCAGCGAATCTATGTCCTTGATACTGTAATTGTTTTTTGAATTTTTCCTTATTTTATTTCTATCGAGATTAACTATTCTCATTTTGATAACATCCTTTGATGCATCATTAAGAAGACCTTCTCCAAGTCTTAGCTTTTTTTCGCCCTCCACTGCATCAACCTTTAATCCTTTTCCGTCTTCATTTCCTCTTATGGAATTAACACTGAATTTTCCCATTTTGTCTCCTTTCCCTTTTAGGGGACAACTTTGTCCCCTTGTCTCATTAAGCTATTTTCTATTTAAAATGTATTCTGTAAGTTCTATGTAATCCTTTGTAGCCTTGCACTTGTTTTTTCCATTATCATAAGCCAGCAACGGAATCTGCATAAGGCTGCCTTCCTCAATGTTCTTGTTTGTTGCTATTGAAATAGGAATGATGTATTCGCCAAAAGAATCATTAAGCAATTCATACACTGCCTTTGACACATTCTTTCTTCCATTCCACTGTGTGAAAAACATTCCACCTACCTTTAATTCCGGATTACTTTCTCTAACAACATCAACTATGCTCATAATGATTGCCACTCCTAGAAGCGAACCTCCATCACATTTAAGCGGAATATAAATTTCATCAGCCGCTACCAATCCGTTAATGTTAATGATTGATAATGATGGGCTGGTGTCGATTATGCAATAATCATATTCGTCTTCAACTTTCTTTAAATGTCTTTTAAGTTTAAACTGTTGAGGTGAAATAACATCTCCCTTAATTCTTTCTTCTGCCTCCGACAACGTTAAACAACTTTGAATAATGTCTAAGTTTTCATAATCTGTATGTAAGATACAATCATGTATATCTACATTTCTATCCAGTAGCAATGTCTCTATGTTTTTTGCCGTATTCTCCATTCCACCTTTATATATCTTATTGAAAATGCTTACAAAGTCCACATTGCTGAACATCATTGTTGTATTCATCTGTGGGTCCGTATCCACCACCAATACTTTTTTATTATATCTTGTCGCAAGCATATGTGCAACTGATGTTACCGAAGCAGTCTTTCCTACGCCACCCTTGTTATTTATAAATGCAATTGTTTTCATTTTTTCGTCTTCCTTTCTATATATTGTCTTGACAATATAATTATATTTCTTTGACCATATATTGTCAAGTCTTTCTTATAAATTTAGGGGACAATTTTGTCCCCCTTGTATTTCTACATTCCTCTTTCAATGCTTTCCTCAACAAGTTTTTCGTGTTCCTTCTCATTCTGCCTCTTTTGCCATTCCTCTTTCAATGCTTTCTTTAGTGCTCTGGTAGCATTGGATAATATCATTGCTTTTCTGTGTCCTAATCTGAAACTTGCATTTTGCCCATCATTCATTTTTTTCAAAAAATCCGATGCATATTCATTTCCATTTTCTGCAGCTCTTTCAATCCATTGCCGTCCTAATGTTTTATCTTGTCTTACTGCTTCTCCTTTCAGATAAGTAATTCCAAGCATGAACGCAGCCGTGTCATTGCCTGCCCCGGCTGAGCGTTCCATGCATTCAATTCCCTTGTTTGGATTATAGAGCTGACCTTCCGTATCAAGATACATTCTACCCAAGTAATAATCTGAGTATGGTTTAATGCTTTCATTTTCGCATTTTAAAAATTGTTGCTCTGAATTTGGATAGTCCTTTTTGTCATAATAAATTTTTCCAAGTTGGTAAGCAGCATATTCATTATTCTGCTCCGATGCCCTGCCAAACCAATACATGGATTTTTCTTCATCCCTTTCAATGTACTTTCCATCATTGTATATTTTTCCAATCTGATACTGTGCAAATGAATTTCCCTCTTCTGCAGACTTCTCCATGTACATTATTCCCTTTTCAGGATTAAACATTTCCTCGTTTTCATTTAAATATATTTTCCCCAACTTGTACCATGCATACTTATTGTCTGCCATTGATAGATGCTCAACTGCTTCTCTGATGTTTCCACCATCAATTTTTAACTTTCCAAGCTTATAAGCTGCATATCCATTTCCTTCTTTTTCTGCCATCCTGTACCACTTTTCAGCTTCCAGTTTATCTTTCATTCCATACTCATTATCACTGTATACGTTTCCCAATACATACATTGCCATGTCACTTTTTCCGACTGTTGCAGCTTCCTTTAGATATTCCAACGCTTTAGGTAACATTTCAACGTTCTTTTCTTCAAGATAAATTTTTGCCAGTTTGTTCATTGCATACACATTTTTTGCTTCTGCAGATTTTTCTAAATATTCCTTTCCCTTTTCGTTATTCTGTTCTGTTCCCTGACCATTCAAGTACATCATTCCAATTCTGTACTCCAAGTTATCATCAGGATTTTTTCTCTCCATTTCTGAAAATTGAATGAATGCACTGTCATATAATTCTTCCTTTTTTTCGAGGGGGACAAAATTGTCCCCTAAATTTACCTCATCATTTTCTATCATGCTGGCTGCCTTATAGGCTGCATATCCGTTATTTTCAGAAACCGATTTAAAGTCACTAAACGCTCCCTGAAAATCCTTATCCATACCCTGACCATAATATTTCATTTTTCCAAGCATGTATCTTGAATAATCATTTTCAGATAATTCAAATCGCTGCTTTGCCAGTTCATAATTCTGTTCTGTTCCCTGACCATAATAATGCATTTTTCCCAATCTGTAATTTACGTAACTTGATTTTTTGTCTTCACTTGAACAATTTTTTAATTGAACTTCAAAGCCCCTGAATGCTCTTTGGTAATAATGCTCTGCTGTTTTTGCATTTATCTTTGTTCCAATTCCCTTTTTATAAACATCTCCTAACTCATATGTAGCAAGAATGTTTCCTTTACCATGTTCTTCCAACAGAAGCATTGTTGCTGTTTCATAATCAGGATTTTTTTGATGTATCAGTCTTCTTGCCTTTTTATATTTTTTGCTCCATTCATAATAGGAATCCTCCACATCTGCTTCCGGCTCTATGAAGTCATCCACATCAACATCATTCATTTCATTTTCATCACCATAAATTTCTGTTGAATAAACTTTATCAATTAACTCTTTTTCATCATCTGTATCTAAGGGGACAAAATTGTCCCCTAGTTTTTCCTCTGCGTTTTTTAGTTCATTATCATACTTTTTTATTTCCTTAAGAATTGCATTTCCCAGTCTTGTATACAAATCCTTCATCTTGTTTTTACCGTAATCTTTCTTACTGTCACCGTAAGCCTGCTTATATACTTCTTCCTGCGTGTTTATTCTTTCTCTCAATTCCTTAAATTCATCTGAATGATACTTTTCCAAATAATTTGTGCTTATGTTATCAATGTCTGCTTGCAACCTTGCCATTATCGGATTGTTATAGTTCCACAAGTTCCTGTTACAGTCAGGCATTTTTTGATACAGGTCCTCAAACAGTTTTACAAGTTCTTCATCCTGTACAAGCGGATGCTCACTCTTCTGTTTCACTATGCTGTCCCTGATTATTTGGTTAATCTTTATGTTATTCTCTTTGTCATTTACTAATTCATTAACAACATAACTCTTACATTTTTCTATGCTCTTCGGCTTAAACCTTCCTTTATATTCCATCTTGGTTAGTGGCTTTCCATTTTCATCCAAAATTGGTTTTCTGATTCTTTTTCCATTTTGATATGCATATTCGTACTGTGTGTATTCCTTCTTCTCCCTCATTGGAACAGGCTCGACAGTTGCAATGTGAATGTGGATGTTGTCAGTATTAAAATGAATTGCCCCCGACCAGACTGCATTATCCAACTTTTCCGCTTCAAGCATTCTGTTAACTCCGCCTCTTGCAACTTCCTTTAATTTTGCCTCATCTATTGCATCATCATTTTCACTTATTATTCCATTTTGTTTTAGCCAACGATTGTCAAAGGATATTACTGTTTGCCACATTACTGACTCATTTTTTTGTGCCTGTTCAAATATTTCCTTTAGCTGCATTTTTTCGCTTTCCGTCAGATTATCTTTTTCCGATGTAAACAATCCACTGGTCTTTTCTGGATTGCCCATGTAATCCTGATACAGATTATATTTTGCGGTGTTCTTATTTCTTACTGCCTCACTCCTATTAATGTAATCAATATATCCTTGGAACCGGTTGTCATTAGGTCTGCAAAATTCAGTCACCACCACAACTCCTGCCTTAATTTTTCCCATTTTTCCTCCTTAAATTTTTAGGGGACAAAATTGTCCCCTTGTATTCTTAATTTTTAGGGGACAAAATTGTCACCCTATATTCTTAATTTTTAGGGGACAAAATTGTCACCCTATATTCTTAATTTTTTAGGGGACAAAATTGTCACCCTATATTCTTAATTTTTTAGGGGACAAAATTGTCACCCTATATTCTTAATTTTTTAGGGGACAAAATTGTCACCCTATATTCTTAATTTTTTAGGGGACAAAATTGTCACCCTGTATTCTTAATTTTTTAGGGGACAAAATTGTCACCCTGTATTCTTAATTTTTTAGGAGACAAAATTGTCACCTAAATTAACTTACACACAATTACCATTCTGCTGTTTTTATTTGTGTTGTCACACGTTGATAATGTAAGCAGCTTGTCTTTCAACGAAATCTTTTCTCCTGTGTCATAAAGTTTTATTTTTTCAAGTTGCTTTATATATTTTTTCTTTTTATTCTTCCAGATGTTAACATTGTAATATTCAAATGAATTTTTCTTGTTTACATCTGAAACAAAAGCATAAACAACTATATACTTTCTATTGTCATTTAAAGTGTTGAAGCTAACATATTTATGAGTGTCATAAAAATTTTTGTCTTTGTATTTTATTAAGTCAGAAAACATCGTTTCATTATTCATATGATGTCCGTATATTACTGTATTAAATGCAGCAATATCTGTTGTACAATTTTCTCCGATAAAAGGTGTTCCATAAATGGAGTATTCCTTTTCAAAATTTCTCATTAGGTAATAATCAAATTGCTTTGTTGTTTTCATCACCGGATAATTAATTTTTGTATCCTTTATTTTTATCCATCCTACAAAATCACTGTTCTCTCTATATAATTTCAGATATTTATTTTGAACCGTCTTTCCTTTTACATCTGTCTTTCCATTTACTTTTTTGTTTATCTTGTTCTCCACGTTATCAAAAAGTTCTTTTTGTTTATAAGCTTCATAATAGTAATTTACAATTTTAACCCCACTAAAAAGAAATGTTGCAGATAATATAATGACTATGAATTTGTTTATAACTCTTTTCATTTTTCCTACCTTTTCTTAATTTATTTCCCCGAATTGTCACTTTGCTTTCTTTTTCTCTCATCACTCTTCTGTTTAAAGTATGCTATCTTATCTTTTATGTTTTTCTGTGACTGCTCCACAACAACATTAGGTGCAAGCTCCGCAGATATGAGTGCATCGGCCTTGAACATGTGAAGCAGCGTATTTATTGCATCCAATATGACTATACTATTTTGTTCAGCCGTCTTGGTTGCCCATTTAAGTCTTTCGCTCTTCATATAACTTTCCTCGAACTCCTTTACCACGGACTTTGCAATATCATCGGTTAAACTTTCCGACTGCAACAAGAAGCTTATTGCTGCACTATCACTTTTTAATCCATACTTTAATTTCATGTCCTGCAGTTTTTCGTATTCCTTTTCATCAAAATATATATTTTTCCTTATTGCCATTCTTTCTTCCTTTCACTTTATATTCTAGGGGACAAAATTGTCCCCTAATATTTATCCCTTATGTTTTCAAGTAGCATGCTGTTTTCTCTTATCACATCATTTGCCTGCTCCAATCTGTCTGCCACTGCATCAACAAGATTTGAATATCTGTTTTCAATTTCATTTAAATCCTTCATTACCGCAATCTGTGCAATCTGATTTTTAAGATATTCATTTCTGCTGATGCCTTTCTTTTTAGCCAGCTCATCTATTTTCTTAATTGCCACCGGGTCCACATCCCTTATTGATATGTTCATTCATTTCACCTCATTTTTCCTTTTTATATTGTCATTCAGATATAGATATATATTATATCTCACAAGATATTTTTGCAACACTTTTGGTGCAAAATTTGCTTAATACACACCTTTTAGGTTGTACAAAAGTGTGTATTAAGGGGCATAAGTAATATCACGGAAACGTTAGGCACTGCCTAACTATCAACGCAGTTGATATCAGTTTCCCCTTATGCTCTTTTTTCACTGGCTGTCCGCACTGCTTCGTGAAAACCTAGCTGAAAAATCGGCGGCTACGCCGTCCCCCCTTAAAAGAAAAAATTTAATAATTCGGGCAAAAAAAAGTACCACATTTCTGTGATACTTTCCTCCTGCTGGCACCATTTTAAAATTTTTTAAGAATGTCATGATGTCCTATGTCAACAATCATGACTATTTCATCATTTTCATAATACCATATTACTCTTATGTCCATGTTCACACTGAACTCAAACAAGTCTTCCGTTCCCTGAATGCGTTTTGTTCTAAGCGATGGGTGAAATGGATTTTCAACAAATATTTTTAACTTCTTTTTAAATTGTGCCCGTTCCTTATCTGATAATTTCTTAAAGTTTTTTTCAAACCTTGGTGTATATGTTATTCTAAAAGCCATTTATTCCTCCAACTTATCAAACAATGCATCCAGATTGTCAAATACAGGTTGCTCCCCTGCCTTTAATTTTTCCTTAACATCATCAATTTCATTTTTTAGCTCGTTCAGGTAATTTTTCGGATATACCGTAACTGGCATTATATAAATCATTCCGTCTTTTTCCATAATGTTCAGTTTATCTCCTTCAGCCAATCCCAGCTTTGTAACTATTTCCTTTGGAATTGTTATTTGTGATTTCTGTCTTAATTCTGTCAACATGTTAATACCTCCATTTCAAACAATAAGATTTTCTTACTTTCTTACTTTTATTATATTCACATGTTTCATTTTTATCAATGCTTATCGGATTTATTCCAAAAGCCTTATTGCAACTTGCATAATCATCCATATGTACATTGTAAATATTACTGTTAACTGAATGTTTCCCTTTAATTCCTTTTTTCTTTGTTCTCTTGTCATATCTGTTTTCTCCTTAAACTACTTGTTTTATGATGTCGCTAATCATTGCCGTTCCTGAATCACCTGCAACATTTGCTATTTTTATACCTCCACATTCAAATGTTGCCGTTACTGTTTCCGTTGATTTGTCGTAATACAATTTTTTTAATTTTCTTAAATTTCTTGTTTCCCTTAGTGTATCTGTAAGTAAGTCGCATACTTTTTGTAAATCTTCCATTCCTGCCACCTATATCCTTTCCAATCTATCTGTTATGTTGCTAAAATGGTATTCTCTACCAGTCATCACGTTTTCAAAGTGTACACTTGGAGCAAAGTGGCTAAATGGTTTAAATTCCTTGTTCCATGTTATTCCTAACTTTCCATTTTCCTCATGCACATTAAAAACTTTTCCATGTACCATTGTCTTAATCACCTTGTTATTGCTATCAAATATTTGAACCTTTACCTTGCTATTTTTTCTAATCATTTTCTTTACCTCCGGTTTTAAAATTTAAAATTTGTTTCTGGCATGTTTGGGATTGGGTGCTTCCCTTTGTTAGTTGATATTAAGTTTTCATGCTAAATCTCCTTCTTTCTTTAAATTAAATTTGTTTCTGTATATGTTGGTTTTTGGTTTGCTTGCACATTAAAAAAATCATTGTGAAAATTTCTCGCAAGGGCGTGCATCGCACGTGCAATTTACCCTTGCAGAACATTTTTTCAATGATTTAATGGTGCAAAAAAAGCAAACCTTCCAACATATCAGGAAACATAATTTAAAGAATGACCTGGGATGCATGAAAACGAAAATATCAACGTCCGTTTCCAATAACGTGGTGAGATAAGGAATAAACACAATGGCCGTCCCTACGGTTGGGGGTTCGGCAACTGATTTGTTTGTATAACAGATTCTGCACAAAACGCAACGTGTGAAGTGCGAATCTGGATGTAAACAAATCAGGCGGGGAGGGACGGCCCATAAAAAAGAAAAAGAGCATATCAAAATTTGATATCTCTGTTTCTTTTTTATTTTCATATTCTCTTTTCTTCTGCATACGAAAAATAACCATTGCCTATTATGATAAAATCAACAAGCTGAATTTTCATAAGCTTTCCTGCCTCACTTATCTTCGATGCAGCAACATCATCATCTTTTGATGGGGTAGTGTCATGTGAAGGATGATTGTGAGCAATTACTATGTTCACTGCTCCACATATCAATGCTCTTTGAAAAATCTCTCTGGGATTCAAAATACATGCGTTCACTGAACCATGACCTAATTCAAATACTCCCAGCGGATTACATTTTGCATCAAATGCAAGCATGTATACATATTCCTCTGCTTTTTTATCAAGCCTGAAACATTCATTAAGAAGCTTTACTATTTTCTCCGGGCTGTTCAGCCTTTCGTCCGGACATTCATAAGAGCTTTCTTCTACCATTAACGGATGTTTAAGTTCGTCCAATTCCATTTCATATTTTCTAAGCATACTTTTCCTCCCATTCTTCCAATGCACTTTCAATTGCATAATGTTCATTCTCATCATCAACATCTTCCTGAAGTATTTCATATGCTCTACCGGCCACAAATTCAATCTTTTCATCGGGCCAGTTGCAATTATTGTTTCCAACATATTCAAGCATGCATTGTCTTTCAAAAAAGTTGTGTATGGCAACAATCTGCTTATCACAAAGAATTAGTTCATTGCCACTAATTCTGCAGTTCTTTAAATTCAGCTTAAACTCCATGATTTTTCTCCTTTCCTGAAAGCAGGAGAGAAGCAAAGCTTTTCTCCCTCTTTCAGTTTAATTATTCTACATAATGCTTAACTCACCTTTTGAATACTTGTATACATTGTATGTAAGTCTGTCTTCTGGTGAAACTTGATTGTCATTAACCTCTCTAACCATTTCTCTAAGTTCTTCTGATTCCATCTTTCCATAAGGAACAGCAATACATTCGTGTATGCTTGATGGAAGAATGATAAAATCACCACCGATAAGATAAGATACCGCATTAAGTATTCTTGTACTTAAAATTGAAGCAGCTCCGAATATCTTATGTGAATTTGTTATTACATACATTTCAACGTCCCCTGACATGTCAGGTGCTTCTTCTACCGGGATATCCAGTATTTCACAAATTACTTTTTCCATACTAGATACAACGTAGTCGTTTTCTATGTTTCTTATGGCACTATTAAGAAGTTCTGTCTGTTCAATGCCTGCTCTTGCTAATTCTTCTTTTCTTAATGTTATGCTTGCAGTAGCATCTGCCGATGAAGCTTCTGAAACATCTATGTAAAATAAAATCAACATGTCAAGATAATGTTTATAAGCTATATTCATTTTCTTAATTTCACCTATATTTTCATCTGAAACAACTCTTAATCTTACATTTTCCAAGATATAATCTCGACTGCATAACGTTTTAACATCAAGCTTTTTGTCTTTGTTTTCTTCATATATCCTTTCCAAGAACTCAATTACTTTGTCATCGTCATACCAAATATCTTCCATACACTCCTTATAAACTGTTGGACACATTTTGTACTTATTATTATCGGACAAAATTGTAATTCCAAACTTGTTACCATTATTTTTAAAAGCTTCCTTAACTTCTAGGTGAAATTCCTTTTCCTCTAACTTTTCATTAAGTTCCTCTACTCTCTTAATCATTTCTTCTTTTAAAGTATTCATGTTATTATCCTTTCCGCCCTTTGGGCTTAAAATTTATTTTTATAAATTAAAAGAGCCTACTTAGGCGTAGACTCTATATTTACTCCAACTTACGTTTACAACCGTTCCAAGAATGGATGTAAGAACATCTCCCCATGTCGGGTTAGTCCCTTTAAGTTCTTTAACAGCTTTCTGTTTTAACAGCCAGCTCATGAGTGTTCTTGTTTGGTACTTCTTTGAAGTATCAAAGCTATACATTACTTCCTGAGGGTAATGTCTGTTTCTGTCGAAGATGTCTTCAACATTTGTACAATACAATGTTATGACTTTGTCATTAATGGAATAAGAATTAAACTCAACTAACATATTAAGCTCCTTCCGCCACTGTGTAGTTTTATTTTTAGTGGCTACTTATGATTGAAAATTTATAAGTTTCAAGGCTTGTTTCCCTTCTGATGATATTTAATTGTCAATGTGCCTTTATCGTCTTGCGATGGCATCAAAAAACTGCAGGTTCTGCGTACTGCAAGGACGTGCTTGCACGTACATTTTATCCTTGCAGTAATATGGCAGGTTCTGCAGTAATATGGCATCAAGCAAGACAGGCACATTGATAATTTCATCAGATGGAAACTGCCGGAACTTAAATTTTAATAAGTAGCCACTAAAATTGCCTATACAGTGGCGGGGTGCGACTTTCAACAAGCTAAAGCCCCCGGTGATTCGGGGGTTGGGGGGGTGAGAAAAATAAAAAAAGTCCGACACCTCGGACTTTTCTCTGCTTTCCATAAAAGATATTAAGCAAGGCTTAATATCCACATCTTTTCATAATGCCCTGGGAGACGGGCAGGGCTGTCAGCGTAGCTGACTGGGTAGGAATGGTACCTAAATAAAATCCTTCTTCTTCCAAACTTTTCTTGCGAAAATAAAATTTCAAAAAGTTGTCAAAAAAAATCTTGCTACCAGTTTGCTAAAAAACTCTAAAAATACTTACAAAACTTCAAAAGAAAAAAGGTGACAAAATTGTCACCCTGAAAATCATGCTTAATCCTTCTTGGCTTCATCAAGCTTTTTCTTTACATTTTCCTCTAAATTTTCAACATTATTACATAATTCAAAATATTTAATCAATCTTTTTTTCTTTGCTCTCTGCAATGTTGACTTGCTAATTCCTGTCATGTTGCTTACCTCCTTATAACTATGATTTTCCAATAATTTCAATGCTAATTCGATTTGTTCCTCTCCAAATTTCAAAGGTCTTCCATCCTTAAAATTGGGATTGTTCCTCTTGGCTGCATTTTTACCTTCCTGAGTTCGTTCAATGATCATGTCTCTTTCAAATTCTGCAAATGCTAACATCACGTTCGTAATCAAACGACCTGTCGGACTGTTATCCATACATCCCATGTTTAAAACATTGACAACCACGTCATCATTTTGAAGTTTTTTAATAAGTTCAGACCCTTCAATTACTGATCGAGCAATTCTATCAAGCTTGGTAACAATTAATTCATCTCCTGAAGATATTAAGGAAAGCAACTCTTCCAACTGTGGCCGCCTTGTGGTTTTCCCGGAATACTCATCCATGAATATCTTCTCAGCTCCTGCAGCATTCAATTTTTCAATCTGCGCCTCTAAAGAATTACCATCTGCAGCCTGCCAATGTGTGCTCACTCTCGCATAGCCATATTTCATAAAAATCACCTCAAATGTTACAAAACTGTTCATTTATTTATGAACATAACTTATGAATATACTTTAACACTTTGACAAATATATGTCAAATGTCAAATGTTACTTTTGTATTACAAAAAAATAAAGTATTCAAAACTCAACAGTTCTGAACACTTTATTAATCAATATAATTCTATTCCACCATTAAATAATGTAGGTTCTACCATATTGCGCCTCCACTTATTACATTCCTGCTTAAATTGTATAGGTGATACGATTTAAGTAAATTTCATTTTTTCTTTTAAGGGAAGTTCCCTTAAAAAAAGAAAAACGTAAAATGTACACCTTTAAATTATATTCTTCCATGACAAGTTTAGGATAGCGTTAGCTATCTTGCGTTGCTCCGTGGCCGAAGGACACATTTAAATGAGCAACGCTACCTTATTTGCTAAAAGGATATATAAATAGAAAAAATAAAAAAGAAAGAATATATATAGAAAACTTTCAGCCTCTCACAAATCCCCTTATTATAAGGGATTCCTACAAAGACATCCTGCAGTAATTTTGACTAGAAAAATAAGTAGTAATCATATTATTTTGACCATATAGTAAAAAACATACATAAATTTAGACTGACTTAATGTAAAAAAAACAAGAAAAAAGTCAGCTTTTTTAGATTTTTTCTGAATTTCATCTTATTTTTGAAAATATTGTGTATTCCTTCTTCTACCGAAATAATTTATGATTTTTTTAATGCATGACAAATAAACCTGACCTGCAGGCTTTAGATTATATTTACGAAATTAAGATATGCATTTTAAAAAAGTGCCAATTCACTTCTCACTATTTTATGTATGTACTTTGCATTAAGTACTCTGTTCTTTGGTTCTGTTTCCTTACGTGCACAAGACATGATTATCTTTGTGATCAGCAGCTTAATGTCACGTCCATGTAGTTCTGCTAATTTATCATACTGTGACATTAAATAAGCTGTATCCTTGATGTCTCTTGTGCTTGCCTTCTTTATTTTCATATGTCTTACAAGTCCCTGAATGTAATTTTCCTGAACATTATTACGTTGATTTGAACTGTAGTCCTTTTCAAACTTTTCATGCAAATATGTAATGTAGCATATTCCCTTTTGAACTCCGATTGCAAAAAAGTTTTTTAAAGTATGCATGTATGAACGAACTACACGCTTGCTCACGCCAAGCATTGCTGAATACTGTCCTAAAAACTCCTTGGCTTTTCTTTTATATGATTGAGTGTTTTCGTTTGTTAAATGTGCAAACCAAAACAACAGAAACTTTTCATTAGCTTTCAACGAAGCATATTCCTTGCTTCTGAATAATTTACGCTGCAGGGATACATAGCCTTCTCTTTCTGCTCCTTCATAGGAAAAATCGTTATCTGTGATGGTAACATTGTAATCAATGCTTCTGCCAAATATCTTATGTTTTGCTACCGGATTAACTGTATATTCAGGAACTCCCGCTTCATATGTTATTACTTTCTTTTCAGCCAACCCCCTTAGGGCATTATAAAAACTCTGCTTTGACATTTTTGTAGTCTGACAGACTGCTTTATTATGAACACCAAATACTTTTCCTGAATTGTCCTGTCGTCTGATCATGTATTCAAACAACTTCCATTCACATTCTGTTAAGTTTGTTAATTTTGTTAAAATTTTGTTTTTTATCTTCATTATATTTCTCCTCTTATAAGTTCTTCTAATTAATTAGTTGGAGCCAATTGACAATATATTTCTTTTAACATATAATGAAAATTGACTAGGTTAGACTAGGTTAGACTAGGTTAGACTAGGTTAGACTAGGTTAGACTAGGCTAGGTTAGGCTAGGTTAGGTTAGGTTAATTAATTAGTTAGTTAGTTATGCTAACCGTCATATCAATTCATTATGCATAAAATATAAATTTGTTTACTTATAAAGATTTTATATTTTCATTTGTTGGTTTATCCCTCTAGTAAGCTTTTTATATTTTCGTTTGTTCCATGAATTGTTTGATTTATCCCCACGTCAATTGTTTTTCCCAAAAACAATTGACAACATTTTTTTAACATTATATTTAGAAAAAGCATCTGCAGGGTGCTTTTTTTATTTTCTTAAAATCCAAGATAACCTTTTAATTCCTTAATTACAGCCATTCCCTGATGAATGAGTTCATTTCTTGTTTCAGGATATATAATTGCTGTTAATCCAATGACTGCAAGAATAAATATTATGATTCCAACAACAAGCTTAATAACGTTTCCGGTTGTTCTTACAAAAAACTTAACAGTATTGTCTTTTTCAACAATTAAAACATCTTCCGGAGTTTCATATTTTTCTCTTAATTTCTTCTGCTTTTCTTCTCTGTCGTATTCATCTCTTATGTCATTAACTAAACCTTTTTTAAACTTTGCCATTTTCCTTATTATCAGCTAACGTTTCCGTCTGCTTACTCATTCTTTCCCTTTCTCTTTGATTTCTTAACTGTCTCACTCTTTTCTTGTTGTCAAAATCAATTATTTTTTCGATGTCCTCCTCATGTTCCTCCCAAAATAACATCTTGTTTTCCGTATTAATGTAGGATATGAGGTACTTATATTTTTCCTTAATTTCATCAAGACGTCTCTTGACAAATTTTGCCAGGGAAATTTCATCGATGAATTTTCTTTCCCTTCCCTTATAAAACAGATTGAAGCACATTACTTCTTTTGTATCTATCATTGTTGTTACGGCCTGACCTGATACGTTTAGCAGATATGCCACTTGCTTTAAGCTTAGATAATCTACAGTGTTTAACTTTATCTGTATGTTTTTCTCAACATTATTCCAGTAATCAAGTCTTTCTTCCTCGGACAAATTAAGGTACTTATAAACTCTGTTATATCTTGATATCTGTTTATAAAAGATGTCTTCCACCGATGATGCATCAATTAGAAGTTTCTCTTTTCCTTTTGTTATTTTTGTAGCCCTAAGTCTTCCTTTTTCACACATATGTTGTATTTCCCGCATTGTTTTTTGTAAAAGAAAAGCTGCCTGCACTGAATATATATACTCTTCTTTCATTTAAATCCTCCTTACAATTCTATTTCCATTCTTCTGTTCATCCCCCTTGCTTTTGTATTAGTTTTAGTACCGGTATTCTTGAAAAAATCCATGACATTTTGTTCCGGTGCTTTCATTTCAGGTTGCTTCATGTTGCTAATTAACTCATGCTGTGTAAGTAACATGTCCTTATTGATTACTTCCATGTTATCCGTGGTTGTTCTGAACTCTTTTGGTATTCCTTTGCTGTTTTCAAATTCATAAACATCCTTTACCTTGTCTGTAAAGATTCTGAACTGTTCATCTTTCTTAAAGGCACTTGCAACTTCATCTGAAAATGCCTTTCCTGACATTTGTTTTATAATGCCGCCTTTTCCTTCTCCAAGTGTAATGCCATCCGAATATTCCTTCCCATTCAGGATAAGTTTAAACTTGTTAGTCTTTGGAGTAATGTATTTCTGCTCTTCCGGATTTTTTATGTTATCAATCTTCTCCTGCGTCTTATATCTGTCCCAAAGATATTTATTTCCCTGTGTGTATTCTCTGTCGATTTCTCTCGAAATAAAATCATATTCGCTTATCGTATAATACTTTCCAGTTTCAAATCCGGGTGTTTCAACCTGCTCACATTTGACAAGATTAACCTTGCTATTTTCACATGCATTTTTTAACACGTTTTCATTCACAAAAAACTTGGAACTCTTATAATTTTGAAATTCTCTCGGATTATCTACCTGATCCAATGCGAACATTCCAGATGCTATTGTAATCTGTTCATTTATGAGCTGTTCTGCCAATCCTTCCGATATTTCCACTAGTTCTCTTTCATTCCATAAGTTAGGCAGTTCCTTCAGGTTTCTATACTCCTCATTGGTTTTTGCATACAATCCTGAAAGAAGATTTTTTGTGTACGCTGGATTAAAAATGTTGCATGAATTATCTATGTCCTGTGTATGATTCATGATAACTTCACCAATGCTTAATCCTTCATTAAAATATTTCTCAGCCTCTTTTCCTATGGCCATGCTGTCATTTTTTATGTATTCAGGAATGCTTTCATCATTCATGAACATGTCAAGTGCACGTTCCTGCCCTTTCATGGCCATTCTAAATCTTGCAGCTTCCGCACCGGTTAACTGAATGTTTTCTGCGTCCCTAACCACCTCTTTTTCATTACTCTTTCCAGCGTTAATTTTTTCATAAAAATCTATTGCATCATTAACTATTTCATTAACATTTTCATGATTGTAGGTTTTGTATTTAATCTCATTCCTTTGAAGCATGTCCTTAATTTCATTGTCTTTTTCAATGCTTTCTGTAAGATTGTGAATACGTCCCTCTTCTTCAAAGTTTGAGACATCCCCCTCCATAAAAAAAGAATAATTAATGTATTCTTCCTGCAGTTCATTTACAAGCGATTCATATTCAGGTGTTAACTGCTTGTTGTAAATTGTGTTTAACATCACCGGAGAATCAGTCACTATAAAATCAACCTGATCATATAGCCTATCCATTCTTCTTGTCTGTTCCTTTAAAATTTCATATTGGTGTTCCGGAGATCCATCCAACATTTCCATGTCCTTTTCATAAACAAGTTCCTTAGCATATTCCTGAACATATTCAGCATTGTAGCCTTCCTTTTTCAGGGCGGCTGTAATTTCCATGCATGCTGTAGACTTGCCAGCTCCTGGCCCACCATAACCGTTTATTACTATCGGCTCTTTATTTTGTGATACCTCCTCAATGTATTCTCTGTGCAAAGCAACATATGTATCCATGCTTTTAATGAAAGACGCATCTTTTGACATTTCAGGTTTTTCTAATCCAAATTCGCCCTTTTCTATTAGATAGTCTGAAATTTTTTCTGCATCCTTAATGGCTGCAAATAATTCATTAGGACTGTTTTCTAAAACACTTATCCAATCCTGAACATATGCTTCATGATTTTCCATATATTGATTTTGTTGATAATCAATACCAACTACTTGCGCTGCAAATGCTGATGCTATTTCCGCCCTTAATTCTTCTCTTGCATATTCAGGGCTTCCAAACACCCCTGTCATATCTCTATTAAGTCTGCTTATATGACCTGTTGCATGTCCTGCTTCATGAAGCAGTGTTGCCATGTAATCATATTCAGTCTCAAATCTGTTCATTTCAGGTAATGTTATTCTGTCACGACTTGGGTTATAAAATGCCTTGTCCCCACCTTCCGAAAAATCAACATTCATGTTTTTTAGTAGGGTGTCTCTTTTCTGTAAAAGTTCTTCTGTGTTTAACTCGTATGTTTTTTCCTCATATTTTGGAATGCCATCTATCTGCTCGCCATTAAATACCGTATACACATTGGATATTGGTTTTACTCTATTCTTGAAATCTTCAAGTGTTAACTCATCAGATAACTGTTTTGCTTCCCTTTGAGTAAGTTTTCTTTTTTCCTCTGTGTCATATAAGGACCAAAATTCCACTCTTGTTCCTTTTGAACCGGGCTTTATTTTCCAGCCTTGTGTCTGTGCTTGCTTAAAGGTACACCATCTTGGATCATCAAATTCTCTGGCAAACTGATTATATGAAAGCCATAATGAATTAGCTCCGTGATAAGCCGTATTTGTTACCGCATTGTAAGGACGTTCCGTAGCACTCCAACTTCTGTGCCATGGAATGGTGTCTTTTTTAAGACAGTCAATAAAACTGTTAATCATTTCCTCACGCATTCTGTTAAGCTTCATCCGTACCACCACCTTCTAACTCATCCCACTCATGAATTACTTCTTCATCAGGCTTTTCGAACTCAAATTCATCCGGGATGTCAATGTCTGCCCCAAGTTGTTCCATTAATTTCATAAATTTTTCTGTTCTGCTATCCATTGTCTTCCTCCTTATTTTTTTCTTTTTCTGAAAAATCCTGATTTCTTTTCCTTTTTCTCTTCGCTCTTGTTTTCTATTGGAATCATTTTCTTATAAATTTCTGAATTTCCAAAAGTAAAAGGATCCTTTGATTCATCTGCGAAAAATGTCTTGTCTGCCTTGTCTTCCATTAATTCCTTAATGTCCTTTTTTTCAGTTTCCGCAGTAAAATTGAATACATAAAATACATCGTTATAAAAATTGCTCTTGATTAGTTCATATGTCTTTTCAAATTCATCAGGCTTGCTTCCAACAACGAATATCTGTATGTCCTTTTCAAGAAATGAGACTTTGTTAAAATCATGTTCGCTATAAACGCCATAATCATATACTATGTATTCATAATCCTTGTCCTGTACTTCCTTTAATCTTTCTGCCTTGTAATACATGTCAACATTCTGATACTCTGTAAGTCCTTCCATCTCATCATATTGTGAATCCTCGTAAAACTCCCTGACTGCCTTTACAAATCCGTGATTATTCATCTCAAAATAAGCTGCTTTATATCCGTTAAATTTAAGATACTTAACAATCTGTAATGCCTGCGTTGTTGTTCCCATTCTTCTTACTGCTCCGGCAACTCCTATCGTTTTTACCTTTTCTTTTTTTGTTATTTCTTCTGCATTATCTTCATCCTCACCCTCAAAATATATTCCCAGACTTTCATAACCCCACTGCTCATAAAAACCGTTTATGCAGTTGGTTAGGTCTTTCTTCTTGTCACTGAGCATTTCTGAAAATATGTAATTACGTATTCCTCTTGAATACAATCCTGATAGAAGTTCAGACTTTGGAGAAAATGCTACAGCGTATATGATTATCTTTGTATTTACAGCTTCCTTTACTTTCATTAATGAATCTATGATTACATCTGCATCATCTGCATACTGCTCCACATCAACTACAAGATATTCACAATTTTCCTTATAGTTCATTATCTCCGGTATTTGATTTACTATGTGAATGTCTGTGTCTATGTATTCAACCGCCTGGTCAAACTTAGCTGCAACATCTTCACAAAAATATCCTTTTTCCTTACTTCCCACAAAAATAATCATTGCCTTTTCCTCCGTTTCATTTATTTCTCATCTGCAGAACATCGTTCCAATCCTTGCCGTATTTTTTTGGCGGCAATTTCCATTTTCTCACCACGTCAGGATAATTTTCCTTAACGAATGAACACATAAGCTGTGCGCATGGGATTCCGCCCTGATTGTCATTTGTCTTGTCATTGTCAGTCGCAATTACGATTTTTTTAATGTTTCCCCTATCAAGATAAGTCTTAATTGCTTCCCATTTTCCAACGCCACCAAGGGCTAAATAATTATATTTTTCATTACTGTCAACAAGACTCATGATGCTCATTGCATCAATGACAGATTCTGTCACCACCAACACATTGCTCTCATTATCAACATAAAAGCATTTGGCATAATCGCATCCTGCAACATCACCATAGAACGGCTTAAATGTGTTCGTACCTCTTCTGCAGGCGAACACCGGAACCATTCCATTGTTGACATCATATCCAACAAAGACACAATTTCCATTTTTATCCTGATACAACATTTTGTTATCAACAAAAAACTGTACTACATCCGACTTTATGTTCCTTGTCTTAATGAGATAGGCATACACCTTTCTCATGTTTGCATCCTTTCCCGGAAGTTTCAGTGTTTTATCAGAAATTCTTTTTTCCTTTCTGACCTGACAATGACTGTCCCTTGGGATGTTTCCCTCAAACTGCTTAATAACTTCGTAAAAACTCATGTTACAGAATTTCATGGCAAAATCTATTATTGAACCCATCTCTCCTATGCATTTTCCATAACCTGAAATGGAATTTTGCCAATACACGTTTTTATGAGTATCTATGATTATTGAATCATGTTCCTTTAAACTGTAATACTTACCCTTTCTTACAGGCGTAAAACCTATTGAAGATGCATAATCCACAATACTTATGTTTTCTTTTATCCAATCAAATTTTTCCTTGCTTGTCATAGTCCCAAATCGCTTTTTTCCTTATTTTTCATGTCAATACGTTTATTTATTTCATCAATGTCAGCCATCAGCTCCTGTATGTCTTTCTGCTTTGATGTAATTGTCGAATTAGCTTCTGCAATCAATGAATCACTTTCAGTCTTTTCCTTATCTGTCTGATATATCTTTTCCTTGTTTATACGTTCAATTTCCTTCTGAACCTCTGCTATTTCATTGTTAAGCTTGTCAATCTGTTTATTATCTGCCTCAACTTCCTTTTGCATGTTTGATATTTCAATGTTAAATTTCTGTGCCATGTAGCCGTTTCTATCCATGCTCTTTAACTCTGCCACTTTTTCAACATCAACAACGTTCGTATAGAGCTTTAGTCTGTCTCCAGAGACATCAGGCATTTCCATTCTTAATGACACATCACTCCATCTTTTTGGAATGCCTGATATTCTTAAGATAATCCAATCATCTTCCTCAATCATCACATCGCATTTCAACTTGTTACCCTTTAAGTCCATGGCAGAAAACTTATATTTGTTTATGCCATCATATGACTTGTTTGCAACATCAAGGTCAATTTCCATTAATTGCTGTGTTTCGGAATACTGCCATCTGTTAATAGTCACCTCTCTGTCTTCCCACGAATTGGTAACTCCTATCTTTGTAAGATATGATGCATCTGCAGATGTTGGCATCCAATAGGTAGAACTAAAGAAAAACACGTATCCTCCCACAAAAAAGAAAATGATAATGAAAAATCTTATGGCATCCTTGTTTCTTTTCATGCTTATTCTATCTTTCAATTTCAATGCTTGCTCCTTTAATTCTTGAATTAAGTTTGTCCTTATACAGTGCTTCAACCAACTCTTCATCAACCAGTTCCTTGTTAAGATTCCATACACGTATTCCTTTTATCTGTGCTTCTTCCAATACTTTATTTAATTTGTCTTTATTGATGCTGTCCTTATCAATGACATAGACACCTGTTGCATCATCAATGGACTTAACTCTTGTTATGTACTCTCCTAATCTTTTATCCCAAAGTCCCTTGTAAAAACCTTCCATTTTATCGTTGCAGCATAAGTATGCTCTTCTGTTATTTTTCATTTGGTCTCCTTTCACGCAAGTCTTGTAGTCCATTGCTTTGTATTCTTGTCATAAGTTACATAAAAATATAGTGCCCTGCTTTTTTCAAACTTAAGATAATATGTCATTTCAACAATGCCGTCATTGGTATTAATCTGAACATCGCCTGCATAATCGGCATACTTGGCATTTCCATATCCGTATCCGTTAACAAATGCCTGTACTGCATTTTTCAGCCCGTCAACGTCATTTTCAACCAGTGCCATTACATCATCACTTGGAAGTTTTATTTCCATGTTCTGCATTTCAAGATGTTCTTCCCTGTACTCATCAACCGTTACATTCTCGGCTGTTGTTTCCTCGATTGTTGTTATTTCCTCATAACTTGTACTTTCAGGAATATCATGCGTTGTAATTTCCGCACTTTCGACCGTTGTGGTCACTTCCTTATCTGTATCTTTTTTATTAAACAATGGATGTAAAAAATAATAGCCTGCAATGAATATTGCTATACAAATCATTGCTATTCCAAGTACTTTTCTTTTATCCATGAATCTCCTTTCCATCATCACGGCTTTTCCGTGTATGAGAAATGCATCGTGTCTTTTTTACCTGACCAATCGCCTCCCCAATAGAAGCCATGTGATTTCCATATTTTGATTACCTTTTTCGTGACACTAAACTTATTTTCTCCAGGCTTGTAACCACCATATCCATTAGACACATCAACGTTGGTGTTATAAAAGCAAGGGTTATCATTCCAGTTAATGTCAATTGCAAGTCCATATGAATGTTGTGATATGGTACCTGTACCGCTTATGTTCTTCCAAACGTAAGCTGCAGTCTGTGAAGCCTTTATTCTAAACTTAATCTTGTACATGTCCTCAAATACTGCCTTAAACTCTTCTGCAAGCTTCTTGTGTACAGTTAATGTCATTGTCGTGCTCTTTCCCTTTTCGTCATGTATTTTGACTGTTATTGGTACGAGATATTTTGAAACTTCTGACTGATTTTTTGGAACTGCAGCACCTTCCCATATGAATTTTTGCTTGTCTTCATATTTGACCTTTGCAGCATCCCCGCCTTTTACTGAAACTCCATCACTGCCATCTGCAGAGTAGTATCTTAATACGTGTGATACGTAATAAGCGTCTCCGTAAGCATATGGACCAAGTATGTCTGCAGAGCTTCCAGTTCTTTTTTTTGCAACGCCTCCATTAAGCTGTGCACTCATTTTCTTCTGATATGCAAGGGCATTGCTTTGTGTCCACTTTCCTATGTTTTGAACCTGTTCCTTTGTTGTGTCCCTTCCAAATCCTGATGTGTCATTAATGTATGTAATGTAACCGGAGCCATAATTATAAGCCTGCAGTGCAATTTTTATGTGTTCCAAGTCCTGCGGTGATGATACTTTTATCTTTTCATGATTAAGAAGATTGCAAAT
Organism: Eubacterium sp. LMAG:50; assembly: GCF_008680265.1. Lineage (NCBI taxonomy): Bacteria > Bacillati > Bacillota > Clostridia > Eubacteriales > Eubacteriaceae > Eubacterium > Eubacterium sp. LMAG:50. The sequence continues at coordinate 1,120,093 of NZ_NALP01000007.1, read as the reverse complement.
GACCTTTACACCATGTTCAATGGATGTTTTTCTGTCTATTGAGTTTGGAGCTTTTCCAAGGCTTTCGGAACATTGAAAAATGTCTTCTCCGTTTCCTCCTGATTCCTGCTGTACAAGTGCCAGGACAAGGTAAACATATTTTTCCTTTCCATACTTCCTTAACTCCTTTTCAATCTCATCCTTAAGTGCAAGAACTGTTGGAGATAACGGCGAATTTTCATAAACAAATTCATTATCCGTATTGTTTTGTTCTTCTTCTCCTCCACCTGAAAGTACGGCTGCAAGACTTGATATCACACTTCCAAGAATTACTACAGTTACCAAAAAAAGCACACATAGGGTTGTTACAGTAGCAATTATTTTTTTCTTCATGTATACCTCTCTTAAAGTCCTCCTGAAAACAGCATGTCCTCATCTTTTGTCAGATGTACCTTAAATTCAATGTTCTTGTCACCACTGATTAACAAAATACATTGTCCTATTTCAAGCTTTGGTATTTTCTCAATCTGTGTTCCTGTTAACTCTCCATCAAAAATCTGATATAACAGTTTTTTTGCGTTTGAACTTTGTCTGAAAACAAATTTATACTGTGTAAGTTCAAATATATTTTTAAGTTTGTTTACTGCATCACTGTCAGAACCTTCAGGAACGTAGTCAGCTGCTCGCTGTGAGGCTAATCCAATTCCGCCAAAGTATTTTCTCGCTTCTCTCAAATAAACAGATACAAGATCAAGTGCATGCGTTTTCTTTGCATTTAGCCATCTGTGACTTTCATCTATGAGAATTAAGAATCTTGTGATGTCCCACAACTTGATTTTTCCTTCCCGTAACATGTTAAGCATTAACTTTCCATTAGTTACGCAGTTATCCCAGCACAATGATATTATGTTGATGATCATTGCATCAAAGACCTCATCCTTAAGCTCCTTAAGTGTTGAAATGTCAAAGGTTACTATCTGTTCATCAAGAATGTTATCAATTGATGTATGACCGTCAAAAAGAGTTCCATACGTATCAACTATGTTCTTAATTACCTTACGTATCTTATCCCTTAATAAAAGTGTCTTAGCGACAACCTGTTCTTCAAGGTGAGAATATTTTTCATTCTGCATTACTTCCATGCTTTCTGTAAGGAAGTTTAAGTAATCAGTAAATGTTGGATAGCTTGCTGCAGGTAATCCGGTACACTGAATGTTTCGTCTGTCATCTGACCATAATCCAAAGCTTGAATACAACTGTTTTAACACATCCTCAAACTCTGCTATTTCCTCTGCATCAACGCTTCCACCGACCAAAAACTTATAAAATGTACTAACCTTTGATATATGACGGGTGAATGATATGTTTTCATCATCACCGGCTTTCAGGATTTCTAATGGATTTAAGATACCCTCGCTTCCATCAAGCTTAATTACCTTTCCACCCAATGTTTTTGTCAATATTGTAAATTCTCCTGATATGTCAAAAGTTCTTACGTAATTTCCTTTTATGGCATTGCTCTTAAACTGTTTTTTTAATAGTGTTGACTTACCTGAACCCATTTCTCCGATTGCCAAAAAGTTATAATACAATCTTGTGGAAGTTTTTTGAAAAATATCAAGTAATACGTTTCCGCCACAAGGTGTTGTTCCCAAAAATTCCCCGGTTTCATCATCAAGACTTGAAAAATGAAATGGATCACCATGAGCAACACCAGTTGCAGTAAGTGATTGGCCCTTTGGGAAAAACATTTCTTCCTTTTGTTTTTTATAAGACCTTGTCATTGACTTGTACTCTGATTTGCTCTCATTCAAATATATGGTTGTTAAAAATCCTGAATCAGTTTCCAACTTATCCATTATGTTCTTAATCTTTTTTTCAAGTGATTCAAAACTTCTGTCGGCAAGAAAAATTCTTATGTGCACCAGCTTTATTACCTCGTTGTATGATTTTATTTCATCATACATTCTCTTCATTTCATCAAGTCTTTTGTCTGCATCATAGAGTTCAGCAAAATCCCTTGCTCCAATTCTTCTTCCTACCTGCTCCTTCATTGACTTGTTTAGATTTTTCTTAACTTCTGACATGTTATCTGTTGAAATGTCAACCAACGCAACTGTTCCGTTTATGTTACAAACCTTTGCCATCCAGTATGTATCAATATTCTCAGGAAACTTGTAAATGTGAATGCATCCTTCATATCCTGAACCGGTGGTAATGTATTTAACATCCTTAAATGTAATGCCTCCTGCAGGCTTAATTTCATTTAACAGGTTCATGTCTCTCTCTGGCTTTTTTGTTCTCTTTTCTTTTTTTGCTATCATGTTAATTTCTCCTAATTAAGTAAAAAGCATTTATTGTTCATACGTTCCAAAATCTGTATCTTCTTATTTTTGTCAATTTCACTTAACAGTTCATTTCTGCCTTTTCCCAAAACATTGAACATTAAGTCTCTGTTTTTCTTTATGTCAGCTTCCTTTTTCCCAAAGATCATGTAGTAATATTCCCTTACCATGTCGTTTTTCTCAATCCATACAAGTTCATCAAGACTTCTCTGTAAAAATTTCTTGTAGATTTCATTTGAGGTGTTTTGTATCTTGTGTCTGAAATATTCCTGCTGTTTACCTGTTCTGCAGGGAAAGTTCATTGCCACTATTTTTATGTCGTCTGCATACATCTTGTAAAGCTTTATGTAGCGCATGATGTCATATTCTATGTCATCATTGGATGCACTTACCAAATCCTTTGTGTTAATCTGAATAATGTCCATGTATGTCTTGTCCTTTTTTATGAAGCATTTCAGTTTGTCATCATAAAAATAAATGTCAATGATGTCCTTTACCGTGTCTGATACATGTATCTTATTTTCTTTATTATTTTTATTGGTAGTTTTAGTTTTCTTCATTGGCGTCCTTTCTGTCATCTTCCACAACAATATCCTTATAAACCCTATAGTCACGTCTTAAGAACAATACTATGCTTTGGTAATTTCTTCTCTGCTTGTTGCTATGGCTTTTCATCGTAAGCCACAATGCGCATATTATATTAAACGCATAGTAAGGTATTCTTAAAGCTGATGACACTATTGTTCCAAGCATTGCACTGACGGTAAAATATATTAAAATGAAAAACAAGTCATACAAGTAAATGTTGCCGGCAACCTTTGTTTCACTTTTGGTTTCATCCATTGCTATAAACTTAAAATTATCCATGTTCACCTCTCTTATTTGTTCTTAAGAACATCCTTCTTTAATTTTTGAGCTGCATTGCTTTCCGAAGCTTTTTTATTTGAACTTTTTGCTCCTCCGTTTGATGGCATTCCTGAATTGTGACTTATTCCGGCATTTCCCTTAGTGCCTGTTCCATGATTATTTGCTCCGGTTTTTCCAAAGTTATCTCCTGCCCTTGAAGTAAAGCCTGAATTTGCTCCTGCCTTTCCATACTTGCCTGCCAAATCAGATTTTGAGGAAAGAACTCCTCTTTCACCGTTTCCGTTAAAGGTTGATGTGGCATTTTCCATGTCAAGTTCCTTATCCATCCTGCTTGTCTTGTCAATCATTGAACCACCGTCACCTAATGGATTAACTCCGTTTAATGCATCTGCTTTTGCATTGTCAGGATTCATTCCGTTAATTCCCGCATCATCCATTGCTCTCTTGTTGCCTGCAACATCCGCATTTTCATCAAGTGAACCTTTACCGTCCTCACTTACATAAGAACCATTGCCAGCCTCACCATTTTCATTCTGTGTAACATCTTCGTTAGCCTCATTAAACTGTGTTCCTTCATCGTTTTTCTGTTCATTTCTGTTTTCATTCTGTTCATTATTATCATTAAATGCTTTCGCCGCACCTGCTCCGGCACCTGCGCCCATTGCTCCGTTTAATGCATCTACATTTGCATTCTTACTTCCATTTCTTACAGCTCCTCCAATTGTCTTACCAAACTTGCCTGCACCTTTTGCAACTCCTGATGCAATGTGTCCTGCGCCTCTTGCTGCTCCTGCCATCATTCCACCTGCATAATATGCACTCATTACCTTCTGCATGCCATCAGACAGTCCGGCATCCAATCCGGTTATTCTCTGTACAAGATTTGGTCCGTCAATTACGGCAAAGGCAATAAAAAGTAAAAACATTCCCTTAGTAAAGCCGTTCCAGTTTTTTCCTGATATGTATTCTATTGCAATCATGTATAACCTTACTGACACAAGGGATAATACTATGATGATGTAACTGTCCTTTATTCCATCCAAAATCTTAATGGTTTTTTGCCCGTTGGTTAAATTGGGAGAATAAAGCATTGCCAATATTTCTGAAAAAACAACCTCGTAAAGAGTTCTAACTACCTTGTATGAAAAGAACAAATATATGATTGCAATACTGATTATTTCAAGATATGATTCCAACCAATCTATTTCATATCTGTAGTAGTATGTATTAAGTAAATCAGTCCAAGCCACACCATCGTAGCATTCAGATATGGTGGACTTAACCTTGCCATCTGCTGTCGGAATGTCAGTCTTATAGTTTTCCACAATATCCTTACTTTCATCCTTAACATCATCAGGGTTTACGATTTCATTTATTTTTAACGCTTTCCATATTTTTTTATTCATAGGTGTTCCTGCATTTGCATATTTAACACCATCAGCATTCTTACTTCCAAGATTTTTAAGCCCTGCAACAGAATCAATGTATTTAAGATCATGTACATTATTCCCCAGTGTTTCATACACTGTGTTAGTGGTTGTTGTTCCCAATATTTCATTTCTTATACCCTTAGTTAAAAGAGTGTTCATCTGACTTACCATCCATGTCATGGACGTAACCACAAGTATGGCCACACATATGTTAGTGGCAATCTTTGGATTTTTATCCGAATTAAAAACAAGATTAATTCCAAGCCAGCCAATGGCCGCACATAACAGCGCAACCCATACAACCTGCCAGTCTGATATGAAATCCTGAACAGGCTGATACTTTGTAAAGTCAATCATTCCAAAGGATTTTTCAAAAAGCCCTGATGCGCCATCCGCAATGACCACAAGGAATGATAGTACTCCACATCCAAGTGATCTGAATGCATTAGAAACCAAATCGTTTTGCTTAAACAGGTCACTGTAATCGGTATATATCTTAATTAGCTCCTCGTCTGAATAACCTGCAGCCATTATTGTTTTTCCCGCAAAAAGAAAAAACATTAATGTAAAAAATCCTGCACATAATATAATTCTTTTTCTTTTTTTTCCTTTATGGGGTTTATTCATTATCTGCCTCACTTCCTATCTTAATTAGAGATAAAACTGCATCTCTTTCATCCTTTTTATCTACCTTCCTGTAAATTAGATCCGTCAGTTTTGACAGCTCCGTATTTTCGTTTATTTCTCTAAGTTCTTCTTCATTTAATACCCTTTCCAATGCGTTCATGACTGCCTTTGCATTAGAAAGATTCTTTATCATGGGATTTTCCTTATCATTTTCCATGATATTGTGTGTAAGCCATGCCATTGATATTTCATAGTCCCACACCCGCTCCTTAAGGTTAATGTGGCTTCTGTCTGCTGTGTTAATTTCATATAAGTCTATGTCTCCCGGATTTGGAAATGTTTCAGTTAAGTATTCATACCTGTACTTAAATCGCTTTCCTGATTCCTCGGAATTAAATATCGGTGTTGGTTCAACTCTGTTTCCATTTAAATCCTTTCTGCTCATTACACGCTTGACCACACATTCACCCTCATTAAGTCGCATCAACTGGTTCTTGTTAAGTAACGGCTTTTCCTGTGTGTTTTCCATGAAATGCTTGTGGGTTGAAAGCTTCTCACCTGTTCTTTGTAAGTCAACTATTGTTTCATTTCCCAAGTCTTCCGAAAAGGTCTGTGCAGTATCTCCATCACTTGTAAGAATGTATATCTGATTACCGCAGTTTCCCTTAATTGTCTTATATCCTTCTCCATATTTTTTTTCAAACTGTGAATAAGACTGTATGTAGAAATCATAACTAATGTTACGTCCAAGGTTCATTGTGATATTGGTTTCAAGTCCTTCTATTGCCGGCATATTACCTGCCTCATCAAGAATGAACTTAACAAGTCTCTTGCACTTTCCACTCTTTTCCCTGCTTGCTCTTTTAGATAAGACAAGTGAAAGCTGACGGACAAATACTGTTGATAAAAAATGTTTTGAATTATCGTAATCAGGAAGTCCAAGGAATACTGCCACCGGCTTATCTCCATAACCTATTTCTTCCAAATCAAAACTGCTCTCTGCAGTCATCTTTGCCATGCTCTCATAAGTAAATGTTGTAAGTCTTGAAAGCATAACCGAAAACACCGAACTCTTAGGCTTGTCTCCGGCAATTTCAATTGCAGCATACTTAAGTTTTGCCCTGTCAAGCTGTGGACGTCTTGAAAAGTACATGTCAAGCGCCGTTATGTCCGGATTTTCCGGATTACGAATCCTTGCAAGCTCTGTAAATGTGTTTATTATTGAATACATGTTTATTTTCTTTACGTTTTCATAAGTTTTTTCATATCCTGCATCTTCCGGTAAGTACATGACTGCAGGATTTAATATAATGTCTGATTTTTCCTTTTTATTTAGTTTTTCCTCATATAATTTATCTGCTTTTTTCTTTAAATCATCATCAAGTCCGTCATATGCTGCTCTTTTTTTAGTCCATATCTTATATCTTCTGTCGTTATCCATTTCATCCATTCTCAAACAATCTTCCAAATGGGCCAATATGAGAGCTGCAAGAAGTGATGAAGATGCATCATTCCAAAATCTGTCCGTGTTAGTTGGTTCGTCAGGATTAAATATTGAAAATGCAAATGCCTGGGCAAGTAATTCAGCACTTTCATAATCTCCCTTGACCGCCAACCTAACTATGACTGTCAACGGATTAAATCCCATAGAATGCATCGGATCGTCAAAATTTAAAAGATATACCTTATATCCTCTTTTTTCCAAAGTTTTTTTGGAACTTTTATATAATTCAAGCTTCATGTCATTTATGACCATTGATGCCTTTTTTTCTGCTCTTGAATATACATCTATTGAAGGGAATACATACATTTCCCCCTTACCTGAACGTGTAATACCAATGACAAGATTGTTAACAGGTGATGTATCTATGTATAACTTATCCTTAATTCTTGAAACTATCGTTCCACCATATCCCGGAAAGCTTTCGTTCTTTTCCGGTATTTCCAAAAATTGTGCCTTGATTTCTTCATCCGTGGTCCAGCGTTCATTACCTTTTTGACCAATGTTAAAATATTCTTCTGACCACGCCATTTTCATTTTGTACGCTGTATAAATATCCAAAAATACTAAAAAAACAATTAGAATGATTATCAGCGGGAAATATATTCCACCGTATTCCTTAAAATTTGTAATGTTTGGTAACACATTAAAAAGACCTATGTATTTTCCCGGATTATCCAAATCCTTAATCATGTCAGGAATGGCAATTAATGAATTAACCACGTAATTCAAAATCATGAAAAAGAATATGTCAATTCCAACAATTATTGCCACTATAAATCTTGTATCACTTAAATATCTTTCTATTTGCATTACTCTTTTGGGATTTTTTTTCTTTTTCATAATTCCTCCTGACCTTTTAATTTTCTTCTGCCACTTTCATGGCAGAAGAATGTATTTTTTCATCTAAATTAAAATGAAATCTTTCCAAATATCCAGTTACCAATGTATATGCATCCTGCAAATATTATTGTTCCAATGATTACTCCACCCCAGTGACTTTTAGCAAATTCCTTTGTCTTTTCACTTGGTATTGCCATTGCGATTCCGATTATTGCCAATCCAATAACCGGAAGAAGCCATGCATAAGGTGTACATGCACTCAATAAATTTTTTATGTTTTCTGCAAATTTATCCATTTATAAATTCCTCTTTCTCTTCTTTGTTTTAGTTAATGCCATTTAACAAAAGTTTTTTCGTGATATATATTAATTGACATATAAAAAATGTTATCAGTTGCCATGCATAAATGTTTTACATTTACGCTGTTACTTTTTCTTAATTATATTTTTTTGTTTTATTTCATTACCTTTCTTAAAAAAGACAATGAATAATATTCCCACAAAAGAAATTTCAAGAATCATTACTCCGATGCTAATGAGAACTTCCTTGACCGTTTTTTTAGATTCAGGAACTTTTTCATAGTAAGCTGTTTTTTTAATGTCATATGTAGTCCCGGTCTTAATCTGTACTGTTCCCTCATATGTAAGTTTGTAAGTTATTATGTCCTCTGTTTCATCATCTGAATAGCCTTCATAATTAACCCTGTAATGTGGCACTTTTTTCTTAACTTCCACCCGGAGTTTTCTTGTGTAAATGCCATTCTTTTTGTGTGCCGAACCCTTCCAATAAGTATCACCAATTTTATAGTTACTCTTATCCACGTTAATGCTTTTTAGAATTTCATCATCATATCCCTTTAATGGATTTTTGGATTTTCCATCAATTTCATGTCCATTCCATTCATAGTAATCCTTGTCTGATGATGTAAATGTAAAGTCTATCCAACTGCTTTGCCAGCTTGCAGCCTTTTCCTTTACCATGTTCTTTTTCTTGCATTTTGCCGTGGCTCCATTTGCGCTAAATACTCTTGTTGTCGGTGCACTCAAAGCCTCATTCTTGGAATCGAACGAAAGATAACCCGTCACCTTTCTACCATTTTTCTTTTTGACTGTTCTAACGCTGTTTTCCACATTTTTAAGCTTATAAGTAATGTCATTTTTCTTAATCTTCTTTTTAGGTGAATATGTCTTGCTTCTTGTTTCCTTGTTAATCGTTAAAGTCTTAATTTCGTTGTTAAAATTATCTTCCTGATTAACAATCTCGTATGTTTCATCTAGGAATTTGTACTTAATTCCATCCTTGCTAAACTGTTTTTCATTCTCTCTTTTTTCATTCTTATCATTGCTCTTATATGTTTCAATCTTAGTCACCGTCTCGGTCTCCGCAAAAACGGAAACCGAAAACGACAACATAAACAAAAGTGAAAAAAAAGATATAATCCTTAATTTAGTTTGCTTCTTCATTTTTTTTACGTATCTTGTATCTTGAAATTACAATTCCCACAAAAGAAAGAAGGAATAATGTAATCCAGAATAGCGGATTACTAAAATCACCAGTCTGTGGTGACTTTGCTCCTGAATCTCTCCAGTTTGGCGTATTAGGTGTTGCATCACCACTTCTTTCATCAGATACCTTTATTATCTGAACCTTGCCTGTATCTTTAACCTTAAATTTAAATGCGGGGTTTATCTTCCAGCCATCCGGTGCCTTTGTTTCTTCAACTTCATAAGTCTTGCCTGCAATCAGCTTGCCGTATAACTTGGCTATTCCTTCTTTATTAGTCTTAATTGTTGCTACTTTTTTACCGTCAAGCTTAAATGTGAACTCTGCATCTTTCAGCTTTTTATTCTTGTCTTTCTTGTCAGTTTTTAGAACTTCAACCTTAATAGTGTCATCCTTCATTCTGACTTTCTGAATCTCTCCTGTGTCACTTACGGTAAACTTAATGCTTTTCGCTGTTGCATAACCATCTTTTGGTCTTGTTTCAGTAAACTTATAAGTCTTTCCTGCAACAAGCTTTCCATCAATTACGTGCGGTTTCTTTGTTGATATCCATTTTTCAATGACATTGCCGTTTTCATCGATAATCTTTAAGTCACATCCCGGAAGCTCCCTGCTTCCTGTAATTGCAGTTTTTGAAAAGCTTACCTTTGTTGTGTCATCCTTCATGATTACCTTGTTTTCAGGCTGAACGCTTTCATTTCCGTCATTTCCAATCACTGTCACTACAGTTGTGGCTTCTCCGTTAACATTTCCCTCCGTAAGCTTAAACTTAATGCTTTCTGCTGAAACAAAACCGTCTGCCGGTCTTGTTTCAGTCATCTGATAAGTCTTGTTCTGAAGCAATCCGTTAACAACAAGATTTCCATTGAGCATTTCAGCTCTTAAGTTTCTATAACCAAGTTCATATGCCTTGTCAGTAATCTTTATTGAATCAGCATTTCCACTAATCCATGAAATTATTTCATTGCCTGCTTCATCCGTAATCTTAAGTGATGCTCCTGCAAGTTCTGTATTATCTGTAAGTTTTACCTTTGACAGGTTGACTTCTGTAGCCTTATTAAGTTTCTTTGCCTCTGCCTTGATTTTTACGGTTTTTGCATCCTTGTATTCCAAGTGAATGTCTACAGGTGTCTTGTCAATGTAGTAACTGTTTGAAATTTTGTCTTCTACAAAGTAATAATCACCGCTATTAAGACCTGTCTTGTCTTCTGCCTTGTTGTATCCCTCACTCATAATTGGAAGATCCGTATTGATGGCAGCCTTACCATTCTTGTCTGTTTTTACTGTTGTTACGAGTTCATCTGCCTTAAGAAGCAATTCACCATCAGCATTATAAATGTCATTCTTTGTGTAAAAATTAAATACTGTGTCTGCCACTCCAAGGTCTGCTGTCATGTCCTTCTTGTTAATTTCAACATCAGCCTTTGCTCTTTCATTCTTAATGTTAAGATTGCCTTCCTTGTCTGTGTCTTTTGTTGAATTGCTAACAACATCTGTCTTTGCATCATTCCACTTAAATTCAATGTCCCATGTATTCTTGTCAGGAATTACATAACCATAAAGTGTTTCTTCTTCCTTCACTGTATACTTACCAAGTGGAAGATATATAGTTACTGCTCCGGTTTCATCATCAACTGTTGAAGTTGTGATGTCGCTGCACTGCTTTGTAAATTCTGCTCCGTTTCCGGTTGTTACCGTTGCCACCTTTTCGCCCTTATCAAACCAGTTTGTTCCCTGATTATCCTGCGTTACTATGTCCTCTGCAGCATAAATTGTAAATTTCTGTCCTTTCAAATAATCTGTCTTAAATACAAACTTATTGTTTTCAGGATTTGAAACATCCTTGTTAAAGCTCTTTAATACTTCACCTGTTTTAGTAAGTGTTAGTTTTCCCTTTGCTTCCTTATTTACATAATGTACTGTCACAAGTGCGTGACTGTTGCCTTCTGAATCAGTCCATGATGTATAATTTGGATTGCCACTTCCAATTGTTACGTCAATAAATTCATCCTTAATGACAAGCCCTGATGCACTGTCAATTTCGTAAATCTTGTACTGTCCGCTTTTAAGAGCCTTGACTGTCATTATTTCTCCGGATTCATCTGTAACGAATGTGTCAATGTCTACAAGCTTGTTTCCATTTGAATACTGTTGTACAACCTTTGTCTCGCTTCCATCCTTGTTAACCTTGTAAATCTGATACTTTGTGTTTGCCTTAAGTACTGTCTTGTCTGTGTCTCCATCCTTTTTAACAACCTTTAAGTATGCCTCAAATGGTTTGTTGTTATAGAGATATGTATATGTTTTGTAATTAAGTCCCTCACTTGTGATGTCCTTACCAATTTCAATGATTTGGTCATCAATCTTTTCAGTGTCCTTTGCACCTGTCTTTGTCTGATGAAGCACGTACGTACCATAAGCCAAAGCTGATGCAGTCTTTGCACTTCCCTTTTTATCAATTGTAAGTGTTGAATGCTCGTCATCCTTGCACTTGTCATAGCTTCCATTTGATCTAAGATAAATTTGGAACTCTGCTCCCTCTTCAAAATCTGCAGGTCCTGTAGAACCGTCAGATGACATCTTGTACACTTCAAAGAATCCCTTTTTCTCACTTTCGTAAGAATCCTCAATAACTGCCTTTGCCTTGTATTCAACATCGAACTGTGAACCATCCACCTTAATCTGATGAACTGTCGGATCAAGGAAAAATCCAACAGGCGCCTGAATTTCCTTCAGGTAAACCGTGTCCTTTGTTCTTATGTAATCAGTTTCAAGTGTTCCATTCTTGATTGTGTAATCAGATGCTGCCTTTGCATTTCCGTTTGCATCATAAACTGTTGTAACCGGATTTGTGCATGCTGCATCAGTGTACATTCTGTAAACTGCTCCGTCAACAGACACATCTCCATGAGCTGTATTATCAGACGTGTTTTCAACTTTTTTATTTACAACAATAGTTGCCTTCTTGTACTTATTTACAATTCCAAGTTTTGTTGCCTTACCATAATCTGCATAAGTTTTATCTGCTGTTTCTGGCCATGAACCGTTAACCTTAGTCCAGCTTCCTGCAGATTCGATTGTGATTATCTTTCCATTTGCATACTCGGAATTGACAAGCATGTCATCACTTCCGGCACCAACTTCCTTGACTGCATATTGATTGCTGATTTTCTTCATCTGTGCATCAAGGTCATCCTTTACCAGCTTTTCAGCCCCCGCTTTTGTAAGGTCAGATGAATAATTTATGTTTTTGTCATCCATCTTATTCTTAATGTCTTTTTTATCATCAGCAGTCATTGATTCCAAATCAGAAGCCTTTACATATCCGTAATTCTTACTCTGTATCTGATAATTAAACTTATATGTTATTCTTCCGCTTGAATCCGTCTCAGCTACAGAGCTAAACACGCTTTCTCCATCTGCATCTCCGGTTTCGGCATCTCCCCAGCCGTTAACCTTGTAGTCATACAGTTCCTTGTAGTTCTGTGCCGTAACTTCAAACGGAACCTGTGATACCGGGTTACCGTCTTCATCTGTCTTATCAATGGTAATTCTCTGACGATAAACCAAGGTGTCATTGATTTTTTCGTATTTGTATTCAGGCTGATTTCCTGATTCAATTTCCATTAAAACCTGTCTGTACTCTCCGCTTCCGCCATATTTCCATATCTTAATCTTGCAGGAAACAGTAGCTGATATCTTAAAGATTTCATCGTATAAAGCCGCAGCACTCTTGCTGTCATAGTATCCGGTATTTTTTCTTACCTGACTTATTACATTAGTAAGATTTTTTTCAGAAGTCTGTCCTTCTTCACAAGCCCACATGAGTGCCTGTGCATAAACCCATGCCTTCGTAGCTTCTTTTTTTGTTACTGAATACCAGTGACCAATCTTTGCCTCCAAGGCCTTTTTTTCATTTTTACTGTTGCTTGAATATGTAGCATCACTGCTTTCATAGACATCGCCTGCATGGCATGCCTTTCCCAAATCCAAGCAGAACACCGGGGTTCCTTCGACTTCGGTCTGATACCATGTGCCGCTTTCTGACTTACTGCCAATCTTCACTGTTCCCAGTGTCCCCAGATTAGACAGTGTTGCGTTCTTTGTTTCTGCCTTGACTGTAACTGAACCCATTGGAATTAAACCTATGACCATTATTACTGCCAATAAAGCAGACAACAATCTGTTTAAGAGTTTCTTCTTTTTCACTTTTAATAACCTCCTGTGTTTTTATTTATGTCATATATCCAAAGATATTTAACATCTGTTTTAACTTAATGTATAAAAAAACAGTCCATACATTTACGTATGAACTGTCTTTATTAATTATTTTATTTACATTACTTCATTGAAAAGATAATCATAATCTGAATAATCTGAAAAATCTGAACACCATTTTGTCATATGATTTTTTTTAAAATCATATACTCTATACACTGCTATAGCTCCTGTATTATAATCTTCATTTACCATATTTTTATAATGCCTTTTACTATTTTTCCAACTTGCTACTACTGTTTTTGGTGTTTTAAATGCCCCTGCCACATTTTCTGCTAACATATCTAATTTCCAATACTTATCTTCTTTTAATTTATTATCTTTAACTTTATATTTAGTAAATATTGACTTTATATCTCTATCCAATCCCTTATGAGTTAACCCATCTTTTGTTGCCATCATGTATGCTCTAAGAGATGCTATTTCATATATTCTGTCGCTCCACTTTAATGGTTTTGCACCAACTTTAACTCGCATATCGTTTTGAATGACAAATGCATCTTCCGATGCCCATTTACTGAAAAATCCTTTTGTCTTTCCATTTTTGTATATCTTGGTATACATATTCTTTGTTGTAAAACTCAAAACATCTGAATACTTTCCATATTCATTTCCATTTTTTGTTTTCTTATATGCTCTTACTTTTATTTTAACCTTTTCACCTTCAAGCATATTTGTAAGAGTATAAGTTGGTTTTTTGACTGTCTTAATTTTGGTCCAGCAACCTTTAGCATTTTCGTATCTGTATACCTCATAGCCCTTTGCATTCTTTACCTTGCTCCATATAAGCTTGATTCCATACTGATACTTAATCTTGCCCCAATTTGGCTTACCATTCTTCTTGATTGACTTAACACCCTTATAATAAGAATACTTTGTTTTTTTCTTAAGCTTCTTTACTTTTTGCATCGTGATCTTATCTGCAACCTTAGTTTCAACCTGTTTTGTGGTTGTTTCCGGTTCTTTTATGTTGTTCAGGATGATTTTCCCGGTAGACTTATTTTCTACCTTTAACAAGTTTCCATCCTTATCGAAGTAAGCAATTGTTCCTGCTTCTGATGATATGATCTTGTAGCTTCCATCTTTCATCGAAGTCTGTTTGGTCCAAACTGAAACCTCAACCTTGTTTCCATTTAAGTCTATAGTTGTTTCTGCCTTTACCTGACAGCTTAGCATCAATCCTACTGCAAATGTAAAAGCAATTCCTGCCATTACGTGTTTTAACCTTTTCATGTAATCCCTCCTCTTCATTATCGGTTGAAAATTCAAATCGTTGTGTTATAATGAACTTAAACAGAGAACTGAAAGCTGGGTGAAAACCTAGCCGTCGGTTGATTGTTTGGTTACAAAAAGTAACGTCCCACATCATTGCCAGACAGGGGCGTTATTTTTTTGCATTAATGATAGCTAATACAAGTGTAATAACAGTGCAAAGCATAATTACAAAGTTGAATAAATCTCCATATGTAACCATTGGCATCAGCTCCCTTCATATGTATTCCGGCAGCCGATATATCGCCCCTTCAGTTCCCCGTCTAAGTTCACTATTGTTTCAATTTGAATTTTAATAATTTCTGTTATCCAATTATAATATATTTTGTAGTCAAATAATAGGTAAAGATTTCAGTAATTAAACAATTCATACGTATTCTGTTTTCAATGTGCGTTTCATATTATTTTTTTCTTTTTTTCTTTTTCTTCTTTTTGAGGACACTGTAATCTATCGTGTATTCAAGTTTACCTTCAATCATTGCCTCATATAGTTCCTTTGCTGTCATCTTCTCGTTTTCCATTTCAGCCTCCTATTTTAGTGACATCTGTGCCTTCATCGCACTGTATTTCTTATCTTCCGTAAAACCTAAAATAAGTTCTCTCTGATAGTCATAAGAACTTATTCCAATGGCTTCACATATGTCCTTAGCCTTATATCCGTTTTTTCTCATGTCCTCGATTATTACTCTCTGTTCGTATGATATTCTTGCTCTTGGCATATATGTCGCCTCCTTTAAATTTATTTATATAATCAGCACCTTAACAACATCATTCTTAATATGATAATGAATATCATTAATGTTGCAATTACCATCGTTAAAGTAACTACCATTACCGGCACACATTTTCTTTTTAGTTCCCTGAACTGTTCTTCGCTCATTCTTTATTCCCTTTTCAAACTTCCTTACTGTTACTTTCTTTATTCATAGTATCTATGTGAAAAATTAATTTTTTCGCCATTCTGTACAAAGCGTAAACAATCAAAAATGTAATGAAATATCCAAATGTGCTATGTATCAGCATTGCGGTCTCTTCGGAATCAGTATCATAAAAAAGAAATAATATGAATACCATTCCACACGTCCACATGAAAATATTCAATACAACTTTTAAAACTTTCATTGCTTTATTAATTTTGTTTTTCATATGTATTACCTCTATTCATTTCTACCACCATTCTCCTTTGTCGTTGTAGTGCCACCAGTTACCACTATCATACTCAATACAAAGATTTCCGTCTTTATCAATCCAGACCTTTTGTATCTCTCCCTCTTTCCAATCTTCAAAGACTTGCTTGTGATTCTGATAACATTCCGTTGCTCTCTGCTCCATGAGAGAACGGAGCTTCTTAAATTCTTCTACTGTCTTTGTACCCTTGATTACTGTATTCATCGAAAAACCTCTCTTTCTAATCTTTTAAATATTTTTAATAACTTCTTCCGGTATAGAAGCAAATTGGTATATATCATATAAAGGTGCTTTTAGATTTCGACCATAAGCTCTAAACTCATATTGACCAACTACATCAATGACTTTCTTCTTTTCCAGCTTCTTTACCTGATTATGAGTTATTCCAAACATATCCTGATAAGCTTTACTTGTTACACCAATTTTGTATCTATTTGCTAGCTCTTTATAGGTAACTCCATTACTAACTAACAACTCCACAAGCTGCTCCTTTGTTGATGTAGCTTTAGTTTGAATATTTCTTGCCTTACATTCATCAACCAAATCTTGTCTATACACCAAACTCCTAATTCCATCATTTCTAACTATTTGTATTTTTATATATTCCTCAATTGATAGGTCGCTGTCAAAATACTTAATTTTTCTCATTTCTGTCACCACTCAAATTAGGGGACAAAGTTGTCACCCTGTCTTTCCTCATCCTTTTTAACTTCTGTTGCTATCCTGAACTGTTTAGAATTTGTACAGTTTTTTTCGCTTAATTGCAAAAAAAATAAATGCAAACAGTACTATTTCTAGTACTATTTGCATTTAATTATAATCTTCACGTTTTCTCAACTTTTTCGACTTTTTTATTCTTATCTCGTCATTTCACTTATCTGTGCAAACAAATCCAAATCTTCCTGTTTTATCTTTACATTTGTAGTTAAATTCTGTCCGTCAGGGTAAGTAATTTTAACTTCAATTATAGTGTCAGGTGTTATTCCTTTTGCATTTGCTGCATTCAAAAACGGTACTAATCTTGGGTGATTATTTGAAAACTTCTGCCAAGCTCCTTTTATTTTAAACAATGCTGCCGGATTCATATTCTACCTCCTATATAATATGTATTGCCCCCGCCTTTCGGTCGACGGCTATTCGTCGAAAACATTTATAGAAAATGAACTTCGTTCATTTTGTTTCCTATTTTTACTATTACTATTGTTCTTAATCATTATTTTAACTATTTAAATTAGTTTCATATTCTATTTTACAAAAAATTTATAAAACTATCTATGTAATAATCACATTCTTTTAATATTTCTTTTTCATCTTCTTTTGAGCGTTCCTCATATACTGCTGCTGTCTTAAAGCCGCCTTTTTTTGCTCCAAGAATTCCTGCAAGTATATCTTCATACACAACCGTATCGCATGGATTTGTGCCAAGCCTTCTGGCCGCCTCCAAATACACATCAGGATGGGATTTGCCTTTGTTCACTTCCTTTACCATTACAACTGCATCTATGAATTTATTTAAGCCTGTACGTTCTAATGTCTTTTCAAATAAAACTTTATCTGATGAAGTGGCAATGGCTATCTTTACGCCTTGATTGTGCAATTTTTCAACGTACTCATACGCTCCCTGTTTGCAAATTACATCATAAGCATATTTATCTTTTGCCATTTCAAACCATTCATTTACAATGTCGTCTATATCTTCACTTAACCCAAATCGGTCTATTGTGTATCTTGCCGTGCGATGTGCATCCATATGTGCTATTGCTTTTGTATAATCGTCAGGCACTTCAAATCCCCTTTTACCTAAGAAATCTAAATCTACCTGATTCCATACCCACATTGAGTCAAATAAAGTTCCATCCAGGTCAAATATAGCGCCCTGCATGTCTAATCTGAATTTTTCTTTGTTCATAAATCTCCTAATTTGTTATTTTCTGAAGTTCCTCTAATAAATTTCCAAATAATTCAAGTGCTGTCTCTATCGGTTCTGAGCTTGTCATGTCAACGCCCGCTATCTTTAACAACTCAATCGGATCCTGTGAACTTCCGCCTGTAAGGAATTTCATGTAATCCTCAACTGCCGGCTTTCCTTCCTCTAATATACGCTTTGATAACGCAATTGCTGCTGATAACCCTGTCGCATACTGATATACATAAAATGGATTGTAAAAATGTGGAATCCTTGCCCATTCAAGTTCAATTTCCTTATCTATTACAATGTCATCTCCAAAATATTCTTTATTAAGATTGTAATATATTCCACAAAGTCTGTCTGCTGTTACACCCTCACCATTTTGTACCATGCTATGGGCAATTTTTTCAAATTCAGCAAACATTGTCTGTCTATATAATGTTCCCTTAAACTGTTCAAGAAAATGATTTATCAAATAAGTTTTTTCTTCTTCATCTTCAGTAATTTTAAGCAAATGCTGTATAAGAAGCGATTCGTTACATGTTGATGCAACTTCTGCCACGAAAATCTTATATCCGGCATTTACATACGGCTGATTTGCGTCTGAATAATAAGAATGTATAGCATGTCCCATTTCATGTGCCAAAGTAAATACATGATCTAATGTTCCATGATAATTCATAAGAACATATGGATGTGTTCCGTAAGCGCCCCATGAATAAGCTCCACTTCTTTTGCCTTCATTTTCATACACGTCAATCCATCTGTTGTCAAATCCTTCTTCTAATACTTTAATATATTCTTCTCCCATAGGAGCTAAGCCTTCTAACACGATATCCTTTGCTGCCTCAAATGAATATTTTGTATCCGGTGCCTTAGCAATCGGAGTATACAAATCATACATATGAAGTTCTGAAACATCCAAAATCTTTTTTCTAAGAGATACATACTTATGCATCTTATCCATATTTTTGTGAACTGTTTCTATTAAATTATCATACACACTTTCAGGAATATTGCTTCCATACAGATACATTTCTCTTGCTGATGAAAAGTTTCTAACCTGTGCATAAAAATTTGCCTGATCCAAATTTGCTGCAAATGTAGCAGCTAATGTATTTCTCATCTTACCATAAGTTTCATATACACCTTCAAATGCTGCTTTTCTCACTTCCCTGTCCACACTTTCCAACAATGGCACAAAATTTCCGTGGGTAATTTCTATCTCTTCCCCTTCCCCCGTTGTAATTGAAGGGAATTTAATATCAGCTCCGTTGTACATTGAAAAAATATTTTCCGCTGCATTTGCCATCTGTCTGCTTTTTGCAAGGATTGTCTCTGTCTTTTTATCAAGAGTATGATTTTTACCTCTTAAAATTTCACTAATGTATCTCTTATAAGTTTCAAGTTCAGGATTTTCATTAAAAAATACATTTATTTTTTCTGTTGTTATTTCTAATATTTCAGGTTCAGCAAATGCACTTGCGCCACTCATCTCCACCATTAATTTCTGTGCTCTGGCAGCAAATTCCTGATACATGCTGTTTGCCATATCCTGATGATATCTCATATTTGCATAAACATATAAACGCTCCATTAGCAAATTTGTTTCATCATTGAATTTAAGATATTCAAGAAGACTGTCTGCACTTTCTCCTAGTGTGCCTTCAAAATCTTCATACTGAAAAATCATTCTCTGGAGTCTTCCAAATTCCTCCTCCCAGAAATCATCACTTTCAAACATATCTTCAAGACACCATGTATCTTCTACTTTTTGCTCTATTCTCTTCATATTCTGTTCCTCCTAAAATATTTATTGCCTCTTCTTTAAGTCGGCAGCTAATCATCAGAAACCTTTATAAAAATAAACTTTGTTCATTGTGTTTTCTTCTACAAATATCCTAATGTACGCAATACAAAAACAATTAATGTTATTGTAAATGCTGACATCATAGTAGTTATTACTACCATACTGCTTGTAAGAGTTCCATCACACTTCATATTTTTTGCCATTATGTAACAACTTGGCGTTGTTGGTGAACCTAACATTATTACTAATGCCATTAACTTAGCATCTCTGTAACCAAGCCACACTGCAACAGGTAAAAATACAGCAGCCATAATTACAAGTTTTATGGCTGAACCTGTAACTGCCGGTCCCATTTTCTTTAATGCATTTGAAAATTCAAATGAGCCGCCAATCGCAAGCAAAGCTAAAGGTGTTGCCATTTTTGCTATATTCCCAATAGTATTATCTATCATAAGTGGGAAATCTACTCTGAAAATTGAAAGCAGCAATCCTACTACAATACCTATAATAATTGGATTTGTAGCAATACCTTTTATTGTATTTTTGACAGGTGAGCCTTCAATTTCTTCTCTTCTTGGGCTTTCTATTGTAAGCACTATTACAGAATATATGTTATAAAGAGGAACTGCCCCAATAATCATAAGCGGAACCATTCCTGTGTCACCATACATATTTAATACAAATGCCGTTCCAAGCACTGCCGCACTTCCCCTAAATGAACCCTGCACGAATTCCGGAACAAGACTTTTATCTTTTAGGAATGCTTTTGCAAGCGCCCATGTTGCGAAAAAACATAGTGATGTCACTATCATGCAATACAAAATATATTTGCCATCAAATTCCTGTCTAAAATCTGTATTCATTAAATCCTGTATCAAAAGGCATGGCAATGTAACTTTAAAGTTTATTTTATTTGCGACCTTTATAAATTCAGGTGTTATCCAGCCAATTTTTTTCAAAACATATCCTACTACAATTACCAAAAATACAGGAACTGTAGCGTTGAGGCTGTATATCAAATTACTCATTATTTTGTCTCCTTAGTAATCATTTAAGCATTTATGATGAATGGCTGTTATCGTAAGATGTATAGTTGCCTTTGATTTACCTATCATCATATTATCAATCTTATTTATGATAAAAATATGAAATCACTTGCGAAGCATCGCTATTTCTTCCTTGTATGGAGGATATGAGTTCTTACTGTCATTTTCATCTTTAATATATGGAGTTTCCAAAATTTTAGGAACACTCTCAAATTCAGGCAAATGAACTATTTTGTGCAATGTTTCAAAGCCAATACAACCTTTGCCGATATTTTCATGTCTGTCTTTACCTGCTCCAAGTTCATTTTTGCTGTCATTTATATGAAATACCGCAATCTGGTCTGTTCCGATTATCTTGTCAAATTTTTCTAAAGTCGCACTTAAATCATTTACCAAATCATATCCACTGTCATTTACATGGCATGTATCAAAGCACACTCTTAATTTATCATTGTATTTTACGCCATCATAAATTCTTGCAAGTTCTTCAAAATTTCTTCCGATTTCACTGCCCTTTCCTGCCATTGTTTCAAGTGCAATATTTATCTTAGTATCACTCGTAAGTACTTCATTTAAACCTTCGATAATTTTGTTAATTCCTGCGTCTACTCCTGCTCCAACGTGAGAACCCGGATGAAGCACCATGCTTTTTGCCCTCATCGCCTGTGCTCTTTCAATCTCTTTTGCGAGAAACTCTACAGCTAATTCATAAGTTTCAGGTTTAACTGTATTTGCCAGATTAATAATATACGGTGCGTGAATTACCACTTCATCTATTCCATGTTCATCCATATATTCCCAGGCTTTATCAATATTTAATTCACTTATTTCTTTTCTTCTTGTATTTTGCGGAGCACCTGTGTAAGCCATAAACACATTTGCACCATATGAAGCTGCTTCCTTTGCAGAACCAAGCATCATTTCTTTACCATTCATTCCAACATGGGATCCAATACGTATCATTTTACTTTCCTCTCATTTTTAATCAGTCCATTTGATATTTTACTACAAACATTCATACTTGACCACATCTGTAATATATTTAATCTCCATTACTTCCAATATTTTATCTCTAAAATTCTCCAAAATGTGATACAATAGTTTTATTGGAAACAGTTGTTGGGAGGATTTTTATGGGTTTAACAATTGAAAAAACTGTCCGTTCTGACCATATGGATGTACTAAAAAATATTGTATCCATTTGTTGTCAGAATGATTCGAAAAAATATTCCTTTTTTTACGAGGAGGATGACTCTTATTTATTTGGTCACCCGGGATTTTTTTATTTTAGTGATGACAGCAATAATATATTAGGATTTATTTGTCTTTCCGGAATCGACAGGCAAAACTTTGATGTATGTGGTTTTGTTCTGCCTGCCTATCGTAACAACGGAATTTTTTCTCAATTATTAACTGCTGTTAAAGAAGAATATAAAAATATCAATCTTTCATTTCCGCTTCCTGCTCATTGCAAAAATGCAGCTGAAGTTTTGAGAAAAAATAATTTCAGATACTCAGATACAGAATGTAAAATGTCTTTAAATTTGAAAAATTTAATCATTTATCCTTCTGAATTTGACATAGATATAACAGAATCAGGTAAAGGTGCGCAACAATGTGCATTTTTTAAAGACGACTTTTTTGTCGGTTCATGCTCAATAACTTTAATAAATGATTCCTATTGTATTTTAAGTGAAGTTGAAATTATAAAAAAATATCGTGGACTTGGACTTGGTGCACACTTAATTAACTGTCTGTTAGGTTATTTAGACGAAATAAATATTGACAAAATAATTCTTCACGTTACTAAAAGTAATATACCTGCATTCCGCCTTTATCAGTCGATGGGATTTGTTGTCGATTCAAGTCTTGATTACTATTGTCTTAATTTATAATAAAATAAGAAAGCAAGCTTAGTTTTCCCCATTTTTTGAGGAATAAAAAGAGCTTCGTATTTGTATCACTTTCAATTTTCAGATTTTACATCTGTTTTAAACTGATACATACGAAACTCTTTTTATTATTTTTCTGTATTTTTCTAATTATATTCCGCTGATTCTAAAGCATGCATATGATTAAATGGGAAATAAACGCACATTGCTTTTGCAATTATTTTCTCTTTCTTTACATAAGTGTTATTCCAGTATCTTGCATCATTTGAAATATTTCTATTATCCCCCATTAAGAAATAACTTCCCTCCGGCACATTGTATTCGTTCTTTCCATCAGGAAGATTACTTGCATCATTTCCTACTGTCCATTCCTCAGGCAAATAATCTTCTTCTAATGGTTCTTCTGAATCATTTATGTAAATTTTTCCTTCTTTAATTACAACCTTATCACCAGGCAAACCGATTACTCTCTTTACAAATAACTGACTTTCATCATCCGGGAATTTAAAAATTACAATATCTCCACGCTTTATGTCGCCTGTTTTATATGCCAGTCTGTTACCAAGCATTCTATCTTTAGTCATAATTGTTGTTTCCATTGAACCACTTGGTACATTTGCATTAATTATTACAAAATTATTTACTAAAAATGCAATTACAACTGCCGCAATAAATATTCTAATCCAACTGAAAACTTCTTTCTTCAAGTCAAATGGTTCTAATTCTTCTAGTTTTCTTTTTATCTTTTTCTTTTCTTTCTTAGTCAAATTCGGGTCATTTAACTGTTCCTGATACTTTGCCCTCTCCAATTCTTTTTTCTTCAGTTCTTCTGCCTTCTTAGCCTCTTTCTCAGTCATATTTTCATTTATATTTTCACTCATGTCATTTCCTTTCCGAAGAAAAAAGTTATTTTCTCTTCCCCTAAATTCTTATTCATTATATCCACAAAAACAATGATGTGCAAGACTTCCTCCTTTAACTCTTTGTAAACTTGCATTAAGTTTTTGTGAACTTGAATATTTCTTATTAACATTTGTGAAAAATTTACATAAAAATAGGGCTGCTTTTTGCAACCCTATTTTTTATAAATTCGTATATCCCATAAGACTTTTATCAACAGCCTTTGCTGCTTCACGGCCTTCATGAATTGCCCATACAACTAATGACTGGCCTCTATGCATATCTCCTGCAGTAAATACTTTTTCAACATTTGTCTGATAACTTTCAGGTGCTGTCTTAACATTTGTTCTTTCATTTACAGCAACACCAAATGCCTTTGTTACGTAATCCTGACTACCGAGAAATCCTGCTGCTATTAATACGAGCTGAGCCTTTACTTCGTACTCACTTCCCGGTATCTCCACCATGTTAAATCTTCCCGTCTTTTCATCTTTCTTTGACTCTAATTTAACTAAAATAACTTTTTCAAGATTTCCATTTTTGTCTTTCTTAAATTCTTTGACTGTTGTCTGGTAAACTCTTGGGTCATGTCCAAATACAGCAATTGCTTCTTCCTGACCATAATCTGTCTTGCAGACTTTTGGCCATTCAGGCCATGGGTTATTTGCTGCTCTTTCATCCGGTGCTTTTGGCATCATTTCTAACTGTAATACACTTTTTGCTCCGTGACGGATACATGTACCTACGCAGTCATTTCCTGTATCACCACCACCGATGACAATTACATCTTTACCTTTTGCAGAAATAAAGGTTCCTTCTTTAAGTCCGTTATCAAGCAAACTCTTTGTTGTTGATTTTAAGAAATCTACTGCAAAATAAATTCCATTTGCATCTCTTCCTGTAGCCTTAATATCTCTTGGATTTGTAGCTCCGCACGCAAGAATTACCCTGTCATATTCTTTTAATATCATATCTGCCTTTATATCTTTTCCAATATCTTTACCTGTTACAAATTCAACGCCTTCTTCTTTCATAATATTGATTTTTCTATCAATAATATGCTTTTCAAGTTTCATATTTGGAATTCCATACATAAGTAATCCACCAACTCTGTCTGCACGTTCAAATACTGTAACATTATGTCCACGTTTATTAAGCTGGTCGGCTGCTGCAAGTCCCGAAGGGCCTGAACCGATAACCGCAACCTTTTTTCCTGTTCTCATTGATGGAGCTTTTGCTGCCGCAAAGCCCTTAGCATATGCATTTTCAATAATTGTATTTTCATTTGCTCTACATGAAACCGGATTTCCATTCAATCCACAGGTACATGCCTTTTCACATAAAGCAGGACATACTCTTGATGTAAATTCAGGAAAATTGTTTGTTTTGTGCAAACGATTATAAGCCTGTTCCATATTTCCATGATATAAAAGGTCATTCCATTCAGGTATAAGGTTATTTAGGGGACAACCTGATGCCATGCCTGCTAACATCTTACCTGACTGACAAAACGGAACTCCGCAATCCATACATCTGGCAGCCTGGCATCTTTGTTTTTCAAATGATAATGGTTCATGAAATTCATTAAAGTTTTTTATTCTTTCTTTTGGTGAATAAGCCGGTGCATCTTCACGTTCATATTCTAAAAATCCTGTTGGTTTTCCCATTTTTCTTTCTCCTCTTCATTTAAATTTCTTCCATACATGCAGTTCGATTCCGCAGCCTTCGCTGCTTCATCTCACTCGCTTTGCTTTCCTACCTCTAACCGATAGGACATGCAGTTCGATTCCGCAGCCTTCGCTGCTTCATCTCACTCGCTTTGCTACGCAAATAATAAATAATTACTTCCTTCGGCAGTACGTAAACGTCCTGCCGGCGTAGTAATTATTTATTGCTTGTCCTATCTTGTTGCCGCATAAAATGCTTCGATTTGTGCCTGTTCCGGATTTAATCCTTTTTCTTCCATTTTTGCAATGGCATTTAATATCTTCTTATAATCGTAAGGAATGATTTTCTTGAATTTTGGAAGATATTCTTCAAAGTTTTCAAGTATTTCTTTTCCTCGTACTGAGTTTGTATATTTAACATGTTCTTCAAGCGTTTTCTTTAATTCCTGAACATCATATTTATTTGACAACTCTTCTGTAGATACTAACTCTTTATTTGTTTTCATATATAAATCGTTGTTTTCATCAAGTACATAAGCAACACCGCCGCTCATACCTGCTGCGAAGTTCTTACCTACTTTACCGATAATTACTACACGTCCGCCTGTCATGTATTCACATCCGTGTTCTCCAACACCTTCTACAACTGCTGTAGCACCTGAATTTCTTACACAGAAACGTTCTCCTGCTACACCGTTTATATATGCACTTCCACTTGTAGCACCATATAAAGCAACATTACCGATAATGATATTTTCATCCTGTTTAAACTTAGATTCCTTAGGTGGTTTAACAACAATCTTTCCACCTGATAACCCTTTACCAAGATAATCATTGCTATCACCTGTAAGTTCTATGGTTAATCCTTTAGGAATAAATGCACCAAAGCTCTGTCCACCGGCACCGTTACATTTTACAACGTACATATCGTCATCTAATGTATCGTTATATTTCTTTGTAATTTCTGAACCGAATATTGTACCAAATGATCTGTCTAAGTTATTTACATCAACTTCAACACTTGCTGCCTTTTTAGCATCTAAAGCCTTGCCTAATTTTTTCAATAATACAGTTACGTCTTTTGTCTGGTCTAACTTAAAGTCATATACATTTTTCTTGTTGTACTGAACTCTTTCATTTGCAAAATCAGCATTGATTATCTTATCAAGATTTACTTCAGGTGCATGACCTGCTGTAACATTTTCTTTTACCTTTAATAAATCAGCTCTACCAACTAATTCATCTACTGTTCTAACGCCAAGTTTTGCCATGTATTCTCTTAATTCCTGAGCTATAAACTTCATAAAGTTTACCACATATTCAGGTTTTCCTTTGAATCTCTTTCTAAGTTCAGGATTCTGTGTTGCCACACCAACAGGACATGTATCAAGGTTGCATACCCTCATCATTACGCATCCCATTGTTACTAATGGGGCTGTCGCAAATCCGTATTCTTCTGCACCAAGCATTGCAGCAATTGCTACATCACGTCCACTCATTAACTTACCATCTGTTTCAACAATAACTTTATTTCTTAGACCATTTGCAATCAATGTCTGATGTGCTTCTGCTAATCCAAGTTCCCAAGGAAGACCTGCATTGTAAATTGAATTTCCCGGAGCTGCACCTGTACCACCATCAAATCCTGAAATAAGAATTACCTGCGCTCCTGCTTTTGCAACACCTGCTGCTACAGTACCAACACCTGCTTCTGAAACTAATTTAACTGAAATTCTTGAATCTCTGTTTGCATTTTTCAAATCATAAATCAACTGTGCCAAATCCTCAATTGAATAAATATCATGATGAGGTGGTGGTGAAATTAAGCTTACACCCGGTGTTGAATATCTTGTTTTTGCAATCCAAGGATAAACTTTCTTTCCAGGCAAGTGTCCACCTTCACCAGGTTTAGCACCCTGTGCCATTTTAATCTGAATTTCTTCTGCACTTACAAGATATCTTGATGTAACACCAAAACGTCCTGAAGCAACCTGCTTAATCTTTGAACATTTGTTAAGTCCGTCTTTTCCAACAACTAAACGTTCAGGAGCTTCTCCACCTTCACCTGAATTTGATTTTCCGCCAATCATATTCATTGCAATTGCCATTGTTTCATGTGCTTCCTGAGAAATTGAACCATATGACATTGCTCCTGTCTTAAATCTCTTTACAATTGAATCAACACTTTCTACTTCATCAATTGGGATTCCACCATTTTCAGGATATTTAAAGTCAATTAATCCTCTTAAATGTACCGGACTCATTTCCTCGTCAATCATATGCGTATACTGTTTAAATAAATCATAGTTTCCTGTCCATGTTGCCATTTGAAGAGTATGAATTGTCTGTGGATTATATTTATGCTCTTCTTTTCCACTTCTTAATTTATGAGAGCCTGAACTTTCAAGAGTAAGGTCGACATCAAGTCCTAATGGATCAAATGCTTTTGAATGAAGTTCTTCAACATTTTCTTCAATATCACGCATTGTGATACCCTCTACTCTGCTTACAGTTCCTGTAAAATATTTATCAATTACTTCACTACTAATTCCGATTGCTTCAAAAATCTGTGATCCCTGATATGACTGAATTGTTGAAATACCCATCTTAGATGCTATCTTAACTATTCCATGAAGTATCGCATCGTTATAATCATCAATTGCTGCGTATGGGTCTTTATCAATCATATTTTCATCAACCATCTGTTTGATTGTATCATGTGCCAAATAAGGATTGATTGCACTTGCACCATAACCAAGTAATGTTGCAAAATGATGTACGTCTCTTGGTTCACCACTTTCAAGAATAAGTGAAAGTGTTGTTCTTTTCTTTGTTTTTACAAGATGCTGATGTACTGCTGATACAGCTAAAAGTGCCGGTATCTGTACATGATATTCATCTACACCTCTGTCTGAAAGTATTATGATATTTGCTCCATCCTTATGCGCTTTATCTACATCTACGAATACCTGTTCAATAGCTTTCTCTAATGCAATTCCTTTGTAATATACGATTGGAACCTTTGCAGCCTTAAATCCATCTACATTCATATTTTCAATCTTAAGTAAATCTGTACTTGTAAGAATTGGATTATGAATTTTTAATACCTTACAGTTTTCAGGTTTTTCTTCTAAGATATTTCCGTCTTTACCTATATAAACAGAAGTTGATGTAACTATTTCTTCTCTGATTGCATCAATAGGTGGATTTGTTACCTGAGCAAATAACTGCTTAAAGTAATTGTATAATGGATTCTTTGCTTCACTAAGTACTGCTATTGGTGTATCTTTACCCATTGCACTAATTCCTTCTGCTCCGTTATTTGCCATTGGAATTATCTTCTTTAAGTCTTCATAAGTGTATCCAAAGTTTTTCTGTAATCTCTGTCTTTCTTCCTTTGTATATGATTCAACTTTTTTATTTGGAATCTTTATATCTTTCAAATATACAAGATTGTTATTTAACCATTCACCATATGGTTTTCTTGTTGCATATTCTTCTTTTAATTCATCATCATCAATTAATTTTCCATTTA
Organism: Eubacterium sp. LMAG:50; assembly: GCF_008680265.1. Taxonomy (NCBI): domain Bacteria; kingdom Bacillati; phylum Bacillota; class Clostridia; order Eubacteriales; family Eubacteriaceae; genus Eubacterium; species Eubacterium sp. LMAG:50. The sequence goes on along the minus strand of NZ_NALP01000007.1, from coordinate 1,091,501 downwards.
CAGTATCTACAAGAAGCATACGTCCCGGACGAAGTCTATCTTTTACTACTATTTTTGCAGGGTCAATTTCAAGAACACCTACTTCTGATGAAAGAATCAACTGGTCATCATCTGTAATATAATATCTTGATGGTCTTAGTCCGTTTCTATCAAGGATTGCTCCCATGTAATCTCCATCTGAGAAAAGGATAGATGCCGGTCCATCCCATGGTTCCATCATTGTTGCATAATACTGATAGAAGTCTTTTTTGCTCTGTGAAATTGTGTTGTTATTTTCCCATGGTTCAGGAATACACATCATTACTGCAAGAGGCAAATCTACTCCATTCATTACTAAGAATTCTAATGTATTATCAAGCATTGCTGAGTCAGAACCATTTGTATCTACTACAGGCATAACTTTCTGAATAGAATTTTTCATATATTCACTATCCATTGATTCTTCTCTTGCAAGCATGTTATCTGCATTTCCACGAATTGTATTTATTTCTCCATTATGAACAATAAATCTATTTGGATGAGCTCTCTTCCAACTTGGATTTGTGTTAGTTGAGAATCTTGAATGAACCATTGCTATAGCTGATTCAAAATCTTTACTCTGTAAATCATCAAAAAACATTCTAAGTTCTCCAACTAAGAACATACCTTTGTATACTATTGTTCTACTTGACATTGAAACTGTATATGTTCCAACACTGCTGTGTGAAAATACTCTTCTTACAATGTATAATTTTCTATCAAAAGGTAATCCTTTTTCTACATCTTCAGGTTTCTTTATGAAGCACTGCATAATGTATGGCATGCATTCAACTGCCTTAGTTCCTAAAATTTCAGGATGTGTTGGTACTTCTCTCCATCCTAAGAATTCAAGTCCTTCTTTCTCAACTATTATTTCAAGCATTTTCATTTCACGCTTACGGACAAGTTCGTCCTGAGACATAAAGAACATTCCAACTCCGTATTCTCTTTCATTTCCAATGTCAAATCCTAAATTTTTTGTAGCTTTCTTAAAGAACTTATGTGAAATCTGTAACAAAATACCAACTCCGTCACCAGTCTTTCCTTCTGCGTCCTTACCTGCTCTATGCTCAAGATTTTCTACTATCTTTAAAGCATTTTCTACTGTTTCATGAGATTTGATACCTTTAATGTTTACAACTGCACCAATACCACAGTTATCATGTTCAAATCTTTCATCGTATAAGCCATCTTTTTTTGCTTTCTCAAATAATTCGTTTTGATTCATCGTATCCCTCCTGATAGTTAGAATATAAAAAAGGTACAAAGGACTGCCTCAGTTGCATAGCAACACTGAAGTACGCCTTTGTACCTTTATGCTTACTTTTTTATTTACTTAATTTTATAAACTATTTTTATGACAAAATCAAGTAAAATTAAGTAAAAAATACATATTTTTTTATTTTTTTTACTTTCTCTATTTTAAGTATGTGCCTTAACTTAGTTTGTCTTAACTAATTTAACCATTTGGTTTACTTTAGAAAGCCTTTTATAAAAAAATTCTTCCATGCAAAAATGCTTTTCTTTATGCACGGAAGAATTTTTATTTATTAACTATTAAGGAAATCCTTAATCTTCTTACTTCTAACAGGATTTCTTAACTTTCTTAATGCCTTAGCTTCAATCTGTCTGATACGCTCTCTTGTAACATTGAATTCCTTTCCAACTTCTTCAAGAGTTCTTGGATGTCCGTCTCTTAAGCCAAATCTTAAGATAATAACTTCCTTTTCACGTTCTTTCAAATCTTCAAGTAATACATCAATGTGTTCTCTAAGCATAACTGATTCAATGTTAGCTTCCGGAGTAACTGTATTGTTGTCTGCAACAAAATCTCCTAAGTTAGAATCATCTTCTTCACCGATAGGTGTTTCTAATGATGCAGGCTCTCTTGCTATCTGCATTATCTCTAAAACTTTTTCTTCTGTTATATCTAATGCATTGGCTAATTCCTGAGTTGATGGCTCGTAACCTAACTCTAAAGTTAATTTACGCTGCATCTTTGACATTCTGTTAATTGTCTCAACCATATGAACAGGTACACGGATTGTTCTTGCGTGGTCTGCAAGTGCTCTTGTTACAGACTGTCTAATCCACCATGTAGCATATGTACTCAGCTTATATCCTTTTTCGTAATCAAATTTTTCAACACCTTTTATGAGTCCTAAATTGCCCTCCTGTACTAAATCAAGGAAACTCATACCTCTTCCTGTGTATCTCTTAGCAATACTAACAACAAGACGTAAATTAGCTTCTATTAATTTGTCTTTAGCAACAGGATCGCCTTCTGATTTACGTTTGGCAAGTTCAAGTTCTTCTTCTGCAGTTAACAATGGAACTGTACCTATTTCTTTTAAGTACATTCTAACAGGGTCTTCTGTTCCGACACCTTCAAGTAAACCAACATTATCTAATTCAACAATTTCTTCTTCATCTTCAAAATCGTCATCTGTAGGTTCTAAATCAATAGGGCCTTCTGCTGCAAGTGTCAAATCTGCTTCTGTTGGTTCTGCATCAGATGCAGTTTCTTCTGCATTATCCACCTCTTCATTATCAGTATCATCTACCGCTTCCACATCAGTTTTCACACTTGTCTTCTTTGTTAATTTCTTTGTTTCTGACTTTCCGTCTGAATCACCTGTTTTAATTGTCAATCCATTTTCAATTATATACTCGGCAATAGCATCTTTACGTTCGCCTGTAAGTGGCATCCCCTGAAACATGTTATCAACATCAGCAGTTGTAACCACTCCACCATTCTTCTTGCCAAGTTCTACTAATTCTGTCAGTTTTTCTGTAAAGTCTTTCTTCTTCACTACAGCAATCCCTTTCTTTGAATTTGAATAACTCCGACTAATCATGAACTCATAAATATATAAAAACTCTCTTCGTCGAGATAGACCTATCCACATTAAGTGTTGGTTATTCAACTTACAATTATACGCATATGTTTAAAATCCGTCAACATTATTTTTAAATATTTTGTAAAAAAATACGCAAATTTGTATCAATGAGTAGATATTGCATAATTACTGTCTACTTATTATGAATATTTGGTAGGATTATTGGAATGCGTAGCACGGAACAATCCGTAAACATCAAAGTTGGTGCTTTTGATTCCAACATATTTTATTCTGAAATAATTTCTCCTCCGCAAAGTACATATCCATCCTGATACACAACTAAAGATTGTCCCGGGGTCACTGCTCTTTGAGGTTTGTCAAATTCACAATACAATTTTTCATCTTCCATCCACACAGTACAGTCTGCCCCTTCATGGTTATATCTTATTTTCGCAAATGCTCTTTGTTTTCCACTAATACTTTCCTTTGCCATCATATTAACATTGTGCGCAACTACTATCTTTTTAAACAGGGATTCATTGTCGCATACCACAATCTGATTCTTATTGGCATTGATTTCACAAACATACATATTTTTATTTTGCAATTTCAAACCTTTTCGCTGTCCGACTGTATAAAAAATAATTCCTTTATGTTTTCCAACAACTTCTCCATCCATTGTCACAATATCTCCCGGTATTGCCCTTTTTCCTGTTTCTTTGTATATAAAATTTGCATATTTTCCATCGGGAATAAAGCACATATCCTGACTGTCTTTTTTATGTGCAACAGGAATTCCTACTCTTTCAGCAATCTTTCGCACTTCATCTTTTTCATAGATGCCAAGAGGCATAATTGTATGTTCTAACTGTTCCTGAGTCAGTAAATGTAATGCATATGTCTGGTCTTTTTTTGCCGTTTTTGAATTTTTAATTGCATACCTTCCATTTTCTAATTTTTCTATCTTTGCATAATGACCTGTTGCAATATAATCCGCTCCTAAATTTCCTGCCTTTTCCCTTAAAGCCTGCCATTTTACATATCTGTTGCATACCACACAAGGATTAGGTGTCTTTCCGTCATTATAAGTTTTAACAAAATATTCTATAACATTTTTATGAAATTCTTCATTAAAATTAAGCACATAATGAGGAATACCCAAATACGCCGCCACTTTCCTTGCGTCTTCCACTTCTGCTATTCCTGTTTCTCCACTTTCAGGAATATCTTTCTGCCACACCTGCATTGTAACGCCAATTACATTGTAACCCTGTTTCTTTAATAAATATGCCGTAACCGATGAGTCAACTCCCCCTGATAACCCTACTACAACTGTTTTATTTTTCATTTTTGACCTCTTAAATATTTCTTATTTTTATAGACATCATGTTGTCTTTTTTCTTATCCTCTATTATAATATTTTTGTAAATAACTTCAAGTAAAGGAAAGGCCATTATACCATATGTAATGACTAATATTATGCATGAATATTAAAATAGATAAACGTAGTCAGCGCACAAGGGAAGCTTTGAAGAAAACGCTTGCGCAAATGATGATAAAACAGAATATTAATGATATTACAATTAAAAATCTTGTTGTTCTTGCAAATATAAACCGTTCAACTTTTTATCTGCATTATACGGATATATTTGACCTATTACAAGAAATGGAAAACGACATTATTTCCCAGATTCAGAAGGTACTTGATTCCTATCCTTCATTATCGAGAGCTCAAAGTTACAGTTTTGTAACTGACCTGATTTCTGTTTTTGAAGCAAACAGAGATTCATTAAAAGCTTTAATGGGATATCACGGCGATGCATTTTTTATACAACGTATGGAAGACGTAATCGAAAGTAAGGTAAGAAAACAGATTAATCTTATATATTGTTTTAACAAATCAATCGCCCCTGAATATGTTTATTCGTTTTTAAGAAGCGGTTGTATTGGAATGCTTAAAACATGGATTTTTTCTGATTGCATTACACCACCTGAAGAAATGGCTGTATTTGTATACAACACAGTCCATGATATTATCACAAGACTCATAGAAGATTCTTCTAAGTAATATATGAAAAATTTTTGATAAACATAAAAAATGAACACAAATTCGTTATCACTAAACGTAACTTATTTGTGTTCATCTTTTTTATCTTTTTATCGCAATCAGTTCTTCATCATCTTCTCTGTTGGTATCAGAAAATTCACTTATAAAACCATAAATATAATTTTCTTAAATACACTGAGGCCTAATTAATTTTTCCTTCAAATCATAATTTATTTTTCACCCCGTATATCCCCACAATTAACTAAAATAATTTAATTTACATCATCAGCCGGTACAATTGGTGACCATCCATCATCCTGTCCCGGATATTCTTCTGAGTCGCCACTTACCTGTTCATCTGCTGTATTTTCGTTATTACCTTCGTTATCAGCTGCATTGCCATCTTCTATCATGTCTACTGAATCCCAATAATTCGTTTCGCCTTCAGCTGATTCGTTATCCATTGAATTGTTGTCATCTGCCTCATCTGTCTGATAATTAGTTGTTGTCACTTCCATCTTATTCTCAGCATCTTTTCCGGTGCCTGAAGGATGTAACACAACAATCAAAACTACTGCTAAAATAACTGCCACAATTCCTACTATAATTATACTTTTTTTCTTTGACATAAATACCACCCCTTAGTACAGATAGTTTAATTTAAACATCATCCATACCATATGTCAATATTATTATTCATTTTCAATTTTATCTACATACTGAGACTTGTAATATAAGTAAAGTCCCTTATATTCCTCACTATGTTTGTCCATCATATGTCCATGCATATCATCTAAATGCAATTCTTTATTTACCCTCTTAGTAATATGCAAAGCTATATTTTCACAGTGGCTGGCAATTCTCTCAAAATTAGTAAGTAAATCTAATAAAGTAATACCTGCTTCTATGCTACATTGTCCGTTTTCCAATCTTGAAATATGATTGTCTTTTATCATATTTTTTAATCTTGAAATTATCTTAACCATTGGCTCTACTCTGATAACTGATATTTCATCATCTTCTTTAAATGCCTGGAATGTTGTATTAATAATAGATTCTATTGCATCTACTAAGACCTCAACTTCTTTTAACCCCTTATCAGAAAAATGAGCTTTTCTTTCATTCATTTCTTCCATAAGGAATGAAATATTTATACAGTGATCACCTATTCTTTCCAAATCTCCAACTGAATTTAATAATTCAGATACGACTCTTTTTCCATCTCCATGAAGCTGTTTTGCATCTATCTTTAAAATGTATGAACTTAAAACGCTTTCACATTTATCAATAAAGTCTTCATTTTTTCTTGCTTCATCTAATAACTTAATATCAAAATGTTTAATGAGCTCGCATGCAATCTTATAGTTATTTGATATTGCATCCGTCATTGCCCACATAACTTCTTTACTCTGCTTTAAAGCTACTGTAGGTGTTTTTAATAACATTGGATCAAGTGTTCCAAGTTCTTTATCCATAAGAGACTCTTCTTCATTTCCAACAATCTTTCCTGTCAAATCACCTACTTTATCTGCAAATGGAAGTAAAACTAAACTTGTAACAAGGTTAAATCCTACATGGATAATAGCAATCTTACTTCTGTTTACAGTTTCTCCAAATATTGCTAAACCAAATGCTTCTTTACATACACAGAATATAACCATAAATGAAAATGCACCTATAATATTAAACAATAAATAGCTAAGAGAAACTCTTTTTGCTTTTTTATTTGCACCGATTCCACCTAAAATAATAGCAACACATTTACCAATGTTCTGACCGATAATAATAGGAATTGCAGTTCCATATGTTACTACTCCTGTAGCGGAAAGTGCCTGTAAAATACCTACTGAAGCAGATGAGCTCTGAATAATTGCCGTAAGTACCATACCTATTAAAAATGCAAGTAATGGATTACTTATTGTTCCAAACATATGCTCAATAGCTGCTGTAATCTGTGCATTACTGCTAAACACAGATTCCATTGTTGTCATACCTGTAAAAAGTATGCCAAGACCAACTAAAATTCCCGCTGTATCTTTTAATTTCTTTTTCTTAGAGAAAAGAATAATAAAAGCACCTACAACCAATAACACGCATGCTAAATATTTAGGCTTAACTAATTTTAAAATTAAAAGATTATCACCAACATCTCCTAAACTTAAAATAATAGCTGTCGCTGTACTACCAACATTGGCACCAAATACTACCGGAATAGCCTGTCCTAATTTCATAATTCCGGCATTTACAAATCCGATAAGCATAAGTGTAGTTGCCGCTGAGCTCTGAATAATGGCAGTTACCCCTGTTCCAAGGCCCCAACCTTTAATCTGTCCTGTTCTTTTGCTCTTTCCTGTTGTCAGCTTTTCCAAAATCTTTTCAAGACTTCCACCTGCTAACTTTTCAAGAGATGAACCCATAAGACTCATTCCATACAAAAACAGTCCTACGCCACCAAGTAACTCTAATACTAAAAGTACATAGTCCATAATTACTTTCTCCTTGCACACTATGTATTGCCCCCTCCCTTTGGTCGGTGGCTAATCGTCGGAAACACTTATATATAATGAACTTTGTCCATTTTGTTTCCTATGGAAAATAGATATTTTACTTCATTTTTTCTTATTTTTTCCTTGATTTTTACATATAATTTACATATCCATAGTCCATAATAACGAATACACATACTTTTTTCAATAAAAATTTTAATGTTATTTAAAGTTGTGAAATTATCTTTGCTATAGCATCCTCAGTGTTTGCAACTGTAATTCTGTCAGCCTTTTCTTTCAATTCTTTTACTGCATTACCTACTGCATATCCAATATCAGAACATTCAATCATATTTATATCATTTTCATTATCTCCAATTCCGATTGTAGTATGAATAGTATTTCCATTTTCTTTTCCTAAATGTTCTTTCAAATATTTTATTGCAATTCCTTTTCCACTGTCTATCGACTGCATTTCTATTCCTTCGGGCCAGCTTAAATCAAATCTGAATTTATCCCCAAATCTTATTTTTAACTGCTCCTGCAATTTTTTTGTTACATCAGCAGGTTGAATAAACAGATTTTTATATAAATAATCCGGAAGCTTTGTTATATATTCTTCCAAACTATTTTCATCATACTTATGTTCTGCCGGCTTATAACCTACACTTTCATATATGTTTCCACTTGTCCATATTTCCCATATTTGTGGCCATTCTTCATTTACATATCTTAAAACTTTAGCAAAACGCTCTTTCTCCATTTTCCATGAATTTAACATTTTCTCTGCGTTAATATCATAGAGTACCGCACCATTTAAGGATACTATTGGTGCATTAACCTTAAATTTATCTTTAAAATTATTTGCAAAATGAGGAAATCTGCCTGTAGCTAATGTAAATAATCCACCCTCTTCTTCAAAATATTTAATAGCCTCTGCATTTGCATCTGATACTTTTCCTTCATTGTCTGTCAATGTTCCATCGCAATCCGTGCAAATAAGATATCCCTTAAATTTATTCATATGTTTCTCTCCATAATTAAATTTTATTAACATTTTTGTAAGTTTTGTTTACACTATGATGTTAACATATAACTATATTTATTTACACTATTTTGTTGTATACTCTATTATGAATTTAAATATTTAGGAGAATTAATTGATATGAATATTACAAATACAGATATTATTTTGGCATCTAAATCGCCAAGACGTATGGAACTAATGAAGCAGGCAGGGTATGACTTTAAAATTGTTACTTCTGACACTCCTGAAATCACAACTAAAACTGCTCCTTTTGACGTTTCCATGGAACTTTCATCTATCAAAGCTTTTGGCGTTGCAAATTCCCTTTCTTTATTGGAGAACGACACTTTAATTATTGGAGCTGATACTGTCGTCTTTTGCGATGATGAAATCATGGGAAAACCATCTGATTATGATGATGCATTTCGTATGTTAAAGAAATTACAGAATAAAACGCATCAGGTTTATACAGGCGTAACCTTACTTCATTACACATCCGGAAATTCATCTCCGAAAGTTAAATTTTTTTATGAAAAAACAGATGTACATGTATGCCCTATGACTGACGATGAAATAAACAGTTATATTAATACAAAAGATTCTTTTGATAAAGCCGGAGCATATGGAATTCAGGGACCATTTGCAATTCATATTGAGAAAATAAATGGCGATTACAACAACGTAGTAGGTCTTCCTATTTCGCGCTTATATCATGAAATCAATAATTTTTCAGACTTGTGTTAACTTGTTCAACTGATATGTACCCAGAATTCCGGACATTTTTGTCCGGTAAAGAAGGTACATACAGTTTGTGAAGAGTTCTTATTATACTTATTATAAAACCTGATTTATTGAAAAGTCTTCATTAACCAATACAAATCCCGGTTTTTTGCCTATTTCTATAGTTCCAAATTCATCAAGAACTCCTATTGCCTTTGCCGGATTATAAGTTGCTGCTTTAATCGCATCTGCTATAGGGATTCCAAATTCTATGGCCTTAACCATACAGTCGTAAACATTTGTTACGCTTCCTGCCAATTCTCCTGTAACAAGTCTTGCCTCATTTCCTTTCTTTATAACAACCTGACCACCTAACTCCGATTCACCATCAGGCATTCCACAGGCTCTCATGCTATCACTTATAAGTATCACTCTGTCACTTCCAAACATTGAAAATGTTGCTCTTACAACTGAAGGATGAATATGTACGCCATCGCAAATCAATTCTGCTGTAACATTTTTGGCATCCCTTGCTGCACCTACAACGCCCGGATTTCTATGATTTAATCCTGTCATTGCATTATATAAATGTGTTGCATGTTTTGCTCCGCTTTCATATGCCAATGTTGCTTCATCATAATTTGCCATTGTATGTCCTACTGAGAATCTGACTTTATCGTGTAATTTTGAAATACACTCTATAGCGCCTTCTCTTTCAGGTGCTATTGTTACAAGCTTTACCATATTACCTGATTCGTCAATAAGTTCTTGTAACATCTCTGCGTCCGGTTTCTGAACATATTCAGGATTCTGAGCTCCTACCCTGTCCGGAGATATAAATGGGCCTTCAAGATTTATCCCTACGAGCTTTGCCTTTAATTTTTCTGAAGTATTTACCTGTTCATTATTTTTTTCCAAAGACTTAGTATTCATTTGAATATCCTTATATTCTTTTGCATTTCTGCAAATTTCCATAAGACGTTGTTTTGGCAATGTCATTGTTGCCGGACAAATGGCAGCTATTCCATGCTCTTTTTCATATTCTGCCATTTTTTCTACAGCTTCAAGTGTTGCATCACAAAAATCACTGCCAACACATCCGTGAAAATGGATGTCTACAAGCCCCGGAATTACCATTAAGCCATTAGCATCGATAATTCTAGTGTAATTATTATCTGATTTATTGTTATTTGCATCTGTACTACCACTAATATCACTTGAATTATTTGTACTGTCACCATTATTTCCAAAATATATAATATCCTTAATTTCACCTTTATCTAATATTATATCTGCCTTTTCAAATGTAAAATTCTTTGTAAAAACCTTACCATTCTTTATAATTTCCATAAAACCCTCACTTTTGCTTTTCTATAAAATTAATCCTTTATTAACACAAAGCAATTACCAAAATACGAAATTTAACCGAAAGTTTAAATAAAGTTATTTTAGTAATTGCTTTTACTTGTTTTAGTATTCTACTTATTTACACATAATTACAGTTACATCGTTATGTAACTGTAATACTGATGCCGGTACTTTTGGAGTTACCGGTCCAAAGAAGGCTTTTTTAGCTATCTCTGCCTTACCTTCACCACTTACTACAACAACAATCTTTTTAGCCTGCATTATGGCTTTAATTCCCATTGTATAAGCTTCCTTAGGTACTTCATCGATAGTATCAAAGAATCTTGAATTTGCCTTAACAGTACTTTCTGTCAATTTAACGCAATGAGTTTCTTTTTCAAATGCTTCACCTGGTTCGTTAAATCCGATATGTCCATTATTTCCAAGACCTAAAAGTTGTAAATCAACCCCTCCTGATTCTCTTATTATTCTATTATAATCTGAGCATGCTTTATCAGAATCCATTTCCAAACCATCAGGCACATATGTATTCTTTTTATCAATATTGATACGATCAAACAAATGCTTGTTCATAAAATATCTATAACTCTGTTCATTATCAGGAGCAATTCCTTTATATTCATCTAAATTAATTGTAGTAACATTAGAAAAGTCTAAATCACCTTTCTCGTACCAGCGAATCAACTGTTCGTAAGTTCCTATTGGTGTAGAACCCGTTGCCAACCCAATGACACTATTTGGCTTAATTATTATCTGAGCTGAAATAATATTTGCTGCAGTTCTGCTCATATGATAATAATCCTGTGTTTCTATAACACGCATTTATTTTCCTTTCCCTCCATAATTTCTGTAATCCGATGGAGATTTTCCTACATAACTTTTGAATATACGGCAAAAGTGTGTTACATCCTGAAAACCTACGCGTTCAGATACATCCTGAATCTTATAATTTTTATTCTCTAACAAATCTTTCGCCTTATCTATTCTTATTGTGTTAACTATTTCAAAAAATCCTCTTCCTGTGTACTGATTAAGTAACTTACTTAAATGCCAGCTACTTATAAAACATTGTTCAGCCACATCTAAAAGACTTAATTTCAATTTGTAATGTTCATATATAAATTTCAATGCGTTTTTAAGTATAAAATTGTTAGCATCAGTACATTTTAATCTATCCTTTTCAGGAGTATCACATTCAGGATGATTTTTTATAAATGTTTCATATATATAATTCTCTTCTTCATCTGAACGGCTCCATATAGAATCAATTTCTGCATTGCTGCTATCATTTCCCTTCTGCTTAAGATTGTTAGTCATTGCACTTATTGCTTCTTCTAACTCATCTATCTTTGACGGTTTTAATAAAAATCTTGTCACTCCAAGCTTTATAGCCTGCTGTGCATATTCAAAATTTCTAAATCCTGTCAATAAACACACTTCAATATCGGGATACTCAGACTTAATTGCTGCAACCATTGCAAGTCCGTCCATATTATTCATTGATATATCTGAAATTAAAATGTCAGGTTTTATTTTTCTCATAAGTTCTAAACCTGCTAATCCATTGCTGGCTGTACCAGCAATTTCACAATTCCAATTTGCCCATTCAATTCCTAATTTAAGCCCCTCTACTATAATCGGCTCGTCATCCACGATAATTACTTTATACATAAAACTCTCTCCTTATTATCCCTTAACAGCACCTACTGTCATACCTTTAATAATGTATTTCTGTAATGCCATATATACTACTAAAATAGGTATTACAATCAAAGTTACTGATGTGAACAGCATACCATAATTTACACCTTCTTTTGAAGCAATATTATTAAGAAGAATTGTAATTGCCCAGTTATCTTTTGTTCTAAGGAAGAACATCTGAGTAAACAAATCATTGTAGCTCCAAAGGAAACTAAAAATTCCAACTGTTACAAATGATGGCTTTGATAGCGGCATGATTATTCTAAAATAAATCTGGAATATATTACAGCCTTCCATATACGCTGCCTCTTCCAGTTCCACCGGAAGCCCTCTCATGTAACTTCTGAGTACTATTATAGCAAATGACATATTTCCTGCAATCTGCGGAAGTATAACTGATAACAAATTTAATGAAACATGTGGTGTGTTTACAATTCCCCAACCTGTCATCATTCTTAATACAGGAATGATGGTGGAGTAGATAGGGAACATCATTCCTGCATAAAGTAAGGCATCCAAAATTCCCTTGCCCGGGAACTTATACCTCGTTAATATATAAGCTGCCATTCCGGAGAATAGAATAACAACTACTGCAACAGTACCAGATATAATAAAACTGTTCCTGTATGCATTCAAAATGTCATAGTTGGCAAATACTGCTTTATAATTATCTAATGAGAACAGTTTACCAACAGGCAATGCAAATGAATTATTGTATATTGCCTTTTTATTTTTAAACGAATTCATGATGGACCATAGCAGAGGGAAAATTGTCGTAAGAGCCCAAACAATAAGAATTGTATATACAAATACCAAAGATATTTTAAAATTTTTCTTCTTCATGTCTTTTCTCCCTTCTATACATCATAATCGTCATTTGTCTTAAATATTTGATTTACTACAACTGACAATACTACACCTATTATTACAATAACAACTGCTATTGCCGAACTGTAGTCAACATCTACATATACTTTTGAGTACATGTATGTTCCTGTTAACCATGTATTTGACATACCATTTACAAACATTGTCCATGGTAAATCGAATACTTTTAAAGCTCCTGTTACTGCTAATACTACGCATGTACAAATACTATTTCTTAATAATGGAAGCGTTACATATCTAACCTGCTGAAGCTTTGAAGCTCCATCAATTTCTGCTGCTTCATATAAATCTTCCGGTATTCCGCTTAATCCCGTAAGTAAAATTATGAAATAAAATCCAACATATTGCCATATAACCGGAACAAGCATTGTAAACATCGGATGTGTTGCCTTCCAGTCAATCAATTCATTTTTACCTGCATCCAAAACACCAATAAGCTGTAGAAGCTGATTTATCATTCCTTTATCATAAAGGAAAACTAAGTTAAACAATAAGCCAAGGGCTGTTGCTGAAATAACAATTGGGAAAAAATATACTACTCTGAAAAATCCTGCACCTTTCTTTATATTGCTTACTAACAATGAAAGAACAATAGCCAGTCCTACTTCTCCAACAATTGTTGCTATAATCATAATTCCTGTATTTTTCAAGGCTATTAACATTTTCGGATCCTTGAAAATTTCAAGATAATTTTTGTAAAACGGAGCATTCCATTTGTCAGCTGCCGTCCCCATATACTTTATATGTTGAAAACTGTTAATTATGTTTTGTATGAATGGGTAGTAAAGAAATATCAACATAAAAACAAATGCCGGTATTAAGAAAAATGCAATATATTTTTTGTTTTGGTATATTTTTGCACCCATATTATATCTCCTTATTTTTTTAAAGCCGGAAGGTTTTTGTTCCTTCCGGCTCTAATTTCTACTTGATTATTTTAATAATTTATTCACCAGAATTAATTGTTAATGCTTCATCTACAGCTGCTGCAACTTTTGTGTTACCCTGAACAATATCTGCCATACCTGCAAAAATAGGATCTTTTGCTGCTGTTGATAAACTATCCTGTACAGCTGGAGAAATTCCAGTTGCTCCTGCACATAATTCTACACCTGCATTTGCAAGACTTGACATTGAATCAGCGTCAACTGTTGCACCATTCTTTAATGCTGTTGCTGAGCTTCCTGCAAATTTTGATACCATTTCATCACTTGTCATGTATTCAATGAAATCTACAGCTGCTGCACGTTTTTCAGGATCATCCCAGCATTTCTTTGTAATATAGTAACCACTTGAAAGACCACCGATAAGGTCTGTTGACTTACGATTTCCTTTTCCAGGAACGTATGTAACTGTGTAATTATCAATATCATCTACTGCTTCTTCAATACCACCAACTTTCCATGAACCATCAATTAAGAAAGCTGCTTTATCAGATGTAAATAACTCAAATGTTTCACTATCTGATGCTGTTAATGTATTGTCTGGGAAATATCCTTTTTCATAAAGGTCTTTGATATCATTGATACCATTTACCCAAGCTTTACCATATTCATCATCTGCTGATTTAGGTAATGTACTATGTGTAGCTACATCCTGGAAGTTGAAAATTGTGTATTCAAACCAATAATGTGGAATTTCCTGTAATGAAGCTGCTATTGGTGTGTAACCTGCTTTCTTTATTGTTTCACACATTGTCATAAATTCATCCCAAGTTGTATCTGCTGTTGGAGCTTCAACTCCTGCTTCTTTAAGTACATCCTTGTTTACAAATAATCCTTCCCAGTATCCATTAACCGGTACTGAATAATTCTTTCCATCTACAGGTGATGCTCCAAGCATGTCATCTTTCATATTTGATGCATAATCAGGATATTCCTGTCTGATTTCATCAATTGAAACTACCTTACCCTGTTCAACGAACTGGTTTGAATCAACTCCGTTGAAGAAGAATAATACATCCGGTTCTGAACCTGTTTCAAAGTCTGTAATAACTCTTGATTTAAATGTTTCATCAGATGTTGCTGAACTATCTTCAATCTTGTTTCCTGTTTCTTTAGTCCATGCAGCACAGGCATCTTTATAATTTCCTGCATTTGTGTCTTCACCTGCATATGTTGTTGTAACCTTTAATGTTACCTTTCCTGAATCTGCTTTGTCTTTGTTGTCGCTGCTGCTTGCGGCATCTCCATTGCTTCCGCATCCAACCATGGATACTGCCATAAGTCCTGCGAGCATAAGTGCTAATGGTTTTCTCATATAACTCCTCCAATCCATTCACTGATACCTTTTCTTTTTTCCTTATAACCATATGCTTTTTTTATTTGGTTATAAGTTTTTTCCGTATCTATTATTTATTACATGTATTATTCTATTCGAATTGCACAAAAAAGTTAATGATTTTGCTTGTTTATTTGTTGAATATAGTTGTTCATTTTTGTATAAAATATTTAATCTTTTTGCAAAAATTTGTATTTTATTGTTTTCAATTTAAAAATTTTGCTATTATTGTCAATTTTCCATTTTGAACCTATCTATTTTCAGTTTACTTTCAGTAAGATTGTCATCAATGTTTTCTATAGATAAACCACTGTTTTCACCATATAAAAGCTTAAGTCTCATGTTTACATTTCTAATTCCGATATTATGTACATTCTCTTCCAGTTTCTGATCCGAAAGTAATATTTCTATCTTCGCTTTATCAGCCTCAGTCATATTTCCATTATTATGAACAACTATATACAAGTTATTGTAATCTGCATATATTTTCAGGCTTCCTATAATATTCCCCTCTTTATCTCCTCCATGCTCTACAGCATTTTCTACAATTGGCTGTACTATAAGTCTTGGAATCTTTAAATTAAGTAAATTTTCATCCACATCTTTATCAAAATGGAATCGGCTTCCAAATCTCTGATGAATGATATACAAATAAGCATCTACGTACTTAAGTTCCTCTTCAATAGTGATGAATTTTTCTTTTTTTCTATTCATTGTCGCTTCCATCATTACTCCAAGAGATTCAATCATTCCACTTACATCATGATTTCCACTCATTCTGGCCTTCCAGTTAATAATCTCCAATGTATTATTTAGAAAATGTGGATTAATCTGTGACTGCAACGCTTGCATATTTGCATCTCTTAATGCTACTTCTTCTGCATATATTCGATTAAAAGATTCTTCAAGTCCTAATGACATATGGTTAAATGTATCTATTAGTTTTCCAAATTCTTTATTTCCTTCAAATGCAGGTAAAGTTATTCCATATTCTCCTTCTTCAATCTTTTCAGACATTTCCATCAAATCTGAAATTGGTTTATTGATATTTCTGTAAAAATAATAAAATGTTAACGCTGCCAATAAAATTGTAATCAAAATGATTAATACATATATATATACATACGTAAACGATTCATTAAGTACTTCCATTCGATTTAATTTAACAATATATGTAAACTGCTGATTATTGCATCTTGTGTACAGATTTACAGTATAATTGTTACTATCATAATTGCTTTCTGTTTCTGTAACTTCTCCATAATTTCTTTTATTATTATCAGCATAAATTTTGAATTTTTCATTATTTATATCATTTTCATAATCAGGTTCACATACCATATCTCCATCTAGAAATATAGCCCCATTTTCTCTCCACACTACATTATCCATGCTTTTAAACATATTTGATTTATTTATTTCCATAACAATAATTGCATAAGGATTGTAATCACTTGTAACCAGATTTCTAACTAAATACAGATGTTCTCCTATCTCTATAAATTTAGTATTAGTTCCCATTCTTTGAGCTACTGACTTTATCTGTGTCATAGCATTATTTTTAAAATCTGAAATACTTGCATAAGTCGCTCCCGCAACATTGCTATACGTATAATATTCCATTGTTGTTTTTTCTTTAAATACAACAATTGTGCTTGAAATCATTGAATTATATTTGTACTTTTCACTAAGATAACTAGATATTTCTCTGTACATTACCGCTTCATTTTTATCTTTTAGGAATTGTAAATAACTTGTTCTTATGACATTGTCATATGAAGCCTGCTTTGATTCCTGTATTACTTTTTCTATATTACTGTTGCAGTTTTCTGCAGCATTTTCCATAGATGTAACTACTGTATTTCTTACCTGATTAGAAGTTTTTGAAGCTGACGAGAAAAAAAGAACAACCGACAATGCTCCAAACGGTACTACAAGGCATATTACCAGCAGTCGAATCATCCCAAAGGTCAGATTTGCCTTTTTCCTTTCTTTATTTAGTGCATTATATCTGTTGTTCTTTTTCATTATTAGTCTCCCTTCAACTTTTACTATTATTTCTGTCGGGAAACTTATTTATTATTCTGTTACTAATATTATATAAATAATTATTATGTAAATGACTTATTAAACTTATGTTACTCCAAAATTACTACTTTAATCCTAAGAATTTCTCATATATTTCACAAACTTCAATAGCCTGTTCTTTTGTTGGCATTTCACAGAAAATACGAATCAACGGTTCTGTTCCTGAGAATCTGCCAATTACCCATCCTCCGTTTTCAAAATAAACTTTGCTTCCATCCATATACGAAACATGCTGAATCTTATATGGTAATTCCGGAATCTGTTTATCTTCCATTAATATTTTGTGAATTTCTTCTTTCTTTTCTTTTGTAAATTTGTAGTCACGCTCTTCCATATAAATAGCTCCGCATTCAGCTTCAATGTCTTTATATATTTCAGATAACTTTCTTCCTGTAACTGCTATCATTTCTATAAGTAACATTGCTGCGTAAATACCATCTTTACCATTAATATGTCCACGTACTGTAAGTCCTCCGGAAGATTCCCCGCCAATAACTGCATTTTCTTCAGTCATTTTTGCTGATATATACTTAAAACCTACCGGAACTTCGTAACAAGTTTCCCCAAACTTATTTGCTACCTTATCAAGCATATGTGTTGTAGCTACGTTTCTAACTACTGCACCATGCCATCCTTTATATTTTACAAGATAATAATATAATAACACAAGAATGTCATTTGGATGAAGAAATCTTCCTGTATCATCAATAACTCCAATTCTGTCCGCATCTCCATCTGTAGCAATTCCTATGTCAAATCCATAATCAATTACTCTTGTCATAAGACCTCTAAGAGTTGATGCACTTGGTGATGGAAGCTTTCCACCAAATAAGGTATCATGTCTGTCATGTATTGTTTCTACATCACATCTTGCCGTAAGCAGTAATGTTTTTAAAGGTATTTCAGAAACTCCATACATCGGGTCTAAAGCAACTCTAAGACCTGCATTTCTGATTTTCTGCATATCTACAGCATTAATTATATTATCTAAGTATTCATTTAAAGGATAAATTTCTTTAATCAACTCTTTGCTTACTGCCTCATCATAATCCATTTCTTCTATAGAATCCACATCTATTTTTGAAGCGTAGTCTTCTATTTCTTTTGTCTGATTTTCATCAGCATCTCTGCCACCATAAGTAAATACTTTTACACCATTGTAAATAGCCGGATTATGGCTTGCTGTTACCATCATTCCATATGGCATTTCATGTTTTTCTACATAGAACATAATAAGAGGAGTAGGCGCTGATTTGTTAACGAGCAATGTTGTAATTTCCTGTGCTGCAAATACCTGTCCCATCCATCTCATAGCTTCTTTTGACAAAAATCTCTTGTCATAACCAATTATCATTCCTTTATCAGTCTTGCCTTCTGCTTTCATTTTGTTGCACATAGCCTGAGCTAATAATTGAATGTTTTTCTTAGTAAATTCATCTCCTATGACTGCTCTCCAGCCGCCTGTTCCAAATTTAATCATGTAATCCTCCTCATTATACCTTATGCTACCCCATGGTGATTTCAACCAGATTATGGCTTCCTTTTTCCATAACCGGAATAAAATCTACTATTTCCCCATTTAATTTTATTTCTTTAACTCCTTTATTAACCTTATTAGGGTTAACTACATTTATATCGTACTCCGCGCCTCTCCATACACGGTGAACTTTAAATTTATCCCATTCCTTTGGAATGCATGGATCAATATTTAATTTATCAAAATCAGGTCTGATTCCAAGCATATATCTTGTTGCTGAGAAATATGACCATCCTCCACTTCCTGTCATAAACGGATGTCTTGCTCTTCCGTATGCAGTATGGTCTTTTCCCATGATAAACTGGCAATAAGAATATGGTTCTGCTTCTCTGATTTCAATCATGTCATTCTGATTGTATGGACATAATGAATTATAATATTCCATTGCCCTGTTGCCTCTTCCAAGTACACATTCTGCTGCCCATGCCCATGGGTTTGGATGTGAGAATATCGCACCATTTTCCTTGACACCCGGATATACTCTTGTGATAAATCCTATATCATCATCAGGAACTGTATACGATGGAGCATTTAACATTATTCCATATGGTGTTGCCAAATATTCTTTTACACTGTCCATAGCCTTAATGCCTTTTTCTTCCGATGCCGCCCCCGACAATACTGCCCAGGCATTTGACTCTAAATGAACTTTACCTTCTTTATCTGTACTTGTTCCAATTTTCTTTCCGTTTTTGGTTATTCCTCTTATAAACCAATCTTTATCCCACAATTCATTATTACATACATCTTTTACATGCATGGCCATTTCCTTATATTTCTTAACATCATCATCTCTTCCAAGATACTGTGCTAATTCTATAAAATTGTTTATTGCCCAATAATGTAAAAATGATACTAAAGCACTTTCTCCTCCGCCAAGATTTAAGCAGTCATTCCAATCTGCCCTAAGTCCTAAGCAAATTCCTGTTGCTCCTACTTCTTTTGCTGAAAAATCTAATATTCTCATCATATGTTCATATACAGTACCTTCTCCCTTATCTGCATATGGAACAATCTGATCAGCAAATTCGATTTCTCCTGTTTCTTTTATATATTCCACAATAGATGGTATAAGCCATAAAGCATCATCTGAGCATGCATCTTCAATACCATGTATTATATCTGACTTATTAATTCCCGGAATTACTGTAGGTGATTTAAAAGGTTTCTTATCATCCTTTTTCTTTTCAAACCATTCCGGTTGGAATAAATGTAATCCATATCCTTTTGAAACTAATCCATTAAGAAGCTGTACTATTCTCTGTTTACACTTTTCCGGATTAGAATGCGGTATAGTCATTGAATCCTGCGCCGTATCTCTATATCCTAATCCCGTTCTTCCACCTACTTCGATGAAAGATGCAAATCTTGAAAACATTACATTAACTTCTGACTGATATAAATTCCATATATTAATCATTGTGTTCATTGCTTCACTTGGAGTTTCAATTGTTAATTTATTAATTTTATCATCCCAATACTTTTCCAAATCTTTGTATGCTTTGTCCACATTTGTAAAATCGCTATACTTTTCTCTTATTCTTCTGCCTTCTGTGTCATCGCCTTCACCTAACATAAAGATAAGTCTGACTTTTTCGCCCGGTTGTATTACAATATTTTTCTGTAAAGAACCGCAGTGATTATTTCCTTTTTCAAATGAACCTGTACATTGTCCATTTATTACTGCCTGTGGATTATCTTCCGTATGATATAAACCCAGGAACTTGTCTCTGAGGCAATCGAAGCCATCTGGAGAAAAATTTGAAGTAAAATACTGATAACCAAATTCTTCATAGAATAAGTCATACAATATAATTCCATCCTTATATGAGGAACCCGCACAATACAAACTCATCTGAAAATTCTGATTATCTATCATAATATGATGGAAGGAAAATTCACAATAAGAAAAAATACTTAAGTTCCTAGGTTTATTGTCTGTATTTTCAATAACTACATCCCAAAGTTCAACATCATCTTCTATTGGAACGCAAAGTTTCTGACTTGCTTTTAATTTATCATATTCGCATTCATAAACAGAATATGATAATCCATGTCTGCACTTATACTTAGCTTTATCAAGTGGCTTTCCTACCGGCTGCCATGAAATGCTAAAGTAATCACCATTATCATTGTCTCTTACATACACATAATGTCCCGGTCTGTCCATTGGCACTGAATTGCCTCTAAACCTTGTTACTCTATGATACTCAGGTGTTTTATAAAACATATAACCACCTGCCGTATGATTAACTACCACACATGTATCTTTCACACCTAAATAATTCGTCCATGATGTAGGAAGATCCACTCTGTCTATTACATACTCTCTTTTTTCATTATCAAAATGTCCGTATCTCATAATCCTCTCCCTGCCTATTTTCTTAGTTAAAATAATGATAGCAAATATAATCTCTTTTTTGAATGAACGTACTTGTTATTACTTTTCTCTTTTTGTCAGATTTGTTTTTATTTTTTGTTATTTGGAACAAATAAATACAAATCAGCAATAATTTACGGATTAATCAATCTATTACATTTGTCATAAATATTATTTGATAGCAGAGTCAAAAAACCACAACTTTAATTCTTACGGATTGTTTCAGTAAATTGTAGATTCATTATGAAAATAAAGAAAATCAATTTAATTTTAGACTTTATTTATGTTTGTTTAGGTGTAAAATATACATATAAATAAACATCAAAGTTGGGAGGTTTATATGAGAGAACGATTACAGGAATTTTTGGACCATATGGAAATGGTCACATCAAAAGAATTGTCAGACAATGAACGTGAAGCAGTTTTTAACGATTTTATGAAACAGATTCAGTTTTTCCAAAATGAAAGACTTATTCATTTAATCGTAACAGTTACATTTGCAATTATTGCAATTTTTACAACTTTGGCAAATTATGTTCTCCAAAGTATATGTGTGTTTGTATTTTTGCTTGCAATATACATTCTTCTTTTATTTTACATAAGACATTATTTCTTTCTCGAAAGAGGAGTACAAAAGCTTTACCTCTACTATGATAAACTTGTCAAAAACACTTATTATAGTGATGATGTGAAGAAAAAATGCAGTTTAGTTTAAAAATAGCGTACTATTTTCAAATAAAATAATTATCGACTTTTTTCGACTATAATTAATTTGTAATGTTAAAATCAAAAAGCCACTTTTAGAAAAACAATGTTTTTCTAATCATGTAAAAATACCAAATTGGGATGTTTTACAAAAAAAGGCTACCACTTTACGTAATTTGTAAAGTGGTAGCTTTTTTAATTAATAGCTTTTAACTTAATAATAAAATTTTATCTATCCCATTTATCACAAAGTGCCTGTACCTGGTCAGCAAATTTTGCAAGGTCTTTATTTGCACCGCCTTCATTACGTTTAATAACTGCAAGAAGTCTCTGCCCTGCAGCAAGTAATCTTTCGTATACAGTAGATGGTTTTCTCTGTTTTGAAGAGTTGCTTTGTATTCTGATTGGAACTCCTTCTTTTATTAATTCACCTGTTGCCAGGTCAAACTGTGTTCCACTGTAAGGAGCATATGCATCATATCCATGTTCATCTCTTAAAAGTTTTGCAAAAATATCACATACCTCATCTTCACCATGAACTACAAAGACTTTCTGTGGTCTTTTCTTCATAGCTTCGAGCCATTTTACTAACTCTTTCTGATCTCCATGACCGCTTATACCTTTTAAGGATTCTATTCTTGCCTTAACAGCTATTTCTTCACCAAAAAGTTTTACTGTTGTTGCTCCTTCAAGTATTGCTCTTCCTAACGTACCGACTGCCTGATAACCTACAAATAATATTGTAGAGTTCTCTCTCCACAGATTATGCTTCAAGTGGTGTCGTATTCTTCCGGCTTCACACATACCTGATGCAGACAATATAACTTTTGGCATATTATTCTGGTTAATAGCAACAGATTCATTACTTGTAACTGAAACCTTTAATCCATCGAACTTCAACGGGTTAACTCCCATGTTAATTAATTCCATTGTTTCTTCATCAAAGCAATCAATTACGTTATTATTAAATACATTTGTTGCCTCTATGGCAAGCGGACTATCTACATACACTTCAAAATTAGGATAGTTCTTAACCATATTATCTCTTTTAATAATACGGAGGAAATATAGCATTTCCTGAGTTCTGCCTACGGCAAATGACGGGATAACTACATTTCCACCTCTTGCAAATGTTTCGTTTAATATTCTCGCCAGAGCTTTTACATAATCAGGTCTTTCTTCATGGAATCTGTCACCATATGTAGATTCTATTAAGACATAATCAGCTCCATCCATTGTCTTAGGATCTTTAATTATTGGTTTATTAATATTACCAATATCTCCTGAGAAAATTATCGTCTTAGACACATCACCTTCAGTAACTTTTACCTCGATGCTTGATGAACCAAGCAAATGTCCTGCATCTACAAACTTAATCTGGAATTCATCACATACACTCACAGTTTCATCATAGTTTACCGGAACCATTAATTCACAGGCAGCTACTGCATCTGCCATCGTATAGATTGGTTCATATTCTTCCTTACCGGCTCTCTTTGCCTTTCTGCTTTTCCATTCAGCTTCAAATTCCTGGATATGTGCACTATCACGAAGCATTATGTTACATAATTCGCAAGTTGCTTTCGTTGCAAATACCTGTCCTTTAAAGCCTCTCTTTACCATAAGCGGAATTAATCCTGAATGGTCAATGTGGGCATGAGTTAAAAATATGTAATCTATATCTCCTGCTGCCACCGGCAACTCCTGATTTACATAAATATCCTTTCCCTGTTCCATACCACAATCTACAATAGCTTTTTTATCCCCAACCTGTAAATAGTGGCAACTTCCTGTAACCTCATGGTCTGCTCCAAGAAATGTTATAATCATAAAATCATCCCCTTTATATTAAATTTTAATCCGAACTAATTAATATTTTTATTATATCATTTTATGATTACAGGGTCAAAAATATAAAACGATTTTATTGCTTTATTTTTTTATTTTTTGTTTTTAATCTTCTTTACTTTGCTCCAATTGCCATATACTTTTTTACCATTAACAACTTCATATGCTCTTGCTTTAACATAATAAGTTTTATTTGGTTTAAGTTTTCTTACAACTACATTAACCTTCTTAGAAGTTATCTTAATAACTTTCTTTCCGGCAAATTTGTTATTTCTAGCAACTAAAACTTCATAGCCTTTTGCTTTCTTAACTTTTCTTAACTTAATTGCTACTTTCTTAGCTGATTTTTTCTTTACTGTCTTTTTAATTTTTACTGTCTTAACTGCCTTTGTTGTAGCTTTAGTTGTTGTAGTTACATTTTCTGTTGTTGTCTGATTTGCAGTAGTAGAAACATTTGTTGTGTCTTTTGCAGTTGTGCTTTCTGTTGTTAAATCTTTTGTTATGCCTTCTTTAACTGCTTCTGTTGTTATTTCAGTTGTTGTTTCCTCTTCAATTTCAACTTCAACTGTATAACCATCGGTTTCAAATCCATTAAGTTCTGAAGTAATCTTAATTGTATGCTTTCCTGTTTTGTCAAATGTATATGTTACAGTTGTTGCTGCAGGATATTTGTTGTATAACTCTCCATCAACATATACATTGTAAATCTGTCCTAATCTTATCTGTTCTAAGCTCTGCTGCCACATAACTGATACTTCATTTTTATTCTGTTTTGCAATTGCAACACCTTTTACTTCTAATGGTTTTGCCCACTCTACATTAATTGTTGCCTGCTGCATTAATATTGGAGTGTTGTCTTTATCATCAACATATGCTGTAACAATATATTTTCCTGCCTTATCAATGTTTACTGTTGCATTACCATTTTCGTCAGTAACTGCTCCATCGATTGGTGTAACTTCACCTGTTTTAACATCAACAATTCCAATCTTTGCACCTTTAACAGCATGTGTACTTGCATCAATGACTGACTGTTCACATGCACCATACCATGCATAATTATATCCGCTTACTGATACATTAAATGTTTTATCTGTTGTTGTGCTGTCTGTATCAAGCTTAATTGTTGATAAATCATCTGAATATCCTGCATCCTGAAGGAAATAGAAATCAACTACATCATTGTCTGCTGTTTTAGCCTGGTCTACTGTATATCCTGTGTAATATCCATTTACTAATTCATCATTATGTGGATATTTTCCATTAATTGAATACATAAATGTTGAAGCATCTTTTCCAAATGTCTTTGAAACAAATGTACCATACTGGCTTGTACTAAAATCAATGTAATCTTTTGCTGTTGAAGTTGTGAATTTATCTCCGTATACATATTCATGTGCTGCAACGAGAACATCGAGAGCTGATACTCCATCTTTTACTGCATCTGTATAGCCATATCTTTCAGCTAAATATCCATTAACTTCTACTGTCTTTGAAGCTACGATAAATTTGTTATTAGCCTGAGCATTTACCGTAACATTTACATTTTCATTTTCTAATATGCACTTATCAAAGTTTTCATTAGAAATATCTGAAATTGCATTTATTTTTTCTTCTGTAGTCTTACTGTTATCCATAAGTAACTGTGCATACTTAGAAGTAATTTCTACAATTTCATTTTTAGCATCTTCGCTACAATCATTTAACTCTTTTCCTGTTGCATATTTGTAAAGTACTTCATTGCAATCATCTGATGCATAGCTATCTGTTACTGTTGCATATGTAGCATTTACTTTACCGCATACAACTTTATCTTTTGAAACACCGTAACAGTTTGTTACTTTTCCTCTTGTTATTGAACCAATTATTGAGCCTAATGTATCACCTGTTGCAGCACTTGAAACTGTTCCAAGAGAGATACAGTTATTTACTGATGAATCTACAGAACCATTTGCATAACCAACAATTCCACCAATCATTAAACCTGTTTTGCTTTCAATATTTGCTGTATTGATACAATTTTTAACAACTGCACTTGTTGTAATTTCACTTGCGATTCCACCTGCATAACCTGCTGTTGAAATAACATTTCCTTCATTTACACAATTTTCAACTGTGCCATTTGTATTACCTACAATACCACCTGTGTATCTGTTTCCTGAAATAGTTCCTTTGTTCTTTGAGTTTTTAATTACTGTTCCTTTTGTATATCCACAAATACCACCAATGTAACTCCAGTTTCCTTTTACGTAGTCTTTAATTTCAACATTTACATCTGCTGTTACATTATTAATTTCTGTATTTGAAGCATATCCTACAATACCACCTGTATTTGCGTTTATTACACTCATTGTAGATAGAGCTGTAATTGCAACATCACCTTCTACTGTAAGATTTTTTAATTTTGCACCATTTGTATATGCAAATAATCCACCATAAACTGTTGATGCATTAATTGCTGTTTTATCAATTCTTAAGTTGTATATCTTATGATTATCACCATCAAATGTTCCACCGTAATATACATATGCAGAACTTGAAGTATAATAACTAATCTGTGGGAAATTGTATCCTGCAAGATCAATATCCTTTGTTAATTTTGCATTTAATGCTGATGTTGTCTTTGCTGTTGATGAATTTACTTCATTAGCAAACCATGCAAGTTCTGAACCTGTTCCAATTAAATATGTACCTTCTTCATCCATCTGTGGTTCTGTGAATGTTTTTCCATCCCATGCATTTTCATCAGCTTTCTTTAACACAATAGTTATTGTTGTTTTCCCGTCAGTTACCTCTGTCTTTGAACCTAAAGTAAATGTTCCATATTTTGCTACATATCCCGGTGCACTAATGCTGTAACTATATTTTGCATATCCAAGAGCACTGAAATCTTCAACTGTTTCGTTTGTATTTTTATTTACTACAGATAAGTCATAGTCTTTAATTTCATTTCCCTGTTCATCTGTTACATTAACATTAACTCCATAAGTTACCTTTCTATTTACAGGAATAGAGAAATCTGAAATTGTTGAATGCTGTCCTGTAACAATTACTGCGTTAAAGCATGTTCCAACACCTGCATCTGTTAATGTATACATATACTTCCATGCATCTGCATAGCTGTACATTGACTGTAAGTTAATGTATCCGTTTGAAATTGTATAATCTGTCTGTTCCTGTCCATCTTCAAATGTTAAATCAGAAGGTATTGTAACTTCTAATGAACCACTATCAGCAACCTGATACTGTGAAATCTGACCTGTTAACTTAGTACCATCCGGTGTATTTCCTACTATCTGTAATACTACCGGATTGAAAATACCTGAAACCTTTGGAATCGATCTGTAAAGCCCGTCAAATATTATTTTAACCTTATCTCCCGGCATAATTTTTTCTCCGGGATTTGACATGTTTTCATAATTCATCTGAACTTTAGCAGCTCTTACAACCTGATATCCTACAGAACCATTCTTTGATGTAACTTTTATAATGTTATTTCCTTCTTTAAGGTTTACATCATATGTTCCATTTTCATTTGATTCAACTGCTGTTCCATCTTCAAAACTACTATGTAAGTCATCTGTTGTTTTTACCGGAATAACTTCAACTTTATCAATTCCACTTGAAGCATATGGTGCAATGTTCATACTTCCTTCTTTTCCATTAAAGAAGAATGTGTCATAATTCCAGCACCAGTCTTTTCCATTTACATTTTTTACTCCTATATCAGAAATGTCTGATTTTTCATTTCCGACATGGATTATTGCTATACCTGTTCTCTTTGGAGATATTGCAGGGTAAAATCCTCCGCTTGATGTACCATCAACATCTATAGCATTATAGGTAACTGCAATTACGGCTGTTCCTGCTTTAACACCTTTAATATCTAACCAGTTTCCTTTTCCGTTAGTTCTATTATCTTCTACTTCTTCTATATCAATATTATCTGCACCTGATAAAATTTCATAATTAAAATCAGGTTCAATCATTATATTTCCTGCATCACTATTAATAATTTCCCATACTCTGTAAGCTCTGAGTCTGAATGTTTCATCAACGTCAATGTTCTTAACATTCTTATCACTTACATTCATAATTAAGTTTGCTTCATCTCTTGTTAATACTCTGCTGTCTAAGCCACTGAAATCATGACTTGTAACATCTTTTCTATCCAAATCAACTGAAAATGTTGCTGATTGTTCGCTTCCAAGGCTCATATATCCTGCCTTAGTTACATATCCATCTTTAGATACACGATATGAATAATTTCCATTTGACTTTGGAACATAGAAATACCATGTTACTGTTCCATCTGAATTAGTTTTTTGCTTATAACTTTCAATTTCTTTATCCCTAAAGTTGTTCATCTGGAAATATACCTGTGCTTTCGCTTCATCAGGTACTGTAATAGCTGATGTAATTCTTGAAACAACTGAAGGTGACCATGAAAATGTTGAATAACCTTTTTGTACTGTACCGTTAATTCCATATCCATAAGTAAGATCATATTCTTCTGCTATGTCTTTATTTGGATATGCAAAATAATTGTAAAGGCATGCATTTCCCTGAGCTACAAGCATATATGGATAGTATGTAATGCCTGCATTTACATATGGTGTACCAGGTGTAGCTGTACAACTATAATAAGGGCAAACAACTTCTGTAGTATACTGGTCCGCTGTTAAATAATTATTTCCGTCATACTTTGTTCTTGAACTTACATTTGTACATCTGATATATACTGATTTTGAATCATATCCTGACTGAGTTACATTAGATGACATTGGAACGTTAACGCACATACCGCCTAATGGATTTGTATACTCTTGTGTACTTTCATCATATCCAAATGCTCTGTATGAATATGTTCCACCATTTAATGAAGCTGTGTATACTCTATATTGTCCACTTGAATCAAGATTTCCACCTTCAAGTTTAATTTCTTCTGATTCATCAAATTCATCGTAACCTGTTTCTTCATTCTGTCCTAATGTCTTATACAATTTTATTTCAGGATTCTTATTTGCCCCTTCATTATCTCTTCCAACATAAAATGTCATGTCATATGTTGTTTCTTCAGGGTCCTGTACAGTTAAATAAACTGTATAAGTTGCTTCTGAAAGTAAGCCTGTTGTTTTACAATATGCTTTCCAGCTATACTTATATTTTCCCGGAGTGCTTTCTGTTACTGCATATTCCGGAAGACTGCTTGCAAAGCCGATAGTGATTTCTTCATATTTTGAAGGTTCTGACCATGTTTTGCTTTCTTCATCGTAAACACTTCTGCTTACATAATAAAGCATTCCATGTTTTTCGCTGTCAGTGAATTTGTCCCCTAAATATGGCTTATATCCATTATAGATATAAGTTGTCTCATTCACTTCTTCCTTTACACCATCGCTTAATGTAATGCATGGTGCTTTTTCTTCTGCTCTTGCAATTGTGACATCATTAAGTGTCATACCGGCAATCATTGTTATTGCCAATAAAAATGCAAGCATTTTCTTTCCCACTTGTTTCATCTCTTCTCTCCTTTGTTTTTTTAGTCCCATATTTTTGCTGTGAGACTTGCCATAATTAGTGAAAGTAAAACTTACCTGATAGCTCAAACATCATCCATATTTTATTTATCGCCTGCTCTGTTTTTACTTTTTTGCCGAAACATAATTATATATATCAAACACGTTGTTTTTCTTATTTTGCTGCACCGTTTATTGTAAATAAAAAAGTAAAACTCGCCTAATGGCTCAAACATTACTTTTTTATTTACCACCCGCTTTTTTTCACTTTTTGATAAAAACATAATTATATATATCAAACACGTTGTTTTTCTTATTTTGCTGCGCCGTTTATTGTAAATAAAAAAGTAAAACTCGCCTGATGGCTCAAACATTACTTTTTTATTTACACTATGCTCGCAAAATTGCGAAAAACTTCCTATCGTTTGCTACATATAATTATGTTCCATCAAAAAGTCACAAATATTAGCAACGATAAATAAATAACTTTGTATCAGTAATGGTAATTTTTATTTCATTAACTATGGCAAATTTCACAATTTAAACCAAAAGTTATACTTTTATACATCTTCGCCATAGCTGCAAATTCCATGCACGTGTAATCTGCAGTTATGGCTACTTATGTATAATTTAACGTTTTATAGATTTTACGGCTGAATATTTTCCGTATATCTTCTTTTTGTCTACTGTTCTGAAACCTCTGATTTTGTAATAATACTTTTTGTTTCTTTTTACTTTTCTGTCTATATATGTTGTCTTCTTATTCGAAGTTATTGTTTTTATTATTTTGAATTTTTTACTCTTTCCTTCTTTTCTGTAGACAACATATCCACTAAAGTTTTTATTTCTGTTCCATTTTATTTTTAAGTATTTTTTGCCCTGTTTTTTTACCTTAAGTCCTTTTGCTTTTTCAAGTTCTGATTTTGTCTGTACAATGGATTCATTTCCTAAAATTACCCCATCTGCCTTATTTGAAATTCTGATAAAAGGAATAATTTTATATTGATATGTACTACCAACTATTGCCTGTGTATCTTCGTATCCTGTTTCTTTAAAGTTTGCAATTTCCTTATATTCCCCTGTTTTATTATCTAACTTATAAAGCAGGTATCCGTCTGCATAACTTAAGTTATTCCAACTTAAATTTATTTTCTGGAATCCTTTATTGTTTCCGGTAAATCCAAGTGAATTTGAATCCAAATATTCTTTTGCAATTCTTCTGAATACATTTTCAGCATCAATTAACTTTTGGTAGTTAGTTACAAATTTTTCAAGTGAACTATCAAGCTGGTCATATGCATTTCTTGCATCAATTATTACCTGCTTTGAATCAAGAGTTATAACATCACCTATACCGTTTATTTTATTTACGACATCTGCCGCTTTTTCTTCACCTTCTTTGTCTGTAACGGTAATGTTTACAGTGTCTATTAATGGATCAAATTTGCCGTAAGTAGAAAGTTCATCATTATAAAGTACATAATTAAATGAAACTTCCACATCAGACATCACTGACGTCAGTGCTCTATCATCAACAGTTACATATTTAGTAACATTTCTTGTTTTTCCATTTGAATAAAAAGCTGTAACTTCCATTCCGCTAGGGTCAAATTTTTCGCCTGATTTATATTCAAGTTTATCCGGCTGTTTTGTTACCTGTATTTTTGTTATTTTGCTTCCAAGTGCCATCATGTATGCTGAGTCGTTTTTAAAATACATTGTTCCATAATCATCCGAAATCAAACTGCAGATTGCATAATTTGCCTGAGCACCTTTTGGTGAAAACAAAACGTTATAATCATTTTCATCCTCGTACTCACTATCTCTTGTAATTATTGCTTTGGTCTGTCCCGGTTTATCTTTAAGTACTCTTATTTTTCCCGGCTCATAATTATCTATAAAATATACATATGTATATCCGTCTTCTGACTCATATCCTGTCGTTGCAAGACCACTTGTCTGAGGATAGCCTCTTGTGCTTAAGTTATATGCAACACTCATATCATCCAGATTTACAACTGCAATATGATGTCCTGAATTAACTCCGAACTGTTCTTTTCCTTTAACTCCAACATAAGCCCTTTTATTGCAAATAACAGGAGTTGAAGTGCTTGAACTTCCCATATCAAGTTTTTTCACTTCTTCAATTGTTCCATCTGAATCAATTTTTGCTGAACAGAAATCTCCACCTTTTGATGTGAAATAAAATCTTTCTGTTTCTTTATCAAAACTAACGCTACACCTAATATCGCCTCTTACATCATCATATCTTGATATAAGATTGCCTGTTAACGAATCAAGAACTATCAATGAACCTTTACCTTCTTCATCCGCTTTCGCTCCATCATCTGTTCCTACTACAAGATATTTGTCACATACATAACTTCCTGCCCAGTAAAATCCACCTTTTGATGTATATGTCCAGCTCGCTGTCTTTTTTTCTGTTTTGTCATTTACATCTTCATCTGTAACTGACAAACAAACATAATTTGCATTTCCTGTCTCACCATTCCAAAATCCTGTATAAATATATCCGTTGTGATAGGTAATCGGTGAATTTGGCTGACCATATAATGGGTCTTCATAAACCCATAAGGATTCTAATGTATCTGCATTAAATGCCTGTATTGCTCCACTTGCAAGTGCAACAAATATCATTCCGTCTGCATATGTTGGAGGTGTAATATTAAAAGCTGAGGTTCTTATCATGTTTCCACTTTTAATTACTTTTCCTGTTATGGTATCTACCTTTACAATCGATGTCGCTGTAGTATATACCAAATCATCTCCAACAAGAATCGGCGAACTTGGTGCCCCGCTTCCAAATCCCGTACCAACTTTTTCTGCCCAATAGAGCATAGAATTTGTATAGTCAGTAGGTGTTAATGCTTTTGTCACACCATTATTTTCATCATTGCCTCTGAAATTACTCCATATAGAAGTAATTCCTTTATTTATTGCATTATTAACATCAGCTTCTTTTAGTGTTGCATCTATATTAGTATTTGCTCCTGCAACAAAGCTTCCACTTACAGATTTATATCCGTATTTAGTAACGACATAAGTATATTTTTCACCTTCAAGCAAATTTTCTGCCATAAACTGCGTATCAACAACATTTTTACTTGCTATAATTTCTCCATCACTATTTTTTATCTGAATAATACTTCCGTTCGTTAATTTAAAATCTGTATTAGCAAGATTTGTTTTTGCAATTTTAATTATGTAAGTCGAATAACTGCACTCATCTTTTTTAGCACTAATCTTTATTCCATCTATTTCTGTGCTAATATCAATCTTACTGTTTCCATCAACAGGTTCGTCATTTACATATATGTTGTAATTTTCATCATATGGAACTATCTGTGTTTCTATCTTTTCCAAATTTTTCGGAATGCTTATTTCATATTCGTAAGTATCCCTGTTGAATTCAGGTTGTATGGAAATATTTCTGCCTGTTTTTTTATTTGCAAATGTAATACCTTTTAATGTTGTCTGTCTTTTTATATTGAATGTGTATTTTTCTACAACTTTGCTATAAGCTGCTGTTAATACAAATTTATTATCAACAGTTCCTTTTTCAATGATTTTTCCCAGTTTCTTTCCCAGTTCATCATTTCCACTGATAATTATTTCTTTGCTTTCACCATTTGTATCCGTATAGTTAGCTTTAATTTCTGTTCCATCAGGTACACTTTCTTCTAATCCCACCTTTACGCATACTGAATCTTCATAATCGGGAACCGTAATTGTATATTCTTTTGTATTTGCATCAAATGGTGCATCAAACTTATAAGATTTTGAATTATCTGAAATGCCATTACTTATTTCAATGTTTTTTATTAATCTGCCGTCATATTCTCCGGGATGATTTTCTGTTGTTTCTTCTGATACGTTTTCTCCGGAAACATTGATTACTGCAATTGGTGGTGCAACGCATGCATTTCCTGAACTCAATTTATAATTTTCATAAGTTGATGTTGATGAAACATAATAAGTTCCGGGTTTATCAAATGTTAATGTTATCTGTCCATTATCGTCAGTTTCCTGACTTAATTCTTTCCAATTATCATTGTTATAATCCGACACCGCCTGCAAAGCATTACAGTACACTACTTTTTCACCAGGCATTGCTTCACCTACGAAAGATGAATTACCATCATTTGCTGCATTTGTTGCAGTTCCCCTCATTGTCAAAGTTATGTTTTCATTTGTATGTATGTCAAAAATTCCGGGATTTGTACACTTTGTGCTTTCACTTGTAAAAAATGAAAATGCACCCGTGTGATAGAAATCCCAATCAGAAAACATTGCCACATCGATTTCCATTCCATCTTCAAGCAAAATGTAGTCAGATGTTGACCCCCATCCTGCTGCCTGAAGTGGATATTCGTGATCAACATAATACATTAAGTTTTCATCATGTCCCCAAAATCTTGTCATATATAAACTTGTTGCAGAACCGGAAATACTCATTGCATCCTGTAATCTGTCATTTACTACAAATTTTTCTCCGTTTCCAAGATAATACTTTTCAAGCATTTTAATGAAAAGATGAAGTAATGTCGGTCTTTCTACAATTTTATCACTATTGTATCTTCCACCTTCTTCAAATGAATCTGCTTCATATCTGTAGTAATCCTCCATACCATATTCAGCTAAGTCAAAATAACTTATAGTCACAGGAATATGGCACAAAACAGTTTCATTATCATCATTTCCCGTTACAAATTTTCCATCTTCACTCAATGTAAAATAAACTGTAACGGTACCTTTCTCTTCTGTTTCTCCATATACAGTAATTAGACTTCCACAATTAGCAAAACATGTGGTTATTACAATTATTAAACTTAAAATCCATCCATAAATTCTTTTTTTCATTTCGTTCTCACTCATTTTACTTTATATGTTTTTTCATAAACTATTTGCTACTATCTTATATTTCTCTTATTTTGCATTTAAACATTATTTAAGGCTTCCATATTTATAAACAAATTTCCATTTGAATTTCTGCCATTTGCTAAGTTTCAGGAAAATATCTTTTCTAACATTTTCACAGTAATATTTCATTTGATTTACCTGCTCTTTAGTACAGGTCTGATTGCTATATCTTGCCTTTTGATATAATGTCATCATTTCCAAATATCCTTCTTCACACTCACTCTCATAAGCCTTTAGAAATTCTTCATATTTTTCTAAATTCTTAAATCTATTTGTTTTATCAATGATAAAGTATGCATTCATAAGATATGAAAATAAACTCATTATTGCCTTATTTGCATTGGCATTGTTGTTATCCTGTTTTATATTTTTTCTGATAAAATACAATCTTACTTCATATACAGCAGCCGCAATAATTACAATTGCTAATAAACTGCAAATAATCCATATCAGGTAATTTAATTCAGATTCATTTTTATCATTATCATCCTTTTTTTCTTTTTCAGGTTCTTCACCATTATAATTATCTCTGTCTATTTCCTGACTAATCTGCCTGTTATCATTTGTTTCATTCTCCAAGCCCGATGTAAAGCTGTCATTCGTTCCCATCAAATCCATATATGATTTAATAGTTTCAAATGGAATCCATCCAACACCATCCTGATAATATTCTGCCCAACAATGAAAATTATTCTTAGGTATGTTAATAGTGCTGTTATCATCAGCATCTTTCACATCATCCTGCGTAATAAGATATCCTTCAACATACCTTGCCGGTATTCCAAAGTATCTGAACATTAAAACTGTTGCCGTAGCATAATCTTTATCATTTCCTGATTTGCTAACTTCCATAAATTCATTTAAAAAATTTCCATAATCATTTATCCCCTGAAACTTTTTACTATATTTAATATTTTTATTTAAATAATTTAGTATCTCTGATTTCGCGTAACTGTATGAATCATGATTATCATTATCTTTTTTCAAATATGTACCAAGTATTTCCTTTTGCTTTACTGTCAAATCCAAATATGTTTTATATACAAATTCATTATAGTAATTTTCGTTTTTTAAATACTTTGTCGGCTTATCTCCATTATTTTTAAGATTTTCCACAATATCTGAATAATTAGTCACTATGTTATCTGACACATCAAGTTCATATTTTCTTGTGCCATATAAGCCTTTTGACAGAAGCTTTTCATCTCCTATTTCATCTTTATCTGTTAACCCATCATTATCTGAAACATATTCATATGGTGAATAAATGTATTTAGAAGATGCCCCTAAAACATTAATAGTCATCTTGTTTATATCAATTTCACTATTGCCCTCGCTTTTTGCATTAAACAATTGTGTCTGCCCATAAAAATTTTCTTTATGTAACCAGAAGAATAAATCTGCATACTTGTACATTTTCTTTTTATCTGTTTCATTCCAACCGTTTTGCGAAAAATCTCCTGCCACTAAGCCTTTCAAATAATAAGACTGTGGCTTTGACATTTTTACTTTCAATGCAATCTTATTTTTCTCTAAATATCTCAAATCATCTGTTTTATGATTTATATTTTGGTTTAAGTTTTCCAACATCTTATCTGTATTAGTCTCATATGATATTGGAACACATAAAATGCTAATAACAAGCATTGAAAAGACTATTAATACTTTGCTTTTATTATTTTGTTCAAATGCACTGCTTAATCTTTTTTTATTTAGGCAAATTATATTTGCAAATATTAAAACTGCTGCCATAAGGCAACTTTTTTTACCACCAAACATTCCCTGAATAACTACTGTGACTATTATTCCAATTGCAAATACTGCCTGATTTTCATATTTAATTGCAATATATAAAACAATTGCAATTAAAGCTAATAGTCCTATTAAAAGCAAATCCATTTTAAAGTCAGGATTTAATATGTACTTTTGAGTAATCATTCCATATTTTTTTCCGATTAAATCAGAAATATCATTTAAAATAACTTTCATATTTAATCCAAATGCCGTTATCCTAAACTCTGTCACTTTAAATACAAATCCTGTTATTCCAACCAGAACAATTAATTCCATAATCAAAGCCATCAAAATATCTGTTGATTTTTTATCTTCTTTATTCAGTTTTCTTAAATCAACAGTATTTTGATTTTTCATATTTTAATTGCCCTTCTTTGTTTTAAGTTGTGCGAATTTAATTCATCATCTACAGTAAGCCACGTAACGCCTTTTGCCGCTATATTATGTACATCAGATTTTGTTTCTGCCACTATAACCGTATGTGCTTTTTCAAATGACATTTTTGCTATATAATTCTCATATTCTGATGTCTTGTTTAAGCATTTTCCTGCTGCTAATACTTTAGGTAATCTGCTTACTAAATCCTGTTCACTTCTTATGTTATATGAAATATATTTTTCTTTATCTTCCTGCCACCATCCTATAGTATGAGGAATATTTTCGTTAAAAAGATTCCTACTTAATGATATGAACATTTCTGCTAAAGCATCCGCCATTTCATATTTGGAATTTTCAAATCGGTTGTCAAAAATTAATATGATTGAATCTTCTGCCTCTTTAGCCATTTTTTTAACCATTGGATTTTCATATTTACCTGTTAATTTCCAATGGATATTTTTAATGTTATCTCCAATCTGATATTCCTTAATATCAAATACCTCTCCTGAAACTCCTGCTACATTCTCCATAAATTGCCATGTATCTGACGCTTCCTTTGCATTTGAATTTCCAAGTTCAATGTCCTGTGTAATGGTATATGGCATAACATATATCTGCTGACTTTCATTAAAATTTTTCTTAATAGACGCTATTCCCCAAATATCAAATATCTCGATATTTTTCAGTTCTACCTTTATGCATCCACAATATTTAGATTCAAGTTCAAGTGGCATTTCACTTTTCTTTGTTATACCAAGGAACAAATTCTCTTTAACTTTCTTTGTCTCGCCTGTAAGTATGTTCTTTATTTCAAAATTAAGAACCATCTCATTTAATGGAACAGGGTATTTATTGTTTACTATTATTTTTCCTGTAACATTTTTGCCCTTATCCACTACATTTGTGAATTTAAGCTCTACATTTAAATTCGTAGTTGCTAATTTTGCATAGGCAAATGTAAGTATTCCTGTCAAAATCATAATTATAGGAATTATTAAAAATAATTTCTGCCGCCACACTACTGCTGATATCAGAAATAATAACAGCAGTAAAAAAAATCCTAAGCTCTTTCTATTCATTTTCTACACTTTCTATTATTTCTTTCATTATTTCGTCAATGTTTACTTCATTAATCATTGACCTTGATTCCACGATTATACGGTGACTGCATACGTCTTTAAAAATATATTGAACATCCTGTGGCACTACATAATCTCTTCCACCAAGCATCGCTTTTGCCTTCGCCATTTTGCAAATTGCCAATGCTCCTCTAGGGCTGATTCCTAATTTTATGAGTTCATGTTCTCTCGTTTTTTCTACAAGCTTACTTATATATTCATAAATTTCATCTGACACATAAATATTCCCCGCCAATTCCTGCAGGTTTATTAATTCATTTTTATTAATAACATGCTTTACTTTGTCTAACGGATTCTCATGATGTCTGTCTTTCATAATTTCTATCAGATTATTCATATCCGGATATCCCATATTAAGTCTAATCATAAATCTGTCTAACTGAGAATTTGGAAGACTTTGTGTTCCAATCCATCCTGTAGGATTTTGAGTTGCAATTACAACAAATGGTTTTTCCACTGTTCTTGTAACTCCATCTACCGTTATCTTTCCTTCTTCCATTACTTCAAGTAACGCAGATTGGGTTTTGCTTGAAGCTCTGTTAATTTCATCTGCAAGCAATAGATTTGTCATTGCACACCCTTCCATATATTGAAATTCGCCACTATTTTTGTTATATACCGAAAATCCTGTTATATCTGATGGAACACTATCGGGTGTAAACTGCATTCTCTTATAATCAAGTCCTAATACTTTACTAAAAGTTAATGCCAATGTAGTTTTTCCTACTCCCGGCACATCTTCTAATAAAATATGTCCTCCGGCTAATATCGCCATTAATACTTTTTCTATGATTTCATCTTTACCTATTACAACCTTTTTAACTTCTGAAACAATATCTTCTATTTTTTTATTCATCTTTAATACCTTTCTTTTGAAAGCCTAGTCGTTTAATATGTAACACTATATTTATCTTTGATACCATAAGAACCGCTTGACGGATTATATCCTCCAATATCCTTTCCATATGCCAAAGTGTATCTAATCTTTATATCATCACCATCTTTTGGCTTATATTCCGACATTCCGTATTCTTTATATTCATCATTAACACTGTACGCCCAACCTGAACCCTGACAGAAATCAAGTTGTCCTAAGCTATCCATGTCATATATGTACTCTCCGGTTGAAGGGTCTATATTAAACTGAAGTCCATCCTCAATGATTTCATCTTTTAATTTCTCATCAATCATCCAGCCTCTTAAAATTCCCGGTCTTGATATAGTTTCAAGATAAAATCCTTTATCCACTGTTCCGCTGTTTGTATATGAGAATCCGCTTTTCTCTATAGCACGTTCAAATATATCTGCTGCGTTATCTCCATAATAAATATCTACTGTTTTAGGTCTTAATAGGACTCCTAAATGAATAACCTTCGCATCGATGCTTACTGTTGCCGTACCAATAACGGTTCCTTCATCTATATATGTACATTTTAATTTGTAACTATATTCCTTATACCTTCCATCGCTGTCTGTTATCTTAACTTCAAGGCTATTGTCTCCATTTTGCAAATTAAGCAAATATCCAACATAATTAGCAGACCATCTGTACTGAATTTTCT
Source organism: Eubacterium sp. LMAG:50 (assembly GCF_008680265.1). Taxonomy (NCBI): domain Bacteria; kingdom Bacillati; phylum Bacillota; class Clostridia; order Eubacteriales; family Eubacteriaceae; genus Eubacterium; species Eubacterium sp. LMAG:50. Next base: position 1,052,235 of record NZ_NALP01000007.1, on the reverse strand, counting down.
TTCCATTTAATTTAACTTCAATTCCGTCATAATAAATTTTATTTTTCTTATAGTCCATTGCCCCAATGTATAAGGTAAAACTCTCGCCCTTAACCTCCATTCCATCAGTGACATTTATATATGAAATAACCGGTTCAGTATCTTTTGTAGCCAACGGAACATATTTAATTGTAAAGGTTTTATTCAAGGATACATTTCCTGAATCTGTTGCCTTAAGTCTAATGGTGTTATTACCAATTTTTAAACCGGAAGTATATGCTCCTTCATTTCCTGTAATTATGTTTCCATTAACAATTACAGATAATTTCGCCTTATCTGTTCCATTTCTTATAACTGCCTGAAATTCAATATTTTCTGCATTAACTGTTTTATTTTCCAAATCGGTTTCAATTCCAAAACCATCCTCATATTCAAGAGTTATTTCATACTTTTTTGTAATCGAATATTTATCATATTCAGCTTTTGCGACTATTGTGTTTTTTCCTTTTTTTAAAATTACAGAATATTTGCCATCTTTTCCCGTTATATTTTTACCATTTAACGATACCTTTACATCTGCATCATTTTCACCCATTTTTGCCTGCAAATTAAATTTGAAAAACGGATTGTTTACAGTCTGGTCCTTCAAATCTGTTGATATAAATAAATTGCCTGTATCTACATTTACCGTATATTTTTTCTTTGCAATAATTTCACGACCGTCATCTCTTCTATAATTAACCACTATTTCTATAGTATTGGTTCCTTCCTTAAGAATAACTCTGCCATCAAAATTATTTATCTGCTCATCATTCACATACACTAACTGTTGTTCTACCGTAAGACTTTCAACTAAATGTGTAATCGTAAATGCATATTCATATGTAGAAATTGTTTCTCCATCTATAATTGAAGTTGTAAAATATAGGGTTTCTGTTTTTTGATTTACTTTATCCACAAAAGATTTACCTTTGATTTTATTGGATTTTCCTTCATCTGCGGATTTTTTTCCATTTCCTGATTTGTTAGAAGTGCTTTTAAGACTTATATTTTCATTGCCATTTCCATCTGTTTCATTATTAGTCTCTTTGCTGTTGTCATTACTGTCATTATTTTCTTGATTATCTTCGTTATCTGAATTTTGCAAATTAGAATAGTCATTAAATTCATCTACCTGCAAATCATCATTTTCATACACTTTAGATGCCTTTGCCTCATTATTCATTGGGTTTACCGGTGTATCCCCCTTGTGATACCGAATACCCCACGTTCCTATGATTAAAGCCATGGCAGTAAGTATAACTATTATTCTATTAATAATCCGTTTATTATTTTTCACCATAGCCTCTCCTAATTTTTCTCTTTAAAAAATGGCAACAAAAAAAAACACATCCTCCTCACCCGGAAAATATATTTAAACCGCATATATGGCAGGTCTCCTGACTCAGCTTCATCCTCGAAAGCGCCTTCCCAGTTTCCCAGTGGCATATTGCTTTCTTGTCTGCATTACAGTAGTGGTGACTGCTTCGGATTCTAACCGAATTCCCTATTAATCGACACGAATATAATTCTGTCGAACCATATACTGATATGAAATTTAAATCGTATTAATGATAGCATTATTATTTATATAATGCAATTCTTTTGTATTGTTAATTAGCAAAAGAGTGACTATTTCGGTCACTCTTCTACTCTTAATATACCATATAGTCTATAATTGAACCTTTGTAGTTTGCTTTATACACATATACATAATTGGTCACTTTGTTATTTTTATACTTTACCTCTGTTCCTTCAAATGGTCTAAATTATTAACTATAGTGTCGTGCTTGAACATCTAATTTAATTTTGTGACTTTCATTTCCACATAATTAAAATCAGAAATAAAAGTATACTTTCCTTTTCCTTTAACTTCTTTAACAAAACCTATTTTTTTTAATTTTTTCATAACATTCCTAGCCGTTGAAGTTGAACATTTCAATACTCTCTATCTCAGGAGCACCAAATATCTGATTAGTTTCAATTTCTTCATATATTTTTAATATGTTTTTTCGTTGGTTCATTATAATTCTGACTCTCAATAGCAAACTTTATATTTTGAAAAGACAACTTTTTACTCTCAATAGTTAACTTTTCAGACAAATAGGCATCTTTTTCAACGTTGAAATTATAAATGACTGCGTGCAACACAAAAGCTTTTGTATGATAAACTGAAAGCTATTGGTGGATATACATTCTGGTCATATTGGGTTCTCCATCTCCCTGTACCATGCACAAAAATTCCCAACCGTATCTTTCATAGAAACTGGTATGGTCTGTAATCAAATAGACAGGTGTTATGTTTTTTGATTTTAAATCTTCTACAACCATATTAAGCAGATGTCCTGAGATGCCCTGACATCTATATTCCTCTTCTGTGTAGACTGCACAAACATTCGGAGTGAGATCTTTTCGAGCATGGAAATCGTTCTCGATTACTCCCAGCCCACCTACAATTTTATTTTCATCCAAGCAAATATACCAACCATATTCTGTTTTCTTATTCAGATAAGCTTCCATACATTCAAGATAAGCTTCTGTTGGAACTCCCCATTTACTGTGAAACCATTCGGCTGCACAATTTTTTAGTTCTGGCTTTTCTCTTAAAGAAATATACGTGTAATTTTTCATTTTTTCACCATAATCCTTTTTCAAATTTCTTTATCTCTACAAATTTTTATCTATATATTTAAAATAAGGTTTCTTATTAACCTCTGTACTATGTTCCAAATACCATTTAACACTATCTCTCAATCCGTCTTCTAATGATATGGTTTCTGGGTATATTTTGTTTTGACATGATACATTCTTTTGCAAAGTCTATAGCCTCTTTTACACTAATTCTACAACTTACATTTTATTCAAATCAATCCAAAATCTTTGTTCCATAACACCATCAACTACAACTTCGTTTTCTAGTATTCCTCCATTGTTTTCAATACTTTTAGCCGAGCCAATATTTCCTTTATCACAAACCATCAGAACTTTATTTATTCCTAGCTTTCTACACTCGTCCAAAGCCAACGATATCATTTTTGTTGCAATCCCTTTTCTTCTCTCTGATGGACGAACACCATCTCCTATGTGTCCACCATTTAATAACAACTTTTCGTTTAAATAATGCCTAATATTTACAGCACCTACAACAATGTTTCGTTCTTCATCTAAGCAAAAAAATGTTGAATCAGGAACTAAGCCATCACTTGTATCTTTTACCTCCAGATTGTTACAATAGTAATCAAAATCGCTGTAATCTAAACGACCAATTACATAGGGTATAATTTCTTCGCCAGTATTATTCCACTCATCCAACATATCTACGATTTGATTACGATACTTGTTTGTTGCTTTTATTAACTTAAGTTTCACAATAATACCTCCGGCACTAATCCTTTGTTATTAGAATTTATATATCTCCTCTATAATGCACCAATTCCGCTTTGTATATCAAATTTATTTTCTCACATTATATCATCTTCATCTTCTAAATTCCATTTTTCATCTTGGTATTCCCCCTATTTTGATTATTAAATTAATTATTTCTTTACCAATCTTCTCATTATAGATTTTCCTATTTGTAATGTAGCAAATCGTATGGATAGTATTTCATATCTTTTAATTCATAATCATCTAATTTAAGTATTTTAGCTATAGCCCCTGCTTCAAAGCTCCACTATCCATAATAACAGTTAGTGCTTAAGTTGTGCGTATTATGCCAAAAGGCTTGTATATGTTCTCTATACCAGAATCTTTTGACATATTCTTTGAGTTTTTCCACCTTGTCTTCACTGTTTATATTAGTTTCATATTATCCAGATTTCTTCTAAAAAATGAAGCCGGATTAAACTGTACTTCCTACAATCCATCCAGCTTCTTATATATGAATCTCAATTTTTTCCCCCTATTTATTAGAGTCAGATATATTTTACCAAAAAAATGCTTCAAAACATTTTTTTGCGTAACTTGTATCATTTTTTGCGTAACTTGTCATTTTTTGCCAGGGGGAAGACAAATTTTTGTGTTTTTATATATTATGTGATGTCGAATTTTGTCGAATATAAAATAGTTTTGGCTATACATTTAGCAATAATGCTGTAGCTTCAACCTCTTTTTCTTTAAACTCAAGTTCAAATTCTCCCTGATATTTTTCTACTATACGCTTTATACTTTTCAAACCAATTCCGTGGTATTCTTTATCTTTCTTAGTTGTTTGTAATTCATTATTTTTATTTCCATCATAAGAATTTTTTACTTTTATTATTATAAATTTCTTCTGTGGTTTTATTACAATACTTACGTTTCCATTTTCGACTTTTTCAGCAGCTTCAATTGCATTATCTAGGAGATTTCCAATTATATTTGTAAAATCAATTTCATCAACAATACATTTATCAGGAATGTTTCCATCTGCATAAAAATTAATTCCCTTATGCTCTGCCGAGTTTTTCTTTGTTGCTAAAACAGCATCAATAACTTTATTTCCTGTCATTGCGTAATGTGTCTTTATTCCTAGTTGTTGTATTTCATTATTTAAATATTTTTTTATCTCCGCTGTACTTTCCTCTTCAACAAGCTGTGCCAATGTAATAATATTATTTTTATAATTATGAATACTTTCTCTCCACAAATCAAATGCTCTCTCTGTGTCTTCAAGTGATTTGCTAAGCATTCTATTTTGCATTTCAACTAATTCTATGTTTTTCTGTTTTTCATAACTGTCGGCCAGTTTAAGTATGAAATACAAAAGAAGCACTCCCAATATCATATCTGCCACAAAAAATATAGTGCTTATTAATGCAACATTTGAATCCTGCTGTTTTAATCCTAAATATATAATTGAAAAATTTGATGCGAAAATAAAGAATGCAACACATCCTATAATTGCTGCATATTTTCCTGAAATAATCCTTCTTTTGCTAACAATTTTATCAATAATCATTATTACCAGAACTAAAAGTACTTTGCTAATTACCATACATACATATCTTGTAGGACTTTTATCTTCAATAGAAGATTGATTTGTCAGGAATAAGGTTACATATACAACTACAAACTCTACTGCTGTTATGATTACACCATATAAAAATACCAATAATATGGCGAACTTCTGTTTTTGTCTGTATATAACCCATTGAATGATAATATACATAATCATAAAAGAAAATGATAAAATAAATGAAACCGTCTTTATGGTATTTAAACCTGTTATTATCGCTGCCCCTATCAAAGAATACAAAAATATTTTCTTTCTGTATTCATCATTTTTTTCGCCTATAAATATTCCACAAAATATACAACACATTAATGTGTCAATAAAACTCCCCAAATACTCTACTACCCAATAAAAAGCTATCATACTTTCTCTCTCCAATACTTTAATAATGTCTTTTTAACATCACTCATCCTCGTTCTGCTAACCGGCAGTTTTTCGTTATTATCCAGTGTGATTTCAACTTTAGAAAACTCACTTACATATTTAATATTTACTGCACATCCACTATAGATTTGAATGAAGTTATTATCATCCAGTTCCTCTAAAAAATTTTTTAAACTTTTTCCAATATACATTACTCTTCCATCATACATGCATATTTTTAATTTTCTTTTATCCACTTCTATATGCATTATTTCAGAGTTTTTTATTTTTTTATTTCCTTCATCTGTTTTAATTATTGTATATTTATCATCTTTATCCTTTAAAAGTTCAAAAACATCTTCTAATACCTGAGGCAGTTCCTCATCTAACCGTGTCTTTCTAATATATCTAAATGGTTGATATTGTATGGCATCAAACACCATCTCATCATGTGCCGATACAAATATTAGAGTAATGTTTAATTTTCTTTTTCTAATTTCATTCGCAATCTGTAACCCTGATATATGAGGCATATCGATGTCTAACAGTATAACATCTATGCTTTCTTTTTCTTCACAGATTTCATTTAGCAAAATATTACCATCCGTATAAATAAATATCTCAGTATTGTATTTCATATTCTTTGATATTTTTATGATTTTTGTCTTCATATTATCAATAAATATTTTATTGTCATCGCATATTGCAATATTAATATTCATTATATTTACCTTCTCCGTTAATCTTTATCTTTATTTGTATTTTTCATTATATCATAATTCGTAGCTTTGCTGCTTCCGTGTCTATCATTATCGCAATTTGCCGTTCGCTGTAAAGCTACAAGTAGCTTTTCGCTCTCCCCGCTCATTATATCACATATTCTAATCGATTTTGTTTCAATTTTCTTTCTAAAGGTGTTGAAATTCTTTATCAAATGGTTTATTCTAAATTTAGATTCCATACGACTGGCGGATAAGTGAGAGCACTCACAGGGAGTATGGAGATGTATCGAAGCCGACCGCCTGGGCAACCATTTAGGTTTCCCAGGTGGTTTTTTTATACCCATTTGGCAGGATTTGCGTATGCTATGTCTTATAAGGCACCTTGCTTACCTTTCTATATTTGGAAACCAAAGAAAAAATTTTTTATAAAGGAGAAACACTATGCAGATGTTATCACTTGAAAATGAATTAAAAGAAAATGCGTACCCTGGAAGAGGAATCGTAATCGGTAAAACTCCTAATGGCAAATACGCAGTAACAGCTTATTTCATCATGGGAAGAAGCGAAAACAGCAGAAACAGAGTTTTTGTCGAAGATGGCGAAGGAATCCGTACTCAGGCATTTGACCCTTCTAAATTAGTAGACCCAAGTCTTATTATCTATGCTCCTGTTCGTGTTCTTGGTAACAAAACTATCGTTACAAATGGTGACCAGACAGATACTGTTTACGAATTAATGGATAAAGGTCAGACTTTTGAACAGTCATTAAGAACAAGAGAATTTGAACCTGACGGTCCTAACTATACTCCTAGAATTTCAGGAATTATGCAGGTTGAAGACGGTTCTTATAACTATGCAATGTCTATTTTAAAGAGCAACAACGGTAACCCTGATGCATGCAACAGATACACATTTACATATGAAAATCCGGTAAATGGTGAAGGTCATTTTATTCACACATATATGCATGATGGAAATCCACTTCCGAGTTTTGAAGGCGAACCTAAACTCGTTGCAATTAAAGATGATATGAACGAATTTACAGATATGCTTTGGAACAGTTTAAATAAAGATAACAAAGTTTCTTTATTTGTAAGATATATCGATATTGAAACAGGAAAATACGAAACTAAGATTATTAACAAGAATAAATAATTTAAAGATTGGAGATTTATAATGAAAGAATTAGAATTAAAATATGGTTGTAATCCAAATCAGAAACCATCAAGAATATTTATGAATGAAGGTGAACTTCCTATCGAAGTTCTTAACGGAAAACCGGGATACATCAATTTCCTTGATGCTTTCAATGGTTGGCAGTTAGTTAGAGAATTAAAGAAAGCTACAGGACTTCCTGCTGCTACTTCTTTTAAGCATGTATCACCTGCCGGAGCTGCTGTTGGTCTTCCTTTAAGTGAAATCGAATCAAAGATTTACTGGGTTGATGATTTAGGAGAATTATCACCACTTGCCAGCGCTTATGCAAGAGCCAGAGGTGCTGATAGAATGTCTTCATATGGTGACTTCATTGCTCTTTCTGATGTTTGTGATGTTTCTACAGCAGCAATCATTAAGAGAGAATTCTCAGATGGAATTATCGCTCCGGGTTATGAACCTGAAGCTTTAGAAATGTTAAAAGGAAAGAAAAAAGGAAGTTACGCGATTATTCAGATTGACCCTGATTATGAACCTGCTCCAATTGAACATAAAGAAGTATTTGGTGTTACATTTGAACAGGGACGTAACGACTTAAATATTGATGAACATTTCTTTGACAATATTGTTACTGAAAACAAAGACCTTCCTGAAAAAGCTAAAATTGACATGGCAATTGCTATGATTACATTAAAATATACTCAGTCTAACTCAGTATGTTTCGTTAAAAACGGTCAGGCAATAGGTGTAGGTGCAGGACAGCAGTCAAGAATTCACTGTGTAAGATTAGCCGGACAGAAGGCTGATAACTGGTTACTTCGTCAGGCACCACAGGTACTTAACCTTCCATTTATTGAAGGTATGAAACGTGCTAACAGAGATAATGCAATCGACCTTTACATTGGTGAAGATTATATGGATGTTCTTGCAGATGGTAAATGGGAAAGTATCTTCACAGAAAAACCACCTGTATTTACAAAAGAAGAAAAACAGGCATGGTTAGCTCAGGCTTCAGATATTACACTTGGTTCTGATGCATTCTTCCCATTCGATGACAATATCGAAAGAGCTGCTAAGAGCGGTGTTAAATATGTTGCACAGCCTGGTGGTTCAATTCGTGATCAGGATGTCATCGATGCTTGTAACAGACATAATATGGTAATGAGCTTTACAGGAATCCGTTTATTCCATCACTAAAATTATTATTTCTGTAATGAAATTTAACTACGGATTGCTATTATTTAATTATTAAATTTTGTAATTTGAATAAATCATTTCAACTAAATAAATATATAAAAGCAAAGAAATCCGGCAGCACCAAACCGTCTGCCGGATTTCTTTGTTTAATAAAAAATATAAAGATAAGATGACCTGTCCACTTTTTATTTTTTATCATTAGTAGATAACGCTTTAATAACTTTGTCATAATCCACTGAAACCACCTCAAGAAGTTCATTTACCTTCTCCATTCTTCTTTTCTTTAGAGAATCGACTAATGGAATAATATGATTATACAATTGGTTTAAACTTAAGTTACCTGTAATCCCCTTCAATGCATTCGCTGCCTGAAAAGCCTGTTCTGCGTCTCCTTTGCTAATTGCTTCACACATTATGTCGTAGTTTACATCCTTTGGGAATGTAAACAAAAATCTTTCATACAAATCCTCCTTGTCATTAAATCTTCTTATTCCATCGTTAACATCAATTCCCGCTTGTGTTAACAACTCTTTATTCATTTTTCCTCCTTTAGAATAAGATGTTCAATATACTTTGCTTTTTACGAATAAAGCTAGACTGTTGTACAAAAAAAGTCTTGGGCACAGCACACCAAGACTAATAAAGTGCAACTGGCTGCCATTTTAAAGGCCCTATAGCTTTGCGTCACAGGTTTTCACCTGCTTTGCTAAATATATTTACTATATTTATAGTATATCGCTTTTTTTGATATATACAATGCGATTTACAATTTGTTTACAGTTTTCGTGAATTTGTCTATACAAATTCACGTTTACTATAAAAATTTCTTTAAATATGAAATACCTTTTTCAATCTTTCATCTTCATATAATACCTTCTTTGCCAAATCTCTATATTCTTTTTCATGTAAATAAGTATGTCTGTGAGGCTTTATTGAAGGTGCCATATCTATTGCCTTTTCATAGTCTTTGATATCCAAGTCTAATTTCTCAACAAAATTCCAAAATCCCGTATCGGTAAATATTGTATTTACTCTCTTATATCTGTGATTCTGAACAACGCTCATTAGATAAGTTGCAATGCCAACCTGGACTCCGTGTAATTGTGGTACAGGAAGCATTTTATCAAGAGCATGTGAAATCAAATGTTCACTTCCACTTGTAGGTGCACTTCCTCCTGCAATTTCATTTGCGATTCCACTCATTGCAAGCGAGTCTAACAACTCTTTTAAGAACAAATCATCTTTAATACTTTCAAACGGTGTTCTTACAAAACTATTTACAGCCTTTTTTGCAATCATCATTGCAAAATCATTTAACTCTGTATAACCTTTTTGATCTTCATACACCCAGTCATAAAGTGCCGTAATTTTTGATACCATATCTCCAATTCCTGAATAAATAAATTTTTCAGGAGCACTTTTTATTATCTGTGTGTCGGCAACAATTCCATATGCCATTCTTGCCGGAACCGATGTACGTCTTCCATTAACAAGAAGTGATGCACTGGCACTTGAAAAGCCATCACTGGATGCTGAAGTAGGCACGCTTATAAATGGTAATTTTCTAAGATATGCGGCATATTTTGCACCGTCAATAACTTTACCACCACCAATACCTACTACAACCTGTGCTTTAGAATCAATATCAAATGCAATCCCTATCAATTCTTCTATTTTAATTGAATCCATTTCTCTGTAGCCAAGCACATTGACTCCTGCATCTTTAAGTGACTTCATTACTGTTTCACCAAACATGTCTATTAAATCATTTCCAAAATATATTACGGCATTAGACATTCCACTCGATTTAATATAAGTACCAAGATTTTCTAATGTTCCTTTTCCGACTTTCAAAATTGTAGGTATTGCTATATGACTACCACCCATTATTGTGACTCCTTTGATTAACTTAATATTATTTATGCCGGGAACATTAATCTAAAACCTATCCAATATATAATGATTTCAAATATTTCCCGGCATAATAAATTTTATATTTTCTATAAATTATTCTTTGACCAATCCATCAGGCTCTTTGAAAAATTAATTGTTGCTGTTGATGTCCAATGGCATCCGTCACCGCCATCACATGATGATTTCAAATATCCTTTTCCATCATCAAACAAACCTGTGTAATCATAATAATATACATTATCTGTTGCTGCTGCCAAATCTGAGTACGCTTTATTAAATTTCAAACGCTGTGATTTCTTTGGCACATTTGCAGTACTTCTTTTGCCCGTTGGTGCTATTGGAAGAAGGACTATCTGTACATTTTTATTTTTCTTTTTAAGTTTATTTATCATCGTTTTAAAATTGTTGATTGTAGGAGTTGTATTGTCAGTACCTGATTCATTCATTCCTATTAAAAAATATACTCTGTCAGGATTATATGATGCAACTTTTTCTATACCTGTAGCACTTTTTCCATTAACTTTAAATTTCTTTGAATTTATAAATCCTGAACTACTTACACCTACACTACTTATAAAATGTGTTCCCTTTGGATACTGATTCTTTGCCCAAAGTTCAATTCCTTCAACATAGCATTCTCCTGCAACTACAATACTTAAATCTTTAGTTGCAGCCTTTACATATTTAGCCTTTGAAAGACTGCTTTCTCCCATGCTTCCGGCAACTGTTCTTACAGCCTGCACTTTATAGTAGTATTTTTGACCGCCTACTGTATTTGTATCCACGTAATTTCTGGCAGTTGTTGATGTAAGAAGGCTATAAGTTCCACCCTTTGTTGTAGCTCTGTATACTTTGTAACTATTCGCTTTTTTTACACGATTCCATTTAATCTTAACTTGTTTTTCAGTTTTATTCTTTACTTTAACTGTCGGAGCATTTAAAATTATGCTCTGATTTTTTTCGTGATTTTTTACAGTTTCAGCCTTAACATTTTTTACACATGAATATTTTTGAATTTCATTGTCAAATGAACTCATTTCACACATTCCTGCCAAAATAAGTGCTATTGTGCATGCCCATGTAAAAGTAATAAATTTTTTCATAATTATAATCCACCTTTCTGATAAAATAGCAATGTCTAAAAATCCATACTAAGTCTTGTTTCAACATTAGGTCTTACATATGTGTTTGCAACATGCTGATGTTTTGGATGTGTCTGATATGCCTTCAATGCATCCTCATTTTCAAATTCACTATCCATCATTATATCAGCAGATGAAGATGGCAAATATTCTATTCGGATGTTCATTTTTAACAATCCGTCAATCTGTCCTTCTAATGCTTCTAAATTTTCCTTTATATCTTTCTTCGCCTGTACCTTTTCTTCTTCTGTTAATGTTTCCTTTAACTTCCATAAAATAATATGCTTTACCATTTCATGCCTCCTAAAATTTATTCTTTCCACACCATTGTAACCGACCTAAATAGTTTTTTCAATTGTTGTAGACATTCATATTTTCATTATGGTACTATAACTTTTGAAAACGATAAATTTATTATTAAGAATTAATTAAAATTTAAGGTCAATATCATTACATTTTTAATCTGACAAAATTTAGCAAAATTGCATTTGTCGTCGCTGGTTCAAATCGACATATATGTAGTTTGAATGAAACCATCGTTTAAAATTCAAACTACATGTTGAAGATTTAGAACTGTTGCGAGTGACAAGTTGCACAAGCGTAATTCTGTTAATTTTGTCAGATTGAAATATAAATGAAATTATACTTATTTACGGAAAGGATATTTTAATATGGCAGCAGAAACAAAATTTACCGGAACTGATACTTATGTAGCATCTGACGACTTATTAGCAGCAGTTGAGGTTGCAACAAAGCTTCAAAAGCCTTTGTTAGTTAAGGGAGAACCGGGAACAGGTAAAACTATGCTTGCTGAGGCAGTTGCTAAAGCTCTTGACAAAGAATTATTAATTTGGAACATAAAATCTACAACTAAAGCTCAGGACGGTTTATATATTTACGATACGATTCAAAGATTATACGACAGCCAGTTTGGTGTAGATGGTGTGGATGATATCAGCAGATATATCAAACTTGGGAAACTTGGAGAAGCATTCAAAAAAGATGAACAGGTTATTTTATTAATTGACGAAATAGATAAGGCTGATTTGGAGTTTCCTAACGATCTTCTTTGGGAACTTGATAAAATGGAATTTTATATTAATGAAACTAAAGAAACTGTTAAGGCAAAAATCCGTCCTATAGTTATCATTACTTCAAATGCTGAAAAGGAACTTCCTGACGCATTTTTACGTCGTTGTATTTTCCACTATATTTCATTTCCAAATGCAGATTTAATGAGACAGATTGTTAATGCTCATTTTGAAAATTTAGAAGAACATTTGCTTGAGCAGGCAATGAAAACATTTTACTGGATTAGAAGTATTAGAGATGTTAGAAAGAAACCTAGCACATCTGAATTTATAGATTGGATTAGAGCTCTTATGATTGGTGGCGTTGACCCTGATTCTATTGAGAAAACACTTCCATATCTTGGTGTTTTAATTAAGAAGGATGAAGATTTAGAAACAATAAAACAGATGAGCTTATAGGAGGAAATTTATGTTTACTGACTTTTTCTATGTATTGAAAAATCACGGATTAAACATTTCTACCACCGAATGGCTTATGCTTATGGACGCACTTGATAAAGATTTGGCCCATTCAAATTTTACTGATTTTTATTATCTTTGCCGTACAATTTTAGTTAAAAGCGAAGGTGATTATGACAAATTTGATATTGCCTTTCAGGAATATTTTAATGATATAAAAGATAATTCTTTTGATATGAGTAAAATTGATGCATGGCTGCACAATGATGTTGAAACGGGCAAGAAAACTGACCCAAGCAAATATATAGACAAGCGTACCGAGCGTGAAGCCAAGGAAGTTCATCGTAAATTTGAGGAACGACTTGGTGAACAGAAAACTGAGCATCACGGTGGAACTTACTGGATTGGTATGGGCGGTGGCTCTGAATTTGGTAAAAGAGGTCACGTAGCTGGTGGTATTCAGTTAGGAAATGAAGCCGGAATGAAAACTGCTTTCACTGTTATGGGCGAAAGACGTTATAAAGATTTCAGACGTGATACAAAACTTACAATGCGACAGTTTCAGGTTGCTTTCCGTGAACTTCGCCAATATTCAAGAAAACTTGATTTGCCAAAAACTGAACTTGATATCGACGGAACAATTAATTCAACCTGTAATCAGGGTGGTTATTTAAAATTAGAATTTCAACAACCAAGAAAAAATACTGTAAAGCTTATGCTTTTATTTGACAGTGGTGGTTCGATGTATCCTTATAGTTCTTTGTGTAACGAGCTTTTTCAGGCTGTGCATAAAGCTAATCATTTTAAGGATGTAAAAACTTTTTACTTCCACAATTGTATTTATGCTAAATTATATAAAACACCTGAATGCGCAAGTGGTGACTGGATAGATACTACATGGGCATTTAGAAATTATGATAAGGATTATAAAGTAATTATTGTTGGCGATGCAGGTATGGCACCTGAAGAATTCAAAGATAAAAACGGTAATTACAGTGGTCCAAACGGTGGACTTTCAGGTAAGGAATGGATTGAACTTTTTAAGAAAAAATATCCACACAGCATTTGGTTAAATCCTTCATATCACTATGGAGATTTGAACAATATGTACTGGATGGAATCTGAAAGAGTAATTCGCGAAAACATCGACATGTTTCCTTTAACTGTTGATGGACTTAAGCGTGGAATAAAAACACTTATGTATGATAAGAAGAAATAAAGGCTCGTGGAGCTGGTGACCGGTCTTTGATTTATATGTCGGACTTGATTTACGGATAATATTAAATCAATCAATTTTCATCCGTAATATATTTTAGTAATTTAATTATTTTGAATTCTACAATTAAATTATGTAAACCAAATTACGGATAATTTTTCAATTTGAAATATTATCCGTAATTTTATTTTTACTTTAAATTTATACTGAACCTATGGGCGTGGGCACATACACTTCATCTGTTAATTCTGCATTTTTATCTGCTGTCCCTGTATTAAAGGATATCTCACAAGGCTTTCTCCTTTAAGATTTTCCTTATGCATATCAACTGCAGTAATCTGATTATTTTCATAAGTAGTGTAATAGTAAATTCCCTTTGTCGCATTGCAGCATGAAGTATAAATTGTTATTTCGTATTTACCCTCATCTACTTCACAACATCCTCTTTGTTGTTCAACTGAACCTAAAATATGAAAGAACTGACTAACACTCTCATTTTCCGTTTCCCCTGATTTGGAATTCATTTTTGTAAACGCTACTCTTACAAATCTTGACCCTGAAGACAAATCTCCCGGCATTCCAATTGCACCCATTCCTCTGCTATATGAATTAAGTTGCAAATTATCTGAGAAACTGTTAGTCGGTTGTTTTGATGATAAATGCATGTAATTGTTAAGTTGAAACATCTGCTGTTCAAATGGTGGATTATTAGTCAATACCCCTACCGGATTGTCATATACATGTAATCCCGATTCAGTTGATTCAACTGTTATTGCTTCATTTGCATCTGCTATAATCCAGTGAAGACTTGCCGCCGGCAATTGCTCGCTAAACTGAGTTCCTACTAAATTCATTTCACTTAATACTTTTCGTGCCTCTTTTACTGATTCACATTGTCTAAGTATCCATGGTATAAATTCGTATTGTGCTACATTTTTAGTGTCAGATTTTACTTCACTGTACACAGCATTTCCTACGAAATTGAGTCCTGCCATTCCTAATCCTTTTTCATTTATCGCATCATAATATAAAGGATAATCATTTACAACAAATGCCATTCCAATAATTGCATAATTATTTTTTGCCTCAATTCCATGTCTGAATTTCAATTTATAGTTTCTTGGTGTAATCGTAACTTCCTCATTATAAGAAAATTCGTAATCAAGTGTTCTGCCAAAATAAAAATCTTTTGTCTTATATGTTGCTGCTGTACACATATAATTTCCTCCATTTTCTACTTATAATATTTAATTTGTAAAATAGGTAAGTTTAATTTTAGGATGTTCCACTGCTTGGAGCCAGTAATGGTTCAAAAATTATTACACTTCAATATAATATGGACATATGTCTTCATATTTCCCATTTTTCAATCTGAATCCATTAGGTATTATACCCAATTGTTTAAATCCAACACGTTCGTATAAATGTCTTGCATGTACATTTGTTGCCACTACAGCATTAAACTGAAGCACTTTATAGCCATTATCGTAAGCTTTTAAAATGCAGTCTTTTACTAGTTTTTCTCCAATATGCAATCCTCTGCTTTTTGATGATACTGTGTAACTTGCGTTACAGATATGTCCGCATCTTCCTACATTATTTGGATGCAGAATGTATAAGCCTAAAATTTTTTTTCATCATTCAATTCTTCCATTCATAAAAAACCCCTACATATCTGCCAATATGTAGGGTGATTCTGCCATCATTAATTATTATTTTTATGCTCATCCCAATTTGTAAAACCTATATCGATTTTATCATACTTTATTGCTCAGTTCCAGTATTTTTCTCCCTATTGCAACACCTGAACCGAAAACGCTGTTGTCTGTGGTGGAATGCTTGCCGTCTGGAAATTTGCATGATTTATTCTAACTAATTGTCCCGGTCTTAAGTTTCGTAATCTGATTCTGTTTCCTTCTCTGTCTGTTATAACTGTATTATTATTTACGATAAATCTCGTTTGTGAATTAATATCATTTCTATTTCCCGTATAAAAAGAGCTGTTCTCCAAATCTATAGATGCAATTCTGTCTATTGTTACTGAGCTAACCGATTGCTGACTTCTTCCCTGTACAATAATTAAAAATGCATTTGCCTGTGGTGGAATACTTCTTGTCATAGCACCTGAAAAAATTGCATTAATCCACATACCTTCCTGTATGCAACAAGTACATAAATTTTGTCCTCTAAAGTTAATAATTTTTGTATTTCTATTTATATTTAATCTGACCTGCTGCCTATTGTTTCTTCCCATTGATTTATCATTATATGAAACTACAATGTAGCCTCCCGCAGTATTAAAACATACCGATTCTTCAACAAACCCATTATCTATTCTCATTATATTTCCTAATTGAAACATAAGTCCATTTACATTACTATCCACCATAAACCTCATATTATATTTCTGATAATATTTATTATATGTTTAATTAAGATAAAAGTGTTGAAATGAGATTTACTGCACATAACAAAAAATGTAGATATTGGTTACCATTCATACTAAGACCTGAATTACACCATATTGGGCAATGAATACAAAAAAGAGACGCTGAACTAATCTTTTTAGCTCAACGTCCCTTTTTTATTAAGTAAAATTATTTAATTGTAACTTTCTTCTTTGCTGAGTATGGACTGTAAATCTTCTTGCCATTGTTTTCAAAGTAACTTCTTACTCTTACATAATATGTTTTCTTTGCTTTTAATTTCTTAATTTTGATTGATGTCTTCTTTGTTGTCTTAACCTTTGCAGCTTTCATGTTCTTCTTTAATGAATACTGAACTTCATATTTTTTTGCTCTGCTTGATTTCTTAAACTTTACAACCATAGCTTTCTTCTTAGGTGTTACTTTTGTAACTTTAACCTGTGAAGGTGACATAATATCAGCTACAACAGAGAAATCTTTTACTTCGATTGTACCACTCATGTTGTTTTCATCTTCATATTCTCTTAATAATGCACCGAATGCAAATTTAACACCTACTGTAGGATTTTTAACTCCACTCTGGTATTCTGACTTAAGTGATGGAATCATAAATGATGCTGTTACTGTAACCCATCCGTCATCTGCTGTATTCTTGCTATCAAGTGCGATAAATGATGAGAAATCTTTGTTGATGTTAGCATCGCCTGTTGTAAGAACACTTGCGCCACCAATTGTTGCTGTTAAATTTGTTAAATCTAATGCAGCACCATCTTTATCATTATTATCAAATACTTTGAAGTGAACATGTTTAACATAGTTATATTTTCCTGTTCCTTCATTATAAGCTGTACCATCAGCTCTTTCTACTGTCTTTGTAAGTTCATTTGATAATGTACTCTTAATCTTGAATGAAAGATTGTAATATCTTCCTCTTTCAACGTTCATAATCTGAGTTGCTGTAACTCCCCATGGATTAGACTGTGTAACTTTTCCTGTGAATGGATTCCAGTTAGCACTCCATCCTGTACTTACAACATTCATTGTAAATGATGAAGCTGTCTTAGCTGTTAAAGATGCATTTTCACCATAACTCTTGTAAGCATTAGCTGTGTTCATGTAACTCTGACCATCTTTAATTAACTTGTCTTCCCATTCACCATTGTCTTCTCTTGTATGAAGAGAATATGATGTCCATTCATTCTGTGATACGTTAGTTCCCTGTGCAACTGCTGCTGATGTAACTCCTGCTGCACCAATAATCATTGTTGCTGACATAGCTACTGCAGTAATCTGTTTAAATAACTTTCTCATTTTTCTTCTCCTTTTCAATTTGTTACTCTAATCATATATCGAAAACGTTTTTATTTCAATAAAAGAATGCAATTTTGTTGTTAAAATTTTCTTAATTTTATCTGAAAAATATTATTTGATTGTTAAATTTGAATAAATAACCTATTTACACAATTCTTCTTAATTCGACCTTTCGATTTAACACTCCTTTTTTCCAAATCATCAAATATACTTTAAATTCTATTGAGTCTTTTACCTCAACAAAAGGTTCTTCAGTAATGACGGATGCCTCAATTCCATCTTTACTTAACTCTTCCTTTAACTGTTCTGCTTTCTTTATATATTTTTCTAATTTTTCATTTTCTTTTCCAAAATTTCTCACAGGATAATTTTCCGACGCTTTCACAAATATATTTACCAAATAATCAACCAATTCTTTGTGAGAATTTCTATGTAACATAGAAGCTATAATTTTTGCGACACATTTTTCAGGATGATTTTTATAAAATTTCAGCATCCTTTGCATTTTTCTGTCTCTAGTCAATTCTGCCATATCATACATTACCTGAATTGCTTCATTTGACGGAGTCCATGGATCGTCTTTTGGAACAATATATTTTTGTGGCACTGACGGATAGCAGCAATAATTTAAAGGTGGAAAATCCGACAAATGTGCTAATTTTAATTCTTGATTATTGCAATACTCTTCTCCTAAATATTCCCTTTTGTCCCGCACTATTGCAATCTTATATTCAATATTTCTTAAATATTCGTATCCTTTCACCCAAAAATGTCCGATTTTTCCGTAGTTGTATAAATGATTTTCCATGTACATTTTTTGAAAAAATATTGAAAATACTGATTCATTCTGATGTACTACCATAACATATTCTTTTTCATTTCCGGTTAGTGAAGCTGTAACACTACCTTCAAATTTACTATCATATGTGCCTGTTAGTCTTGCATTGTCAAATACAATAAAGCTTTCTACTGCATCATTCATTATGTATATCAGTCTGATTTTTCCATTCTCAGGCTTGTCTGATACAAGTTCAAATTGACCTGATTCTAGCAGTCTTTCTAAATTATATAAAGCCTCAAGTTCTTCCTGTTCATATTCTGTATTTTCATTTGTAACATCTATGCTTTGATTTTCCATTGTTTTTCTCCAAATTTATTATTAATCTCTTTTTATGATTATCATTCTTACGAATTTTTATAAAATAAAACTAGTTTAATTTATCTTTATAATAACTTTTTATATACGATACCTGTGCGTAGCACGGACCAATCCATAGGCATCAAAGTTGGTAGCTTTTGCCCGGACATCTTATATACTTATTTATTATACAGTATTGTCTGTACAATTTTTATATCTTTTATGTAATATCTTAATATAAAATTAATGGTTTATTATTTATCATAAATGCATAAAGCAACTTAAATATATGTTTTATATTTTCACACCATGTTATAAAATATATATACAATTTATTTTTTCTAATTATACAAATGAAAGGACTTAAGTGATTTTTATGAGAAGAAAAGACCGTGAAATAACAGATTTTAATGAAATAATCGAAATAATCCGCAAGTGTGACTGTTGCAGACTTGCCTTTAATGATAAGGATTTTCCTTATATTGTACCTCTTAATTTTGGATTACATGTTGATGGCGATAAAGTCGAACTATATTTCCATTGTGCTAAGGAAGGAACTAAATTGGATTTAATCAGACAAGATAACAGAGCCACATTTGAAATGGATTGTGGTCACAGATTTATAATGTATGAAGAAAGAATGTCTTGTACTATGGGATATGAAAGTGTCATTGGCCACGGAACCATTGAATTTGTACCGGATGAAGATAAATTTGATGCATTAAAAATTCTTATGGCTCAGTATCACGAAGAAGATTTCAAATTTAATACAGATATGATGAAAGTTACTACTGTCTTTAAACTTGTTGTTTCTGATATGACAGGTAAAAGAAGAAATAACGTTCACTAAAATATAAAATATTATGATGGGCAGGATTATGGAAGTGCACAGCACGGAACAATCCACAGGCATCAAAGTTGAGAGACTTTTGCCCCGACATCATATCAAATAACAACGATTAACTAAAAAAGAAATCCATATGTTAACAGGTATCACTCTAAAATTGCACTCCTTGTTAGTAATTAAAATCTGATACCATGCTACATTGGATTTCTTTTTTATGTTTTAAATATTTTTATTTCTTTTCTTTTTTCTCTTCCTCTCGGGCAAGTTCAGCAGAACTTGTAATTCCTAATTTATTTTCCAGAGCCATATCGTCTGCCTCCTACTTTTCATTTTTCATTAATTCCACATACTCTTTTGCATTTTCTTTATTTGCTTTTATTTCCTCTTCTGTAAGATTTCGTATTATTTTTGCAGGATTTCCAAAAGCCATTGAATTATCAGGGATTACCATCTTACCAGTTACCAATGACCCTGCTCCTATTATACAATTTTTCCCAACTTTCGCACCATTTAACAAAATACTTCCCATTCCTATTACGGTATTATCTCCTACTGTGCAGCCATGAACAATTGCATTATGTCCAATTGTAACCCCATTTCCTATTGTAAGTGCAAATCCGTTTCCTGTATGTAAAGTACAATTGTCCTGCACGTTTGTATTATCTCCAATTGTAATTCCTTCCATATCTCCACGAACCACTGCATTGTACCAAATTCCTACGTTTTCGCCTATGTTTACATTTCCAATAACTTGTGCTCCCGGTGCTAAAAATATATCTTTATCACTATCAATTTTCATTTTTATTTCCTCTTTTCTATGAATTTAATAATAACATAAAACATTAAGGAATACAAAAACCCCTGTATAAATAGTCAATATTTTCTGACTATTTATACAGGGATTTCTTCTTTATTAGTAGAATAATTAACGTATTTTTTCTAAGTTTGATGAACCAGAGTATGTATCAATCTATTATTATCTTTGCATTTGCGACTTAAATTTATACCGAATGGAATCCTTTACCGATTATTTCACTTGTATTTGAGATTAATAGAAAAGCACCTGGTGAATTCTCTTTTATAAAATTTCTAAGTTTAACAGCCTGTGAAGGGCTCAAAACCGTAAGAATAATATATTTATTATTTCCTGTAAATGCACCCTTAGCATTTACTAAAGTGGCTCCACGGCCTAATTCTTTCTCTATAAATTTACATATTTCCTTAGGTTCTGAACAGACAACATGAAAATACTTTGAACGATTCAAACTTTCAATGAAATTATCAATAAGTGCAGAACGCATAATTAAACCAAGCAAAGAGTAAAGTCCTGTCTTAACATCAAATACGAAAAATGCACTAAGAGTACATAAGATATCGGAAATCATAAGACCTCGACCAACATCCACACTTGTATATTTTTTAAGAATCATAGCTATAACATCAGTCCCACCACTTGAAGCACCAATATTAAAAAGAACAGCTGATCCTAAAGCGGGTAATAAAATAGCAAAAACAAGTTCAAGTAAAGGCTCATTAGTTAGAGGATGACTCATAGGATAAACACGTTCTAAAACTGATAATGTAACAGACAAAAGAATTGTGCTATAAGCAGTCTTTGCCGCAAATGTTTTACCTAAAATAATCCACCCGATAATAAGCAATAAAATGTTGGCAATAAATGAAAAATCACTGGCTGAAAGAGGAGTGAATTTTGCAATTGTAACTGCCAAGCCTGTAATACCACCAAAAGTAAAATTGTTGGCAAATTTAAAGAAATAAATACCTGCAGCCATAATTAATGTACTAACTGTAAGTAAAGAAAAATTTTTTAAATTTGATTTCATAATTTCGTCCTCTATGTATATATTTTTAAGGAAATTCTAACGTTATGTATATATAAAGTCAACGAGCATTTAATGCATATTAAAATAATTCGAGCCTCTGCAGGCATCTCCTGCAGTTGGCATTAAAAGCCTTACTTTACTAAAATCATACTTTTCATTTTTTAACTTGACAATCATTTGTCCAACATTTAAAATTGCCGGATAACACATATCATTATTTACATACATTAACCCAATATCTGTTATACCTTCCTCATTTTCAAGAATTATCGGATGATAATTTTTAGAATAAAAAGCATATTTGAGCAATGGAAAATGTGCATCCAGCATTGATGGAATCATAAGAATATATTTTTTCGTTAAATTTTGTTTCGTCTATTTTATAAATGAAATCATCCCCTCTTCTAAAAACTCAATGCTCCATGTTATTCGATATCTACATCCTCCGCGTCTAAAAGTTCTTCTTTACTAATACCTAGATTATTCATCACACGTAATCTTTTCTGCAAAATCTCTTATAAGCAACACTAAATAAAATACTTACAATACAGGTTTGCACCAAAATACTAATCCAATCATAAGCTTTAAACGAAGTAAATAAATGATTTTCCATAAACCATGAACCACAATCCTTCCAACTTGAAGCCAAATTAAATGATAACAACAAATCAAGCCATGTATTTGTAGAAAATTGTAATATATTTAACAATCCTAACATTGTAATTACAACGATAATTATACTTATGTAACTATTGTTAGTTACTAATTGAATGGCACTACTTAAAACACTGATAAGTAATATCAGCACTGTTGCGTAGCATATTGTGAATAAAAGATATTTTGCATAACTCATTTTCGCATAAGTAATGAATGGATATGTAAGAATTCCTCTCGATTCCATAGCCATTGCCGATGATAATGAGGTATTCCAAAGTCCTTTATAAGAAATATTTGCGAAATAATATCCTAGAGTTCCTATCATCAAAATACCATTAATAACACTCCCGGCAATCATTGCACTTATCATTTTACTGTTCTGAATTGTTCGTCCCTTTTTGGTCGCATATACTATTCCTGTCGTATTGTTTATCCTTTCATAATCCATTAAAAATAATGTGCATATGCTTATTACAACAGCCATTTCCAGCAATAGTTTTTTAAATATGTTGTAATAAAGCAACTTATGTAATCTATATACCTGACCCGGATAAGTTAATTGTGTACTTTCTCCATCATTTTTTATTTCTTCTACTCTTTTTTCTAATTTTTTATAACAGTTGTCTATAAACAGTTTATACTTTCCACTTGGATTGTAATCATACAAATCCATTTTAGTATTTTTTACAATCTGCATATTAAAATCATCATATATTGAAACAACAGAATTCAGATATTCCTTATCAATTTTATTATCTAAAATATACTGATGTGTAAGTTTCATATCCTTTTTATATTCACTAATCTGCGTTTCGATGTTAAGAATATTAATAGTAAGAAAAAATAACATTAATATCCACACAACTGGATTTTTCATTATTTTTTTTATTTCATATTTTATCAGCAAATTACCACTTCCTTTTTCATCTATTAACAAATTTTTATACTTAAATTTTACTTATTAATAAATAGTTATCTTTTAATCTGCTTATTAACAAATAACTACATCTTTTTTCTTTTCATATTTTGCTAACGCTACTGCAATAATCAAACCAATAATTGTAAAACTTACGCAAATCAATATAGGGCGGTAAACATCGTAAGTTATTTTCATTTTGTTTTCTATTATCAAATATCCATACATTACTTTATTGAAAATGATTGCAATAATAACCGTAAACGGAATGGCACATGCAAAACCGACCACGTAATTAAGCGATATTTTTGATATAAAAAAATACAACATTATGAGTGACATTATTGCAAATATATATAACAACAGATTTAGGCAAATATATGTACCAAATTTCAAATCATACCATGAATTAACTCTTGCAGTGCAATATATAGGACAATCCAAATATTTTCCAACTCCTCTAATTATCAAATATACATAAAATATAATTATATGTGCTATTCCAACTAAAACGGTAGTAATAACGGTAGCTGTTATTCTGGTGTTAACCAAATTTCTTCCATGTTTTGTAGTATAAAATAATGTAT
This sequence comes from Eubacterium sp. LMAG:50, assembly GCF_008680265.1. NCBI lineage: Bacteria > Bacillati > Bacillota > Clostridia > Eubacteriales > Eubacteriaceae > Eubacterium > Eubacterium sp. LMAG:50. The sequence continues at coordinate 1,028,299 of NZ_NALP01000007.1, read as the reverse complement.
TCACATTTCTTATTCTTTCCCGTATCTGATAAGGTATTATCAATAAAGCAGAACATATTAACATTAGCAAACCAATCAAAGGTAAATCACTTTTTACACATTCAGCTGCATCTTCTGATAGAAGCGACGTGTAATCTCTTGTATATAGTTTTTCCATTCTTTCAAGAAATTTAGGATTCAGCTTATTTACTTCCCCTGTATGTCGTCTTACATTTTCTGTTATATTACTCTCTGCATTTTCCCTACTAAGCCCTGCAAACTGTAAACGTGTTTCCCATTCCTGCCAGTAATCCACCTCCTGAATCAGAAATGTTTCTTCAGCATAGCTGCCAAATGAAATGTCATCTAATTTTTCTTTGACCTTATCATCCAGTCCTTCTTCTGAGCGCATTGATTTGTAATCTTTATAGTTAGTTATACCTGCATTTTTCAATACTTCATCCCCTGCAATATACTTGTCAACTTTTTCAATATATTCTTGTTTTATTTCTTCTAACTTATTTCTTTTACTAACCGGTAATTTTGTTCCGTATTCTTTCATTAATATGGTGCATAGTTTATCTTCTGCCCCCATATTAGATGTAGCAAAATAATTAGTGCTTAAAAACATATTGTAAAATAATGCTGTTAGTACAAAGATTACAAGCACGATTTTTATATTAAATATCTTTTTTAACTCAAATTTAATCATATTTTTCTCCTATTAACCATTATTATGTTAATTGTAATTAACTAAAAATACATCTTCCAAATTTGGTGAAACACTTACCTTATTATCATTATCCGTTCCATCATCTGCCTCGTCAAACACTCTTATTGTCATAAATCCTTTTTCCTGTCTTGCTGACAAAACAATATACTTTTCTTCCATCTTTTCATATTCTTTGTCACTTACCTGCATCTCAAATACCTTTCCTGATAACTCGTTACAAATATTTGCTACGGAATCCATTTTGTAAATATGCTTATCTCTTATAAGAATTACCTGATTTGCAATTGATTCAATATCTGACACAATATGGGTAGATAGTATGACTATTCTATCTTTTGACAATACTGAAATTATATTTCTAAATCTTACCCTTTCTTTTGGGTCCAATCCTGCTGTTGGCTCGTCCAAAATCAATATCTTAGGGTCATTTAACATTGCCTGTGCAATGCCAACTCTCTGAATCATTCCACCTGAAAATTTTCTCATTTTCTTGTCAGCATTTTCTGACAATCCTACCATTTCTAACAAATAATCAATTTTTTCTGCTGTTTCTTTTTTAGGTACTCCCTTTAAAGCTGCCAAATATGAAAGATACTGCTTTGGAGTATTATTTTTGTAATATCCAAAATCCTGTGGCAAATAACCAAGCAATTCCCTATACGCCGCTCCCATTGTTTTTATATTTACTCCATCATATAAAATTTCACCCTCAGTAGGATTAAGCAAAGTTGTTATCATCTTTATAATGGTCGTCTTTCCTGCTCCATTTGGTGCTAACAGTGCATATAATCCATTATCCATGTTTAAACTTATATTTTCTACTGCCGTAAATTTTCCAAAATTTTTCGATACATTATTAAGCGTAAGCATTTTCTTTTTCCACCTTTCTTAAATAAGCTATAAATATTCCAAAACTAATAGCTGCAATTGCAACACAAACAACAGTAGGCACTGTATTTAGCATTGTATTTATAATTAATGAATTATATTTTGATATTCCTGTCGTTCCCACTATCCATGCTATGCATAAAAAAACTATATTGTAATAATTATTAAACCTGTCATACAGCCATAGTGATACTACAGAAAAAATAAATGACGTAGCAAAAGCAATAATGACTATTTTTAACTGATATTTAACATCAGTTATAATTAACAGCATTGCCTCATTGATGACGATTGCTAATATACTCACATACAACATTCTAAGTGTAACAATATAACTTTGTGAGTATTTCAATGTGCGTTTAAGTTCTACTATTGCAGACTGTTCTTCATTCCACATTGATAGTGCAAAAAATGACACATTAATAACAGGAAACATTATTATTATCATGTATTCAGGACTTATATAATCATTTATTGAAAATGAAACATATCCTAAAGATATTGCAAACAAATATATAGCAAGTGACATTAATACAAGTAATTTTGACTGATAGAATATAACATTTATTCCCGGTCCTAAGAATAGATTTTTTAGCCTTGTAATCAATGGCTCTTCCTCTTTTTTAGTCGCATCAAGTATAAAATTTATACTGTTTTGTTTTTCGATTTGTGTAGGGTACTCAATATCAAATTTATATTTATTTTCCATAATTACGCTAACTCCTTTTTCAACATTTTAATCATCGTATAATAACGCGTTTTAACCGTGTTTTCTGAAATACCTAATTCCTTAGAAATTTCTTTAAATGATAACTCCTCAAATATTTTCATTTGGAATATCCTAATCCACTCATTGTTATATCCGGATAAAAGTATCATCACATCCTGAATCATTTTTTCATTTGTCATTTTATTAATAATCATTTCTTCCTGATTATCATTCGTCCCGATGTAATCTGTTTCTACCGGACCGGCTTCTAATAATTTTTGTTTATAAAATCTGCTCCGATAAAAATCTGTTATTTTATTTGAGGCCAACCTGTAAAGCCATGTTCTAAAAGAAGCTTTCTTCTCATCATAGCTATGTAATCCATTTAATACTGCTATAAAAATGTCCTGCGTCATGTCCATCGCTAACTCTTTTTCCTGAAGTTGTTTATAAGCATAAACATAAATTTCGTCATAATATCTGCTGACTAGTTCATTTGCTGAGTTTCTGTCATTTTTCTTTTTTATCTCTCTAATAAGCCTATAATCTGAATGCATTCTTTTTCTCCTGTAATTTGTATTACATTATTATATACGAAAATAAATTGAAAATAGTTTTAAGATTTATTATATTGGAAGAATTTCTTATTTAATCCCTCTTTTTCTACTTATAATTAACTTTATGATAATTAAGATATTAAAATTAAAATCAGACAGATAACCTAGATTAGATATATTTAATAAATGATTTAGATATTTATTATCTAAAAAGATATTACAAACTCAAAATGCCACTTGATTTTATTTCAATCAAGTGGCATTTTATCTGGACACTCCTAATTTTGACATCATGAGTTCCTGTATTACTTACATTTAATGCTTTTTACTTTACTCCATTTTGTGTATTTTTTCTTTCCTTTTGTTATGTTATATGCTCTTACTCTTACAAAATATTTCTTACCGGCTTTAAGTTTTTTAATCTGCATTGAATGCTTATTTGTTTTCACAATTTTTTTATTCTTTGTGAATTTCTTATTCATTGCGTATTGTATCTGATAGCCTTTGGCATTAGACACTTTATTCCATTTAACTGTTATTGTCTTTTTCTTTTTAGATGATAATTTTATGTTAATTTTTGCTTTCGCAATTTTAGTTTTTTTCTTAGTTTGATTCGTTTTATCTGCGTTTTTATTCACAATCTTGCATTGTATTCCATTTGCTTTAGCATACTGTGCTGCATATGAATTTTCAGTTGTATATATTGTAACTGAAATAACCGGTTTTCCACTGCCAATCCAGAAATATCCTGTTTCGAAACAACTTTTTCCTATGCTATTAACGCTTGCAGGAATTGTTATTTTTTTCAAATTTCTGCAACCATAAAATGCTTCATCCCCTATCTTCTGTAAACCTTTGCCAATTTCAACTTCTTCTAAATTATCAAAACTTTTAAATTCATTATCCGGAATGCTTGTTATTCCTGACTTAATTACAATTTTCTTTACTTTGTTCCTTATATTTGTCCATGTGTTGTCAGATGATGAATAACTAAATCCTCTACTTGTTGATGAAACCGGATATCTATAATGAACTTTTGTATCAATATCTATCGCACCTGAACCTGATATTGTTAATGTTCCATTTGAAGACTCAAAATCCCATGTTGCATTTTGTCCTGCTACACGATATATTTTTTTATCCATCTTTCCACTATTAATATCTATAGAATAAAAATCAACCATATTTGAACTTGATGCATAATATATAATCTTTGAACCATCTACAATAGGATGACAATCTGAAATTGGTGCTGATGCCGTAAATTCCTGACTAATTTTATTACCATTTCCATCTACAAAAATATAATGTAAAATAGATGACTCTAATAAATCTTCTGTCCCTGCAGTCTGACTTTTTCCATATTCTTCCCATGAAATCATAAACTTGTTATCATTTATTTTTGTTATTTGAGTTCCAATAAAACAACTTCCATCATCTTTATAGTTAGTCATCCATTTTATCTGTGTATTTTCTTCATCAAATTCATTCTGTGAAGTAACTGTAAGATAAATATTATGTGCTGTATTCGTATTTACAACTTCATATTGACTTTGATCTATAGATGTTCCCAAACACAAAACATTATCTGCCGAAACAGCTAAATCATCTACACTTGCATAACATGATATAGCCCATGCGGATGTATGCTCACCACCATATTCAAGTAATGGAATTGATTCTGCTCTTAATGAATCAGCATTGTATTTTGTAAGTTTAGTATATCTTGAACCTTCACTTTGTTCTAAAACATACAAATTTGAATTCTTCTCAACTATGTATTGTGCAAAAGAATGCCACAAATCGCTTTTAACTATCTGACCCGTCATTGTATTTTCATCCACGCTAATCATTAAAAATCCCTGATGTCCCTGCTTATACATTGGATCTACATAACCCTGATGCCCTGTTACAACAAATAATTTCCCATTGCATTCTGTCATTTCAACACACCCATAGTCAAATGGATACCTTACTTCTCCACCAAATAAATTGCTGTTTCCTGTAATTGATGCTGCTCCAATTCTGTTCCAATCTTTATCATATTTTATTACACGAATTACCTCTGCAGTATCTGATTCATCAGTGTTGCTTACTCCTTCAACCAAATAATATCCATTATTTCCTGCATAAAATCCACCCCACATCGGCAATTCCATGTTTATATTTTTTCTGCTCTGTATATTAAAATTCTTGTCATAATATTCTATTCCAATGTTTTCTTCATTATAAAAAACACGCATATATCCATTCGCCAAATTAACCAGCTGTGACTTCTTTCTTAATGAAACGTTCAAATTATCATATGCTGTCGGAATTAGTCCGTTATCTGCTTTAACCTCTTTCTTTGACACAATTCCATATGAACAACTTAACGATATTGTTAATACTGTTGCTACAAGTTTATTTAAAAAATTTTTCATTTTATTTTGTTTCATTTATAACCTCCTGAATATTTCTATAAGGAACATCCGTAAATAATTCCCTTAATTCATCTGCTACACCTAAAGCTGTTGCTATCTTTATAAGACTTATTAGCGATATCTGTCCTGTTGCTTCAAATCTTTTTATTGAGCCATAACTAACTCCACTCATATTTGCAAGTTTTTCCTGAGAAATAGAACGTCTTTTTCTTACATTTCTTAATCTATCTGCAATTTTTTTTCCAATAAGAGAAACAAACGGGTAAAGCCAGAGCTGATGCAGTACTGGTTACTCCTGAAAATATATATGGAATAGAAATAAAAAGTGATGCCGATACCTATACACGGTTAGCTAAACAGGTTAAATATTATAATTTATATATTAAAATTAACCCCAAAAGTTTAATTTCATATTTAAAAATTACAATATTTATACAGAAACTTATTTTCAATCACATAATTATCGCCTACATAATTTCAAAAATCATAATCCGTTCTCTACTATCATTTCCGTCAAATAAATCTCTGCAATCAATCTCATCATAATACATTAATTCGTCTACCGTCATTAAATACGAAATATATTCATCTGATGGATAATAAAAAAACAGTTGTATCGTTCTTATATTTTCATAATAAGAATCTAGTATCTGTGCAATTACTTTTTGCAAGATTTCTACAGAAAATGGGTTAAAGAAATAAATCTTATCCACACTTTCAAGTACTTCAAATTTCTCTGCATTTGCAAGTTCAATTATGACTTTATTAGATGACACTGCAGTTTCTTTATTTGTCATTGCCTTTTCATAAATACGCTCATCGTACTCAATTCCAATTGATTTGCATTTTGTCTGATATGCCATAAAATAATCAACTCTTCCTTTGCCGCATCCATAATCAATCAATGTATTATTTTTACGTATAAGCCCACTGTTGGCAAGACGCTCTAGCACTGAATACGGCGTTGGCTCATAAGGATATCTATATTGGTCTGCTTTTGAATCATCTCTTCCTGTGGTGCGAATCTTAAGAAGTTTGTCCCACCTTATTTCGTTTTTGTCTTGTTTCATAATTTATCGCAAAAATGCATATCTCCTATCTTACACTTTCCATTTTTTGACCTATTAATATCAGTAACTCAATTACTTATTCACCTTATTCATTCCCTTAACAATTCCTACGGCAATTGTTTCTAATGTCTTATTTGAATGATTACTACTCTTATCTCCCACTTCTAAATCTACAGAAGGTATTGTAGAATAGGAAGTTTGAGTCAAATCAATTCCCATTACACCATTCCCATGTATTTTAACTCCGGCATTTTTCATTCCCAATACGAGATTTTTTCCTAATTTGTTATGTTTTTTCCAATTTTTAGAAACCGGATACATATTTTTATATGACTGATTATCTGGAACACCAATATAAAAAGCCCCTTTATTTGATGAAGTCGAATCATAATGAAGTGCAATATGATAATCTGCGCAGTTATTTGCATATACAGTTCTTCCTATATTGTCTATCTGAGCATCTTCGCCTTCCCTAACCATTAAAACATTATATCCTGCTTTTAAAAGTTTCTGCTTAACTATCATTGCCAAATTTAATGTAGCCTTTGCTTCAGGTGTCCCGTCATTTAAAGTAGTTCCACCATTAATTGATGTAGCTCTTATTGCTCCCTGTGCAGTACTTCCGCCGGTTACCTTGGCGCTACCGTCAGGATGGCATAAAGTCTTAACACTTTCACCACCTTTAGTTCCATGTCCTGCATTTATGCAAACAGTTTTGTTCTTAACCTTTGATGCACTTGAAAAATATAAAGCAGCTGAATCTGTATGTATTTTTGAATAACTTGCAAATTCCCATTTAGAATTCCACGAAATTATTTCAGCACAGCTACTCCAGTCTGAATAATATTTATTTCTACCCTTCTTTGCATATCCTCTGACTCTTACATAGTAATTTTTCTTACTATTTAATTTAGCAAGTTTTGTAGAATTTTTATTTTGACCTTTTATCGTTTTAATTTTTGAGTTTACAAAATTTTGGTCTGTAGAATATTGAATCTGATATCCATTAGCCTTACTATTTTTAGTCCACGAAACTGTAACATTTCCTGACTTTCCTGATAATATATTAATATTGCTTTGCTTAAGGGAATAATTTTTAACTTCCGGCAAGACTTTACTTTTATCTTCTTTTACGGCCTCTGTATTACCTGTAGAAATTTCTTCTGCTTCTACTATAGAATTAAATGTAATATTACCCGGCATTTTAAGTCCGTTATTATTAATTTCTGCAAATACAACTGTTGTTACTATAATCAGTCCTGATGCAATTATTTTTTTTATTGTATTTCTATTCATATGCTACCACCTTTCTTACTTACTCTGATAGATATTTATTAAGTGCAAATAAATTTAGCGGGGAATTTTTCTCAAATCAAATTAACCCATTTATTGTTTAACCTCTTATATTTTTTCAGAAAAGGCGAAATCCTAAAGAATCCGGACTTCGCCTTTTTATTATAAATACATTTTTACAACCGCTACTAATACATCTTTATTTGTCTTATATATTTTCTTATACATGCTATTTTTTACAGGTGCCGGTGTTAATCCTGTTTCTAATGTACAATTTAGTATATTTCTGGCATCAAGATAATCACTGAATGTTCCATAATGAGTCTGCCCACTTATTATGTGAGTATAATGTGTCATGGAATAAAGCATATTGCTAAGCTTTGTGTGATTAAGATGATACATAACTTCACCTGCCTGATGATAACAAATTACTACATCAGGTTTAACTTTCTCTACTACCGATACCTGTGCCTTGGTTTCCGGTTCAGATATAGGTGTTTTACCGGCATACTGCTTATGTCCTGGTGTTTTTGCACCACCTCTGTCGAAACCTTCTGCGTAATTTCTATTTATATCTATACCTCTGGCATTTGCTTTCCATATCTTGAAATCAACTCCATCTGCTATTTTATAAAGATTACTACGCAGCTTAGCATTTCTTATTTTTTTAGGTCCATACTGACTGATTGTTACTCCGTCCGGATTTACCATTGGCATAATTACTAATTTAACATTATTAAAGATTGTACTATATTTTTTTCCTTTATATTTTTTCGTATCATATCCTCTGCAATAATCTTCAATAACTTTCATCATAAATTTAGTATTCATATACTCTCTTGCATGCACGGATGTTTCTACATAAACCGTTTTCTTTGCTTTAGCATTCCCCAATGTAACATAGTATAAATTTCTTTTATCCAAACTTTTTCCTGCAATATCAACTTTTAATATTGAACCGTATGCTTTCTCTAATTTCTTTAAATCTACTTTCATATCTGAGTATGAATATTTTTTATCTGATGTATTTACTATTTTTTTAGCATTACATTTGTAGGTAATATATTTCGTTTCAACTAATAATTCCTGATTTCCCACTTTAATTAATGAATATCCATTATTACATTCTTTATAAACATAATAACGAACACCTTTTTCAACTTCTGTCACTTTCTCTAATTTCAAATTATATGCAGAAACATTCTTCTTTACGTAGCCACCTTTTTTCACGTTTTTTCCTGTTGTGTCCACATCCGGTTTAGTTGTCGGCTGTACAGTTGTTGTTTCTTCTGCTTTTGTTGTAGTTGTTTCCGGTATTGTTGTTGTTTCCTGCGGCGTAGTTGTTTCCGGTATTACTGTTGTTTCCTGAGGCATAGTCGTTTCCGGTATCGTTGTTGTTTCCTGAGGCATAGTCGTTTCCGGTATCGTTGTTGCTTCTTGTACTGTTGTTTCCGGTATTGTTATTTCTCCCATAGTTTCAGCTTTTATCTCTGTCAAGTTAATTCCCATTGCAATTATTGCAATTAACATTAGTGTCTTTAGCGTTTTTTTCATATGTTTTTCCTTTCAATTTTTCGTTCCAGTTTGTACATAAACATTATACTACAAAATGCCTGTTTATTTAATTACTAGAATTCTATTTTTGTAGAAAAATACATCTTCTATGGTTTATTATTTAGAAATAATAAAAAAATAGTTAGGGCACGGGGTCCCAACCTGATAATAACCTTTTCAAATATACATTTGCAAAATATAGTAACTCATTAGTATTTCTATACTTTAATAAAACTACTCGTCATTTTCCTGTTGTTGCAAATAAAACATTGTTTTCTGATTTTCAATCTCTGCTCTTAATTCTTCCTCTGTTGGTAAGTATAACTTATATTTTGATGCAAAAAGCTGTTCATTACCATGAAGAATAGAATACTTTGCAATATCCTCATCTGTATCAGAACAGAGTACAATTCCAATTGTAGGATTGTCTCCTTCACTGCGTTTAAGTTCGTCATACATCCGAATATACATATCCATCTGACCTACATCCTGATGTGTAATTTTCTGCGTTTTCAAATCTATTAGTACAAAACATTTGAGAATATAGTTATAGAAAACAAGATCAATATAATAATCCTGCTTTTCTGTATGAATATGTTGCTGTCTTGCCACAAAAGCATACCCTTTCCCTAATTCCATCAAAAACTTCTGTAAATTAGACAAAATGCTATTTTCTAAATCACTTTCAGTAAAATCTGTATTTGAAGCCATACCTAAAAATTCTGCAATAACCGGATTTTTTATAAATTCTAACTTATCATTCTGATATTTCTTGGTTAGTTCATTCATTTCATTTTCTACAAGATCCTTCTTTTGAGTCTGAAGCATACGGTAATAGTACTGTGAAGAAACATTACGTTGTAATGTTCTAACACTCCATGCTTGTTGAAGCGCTTCTTTCTCATACCATTCACGTGCCTTTTCATCTTTTACTTGTAATAAAATGCGATAATGTGTCCATGATAATATCGGTTGAGATTTTCCACTCGCTGAGTGGAAAATCTCTGGATAAGTTTTATAAAATGAATAAAAATTGTATAGATTCGTTTTTGTAAAACCTTTTCCATACTCTATTGATAATTCCTTAGATAATTTCTTTATTATCTTTGCTCCATACTCTGCCCGCTTTTCACCATGCAATTCCTCACTGGCGATTCGATAGCCCATCATCCAATTTCTCTGTACCAGAGTCATATTAACTGCCTGATATGCAGCTTTCTGTGAGGATTCAATAATATGTCGCATGTCTTTTAATATATCATCTGTCTCAATAAAATTATCCATAATACTATTTTGACCAGTGTTTATTAGTTTATTCTCCATATGTATTATTCTCCTTTGCCACTTCTTGATACTGATTTTTTTCTGCAATAGTGCCTTAACCATTTTATCTCTATCCTTTTTTTGCTACAAAAGTAACTACACTTGTTTTCAATTCACATATTCCACTATCTCTCGGAATATCATATTGCTGATCCACCACAGTAGATTTTAATACTGTCCATTCACTAAAAGCTTTTTTAAAAATCCTTTGCATTTCTTCTGTAGGTAAGCATACTTCAAATTGTGGAAGTATTTCATTTCCTGTTTTCTTGTCAAACTCTTTTATATTAGAATTTACAACTAAACATACAATACCATTTTTGCGGATGCCATGTTCTATTTCCCGCAATTTATTAACAAAGGTTTCTTTTGAATCTACGTGTTCCAAAGATGATACCGCCATTACTAAATCATAATTTCTTTCTTTAATTTGATAATCATCAATCGATTTAACTATTCCACATATATTTGATGTAACACCATATTCATCAGCATTAACATAAAGTTTTTCGATAGCTAAATCCAGTATATCCACACAATCTATTTTACACAACCTATCATAATAATGTCGAGCAATACATATGCAATTTCTTCCTACTCCACAACCTAAATCCAAGACATTAATTTCTTCGTATTTATCAAACAGAGGAATCAAATCTACTACTGTTTTTATTGGTCTTATTAGCCAACTACCCTCTTTATATAGTTCGGCATTAGAATATATTTCTATATGTGATTTTCTTTCGTTTTTACGTATTTCTTTTAATCTCATTTCTTCCATTTTTCTTTTGTATCTTTTATTTTTACTCCACTGATTTATCACTTTTTTGATCTCCGTTATGAGCTGTTCTTTATTAGTAATATAATAAATATATTTTGATGCAAAATATTACTTGTCAATCCTTCTAAAGCATATTCGCAACCACTGAATCTTTATCAGTGCAAAGAATAATACCAGTTGGCTTATTAGATTCTTCGTCATTTACTATTTGCCAATAGCCCTAATTTTCAGCCTATATTTCAAAATCTGGAGCTTATGACCAGCTTATAACTGTAACGCACTACAATTTTGTTGTATGTAAATCATAATATAAATATTCTTAATTAAATGTTCCTAATTTAATTTTACTATCTAATTCCCATAACGCAGTTTTATTACTATCGTACCTAAGTCTTTTTAATGCAGTATTGTAATCAACCCATTCATATTCTGTATGCTCTTGAGACAATTCCAAAATTGTTGTATCCATCCTAACAGCAAATGTATATTCAGGAATAACCAAACAATTTTCACCCCATATTTTTCTTGCTTCTTTAAAACAGTATGTTGGTATGCTATTTTGTGTATCAAGTACAGAATAATTACAATCCATACCTATGTTTGCTTCTTCATATGCCTCTCGTTTTGCAGATATTATTATAGTTTCATCCTCATCTTCTCCACCACCTGCTATAAATTGCCATACTTTCATATCATTTCTTTTAAATATGCAATATTTCACATTGCCATTTTCAATATGATATGGAATGACTAATACCTGATATTTTGCTCTTGCCAATATATGTTCACCTCCTATAAACTGGAAGTTATATATGCCTTTGCAAATATACCATATCTATTAACTGTACACCGCCCTCATAAATTGGGTGGTTATAATTGTCTGTAAAGAAATTTGGAATACTGTGAGAACGAACAAATCCACATTTTTCATAAAATGGTATTGTCAGTGGACTATCACCAGTTCCAACTTGCAAAATAGAATATTCTTTTTCATATTTATTGGCAAGAAAATCAATCATTACTTTGCCATATCCCATTCTATGATATTTCGGTTCAACCGCTATATTCTTGATTTCAAGTATTCCATTACCTTCATCGGTGACAACACATTCAGCTTTTACATCATTATCTTCAATCACATACATAGTTCCTTTTTCAAGATAGCAATCAACCATGCTCTCTTGTTCATCAGCTAATAACAACAATGATATAAACTGCTTTTTATTTTCGTTAACTTCTCGAATTTTCATACAACTTGTAACTCCATCAATTTCCATCCATTTTAATTCATCAAACTTGAAATTATCGTCTTATCAATATGCCTTTCATATATTCTGTTTCGTTATGTGTCTGATACACAATCTGTTTTTCTTCTTCTGTGCATCCTATCAATATCTTTATTTCCGAATCTCGTTTCATTAAATCAACAATACACATTATAGCATCTATCTTCTTTTCTCCAGAACCAATCCAAACATCAATACCTGCCCCATCCATTGATGAAGTATTTTTTAAATATCCATAATCAACCTTATATATAAAATCGGGATATTTCGGATGTGCAGTTCCTTTTGGTCTATCTATAACAATTTCCGAATTATCTACTAATGAATCCAACGCTCTCCAAAAATCATTATTAAAAGTATTCATATATCCTCCACCAATTTATATCATTCTATGCTATACTCTGAATGAAATATAATTTCTTTTCCCTTACTTTTAGCAAACTCTATTTCTTTTGAAACCTGATTGCCAATATATCCTTGAATATCAACAACATAAATAGCATCCGAGAGTTCAACTTTCCTAAAATGCGCATTTTTGAGAAAACTTCTCTCCTTTTCCGAAATCTCCAAATTATCCGTATTATATACGCATTGTAAAACATTTAAATCATGTTTCGTTTCTAACAAAAATGCTATTCTTTGCATTTCTTTCTCAAATTTCATGCTTGCACATATTGTAACTGTCTTCATAACTTACCTCGATAATTCCGAATTTATCTACATCTTAATCAAAACAAGACTTGGTTATCAATTGTTTTGCTTTATATGATATTTTGTAGACATCTAATCTAAAAACAGCAACTGCTTCGAGTTATCTACATTGCCAAGAAATTCATAACTAACTTTACCATTATCTCTTTCTCCCCTGCTCTGGATTCTGCAATCATAAGTGTAATTGCCACCAATGCCCCATCACTGATAATTTTTACTCCATCTTTATAAAGAGCATTGTTGCGTGCTAAAAATTCGAGGAAAAGAGATGCAGCTATTCTCTTACACCCATCAGCATAAGGATGGTCCTTTATTATAAAGTAAAGTAAATTTGCAGCTTTTTCTTCCAATGACGGATACACATCTCCTCCAAACACATTTTGATAAACAGCTGCTAATATTCCTTCAACCTTACCCTTCTCTTTCTCAACGCCGAATACATCTGTTTTAAATGAATCTTCCATTTCATCAACCATCCTTCGACATTCTTCATAAGTAATTCTATAAATCGGTTCATTTCCCTCAGGTTTTTGTAAAGACTGGTGATCATATTGATCCAAAAGAAGCAAAGCTTCAGTGTATTGATTTACTGCCTTTAATATTTCTTTTTCCTCCAAATCTAAGGAATATGCTAACATTTTTGTCTGAATATTAACCGTTTTTTGAAGTGCAAACATCCTTTTTTCGTTTATTGCATATCCTTCCATTATGTATTGTTTCAACACACCATTAGCCCAACGTCTAAACGCAATACCTTTTTTTGAATTAACTCTATATCCTACTGACAATATCATATCAAGGTTGTATATTTTTGGTTTTCTGCCTCCGGTACTTTTGTCGGAAAAACCGACAGAAGTATCATCCAGCTCACCTGACTTCAAAATATTAGATATATGTTCACTTACTGTTGCATGACTAACTCCAAACAATGTTTCTATCTGTTTTTGAGTAAGCCATACCGTTTCCTGTTCCGGATTTATTTGAACCTCTATGTTAACATTACCGTCATTAAATAATACGATTTCATTTGTCATTATATATAATATCCTTCTTCTAGCTTATTATTTATTAAATAAAATATTTTCGTTATACTTATTACTATAACTGTCTATTAAAATTCTAATTTAGTAATTCTTATCTAAATATCAATTATTTCTTTTGCACGATGCAACACCGGCAATTCTCTATTGGCTATAAGTTTCCCTAATCTTGTATTTGACCTATATTCATACTCTCTAATAGCTTCTTCATAAGATAATTTCAATGTTGATAAGTGAAAATTATTTATTTCATCTTCTGTCAGTTCTTTTTCACCAAAGGATTCAACTTTGCACAAAAAATAGTTATTAATATTATGTCTATGAATCAGATTATAATAATCGCTTACAACTCCGATTTTGCAGATTACATCTACTTTTACACCCAATTCTTCTTTAAGTTCTCTTTTTATTGCATCCTGCAATTCTTCTCCTTCTTCAACACCTCCACCTGCTGTTTCTATAATTGTTGCTTGTCCGAAATCATCATTTCTTTCGGCTCTTACAAAATAAAAATTTCCATCCTCATCATACACTATTGCCCTGGCAATATTTCTGTTATGATCAATATATTCCATTTGCCATTGGTCATCCTGCAACTCTATATTAAGTTCCGTAGTATGAATTGTAATATTCTTATTTACATTCTTTTTCAATTTCATCAAGTATTTTTCCTTATCTTCTCTGCAAGTAAATCTAATTATTGTTTTATATTTGTATCGCTCTAATATTTTTTCTATTTCAGGCAATGTATCTTTTCTAAAATCCATAATCCATTTTTGAAAATCAGGGTCCAATTTTGTTTCTATCCACGGAATGTCATCGCGCTTTATACCAATTCTTGATTTAACTCCTTCTAAGCAATCTTTAGTTTCATAGTCGAAGAAAAAAATCGTGTCCGCAGCTTTTATTCTTTGCTCAATAGTTGATATATAATTTCCATCAAGAATCCATTCTGATTGACTTATTATTCGATCTACCGCGCTAATCAATTCTCCCCTACTAATATGCGTTTTATCTTTCTTCCAATATATATTATCCATATGAAAAAGTTCTATTTGCAAAATTTCTGACAAATGTTTTGCAAAATAAGTTTTCCCGCTTCCCGGACATCCGATTATAATTATTTGTTTCAATTTTTTTACTCCGTGTTATGTATAATTATTTAACAAGCATATCGCTAATAAATTTTATTTTACTGTCTTTATTTTCAAAAGTACTAAAATGGTGCTTACCATCAAATTCCAACATATCACAAACTCTTTTCTTTATATCAGGAACAGTAATTTTTTCTTTTGCAATGTTTGGAGTAAACCATCCTACTTCAATACTTTCATCTGATACATTTTCATTTCCATCTATATATTTACAAATAAATGTCAAATTCACAACAGGTGGTAAAATCATTCCTTCAAGAGGACCATATCCATCTTTAGTATTCAATCTATGATATATACCAACAAACTTTTCCGGCTCGGCAACAATGCCACTTTCCTCAAATATTTCTCTTTTTAAGCCACTCATTATATCCTCTCCCTGTTCTACCACTCCGCCAGGGATTTCCCATCCTCTACGTTTTGATTTAATCAATAAAACTTCATCGCCTTTATATACTAATCCTGCAACAGATATAAAATGTAAAGGTAAGTTTCTTGTTTTTAACCATTCGTCCATCGCTTCTCTCCTTTTCCGCCTCTTGATACTAAATTTGTTTTACTATTTCTTGAAAAAAGAAATGTATCTTTATACTAAACTTTGTATTCCTCAATTATCTCCATAATTGATTTTTCATAAATATTCCCATTCAACACATCCCCATTTTCTGAAAAACTAATTGTTCTAACATCTATTGGATTCTCCTCATATGGATTTATATATTCCTTGTTCTTATCGAAGTAATCACTTAGATATTTCACTGCATTTCCATTTGGAAAAATAACATTTCCTTTTGCCTGTGGAATATTTAAATCCTCAAATTCAGAAATAATTTTCTTTGTCTTTTTGTTATATTCATTATCATCTTCTTTGCTCACAAGCCAAGCAGGATTTAATTTAATTTCTACACCACTCTCTTTTATGCACATTGCAAAATATTTCACTATATCAAGCGGTATAGTCTCTTGATGAAATGAATCAACAGATAATAACACTTTTTGAACTCCGCTATATGACAACATTTGCGCCACTTCTCTTACTCTTTCTTTGTCTTTAGAAAAAAATCCGTTAGTGATTATTGCCCTATCCTTTATGTTCATTTCTTTAGCAGTTTTATGAATGTTGCAAACCACTTCCGGATATATCA
Source organism: Eubacterium sp. LMAG:50 (assembly GCF_008680265.1). Taxonomy (NCBI): domain Bacteria; kingdom Bacillati; phylum Bacillota; class Clostridia; order Eubacteriales; family Eubacteriaceae; genus Eubacterium; species Eubacterium sp. LMAG:50. The sequence goes on along the minus strand of NZ_NALP01000007.1, from coordinate 1,011,653 downwards.
AAGGTTCTCCTCCAAAAGTCATTAAAGATTTAATATCATAGTTATTACATATATCAATAACTGCTTGCACTGCTATGTCTCCATCTATGTGTTTTCCACTTGATTTATGTTCTCCCTCTGAACAATGTATGCATCTTCCTGTGCATGCCATTGTTACAACAAACTCTATTCTGTTTAAATTTTCTAAATACTTGTTCATTCTTTTTTACCTCATTTGCTAATAGCCATAATTTTCAGCCTATATTTCAAAATCTGGAGCTTATGACAAGCTTACAACTGTAACACACTACAATTTTGTTGTATTTAAATCATAATATGAATATTCTTAATTTAATGTTCCTAATTTAATTTTACTATCTAATTCCCATAACGCAGTTTTATTACTATCATATCTAAGTCTTTTTAATGCAGTTTTATAATCAACCCATTCATATTTTGTATGCTCTTGAGACAATTCCAAAATTGTTGTATCCATCCTAGCAGCAAATGTATATTCAGGAATAACTAAACAATTTTCACCCCATATTTTTCTTGCTTCTTTAAAACAGTATGTTGGTATGCTATTTTGTGTATCAAGTACAGAATATTTACAATCCATACCTATGTTTGCTTCTTCATATGCCTCTCGTTTTGCAGATATTATTATAGTTTCATCCTCATCTTCTCCACCACCTGCTATAAATTACCATACTTTCATATCATTTCTTTTAAATATGCAATATTTTACATTGCCATTTTCAATATGATATGAAATGACTAATACCTGATATTTTGCTCTTGCCAATACATGTTAGTCTCCCTAAATTTTAATTTATCATCTACCCAATTTTCTATTTTATACACAGTGCCATTAGTGTTTTATCACGCCATACTCGTGTTATTATATTTCGCTCAACATTTATACAGCTTAATTCTACCATATCTATAACCAAATTGATATTTCATTATTTTATCAATCACAAAATTTCAGTTCAAATTATTTAGAGTATTGGTGTCCAATTAACATCTCCTCAAAGCAGATGCACCCGTCAATCCAATATTTGAGATATAGAGGTTTTAGGGTGCGGTCATCCAGTGGATGACCCTGCGTAAGCAGGAGCATGGACCGAGCCGGTAGGCGAGACTTCCCCTAACAAGAATGTATTTGTATATACAAATGCGTATCTTGCAAAAGATCTACTCCCATTTTCTTAATCTACTTTTGACAACCTGGATTTAATATTTTTTCTTATTTTTTCCTCTAACAGATACGAGATACGCTATGCATATCTCGTATCTGATTAGCGGTCGGCAAATGTTCATTCATGCAAGCCTGATGACCACTTGCCTCGTCGCTATAACAAAAAAACTCCTGCACACCATTTCCGGTATACAGGAGTTCATTATTTTAAGTAATTACATTCTTTTCACTTATCAGTGTATTACTTGTTAGCGATAGCTGCCTGAGCTGCTGCTAATCTAGCGATAGGTACACGGAATGGTGAACATGATACATAATCAAGACCAATCTTATGGCAGAATTCTACTGAAGATGGATCTCCACCGTGTTCTCCACAGATACCTACGTGAAGGTTAGGGTTAACTGGCTTACCAAGCTTGATAGCCATTTCCATTAACTTACCAACACCAACCTGATCTAACTTAGCAAATGGATCATTTTCAAAGATCTTAGCATCATAGTAAGCATCTAAGAACTTACCAGCATCATCTCTTGAGAATCCGTATGTCATCTGTGTTAAATCGTTTGTACCGAAGCAGAAGAAGTCTGCCTGCTTAGCGATTTCGTCAGCTGTAAGAGCTGCTCTAGGGATTTCGATCATTGTACCTACCTGATATTCAAGTTCAACACCTGCTGCTGCGATTTCAGCATCAGCTGTAGCTACTACGATATCCTTAACATATTTTAATTCCTTAGCATCACATGATAATGGAATCATGATTTCCGGCTTAACTGTCCAATCACTATGTTTCTTCTGAACATTAATTGCTGCACGGATAACAGCCTTAGTCTGCATCTTAGCAATTTCAGGATATGTTACAGCAAGACGAAGTCCTCTGTGTCCCATCATAGGGTTGAATTCGTGAAGTGAAGAAATGATTGTCTTGATTTCTTCTACTGTCTTACCCTGTGCATCTGCAAGTTTCTTAATATCTTCTTCTTCAGTTGGAACGAACTCATGAAGAGGTGGATCTAAGAATCTGATTGTAACTGGGTTACCTTCAAGTGCTTCGTAAAGTGCTTCGAAGTCTCCCTGCTGATATGGAAGAATCTTTTCAAGAGCTGCTTCTCTTTCTTCTACTGTATCAGAACAGATCATTTCTCTGAATGCTGCAATTCTGTCTTCTTCGAAGAACATATGCTCTGTACGGCAAAGACCGATACCTTCTGCACCAAGTTCTCTAGCTTTCTTAGCATCAGCTGGTGTATCAGCATTTGTTCTAACCTTAAGTGTTCTATATTTATCAGCCCATCCCATGATACGTCCAAATGTACCAGCGATCTTAGCATCAACTGTAGGAATAATTCCATCATAGATGTTACCTGTTGAACCATCGATTGAGATGAAATCTCCTTCATGATATTCTTTTCCAGCTAAAGTGAATTTCTTGTTTTCTTCGTCCATAGCGATGTCGCCACAACCAGATACACAGCATGTACCCATACCACGAGCAACTACGGCAGCGTGTGATGTCATACCACCACGAACTGTTAAGATACCCTGTGATGCCTTCATACCTGTGATATCTTCTGGAGATGTTTCAAGACGTACAAGTACAACCTTTTCTCCTCTTGCATTCCATTCAACAGCATCATCAGCTGTGAATACAACCTTACCACAAGCAGCTCCTGGAGAAGCTCCAAGTCCCTTACCAGCTGGTGTAGCAGCCTTAAGAGCAGCAGCATCAAACTGTGGGTGAAGTAATGTATCTAAGTTTCTAGGATCGATCATAGCTACAGCTTCTTCTTCTGTTCTCATGCCTTCATCAACAAGGTCACAAGCAATCTGTAAAGCAGCCTGAGCTGTTCTCTTACCATTTCTTGTCTGTAACATGTAAAGTTTTCTGTTTTCAACAGTAAATTCCATATCCTGCATGTCTCTGTAATGGTTTTCAAGTGTTTCACAAACCTTTACAAATTCTTCAAATGCTTCTGGGAATTCCTGTTCCATCTGAGCGATTGGCATTGGTGTTCTAACACCGGCAACAACGTCTTCACCCTGAGCATTCTTTAAGAATTCACCCATAAGCTTCTTTTCACCTGTTGCTGGATCTCTTGTAAATGCAACACCTGTACCACAATCATCACCCATGTTACCAAATGCCATTGACTGTACGTTAACAGCTGTTCCCCATGAATAAGGGATATCGTTGTCACGACGGTAAACGTTAGCACGTGGGTTATCCCATGATCTAAATACGGCTTTGATAGCTCCCATTAACTGTTCCTTAGGATCATCTGGGAAGTCTTCTCCGATTTTTTCTTTATATTCAGCCTTGAACTGTGCTGCTAATTCCTTTAAGTCATCAGCTGTAAGTTCAACGTCCTGCTTAACACCTCTGTCAGCTTTCATCTTGTCGATAAGTTCTTCAAAATACTTCTTACCAACTTCCATAACTACGTCAGAATACATCTGGATGAATCTTCTGTAGCAGTCCCATGCCCAACGGGCATTTCCTGACTTTTCAGCAATTGCGTTAACTACTGTTTCGTTAAGACCAAGGTTAAGAATTGTATCCATCATACCTGGCATAGAAGCTCTAGCTCCTGAACGAACAGAAACAAGTAATGGATTTTCCTTATCACCGAATTTCTTTCCTGTGATTTCTTCCATCTTTACGATATACTCGTTAATCTGTCCCTGAATTTCTTCGTTAATTTCTCTACCGTCCTCATAGTACTGAGTACAAGCTTCTGTTGTAATAGTGAATCCCTGAGGTACTGGAAGTCCTAAACCTGTCATTTCTGCAAGGTTAGCACCTTTTCCACCAAGAAGTTCACGCATGTTTGCGTTACCTTCGCTAAAAAGGTATACCCATTTGTTTGCCATTAATTTTTCCTCCTAAAACTTTAGTATTTATTTTATGAGTTGTGGAGAATGGCTCTCTTTAACCAACTCATATTTTCTAATATCGGTATTTTTGCGCACAAAAATTGGGCAAAAATCCCTATAAAACATTATAACATAAGGCATTTGATAGTCAAGTTCATTTGCCATATGTTACCACAAAAAATCACTAAAACTCATCAAATCTTACTAAACTTCATACGACACACATTATTTTGTTGATCCATTAATATTCAAAATTGGTTTAATAAATTTTTCGGTTTCTGAATAGTCATTATTTCGCAATATATTGACAATACATTCTGCCAAAGCTATTCCTGATGCATATACAGGTTGTTCTACCGTTGTGATATGAGGTGTTACTAATTTTTCATATCCTAATCCATCAAATCCTGTAACGCCAAGTTCATTAGGAACATTTATTTCCATCTTAACGGCACATCTCATTACTCCAAGTGCTAAAGCATCACTGGCACAAACTATCGCATCAACATCTGCATTTTTCAAAATTCTTGAAGCTGCCAAATATCCATCGTCTTCATTATTACACACTCTCATTATTCCCGATTGTGGTATATCCATATGGTAATCTCTCATACAATCCATATATCCATTTAATCTGTCCTGCGTGTATTTTTCTTCACTTCTTATTCCAATATTTGCAATTTTCTTATAACCGCGTTTAAGAAGATGTTCTGTGGCCATATATCCACCTTTATAATTGTCTATGTCAATCCAATTATTCTTGTAACTGCTATTTCCAAATACAATTACAGGCTTATCCTTAAACCACTTCATCACTTCATCTTCTTCACGCTCAGTCATACCCATGGCTATTACACCATCACATTTAACTTTTTTGTAATCATGTCTACATATCTGCATTGAATAACCTTCAAGTCCTAACTTTTCTCCGATTCCTGAAATTGCTCTTAGTGTAAAAGGATGCAGAGGGTCAATTCCATTTGCAATATATACACATATAATGTTTGTTTTGTTTGTCTGCAAAAGTCTGGCAACCTGATTAGGTTCATATCCCATTTCGTCTACTGCCTTTTTTACTTTCTCATAAGTTGATGGTTTTAATTTTTCCGGTTCATTGAGAAAGCGTGAAACGGTCATTGTCGATACACCTGTAGCTTTTGCAATGTCTTTAATTGTTATTGCCATTGTTCTCTCCTAATTGTTTTCTAATTAATTCGTTCATTTGATAATGTTATCGATAACACTATTTTATCATATTATCTAATTTATTGTAGATATAAATTTATTGAATCGATTTAATAGTTAACCCTGACAATAGCTTTTCTTTTACTTCATTAACTGTTATGGATTCATCATTATAAAAACAGGTAATCTCCAATACTAATTCCTGATATCTTGCCTGTCCCAAGCCTATCTTCATATTATTTTCCTGTGCAATGTTTCGCAAATTTGAAATCATATCAGACGTTTCCTGATCTGTAAGGTCAGATGTGTCAATTACAGCTTCATATTTTACCGAATATCTGAATGTTTCCTGCTCGGTTGTTTCCTCTGTAGTTGTCTGCCTGACTGTCATTTTTACTTCTGTTTCCGTTGGCTTTGCTTCTTTTTGTTCTTTTTCGCATCCGGCAAATACCAATGTAACACCAAGCACACAAAGTATTACGGCTACTTTCTTTCTCATTAGTTGCACTCCTTTCTGTTTTCTTTCGTTCCATTATTTTGTTTTTATTTAACTATAATATTATCATTTTTCAAATTTATTTTCATTACAATTTATTCAAATTGTCAATGGTTCGAATACAATTTGTCGTTTACTCTTTTTATATAATCAATATTACATTTTTCACTTCATTTCATATACTATATTAAGGGAATATTTACATATAAACTTTGATGTTTCTCTCATAGATTTGGAGGATTATTCATGAACATTTCCGATTTACAATATAAAGATATTTCCAGGGATTTAATAAATTCAATGCTTTTTGAAAATATAGAATATTCAGACACCAATTCGGATATGGGAATCGTTATGGGTAGCTATAGTGCTGTTAAATATCGTGTGCCAAGGGCTGTGGCTTTGTATAATAAAGGACTTGTTAAAAATTTTATTTTTTCCGGTGGCAAAATGCTTACTGACTCTGGAATTTATCAGGAGGCTGATCTCATGAAAATATATGCTGTAAAAGCAGGAATACCTTCTTTAAATATTTACACAGCATATAATTCCACTTCAACAATTGATAGTTTAGAAAATGCTTATAGAATTATTAAAAGTCAGGAAAATTATCCATCTCTCAAGATTGCTTTAATTACCACCACATTCCACATGAAAAGATGCCTTTTATTAGTTGACAAAATGTTTTCTAAAGATATAAATATCATTCCATGCCCAGTTAATGACTCTTTCACAACTAAAGAAAACTGGTATAAAACTCCTGCCGGATATGAAAGAGCAATCGGTGAAATTTTTGGAATAATAGATTATGCAAATAAGGGCTACATTAATAATTTTAACATAACATTGTAATTTATTATGATGCCAGGGTCAAAAGGTCTTTCACACACATGAGCTTGCTCATAAGTGGGTGAAAGACCTTGGGACCCGCCTCAATATGAGCATAAAAGCGGGATAATTCCCGCGATATGCGAATATTGGGTAGGATTGTGATAGTGCGCAGCACGGAACAATCCGTAGGCATCATATTTTATCTTATTTTTTGTTTTTTGTTACTTTTTATTATGTTTTAGCTTATTACGCTTTTATACTTATTATGTTTTATTGTTTCTTCTACTTCATAGTCTGTTATTCGTAATATAAAACTAATGTTTTTGTTGACCATTTCCCATAGATTTTTTTCTTTTTACCTACTTTATAAGGTCTTACCATTACAGTACCTGCTGTCCATGTTCCATCTTCTTCTATTCCATTCGTGATGCCCATTTTATTTACATCATTTTTTGAAACTGCTTTAGTAAACACATTCTTTTTGGTCGTAAATGTTTTTTTGTATTTTGCACTTTTGAACTTAACTTCATATCCTGTAGCTCCATTTACTTTTGCAAATCTTATTGTGTATTTCTTTTTGCGCAACTTTGCAAATTCAATTGATGTACCCGCCTTTTTCAGACCTTTTGAATATGTAATACTCGAATTTCTAGAAAATACTTTCTCTCCCATTTTTGGTTTTGTATCAAAAGCAAATTTCTTTAATGTTGAGTTTGCAAACGCTTTGTCTCCAATATATGCTAATTTTTTATTTGAAACAAATGATGCAAGGTCATATGTTCTATAAAAAGCCTGTTCACCTATATTTTTAACATTTTCACCTAATTTTACACTTTTAACTGATTTTTTTCTAAAAGCCCCTGCATCAATTTCTTCTACTGTACCAGCAATAACAACTTTGTCATTTGTTCCTATGTAATAATTCAATTTTGTTTTGTCTGCTGACAATATACATCCTTTATCAAAAGTAGATTTTGTATTGTCCTGTGCAATTATCACTTTATATATTGGTGAATTTTTAAATATCATACCAAGTTTTGTTGCAGTTCCATGCAAAATTACACTGTTAATATCGTCCGTATTGCTTTCAACGATTCCATTTTCAAAACCATCAATATCTCCCATAAATTCAATGTTTTTAATAGTTGCAAATGCATTTTGCTCGATAGTCTTTACATTTGCAGGTATTATTGTTGTTTCTTCGCCCCAAACAAATCCGAATGCTTTTCTTTTTATTGTTTGGACATCTTTTCCAATCTTTATAGATTCTACACTTAAGGTTGAAAACGCATTTTCGCCAACACATGTGATTCCATCTTCGATTGTTATGCTTTTTACAGAATCATAATTGCCAAGTATTTCCATATCATCCCACATTGCACCTGTTCCTGAAACTACAATTGTTTTCGCGTCTTTGTCATATGTATACGTTGCATTGTCACCACATTTTCCGGTTAACACATTTTTAGATGCCTCAACGTTCTTCGTTGTTTCCTGATTTTGTGTTGCCTGTTGATTTTGTGTTGTTTCTGCTGCATACACATTAACACTTTTGGTTGCAACAGGTCCCATAACTGCTGTTGCCATAGCTAAGGCTACTGCCCCTGATAATAATACTTTTGATTTCATAATAGATACCCTCCTTAAAAATCTTTGTTTTCTTTATTGTCTTATACTTATTAAACGAAGAGGTCATATTTTTTATTGCATTTATTTTTTAATTATAAGTTAAGTTTTCACTTTTTAGCAAAGAATAAAAAATAACAGAGCTAAAATCCAATATGAATTTCAACTCTGTTATTATTTAAAATCATATTTTATATCCATTAAGGATAATTGTTTTTAAATATGTCTTACATACTTTTGCATGTTATATGCTGACAATTCCAATTAAAATGCCATCTTTTCTTCAAAGTATGCTTTTAAATCTTCAATCTTGATTCTTTCCTGTTTCATAGTGTCACGGTCACGAACTGTAACTGCTCCATCTTCTTCTGAATCAAAATCATAAGTAACACACCAAGGTGTTCCGATTTCATCCTGACGACGATATCTCTTACCGATTGCTCCTCTGTCATCATATTCACAGTTATATAATTTGCTAAGTTCTGCAAATACCTTTTCTGCACCTTCATTTAACTTCTTTGATAATGGAAGTACACCGATCTTAACAGGTGCGATAGCCGGATGGAAATGCATAACTGTTCTCATATCCGGTTTTTCTTCTGTTCCGATATTTTCTTCATCATATGCTGCACAAAGGAATGCAAGTGTTACTCTGTCAGCACCAAGTGATGGTTCAATAACATATGGAACATATCTTTCTTTCTTTTCATCATCAAAATATGATAAATCCTGCTTTGATAATTCCTGATGCTGAGTTAAATCGTAATCAGTTCTATCAGCGATTCCCCAAAGTTCGCCCCATCCAAACGGGAATAAGAATTCAATATCTGTTGTTCCCTTTGAGTAGAAACATAATTCTTCAGGTGAATGATCTCTTAATCTAATTTCATCTTCTTTAATTCCAAGACTTAATAACCAGTCACGGCAGAATCCTCTCCAATACTGGAACCATTCTAAGTCTGTTCCCGGTTCGCAGAAGAATTCAAGTTCCATCTGTTCAAATTCTCTTGTTCTGAATGTGAAGTTACCAGGTGTAATTTCATTTCTAAATGATTTACCAACCTGACCGATACCAAATGGAATCTTCTTTCTTGAAGTTCTCTGTACATTCTTAAAGTTTACAAAAATACCCTGTGCAGTTTCAGGTCTTAAATATACTGTATTTTTAGCATCTTCAGTTACACCCTGGAATGTCTTAAACATAAGATTAAATTCACGAATTTCTGTAAAATTGTGCTTACCACATGTTGGACATGCAATGTTCTTTTCTTCTATGTAGTTAGCCATTTCTTCATGTGACCATGCATCAACAGAACCTTCTATTGTAATTCCATTTTCTTCCATATAATCTTCAATAAGTTTATCTGCTCTAAATCTTTCATGACATTCTTTACAATCCATAAGAGGGTCTGAGAATCCACCAAGATGTCCTGATGCAACCCAAGTCTGAGGGTTCATTAAAATAGCACAGTCAACACCTACATTATATGGGTTTTCCTGAATAAATTTCTTCCACCATGCTTTTTTAACATTATTCTTTAATTCTACACCAAGGTTACCATAATCCCATGTATTCGCAAGTCCACCATAAATTTCTGAACCCGGATATACAAATCCTCTGCTTTTTGCAACTGCAACGATTTTTTCCATTGTCTTTTCCATGATACTTCTCCACCTTTTATTTTTTATGATGCCGGGTTAGGAAATACTAAGTAATCCATAAGGCATCTTTTTATTATCATTATTATTTTAATGTATATACAATATAGCTTATTCCGTCATCAGTTTTCGCTGTTTCTACCACGCCATCACTGATTTTACAGTTTTCGCTCACATACTTTACTGTTCCTTCAATCTGGACTTTCATCTGTTCATTAACAATCAAAATATTATCATCTAAATCACTAATCTTGTCTTCTGACACTGATTTTTTCTTATTGTCAGGGGCATAAAATTTCCCCTTAATTTCACAATCTTCATTGTCACTTATGTCACCTATATAGAAAGTTCCTTTATCAGGATTGTTATATTTTAAAATATATGTTCCAAAGTCTGTAGTTGATGCAAATTCCATAATCATAGTCGCAACATCTTTCTTTACATCCATTGACTTTAAAGAAAGTGCATCTTTTCCTGATGCATCACTATCTGAATTAAACTCATCGACTTCATTTTCAACAGTACTCTTAAGTTCCTTCTTGTCATAATAATCTTTATCGAATGACTCTGCTACTCCGTACTGTACTTTACCATCTTTTGAAATATGAATTGCTGTCTGGCCTTTTTCTAAAGCAATATCTCCAACTTTATTGTCACACCCGACAAATGTAAGAGCTATTGTCATAACCATAAGCAATGATATAATTTTTTTCTTAAGCATATCCGCTCCTCCTCGCAATACCTAATTTTACATTGTATACTCATTATTTTCAATAACTAATTTCCAGAAATTCCAGAGTTTTGAATTGTTTTTCTATGTGTTCTTTCAAATAACTTTCCATAATTCCATTTATTTCCTGCCATACCTCATCCTTTACATTAAATGTATATAATTTGTTAAGTGGAGATGAAATTATGTATTGAAGCGCATACACTGCCGATTGTGATACTAATTTATCTTTTGACAAATTTCCATGACATTTAGAACAAATCATGCCATTCTTTCTCAAATCAAAATAATCCAGTTCACTATTATTGCCACAATTTACACAGGTAAACACATTTGGATATTCCCCGTTTATCACAAGCGATTTAAGTTCATATATATTTTTCACCAATTTGTCAGGAATAGAATCATTTTGCAGTGCTTTAAGTGAAAGATAGATTAATTTTAATGTCTCTGTTCCATCTATATTTTCCCTTCCATAGTAGTCCGCCATTTCAAGAAAATACATTCCCATATACATTTTATTAATGTCGGTCATTTCACCGCCAAAATATTCTGTCACTTTTACATTTGTTATAGTGTATGAATTTCTTCCACGATACATGGTAAATTCGCCAAAGCTCATAGGCTGCGTTCCCGAAAGGAACTGGCTTGTAGGTCGTCTTGCCCCTCTTGCAAAAGCCGTTATCTTTCCAAATTGTTTTGTAAGAAGCACAACTCTTTTATCATATTCACCCATCGGCATTGCTGACATTACAATTCCCATAGCCGTTACCGTTTCAACCATAGTCGTGCCTCTCCTTTCTTAACTCAAATCTCTAAATATTTAATAAATGCTAAAAGCCGTATAGACACGGCTTTAATAGCAAAAATTTATTACATCAAAAAAATTTTCTTATATTTAAAAAATTGTATCTTACTGCTGCTTTTCATTATATCCGTAGTTCTTCAATAACAAATCGCTGTCTCTCCATTCTTTTCTAACCTTTACCCATAATTGAAGATTAACTTTCATTTCTAGCATCTGTTCTATTTCATATCTTGCATTGCTTCCAATCTTTTTAAGCATACTACCCTGTTTTCCGATAATTATGCCTTTATGAGAATCTCTTTCGCATATAATTGTTGCTTCTATATCAGTAATTTTGCCGTTTTTTCTTTCTTTCATTTTTTCAATTGTAACAGCTATTCCATGCGGAATTTCTTCATTTAGAGCATGCAATGCCTTTTCTCTTATAATTTCAGCCACAATCTGACGCATTGGCTGGTCAGTTACTGTGTCTTCATCATAATACTGAGGTCCCTGTGGCAGATATTTAAAAATAGATTCTACTATTTCATCAGCATTTTTATCTCTCAATGCTGATGCAGGAATTATTTCTGCAAAATCAAGAATTTTTCTGTACGCATCAATAAATACCAAAATTTCTTCTTTTTTAACAGTATCTATTTTATTAATTACAAGAATTACAGGTACATTTATGTCTTTAAGCTGTTCGGCAATATGCTGTTCACCTGCCCCAATAAATGTACTAGGTTCAACAAGCCACAAAATAACATCTACTTCTTTTAATGTTTTTTCAGCCACATTTACCATATATTCACCTAATTTATTTTTTGCCTTATGAATACCCGGTGTATCAAGAAATATAATTTGTCCTTGATCACATGTATATACTGTCTGAATCTTATTTCTCGTTGTCTGCGGCTTATTTGATGTAATAGCAATTTTCTGTCCTATTATTTTGTTCATTAATGTAGATTTTCCAACATTCGGTCTTCCTATTAATGCAACAAATCCTGATTTGTACTCTTTATTTTCCATTTGTTCTCCATTTCCAAACTTTTGTTTTATACTTTATTTACATTCTATCATCTGATTTGCATTTATTTTTCATTTATATTTGTATTTATTTTTTAATTTTTATTTTCAAATAAATTGTAGATATTTTTAAACATATCTTTGTTTTCTTCTATTCTTCCTTCGTTTCCAATAACGCAAACATAATATTCTTTAAGTGCATCTGCAACAAGGCTTCCACAGTTTCTGATTGCATTTGTTGTAGTACTTAACACCTGACTTCTTTCTTTTTTAAGATTTTCAAAAGTATTATGGTTAAAATACAATGTTAACAATCTTCCACCTTCGCTACACGGTGTGCGTGGCTGGTCGTATTCACTTATAGTTCCGATAATAAATTTGCGCATATCTCTGTCACCGACATTAAAATTATTGATGTAATCCACAACATTTTCATAGATTTCATTTGTTTCTTTTAATTTAGGGTCTCTGTAAGATGTAAACATTGCAACACCCTGTTTTGTAAAGAAGTTGCTACAGCCATACGCGCCACCTTTTACTCTTACGTTATTCCACAAATATTCATAAACTAAAATAGTTTTAAGTACTGATAAAGTTCCTGTATATGGATATTTGTCTGTATCAAATTGTCCTGCTCTTACTACATATTGCACCTGACTTGATGTTTTAAATCCTTCATTTAATACATTCTTTGCAAATTTTTCCACTTTATCGCTACTCAATATACTACTGTCAGGTTCTTTGTCATATAATGAATCTGTCATATCTTCCACTAATCCAGGTAAACTGTCATATTCATCATCCTTGCATACATAACTGATAACAAGATTTTCTTTTCTAAAAACATACTCTGTAAGCAATTTTAATTTTGCTGCTACTTCCTCTTTTACATTTTCAAAATTGTTGGCTATATCTTCAATAAATTTGTAAAATGTAATTCCAGCATAATTTTCCCTTCTATACATCGTCTCTGAGAAATATGAGCCTGCTCTAAGTGCTGCAGCAGAATCTCCACTTTCCATAAGTGTATTCTGAAGTCTTGCTTTTATTTCATCGATAATTTCTTTTAATCTCTTATAGTCATCAAATTTTGTAGTAAGCATAACTTCTTTTGCAATTTCAAATGCCTTATCCATTCTGCTTATCATCGACTTAAAATTAACTTCAACTCGATGTTCGAACTTATTCTTTTCAATTGCATCCGGATATAATGTTGCATCAACATATATTCCACCAATATTTTTATTTATTTCATTTGCAAGCTGAGTGTAATTATAACTTTCCGTATTCATATATCCTGCAGTATTTTTCAGCAAACCAATATATGGTAAAAGTTCTGTAGGTATATTTTTACAGTCAAATGACAATATTGCATAACCTATTCCGTTAGTAAAGCAGTCATAATAAACCGTAGGTATTCCATTAATTTCTCTTATCTGAGACTTTATATTTCTTGGTTCAGGGTCAATATCACTTATTTCCAACATCGGTATCTTCTTTAAATCTTCTTCAGGTGATGGTTCTTCCTGATACTTCTTTAATGCCTTTGTGTCTGCAACTAACTTATCAATTTCACTCTTTGAAAGAGTTGCCTTTTTTGCAGTTAACTTGTCCGCTAATTCTTTTTCAGTTTCTGCTACAAGACCCTTTTTAGGCTTAAGCACTACTGTTGATTCAATTTTGCTGTTCAATACATACTTTTCAATTAAATTTTCAAAGTAATCTGTTTCAACCATTTTCTTTAAAAATGCATATGTTTCATTGCATTCTACATATATAAATGGCTGATTTTCATCATAAATCCAGCTTTCATACATCTGAAGGCCAATCATTAATCCTCTTGGCCAACGTCCGAAATCACTTTCACGATATTTAAATTCCAAATTATTAATTGTAGCAATAAGGCTTTCTTTTTCGATACCATTTTGTACTATTTCTTCTAATCCACTTTTTATTATTGACTTGAATTTATCCTTATCTTCATAATTTGCATATTTAGCTACTATAGACCAATATGGTTGTAAAATTCCTGACTCATATGTGCTTTCTACGTTCTTTCCTATGCCTGCATCTATAATCTTTTGTTTTAAAACTGCACCCGGCATTGTCATAAGTACATAATCAAGTACCTGGAACGCCAACACTTCTTCTTTATTAAGTGTTGTGTCTAAAACTACATTCCATGACAAAATAGTATTGTCTTCTTCTGATTCACCATCTGATATAGGGTAGTAACTTTCAACCTCTGCCGGTTTATCAAATGGTTTCTGCATTTTTATTTCAGAATCTATTTCTAATGTATCATATTTGCTCAAATATTCCTTATCTATAAAACGTAGTTTTTCTTCCATATCCATATCTCCATACAAATATATAAAGCTATTTGACGGATGATAATATTTTCTGTGAAAATCCAAATATTCCTCGTAAGTTAAATCAGGTATTGATATCGGATCTCCACCTGACTCAAAACCGTATGTTGTATCCGGAAAAAGCGAATGCAATACCTGTCTGTCAAGAACTCCTGCTACTGATGAAAATGCTCCCTTCATTTCGTTATAAACTACACCATTTATTTTCAACTCATCTTCCGGTGATTCTAATTCGTAATGCCATCCTTCCTGCTTAAAAATCTCCTGATGATTATATATTTGTGGATTAAATACTGCATCCAAATAAACATCCATTATATTTTGAAAATCTTTTTCATTACAACTTGCAAGCGGATACACAGTCTTGTCCGGATATGTCATTGCATTTAAAAATGTATTAAGTGACCCCTTTACGAGTTCGATAAATGGGTCTTTCACCGGGAATTTATCTGAGCCACAAAGAACTGTATGTTCAATTATATGCGGTACTCCTGTATCATCATTTACCGGTGTTCTAAAACCAATATTAAAAACTTTATTATTGTCATCATTTGATAATAATGCAATTCTTGCTCCTGTCTTTTTGTGCTTTAATAAATAAGCCTGTGAATTCAAGTCTTCCATATAATATTGTTTTATAATTTCATATTCTTTGATATCTTTTACTGCCATTAATTTTTCCTTTCCATAATATTTTTCTTTTTTAAGATGTTCGGTCAAAAATATCTTATGAATTATCACTCGCTATTCGCTCCAACGTAAATCTGTCATCATTTTATACTATTCACCTTATTATCTTAATATATTATCAACTTCAACTAAAAATCTATTCAACTGATATACTCGTTCTATATTCTAACACATTTAAATTTTTTCTTCATTAACAATAAATCATTTTATCTGATTTTAATTTTTGTTTTATTTCGGACCTCATTTGATATTTTATTCATATTTGTTATACTTATAGAAGCATTAGGAGGAATATTATGAGCGTTAAAGATGAAGTTTTACATATGCTTGAAGCAAATAAAGGAAGTTATTTTTCAGGAGCTACTCTTGCAAAAGAATTAAATGTTAGTAGAAATTCTATTTGGAAGGCAATCAAATCTTTAGAAAATGAAGGGTACAAGATTTCAGCTACTACAAATAAAGGTTATTGTCTTGAACAATCAAATGATATTTTAAGTAAGCACAGTATTGGTGAATTCTTAAAATATCCTTTAGATATCCACGTGTATGACACAATTTCTTCAACTAATACTGTTTTAAAAGAAATGGCTGAAGATGGAGCAACAGAAGGGACTGTTCTTGTAGCCAGTGAGCAGACTTTAGGTCGTGGTCGTATGGGAAGAAAATTTGTTTCACCTGCCGATACAGGAATTTATTTTAGTATACTACTTCGTCCTGATATTCCTGCCAGTGATTCACTTTTTTTAACTACAAGCGCAGCAGTTGCAGTTGCTAAGGCAATTGAAGATGTTTCCGATAAAAAGGCAAAAATAAAATGGGTCAACGATGTTTTTGTAGATAACAAAAAAGTATGTGGAATATTAACTGAAGCTACTTTTAATATGGAAACAGGCAAACTTAACTATGCAATTGTCGGAATTGGTATTAATGTTTGTTTTCCTGAAGGTGGATTTCCTGAAGAAATCAACAAAGTCGCTACGGCTATATTTGACAAAGAAAGCGATTCCATTAACAAGCGTAGCAAATTATTAGCTCATGTCTTAAATTACTTTATGGACTTTTATAATTCATTTGAATCTAAGAGTTACCTTAAAGAATACATTGACCGCTCTATATTATTAGGAAAAAATATTACTGTTATTGACAAAGATGGTAACAAGACTGCCAAGGCAATTTCAATTGACGATGAATGTCATCTTCTTGTCAGATTTGAAGACGGAACTGAAAAACTGCTTTCATCCGGAGAAGTAAGTATAAAATTGGATTAATTTCACACATATTTAAAATATCTGATTCATAATATATATGTTTATTTTAGATTTGTTAATTATACACTAACAGCCAGACTTCCAAAAAGTCTGGCTGTTAGTGTATAGTATACAATATATATGCAATACCAAAGTCATAAAATCTGGTACAGATTCTTTTTGTAATTTTCATCTCTGTATTTATCTTGGTATCACTTCAATTAATAAATTTTTTATTTATTTTCTCCTATAAAGAACAAACCAACTGTTCCTGGTCCTGCATGAGTTCCAATCGTAGGACTTAGCATTCCTATGATTACTTTTTCTACTCCACATTCTTCTTTTATTTTATCAGCTACTTTATTGGCATCTTCTATACAATCACCATGTACAATAAAGGCTACTTTATTTTCATAACCTGCGCCTTCTTTTTTCATGGAATCAACCAGACTCTGTAATGCTTTCTTTCTTCCACGAACATTCTGGAATGGTTTTAATTCTCCTTCATTTGTTACATGAAGTACAGGTTTTACATGTATTAAAGTTCCTACAACTGCAGTTGTTTTTGACACTCTTCCACCTCTATGTAAATGGAATAAATCATCTACAGTAAAGTAATGGCACATATGATTTAAATTTTCTTCAATCCAGGTCTTTACTTCTTCTAAACTTTTACCTTCTTTTTTCATATTTGCTGCTTTATATACTAAAAGCCCCTGACCTAAAGATGCAGCCTTTGAATCAATAACAACAATATTACTATCCGGAAATTCTTCTTTTAAGTCCTCTGCTGCAATTCGTGCTGAATTATAACTAACACTTAATGCAGATGAAAATGCAATGTGCAATATGTCTTTTCCCTGATTCAAAATACTTCTAAACATCTCTGTTGCATATTCCGGATTGCATCCCATCGTTGTAGGCATCGCACCTTTTCTCATAAGCTCAAAAAATTCATGCGGTTCAATATTTTTTTCATCTCCGTATATCACTCCGTCTATACTATAATATAAAGGGAGGCAAGGAATATCATATTCCTGTAAGATTTCTTGTGGCAAATCACTTGCTGAATCTGTTACAATAACATAATCTCTCATATTATCTACATTCCTTTCAACCTAACAAAATGTCATTTATTTTCGTTATTATCATATCATTGTAACATTTCTATTTCTACAACTCTGAAAAGGAAAATGTTTATTATCTCTTTTATTGCAACTTATTTTATCCATAAATTGCAGCTTTTCTTATAGTAATATTTTTTTCTTTTCCCACTACATTTGTATATTTTTCTGTAACTATTATATCCAACATTCCTTCTTTGTAATCAACAGACATGACTTCTATTTCATAATCTGATGTGCCACTGACATTATATGCAATATTATTCATACAAAAATTTATCATATCATCATTACTGTTAATTTCTTTATTCTTACCACAACTTGCTTTTACTGTCTGTTTTACAGCTGTTGCTACTGCTCTGTTTAACTCAGTTTCTTTTGAACTTTTTTCTTCCAACGCCATAATAGTCATACTTACAATCATAACTGATACAATTAATCCAATCACTATTGAAATTTGCTTCATCTGTTTTCCTCATAATTTTATAGTAGTAGTTTTTATACCCTCTCCAAGGTTCCTGTAATTATTTAGCCATCATCTGTTTTTCTTAATTTCATTCACCATTTCTTTTGACATTTTATATTTTTTCATTCCCTGTCCTTCCTTTTTATTAAGACTTTCTTCCAGTTTATTTTTTAATGTAAGATTCCATTTAGAATTTTTATTTAACGTATCCATATATTCCTTTGAAATAAATCTAGTCGTATGATTATATTCATTATTATTTATAATATACACACCAAATTTCTTTTCTGCATAAGAACTATCATCTCCGGCATTTGAACAAACTGTCACTATAAATTCTGCAATAGACTCTGTATTTATAAACTTCTCAGTTAGTACGATATCTGAGTTATTTATATCTTCAAATTCTTTATTCTTACCTCTTTCATAATAGTTTTTACCAGTTACGTCAGTTATCTTTTGTATATATAGAGGATATTTTGTACTTGAATACGCATCATCATTAACTGTTACTTTCTTTACTAATTCGTTCATATCTAATTTTATATTTTGATTAACTACGTAATATCTGTCAGTAGCATTTATAAATAAATTTATAACTTTTTCTTTTTCCCATTGGGCATAAAGTACCCTGTCTCCATTTGCATATAATATTCCACCAGGTTTTAAAGTTGCTCCATTGCCGTCACTTTGGAAATTCCAATGTTTATTTTCTACTGTATGATATCCATTTCTTCTGACTGTAACACCACTTATTATTATGTCTTCCTGCCAAAATTTAATCTGATTTTCAGGCATTCCTGAAACATGTTCAGAAGTATTTTTATTAAATGTAACGTCATATTTTTCGCTTATTATTATTTCATTATCTACATAAGCTTTAACAAATTTCGTAGGTCGCAAAATTTTGTTCCCACTTATATTTCGTACCAAAAATTTTTTTACACAATTTTGGTTATTTAATTCTGCAACTGCATCGCCTATATAATATAATTCCTTCTGTGCATCTGTACTATATTCAACCTGTGCAATTATTGTTCCCGGGTCAGTTAATGTTGTCCTTATAACTGCCACATATCCGCTAGGCTTTAGCAATCTGTCTATTATTGATATGTATGTCTGTCTGGTAAGATATACTTCATTGCTTTCATCTACACTTGCTATACTAAACATTTGAAACTTTCCTCTTACATACACACCCATTCCGTTTTTAGCACAATTATTTTGATATATGTTATTGTCCGTCAGTAAAAAGTTAGCTTTTTCACTTATATATACACCCCCGCCATTATTGTATGCATAATTATTATTTATGTAACTTCCCATCCACATATGAACCGTAGCTGTATTGCCAATATAAAGTCCTCCTCCGTTTCGTGAAGAATTGTTATTTATTGAGGTATTTCTCATCAAAACAGAAGAATCCGTGCATATTCCACCACCTTTATCAACAGTTCCATTTTCACCTATTATACTATTATAAAGTTTTACAGCTCCGCCGTTTATATCCTCTACATTCATACCTATATATATTCCACCTGCATTATCATAACTTGAATTGTTAAATACATTTATAGATTCAATAGTTATTTTAGAATCTTCTCCACAAGCTATTCCGCCTCCTAAATTTCCGGATATATTTCCTATAATCCTTGCATTATATATAACGGTGCATCCTCCATATCCATACCCTACACCACCATTACATCTTACTCCACCACCACTTCCTCTTGATTCGTTTCCACTAATTGTCGGTGCAGTACTGCCTGACCCAAGAATAAGACCTGCCTGATATCCTGAGAATACGCCTCCGGCACTGGCTCCGGCATCATTGCCATATATCCATCCATCATTTATATTTACAATTGTTCCTAATCCTGTTCCAAATATGCCTCCACCTTCCTCACCTGATTTGTTATTATGTATTATTCCGGCAGTCATTAATAAAAGCGAAGAACCACCTATGTAAATTCCTCCGCCTTCTTCTAATGCTTCATTTTCAAAAATTTCACCATCATATATCCTTAATTCTGAATAATTTCCAACATATACTCCACCACCCTGACTTAGAGTAAAACATTTATATATTTGTGCTCCGGGCCATATATTGCACACTCCGCCTTTAATGGTAATTCCTCCGCCTTTTACTCCATCACAGTCATGAATAATTCCATATACATTCAATGTTCCTGTGCTTCTAACCGCTCCTGCTTCCGTCTCGCCATTATAATTAGTAACATTTTTTACTACACATGCATTTCCAATCGTTCCTGTTGAACTGTCATCAACTTTTATAAACCCTTTTGTTGCAAAAGAAATTTGATTCTTTTTTCCATCAAGATATAACTTATATCCACCCATTCCATCGCCAAAATGAACTTCCGCTCCATCTGAGATTTTAAAACAATATTTATCTGATTTATTTACATCATCGCCTATGTCTTTACTTCTACTAATAGTTCTTTCACCACCTGATGAATAAAGCATATATCTTCCTTGAGTTACTTTTATTCCATCTTTAATTTTTATATTACCAACTATCGCAATATATACTAAACTTGTCTTTTTGTTATTACTAAATATATTTTTTAATTTACTTTCTGTTTGCACAAGATAAGGGTTACTTTTACTTCCATTTTCTGTAGTCGCGCCATAAACATTGTTTTGCAAAAGAACCATACAGCAAAAAGCAAGCACAACGCATACTTTAAAAATATTTTTCCCTATTACTCCACTCCATTTTTCAATCATCTTGCATACCCCTCTATCACAACTTTTTTACTCTTGTTTTCTCCAAACATTTGATAAATTGGAAACGTTATATTATATTCCATGCTCACATAACAACTCGGTTCATTCTCTGATAAAGAATTATCTTCCGTAACCAACATATATCCTTTTTCACCGGCTTCTTCTTTGCATTGCTTAATAACTTGTGCATTACAATTACTATCCTCTATTCGATTAACTGCTACATTATAAAAATCTCTCGCTTTTACATTTTGATTTTCCGTGCTTATATACGACGAAAAAACTATACAGGCTATTGTTACTACTATAACTATAGAAAACATTTCTATTGCCAGTTTCATCTTTTCCCTCCTCTAATTTAACATTGACTTTTTATTTCCAGGCCAATCTGTATTACCATTGCTTATTCCACTACAACATTCATATTCCTAATACTTTTAATGCCACTTTCACCTCTTACAATACATTTAATGTTATATACACCTCTGTGAAACACATCTACATCTCCATATATTTTCAATTTATCTGTTATATCTTTTCCATCATAATCCCTTGCACTAATTTGATTTGTCACATCAAAACTTTTATCTAAATATGTAACATATATAACATCGTCACCTACAATAATAGGGCATTTCTTTTTGTATTCTTCCGAAAACTCTCTGTTAGTATTACTTCCTTCACAGTTGTATGCAGGCATTATTTTTTTAATACTTGTGTTTGTTATAATGCTAATAAGTGCAACAATAATTACACCAATTACCGCATATTGAATAGTTTGTCCATGTTCGCTTAAAAATACTTCCATGCGTTATCCTCCTACCAGTTTTGTAAAAAAATCTACATTCATTCCCGCTGCAGTATACATAATTGCAATAGACAAAATTATTAATATTACCGAAATAATTCCACTTATAATTATCTCGCCATGTTCTTCTAATAAATTCTCCATTCTCTACCTTCCTTTTATCCCAAATTACTCTATTCTTCCATTTGTTCTTTTTATAATATAAGGTTCGACTTTTACTATTTTTATAAATCAAAAACTTATTTTCATATTATTTTTACTCTCATAAAACTATGTAACCTGCTGTAACATATGGTAAAATCCCGCAACAATGAATAAAAATAATATTCCATAAATCAAAGTCTGACCTAATTCAGATAATAATAATTTCATTTTCATCCTCCATTCATTACATTTCCCAATGCGGACGTAAATACTAAAATCATAAGCACCATATCAATAATTATCTTTACAACTCCTACCATCATTGGTCCTGCTGACAAAGTCCCTGCTAATCCAATTCTGTCTTTATTTTTCATTTCTTCCGCCTGCTTTAACATCTTATTATTTCTATCTATAATTGCATTTGTCTGCTTATAAGTTTCTTCTTTACTTAACTCATTTATGCAATAAAACATTTTTAATGATGACTGTATTTCAGGCATATCGAGTTCTTGAAGAAAATTATCATAAGGTTCTATCCCTATTGGATATTCTTCAAAATCAATTAATAAATGTCGTATTGGTCTTTTTAAAATATATGGTGCATCATCATATGAATTTTCTATTGAAGACTGTACTGTCTGCTGTTGCAAATTCAACGCTACCTGCCTTAACCAATCAGGAAATACTTTCGATATTTCCCGTCTCATTCTCTTTTTGACTTTATTAATTGACAACTTGTCCATAAATTTTATTTTTTCATTCTGGCTTTTCATAATTAAGTCATAATACTTATCTACCATTTCAGGATTAAGAAAACTCTCCTCTTTCAACCAGTCAATATTTAGTTTCTTATAAACAAAAATATAAATGACAAGCATTATCAAAATAATAATCATCGAACTTATCTGATATACTATATTTCCTGTAAATGAATATTCTTTTGGTATAAGATAAGCCATAAATCCACATGTTAATAGTGTAGCTCCAATTGATATAAGAACGTTTCTTCTTATCCTATCTATATCTCTTCTAAAAAGTTCCGTTCTATCACTCCACTCTTTTATATCGCTAAGAATAATATTTATATATTCTTCAAATTCTCCACCTTGTTTTTCTATTTTTATAATAAATTCATGAAGTGAAATAAGTCTTTTACAATAATATTCTTCTTCGAGAATTTTAAGTGCCTGCTCATAAATATCTTCATTCATTTTAGAATCAATATTTACAATAACTTCTTCAATTATTTCCTTCATCTCACCATCACTTATTTTTTGTGCATCTATAAGAGATGGTCTGATTTTTCCACTTTTCTTAAACGAATAGCACATCTGCTCCATATAGCTTATTAAGTCTTCAAATTTTTTCTTATAATAGCTTTTCTTTTTTTCTTCTTTATATAGCATAGGCATAAGTAACGTTGTTATTACACCTATAGCAATCACTATTGGAAGTTCTAACTTATACGCAAATGCTATTCCTACAACTATAGCTATAATACATATGTATTTTCTAAAATATTTTACTTTTTTCATTTATCTCCTAATTTTCACTTTTCTTAAAAGGATCTGTAATACCTGCCATTCTGAATTTTCTCATCAATTCAGGTGGAAGTTTTCTACATAATATTCTTCCATCTTCATATATCATTGTCTTTTCATTTCTATCCTCATATCTTGACAAACAAATAATTTGTGTTATTTTTCTCGAAATTTTCTCTCCCTGTTTTACTACCGACTGCAATTGTATTCCAATATCAATAAACGAATAAACATCATTTTCATAAACTGACTGTCCCATGTTTCTTAAGCGATCGGGTATTTTACCTGCATCATCCAAGTGAATTGTCGTTATACAATGTACTCCTGCCGAAATATTTTCCAAAAGATACTTAACTTCCTCTCCTCTTGCCTCCGCAAGCAAAACCCATGTTGGTAATTGTCGTTTACTTGCCTTTAGTGCATCAGCATATCCAAAATTATCACTTACCTTAATTTCCACACAATCTTTCTGCGGATTAATTGACGAATATCTTAATTCAAGATTATCCTCAATTGTATACACCCTTTCATAGTCCGGAATATAACTTGTTAAATATTTTACATATTCTGTTTTACCCACTCCCGGTAACCCTCCAACAATCACAGTGCAGTGTGCCTTGATGGCGTTTTCCATAAAAATATCCAATACTTCCGGACAATAATCACTTTCTAAAATACTTTCCCTGCTTATTCTTCTTACAGCAGGAGTTTTTCTAATACTTATACTGATTCCTGTATTTGTAACTGAATCATGCAAAATCGAAATTCTTAAATTTTCAGTTTCCGCTTCTAATAATGGATTGTTTTGATTAAATTGAACATTCATTAAATTACTTATTTTTGTATAAAACTGTTGTATAAACAATTCATCTAACGTAAATCCCTCAATCTTATACCTTCCCTTATTTAAATCATTCACCCATAATTCACGACTATAATTGATGTCCGTAATGTTATCGTCATAAATAAATGGTAATAACTTTCCAAATGCCCTATCCGGCAATGACAATTTTCTCAACTGTATTCCCCTTTCGCCTATAATTAACTAATCTTTCCTGCTACACTGTTAAAAGTTACAGAACCTGCATAACTGTTTACAATTCCCTTAATCGCATCTGATATAATCGGTCCCACAACATAAGCAACACCCACTAACAGCAAAATGCATACTGCAATGAAAATTGTTTTACCATGTTCCTGTAAAAAAATGTCCATAATTTACCTCCTATACTTTATTCCAAATAATCACATATTATACGCTTCGGGTAAGAACTACACAGCTATGTTTCTTCCTAAGCGCGATGATAAAAGCCTTATAACTACTAATTATTATTTATTCAACACTCTTTTCATCGTTCATTTTTTGATACATATTGTGTGCCATGTTATTATACATATATTATGTTGTTTGTTCGGTACTCAGAATAATATCACATTTTAGTTATGTAGTCAATTATATTTTATATATTTTTCAAATTTTCTATATAAACATTATTTTAAATTATTACTTTTTATAATCGGCATATTAAATCTATTATCTGGTTTCTTTTTAAAGCATGATTTGTACAATATTTTCTTTTTTTAATTAGCATTAAGAAATCAGCCATAAAAATCGAAAAAGCCGTCTAAGTGATTTCTCACTTAAACGGCTTACTTTAAACCCCAATATTTTATAGCTCCCCAGCTACATTTAATACCTTTATTTTGTTTTTGGTAATGTATCTATTGCCTTATCCATTGCGCTTCCCCAAGCGTATCCATTAGATGCATCCCAGTTAATTGACCATGTCATTACACCTCTTAATGAAGGATATGTCTTAGGCGGCATAAAGCTTCCACCACTTGCCATTCCTTTTGTTAAACAATTAAGAGCTGATGTTAATGTATTTGTAGATACAAGACCACTTCCTGCAGCCGGTGCTGATGATGGAACACCAATTCCGACCTGATCTGGTCTTAATCCGTTTTCAATAAGCAATGTTGCAAGTGATGTAAGGAAATCAACTGAACCACAGCTATAAACTCCTCCACCGTATCCAACCATGCTACCTGAATTGTAATACTGCATATTAACTACTGTTAAAATATCTTTAATATCTAATGCTAACTTAAAGTAATTAGATGTTGGACTCTGCATATAATATGTTTCAGGTGCCATTGTAATAATAAATTCGTCGCCGAAATGGTTATGAACCTTTCTAAGTGCTCCTGCAATATATTCCGTTCCTGCTACTGCTCCACCTTCAAGGTCAATGTCTACACCTTCAAATCCAAACTGTTCAATTACTTTAATTAAACTGTTTGCAAAATTATCTGCTGCTGCCTGACTTGTAATATAAATTGTACCTTCAGCACCACCAATAGAAAGAATTACATGCTGATTTCTTTCCTTTAATGTCTTAATATCCTGAATGAACTGTGCATCTGTATATCCACCAACTGCCTTGCTTAAGTCTCCATTTACACTAAAAGTTACTTCTCCAGGTGTTGATGTTGAATCTGCAAATGAAACACAAATTAAATCATAGTATGATGGTACTTCACTTAACTTTAAGTTTGCAGCTCCATTTGTAAAGTTATGCCAATATCCTGTAACAATATGTTCAGGTAAACTCTTGTTAACTGTATAGTTATTATCCTGAGTTGTTTCTTCTTCTTTTGATGTTGTTACTTCCTGAGCTTTTGTTGTTACTTCAGGTGTCTTTGTTGTTTCCACAGGCTTTGTTGTTGCCGCCGGTTTTGTTGTTGTTCCGTCTGTCAATCTCCAAACGCCCCACTGGCCACATGTTTCAGGGTTATCACCATTTGTCCACCACTGAGCTTCATAAACATTTCCGTTATAAGACACTTTATCACCTTTTACATAAACTTTTCCATTTACCCATTCAGGATAGCCTGAAGCAGCCTTAGTTGTTTCTTCACTTTTAGCTGTTGTTGCTTCTGTCTCAGGTGCTTTTGTTGTCTCTACTGTCTTTGTTGTTGTCTCTGTCTGACCTTTTACATCTACTACAGTTTCTGTCTTTTCTGACTCTTTTCCATTATAAGTTGTTGTTACCGCAACTGTATGTCTTCCAGCTGTATAACCTGTATATGTGTATGAGCCACATGCTACTGCATTTGATACTAATTTTCCATCAATGTAAACATTATATAAATCAATTGTGCCTCTGCCCCATACAACTGTAATTGAGTTATTTGCTGTTGAAGTTACTACTAATCCAAATGGTTTATCTAAAACTATTTCCTGTTTAGTTGTTGTCTCAACTGTCTTTGTTGTTGTCTCTGGCGCCTTTGTTGTTGGCTGTGTTACTGTTGCATCACCAACATATTTCCAAACACCCCACTGGCCACATGTTTCCGGATTATCTCCAAGTGTCCACCATTTTGCCTGATATACTTTTCCATTATATATAACTCTGTTTCCACCTGTGTAAATTGTATCTTTATTCCACTGTGGATATTCTGAATCAATTGTTGTTTCAGGTGTCTTAGTTGTTGTTTCTGGTGCCTTTGTTGTTTCTGGTGCCTTTGTTGTTATCTCTGCCACCTTTGTTGTTTCTGGTGCCTTTGTTGTTATCTCTGGTGTCTTTGTTGTTTCTTCTCCTGAAAGACTATCAAGGAATCTACCATTACTCTGTGCAAATAAGTTCTTATTCTGTGATGAATCCCAGTTAATTGACCATGTCATAATTCCTCTTAATCCAGGATGTGCATTGTTTAATTCTGTAAATGCACTCTGTAATGTTTCATTTGAAACCTGTCCGCTTCCTGCAGCACTTGCTGATGAAGGCACACCTATTACTACCTGATCAGGTCTAAGTGGTGCAAAATACTTTTCTGCTGTCTGTGACTTTGTATAATAGTTATTTACATAGAAACCGTTTAATAACATGTTGCACATTGCAACAATTCCTTCTTTTGTTCCCATGTTGTATGACTGATTATCTGTTGCAATCATTGGTGATGAATTGTAAAGCTGTACATGTACATATGTTGTTTCATTTCTAAGTGCATTTATCATTGGAAGATATACACCTGCTCTTGCATCACAGTACTGATTTATTCCACCATAGAACTGATATCCTAACTGTACGTAGAATGTTTCAGGTGCCCATGAGAGAATGAAGTCATCTCCATAACTGTTTACAATTGTTCTTATTGCATTAATCATGTTAACAATCTTTGGTGATGTTGGATTGTTAATGTCTGTATCTTTTCCACTTTCAAACTGAACTGATGACTGTTCAAGGTCAATGTCTATTCCATCAAATCCGTATTCATCTACAATTGATTTGATATCGCTTACAAACTGGTTAACTGCACTCTGTGATGTCAATGAGAAATATCCCTCATATCCACCTATTGAAAGTACAATCTTTTTACCTTGTGCCTGTAATGCTTTCACATCATTTTTGAAATCTGCCTTTGTGTAGTCTGCTGTAAGTCCTGAAATATCAAATTTCATTTTTCCGTCTGTACTTCCTGCACTTACAGGTTCTGCAAATGATATATTTATTACATCCCAGTTTTTATCTACATCTCTTAACTTAATGAAAGGATTTCCTGAATTATCCCATGTATGGTAATAACCTATTAATAATCTTGAATTCAATCCCTGTATTGGTTTATGAGATGAAGTTGTTTCCGGTACCTTTGTTGTTGTCTCTGCTACTTTAGTTGTTGTCTCAGGTGCCTTTGTTGTTTCTGGTTTCTTAGTTGTTGTTTCCGAAGCTTTTGTTGTCTCCTGTTTCTTTGTTGTAGTTACATCCTGTTCTTTTGTTGTATTCTGAACTGTTGTTCCTTCTGAAACACCATTTCCATATACTAAATTAGTAGAAAGGATTTCTCCTCCTGAAACAGCTCTCTGTCTTAATACTATTCCTTTAATGTTTCCTATACTTGCTGTTCCTTTTCCAGATTTTAATGTAAATGTTAATGATGCTCCGGGCTCCAATGTCTTTGAGCTCCATTCCGGTGGTGTCACTACTGTCTTTCCGTTTTCACTTGTAATTGTTCCGCCTGCACTCCAGTCTCCTGATAATGTCTCTCCATTTTGTGTCTCTATCGCTATTGACGGATAACTTAATGTCTTTCCAAAGTATTCTGCCCATGGCATTACTGATATGTCCTTTGCTCCGCCCGGCATTGTTACCTTTTCGTTTGTGTTCTTTATTGTTATTGCGTATGTATCTCCTGATGCTGTTACTGTTGTTTCAACACCGTCATTTCCAGGAATTATTATGTTCTGCTTTGGTAATGCTTCTGATCCATAAAGTGATTCCTTCATTGTCTTTGTGATTGAGTTTGTGCTGTCAAGTGATGCCATCCATGAAATGAGTCCGCCCAAATGTTTCTCTCTTACATATTTTCCTTTTTCTGCTACTGATTCTTCCGTGTCACATGTGAAGAACATTCCTGTTGATTCACTGTAGAAGTAGTTTGCCTTTGCCACATCATCCCAGTACTTTGTAAGGTTATACTTGCTTATTAATGAATCTATGTCTCCGTATGCATATGTTACTCCGTTTTCTCCTGTTGCGTCTGCATATAAGCCCGGATTCTTTGGATCTCTTCCGGTGTCCTTCTTTACTTCCTTCCAGCCTCTTGTATATGGTGCCACTCCCACTACTATCTTTGAGTAATCTATGTCATCTCCATATTTATTTTCAAGATATTTTATGCATGAATCTACTGAAAGTGATGCATCCCCTCCGTCATATGCAGGGTTTGTGTATAATGCTGTCTGGTGAGCCGTGAATCCTCCCCATGCACCGTTTAAGTCATATGTCATCATGTTTGCAAAATCTACTATGTTTAACACCTTGTCATATTCGATTGCTGACATCATTTTTGGTGATGCTGACATTGCCACTGATAATTCATAGTGCTTTCCATCTGTCTTTCCATAGCTGTCCAATGAATTTCTGATTTCCTGTAACAATAATGTGAAATTCTTTGTGTCTGCTGCTGAGCCTTTGCATCCCTTGTCTATTGCCACTCCGTTTCCTTCAGGATCCGGATCTCTGTCTGCTGTTGGGTATTCCCAGTCGATGTCTACAAAGTCATATCCATAGCAGTGAACAAACTTTGCCACATTGTTTGCGAAATTCTTTCTTGTCTTGTCTGATGCTGCAAGTTTTGGAAAATCTCCTGATCTTGTCCATCCTCCAACTGAAATACCTATTTTCATGTTTGGATATTTCTGTCTCAAGAGTACCATTGCTCCTAACACACCTGCATATTTATTATCACTTCCAACTGAGTATCCAACGTTTGGATTCTGATAATCTGCCCATGTGTCTGTTGTGATTAAGTCTCCATTTGCATCTGCATCCATAAATGCAAAATTCAAATGTGTTATTAAACTTCCGTCAATCTTGTCAGGTGTAAAGTTTTTCTGTCCTGAATAAATTGACCAGTCACCGTAATACATTACGTTACGATACTTAGCAGTTGTTGCTGCCTTAACACTTGTACTTACTCTCTGTGGTAAAACTACACACCCCAAAGCCATTGAAAGTACTAAAACAAATGTTAACACGTAACTGCAAACTCTGCCAAATAACGAGTTTCTCTTTGTGAAATAGTAAAGACTCATTTTCTTACCTCCTCAATACATTTTTGTCTCCTATTTGTTACCCATTTACATAGTAAAATTCAGCTTTCACATTTTCTTCACAAGTTTATCATTTTGTATTTTCAAAGAAGAGTGTGTTTTTTTTATGCGGGTGTCTATTTTTTATAAAAAACAAATCCATACAATTTTTGCCAATTATGTACAATAAAAAATCACCCAATTTTTTCTCTTTTAGAATTTATTTTTATACATTTTCCACAATTTTTTAGTTGTTTATATATTTTCTTAGTCGAGCGATACATTATTTAATGTAACTATGAACAAATTTGTTACTCCATAAAAAAAGATGCTGTTTCGATAGCAAATTAAATTTGCTATCGAAACAGCATCTTATATTAAATATTATATATATTACCAACGGTCAAAAGGTATAAGCCCACATAAGTTTACTCATAAGTGTGTGAAAGACCTTTGGCATGCCCCTTTATTCACCTGAAATTATCCATGGTGCAGGCTGTGCAACAAATACACTGTCCTTATCTGTCTTTGAAACAGATATCTGCATTACTTCAGACAAATTAACTCCATGTTTCTTGAATAAATATGGAATATCTGAAAGTATATCAAGCTCTAAAGTATATATTATAATTTTCATGTCTGGATTTATCTTTTTAAGTGTTACAATATCCTGCTCAATTGTATCCTTTTGTGCAACTAGAAAAGCAAGTCTTGGAACCGGCTTATCCTTTAATGCTTCTTCTGTTAAATCCGATACTATTTCCACATTATGTACTCCAAATTTTGCTGCATTTTCTTCCATTGATGCAAGTGAACCTTTATCTCTTTCAACAGCAATTACCACACCTTCATATGCAACCATTGATGCTTCTATTACAATACTTTCACCACTGGCAATAAGCACTGTATCCCTTACATCCATTTCTAACTTATTCATAATTACGGAGCGGATTTCGTGTCCAACATATTTTACACTACCTGTTGAAAAGTTTTCATTTTTCATTCCAAATATCATAGACTCACGTGTATTTTCATTTACTACAAAAATAACTGTAGGTCCACTTATATTTACATCCATGAGTTCAAATACTTTACAGTGTTTCATTTCACCCGGCTCATATCCTTGTCCGTAATACATTTCATAATCGCCGTATCCTGCTTCCCATAATTTATAAAGCATATTTTCATTTGTTTCATCAGCAAAAATCAAAACTCTCTTATGAGTTGCTATTGTTGCCAATACATTTCTTCTTTTGCTGCATGTATTTAACAACTTAATTTTTTCCGGACTTATCTGCAACATATCTGCAATATATCCCATCCAATCCAACATCTGCTTGCTGGAAAATTCTACTTTTTCTGCCATTATTGTACCTCCATTAGTTGTTTTTTAATCTTATTTTTAGCAAATGAATATCTTACTGCATTTGCATAAATTTCACTTTCTTCATTATCCGTAATGTCAAATTTATTTCTTATTAAGTTCATCTCATGCCCCATGTCCGTTCCACATATTGCCATATCATCTGTATTAATTGTAACAGGAATTCCTAATTTCATAAACTCTCTTATCGGAAAATCTTCAATCTTTTCAATTGCTTTTGTCTGCAAATTACTTGTAGGACACATTTCCAAACATATTTTTTTCTCTGAAAGTGCTTTCATAAGTGCCAAATTCTCTACACTTCTTACTCCATGTCCTATTCTTTTTGCGCCAAATTCAACTGCTTTTTTTACACTTTCTGCGCCATCGGCCTCCCCTGCATGTATAGTAAATGGTACATTTAATTCGTTTGCAAGTTTAAAAACATCAATAAATTGTTCTGTCTTATATAATGCCTCAGCTCCTGCTAAATCCAGTGCAACTACTCCGTAATCTTTATTGCTTTCTTCATTTATCAAATACTCTTTTGCAAGTTTAACTGTTTCCAAATTCTGTTCTCTATTATCAGCCATTCTCATGCAACATAAAATAAGATTACATTTCAAATCAGACTTCTTTAATCCATCCAAAGCACTTTCAATAACTTCCCTCATAGTCAAACCTTTATCCATATGAAGTTGTGGTGCAAATCTTATTTCCGCGTATACTACATCTTGTCTTTTTATATTTTCCTGAACCAAATAAACAGCTCTCGCTATTCCTTCTTTTGTCTGCAGTAAACTACAAGGTAATTTAAAGCATTCCAAAAACTCATTTAAACTTCTACAATCCTTAGAAACCATAAGAGCTTTTTCTAATTCACGTTCGTCTTTATATGGAAGTTTTATTTTCTGCAATGCTGCCAAATCTTTTGCTATATCAGGCGTAATTGCTCCATCTAAATGAAGATGCAACTCAATATATCTTTTTTCCATATCCGCACCTATCCTTTAATATATAATGCCCCTCCCTTTTGTCAGTGGCTGTTTAGCGTAAACACTTATTAAAATGAACTTCATTCATTTTGTTTCCTCTTTTCTTTAATTATACTCCTAAATAATTATTTGTTAACAAAATATTGTTATTTTATTTATAAACTATAGTTATGATATTATTGGGTTTTGTATAAGAAAATTTATTATTTTTTGGCGGGCATAAATTTTAAAGAATACTCTTATATAGACATAACATATTTATAGGATTTTAGCTTTGTCTTTTTTATAATTGATATATATAAATTACCCATACATCTACTTAAAAATCTTAGGAGGATTTATGCTGCAAATTAAAAATATTTCAAAAAAATATACAACCGGTGATTTTGTGCAAACTGCCCTCAATAATGTGAG
This sequence comes from Eubacterium sp. LMAG:50, assembly GCF_008680265.1. Classification (NCBI taxonomy): domain Bacteria; kingdom Bacillati; phylum Bacillota; class Clostridia; order Eubacteriales; family Eubacteriaceae; genus Eubacterium; species Eubacterium sp. LMAG:50. The sequence goes on along the minus strand of NZ_NALP01000007.1, from coordinate 978,745 downwards.
TTTGAATTTTCGTGACAATGAATTCGTTGCAATCTTAGGGCCTAGCGGTTCCGGTAAAACTACATTACTTAATATCGTTGGAGGTCTTGACCGATATGATACCGGAGATTTGATTATAAATGGAATTTCCACAAAAAAATACAAAGATAAAGACTGGGATTCTTACCGAAATCATACTATAGGATTTGTATTTCAAAGTTACAATCTTATACCTCATCAATCCATTTTATCAAATGTTGAATTGGCGCTTACAATTTCAGGGATTTCAAAAAAAGAACGCAAGGAAAGAGCTAAGCAGGCTCTTACGGATGTGGGGCTTGGTGAACAGATTCACAAACGTCCAAATCAGCTTTCAGGTGGTCAGATGCAACGTGTTGCAATCGCCAGAGCTTTAGTTAATAATCCTGATATTTTACTTGCTGATGAGCCTACGGGAGCATTAGACAGTGACACAAGCGTTCAGGTTATGGAACTTTTAAAGGAAGTTGCTAAAGACAAACTTGTCATTATGGTTACTCATAACCCTGAACTTGCAAATCTCTATGCAAACAGAATTGTCAGAGTAAAAGACGGTCATATATTAGATGATTCTAATCCATTTGAACTTAATGACAAAAAAATAGCTCCGCCCGAGCATAAAAATATGGGTAAATCGTCAATGTCGTTCTTGACTTCTCTTGCCCTTAGTTTTAATAATTTAAAAACCAAGAAAGGGAGAACTTTTTTAACTGCATTTGCAGGCTCAATAGGAATTATTGGAATTGCATTAATATTATCGCTTTCAACAGGTGTCAATCAATACATCACTGATATTCAAAAGGATACCATGACTTCATATCCAATAACCATAGAGCAAAAAACCTTTGACCTTTCCAGCATGATGAATGCCGGCGAACATGCTTCTAAAAAGAAAGTTAATCATAAATTAAATGCTGTTTTTTCAAATGGAACAGATATTATGATGACAAGTAAAATGGCAACAAGTATTAGCGAAAATAATTTGACTGAATTTAAAAAATATCTTGATAATAAGGACAGTGAAATCAACAATTATGTTGGTGAAAACGGAATAGTCTATTCTTATGATGTTCCATTTTCTGTATTTTCTTATGATTCAGACAATACTCTTGTAAATACTAATGGAAGCACATTTTCAAATTCTAATTCTAATACAAGTTCAATTGCCCAGATGAATGACAGTATGTCAGTCTCAATGAATGCGGATATGAGCACTTCTATGAGCACCGATATGATGACAGGAAATATGAATGGCAGTCCATTTGCTGAAATGTTATCCGGCAAAAATGATGAACTCGTAAGTAATGTCATAAAAGATAATTATAAAGTTGTATATGGTGACTGGCCTAAAGCTTATGATGAAGTTGTTCTTGTTTTAGATAAAAATAATGAAGTATCACTTACTACTCTTTATTATCTTGGGCTTTTACCATCAAAAGATTATAAAGATATTTTAAAGCAAATTAATAAAGGGGAAGAAGTCAATCCGGAAACTTCCAAGATATCATATGAAGACATATGTAATCACAACTTTTATTTAATTGCGGATAGCGACCTTTATCAGAAAAATAAATCTGATTTATTTAAATATATTGGCAATGACAATAATAAAGTTGAAGAATTACTAAAATCAGGTATTACTTTGAAAGTTTCAGGTATCATCCGACAGACTTCAGATGACTCATCTAATATTCAAATATCAGGAAGTGTTGGCTACACTAAGGCTCTTACTAATTATTTAATTAATTATGGAAATAAAAGTGATATTGTTAAAGCTCAAAAAAATAGTCCTGACGTAAATGTATTAAACGGTTTACATTTTAATCCGGACAATGACAGTATAAAAATTGATGATGCCAAAACTTATTTGTCAAACCTTTCTACATCAGACAAAGCAAATATGTGGAAATCCATGGCAATGACTGCATATGCTGATTCTCCTGAGCAGATTCAAATGCTTGATTCAATGACTGAAACCCAGTTAGCTGCCATGCTTGATTCATATTTAGAGAATCCTAAAGATGAAGAAATGCTTTCTATATATGATAACTATATAGATGTTGGAAGCTATGATGATAATATGAAAAATTTTGGATACGTAAGCCTTGGCGCTCCTTCATCAATTAGCATTTATGCTGATACATTTGAAGATAAGGATTCAATATCTGATTGTATTGACAAGTATAATAAAGATGTAAAGGACGATAAGGATAAAATAACATATACTGATTACGTTGCTTTACTTATGTCAAGTATCACTACAATTATTAATGTAATAACTTATGTATTAATTGCTTTCGTTGCAGTTTCTCTTATAGTTTCATCTATTATGATTGGTATTATAACTTATATATCTGTACTTGAAAGAACAAAAGAGATTGGTATTCTTCGTGCAATTGGTGCATCAAAGAAAAATATTTCTCAGGTATTTAATGCTGAAACATTTATTATAGGACTATTCTCCGGAATGATAGGTATAGGAATAACCTGTCTTCTACTGCTTCCTATAAATGCAATTATTCATGCAGTTACAGACTCAACTAATGTAAATGCATTTTTACCTGTTCAAAGTGGAATTATATTAATTGTTTTAAGTGTTATTTTAACGTTGATTGGCGGATTTATTCCTGCTAAAAAGGCAGCAAAGAAAGACCCTGTTGCAGCGTTGAGAAGTGAATAAATTAATTCTTAAAATATCTGTGATTTATATATATGATAAACACTTTTATACTAAAGCCCGGGGCGTTGTCCACACTCCGGGCTTTAAGTATATTTCAAACTAAAACATCATCTTTACCAAATTCTTATCTTTCATAAAATTGCTCATTTCATATAAAACAAGCACATCTGTTATATTATTAGATTGTACAATACTTTGAAGATTTCCACTAAAATATCTGTAATCCACAATTGTAATTGTCTTATAATCTTTTAATAAAAATGGTGTAAAACTATTTGCATATGAATCTTTTATTATTAACAAATTTTTATCGTTATTTGCCTCATTGTTTTCAATACTAACTACACCATAATTTCCACCAAAGAATACCTGGTATTTATCTTTTTCTTTTAATTTATCTATATGGTAAATTTCTGATTTTTTACCATTAATCATCACATTACATTGGGGAATATTTTCTGCTATTTCTATCGAATCGCCTTTTTTCTTTTTATCAAGAACCTTTGAATATAATGTTCCATAAAATTTATCTGTCACATTTTTCATTTTCAAATTTTCATAAGGTTCACTTTCAATTCCCTCCACTTTACAAAATTCATTATAAGCAATAAATGCACCTTTAGTTGTCCAATGGTGGTCTGTCTTATAATAAATATAATCTTTCGATAATTTCTTCAATGCATCATATGTATTTACGATTTGAGTATTATTGTCTGCATTGTTTGTAAATTCCTTTTCTGCTATTTTTTCATAATAATTATAGTCGTAAACATCTGCATGTTTTGGTAATTTATCAGTTAATATATTTCCGGAACCAGGAATTAACATTACATAACTTTTAAGTTCTTTATTTTTATTAAAAAATGTATTTATGTATCTTATATTATTTTTCAGCTGTTCTTCACTCACATCTTCATTTGTTATTTTTTCAAGATAATAACCATCTTTTCCAATGTAAGCTCCTTCTATATCCTTAATTCCCGTTAACTCTTTAGCCACGCTCCTTAAAGTAATCAATTTTTCTCTTTCAGGAATCTGGTCACTAATAAAATTTTCTAATGACTTTTGAAAATCAGTATTTTCTATATTGCTTAAACTAATTTGGGGTCTTTCCTCTAAATATCTGTTTTCATTCTCCGAAAAGCTTCTATCCTTTGTGGCAAAAATCTCTATTCCCGTTCCGGCAAGAATAAGTACCATCACAATGACAAATATACAATTTATTTTTCTCATATTTTCACCTTTTAATGTTCTTCTAACAAGACTTACATATTAATACTAATTTTTTCTTATAGTATAAACACATATCTCTATTAAAAATATACTTACCCTTTCCTTTAAAATCTAAAATATAAAAACGGGTTATATGAATCTCCTACTAAAAATGCAACACATATAAAGAACAGAATTAAACATGCCACATTACTTACAATTAATTTAACATTATTTGAAACATTCATTTTAATTGCAACCTGACCTACAATATATTTTGGTAATTTTGTGCTTGCTATAGCTGCAATTATTAAAATAACTGCGTATGATCCTATATAATATAAAGACATTTCTCCAAGAAACGGAGTTTTAATTCCAAACATTGCCTTAAAGAATGTACCCATTTCTGACATGTCAGTACATGCAAATATAACCCAGCCACATACTATTAAAATCAATGAATAGATATGTTTTAAAATATTTGGGCATTTATTTAACACTTTTTTTAACACAAATTTTTCCAAAACTAAAATTATAAAGAAATATAATCCCCAACAGACAAAATTCCAACCTGCACCATGCCATAATCCTGTTAAGAACCAAACTATAAATAAGTTAAATATCTGTCTTGGAACTCCTTTTTTATTTCCACCAAGTGGTATGTACAAATATTCTCTAAACCATGTTCCAAGAGTCATATGCCACCTGCGCCAAAACTCAGTAATGCTTTTTGACTCATATGGATAGTTGAAATTTTCAGGAAATTTAAATCCAAACATTTGCCCTAAGCCAATTGCCATATCCGAATACCCTGAAAAATCAAAATAAATTTGAAAAGTATATGCGATAGCTCCTACCCATGCCATTGATGTAGTGATTGAAGACATTGCCGATATTTCGTCCCATAAATTTCCGACCTGATTTGCTACGAGTATTTTCTTAGAAAGTCCAACAATAAATCTTCTAAAACCATTTGCTATGTCATCTATATTTTCATTTCGTCTGGCTATCTGATTTTCAACATCACTATATCTTACAATCGGTCCTGCTATCAATTGCGGGAACATGCTCACATACATTCCAAAATTTATTATATTGTGCTGAACTTTAACTTTTCCAAGATAAACATCTATTGTATAAGATAATGTTTGAAATGTATAAAATGATATACCTATCGGAAGGGCTATCTGCAATAATGATACAGATGCACCAAATAAATTATTTATATTTGTAATTACAAAATCCGTATATTTGAAAAATGCCAGTATTCCCAAATTTACAACTACTGACATTATAATTACAATTTTACAGATTTTTTCATTATGCTTTTTTCTAAATGTTTCTATCAACATTCCATTACAATAGTCAAATGCCGTTGAAAAAATCATTATTCCAACATATATCGGTTCACCCCATGCATAAAAAATAAGGCTGAATACAAATAGTACTGTATTTCTTAGCTTTCCAGGGCATATATAATATACTGCCAATACGATAGGCAAAAATAAAAACAAAAAAACTCCGCTGCTAAATACCATATATTTTTCCTTTTTTATTTAAAGCTATCTTCAAATGCTTTCTTTATTTCACTTGCATTATCACTTACAATTAAAACAGCATAATCATCTTTAACAAATATCTGTGCATCATTTGCTCTGTCTACCTGTGTTGGGTCATAACTTTTGTAAAATGCAATTCTGTCCTTAATATGTTTTTCAAGGCTCTTTTTTGCTTCATCTACGTCTTTGCTGTTTTTAACTCTGATAACAGCAACCTCTTCAGCCGTTCCTTCCTGTGCATAATCTAAAAAATATTTGTCAACCTTACTGTAATCCATATCCGAAAGATACGCAAATAAATCTTTTGTATTATCTGAATCAGAATTTACTGCTAACATTGTTGGCATATCTGTGTCTGCTGCCATCATTGTTTTTTCAAGTTTAGTCATATCTATTTTATTATTGTTATTTCCACATCCAACCAACTGAATTGCAAATACACACACTAATGCAATGTTAAATATTTTTTTAATAAACTTATTTTTCATATTAATATTTCCAAGGTGCCATTACAGCACCTTGGACTCCTCTCATTAAAATCTTTTATGTTACCAGAATCAAAAGACCTAAGTTCACATAAGTTTTCTTATTCAGCTGCTCCTGATTCGCTTTCATCAGCTGCTCCTTCATTTAAGCTTTCATTCTCTATTGCTTCATCTGATGAACCAATTGTTCTTGAATTACTTGTTATGTCTCCTAAATCTTCGTCTTCCATTCCTGACATTTCTGCAAAATCACTAAAAGCTTTATCTACAGCTTTGTTAATCTTCTCAGTAACCTTATCTGATAAATTATCCATAGCTGATGTATCGTTATAAGATGAGATATATACAGCCATTACTTTATCGCCATTGTCTGCATCAATCAAATTAGCTGATAAATTATAACTATCTGTAACATAATTTGAAATCGACTGTACAATTGCATTTATTATGCTGACTTTTTCACCATCTACATCCTGCCCTAAATTATAAGCGAGAAAATATTTCTTATCTTCGATTGCTTTTTTTATTTTCTTTGGAAGTTTATATACATCATCTAATTTTTCATTATTCACTACTGCGTAGTTATATTTTGTTCCTGTTGCTGCCGGGAAGAAATCTGTATTCCATTCATAATTGTCACTACATTCTTTATCATTCATATTAAAATGTGAATAATTTGGACTTCCTGCATCTGAATAAATATCTGTATGATACCATTCACCATCAAGTTTTACTTCATCCCATGAATGGATTCTGTCAGTTGTATGTACTACCTTACATTCAATATCCATCATCTGCATAAATAATCTGAAAGTTGTTGCATATCCTACACAAACCGCTGTTTTAGATTTTAAAACACCATTTGGAGTTGCTGCGTTCTGACCTGATGTTGGAATAACAGACATCATTCCTGAATCATTTTTTATATTTTTTACCATCCAATTGTACACAGCAAGTTCTTTTTCATAATCTGACATTCCATCTGTTATTATTTCATCAAGAACTTTCTTAGCCATATCAAGAGTATCTTTATCTTCCTTGCTTAAAGAATTTTCTCTTCCTTCTTTATATGCATCAGAAATATTTTTTGTTGATTTAATTGTGTATTCGTCAGCAATAACAACATCATCTTCCTGTGCCACATCCTCATCTTTTGCAAGGGTACTGTCAACACTTGTCTTTAATCCACTGACTTTATTAAACATTACAGCACTTAATGTAATACTTGCTCCCATTCCTACTACCAGTACAGCTAAAATACACCATACTGCAATCCATTTTTTCTTTTCCATGATTTACTCCTTTTTTGTAATCTGAATTTTAGATAACGCGGTAAAAACTCTAAAGTCTCAATGCTTCTTTTTATTTATAATCACATTATATTATTGTAATGGTGCATATATTGTTATGAAATTTTTTAATTTTTTCTTAAGTACCTATAACAATGATATTACTTATATTGCATATTTTTTATACATTAGTTACGTGAATAATTGATTTTTATACAAGAGTTACGTGAGTAAATAGATTTTAATAAAAAAAGAAATATGATATGATTTCAAAGTAAACGGCTCTAAACTTTATATTATGAAAAGTTTAGAGCCGTTTATTTTATCAATTACTTTTAATCACTGCAAATTACTTATCTGTTTTATATTTTTTGTTTGTTTTTTTATTATACTCACTGCATTTTCATATAACCAATGTATTCCCAAAGGCATTGCCACTCCGGCAACATACTATATAAAACCAAAACGGACTTATAATCCAGGCTCTTGACAAATCAATTGACTGGTCTTTTTTTACAATTAATATATAAATCAATATTGCTATAACAAATGAGTCAATAATGCTAATATATAGTGTTCAAACTTAGACAGAACGAAGCAAAATAGGCACATTGAGAAAAAAACACCGGAATAAACCAAAATGCCAATAAAAACATCCCCGGACTCGCAAAGCCAAAACCATTTATCATAATTGTAAGAATATCTCCTAAATTCATATACTTTGACTGCGACATTCCTATTCCATTCATTATATCTATTAAAGAGTTTCTCTGTGTATCTTTCATTTTTCTCCTAAAAGTAGAAATATCAATCTAATGTCTTAAACTAAAAAATAACTACTAAAAGCATCTTAAACTGTTCCTTACCATAAACTGCATGTGGATGTTTTGCAGGCATTACAATTGATTCACCTTCATGAAGTTCATATTTTTTTCCATCAATTGTTATTTCTCCAACTCCATCAAGGCATGTTACAAATGCATCTCCGCCTGATTCATGAGTACTAATTTCTTCACCTTTGTCAAAAGAAAATAATGTAACACTTACAGCATCATTCTGTGCAAGAGTCTTGCTGACTACCTGTCCATCCTGATAGGATACCTGTTCTTTTAAAGTTAAAACCTCTGCTTTATTAATATTTTTAATTAACTGTTCCATATAATTTACCTCTTATATTATGCTACTGCTTATTATTTGCATTTGCATAAAAAATATTAATATTATTCTTTTCCATCCCAGCAATATGTACATAATTTACATTTATCTATTCCTACTGAATCTAACATATCATCTAATCTGTTAAATTTTAATGATGTGAAGTTAAGTTCTTTTCTGATTTCTTCAACCATACATTCATATTTTTCAGAATCCGGATTAGCATATTCTTCTAAAACTTCATCTGTTACATTTCCATTTTCAAGTCTCTCTATAACTCTTCTTGTAATTAATTCCATTTCTGATGATGAACGTGAGAAATTCAAATATTTACAGCCATATAATAATGGTGGGCATGCAGGTCTTATATGAACTTCCTTAGCACCACTCTCATATAAAAATTCTGTTGTTTCTCTAAGCTGTGTTCCTCTTACAATTGAGTCATCAATTAATAAAAGGCTTTTATCTTTAATTAATTCTTCTACTGCTAACAATTTCATTTTTGCAATTAAATTTCTCTTACTCTGAATTGTTGGCATGAATGATCGAGGCCATGTTGGTGTGTATTTGATAAATGGTCTTGAAAATGGGATTCCTGATTCATTTGCATAACCAACAGCATGTGCAATACCTGAATCTGGTACACCTGCTACAATATCAGGCTTAACATTATCTCTCTGTGCCATCTTCATTCCACAGTTATATCTCATCTGTTCTACACTTACACCTTCATATGAACTTGCCGGATAACCATAGTATACCCATAAAAATGTACAGATTTTCATATCATCACCTGGTTTTTGAAGAGTTATGCAATTGTTTTCTGTCATAACTACAATTTCTCCAGGACCTAATTCTTTATAATCTGTATATCCTAAATTTTTATAAGCAAACTTTTCAAATGACGCACAAAATGCACCTTCTTTTCTTCCGATTACAATCGGTGTTCTTCCGTATTTATCTCTTGCAGCATAAATTCCTGCATGGTTCATAAGTAAGATTGACAATGAACCGTCTATTTTTTCAAGTGCATAATTCATTCCTTCAATAAGGTTATCTTTTTGATTTATAAGTGCGGCAACAAGCTCTGTAGCATTAATTTCTCCACCACTCATCTCCTGAAAATGTGAATGACCTTTGTCAAATAACATCTTTGTAAGTTCATCCATATTGTTAATCTTACTAACTGTTGTAAGTGCATATGTACCATGATGTGAACGTACAATTAATGGCTGTGGTTCATAATCTGAAATACAACCAATTCCGTATTTTCCCTTCATCGTCTGTATGTCTTTATCAAATTTTGTACGAAAAGGAGAATTTTCAATATTATGAATTGAACGGTTGAATCCATCTTCTCCATAAACTGCCATTCCACCACGTCTTGTTCCTAAATGTGAATGATAATCAATTCCAAAAAACAAGTCAAAAACGCTATCTTCTTTAGATGCCACTCCAAAAAATCCACCCATTAGTTATTACCTCGTATTCTATAATATATTTTACTTTTGTTTATCACCGTCTGCATTTTTAGACGGGATTCTAATCTCAACCAATATATTTTAGCAGAAAAGTTTATAAGGTTCTACTGTTTTGTAGCATAAATAGTAATTTTAATAAACAGTTTTGAAATATTTCCAACCAAGCATTTTTACTATTTATGGTCTGAATGTTTTTAATGCTTCTATTGTCTGTGTTATCAAATCATCCAATGTCCAACCAAGCATATCTGCTCCACGCTCTCTCATTATTTCCTGTTCTTTTATGCAATGTTCCTCCGGATACATTTCAAAATCGAAATCATGTAAAATGCCGTTCCTACAAATAAGTAACTGCACATTATTGGAATTGATTTTATGAAAGCTGTTTCTATTTTCTTCTTATTCATCCTTTTTTTCTCCGTTGTTTTTCGGGAGATCATATGTATCTAAGAAATGATGTTTAACACCATCTTTTTTATATGCAACAACCGTATCTAAATTTACATTTTCTATACTCTTAAAAATATTTCCTTCTACATATGGATTTGTCTGCTTCAATGTTTTTATAAGTTCTTTAATTTCAACTCTCTTAGATCTGTTTTCTTCATTATTGCAGGTAGTACATGTATCGGTAAATTTGCATGCACACTGGATGAATCTTAAATTATTATAATCTCTCCACGCCTTAATATCATCTTCTCTTACAAGATATAATGGTCTGATTAATTCCATTCCCTCAAAATTTGTACTATAAAGTTTTGGCATCATTGTCTGAATCTGTGAGCCATAAAGCATTCCCATAAGAATTGTTTCTATTACATCGTCATAATGATGTCCTAAAGCAATCTTATTACAGCCTAATTCCTGAGCAAAATGATATAAATGTCCTCTTCTCATTCTTGCACACAAATAACATGGTGATTTTTCCACATTAAAAACTGACTCAAATATATCTGATTCAAATATATGAATAGGTATGTTTAACTTTCTTGCATTCTCCTCTATGACTTTTCTGTTAGCCGGGCTGTATCCCGGATCCATAACTAAAAATTTAACATCAAATTTAAATTTATTATGAAGTTTTAATTCCTGAAAAAGTTTAGCCATAAGCATTGAGTCTTTTCCACCTGAAATACATACCGCTATTCTGTCTCCCTCTTTTACAAGTTCATACTGATTAATTGCTTTTGTAAATTTGCACCAGATTTTTTTCTTAAACTTCTTACGAAGGCTTTGCTCAACATCTTTGCTTATATCCTCTGCTTCCTGCTGTTTCATCATATCTAAAAGCCATGCAACATACCCACCTTCAAGGCTTTCAGCATCATATCCTTTTTCCACAAGATTTTCTGCTACCTCTATACTATTTTGTCCTCTGCTGCAGCAAATAATTAATTTTTTTGATTTATCAACTAATTCACTATTTTCTATTTTGTCTGCCTGAATAACTATTGCTCCAGGAATTTCTCCGTGTGCAATCTCTGATTCATTTCTCATATCTATTAACTGATATTCATCTTCGTTCATGGATTTTAACTGTTCTATTGAAACACTCATATATAATCTCCCATATTACCTTTGTATCTGTGCCAAATCTTTTAATACTTCTCCTGCGATAATTAATCCCACAACTGAAGGAACAAATGCTACACTTCCCGGAATGTCTCTTTTTTCCGTGCATTTGTGCTTAGCTCCAGGTGGGCAAATGCAGTGAGTTTTACAACTTATTGCCATATCTTCAATTGGTCTCTTTGGCATTTCTTCTGAATAAACTACCTTTAACTTCTTAACTCCGCGCTTCTTTAATTCACGACGCATAACTTTAGCCAATGGACAGACTTTTGTCTTGTAAATGTCTGCAACCCTAAACATTGTAGGGTCTAATTTATTTCCTGCTCCCATTGAACTTATAATAGGTATATTTAATTCTTTAGCTTTCATTACCAAAGAAATCTTTGCCGTAACAGTATCTACCGCATCTACAATATAATCATATTTGTCAAACGGAAATTCATCTGCATTTTCAGGAAGGAAGAAACAATTGTGTATCTGTACTTCTGCGTCAGGATTAATCTCTAAAATTCTTTCCTTCATAACTTCAGTTTTATATTTACCTACAGTCTTTCTTGTAGCAATAATCTGTCTGTTTAAATTAGTAAGGCAGACTTTATCATCATCTATAAGGTCAAAATGCATAACTCCACTACGTACAAGTGCTTCACATACATAGCCACCGACACCACCTATACCGAATATTGCTACTCTCTTATTTGCCAATGTTTCCATCGCTTCTTTTCCAAATAAAAGTTCTGTTCTTGAAAACTGATTTAACATATTTTATCTCTCTATCTTTCTATTGTATTTTCTCATTTATTCAATAAGAAATTCATTTCTTTTTTCCTACTGTTATAATAGGATTATTATAAAATTGCATAATATTTTTGTCAACGAATAATAAGCTGCGGTCTTATATGTCTAAATCATAAAACCACAGCTTATTATTGTACTATAAAATTGGTAATTGTTATATAAAAACCTGTATTTGAATTTTCAAATAAATTTCATCAAAGTAAGGGGTTTTTGCTCCTAACATCTTTAAATATAAACAACTTTATTTCTATGCGTCCTTTAAAAATGCTTTGTAGCATCTGTATGCTTCATATACATCTGCCTTGTTTGTTACTTCCCATGGGGCATGCATACTTAATACTGCCACACCACTGTCAATAACTTCCATTCCATATAATGCCATAATATAAGCGATTGTTCCGCCACCGCCTGCATCAACTTTTCCAAGTTCCGCCATCTGGAAATTAACACCATTATCATCCATAATCTTTCGCAAATCAGCTAAATATTCTGCATTTGCATCATTAGAACCTGATTTTCCGCCTCGTCCTGTGAATTTGTTAAATACAACACCTTTGCCCATAAATGATGAGCTGTTTTTCTGGAATACGTCTGCGTATAAAGGATCAAATGCAGCATTTACATCAGATGATAACATTCTGCTGTTTGCAAGGCATCTTTTAAGTTTAATTTCACTATATTCTCCTGTTAAATTAAGAAGTTCAGCTACTGTGTTTTCAAAGAATCTTGACTGCATACCTGTTGCACCAACACTTCCGATTTCTTCTTTATCTACTAAAAGGCAGCATGATGTTTTATCTACGCTTTCCATGTCAAGCATTGCAATTAAAGATGTAAATGCACAAACTCTATCATCCTGACCGTATGACATAATCATACTTCTGTCAAATCCCATTTCTCTTGCTCTGCCTGCAGGCACTACTTCAAGTTCAGCTGACATGAAATCTTCTTCTTCCATTTCATACTGTTCTTCTAAAATCTTTAAAACGCCTTTCTTTGTTGCTTCCTTCTCTTCATCATTTAAAGGAATTGTTCCAATTAATATATCAAGATTTTCACCTTCAACTACCTTAGCAGCTTTCTTTTCCATCTGGGCAGATGCAAGATGAATAAGTAAATCTGTTACACAAAATACAGGGTCTTCCGGTTTTTCTCCTATATTTACATCAATTGTTGTTCCATCTTTTTTTACAATAACACCATGTATTGCTAAAGGAAGTGTAACCCACTGATATTTTTTAATTCCACCATAATAGTGAGTATCTAAATATGCCATTCCTTCTTTTTCATATAAAGGATTCTGCTTTATGTCCATTCTTGGAGAATCCACATGAGCACCTAAAATATTCATTCCTTTTTCAAGTGGCTTATTTCCTATGTTAAATAAAGCAACTGTCTTATTCATGCATACAGCATAAATTTTATCGCCCGGCTGTAAAGTTTTATTTTCTTCCATCGCCTTTTCAATACTTATATATCCTTTTTCTTCTACTCTTCTTACTGTGTCTTTTACACATTCTCTCTCAGTTTTACACTCTGACAAAAAATTAATGTAATCTGCATTTAACTGCTGTAATTCTTTCATCTGTGCTTCATCATATGTCTTCCATGCATTTTTTCTTTCCATATTGCTCATTCCTTTCCAAATCTATGTTCAAGACTTTTAAATCTTTTTCTATTTTTATTCTGCCACCATTTTAGAAGAATTATTTATACAAGTCAATATAAAGCACTATCCCCTTTTTTATAATTAACATTATTTCAGCGATATATTATTAAAAAAAATATATTCAAAAGTCATAACTCTTTTATAAATAATAATAGGAGGGCGTTGTTTTAGCGACGTCCTCCTTTATTTTATAAAAACAAAATATCAAATATGTGTATGAAATAATATTTATATATTAAACAAACACCAATTATTCCTTTATTATATTTTTACTGCAGAAATATGATATTAAGAAATATCCACCATATATTACAAGTAAAATTATTGCTGTCATACCAATTGATGGTCCAATCATTTTCGTTCCAATAAAATCAAGTATTTGTTTTGAAAACATCATTCCAAATATCGAATGAACAATTGCAAGTGCTAATGGGAATATGAAAAACAAAGCTGTCTGTCTGAACAATGCCTTATTAATCTGTTTCTCATCTGCACCAAGTTTTCTAATCATTCTAAATCTTTCCACATTATCTGCACTTTCTGATAATTCTTTCAAAGCCAGAATTGCTGCACCTGATATCAGAAGAATAACTCCAATGTAAAGACCTATAAATGCACCTATTGCTCCAATACCAACTGCACTGTCTATAATATTATTTTTAGTATTAACCATTGGTACCATATAATTCCATCTAGTCTCATCATAAATCTTTTCTACTTTCTGTTCAAATTTTTCTACTTCTTTCTTATCATCCATAGAATAGTTAGCTGCAATAAATTCTCTTATTTTATGATTTTCATCAACTATGCCATCAGGAACAATTATTATTCCTGTATTTGAAGGATTTCCTGACATTTCTATAAAACCTTCTTGGCATTCCTTGTATTTTGGTATTAATTCATTACCAAATACATTAATTTTCACTCCTGCCTTTAACGATTTATTTCTTAATTTTATCATTGGACTATAGTCACATAAAACAATATACTCATCATCATTTAATTCAATAGTATCTTTTCCGTAAAATCTTGCAAGTCTGTTATAATCGCTAACTTTTACAATGTTCTCCGGTACCTCAAGCATTGTCGGAGAATCATCCTTTTCATCATTGTTTCCTAATGTGTCATTCAATGTAACATTTTCTGACTGATAAATATATAAATCTACATATTCCTTTAAATATGGTTCAATATTATAACCGTTTTCCTCAAAAAACTGAAAAATACTCTTATTAGAACTTTCAACTTCCTTCTTACCATATCCGTCTTCTTTGCTTAAATTTACAACTTTATTAAAGTTAATATCAGCCGGTACTCCCTGCTTTAAACTATCATTTAATGAATTCCTAATAGATAACCCACTTGAGAGTACACAAATTGTAATAAATAACATTAAACTTATTATTGTCATTGAAAATACATTCGTATTTACCCTGCTGCTCATTTGTCTGAAAGTAAATGTATTTAATCCTTTATAATAAATTCCTTTCATTGATGAAACAACTTTAAGTAATAATCCCGAAACTGACCAGAAAAATAGAAATGTACCAACACATCCCATTACAATATAAATTGCTAACTGTTTTCCGTTTGTTATTTTACTGTATCCTGCAGTAACGTTATAATATGCTATTATAAGCATTACAATAGAAATGGCGAAAATAATTCCACAGATAATAGGATTTTTTAATTTAATTTTCTCAGTCTTTCTATTACCCTGAAATAAATCAATTAATTTGCATTTATTAATACTAAAAGTATTAAATATAATTACAATTACATATATCAATACAAAATTTAAAATGGTCTTTATACAAGCCTGACTTGAAAATACAAATTGATATTTTGACATGTCAGCCTGGAACATACTTGCTACCAGAAAACTTGTAAACTGAGAAGCTCCTATTCCAATAATTATTCCGACTACTAATGAAATAATTCCGATAATTAATGTTTCAAAGAATAGAATCAACGAAACTTTTCTCTTTCCCATTCCTAATACCAGATAAAGGCCAAACTCTTTATTACGCCTCTTCATTAAAAATCTGCTTGCGTAAATTACAAGAAATCCTAATACACATGCAATGAACACACTAACCCATGACATAATCTGTGTTAATAATTTGACTATTTCCCTTGTGTCATTTGAAATTTTTAACATTGCCGACTGTGTTTCTATTGCATTAAATATATAAAATATTGCAACACCTAATATCAAAGTAAAAAAATAGATTGCATAGTCTTTCATACTTTTTTTAATGTTTTGAAATGATAATTTATAGAGCATCGCTTAAGTCACCTCCTAACAAAGTAACTACATCGATAATCTTATCGAAAAATTCCTTTCTTGTATCATCACCTCTATTTAATTCATTGAAGATTTTTCCATCTTTTATAAATATTACTCTTGATGCATAACTTGCTGTAAATGAATCATGAGTTACCATTAAAATTGTAGCTTTATAATATTTATTTAAGTGCGAAAATCTTTCAAGTAACATCTTTGCTGACTTTGAGTCTAATGCTCCTGTTGGTTCATCAGCTAATATTAATTCAGGATTTGTAACAAGTGCTCTTGATGAAGCAACTCTTTGTTTCTGACCTCCTGACATCTGGTATGGGTACTTATTTAAAACTTCTTCTATTCCAAGTTGTGTTGCAACTTTTTTTACTGCTTCGTCAATCTTTGTTGCGGGTACATTCTGGATTGATAATGACAAAGCAATATTTTCATAAGCTGTTAATGTATCAAGTAAATTAAAGTCCTGAAAAATAAATCCTAACTTTTCTCTTCTAAATTTATTTAACTTGTTGCCTTTTAAGTTTGTTATGTCTTCACCGCCTACAAATATATGTCCGCTTGTCACCTTATCAATTGTAGAAATACAGTTAAGTAAAGTTGTTTTTCCACTTCCTGAAGCTCCCATTATGGCAACAAATTCTCCTTCATCCACGTCAAATGAAATATTGTCTATTGCTTTTGTAAGATTTAATTTGTTTCCGTAATATTTTTCTATTTGTTCGATTCTTAATATGCTTTCCATATTTAAATCTCCTTTCACATTTTTTATACTGACATAATTTTATATGAAAAACACATATTAGTCGTTTTTTTAATATTACATAACATTACAATTTTGTAATGTTACCATTTTAAATTATTTTCCTAAACCACCGTGTCAAAATAATCATTCTTTCCAAATGTTATTCTGACTTCAGTGTATTTTCCTTCCTCCGATTCAATATCTATTTTATGTCCAAGCTGCTCGCACAGTCCTTTCGCAATATAGAGACCCATTCCTGTTGATTTTGCATATTTTCTTCCATTTTCTCCTGTAAATGACTTGTTAAATACACGTGATAAATCTCTTTTTGGTATTCCAATTCCATTGTCTAGGATATGCAGTACAACTCCCTCTTCACTTTTTTCACTATATATTTTTAATTCTTTTTCGCCATGGTCTTTCATGTATTTAAATGAATTACTCATTATCTGATTGATTATAAATTCCATCCATTTGTTATCTGTAACTACTTCGTTTTCGACATCGTTGGCAGAAAAATTTATTCCATTTTCAAGAATCAGGTCTTTATTTTTCATTGCCACATTTTTTATTAAAGACTGTAACGAAACTTTTGTAAATTTATAATCTTCTTTTGCATTTTCCGACCTAACAAAATAAAGGACCTGTTCCGTATAGTCATCAATTCTTTTAATTTGTTCTACGTATTTTTTATCCATTTTGTCATTATGACACATGAGTCTAAGACTTGCTATTGGAAGTTTGACCTCATGAACCCACATTTCCACGTAGTCCTTAAAATCATTAACACTGTTTTCATAAATTTTAACATTTTCTATCATTGATTTATTTATATCCTGCAAAACCTGATAATGAATTTTGCCCTCATAAAAATCCGGTTTCCTGATGGTTTCACATATAAAGTACTTTTTATCAAGCCCATCCGTATTCTTTATAAGTTCATCATAATATTTCTTTTTTCTAAAAAAATCCCATAATATAGAAAATGTAAATGCAAATAGCCATAGCGTTACATACATTACTATGGCTTCAAATTTTATTTTAAATATGGAAAATATCAAAAATGTAATTAACAAAAATGCTATCCATATTACTATTGATATTTTATTGTCTTTTATATATTTGCCAAACTTCATGTTAAACAATACCCCTGTTTTTTTCTTGTTTCTATTACATCTTCGTATCCTATCTCTGTCAGTTTTCCCCTTAATCTGCTAATATTTACAGTAAGTGCATTATCATTTACAAATTCATTGTTATCCCACAAATCAGTCATTAACTCATCTCTAGATACAATACGGTTTCTATTATTAAGAAGCATCTGGAAAATAATCATTTCATTCTTTGTAAGAACCAGCTCCTGCCCATTTCTGCTTATTGTTCCTTTACTAAAATTTACCTGAGCATCTTTGTAATTTGCAATATTTTTTCCACTGTCCGCTCTCTTTAATATGGCTGCAATTCTTAACAACAAAATTGTTGGGTTGTATGGCTTTGTTATGTAATCATCTGCTCCATAACTCATAGACAGGACTTCATCTGTTTCACCTGTTCTGCTTGTAACCATAATAATTGGAACATCCGATGTTTTTCTTATTTCACGAAGCAGCATTTCTCCATTTATTCCCGGAATATTTATATCTAGCAATAATAAGTCTGAATTTTTCTCTAATATATCATTCTTCGCATTATCAAATTGCTCTAAATACTCTGCTTCATAACCTTCATTTGTCAGAAGCTCTGTTAGCTCCCGGCAAATAGTTTTTTCGTCTTCTATAATTAATATTTTTTTCTTTGACATTTTTACCCCTTATTTATTTTAAATAATTCTTTGCCGATTCAGTAACCGCACCTGCTGTATGAAAACCGGAATGACACACCATTATCGGTCCAGCAATATCAAATATATCCATATTTTACTCCTAACCATATACTAACATTTTTGTTTATTATATACCCTCATATCTAATAAATACAGTATTTTACCTCTTATTTTATATAGGTTATTATAGTTTACACATAAAAATAATACTGAGCTAACATTAAGCAGCTCAGTATTCGTACCTTTAGTTTTATAGCATTTTTTCTTTTTTTCTTTTTTCTATTCTTCTTGTTATTCTTTTTCCAATCTTTTCAATTATCATTGTTCCATATCTCATCATTGGTTCAGTAACAATTGCAAATACAACAAACAGCATAATGCATTTTGTTGACATTCCTCTAATTGCAAATAAATCACCTAAATATATGCTGCACAATAATAGTCCGATTATGCTTCCTCCCCATACGCACCAGCGAAGTGTGTTCATAGGTTTACTTATATTGTATAAAATCATAAATCCAACTATCGATAAAAGCATAGTGCATGCTGTAGATATATCCGTCTCGTTTACTTCAAATACCTGTCCAAATACAACCAGTGCTCCAACCACCAACACATCTGTAATTCCCGCCGGAAGTGCCTTTATTAAGACATTCGTCAGGAAACTACCCTGTATAATGTTTTTATTCGGTTGCAATGCTAAGAAGAATGCCGGAATTCCTATTGTAAACATACTGATAAGCGAAACCTGCGATGGCTCTAACGGATAATTTATCATAAAGCACACTGAAAACAGTGACAACAAAAATGAAAATATATTCTTTACTAAAAATAAACTTGCTGAACGCTCTATATTGTTTACAACTCTTCTTCCTTCTAATACAACTGAAGGCATTGATGCAAAATTTGAATCAAGCAATACTAATTGAGATGCCTGTGCTGCCGCATCACTACCTGATGCCATAGCCACAGAGCAATCCGCATCTTTTAATGCAAGCACATCGTTTACACCATCCCCTGTCATTGCAACAGTTCTTCCTGCTTTCTTTAGTGCCTGCACGAACTGTCTTTTCTGGTTTGGTGTAACTCGTCCAAATACTGTATATCTAAGCACTGCTTCCTGAATGTCTTCTTCACTCTCAAGCGTTGTTGCGTCTATATATTTTTCAGCATTTTCAATTCCTGCCTGTTGTGCTACCTGCGACACTGTAATAGGATTATCACCGGAAATTACTTTTATTTCAACACCCTGATTCGCAAAATAATTAAATGTTTCAGGTGCCTCTTCTCTTATTGGATTTGACAAAAATACAAGAGCAATAGGTACAACCTTTTCTGTCAGTTCTTTTCCATTTATTTCGCCATCATATTTTCCAAATACAAGTACTCTATATCCTTCACTACTGTAATTTTCTATTTCTTCTTTATATTTTTCATAGTCATCTCTAAGGACAAATTCCGGTGCGCCTAAAACATAATTTGCATCATCAAATGCTGCACCTGAATATTTAAATTCTGACGAAAATGAACTTATTGATACTGCCTTTTTTCCTGATGGAGAATTAAAATAATTCTTAATTGCTTCCATAGTTATATTATCACTTGACATTCCTGCCGCAAAATCACTAAGCATTTCTTTAATAGATGGCATATTTTCTTTATCATATCCGTCCATTGGAACTGTACCGTTAACTTCCATTGTATTTTCAGTTATAGTTCCTGTCTTATCTACACACAAAACATTTACCCTTGCTAAAGTTTCAATGCACTTCATATCATGCACAAGAACTTTTTTCGATGCAAGTCGCATTACACTTACAACTAATGCCACGCTTGCAAGCAAATACAAACCTTCCGGAATCATTCCTATAACTGCAGCTACCATAGAAGTAATGCTCTTGCTAAATGATGCTTTCGCAAATATAAACTGCTGTCCAAAAAGCAATACTCCAATCGGTATAATTATAATACCTACAACTCCTACTAATTTGTCTAAAACACGAATCATTTCTGACTGTTCTTCGTGGTTCATTGCCTTTGCTTCTAATGTAAGTTTTGATATATAGGAATCTTCGCCTACTCTATCAAGTCTTGCATAACACTCTCCTGAAACAACAAAGCTTCCTGACATTAATAGATCCCCCGGTTTCTTTGTTATTTCATCAGATTCACCTGTAAGTAATGATTCATTTGCTGAGACCTCACCTTCAACTACGATGGCATCAGCACATATCTGATTGCCTGCCTTAAAAAGTACAATATCATCAAGAACAAGTTCTTCTGCAGGAATCTCCCATTTTTGTCCGTCACGAACAACTACTGCCTTTGGTGCATTTAATACCGAAAGCTTGTCCAAAGTATTTTTTGCTCTTATTTCCTGAAAAATACCAATGCATGTATTAGCAATGATAACCGGTAAAAATGTAAGATTTCTAAAAGAACCTGCCACAATTAATAATACAGCAAGTACCGCAAATACTAAGTTAAAATACGTAAATACATTACTTTGTATTATTTCCTGTACAGATTTTGATGGTGGATCAACCGGTTCATTTGTCCAGCCATTTCTAGTATATTCTTCAACCTGTTGTCTGTTTAATCCATTATTAACGTCAGCCATGTATCTGTTAGTTTGCACACGTTCACGATGTTCTTTATTTTTTCTAAATTCTTTATCCTTCATATACGCTCCTAGATTATAATGCCATGTTCTAAAAATCTAAGCCCACATATATCTATTCATAAGTGGGCGAATGACTTTTGACGGATTGTAAGAGTTCGTAACACAGAACAATCCGTAAGCATCAAAGTCGTGTTTTTAACCTCGATATCATTTTATAACAATATTTTACCAATTTTTTTAGTTAATATCGTAAAGAATTTATTAAAATTATGTTACTTTTTTTAAATAATATGGTTGTAAGACTTAATATAGAATTATTAATGTAATAAAATTAATATAAACTACTACTTTTTTTACAGTGGCAATAGATACTTTCTTAATAAAAACTGTGATAAATTTTCTGCCTTATTCAAATATTCATCAACAAGATTTGGATTAACTTTATGAGCTTTCGCAAGACTTAACATACCTATAATTCCATTCATAGGAGTTCTTATTTCATAAGACATATTTGATAAGAAGTCTGTCTTTGCCTGACTTTCTTTTTCTGCACTTTTAAGTTTCTCATTAATCTTCTGCAATTCTTCATGATAAGATGTAATATCTTTAAATTTTAAATAAGAAATTTTTATATCTAATTCTTTGATTTTTTTGCTGAAGATTTTTATACACTTTCAATTTCTGAAGATTATTTATTTATCTTGATTTGACTTATAATTATACTGAACCTATGGGACGAATACGGTGCCCCGACCGCCTTTGCAGAAAGTATGAAGATAAAAATATTCCATACTCTTTTATCCCTTATATTCAATACTTTTTTTAATCTCCATTTTCCATACTTTTATAAATGCCCATATACCTATACTACTTTAAATACCCTATATTCCATACTTCTTTAAATCAACTTTTCCATTTACTACTTCAACCCCATCGGCTTCAAGTAATTTTGCCTGAGCTCCTTTTCCACCAAAAGCAAACTCTCCTGCCAATTCTCCTTTAGAATTAACTACACGAAAACATGGAATATTATCCGGGTCCGGATTTTTATGAAGTGCATTTCCAACTGCTCTTGCCATTTTAGGTTCGCCTGCCATTTCTGCAATTCTTCCGTAAGTTGCCACATGACCTTTTGGGATTTTCTTAACCGCCTCATAAATTCTTTTTGTCGGGCTGTCTGTGATAATATCATAACTTTCAGATATCATTCTCTTTATTTCTTTTTCGGGAACAGTTCCATCAAGAATTATTGTACTCCAATGTTCTTTATTTTGATGATATCCGGGAATTACAGATTTATAGGTTTCTCTCCAAAAATCTCTCCATTCAGGGTTAACTTTTATATTTAAGTTGATAAATCCATCTCTTTCATATATCCATAAAAATGCCTTCTTGCTTTTCTTTACTCTTACAAGCTGCCAATTAGTATCTCTAAATGGTGTTTCTACATATGTATCTTTAAATGTCAAACCAAATTCTACTGCTTCCTGTCTTGTTCTCAATATCTTTTTCCTCTTTATGATTAATCTTAAACTCTTTTTTTCTTGTAGCTTCATTTTTATTTGCTATTTAACACTATAAAATTTTATATTATTCCACACTTTCAAAATTATTTCGTAAGAAAATGTTCTCTGTTAGGATACTTTTCTCTGTACGCTACCAATGCGGCTTTTTGCAAAATAGAAAATTCTTTATCTAAATTAAATGCATGTGGAGTGGAAAATGCAATCGCACTTATTTGTTCAGCGATTTTTTTTGCTATTCCTTCATCTGATAACTGTCCCATTCCAAAAACTGCTGACGTAAATCCTCTTCCATTTTTACTTACTTCTATAAATTTAAAAAATACATTTTTAAGTTCCAAAAACAAAATTTCACGCTTTTCATCCTGTATTTCATCTGAATTCA
This sequence comes from Eubacterium sp. LMAG:50, assembly GCF_008680265.1. NCBI lineage: Bacteria > Bacillati > Bacillota > Clostridia > Eubacteriales > Eubacteriaceae > Eubacterium > Eubacterium sp. LMAG:50. The sequence goes on along the minus strand of NZ_NALP01000007.1, from coordinate 955,430 downwards.
ATAAACATAAGCCATTAATTATTTCATACAACTGCTTTCTTTTGCTTCCACTAATATCTACAGAATTACCATCAGATAAATATTTCATTTCCATGAGGTATCCAACAAATTTATCTTTTTTAGGTTTCCTTTTTCCATATCTTGCAATCCATAATTTTTCTCTAAATGAATCAAGTTCACTATTATCTTTATTATCATTTAATATTCTAAGTCTGTTGTCTGCATTTGTTTCATTATAAAATTCTTCTATCCATGTATTCTGCATATTTCCGTTTTTCTCCATATTTATTATCTACTTATAAAATCATCTACATTATTAATATCAACTTTTTTATATTGGGATACATAATATTTCCCACTATCCAAGTTGTGTTTTTTCAAATCATTTCCTTTAAAAATATCCACAACTAATTTTGCTATTTCCATAGACTGGTCTTCCTTATCGTTGTACACAGTCCCCTGCATTTGACCTTCTTTTACTGCAATTAATGCATCATTAAGTCCATCTATTCCACATATAATAGGCCATTCATCCTCGCCATAACCTGATTTTTTATAAGCTTCCACTGCACCAATCGCCATCTCATCATTATTTGAAATAATCATTTCTATATTGTTGCCATACTGATCTATTAGCTGTGTCGTTCTATTTTCTGCCTGTCCTCTGTTCCAATCAGCAAATTGGTAACTAAGTTTTTCTAAATTAATTCCATTATTAATAATTGTTTTTACTGAACAGTCTGTTCTGCTTATTGCATCCTGATGCCCGGCCTCACCCTCTAGCAAAACATATTGTATTTTTCCATCATTATTTTTATCTACATTTTTATTCGCTTTTATATAATCTGCTGCAATCTGTCCCTGCATTACTCCTGACTGTTCTGCATCACACCCAACATAATATAATTTGTTCCATTGCATCAAATCCTCTTTTACCGGTTCTCTGTTAAAGAAAATAATTGGAATATTATTCTGTCTTGCCAGTTTAATAATTTTACCCGGAGCTGTTCTGTCAACTAAATTAACACACATTATATCGCAACCTGCATCAATCATTTCCTCAACAACTTCATCCTGATCACGCTGACTATCATCTCCATTTTTTTCAGACACTATTATTCTAAAATTATCATTTTCCATTGACTTTAGATTATCTTTAAGTTCCTGTGTCATTGCATTTATGAATGGATCATCCTGCGTGTATGTTACAACACCTACCCTAAGTGTTTCATTAAAATTTTTTTCTTTTTTCTGACATCCTGTAAAATTGTAAATCAATACAAATGCCATTATTAAACTAACAATTCTTTTATTCATAAGAATACAAAAACCTTTCTATTTCATTAGAAAATAAATCATTTTGATAAAGTTCTTTTGAATCAACATCATAGCCTTTCATGGTGTAAAATGAATTATTAATTTTCTTACTTATTTCTTTTACACTATTGTATCCAATCTCATATCCATCAGGAATAATAAGACATTTTACATTGCCATGCTGAAGCAAATTTAATGATTTCATACTATTTCCAATACCATATATCTGCGCTCCGTTATATATTCCATTATCACTTTTTTCGCCTAAGTCATCTAAAGAATAATTATCCATAATAACTAAATAATCTACTTTATCCTTGCCATTTACAACATCACAAATATCCTGCTCCGTTTTACCATTATATGTCCAACCTATATCTATGTTAGTCCCTTCTATGGCATCACAAAATCCTTTATATTTGTCAATGGTTTCTTCTTTCGCATACTGGGCAAAAACAATGCCTGCTTTCTTATTTTCTTTTTCGCCTGAATCTGCTATCAGTCTTTTTCCTATCTCATATCCGATATTGTAGTGATTAGGTTTTATTACCGGATAGCCTGATTCACCACCATTCCCACTCATAAAAACATCTTCTGTAATTAACATGAATGGTATTTTGCCGCATACATTTTTTAATTGTGTTCTCGTATCGCTTCCTGGTGCAGGGCAAATAATAAACCCATCTATATTATTTTGCTTCTGCTCATTTATTAATTCGATTTCATCTTCTACTTCCTCAATATCATCTGTGTTACATATTATTAAATGTATTTCATTTGCCTTAGCTGAATCTTTTAGTCCTTTAATAAGTGCCTCCCAATTTTTATCTCCTGAATTTGGTATAATTACTGCCACTTTTTTTTCAGGAGTATTCTGGTCAAATATTTTAGTAATAAAAAATATTGCCATAACACAAAGTAATATTTCTGCAATAAGAAAGGCTATTTTATTTTTTTTCATTTTCAACCTTCCTTTCTACATTTTGTTTTTCTAAATTTGTGAGATTACTTTCATTATATGGAATTGCAGGTATATGAATTGTAACCTTTGTTCCTTCGTCAGCTTCACTTTCTACACTTAATCCATATTCATTGCCAAACATTAGCTTAATTCTTGAATGAACGTTTATGACACCAACTCCTGAACCATGTTTAGGTGTTTTATTATTATCCTTAAGAATATTTTCAACCTCTTCTTCTCTCATTCCCATTCCATTATCTTCAACGGTTATAAAGATTTCATTATCTATCTTTTTACCTCTGACAATTATTTCACCGTCATCATCTATATCCATATTTCCTACACCATAATATATAGCATTCTCTAACAATGGCTGAATAACAAGTTTCACAATACAATAGTCATTAATTTCATCATCTATTTCAAATCTGATTTTAAATCGTTCTTTATATCTTGCCATCTGTATATTCATATAGCTTCTGCTGTGTTGTATTTCATCAGATATTTTTATGATTGTTCTTCCTTTAGACAAACTTATACGCAATAACTTAGCAAGTTCTGATATCATAAACACAGCTTCTTTATTTTTATTTGCCTCAACCATCCATGTAATTGATTCGAGCGTATTGTATAAGAAATGCGGATTAATCTGACTTTGCAATGCATCCATTTCGCTTTTTCTTAGTTCAGTCTGCTGCCTGATTATTTCCTGCATTAACTCTTCTATCTGTTCATATGATTTTCGCACTGAATATCCTAAATGTCTTATTTCCGATGAACCACCTATATAAATATCATTTTTTCCACCTGCTTCATACGCCTTAACAGATTCATTCAGGTTAAGTATTGGTCTTGATATTTTTCTTGATATAATTCTGTTTACCTCAAGAAGCATCATCACTAAAATAATTACAGTCGTAATTATATAATACCTGAATTGCTTTATACTCACTGTCTGTACCTTGTCCGGAATTACACCTACTACCTTCCATCCTGTGTATGAAATACTGCTTATTATATAATTATTTTTATGTCCATTAAACTCTAATTCATGTATTCCTTCTTCACATTTTGCCATTTTATTATTATTTTCCTTAAAAATACCCCTGTCTATCTCAGTTATTCTAGGATGATAGATAATTTGTCCATCTGAATCGCATAAATAATAATAAATTCCATTTGAATCTTTATTGATTCTATCTAAAGTTTCTTCAATGATTGAATATTTCATATCCACCAGTAGTACTCCACTTACCGGCTTTTCCCCATCATTTACATCCACCGAACGGCTCAGCGACACAACCCGATAATATTTATAAGCACCATCTTCAAACAGATTCTGTATATGAGGAATAGAAAAATGAATATTTTCAATTTCACTTTTAGCCATACTAAACCAACTCTGACTTTTAACATCAACATTATCTTTTTCAGATGCTATAGGCTCTGATGCTATCAGATTTCCGGAATTGTCATATAGTGCCATACTTTGAATCTTATCTGAATTAATTTCATACAATAAACTAAACTGTCTGTTAAACTCCTGACTCGAAACATCATATTGCTGAACTATATTGTAATTTGCAGCATTTGAAATCTGTCTTATATTTAATAAGTCAGAGTCCATTTTATCTACTATACTGTCTATAATTCCCTGTGTACTTGATATTAAAGTTTCTTTATTTGAAATTTTAAATCTATTATAAATAAGCATTCCCATAACAATAGTTGTCACTATTGTTAACGTTGTAAAGACCGCCATGATAATAGATTGAATGTCTAATCTAATAAATTCGCCACGGTGAAACCAGCTTCGAAATCTTTTTATTTTTACATTTTTGCTTTCTTTTTTTTTAACTTTATTCAATCTTCCCATATTCCCTGTATATATTATGATGTTTGGGGCAAAAGCCCCGATTTTGATGACTACGGATTGTTTCATGCTACACGTTGTTTTATATTATTTATTTAATCTCTCATTTCTGTACTTTGATGGAGATACTCCGAATTTCTTCTTAAACACATAGCTAAAATAATTTGCATCTAAATATCCTACCTGCTCAGCTATTTTATAGCTTTTTTCATTTGTATCAAGTATCAATCCGGCTGCGATATCCATTCTGTAATCTGTAAGATATGTAACAAATGATTTACCTACTTCTTTCTTAAATACAGATGAAAAGTAAGAATTTGATACTCCCATTATAGAGCATACTTTATCCAGTGATAAATCAGGTTCCATATACCTGTCTGTTACTATATTTTGTGCATCATTAACCAAACTTCTGGATTTACTGTTTCGAACACTTTTTAATTTTTCACTTACTCCTAATGAACATTTAATAAGCCAGTTTTTCAAAGTGCTTTCGTCCATCTGAGGCACCCTTTCGTAAGGATTATTTATATCTCCTAAAAAGTCATTAAAATCTATAAAATTATTGGCACAAAATCTATAAAATGCCCCTACCATTTCCATAATCACTAAATTATACTGACTTACAGTATTTGCATTTTTATGTAATTTTTCAATTTCTTTACTAACCGCATCTTCTATTGATTTGTTGTCTCCTAAATATATCGCTTTAAACAAATCATGCATTTTAGAATCTTCTGACTGTAAAGTCATGTTCTGCTCGTTAGGTGCAATTTCTTCAATATTAATTGCCCTGTTTGTTCCATATAAAACTCTGTATGATACTGCTTCTCTTGCTCCTTCATAAGAATTGTTTATGTTTAATATGTTATCACATACTCTTCCTATACCTGCTGTAACAACAGCACCAATAACTCTGTTAACCCATTTGCAGAATTTATCACAAATATCCGTAAACTCTACCATTTTTTCTTTAGAGCTTAATTCAACAATTAGTACTGTATTCCCCAAATAAATAAATTCTTTGCAATTAAATTTTTTCGCAATTCTTTCCTTTATTTCTCTTTCTACAGACATTGATAATAGCAAGGGTTCCATATTTTCAGGAACATGATGTGTAGATGTATGGAAAACCACACAACAATAGAACGGGCCCTTTAAATCTATTTTATAGGAATCGACAAATTTTACATATTCTTCTTCATCAACTCTTCCTTCAATCAACGAAACAAACAAATTTGTCTGAAGAATTGGGAGTACATCATTAAAATAATTTTCAAGTTTTTGAACATTTAATTTTTCTTCTCTTTCCAAATCTAGTGAGTTTTTTACTCTCTTTAAACATTCAGTTAATTCGTCAGAATTTATCGGTTTTAACATATATTCTTCAACTTCAAGATGAACTGCCTCTTTTGCATATTCAAATTCGTCAAATCCGGTAAATATAATTATGTGAATATTTCTATAATCATCATTAAGCCTTTTGGACAACTCAAGTCCATCCATATATGGCATTTTAATATCTGTAATAACAACATCCGGTTGAGTTTTTTCGACAAGTTCTAATGCCTTTACTCCATTTGTTGCACTTCCGACAACTTCAAAGCCTAACTCATTCCACGCTATTTTTTGTTCAATAACATCAATAACTTCTGCCTCATCGTCAACCAGGATAACTTTATATTTATCCATAATACTTTCCTTATCTCACTCTAAATTTAATGCAATATTTTTCTCAGGCAATCTTCATATATTTAATAGAAAATCGACCTCTTTTAATTTTATTTTTTTCTTTTATCTTTTGTCAATTTATTATAACAAATAATCTATTCTAATAAAATATTTTATATAAAAGTCAACATTTTTGTTACGACAAAAGCCGTTCCCATTATCCTATAGATAATCAGAACGACTTTTTGAACGTATGATTAAAATATTTATTAACATGTCAGGATTGTGGGAGTTTGTATTATAAGAAACAATCCGTATGACATATTTTTCATTATTTTATTTCTTCTGTACATACTTGAGACAGTCAAGAGTAACTGCTGCAAGAATGATGATACCTTCGAAAATGAACTGAAGGTTTGTATCAATACCAAGGATTGTAAGTGAGTATGTAAGAGATGTAAATATAAGAACACCTGTTACAACACCTGAAATCTTACCAATACCACCTGTAAATGAAACACCACCTACTACGCAGGCTGCGATAGCATCCATATCCCATCCTTGTCCATAAGCTGCACTACCTGAACCAACCATTCTGTTACATTCAAGCCATGAACCAAATCCATAAAGGATACCTGCAAGAATGAAAGCTCCCATTGTTACTTTGAATACTGAAATACCTGAAACTGCTGCTGCTTCCGGGTTTCCACCTACTGCGAATAAATTCTTTCCAAAAGTTGTCTTATTCCAAATGAACCAAACAACTGCTATTGCAACTATTGCCCATAAAATAATTGTTGGGAATCCTCCAATCTGAGGAATAAATATATTTGGAATTGCTGCATCGATTGCACCAAATGAAACACCCTTTGTTGCGTAAGTTACAAGACCAAATATAATAAGCATGTTGGCCATAGTTGATATGAACGGATGCATTTTGAACTTAGCCATAAAGAATCCGGCTATCATTGCAAAACATGTTGTAAGGATTATACAAACAACTAAAGCTAAAATTGCTCTTGCGCTCGGAGCCATATTTGAAAAATCAAATATATGTCCAAATACGCCACCTGTGTTTATGCCGTTATGCATTATGATTGTTGATGCAACCATACCCATACCAACCATACGACCAACCGAGAGGTCAGTTCCTGTCAAAAGGATTAAGCCTGCAACACCGAGGGCAAGGAACATTCTAGGTGATGCCTGCTGTAAAATGTTAAGTATATTTGTGTATGTAAGGAGTTGAGTATTTTTAACAACCGGAGTAATTGCGCATAACCCAATAAATATCAAAATGATAACAATATACAAACCATTTTTATATAGGAACTGTGACAAGTTGAAAGTATATTTATAATTTTCAATTCGCTGCTCTGTTTTCTGAGCAAATGTATATTTTGATGTACGCAATAAATCAATTAAATGATACTTATGCATAAATGCATCATGTTTTCTATCTTTAATTTCCTGACACTTTGACTCGTGAGTCATTTTTGAATCATACAATTTATTTTTATATACATATTTTTCATCTTTAATTTCATCTGAATCAGACAATTTGCTTAAAGCATTTTCATGTTCTGTCTTCAATTCAGCGCAAGTCTTTTCATACTTGTTTTTTTCATCAATTTTTTCGCTTTCACAACTAGCTACTACTCTATTGTAATATTGGCTGTTGTAATTCTTTGAAAGATAATCTTCAGCCTGGGCAATAAGTTTTGATACCTTATCTTTATTTGAATTTTCAACTGCTTTTGCCTGTTCTAAAGCCTTCTTATCACTTTCAATAATTTTTGCTTTTTCTTCTTTAGTTAAATTTTTATTTTCTTTTACGATAGCAATATGATTCTTTAAACTTCTGACTTTATCAGAACCATCTGCGCGTAATTCGTCAATCTGACTTTGTATTTTACCTACATATTCATCTATCGGCTTAAGAAGTTTTTCTTCTTCCTCAGCTGAAAGAATAACGCCTTTTTCTGCCATATCAAATACTCCTCTCTTCTACAAATATTTAGCACTAAGTCTTAATAATTCTTCCTGATTTGTTTCTTTTGTATTAACTATTCCTGCAAGATGTCCGTTAGACATAACACCAATACGATTTGTAATTCCTAAAATCTCAGGCATTTCAGATGAAACAACTATTATTGTTTTTCCCTGCTTTGCCATGTTAATTATCAGTTCATAAATTTCGTATTTTGCACCAACATCAATACCTCTTGTAGGGTCATCCATCATAAATACATTTGGTGAACGTTCAAGCCATTTACCAAATATGGCTTTCTGCTGATTTCCTCCTGAAAGATTTGAAATCATATCATCAGGTCCCATACATTTAGTATGCATTACCTTTATTTCTTCTGCAGTTGCACGAACCATATCATCCTTTGACAATGCAATGCCTCTCTTGTAATGGTTCATATTTGCAATCGTTGTATTAAATGTAATGTCACCCTTAAGGAAAAGACCATTCGCTTTTCTTTCTTCTGTTATCAAAGCAAATCCATGATCCATGGCATCTTTAGGCGATGAAAAATTCATTATCTTTCCATCATAAATTACATTACCGGCTGCTCTTGTTCTCATACCAAATATAGTTTCAAGGAGTTCTGTTCGACCGGCTCCTACTAATCCATAAAATCCAAATATTTCACCTTTTCTTATGTCAAATGAAATATTTTGAAGTTTCGGTGCATACTTAGTAGACAAGTTTTCAACTGAGAAAATTACTTCTCCCGGTTCATTATCTACAGGTGGGAATCTGTTATCAAGAGAACGACCAACCATTGCTGATATAAGTTCATTCATGTTTGTATCTTTACTGTCCTTTGTCATTACCAGACTTCCATCTCGTAAAACTGAAATTTGATCACATATTTCAAATATTTCATCCATCTTATGTGAAATATATATTAATGAAATTCCCTGACTCTTTAACTGTCTCATCATTTTAAACAGCTTTTCTACTTCAGGTGCTGTTAATGATGATGTTGGTTCGTCAAGTACTATTACTTTTGAGTTATATGATATAGCCTTTGCAATTTCACACATCTGTCTCTGTGATACAGACATTTTCTTCATTGGCTGTGTCATATTAACTGTAATTCCTAATTTTCTAAATAAATCGGAAGCTTCTTTTTTCATTCTACCTTCGTCAACCACGCCTAATGAGTTCTTAGGATATCTGCCTAAAAACAGGTTGTCAACAACGCTTCTTTCGAGACACTGATTAAGTTCCTGATGAACCATAGCAACTCCATTTTCAAGTGCGTCTTTAGGTCCGGAAAAATTAACTTCCCTGCCATCTAATATTATAGTTCCTTCGTCCTTTTGGTAAGTTCCGAAGAGACACTTCATCATTGTCGATTTGCCTGCTCCATTTTCACCCATAAGGCCCATTATTGATCCCGGTTTAACATTTAAATTAATATGTTTCAGAACCTTATTTCGGCCGAATGATTTACTCATGCCATTAATCGACAAGATGTATTCATTCTTATCTTCCACCATATCTACACTTCCTCTTTCTTTTTTAAAGAAGGGAGGCTTTATCTGCCACCCTTCTTATTAAATTATCCAAACTTACAATTCTATTTTGAAAGAATTGATGTATATGAAGCTGCATTATCTGTTTTAACCATGTTAATTGCAAATGCGTCATATTCGCTTGGGTTACCTAAACGGTTAGTAATATTTGATTCTGTCTGTCCGTCACCACCGATGTAATCTACTTTAAGGTTAAGAAGATCATCGTATTTTTCAAGTAATGGCTGATATGTTGAACTAAGGAAGTTATCTGATGCATTGTAAATGTTAAGCCATACTTTCTTTTCTGCGCTCTTGCCTGAATCAAGCTGATTTGAAACTTTGTCATAAATCTTTGTTGAATCTGTAAAGTCTTTATAGTTATCTGCTGTTACAGCAACGTTTAATGCGTAATATGATCTTTCTTCTTCACTGTATCTGTAATCTTCATCCTTTGTGAGGCAGTTACCTGCATCATCAGGTGTTCCTATACCTGTATCAATATCTACACCATCAAGTGCGTTACGAAGAACTCTAAGTGTAAGATATGCCTGAACATCTGCATGCTGTGAAATTGTTCCGCCGTATCCTTCTGCTATAGCTGCTACTGCATCACTATTTGCATCGTATCCAAATGTTGGAACCTTGTTATCTTTAGCCCATGCATTAAACATTGACATTCCCATACCATCGTTATTTGAAACAACTACATCAATCTGCTTTCCGAATGAAGCTGTCCATGTTCCAATTGCATTTCCTGCTGTTGCTGCATCCCATGTTGCTCCTGCTGAGTTCTTCATTTCCTGTGATGCTAATTCTCTGATTGTGTATGTCTTTCCGTTAACCTCTAAAGTTGCATCCTTTACAGCCTTTGATGTTCCATCAACATTTGTTCCTGCTGGTGATGAATCAACGCTTCCATCTTTTTCAACTGCTGTTCCAAGTGCTGAACGAACACCACATGTACGAGCGATTGAATCGTTATGTCCGATATCTCCGATTGCAAGAACATAACCGATTACTCCATCTCCGTTTCTATCAATTTTATCGATGTTCTTCTTAATGTAATCAAGTACCATCTGTCCCTGAAGTTCTGCACCCTGGTTAGCATCAAATCCTACATAATATGTATCTTTGTTGAAATTAAGTGCTGTTGTATCAAGTTCACCTGTTGAGCTGTTTGATGGCTGACGGTTAAACCAACATAATGGTTTATCCTTATTTGCCACTGAACTAGCTGAACCTGAGCCACCTGAACTTCCGCCAGATGTTCCACAACCTACCATTGATACTCCGAGCACTGCGGCTACTAAAACTGTTAATAATTTTGACTTTCTCATTAAACATTCCTCCTATTTGTTAATATTGTCGTTTTTTTTCCTGTCTCATTGACTAAATTTATTATAAATTTTATAGTCCCTAAAAAAAATAGAATATTTTTAGATAAAATATCAAAATTTTACTGTTTTTTAATGATTTTTATAGATATTTTTACTAAAATCGTTTTTATTGTTGATGTGGATTTTATGTTACTTAGCTTTCGACCAAAACATCTTTATATAATAAAAATAGCATATCAGAAACACATCTCATTTGTTTATATCTCTGATACACTACTTCTATTTCGTTATTAAATTAATTTTCCTATTTTATTCTATTCCTACCCATTTTCTTAGCTTTACCTTCAAGTTTTCTTCTCATCTGTTCCGCATATTTCCAAGATTCCTCTACACTCATCCCATCTTTCTGCCATGCTTTTACTACTGTGTCTACCTCATAAATATCCATCATTGTAACATCTTTAAGGTCTTTTTCACATTTTTTGATATTTTCATTCGCTACCATATTTTCAATAAATTTACACAAAAAAGAAACGGTCTACAATCCTCTAAGCGTTAACTTACGGACTTTTCCGTTTCTTTTTTATTTATTCTCAGAATTAGAAAACTTTAATTTTCATTCCTACAGAATTATGCTGTATATTTAGTTTCGATAATATATTTTTCTTTTAATTTTGAGCATCCATTTTGTGGTATTATTCCATCATGTTGCATTCTGCCTGCTACAATTCCCGGATGTATCCCTATTTTTTTAGCAAATTCAACTATCTCATTATCTGATGTATATTTTGAAGGTGAAAACTTCTTATAATCTGACGGAGAAATCAAATAATCAGTTGCAAATTCATCCGCTTCTTTTTCTAATTTATTATTAATGTCAATCATTTCTTCCATAGTACTACTTATAAATACCGTTTTTATTTTCTGTTGAAGTACATGTTTTATTTCATGAAACAATGAAAACCAAAACTTATCCGCATCCAACCCTCTATTATTCATTGCCAGCACTACTCTCTCATCGTTTATCCATTTTACTGCGCCGTTTACACCTGCATTTTTAAGATGTGGCAATAGTACAAAAGCCACACCACAATCTGCAAAAATTTCTTTCATTCTAGGCAAAAACTCTTCTGGTTTCTGAACTGTCATACTTCTAAGTTCCGGCAAATATCTTTTTAATTTCTGTGCATCATACGGACTGGTATTTATATTTTTTGATATATTTATTGCGGTTTGAATCCACGCTCTGGAATTAATAATATTTTTTTCATTATTGCAGGACGTACTCGTTCTAAAATTAACTAAAAAATCCGGTTGCAACATGATTCTTAAATCTGAAACTCTAAAAAATCTACATAAATTAGCTACTTTGTCATTTACATTTCTAGTAATAGGTAAATCAACTACATCAACAAAATATCTATAATCTATCTCTTTTACAATCTTAGTTTGCTCATCATAATCTTTCGCCTGCTGCATTTCAATAAGCTTTCTATCATAAGTATTTTGTAAATTCTGCCATACTTCTACACTTGTTCCCATCATAACTGATAGTTTCTTTGCTAAATCATTTGATATATTAGCCTGACCGTTAATCAATTTGCTTAATGTTTTAGCTGTTGTTCCCATTCTTTTAGCAAATTCAGCCTGACTAACTTCCATATCCTCGATAATGTCAGCAATATAATAGCCTGGGTGAAATGCCACTATATCTTTGTATTTTTTCACATTACTCATAATGGTTAGACACCTCCGTTACTTTTACAATTTTAATTATTTTACATTGAGATAAGATATCGCCTTCCGTGATTTCCTGTCCTTCATTATCACAAGGAATCATAGTAACCCTATATCTGGTATTGCCTAATCTTATACTCCATTCATCTTTTCTATTACCTTTTAGGTAATTTTTATTTCAACTCATGTCTCCACTCGCCGTCTTCAACCACATAGTGAAATTCACTGATATCATCTTGAAGAAAAACTTTCAGCATGTCGTCCATATCGCTTGCCATTTTTTCTTTCTTCATTTGCTCTAAAGGCATCCATTTTACTTCACCTTCATCTGATGATTTTAAGGTTCCGCTGAATTTATTTGTTTTATAAAATACAACTATGTATCTAGAACCGTCTTCTCTCGGCCAATCTTTTGTCCCACAAATTCTTGGATTTTCTATTTTTAATCCTGTTTCTTCATATACTTCGCGTATAACAGAATCTACAAATGATTCTCCTTTTTCAACGTGACCACCGGGGAATGTCAAGCCTCCCCAATTTTCATCTATCTTATCCTGTACAAGTACATTTCCTTTGTCATCATATACCATGCACATATTTGTTAGCGTTACCTGTTCTGTTCTCATTTTGACGCTCCTATTCCTTATGCTTTGTTACATTTATGTTAAAATACGGTTATCATAACTTCATAATTCTTTATTTCTATAATATCATATAAATACATCTTTCCATAATTTGACCATCTTATCAACAGTGATTCATAAAACATATTGTATCTTTCTATTTTTCCTGTAATATTTTCCTGTTTTTATAAATTTCTTCAAGATTATTTTAGTCCAAAATGTCCGTTTCTTCAAAATTATTTCTCTGCATTATGTCCGTTTCTTCAAGATTTTTATAATTTTTTAAGCAGCCATATCCTTTTGTTACACAATTAAAAATACCTCCTATCCGCTTACTGTATTTGCTAATAAATACAAATAAACATATAGAAGGTATTTTCTAAACACTTTATGAACAAATTTAATTCGGCATAATTACTATGCTAGTATGCATTTAATCGAAATTTATTTTTCCTGAATTTCTTTTCCACTCATACGCTCTATTTCTATTTCAAAAAACTGCACTAATTTTTGTTACTTAATTATATATTTCGTACCTCTTCCTTTACCTTCGTCCGTTACAATTCCCTTTTGAATCAAATCTTTCAATATCTGTATTGTCTTTGATTCGCCAAATGAAACATACGGCGCAATTTCGCTAATCGATTTAAGAACTGTCCTACTTAAAATTTTATATACTGTTCTTTCATCTTCCGTCAAATTCATGTTTTCTTCAAAAACGGGAAGCATAATCTTAATTGTATTTTCTGACACTTCAAAATCCGGCTTTCTTAATCCTGCTTCATATAGTTGCTTTATTCTTGTAATTCCGGTTCCAAAAATCTCAACAAAACCAAGTATATAAAATACATTTGCAAGATTTCTATTTCTTAAAACGGAAAGTTTACCTGACAAATATTCTTCTTCCGTTATCCCTGATGGCAATCCACCCGGAGAAATAATCTCTATTCTATCATCAAACATCAATACTCTGATTTGGGACTCCACATCCCATACTCTATGAATTAGTGCATTTGCAATTGCTTCTCTAAAAGCTGCTTCCGGAATTCTTTCTACGTTTTTTCGTTCTGCCCCTTGTATCACTTCATATCTATAGTAATCTCTGAATACATCCAGTGTCTTATCATACACATCTAAAACAGATATATTATCAAACGTTGCTCTTTTTTGAATAATACTGATATTTTGACCGAACTTAACAATATCAATTCCAGGAAAATGTGATTTATATAAATACGGCTTTTGGACTCCGCCTTTTACTGTAAGCTTTATTGTATTATCGCTTTGTATTTCGAGTGTATAGTCCGGTTGAGGCTAAATGCTATCATTAATTTTATTTTCTATATCCAAACAGGATTGCCTTACATTAGGCATCCCCTTAACATTACCGTTATCGTCTATCCCGAAAAAAATCTCGCCTCCATCATAATTTGAAAAAGCACTTACAGTTTTTAAAAATGTATTTGTAATTGTTTCTTTAAATTCTAATTTTTTTGTTTCATGCATACTACTTGTATCCTTTCCATTTTTATTTATTATATGTAAAAACGCACGAAAAATTAAACATAAAAAAATACGTTTTATTTTTCGTGCGTTTTTGATTGTTATTCAAAGTCACTGCGTACATAAAATGTAGCTCTTCCGTTTCCTTTTTTTATAAGAACCCCTTCTTCTACTAATTGTTTTAAAGCTAACTCTACTGATTTTTTTCCTATAGAAGGGCATAACTCAACAACGTCACTCTTAGTTATTTTTCCTATTTTATTATATATTGCACGTCTGACAATTTCTTTTGCAGGAATTTTTTCACTTACAAGTTCTACTCTTTCCTCAAAATCTCTGTATGAAGCAAGAATAATCCTTAACATATATTTCACAAAAGACGTTACATCTTCCTTATTTTCATGCCAACCATCTTGACAATTTTCTAATGCTTTATAATATAAATCTTTATTCTTTGCAATCTTATTTTCAATAGAAATATATTTACCTACAACATATCCACTTCTATATAAAAGAAGCGCTGTAAGCAAACGGCTCATTCTTCCATTTCCATCACTAAATGGATGTATACAAAGAAAATCATGTATAAAAATAGGAATAAGCAAGATTGAATCCAACTCTTCGCTATCAATCATTTTGTTGTAATTCTCACAAATATCGTCTATTGCAGACGGCGTTTCATATGGTGCAAGCGGTGTGAAAAGCACGTACTCTTTTCCTTTTTCATCAGTAGCAGCAATAACATTTTGTGATACCTTAAAATGACCACCAATATTTTTTTCCGTATATTTATATAAATCACGATGTAACTGCAAAATATAATTTGCTCTTATTGGAATGTACTCATAATTCTCATGAATCGTGTTCAGGACATCTCTATATCCAAGAATTTCTTCCTCATCACGATTTTTCGGAGTTGTCTTTTCCTCACATAACTGCCTTAATCTTGTACTTGTAGTTCGTATTCCTTCAATTGCATTCGATGCCTCTGTACTCTGTCGCTTTGCTATTTCAATAAGTTTATCTAACTCTTCCGGTTTCTGCTTAAGATATATTTCCTGTCTTCCCTTATATTCATGAATCTGTGCAACAAGTGAAATTATTTCACTATCCCATTTTTTTTCTTTCAACGATGAATAATCAAATTTTCTCATAATCCATCTCCTAATTTGTTATTTATCTCCTAAATTATATTGCATTTTAGGAGATAATTCAATTATTAGGACATAAAATCCTTATATATAGCATTCCTTTTTTTAGAAAGTATATTCTATTTTTAGAATAATACATAATCACATATTCCTATTTAATTGCCTCGCTCCATTCATTTTCCTTGAAACCTGTTAACACTATATTTTCTCCAACTATAAGCGGACGCTTCATAAGCATGCCATTAGTTGCCAATAATTGTAACTGCTCATCTTCACTCATTGTAGGCAACTTATCTTTAAGTTTCATCTCTTTATATAATAATCCGCTGGTATTAAAAAATCTTTTAATTGGCAAACCACTTTTATTAAACCATTCTTTTAATTCATCATATGTTGGATTGTTTTCCACTATATGACGCTCTGTGTATTCCACATTATGTTCGTCCAACCACTTTTTAGCCTTTTTGCAAGTTGAACATTTTGGATAACATATAAATAACATTTTTTCACCATCCTTTATTAATTTCTTTTAAATATTCTATAAATTTCTTAACTGCAAAATTCAATATTTTTCTATCCTTCATTGCCAATGTAATCTAGCTTATTTTGCCGATTTTATTATGAATGTCTGCATAATTTATAAAAATGGCACTATATAAACCGGCATTCCAACAGATACCTATAACAAGTGACTGTATATTTCTAAATCTTCGTTCTTAAATACATTAAATATTACCTTTTTGATTCTGTCATCTTTTTTCAAAAATTGCATTACTGTTTCCGTAGCAATTTCAGCAGCCCTCTGCTGTGGGAATCTAAAGACTCCTGTGGACAAACAACAAAATGCTATTGATTCCACACCTGTATCAGCAGCAAGTTTTAAACATTCTTTATAACAACTTGCAAGCAAATTTTCATCTTCTTGGGTAACTTTCCATTGTATAATAGGTCCCACTGTGTGAAGAACATATTTTGCCGGAAGGTTGTATCCTGATGTAATCTTTGCTTTTCCAGTTTCCTCTTCATGCCCCTGCTTTGTCATAATCTCATGCATTTTCAAACGAAGTTCTACTCCTGCATAAGTATGAATAAAATTATCAATACAGGCATGCATAGGTGAAAAGCATCCAAGCATCTGTGAGTTGCAAGCATTTACGATTGCGTCACATTTCAAAGTAGTAATATCTCCCTGCCAGATATATAATCTTGAATCGGATTTCACAGGTGTAAGAGTTGCAACATCTGTGATACCACGCTCTATATTTCTTTCAGTAAGATACTCATCCTGTATTTCCAAAAATTCATGACTTATTGGTCTTGGTGGTCTAACATTCATAAGTGAGCGCAACAGATTCTCCTGTCCCTGCTTATCCGCGGGAATACTCTGTCTACCAAACCTTATTTCTTCTTTTAAAAGATACTTAATCAAATATTCTCTTCGCTCATTCTGGTTCATAATACCTGTCCCCTTATATCTGTAATTGCCTTTGCCATATCACCGCCGATACCGATTGCGCGCTTTCCGAAACTTTCCGGTACGACTGCTTCATCCATATTCAGACGAATCAGGCTATAAAATGGGTTCTCCCGCACCATCTTTTCAAAAGGAAAGCGTATGATGATTGGTGTATTAAATCCAACTCCAAGTTCCAGGAGCACGACTTTTTTGTCTTTATTCTGCTCCAGAAAATCAGCATATCTGTCAGCTGCCTCATGCCACGCTTCATCTTCGACAAAATAGTTATCGCAACGGAGGTTCATAGCCATATTTCCACCACACACCGGGCATTTTGGTACAAGTTCTGATGGAATTAGACAGTCTTTTCTTGCTTCATCCATCTTTCTAAACAGTTCTTCCGCATCATATGTCTTTGAATGACACTCTCTCTGGCATTGTATTTTACCATAATCTCCCTGTGTTGCAAATATTCTGTTTTCATCAAACCCCGCTTTATAAAACTGGTAATCTACATTAGTTGTTAGTACAAAATATTCTTTATTCTTTACAATATCATAGAGTTCTTTATAAAGTGGTAATGCCGGAGGAGCAAAGCGGTTCATCAATGCATGTTTTGACCAGTATCCCCACTTTGCCTCCTCAGACGGATATGGATAAAATCCTGCTGCATACATGTCTGTCATATAGTGCCCACCGTATTTTTTTATAAATTCTGCAAAATTGTCCGTAAACCTTTTACCGCCATACTGAATTCCTGCCGCTGTAGATGCTCCGGCTCCTGCTCCGATTATAACACACTCTGCATTTCTTATATATTTTGCCGCCATACCAATCTGGTCTTCATATGCATTCTTTTGAAATACATAATCCCTTGCCGGAGTACTACATAAAAAATTTCTCCAGTCAACATGTCCTTTTCTGATTTTCTTAAAAAACATAGCTTAACCTCTTTTCTCAATGCACTGCTTTGGACATATTTCTGCACATCTTCCGCAATGCAGACAATGATTCTGGTTGATTACAACCGGAACAGATGACATATCAATACACTTTTGTGGGCATACAGAATAACACAGTTTACATCCGATACAGTCTTTTCCAACAAAATAACCTGTCTGAAACGCTTCGACTTTCCCGATTGTTATAGTATCCCTCACAATATTAGATAGATTTCTGATATCAAAATATTCACCCTGTGCTTCATACAACTGAAATACTTCGATTGCTTCTTTCGTATCTCCGGGGTAAATTTTCTTCATATAAGGATTTCTCTCAAACATAATATCAAGATTCTTTTTCCCGATATTCTTTATTTTTCCACGAAGGGATACTGCTATTTTATCCTTTGTTGCAGATATTGCCACATACTGCTGATCCATCAGTTGGTCATAAAATGCTTTTCCCTTTGCCGTGAGGAAATATACACCTTCTTCATCATAGTACATCATATCTATGATTCTTGTCTGAGGGTGTCCATCCAAACTTATTGTAGCTACTGTTGTTGAGTGGATTTCATCCACCAGAAGTTTGAGATAATCCATTTTTGTCATTTCAAAGTCTTTCCTTTCAATTTTCCTGTTGATTGTCTATTGTTAGAATTCATAAGGTGTATTTCCTGAAAAATCAGCAATCACACCATGAGGATTTTCAAGATAGAACACCTCAAAAATTGGATTATCCGCTGTCTGATACTGTCCCTTAACGATAGGATTGTTCATGCATCCTTCCTTTACGCTCATGTTATTCTCAAATACTGCTTTGCCATGAAGACGAATCCATGCATATTCAGGAGAAGAAACAGAAACTTCTATCTCAGGATTTTCCTGCATATCCTTGTAAACATCCTTTGTGTTATTGGTACAGAACCAAAGCTTTCCATCCTGCTCGAAACAAAACATGAATGGACGACATTTTGCCTTTCCATCTCTTCCAACTGTTGCTAAATACTGAACCGGGTTTTTCTGTAAAAATTCTACTACTTTCTGCATTTTATAGTACCTCCTTAAATTATATAAGTTGTTGTAACATTTATTGTTACATCTTACAAGTGTACTATAGCATTTATTTGTTGTAACGTCAATAGTTACATCAAACATTTTTTAACTTTTCTCATTACAACAGATATTCAAGCAAAAAAGCTCCGGAAATCACATCCGAAGCCTTATCTTCTATTCTTTTTCTGTATATACTGCAATATCTTTTTTCACATCAGCAAGTGTCATTTCTGAAAGTTTCTCTTCCATAGTTCTTTGCACCTCTAACAGTCTCTTATCAAGAACATGATGAATATTTTTTCCTACAGGACATTTCTGATTTGGTTTCTCATGAAAATGAAACAATTGTTCATCCGGTGCACATTCTACAGCCTTATACACATCAAGAAATGTAATCTGTTCAAGCGGTCTGGTAATCGTCACTCCACCAGTCCCTCTTGCAACTTCAATAAGACCGGCAGTCTTTAACTGCTGCAATATTTTACGGACAATAACCGGATTGGTTCCAATACTGGTTGCCATAAAATCACTTGTCATCTTCTGGTCTGAAAATGTATCTATACAGGCAAACATATGGATTGCCATTGTAAATCTGCTGGAAATCTGCATTATCAACACCTCACTTTGACAGTAATCATATCAAAAAGTAGATGTAATTTCAATGATTACATTATTTTTGCTGAGCACATATGAAATTTCACAGAAAATAGCACAAATTGTTTTTACAAAGCTTATATAATGTGCAAAATATCATATACCGCCGGGCAAATTTGTAATAAAATATATTTATATAAGCCCAAACGTGAAACGATGAATTTTATACAGAGGAAAGTCTTTTTCTTCAACAATATTTTATTTATGGAAAGGAACGGTGAATATATGAAAAAAACATCTTTAAAATTACTGCTATTTAGCTTTTGTATGAGTTTTATTATGATAATTCCTACAAATGTAAATGCAGAAGAAATCATTCCGGTCAATATATCTGTAAAGTATGGCCAGACAGAAGCCCGAAGAATCTTAGATATGATTAATGAACTGAGAACTAGTCCTACTGACGCATGGGCTTGGGATAAGACTGATACCAAACAAGTTGCATATCCCGGTTTAAAAGAACTTGTCTATGACTATGATTTAGAGCGACTTGCAATGAAACGTGCAGCAGAAATTGCACTATCCTACGACCACACCCGCCCAAATGGTCAAAGTCCTTTTACTATTTATACTGAAGAAAATATAACCAGACGGGATACAGGTGAGAATATTGCAGTAGCAAGTCCTAATGTTTATTCTAAGGCAGAAGCAGTAAATAACGGATGGCGTGAAGATAACGAACCTTATGCCGGTCAGGGGCACCGTAGAAATATGTTAGATTATAAATTTACCTGCGTTGGAGTTGGTCATGTTACTTACAACGGCTATGACTACTGGGTGGAAGAATTTGCCTCCAGACCTTCCATTAATACAACAGAAACACCGGCAAATGACAGTGAACAAACTGTTACTGTTTCAGTAACTAAAAGTTGGATTACAAATTATAAGACATCTTTTGACCAAGATTCATATGTTCTTAGATTAGGAGAAACATTAACTCCAAATATTACACCTATAATTTCTCTTATAAATCAATTTGGACCAATCGGAACCGTGTTAGATACTCCAACCGTTTCCATTAATGACCCTTCTATTGCCACCTATAGTAATGGAAAGATTACAGGTCTTAAAGAAGGTACCACCACGTTAACCACATCACTGTACGGATTGCCATCAACAACTTCGGCAACAATAATCGTACATGACTGTGATAATCATTGGAATCAGGGAGTAATTACAAAAGTTCCAACCTGTATAGTGGAAGGCGAAAAAACTTATACCTGCGCTATTTGTAATAATACAAAAATTGAAAAAATTGGCATAGATGCAACAAATCACCTCCACTCTGAAATTTGAAATCAAAAGGAAGCTTCCTGCAAAGAGGAAGGATATTCCGGTGATAAATATTGCCCTGACTGTGGAACTAAACTTTCATCAGGCAATACTATTGCAAAAACAGAAAATCATAGTTGGAATAACGGAGTAATCACTAAAGAACCTACATGTGCAGAGACAGGCGTAAAAACTTATACTTGTGGAATTTGTAATAAAACAAGAACTGAAAACATTGCAAAAACAACAGAACATCTTCATACTGAAATTCGTAATAAAAAAGCTGCTACCTGTGGTGAAACCGGTTATACAGGAGATACATATTGTACTGATTGCGGAACAAAAATTTCATCCGGTAAGACCATTGCAAAATTAACTACTCATACTTGGGATGAAGGAAAGGTCACAACAGAACCTACCTGTACAGCGAAAGGTGTTCGAACATTTACTTGTAGTATATGTGGCAAAACCAAAACTGCGAGCATTGCAGCAACAGGACATCAGCATACTGAAATCCGCAATAAAAAAGACGCAACCTGCGGCGAAGATGGTTATACAGGAGATACATATTGTACTGATTGTGGAAAGAGACTGGCATATGGTCAAACCATAAAAAAAACCGGCAACCATACTTGGGATGACGGAAAGACTACAACCGAACCTACCTGTACAATAAACGGCATAACAACTTTTACCTGTAGTGTATGTGGCAAAACAAAAACAAGAAGCATAAAAGCAGCAGGACATAGTTATGGAGAATATGTGGTTGTAAAAGAGTCGACATCCACAGAAAAAGGACTGAAATCTAAAACCTGTAGCGTATGTGGAAAAGTATATTCTGTGACATTGGCAAAAACCGATTCTTCTAATGCAAATATAAAAAATACGACAAATTCAGAACAAAATACACAGACAAATCAGTATACCACTAAAAAGATTAAACTAAACCGCAGAAAACTGACTTTGAAAAGAGGCAAGAGTTTTAAATTAAAGGTTACTTTAACACCGATAAACAGTCGTGACAATATTACTTACGTAACTTCAAACAAAAAAGTTGTCAAAGTCTACAGAAATGGCAGAATCAAAGCTCTGAAAAAAGGTAAAGCTAATATTACAGTAATTTCAGGTAATAAGAAAGTTATCTGTAGAGTAACGGTCAAATAAAGACTATACAACAAAGGGCACTCAAATAATTAGTCAACTTTTGGTGCTTTAACGCCCTAATTATATATTTAATAAATATAATTTTAAAAGAATGATTAACAAAAAATCCTTTATGAAATACAAGTTTTACAAAAACTGTATCCATAAAGGATTTTTTGCTATTATCATCAAATATATTTACTACGCATAACTCTCTTATCCATCTTTATTCCGACCCAATATTGAATCATCTTATACCTCCCTTGTATGTTCATACTAATCCAAAAGTTATATTTTCTCTATAAAAAATCATTTACATCCCACAATTTTGCTATGTCAAAAGTATTTTACATATTGTAAAATGACGATTTATCAGCAATCTATTGCTACCACAGTAAATACTGCTTTTTTCTGCTTTTGTGTCAATGGCTTCAACATCCCCACTTCAAGCATTCTTTCAACTATATAAGGAATAAATTCTCCCCATGTAAATGCGTTACTGTTATTGTATCTAACTAATTTTTCCAAATGCTCCGGATACTTTGACTTATTTACCTCATAAAGTCTTTCATCCACTTTTTTCCCTTCTTCAAATATAAATTTTGGAATCTGTATATGATTTGCTACAAAATTGTTTATGACAGTTACTAAATTTCCATCTTTTACATTTATTACTGTAACCTGATTTTCTCCATCAACAACATATCCCTTTGCTGATAGATTGGAAAAACTACTTACACTTATTTTTTCTTTATCACAACCATTTGATAAATATGAATACAAGTCTTCCCAATCTTCCTGTGTATTACTTCTCCAGTCTATTTTTCTATCGCTATATATACAATTATACTGCTTACTTTGGAGCACCTGTTTATTATCTCTCCATACCTGATCATACATATAACCACAACCTGCATATTTATCATCTGGCTTCTGCCTAACACAATCATCTGTTACAGTTGCATACGCAATAAAATTCCCTCCGTCCGGTCTTTTTACTGCAAGTTCTTCCCAATTTTCCCAATCGTTTCCGAAAGAACTTAGCGCCATCATTACCAAATTGTATTTCAGATAATTTTTGTCATTATTAGGGCATATCATTCCCCAATTGTCCTCTGCTTTATCAAATTTTTCAAATAGGTCCTTGAAGAATTTTTCACATAAAAATTTTGCAACTTCTTTTTTAATATTTGCCTCTTCTGAAAAATCTTCTCTGCTATCTGTTATGTACATATTTGTCAGGTATTTAGGATTTTTTGAGCTGTCAACCTGATCAATATATCCCCATTCCACAAGTTTTCGTAATTCTCCTTCAATATAGGCAATAGGCACTTCCAACTCCTTTGAAATATCAGTTATTGTCTTTGCCTGATAATAACAACTCCATGCAATATTCTGTTTAAGCCTTGAATCAAACATATCCTTTGTATCACCGTTTTTCCCCGGGCTTCCACCATGTCCCATATTAATAAAATATATAGGATTTACACTTAAATTACTGTTTTTAACCATATCAATTTTCTCCTTTAATCCACTTCTGATGTCAGATAAATGCCATTTTACGGTTCCAACAGAAATATTAAGTTTCTTTGCAATATCCATTACTGACATTTCCTTATAGTATTTCATATATGTAATTACTCTTTGTCTGTTGGATAACATCCCAATTTCTTTTCTCAGTTTTTTGTATGTTTCTCCATTTTCAATATTATCAAAGCCGCTCTCAGTTACCGGATATTCTATTTTTAGAATGTCTATGTGTTTATTTGAAATTTCATTATCAACAAATCTTGCATATACATTGCTCGCTATTCTATATACATATCCTTCTATATTTACAATATTATCTGTCTTAAGAAATGATTTATATATCTCAAGCATAATATTCGAAGCAAGTTCTTCAGCATCCGCAATGTTTCTCATTTTAGACATCGCAAATCCAAATATCTTCTGCTGGTATTCAACTATTAATTTGTCTGCATCTATCTTATTCACTATCTACCTCCGTGATAAACAAATGTGCACTTTTTGTTTTCATCTATATAGTGTATTAAATGTTAAAATAGGTTTGGTATAAATTTTTATTAATTCATCTAATCATATATATACTTTACCCCCTCTTCTTTCAATGTATTTTGATACATCCATTTATCCTTTTGGTTATTTTATCACAGTATTCTCACCTTGACACTATTACACAAAACATATCGCAATGAGCAAATCTCTGTGCTATAATAAATTGTTCTTAGTCTAAACTATGTAAATGTCAATATACATCTTCTACATTTCTTCCGGACATTCCATTCCAAGAAGACTACACGCTTCGTTAATAATTTTCTGAACCAAATTAACAAGATTCAATCTTGCAAATTTTATCATCTCATTTTCTTCTTGAAGTATGGTACATTCGTGGTAAAACCTATTAAAAGACGAAGCAACTGAAATTATATACCTCGCTACTATTGAAGGCTCATAACGATATGCTGCATTTTTAATTGCTTCCTCGTATCCGGATAAAACCTTAATCAGTTCAAATGTAACATCATCAGTAAGTGCATCATAACATATGTTGCTATTTTCAATTTCTACGTTATTCTTTCGTAATATGCTTTTAGCACGAGCATAAGTATATTGAACATAGGGACCTGTACTTCCCTCAAAACTTAACACATCATCCCATGAAAACTCTACATTCTTAATGCGTTGGTTAAACAAATCATGGAATATTACAGCTCCAATTCCTATCATCTTGGCTATTATTTCTTTATTATTCAGCTTTGGATTCTTTTCTTCTATAGATTCCGTAGCACGTTTAACTGCCTCTTTTAATATATCTTCAGCATATATTATATTTCCACTTCGTGTAGATAACTTTGCTCCTTCCAAGCTTACAAGACCGTACGGCACATGCACTAGATTTGTGTACCACCTATACCCCATCAACTCAATTGCCTTAAATACCTGTTTGAAATGGAGACTCTGTTCAAGTCCTGTTACATATAAACATTTATCAAAATCGTATTTTTCTTTACGATATAAAACTGCACATATATCACGTGAATGATAAATTGAGCCGCCATCCTTTTTAGTAATCATACAAGGAGGCATATCATATTCTGATAAGTCAATCACATTAGCTCCCTGACTTTCTATTAACAAATTTTTCTCCTTCAGCTGCTTCACTAATGTAGGAACCATACTTCGATAATAGCTTTCACCTAGATAAGTATCAAAGGAAATACCAAGCATATTGTATACTCTTTCAAACTCTACCATACTGATTTCTTTGAACCATTCCCATATTGACAAAGCTTCCTGATTACCTTGCTCCATCTTTACAAACCATTCACGTGCCTCATCCATTAGTTTTGGATTTTTTTCTGCCTCACTGTTAAATTTAACATAAATATCTAGTAATTCATCAATTCCTTTTTTCTCAACTGCTTCTTTACTACTCCATTTTTTATATGCTACAATAAGCTTTCCAAACTGCGTTCCCCAATCTCCCAAATGATTAATCCTTATTACTTTGTACCCTAGCTTATCATAAATTTTATACAAAGAGTTCCCTATAACTGTTGTACGTAAATGTCCTACATGGAAATTCTTGGCTATATTTGGTGAAGAGTAATCAATACATATTGTCTTATCTAAGCCAATCTTTTCTACACCCAAATTATCTTTTTTCAGAGTGTTAAATACCATTTCCACATACTTTTCACGATTTACAAATAAATTACAATATCCATTAACAGCCTCTATTGAAGATAATCCCAACTCCTCTTTATCTTTTTCCAAATTCTCTTTCACCTCATTAGCAATTACTAAAGGATTCTTGTGCATTAATTTAGCAAATGAAAAACACGGAATTGCATAATCTCCCATTTTGTTATCAGGTGGAGTCTCTATCAAATCTAATATTGCTTTCCAATCCTGCACTTTAACTACTTCTGCTACAACTTTACTAATTTTCTCTTTCATTTAACTTTTCTCCCTTCTTATTTTATAAAATGATAAAAAAAGAACCGCACCCGATTATCACACCTGATAAATCAAATACGGTTCTGCATATGATACTAATTAACAGCACCGCACGACAACAAGACATACGTTCTTGCAGTCATGCGATTTACAATAACTACAAGAACTTATGTCTTCTCTGTCTACGTCTTAAACTGTTAATTAATAAATGTTTCATTGTTTTTAAATCCTCTCTAAAGATGATTATATAATATATAACAAATTTTAAATGATGTCAATAAATAATGTACAATTGGATTTTCTATAACAAAAATAGAATTTCTGCATGCCCATCATGTGGCGAAACATCTATCCATTTCTTATCCTCTGTTTCTACAATTGCATGTGATTCTGCTTGTTGTAAATCCATAATCATACCTCTATCTATCTTATGTTCCAAAGAATACTGTCAATTTTCTTAATACTTGATATTCCTTTATAATTAGGTAATACACGGTCAAATTCACTAATACATTCTTTTCCTTCTGGAATATCTGCCCAAGTTGTTAATCCCATATGTTCTTTTGTGTGATTGGCTCTTCTACAATCAGCTCTGATGCAATATGTCCATGCACTGCATAATGCATTTTATTTTGAACAGTTGCATAGAATCTCTTAATTATTGCAGAATTTTTATCGTAATCAACGGCTGTAGCATACAGATCTGTTATCTTCTAATAAAACTTTCTTTCGCTTGCACGAATTTCACGAATGTACTCTAACTGCTCATCACAATACCTTTCGGTCAGATATGTTCCGCGTTTTAAACGTTCATCATCTATGACCCAGCCTTTGATGGTATAGTCCTTCACAGATCAATGACTTACAGGATTATATCGCACAGCAGACTAGCCCCTCACTGAATTTGATGAATCACTAGTACGCCGCTGAATCAAACAAATCACCATCTGGGATGACCACATCACCATCGAACTGAAATTAGGTGTTAGTATCGATGCTGATGTAAAAGTCTATAGGCGCATGAAACTCTCCTGACCATGATGATGGGAGGCTCTTCTAATTTATCCTTATTTATTTCCACCTCTATGATATGGTGCTTTATCTTTCCATACCACACCGTTTTTTGTATGATAGCGCTGTTTATGTCTTGATACATCATTTTCGCATGGCAAATTTCTGCTCGCTTTTCCTATGATTTCAGTAACCTTTTCAATTATATTTGAAAGTTTCGCTTCTTATATCTTTGTAGATCTACTTCTAACGTCTTTACCTCTTATTGATGAAATAGCCTTTACTGTTACTTCAATTACAACACTAGCTATTTCAATAGACTCAACTGGATGTTCGACAATGAATCTTTCGGCAATTTTTAGACCACTTATAAAAATGTTTTTCTTTTTAGGCGACGGTGTCACTTTGGGTTCAACAGACTCATTCCAAACTTTTGGCTCGCCTTGAACGCAAAAAAAACATAGATACCCTAAGTGCATTAAGATACTATGGTTATGAATCTCTATATGATTATTCTATATATTTCCATTAGATATAAAAATAGCATGACCGTACAGCCATGCTAATATCATTTAATCAAATATATACCACAATATTAAGCAATTGTAAGGCGAAAACGCTGACAACTCTATGTCAACAAATGGGCAGACTTCTAGTGCAAACTAAAAATCTCCCTGCAATATTTATTTTGCAATTTTTTCGATTACAATTAACTTAAACAAACAAAAATCTCCTAAAATTTTTTTCTTTATTATACATACTCACTTATTATTGGTCAAGTAATAAACTTCTATTATTTTTATTATGTCTATTACTTGGGCAGAAAATTTTTCATAACAATTTATAATTGCATTTGTCATTGTTTGCATTCTGAAATATTTATTTTCTTTTCTTTTTCAAGACATTTACTCCCGGATAATATGTAATGCCCCCGCCATTCGGTCGTCGGCTATTCGTCGGAAATATTTATAGAAAATGAACTTCGTTCATTTTGTTTCCTCCTACTATTTTGGTAAAATCAAAGTAGAATTTTTCAACATTGTGGCAATAACCGGGGCATATTTAGATATTCCATAATCTTTAACAATACTGGTTATTCTAGCCCCTACATCCTTTGATGAAGCACCACATAAGAAAACTCTTTCATAAGGAGTTCCATAATCCAACAATTTTGTATTTTTCGTTTTTTATCAGTTCAGTAGAACCGCTGCCTCCAACTTATACGTTCTTCTTAAAAAAGATGTAGAAAGCTTTGATGGTATAGTCCTTTGCAATCTGATTTACCCATTTACGAAATTGTACTGCACGCTCAGAATTTACCTTAAAACCAACTGCAATAATCATTTGAAGATTATAATTCTTGGTATCACGTGTAACCTGACGGGACCCCTTTACTTATCGACTTAATAGTGCCACCGTCTTAACGGTACTTTCGTTGTCCCAATCCACACCCAATACATTTCTGCCATTCATATATATCGGAAATTTAAACCGGAGACCTTTTAATATTCTGCCATCCTTTTGCTCTTCCTCATAGATAAACACATCCGACAGGAAGTTCTTCAAAAATGTCTTCTTTTCCAGATCCGTAAATTTATCATACAGCTTATCAAAGAATAAAAGGAACTGGTAAACATTATCTTCTGAGATTTTGTCCTGCCTGATATTATATAGTCTTTTTTCGACTTCTTCCATGACATTCTCAATATCCGTGATTTCATCATATAATTTATCTAGCCGTTCCTGCATGTCATTATATTTTTTGTCATAATTCTTATCCGATACGGATAGATGATCCATCTGGTCAGCAAGCCTGTCCGGATTATCCGGTATCGTCAGACAACACGGATTTGCAACGGTGCAGGATTTCTACACAGCATTCTATACCGCCCAGCATGCCACAGAAGCATATCAGAAAGAATGCGACAAATGGGAAGAAGCCTACGGCGAGAAAGCCTCTCAAAAAACAGAAACCATGCACGAAAAGATACAACGATATAAAGAAAAGGCTGATAAGCAGAATGCCAGTCAACCTTATCGAAGCAGAGATAAAGGGGCGAGATGATCGCCCCCTTCCAAATGAATAGCCTTATCCATACACATAGGACAAGGCTATTTTAAATACATAGTATGCGTAAACCTGAAATTTGTCTCCTACTCTCAAATTATACATTAGCTAAAAATATATTGAAAATGCTCTACATTCCATATCGGTATCCATTGTAAAACCAAGAGACTTATAAAACTGAATTGTCTTTTCAGTGTTCTCTGTTAGCAAATGCTTTTGATAAACATGTTTATACTCTTGCAATATTTGCTTCAATAATGCAGTACCTATTCCTTGTCTCTGATACTCTGGAAATATTAATATATCTTGTATAAATACAACGGAATGACCATCACCAACAACTCTAATAATACCCAAGAGTTTTTCGTTTTCATATGCACCAAGTATTCTTAATGAATTTGCATACGCATCTTCTAACATCTTCGGATTATCGGTGTAATTAATCCATCCTACACTCTTATAGAGATTTAATATTTCTTCTTCATTATAGTTTTTATATTCTTTAATTGAAAATTCCATTTTATTTCCTCCGTAATAATATATAAAGTTAAGAATTTCCAAATTTTAAAAGTATAATAACACCATCTCAACACCTCTTCGTAAACTTCAAATTTTCACTTTCTATTGTACCACGCACACTCCTTGTATTCCACTTATATTTTTCTGAAGTTTTTTATAAAAGGCGGACTGCCATTTCATAGCAATCCGCCCATAAAATTACCACACTTCCAGACTATCCTCCGCATCAATCCACATCTGCATAGTTCCGTCAAGATAAAGTCTTGCATATTCAAGTGGATTATCTATTGCAAGGGCATTCAAAGCACACTCTGAATTAGGAGTAGTTTCTAATCCTTCCTCTGCCTTTGCACAATCAATCCGAAGAATATATCCGGCATAAGTGCATATATCAATGCTGTTATGGTAAATGTTGTAATCTGCATATATTATATTCATTCAATCAATCCTCTTTTCTGTAAAATCAAAAAAGCATTTCAATCAGTTCACACAGTCCATTTATATTATGTTATAATGTGTTATGTGATTTTGCTTCCCTTATTTTTGCCCTTGCGAGGGTTCATAATGCCTTGTGAAACGATATAACACAAGGGAATACCTAACGGAAAGCTCACCTACAGAAAAGTTAGTATTTATAAGGGTTTGCCGAGAGTTTAATAATAAATTATAACAGGTAACAGAACCCTTAAATTATGTGCTTGCACAATTGGAAATTATCTATTTCTCCTCTTCGTTAAGACCTAGTTCATTACATATTACTTGCTATCCCTGATACCTTATTCTTTCAACCAGCGTTTCCTTTTTCAGATTACTGCTTAAAACGAGGGAAAGCACAATCTGCAAAAGACCGACCAGCAAAATCATAGCAAGAATTGGTGTAATTGGAACATGATAGACATTCATTCCAAATATCCCATTATGCTTTGCATAGGTAAAGAGCACGTAGCCAAGTGGCAGACCAACGACAAGTGCTACACATATGGTGCCAACCGTAAAAATCAGTCCCTGTAACTGCAGACATAAATTTAATTGTTTATTTGTCATACCCACAGCCTGTAATACACCATATTCCTGCTTTTTTGTCGTAATATTCATGATCATGGTGTTTGCCATATTCATAAAACCGATGAATCCTACAACCGCCATAAACAGATAACAGCCAAGCTTCATCGTGCGAGCTGAGAATTCTGCAGATTGTAACTGCGCATGATAAGTATCCATTTTTATATGCGAAGTATTAGAAATCAATGTATTCAGATTTTGCTCCACAGATGCCACATCTTTTTTGTCACAGTCCACCCACAGATAGCCATAGGCTGTTCCTCTCGGATTCATGGAACGGTATACGCCTTCCGGAATGACAAGGTAAGTGTCCGCACTTACAAAGGATCCTGCAATCTTTCCCTGATAGGTATAGGTTCCACTTCCATTCTCAAAGTCAAATGCAATGGATTCACCCGGAGCATATCCATCTTGTTCCATCCACATCGACCAACCAAAGAAAATTTCACCATTCTTTACCGCCTGATCATAGTCCATAGAGCCAATATCCCCGTCCTGGCGCATAAAATCAAAATCCTTTTTACTCACAACAGCAGCCAGAAATCTTGTTCCGTTCAGATTTACAGAGACAATCTCTCTCGTCATGACATCTGTCACTCCCGGAATGCTTTTGATTTCTTCAATCAGCGAATCATTCAATGGATCATCCGTCAGAATCGTATCCAGATTATTCTCCGGATATCTTTCATCATACTCAGCAGCATAGTCAAGCTGCAGTTCAAATTGTCCATGATTAACGGAAAGACGTGCTTCATGCTCCGTGTCAATATTTCCCACATAATTAGAAATAATCACAAACAATGCGCAGGAAAGCCCCAGTGTGAGGATGGTACCAATGGTTCTTTTTTGGTTACCCATTACATTTGCCATTGCCATAGAAAACACGGTGACATTTTTTCTGCCATTTCGTTTTCCTTTTTTGTGTGTTTCTGCATTTTCTAAATACCGTGTTGCTTCGATAGGTGAAATCCGTGAAACAATTTTCATTGGTTTACGCAGTGCCAAAGCAACGGTAAGAAATGATACGAAAATACATAGAAGCATAACAGGAAGGGAAAACAGTGACACCTGCTGATTTTGGACTCCCATAGAGTCAGTTCCGGTTGATACAAGATTCCCCTGTTCTACCAGCCAGTTAAAACCGCATTTTGCAATCAGAAAGCCCAGAAGCAATCCAACCGGTATTGAAAAAATTGTCAAAAAAACGCCCTCTCTGAAGATCAGTTGTTTCATCTGCTTTTTTGTTGCTCCCAGAGCCTTGATTTTTCCATACTCCTGTATCTTGTTGGCAATACCGACCTGAAAAATATTATAAATGACCACAACAGAGAAAAGTACAATTGCAAGAATCAAACCCCCGCATACCGCAATCGTTTCATAACTCGGCTGCAAGACCCATTGCAAATAGAGATCATTGACTATAACGTTTTTTTCTTCGATCCCACAAGCTGCTGCAATCTGCTTTATAACCGAATCAATATTATTCATAGATACATTTGCAGAATCATTTAAAGTAAAATAAATATTATACTGTCTGTCATTCTCTGCGACGTGCTCATCATAAAACTCCTGTGACCCGAAAGCAACATAAGATGCCTCGATGGTATACTCATCCCGATCATATAGGATTCCGCTGACAACAAATTCCTCCGGCTTATATTCTGACTGCATCCCTGCGCGGTAATCCAGTGTAACCGTATCTCCGATCTTTACATCACCATACCCCATTGCACGAAAAAATGCTCTTCCTGCGGCAATTTCCTGCATTTTTTCCGGATACTTTCCTTCCTTCAACTCATATTCTTTATTATAAGGAAGCATTTTTCTTGCAGTCTCATCCATGCAGACAAACCCGCCTTTTTCATTGCCTTTTATGATACCTTCGGTGCACATAGTGCCTGTAGCATCTATTTCCGCACGGCGGTTTACTTCTTTTAACTGCGATCCGTCTGCGGAAACAAACAGACCATAATTGCTTCCATATGATCCTGCCGCCTGACTTTTCTGTAAATGAATTACTCCATTTCCCACAGTACTGATGATAACAAGCAGCATCGTAGCCAGACAGATTGCCATCATGATCAGTATACTTCTTGTCCTGTTCCTTTTGTCATTGCTATATGCAATCCTGCTTATTGTCTTCATCTGAAATCCACCACCTGTCCGTCCTCAATCACTAGAATACGGTCAGCGACCTGTGCAATTTCGTCATCATGGGTAATCATTACAATTGTCTGTCCATATTTTTTTGCTGTCATCTTAAGCAGAGCGATTACCTCATCACTAGTCTTAGAATCAAGATTGCCTGTCGGCTCATCCGCAAATATAATTTCCGGACGATTCACCAGTGCTCTTGCAATTGCTACTCTCTGCTGCTGTCCTCCGGATAACTGATTTGGCAGATTATAAATCCGGTTTTCAATCCCCAGAGTTGCAATAATATCATTTACATACGCTTCATCCACTTTTCTTCCATCCAGCCCAAGTGGCAGTACAATATTTTCCCAGACATTAACAGATGAAACCAGATTAAATGCCTGAAAAACAAATCCGATTTTTCTTCTGCGGAAAACAGCAAGGGCATCTTCCTTCATCCTGTATAAATCTTTCCCTGCTAAAGTAACACTGCCTTTTGTCGGGGTGTCTAGCCCTCCAAGCATATGAAGTAATGTACTTTTACCGGAACCTGACTTTCCAACAATTGCGACAAATTCTCCCTGCTCAATCTGAATGTCCACCTGATTGACCGCTTTGACCTGATTCTCACCTGCGCCATAAAACTTACAAAGCTGCTTGGTTTCTAATATCACACTCATGTGTTGCCTCCTTTTCAATTCTGTAAAGCGTACCTTTTCAGCACACTTTCTTTGCCTGTTTATATATCATTTTTCAACCTACATGCTGATTGTAGCAATATAATCTTTCATTTCACTTTCAAAAATTGGGCAGAAATCTTACAGAATTGTAAGATTTCTGCCCAATTAAAATTTAACCAACATATGGTAATTGAATCACAAACGTGCTTCCTTTTTTCTTTTTGCCGGAGATTACCGTGATCATACCTCCGTGTTTTTCGATAATTTCTCTCGATAGAAAAAGTCCGATTCCCGTGCCACTCTCTTCCCTGACCTCCCTGGAACCTCCTCTGTAAAATCGTTGAAAAATTTTGTGATACTCATTCTGCGGAATACCGATTCCCTGATCCTCAATTTCCATTCTTACAAGATCGTTTCTTTTTTGTAACCGGATAAATATTTTTGAACCACCCGGACTGTACTTGATTGCATTATCCAAAACGTTGATCACAGCTTCACCAAGCCACCTTTTATCCTGCACAACCATGCATGTTTCCAGCTCTTTTGCATAGTCAAAAACGAATTCAATTTCTTTCTCATCCGCTTTTGGATAAGTACGGTTCACAGCAGATATGACAGTATCCATAAGCGAAGTTTTTTCTTATTAATCTGAATCAGTCCGGTTTCCATCTTGGATATTTCAAGAAGCGACTGCAATAATGTCTCCAGTCCATCCAGAGCACTCCGACAACGAATACGAAACTCCTCCTGTTCTGTGGCACTTAAGTCATTCTGCATCAGCACACTAAAACATGTATCCAAAGCTGCAACTGGTGTCTTTAACTGGTGAGAGATATCAGAAACCATTTCTTTCGTGCTCTCTTTTTCTTCCCGTGCTTCTTCCTTTAGCAACTGAATATGATGTCCGATTGCTTCAAGCTGGTCATTCAATTTTTCCAGTTCAGCGTGATTTTCCGTTTTAAGTAAATCATCAAATTTATTTTCACGGAATCTGATCAGAATTTCTTCTAACTGGTCTAAAATTTTCTGATGACACGCATCTTCTGTCTTCTTCCAATAAAATAAAATAATCAAAAGAAGCACGCATATCACAGTGCTTACAGCACCGGTCACCATAACCTGATGCCGGAATTGCAAATAAAACACATTCCCTTTATTTCCCCAGTATCCATATTGCTCCAATAATCGCCTTCCCTGTTCGTTGGTTTCAATATCCTTATCCTTAAGCAATTCCGAAACAGCATCCAGCCCGGAAAATTTTTCCTTTGCTGCAATTTCTGTCATAAGATTCATTTTATATTTATAATCTTCATAAAACACATACGTGGTAAAGCAATTTAATATTGCAAACAATAATATGACAGGTAATACCAAGGAGAGCACTACTGTAATCTTCTTGCGATATCTCTTTGTCACTGCCTTACCTCCTGATTCCATATATACCCAAGACCTCTGATATTCTTTATATAGACCGGTGCAGCCGGATTGTCTTCGATTTTCTCACGGAGTCTTCTGATATTGACAGCGATTGTATTTTCATCCACAAAATCCCCTTCCAGCTCAAACACATTTTCCAATATTTGTGTTTTTGAAAGAATCTGTTTCGGATTCTGAAGAAAAAAAGTCAGCATTTTCAACTCCGTTTTTGTCAGACTAATTTCACGACTCTTTATCAGGACTTTCATTTCTCCTGCGATAAATACGATATCTCCCGAAATCATCTTTCCGGCTTCCGTTTTCTCCTGTCTGCGGCGGAAATGTGCTTCTATTTTCAAAAGAAGTACCGAAAGACTAAACGGCTTTGTAATATAATCATCTGCCCCTGCTTCATATCCCATGACCTGATCCATCTCCTGATCTAGTGCTGTAAGACAAATAATGTATGTATTATAATTGCATCTCATCCACCTTACAAATTCCAGTCCATTTCCATCCGGAAGATTCACATCACAAATGGTAACATCCACATTATTATCACTTGCAATTCTTTTCGCTTTTTTCACTGATTCTGCTGAAAAAACCTCATATCCGGATTTTTTCAGTGAGAATGTAATTCCACGATTTAAATTTTCATCATCTTCAACCACGAGTATACCTGGCATAGCATATGCACCTCTCTTTATTAACTATTCATCTTAAAATGCTTCAATTCCGGCATTACGTTCAGCCACATACTTCTTTATCTCATCATATGTTGCCTTAGTCTCTGCAGATGTTATATACACATCATCAAGTTCAATCGTGACATTAATGTAATCATCCGGCTTTTGTTTCAGTTTGGACAAAAGAACACCAGTCTACACATGCATTGAAACTTTAGTTCGCATTAACATTCGCGCACAATTTGGTGTTTCTATAGTTTTTTGCACCCCTATATGTAAATCACAAAAAGTTGCACCATTCCGGCGGACAAAATAATTATATTATTATATCTTGAGCACGTAAAGTCTTAATACAATTATTAGATGCATATTCCTCAACTCTTTTTCTAAAATCTTTATTTCTATCTATATTTCTTCCCATAATTACCGCTTTAGGCTTTATAGCAAAATCAAAGCATTGTCCTTTTTCATTATCTTTTAATGAAGCATTGTCGTAAAATAGTCGCCACTCAGCTTCACTACTATAAGGCACTTTATCCTTTGTTAAACATGATAAAAGAAATTTCAGATGCTCAGGTTCTGGATCGTCACCATTATTATATTCATGGGATGTAAACTTAATATCGTATTGATTCTTTCTATCATCAACATACCTTACCGGATAAAATTTCAAATTCTTAGGTAAATTTATAAAAATCTCTCTTAAATTATACACTAAACATATACCTTCTGAATTCTTAGCATACTCATCCCACATTTTTTCACTGTATTGTTCACTAAAACATGAAACTAAGGCTTGATCTTGTATTTTCTTTTTTAATTCTATAAATTCCGGTCTAATCTCTATGGCCTCCATAACAGAGTTATAAAAATCTTTATTTACTAAACTTGCAAGCTTTTTATATTTATCAGGCTTCATTTCAACCATAAAATATCTACATAAGTCTTCTATGTCAAAAAGTATCTCACAATCGCCATTATCTTCATAAATTGATGGTCTACATAAGAATATTCTTTTTGATTCTAATGTATCAATTTCATATGTCTTGGGTGGTCTAAATCTAAACAACACACCATCATTCGCATGGATATCTATTATTTCCGTAACATATCTAAAAGCCTTATCTCCATCTCTTTCTACAAATCCTGCAACAACTGCCTGTTCGCGTCTTCGTAATTCTCCTCTTGTCAAATTATAGCCCCCTTCACCTTGCTAAAGCAATTCTATTTTTTATTCAAATACCACGTAATAATCTTTTAAAAAATCAT
The DNA here is from genome assembly GCF_008680265.1 of Eubacterium sp. LMAG:50. NCBI lineage: Bacteria > Bacillati > Bacillota > Clostridia > Eubacteriales > Eubacteriaceae > Eubacterium > Eubacterium sp. LMAG:50. The sequence goes on along the minus strand of NZ_NALP01000007.1, from coordinate 918,373 downwards.
TAAAAGACTCACTAATTTCTGATTCAAGTTCCTTCCAGCTATCCTCTAGCTTGCCGCTAACATATGCCTCTCTTGCAAAAGGCTTTTCAACAATGGCCCACTTAAGCTGCTTATATGAATATTTTGCAAAAGCAATCCATTGAGTATAATTTATTGCCAATGGATCCTTAGTAAAATATACTTTTCCAGCGTTTATTGCTGTTGCACCGGAATGTGCTATAAAAAGCATTGTTGCCAATTTCGGATGTTTTTCCCTATTCAAAGAAAATGGAATGGAGTCACGTATACTCTTCCCCTCGTTTATTCTCTTAATCGCATAAGATATTCTGACAATCACTTCTGTTATCATTACAGGAATTGACATTGAACAGAAATGAATAAAGTCATATCCTTCATAGTACATACCCTGTACAATTTCAGCAACAGTCTGCTCATACTCTCCAATACTACCAAACTGAAATAGATTAAACACTCCCATTAAAGGGGCTGGCAATCCCATTGAAGTAGTAATATCTGATTTAAAATGAACTAGCTGTTTTGCCAATGCTGCAAAGATATTGCTTTCTTTTCTATCAGCATAGTTTTCCATAACCTGCGATACGAATTTTCCAGTCTTATCAATAGTTGTCATTCTTCCCGTTAGTATATCAAACACTCCAACTACAAAACCCAATAACGGATCATGGCCAAGAGAAAGTAGTCTATGATAATAAGCTGATAAACCTTCAACACGAATTGTTGTATTTCTATTATCTTGCGCGTCAAAGGGAACCTTACTCTCTTTAGAATTAGCCAATTTTTCCATTTCGTCTGCTGGAAAAGCCTCATCAAATTTCTTTCTAATAAAGTTTGAAAGGGTACCGGCTTCTAAGCCTTCTGGACCTTTTTGTGGAATTCCAACCATAAGAATATCAACTGCTGCGCCAACAATACCTGCAATTGCGCTTATAGCAATATCTGTCTTATCAAGTTTATGTATCTGATTATATTCTTTATTTAACTGTTGAATTGCAAGCTCATTGCTTTTTAATTCAGCCTCAGTAAATATTGATTCAAGCTCACATGAGCCACCGACAACAGACTCTGCTTCTGCACAAAGATTCTCCCAGGAAGGTAAAACCATTACTTTTTTAGGTGCCTCTACAACAGTACTTTGCTTAGCTGCTTTACTAGGATCCAGACCTCTTTTCCTCAAAAAAGTCTCCATTGCCTCTATTTCTGCATCTGTTTCATTACGAGTACTTCGACTCTCCGCCAATAGTTCCTTAAGTTGATCATCTTGATATTTCAGAACATTATTCATCTTTTGTTCTTCTTCAGAATACTTATATTTTCCCATAACTATTCCTCCATTTCAGCTTGAATTTCTGCCCAGAGCCTGTCCCTATACTCACGACGCTCCTTTTCATTTTTCAGTTCATTTATTTGAGCTTGATGCTTTTTTAAAGCCTCCTGATATAGTTTATTCTTCTCTCTTTCTTGTTTAAGTTTTCTACTGGTAAAGAAATCTTTTATGCCAATCCCAATAGTTGTAAGTCCAAGGCCAATTGCAGCTATCAACCAAAAATTATCAGAGCCTTGTCCTGCTAATTCTTGATTAGGATCAACATTACTTATTTCGTAATCTGACATAAAACACCTCCTATGCTACACCTAAATCATGCTGTAAGTCTTCAACTGCCCTCTGCAATAAAATATTAAGACTTTTCAAGTAATCCAGTCTCTCCTTATCAGCATTAACTTCTTCCTTTAATGCTTTAATAATAGCCTCATGCTGCCTCAATGCTTCCTGATATAATCTTTCCTTTTCCTGCTTCAACTGTTTATTTTTCAAGTGTGAAGCAACACCTACTCCGCCGGCTGCTAGTACAACTGCTGGAGCTGCCAAAACAAAAACTCCTGCAACCATTCCTCCACCGACAATACTACCTGCTGCGGCTAATCCAGATGTTATTCCTGCTGCTGAAAGTCCGACTGTACCAAGTCCATATAACGCAGCAAAAGAACCTATTCCACCGATACCTGCACCCAATGCACCTGAAAGAACCTCCGGGATAGCACTCTCCTTTATTGTTCTCTTCTTATCATTTAAAGCAGCCGCAGCTTCGTTTACAACATTAACAACTGATTGTAACGAATCAACTGATTGAAAGTTCATGTCTTTTTTCTTTTTAATATATTCTCCCATATAGCTACTCCTTTTCTTTTAAGATTTTTGCCAGCCAGCCTCCTGCAACTGCAGCGCCAACTGCAACGACTGGATTTACCATTGCGACCGCTAATCCCATTGCGCCTGCAGCTCCCATCAGCTCTTTAGATACCGCTTTTCTAGAAGTTGTTCCTGCAAGAATTGATGGTGTAAGCATATTCGCCTTTGCCAACAATTCCTCTTTATCCTTCTCATTATAATTCTCAGGGTTGTCTACAAACACTTCTAATATGCACCCCAGCATTTCTGTTTCTTCTGGTGCCTTTGCCATCTCTGCTTCGATTACTGCTCTCATAGCAATATACTGAGTTTTATTTAGCTTATTTCTTTTTGCCTCAAGATTATTAATTGTCTGTCTTGTAACACCGATCTTTTCGCCAAACTCCTCAGCAGTCCACCCAGCGGCGCGTCTTATCAATAATAAATTATCCTGTAATCTTTCTATTTCATTCATATTGGCACCTCCTTATGTTTATATATTATACATTGACAAATATTTTGTCAAAAAGAAACTTTTTTTATTTTGTAAAACAAAAAAGCCGGTAAGCAAACCACTCTCGGTTCACCTATCGGCCATTTAACTCTACTCCCTTATTCCGTTTCTACTTCAAACTCTGTTCCATCATAAAACTTTATCTGAAGCCTGCCATCTTCAAACACTGTTATGTGGTCCATTACCGCCAGCATAAGCTCTAGATTGAACTCATTTATTGTCCCTGCTGCCGCGTGCTGCATTACCAACCTAGTCTTATATCTTAAAAGAACATCATCACCTTTAATACTGTCTTGCCAACTTTCCTGGTAATTAGTCTGCTTCTCCACTATCTCATTCCAGCTCATAACAAATAGCTTCTTGAAAGTCTCATCCGTAACATACCTGTTGCTGCAAATCTTGTGTCCATTTGTTTTATTGCATGAACCGCAGCGCCATTTAGTTATTGCCGTACCAGCTCTCGTGGTGTACTTAACTCTGGAATAAGTGCTGCCGCAGACAATCTTGACATCACTAAGCTGTGACTGGGTAGACCTTATCTGTCCGTTCACACCTTTAAGAGCATTCTGAAGCTTGGTGGTATCCCCACCAATTTCTACTGTAATTCCCTGTATTCTGCTTGCCACACCGCTCACCTCCTCCTAAATTTTGACATAAAAAATGCTCGGATTTCTCCGAGCAAGAAAAAGCACCAACCCACTTAAGGATTGATGCTCTCAACTAAATATCAATATTCTTTTCCTTCAAACTTAATCTTACTTTATCCGCATTTGCATAGCCAAAAAACTGATTCGCATAATCTAGTAACAATGAATTCAAAAAGATGACATCTCTTTTTACTAACTGTTTAATTTTATACTGATACACCATCACACCAGATTTTAAAAATTTATTTGTAGGTGGTTCTATCGTATCTTCACTCCCAAATCCCAAACACGCAGATAAAGTTGAGGCATGTGGCGGATATATTATCCTTGTACCTGAACCCTTTAAGTGCTGTTTATATGCAGGACTCATTGTAATTATTGCCATATTTCTTGATAAAGGAAATATCCCATAATCTTGCGGTGATACCATTTGAAGCAACATAGCATCTTCAAACCGACCACTTTGCATTAGTGCGTTCATCTTTCTTACACCAATAGGCCCCATATATGCAGCCCACCCTCTATCAGTAATAATTAAATCCTCTTTACTATTGTTTGTTCTTACAAATACATTATACGAAAAAACAACATCTCTCACATAATTAAAAAGATTAATGTTCTCGCCCTTATTTGCTATCCTAACTAACTCTTCCTTATTTTGACATTCTAAAATCTTATTCATGTTTTCGTAGAAATCACCACTGATTATATTCTTAAACGGGTCATTCTCAAAAATAAATCCATCTCTTTTTAAGGTCTTATACCAGAGATTATGCTCCATATTTTCATCCTTAACTCTTAAAGTCGTAATAATTAAGTACTTCTTTATTGTTAATAAGTCCTCTGATGTTAAAGCAATATTGTAGTTTTCTTTAAGAATTTTGTTGTTCAATATATTAGCAAACTGAACCTCTATCTTGTGACATAAGTCTTTCTCAATATTCTCAGGATAATACCCTTTTTCGGAAAATACTGATTTGGTACTCCTGGACTCTATATTTCCTGAACTCAAATCATAATACTGGATTTTTTCGTCTTCACAAAAATGTCTCAAAATGAGTTGAGGAATAAAATGGCTATTAACCATATAATCACCGCCTTACTGATTTGAGTATAACATATTATTAATAATTATTACCATTAAAACTTGTCGAAATCCTCCTGCGTTGCAAGTTCTGCATATTTATACTCATCGTTCCTGCTCTCTGCGTAATACTGCAATTTCTTTAATGTCTCCTGCTTATTTCTGCCAAGCCTGTCTACCTCAGTAATAATCAACTCGTCACCAGTTCTTAATACATCCTCTTTTAATACCTGATATCTTGGACGATTAAAATTCTTTCCTGTCTGCTGATCAGTAAATATCTTTTCCAGTTCCAGATTGTTATGCTCACAATAGGCTGTAATCTCCTTGATACCTCTGTCTAAATGCTGTTCTCTTGTACTTGTTCTGTGATAACCATATCTCTTCATGATTATTTGCTCCTTCCTTAGTCCTGAAATGTGTACTTTTTGAAACTACAAAAAAAGGACTGCTAAACAGTCCCGAAATGTATGGACATCTCTTTACGAAACGTTCCAGTATTTTTGTATACTTTTTGGCACCACCTCCTTAAAAATGGGTATAAAAAAAGAAGGTGTATTTCAACCTTCCCTTCTAATAACATTTAAATATAAAATTAACATAGCTTTAAGTCAGTTTTTTTAATAAATAAATCACCCTCAATGTCTACTAATTTAATATACTTATAATTCATAATCAGCATCAAAATTTCCATTTATCAATCTTTGTGTTCCAAAAATGTATTTATTTTTTATATACTCCGCAGTATATTCCATTTCTGGAAACAAATAACTTTTGCTTATCCCTATATTAGACAATTGTCTTAAAATATCTTTCTTTACTTTTTTAGGAATGATAACTTCTGTAAAATTCATTTGATATTGTTGTTTCGATAAACGTTTCAATGTTGGATGTAATTTAAAGATAGATTTTTCACTTCCGTAGTGCTTCTTATAATACTCTTCTCCCTCTAAAATTATATATGCAGCTTCTTCATCTGATATACAAGTATCCTTTTCTACATCAACTATGCTATTCGCAAAAAGCATAAAAACAGAACTTTGTCTTTTTTCTCTTTCTGTAATATAACTTGGGGTTTTGAAAAACAAAGAATTTGGTACATATACCATTCCTAAATATGTATACAAATTACCTGGGTTCTCTTCCAACCAACTCAATAAAAAACTTTGGTCATGGGCTTTATATATCAAATCTCTATATTCATCCAACCCATCATATAGATTTTTTCTTGGCAAAGCAACTATCACTTTTCCATCTTTTTCCTTTTGCTGAATATCACTACACGAAAAATATAGCGACACTAGGGGATTTGACGTAAAATCTAACAATCTTGTAGGTAAACCATAATGTTGCATTTTGGCAATTATTTCAAAATCATCTTTTACATCAAATTCCGAGGGATATGCTTTTTTAAATTCTTCAATCATAACAGGCTCATAAAACTCTAAGTCATTAACAGCTAAACTAGGCAATAATTCCCATTCACTATTTGAAACGCCTCTATAATAAAATTCTTTAAACACTGCATTCCTGTCTTTTTCTTTTTCATTTTGCAAGATATCTATGATTTTGAGATAATCATAAATATTATCTATTTCAAAATTATTATTTTTCTTATTATAAAATGGTTTCATTTTATCTTTTTTTAATTTTTCCACATAATCTTTCAAATATACTGATATTTCCATTATTACCTCTTATCTTATTGCCATTTATATCTCATTAAAGTATCTCAACGCATCCTTAATATACTCCACCTTTTCCTGCGGACATTGCTTCACTTCTGGATTCTCTTTCTTGGACTTATTATAGTTCTCGACCATATCCAGTCCACACATCCGCTTAACCTGTGCAATGTAAGAAGTATGCACATTCACACCATACTTGTTCTTCACATATTCCTTAATCTTCGGATATGTAGCTTTTTCTTCTGGTGTATAATTACTCTCTTCCTCAGGCTCCATTGTAACCTCAATCTTAGGGGTATCTTTTTTGAGGGATAATTTAACAACCGTTTCAACGGTATTACCTTTTTCCCACAAGAGCCGCCTTACCTCTTGACCATCCCGATATATTGGGAAATTAAACTCTATCGACTTCAAAGGCTGCTCTGACTCCCCATTTGGATATATCTGAATTTCTTTTATAAGATAAGTAATAAGGCTTTTCTTTTCCTCGTCACTTATTATATCATAGAGCTTTCCGAAATTCAGCATAAGCTTGTAAATATTGTCCAGAGTGATTGTTTCCATTTCGATAGAACTTTTTCTCAGCTTTGCATCTTCAATCCGTTCTTCCAACTCTACAATCGTATCATACAAGGCATCAAGTCTTAAAGTCATGTCGTGGATTTTCCTTTCTCTGAAACGAGCATCAATAGGCAGATTATCAATCTCTCGTTCCAGACGGGCTTTATTCAAATCTACTTCTTTCAGCTTACTCTCGTAATTGGCAAGTTCCTTATCAATAGCTGTTGTATCGGTCTGTACGCCAATACGCTTTTCAATCTCTTTTGCAAAATACTTATCGCTTACCAATTCCTTAATAGCTTCAATTACAAGTGGCTCAATATCTGTTTTTCTTAGCGATGCTTTATAATCACAATGATGTCCTCGCTCCTGCTTATTTCTACCACAAATATAATAGTAAACCTCTTTGTATGTGCCGTCTTTATTTGTCCAAGCGTGTTTGTTCGTATACATTAAACTTCCACAAAGGGGACACTTTAATATCCCCGTCAAAAGGTGTGACCTATCCTTACCGATTTTGGATGGCTGTTTAATTCCTGTTGCCATACGCTTTGCGTGAACCTTTTGCCACAATTTCTCGCTGATAATTCCTTCATGTTGTCCATCTTCCAGAATGTAATCCTCTGCATGAACCTGCTTATATTCATTTTTTGTACCTTTTACCTTTTCTCGTGTTCTTCTGCCATAAGCAATCTTTCCACAATAAACAGGATTGTCTAATATCAACCGTATAAAATGACTGCTCCAAGTTTCCAATGTGCCGTTCTGACGAGGTATCTTCTTTATACCTTGAAGATTAAGATATTTTGCTACTCCGCCAAGTACTATATCAGAATTAGCAAATTTATCAAATATAATTCTGATTGCTTCAGCTTCCGTTTCTTCTATCAAGAGCTGATTGTCTTTCAGATAATATCCGTATGGTGCAAATCCACCATTCCACCCACCTTGTCGTGCTTTTTCTCTCCGTCCATTCATTGTCTGTTCAATGATATTTTCTCTTTCTATTTCTGCAACCGCAGACAAAACAGAGATTAAAAGTTTTCCACTTTTTATGTCCTCAATCATCTGATTGAATCCCATTCTTCCCTCAATGGACTTCCCTGACTTTCCTGCATCTTCATATTCTCCTGCAATCTTAAAATCATTAAATTCAGCATAATTTTTCATTTTATTTTTCTGAGCTTCCAATGAATAACCATCTATCTGCATAACTGTAGAAACACGAGTATATATATAAACCTTTGTTTTTTTATTATTCACAATTTTTCTCCTTGACATTTTCACTAATAAATAGTACCCTTTGTATTAAGAAATGGGTTTTTATACCGTACGTGCTGACTTGTCAGTAGCTAAGCGGGTTGCTCGTTTCTTTTTTTGTTTTTATAACATCGTACAAATATTTCTTACCGTTGGCATCATGTCTAACTATCAGGAAGACATGAAAAACATTATACCTTTCTATTTCTCCATTCTCATCAAATACCGGTAAAGCAAAACGTGAATCAAATCTATACCAGCCATTAGCCGCATCAATTTTATGCTTATCCTTTTTATTAATTATAAATTTAGAGTCTGTAGCAATTTCTATCATTTCCCCAATACCTTGTGAAGCATTAGCCTTTGCCTTGGCATTTGTTCCTTTTAACCCATATGTATCATTTGAACCAGTATATTCATCCGGCAAATCAGCTCCAATGTATATGACATCTCCTGTTTCAAGTATTATATAAAATTCACCAACTGATTCTTTCAAATATTCCTTGACATCATCCCAATTAATAGAACGTTTGCCCTTAAATTTAATATCATTAATCAAAACAATATCTTTTCCATTTAAATCCTTAATTACGCTTATGTTCTTATTTTTCTCCATTCATTTCCCCTAATCTTTTCATGTATTTTAATAAACGCATCTGCTGACTTTTAGATAACTTATGGTAATCTTCCAAAATCTTATGATCCTCAACATTTTTATAATCAATATCCTCTGATAAATTTTCTTTAAACGTTTCTGAACCTGTAAGTAATTCTTCTACAGAAACCCCCAAAGCCTCACTAATAACCAATAACTTATCAGAAGCCGGATTCGACTTCTTGGTATTCCAATCGCTAATTGTACTGATTGTTATCCCGGTTCTCCTTGAGAGTTCTCTTTGACTCATTTTCTGTTCCTTCATTATTTCAAAAATTCTTTCACTTATTATCATATTTGACTCCATTTTATGCACGTTTTTACGTTCATATTAATACTAGCTAACATAATAGTCAATATCAATGTGTCTCTTTTTTTGTAATAACTCTATAGATATATACTTTTTATATATTTTTCTAACAGTAATTATTGATGTGCTATTTTTTCCTCTTAAATCTTTTTCTAAATTTTCGGCATACTTTTCTATAATTTCACTAAGAAACTTGGATAATCCACACCATATATCGTCTTTACTCTTTTCCATTTGACCCGCCTCCATTCCAAAAGATTTCAGCACACGTTTCATTATGTTTCTTTGACATTATTTCTCTAATGTTATAATTAGGAATATCTACAGGAATACAAACATTTCTTATTCGACTATTGATACGTCTTCTATTAAAATTTTCATCATTTTCTTTTTTATCTATGTCTGTATTGGTTGTTATAATTAATGGCTTTCCCTCACTCACTCTTTCATCGATAACCCAATAAATATTTTCCAGTGTATATTCTGTGTTTCTTTCTGTACCAACATCATCAATAATTAACAAATCATATTTATTAAGACTTTTAACATATTTTGTTTTATCACTTGCACTGAAAATGTCATTGGTTATTTCAATAAAGCTTGTAAATTTTACTTTTACTCCCTTTTCAATTAGAGCATTTGCAATGGCACTTGCCATGTATGATTTACCTGTTCCAACATTTCCAATCAACATTAACCCTCAGTTATGTTCATACATTTTCTCCCAATTTGCGACATAATCTTTTGCAACATACATCTTGGCATTAAGACCATTGTATTTCTCAAAAGTTTGTTTCCACATACTCTTATGATTAAAGCATTCATACTTTGCCTTTATAATCAGATTTTTTCTTTCTTCTTCAATTCTTCTCTTTTCCTCTTCTTCCTCTCTTTTTTCTTCACATTTGCATCTGCATGGAACCATATTCCCTGTAATTTTGTTTTTTGTGTAAATAATTTTTTCTCCACAGTACGGACAATGCTCACACTTTGTTGTACCATCCTGTATATCGTCCATAACTTTTGTTACTATTTTATTTAACTTACTATTTGCCATTGTTATAACCTTCCTTCTTTTTCGTATTTACTTAAATATTTATTAGTTTCTTTTTTAATACTTTTATTAGTATTAAAACTACTTAATGGGTTGTCTTCAGAGTTCTTTGGTACTCCACTAATATCTTCTTTAGTAGTTTCATAAACCTTTTTTGCATTCAGTCTTACATTCTCTTTTTTATCCGGGAATTTTACATAAATATGATTTGCCATTCCGTTATGGACTTTTTTTCTTTCAATTAAATCCAACACTTCCAACTCACTTAGTGCACCATATATCACAGGTTCCGTCCTACCTATGTATTTTGCTAATGCTCTTACCGGATAAATTACATATACATTCCCATTTTCATCCTTTAGTCCGTTTTTCCTTGATAAAAAAGTTCTACCCAATAATGTTGTGTATACGAGTTTTGCTATTGGCGAAACCTTCATTTTTGACAAAAATCTTGGACATGGGTCATAGTTTTCTATTTTTGTTTCCCTTTTTATATATTGATTCACTCTCTCACACCTTCCTTTCGACAATAAAAAAAGCCTTATCCATAAACAGCTAGTCTTTTGAACTACTGTTTATAATAAGGCTTTTATTATTAAATTTTATATTAATTCATCAGCTTTCAACCCATTTGAACTTCTAAAAAATATTTTAGTACTAAAAAAATCTTTTGTCGAATTCTATCTTGGTCGAATTTCATTATTTTATATCATATATGATTGTTTTTCTAAGTATTTAAATGTACTTATATGTAATTAAATATGGCAACAAATGAGGTGTGATGTCTTTTGCAAGATACGCATTTGTATATACAATTGCATCTTGTTAGGAATTCTCCTAAAACCTTTTACCAAAAGTTTACACCGTAAAACAACAGTTTTTTCATAATTATTACTTAATCCTTGGGACTTCGGGTCCCAGGGTTGTCCTTTTTTCTTTGATTCTTAACTAATATTTATCGTGTGTCCTTTCTGCGTTTTTATACATTAACCTAGATATATTGTGACAAATATCTTTGATTATCTTTGTTTTAAAACACTATTAATTATAAATCAATATTGCAATCTATTCCGCTATGGTTTTCTAAAAAAATTGTTTCTTTATCATCTATTACTTTTTTTAGCTTGAATACCTGTATTTTTGTAAGCGGAACCTGAAAAGCTATATCCTTGTTGACAAAACTTTTCATTATTATTTTTGAATGCAAATTTTCAATAAATATCTTCCATTCTTCCATATTTGTATCCACTGTTTTTTCCATTAAATATTTAAATCCATCAGCTGCATAAAAAATATATAATGCTGTACTCATTGAACAATTAGAATTATTAATTATTATGTTTGGTATTTCAAAACCATTAGACCAATTGTAATTATACGCATACAACTGTAAATCTTCTGCATCGCTACATTTCATTAAATAATCCATTGTTCCCTGTATGTCTTTATTATAAATTAATTCTGATATTAATTCTTTTTTCACCTTGCTACATCCTTTCATTTTAGTTTTTCCATTTGTTTATTCCATAATTCTATTGTCGCTCCTTCAGATGAATAGAGTGGTAAACCTTTCTCCTGCAACTTTTTCAAATTATGCTGTAACCTTAGTACTTTTCGTTGAATAGAAACATAACTTCCTTCTGTCCCTATCTTATCTAATTCTTGCCTAACAAACTGTGAATAGACAGAATGATATCCTCTATGCCTTGATTTAACACTGATATCTTTACTTGGAACTCGTAAAAATATACCATTACTCGCATCATCTGGATCCATTCCAATTTTTTGAATCACCGGATGATTTTTAATATCAGATGGGATAATATGTTGTGCCTGATATCCCGACCATTTTGTTTCTTTTGATACATTCATCTCAGCTAACATATTTTTTCCAAGTGTTAATGATTTTCCTCCTGTAACAACTCCATCTTTGCCTGGAATAATACGTGTTTCCACAACAGCTATGCCGTCAAAAAGTCCACTATATCCTTTACTCATTTGACTCACCTCCAGCATAAAACCTTGCAGTTTTGCTTTGATAAGTCACTATACGAATCCCTTTTTCCCTAAGTCTATCAAAACAAGCATAATTTGATGAGCCATAAACAAGAATTACTTTGGGCTTTAATATGAATACCATTTCATCCAACCATGTCTCAAATGTAGAACGGTAGTACAATTTTTTTACATCACTTGCAACCGTTCCTATCGCCAAAATACTATTCTGTGATATTCCATCAAAACAATATTCCCAGCTATCAACCAAATCACCACGAACATTATTTATAACCTGTTTTCCACATAATTTCCCATACCAATATCCAAATGCTCTCATACGATATGTATTCCATCGTTTCAAAGGATCTGGAAAATCATAATATGTTAAAAAATCAGGTGTAATAATTCCTGCGAAATGCTTTAATATTTTATATGCTTGCTTGTTTCGGAACCAAATTCCACATGTTGAATCAAACTTATAATCATCTTCATAAAAACAAACAAATACATCTCTAACAAAAGCTTTGTTACCTTTTCTTTGTTCCTCCAACTTTTCATAGTGGTACTACAATAATATTATTAACATAAGTGACAAATCAATTTTTTCAAACATCCAATTCGTAGCATATTAGAATTTATTTATATCATAAAAAAAGCAACAGCTGTACTTTGTTACCAATTTTTCTCGAATCTTAATCGTCTATTAAAACTAGCTAAACCTCTTGTCAATATTTCCATAGTATGTAGCCAAAATAACATTTATTTCATCAACATCCGCTTTGACTTCAATATGGTATTTTGTATCAGAAAGTTCGAACACAATCACCGCTGTATCAAATAGAGATAACTTTTTTAACAAAAGCAGTATATTAATCTGTTTTATCATATTGAGCATTTAATCTTCTCTGTAACTCCGATTTTATTCTAAATGTCATCGCTAAATTTGCCTTTTCTCAGTCAATTATAAACTTCTTTCCATCCATATCCGTCCCCCCAACGCATTCCTTTATTAGTAACCTTGTTATTAACTGAAGACAAATGTAACTCATACATTTCTATTTCATCCTTTTTACATTCACAATCATATTAAATCTCTATATATAAACAATTATCACTAAAACAACGAGAACTCCCTTTTCTCTCTATATATTCCGCGCTCAATTAGTTCCTTAATAACACTAATACGTGGTCTAACTCCTCGTCTATCATACATATATCTACCAAAATGTTCTGATTCTTCAAGTATCATTTGAATATCAATATCATAAACTTCAAAATAACAATCTTTCGGTGATTCATTATAAAATTTCACAAAAATCAATCTATCCCATTTAATTACCGATGAGAAACTTGAAAAATCGGTTCGTCCTGTTGCATACTTTATTTCAATACGATTACTTCCTTCTGGAGCATTAGGATCAAAGCAGTCAAAGCCAAGACGCATGTCATCAATTTTCCAATATCCCATCTTATATGCTACTAGTGCCTCTACAAATTCTGGTGGTAAAATACTTGGTCTACCACCTATTTTCTTTATTTTTTCATTCAAATTCATCCAGTCAGAAAACAACTTTTGTAATAGGAAAATATCCTCTTTTTCATATTGAATTATATTTACAGGGATTTCTCTTTCAGGAATCTCTAAAAACTTCTCTTTTCTTATCATTATACTTCCTCCTTATCTGAAGATATAAACAATAAAATGCACAATAATTCTAAATATCTCTGTATAACATCTTGATATTTATTATACGTTTCTTGCAAACAATTTATCTTTGTACATGTTATAACCAAAACAAACTCTGTAGAATCATCAACTATCAGTGGTATTGCCAATATAGAGTGATACTGTCTATTTTCATTTAACTCAACAAATGGGACATCTGGTCTTCTATTATTTATATCACCACAATAAATAACTCTTTTTTCACAAAATGCCGTTCCAACCAAGGACTCTTTATCTAACCTCAACTTATTTATCGTCCCAGGTGAATGTTTAGTAGACACTAAAATCGAACATAAGTCTTGCCTATCTTTTCGAAAAATGCTTGTATTCATTTTTGCCGTTTTTGAAAATACATCATCTCTGAAAATATATTCTATTTCTGAGATTAATGTTTGTAATTCTGTATTTTCACATTTTTCGTTATTCTTTAACGAATATAATATCTTTCTATTAACTGAATTTGTATTTATGTAATATTCACACTTATTTTTGAATAGTTCCAACTCTTGTTCTAATCTTTCAATTTCTTGCTCTATGTCATCCCTTTCGTGCTCTACATCTGATATTCTTTCCTTTAAAAATTCCATAGATTTAATCAATTCTTCTTTTTCTTTCTTTAAATCATCTATTCCTAAATTTTCAATCTTTTCATCATAGTACTCTTCTTGTTTTTTAATCTTTCTATTTAAACTAATAATAATCACAACAAAAACAGAAACAATTAGAGCAAATACTATACCTATGACTAAATGTATATTGTCTTTTTGAAAAGCATATAATATTCCATTGGCAATCATCTGAATAACTAAAACACCTATTCCACCAAAAACATCTGTTTTTTTTATATCCATATTTCCTCCTTGTGTGATGTGAACTTTCATTTACAACCGTCTTTATATTTTAAATCTTCCAAAATGTTTCAGTGCATCCCTAATTGCCTTTTCCTTCTCTATCGGACACTGAGGCTGTCTACTTCCTTCCGACTTTGGCAGATTATAATTTTCTCCAACCTCTATCCCACATTTCCTTTTTATCTGTGAAATATATAGATTCGAAACCTTCAAACCATATATCTTAAGCACATAATTCTTAATCTCCTCATAAGTTGCTTTACTTTCAGCAGATGTTACATCTATTTCATCCATATCCACCGTTACTTCGATATTATCCTTTGCATCAGAAAGTTTGGACAACAGCGCCACCGTCTCCACATGCACGGTCTGCGGGAACATATCTACCGCACAAGCTTTTTCAACCTTGTATCCATGCTCCTGCAAAATTACTAAATCCCTTGCAAGACTCGTTGGCTTACAGCTAATATATACAATTCTGTCTACGCCGAAATCAATTATCTTTTGTAAAGCCTTTGGATGAATACCATCTCTTGGTGGGTCAAGAACTATTAAATCCGGCTTGTCCTTGATATCATCAATAACTTTTAGCACATCCCCTGCAATAAATTCACAGTTGTTAAGTCCGTTTAATTCAGCATTTTCTTTTGCAGCTTCTACCGCCTCTGCAACAATTTCAACCCCTACAACTTTTTTTGCAACAGGAGCAAGAATCTGTGCAATTGTTCCTGTACCGCTGTAAAGGTCAAATATCATTTTATCATTAGTGCTTCCAACATACTCTCTTGCCTTTGAATAAAGGACTTCAGCCCCTAAAGAATTTGTCTGGAAAAATGAAAATGTTGAAATCTTAAATCTAAGTCCCAATAATTCTTCATAAATTACATCTTCACCATAAAGTACTCTTGTCTCATCACTTTGAACCACATCAGCCAGACCATCATTTATAATCTGGAGTACACCTTTAAGTTCGCACTCTAAATCAAGTTTACATAACTTATCAATTAAAATATTATAATCTGCCGCTGCCTCGCCGTTTGCATCCGATGTTGTAACAATACTCATTATAATCTGATTTGTTTTTACACCACGTCTAATAACCAAATGTCTAAGGTATCCTTCGTGTCTCATTTTATGATAAAATTTTACATTTCTTTCTGCAAAATGTTCTAATACACAAGTCAAAATTTTGTTGTAATCTTTATTTACAATTTTACATTCCTTTGCCGTAACAATATCGTGGAAACTGTCTCTTTTATGTAATCCCAATGCCAAAGGGCCATCTTTATATTCATCTCCAAATGAAAATTCCATCTTATTTCTGTATTCCCACTGAACAGGGCTTTTGAGGATTCCTTCAAATTCATAATCTTTATTTGTAATTACTCCATCTAAAATATTCTTAACCATTTCTTTTTTCAAATTAGTCTGATTTTCATAATCCATTGTCTGGTAAGAACATCCGCCACAATCCGCAAAATGTGGGCAAAGTGGTTCTGCATTTTCAAGTGGTGACTTTTCAAGCACTTCTTTTAAACGTCCAACACATTTGCCTGAACGCTTCTTTGAAACTACAAAACTTACTTTTTGGCCCGGAATAGTTCTTTTAACTAAAGCTACACCTTTCTCACCACAATCTACTGTTCCTTTATTTGGAAAATCTATTTTCTCTACCACTCCCTGGTATTCCATTCCTTTTTTCATTTATTTATCCTCTATCTGCTAATATTTTAATGATGCCAGGGGCACAATATGAGCATAAAAGTGGGATAATTCCCACGATATGCGAATATTGGATAGGATTGTGAGAGTGCATAGCACGGAACAATCCGTAGGCATCAAAATCACTACTTTTAATCTCACATGAGCTTAATCATAATTTGGTTCTTTTGCCCCGACATCATTACAAAATAAGTCCACATACACAATTCGGCCAAATGCTATACATTCCAATTGTTATATGTGGACTTAACTTATTCATCGGTTATTGTTTAAAAAACAAATCTACATGACCTGCCATTCACTATGGCGTAACGATTTATTCTTCCACAAAATCACTTTCATCTTCTTCGTCGTCTTCAAATAAATCATCGAAATCATCTTCAAAATCATCATAATAATCTTCTGTAATTTTATTGTAAATTGCATAAGCTACTCCGGCAATTGCTGCCACTACTGCAAGCACTCCAAGTACGATCCCAACTATCTTAACTACGTCAGACTTCTTTTCTTCTTTGCCGATAATCTTGCCAATCTTAACTCCCTTGATTAATTCGTCCATATCCGTACTCCTTTCACTACAAGTTATATTTCATAAGAATAGTATATCATTTTAGTGCTGTTTTTACTACAGTTTTTTAAGTTTTGCAAATGAAGCCATCATAATTTTCTGACCTGCTTTGTCAAATGCTACCGTAACCTGATAATCTTTCGGACCATCCTCAATATTAAGCACTGTTCCTTCACCAAACTTAATATGTTTAACTCTGTCTCCAATTACATAATCAACCGGCTGTTTTGTAATTGTAAATGATTTACCAAATGCAGGTTTTGTGCTAGGTTCACCATACGAAGATTTCATAAATGGTTTATTTCTAAATGCATTCTGACTTGCTCTGCTTGCATTTCCAAATTCTTCTTTCTTTGGAATCTGTCCTGCTGCGACTCTGTCTGTTACATTTTTACTATTAATAAGCTGTGTTGGTATTTCCTTTATAAATCGTGAAATAATATTATATCTTGTTTCTCCATGAACCATACGTCTCTTTGCATAACTAATTACAAGATTTTCCTTTGCTCTTGTAATTGCAACATAACACAGACGTCTTTCTTCTTCAATTTCACTTTGGTCTTCGGCACAAATTGCTGAAATTCCCGGAAATAATCCTTCTTCCATTCCACATAAAAATACATTAGGAAATTCAAGTCCCTTTGCACTATGTATGGTCATAAGGACAACATAGTCACTATCCTCATCAAGACTATCTATGTCCGCTACCAAAGCAACGTCTTCAAGAAATCCTGCCAAATCCGGATTTTCTGTTGTTGATTCATATTCTACAACCTTACTTATCAATTCTTCTATGTTCTCGATTCTTGCCTTGCTTTCGTCTGTATTTTCCAAAACAAGTTCTGTCACATATCCTGTATCTTCAATAATCTTATCTACTAATTCTTTTATTGAATGCTCCTGACTGTACTCTCTTAATTCTTCAATAAAATCAGTAAATTTCTTAATCTTTGCTGAAGCTCTGCTAAGTTCAGGATTCATATATGCAAGTTCTAACGCATTATACAAATTAATGTTATGGTCAACTGCATATGCCTGCGCCTTTCCAATAGAAGTAGCTCCGATTCCTCTCTTTGGAACATTAATAATTCTTGCTACAGCAATATCATCCGTAGAATTATTTACTGTTTTCAAATAGCACAAAATGTCTTTAATTTCTTTACGCTGATAGAAATTCTGTCCGCCGATAATCTTATAAGGAACATTTGCCAAAAGAAGTTTTTCTTCTAATGTTCTTGACTGAGCATTAGTTCTATATAGGCATGCAAAATCACTGTATTTATAGTTTCCTGCATTCACTTTTTTTCTAATTTCTTTCGCAACCATGTTAGCTTCATCATAAGCATCTTCCGCCTGATACAAATCAATCTGCGTTCCTTCTTCATTGTCACTCCACAATGTTTTGTCTTTTCTTCCCTGATTGTTTGCAATTACTCCATTTGCGGCAGCTAAAATATTCTTTGTAGAACGGTAATTCTGCTCTAACTTGATAACACGTGCATTTTCAAAATATTTTTCAAATGAGAGAATATTTGTAATATTCGCTCCTCTAAACTTATAAATAGATTGGTCATCATCACCTACAACACACAAATTTCTATATTTTGATGCAAGAAGGCGAATCAACTGAAACTGTGCTGTATTTGTATCCTGATACTCATCTACCATAATGTATTTAAATCTTTCCTGATAATAATCCAGCACATCTGGAAATTTCTTAAATAATTCTACTGTTTTTACAATTAAATCATCAAAATCTAAAGCATTATTTTTCTTAAGCTGAACCTGATATTCAAGATAAATCTTAGCAACTGTATTTTCTCTCAAATCACCTTTTGTTATCTCTATTGCACGTTCAGGACTTATGAGTTCATCTTTATAAGAAGAAATCTTTCCTGCCACAGCTCTTTCTTTGTAAAATTTAGAATCTAAATTCATTCTTTTTACAATATCTTTTATCAGACTCTTCTGGTCATCTGCATCGTAAATTGTAAATCTATTATCATATCCTAAAAATTCAATATGTCTTCTCAAAATTCGTACACATGTAGAATGGAATGTACTTACCCATATCTGATCAGCACCAAATCCAACTATGTTGTTAATTCTTTCACGCATTTCTGATGCAGCCTTATTTGTAAAAGTGATTGCCATAATATTCCATGGCGAAACACCCTTTTCTTCTATAAGATAAGCTGCTCTATGTGTAAGCACTCTAGTCTTTCCACTTCCTGCACCGGCAAGAATAAGTAACGGTCCTTCCGTGTGAAATACCGCCATCTGTTGCATATCATTTAATGTATCATATCTGCTCATAAATATACCTTTTTCCTTATTTTTATATTCCACTTAGGCAAACTTTTATATACTTCTGCTATCATATCATATTTTCTAAAAAAATCGAACATATTTTCTGCTATTTGTAATAAATTTTATTTGTAGTTTTCATTACTATGTATTATAATATTTTTTGTACATAAGGAGGTATATATGGAAAGTGATAAAATAATCGAGTCTATATTAAACGATTTTAATTCATTTAACATAGACGATATACCAAACATTGATTTATATATGGACCAGGTGACAACCTATTTAAATAATAAATTTGAGGGAAGCAAACGTAACGACGACGACAAGCTCTTAACAAAAACCATGATTAATAATTATGCTAAAAGTCGTTTATTACCACCTCCCGAAAAGAAAAAATATTCCAAAGACCATTTAATTCTTTTAATGATGATATTTTATCTTAAAAATATCATTTCAATTAATGATATTGATACGGCCTTGTCCCCATTAATTAAAGATTATTTTAATGATGGAAATAATAGTCTTGAAGAAATTTTTAAATTATTCATTCAATATATGAAAGATACTGACGATAATCAGTCGATTATTGATGCGTACGTAAAATCCAATGAGTATTTTTCAAATTTGGATAATGAAGATAATAAAGAATATTTGCAGACACTTACACTAATTGCGACTTTGACTTACGAATGCCTTTCAAGAAAAATGATTATCGAAAAGTTGATTGACTCTCTTCCAAAGGAGGAAAACTCAAAAGATAAATCTGACAAAAATAAGAGTGATAAGAATAAAACTGATAAATAGTAGAATTTAGTGTAACTGTATTTTAAAAGCCTTAAATTTTGTTTCTAATTCAAAATTTAAGGCTTTTAATTTGTATAAGGTAAGACCTTATTTATGAAACTGAATTTTCAAAAAGCGAAGTGTTAATTACTTTAATATTAAATACTATCTTCTAATCCAGAATGCTCAAAGCTAATCATCATATTTGGCTCTCTTTAATACCATATCATAACCATCATTACCATAATTAAGAGATCTGTTAACTCTGCTGATTGTAGCTGTTGATGCCCCTGTATCTTCTGAAATTTCCAAATAAGTCTTTCCTTCTCTAAGCATCTTAGCTACTTCAAATCTCTGTGATATAGACAATAATTCATTTATAGTACATACATCTTCAAAAAATGTATAACATTCTTCCTTTGTTTCCAATGATAATATAGCTGCAAATAAATGATCTACTTCCTTTGTTCTAACTGACTTACTCATAAATTGCCTCCTGTGTTATCTTTTCTCTTTCACATTTTAGCACTCTAAAGTCTGAAAGTCCAGTCATTTCTTATATTATTTAACTCTTACTTTTTTACTCTTGCTCCATTTTCCGTAAATTTTCTTTCCATCCTGTTTTATGTAAGCTCTGACCTTAAAATAATATTTTTTATTTGAGCTAAGTTTTTTAAAGTTATAAATATTCTTTTTTATCTGCTTTGTGTTATAGCCATAATATTTTTTATTTGTACTATATTTGATAACATAGCCTGTAACATTAGTCTGCTTTTTAATAATTATTTTTACGCTTCTCTTCTTTTTGCTCTTTGCACTAATTATTTTAGTTTTACTATTCTGAATCTGCTGTATAGAAATGTTATCAATATTATTTACATCAGAAACATTGTTAGTTATGTCTGTGTTATTTATATTACTGTTATTTGTTTCATTATTACCGGCATTTCCATTATTAGTTGTGCTGTTGTTCCCACTATTTCCATTATTAGTTGTGCTGTTGTTCCCACTATTTCCATTATTAGTTGTCGTTTCTGCATAACTTGGGTCAGGAATTACTGCCGTTGTTGAAAATGATAAATTCGTTATTTTTGCAATAAAACTTCCATTCTGAGCCATTGGATCCCCATCACTTCTTCCAAATCCAAATTTCAAATCAAGCTTTCCTGCATAATCACTTGGTATGCTCACTTTTTTCTCATAGTTATATGGCTGGTTTTTTACCAATGTAATGTATTCTCCACTAATTGACTCTTCATCGTCTCCTGCAATTTTTACAAATACTTTTTTGCTTTCAGTTGAAACTAATGTACATTTTAATACGTAATCATTTCCGGCATAGTATTTTAATCCTTCTATATTCGCCTGAGCACTCCACTGACTATCACCTTGTATTATTCCTGCATCTGTTACATTTATAGTAACCCCATCAGTTACCTTAGCTCCATTACCAATTACATTTCCATAAGTTCCACACCATGTTTGTCCAAAGAATGAAGTCCATGCACCTGTATATTCACCTATTGCATCCTGGTTAACTGTAATTGTTGGACCTGTATATTTTGTTGATTCCTTCTCAGGCTTCTGATAAACCCTTACCCAGTCAACTTCCATTGTTGCAGGAAAACCATTTTGATTAATATTATATCCTGGGAGTTGTCCACCTACAGCAAGATTTAATATAATAAATTGAGCTTTTCTAAATTCCTCCATTTCAGACTGTGTTGAAATGGTATATCTTTCATATACATATCCATCAACATAAAATGCAGCACTATTCTCATCCCACTCCATTCCATATGTGTGCCATTGGGTTCTATCGCCTACATCATATGTTTTTCCTTTTGTATCAGCCTGACTATTTTTATATGACCAATGAAGATTTGCAAATACCGTATTATTATCATTTATTGCTTCCATAATGTCCATTTCACCACATTTAGGCCATCCTACAGAACTATAATTTGCCCCGAGTGTCCAAAAAGCCGGCCAAATTCCTGAAAATCTTGGAAGTTTCATTCTAGCTTCAATTTTTCCATATTTAAATTCCTGTTTTCCTTTAGAATTAATTCTTCCTGAAGTATAACTTTTACCACCATAGTTTTCTTTTCTGGCAGTAATCTTTAATGTGCCATCACTAACCTGAATATTGTTTGTACGGTCAACATAATACTGAAGTTCATTATTTCCTCCACCATTACCGTTAACTTCTACATTCCAATTATTTCTATTAAGCTCTGTACCATCAAATTCATCACTCCACACCAACTGGTATTCTCCGTCGGCCTTTACATCTTTTGTACTTTCGTTTCCAACAATATACATTCCACTGAACGCAATTGTTGCAGCGCACAATGACGCCATACATTTTCTAAACCACTTTCTCATATTTCTTTTCTCCTAAATCATTTTCTCTTTTTATGATATATGTATATTTAAACAAATGAAAACGTTTTTTACAATATTTTTTGTTAATTTTCACCTATTTTCTTACAAATTTGTTTACTTATATAAATAAAGACCTAATATTTACAATTTTACTTTTGCAAACAATAGGTCATAATTTATTTACTAAAAACTTTTTTACAGTAATTTTTTTAATTCTTCAACACTAAAATTATAATTTGTGTTACAGAAATGACAATTCACTTCAATGTCCTTACCCTCATTAATCATATCTTTAATTTCAGCCTTGTTAATTCCCATTAATGCCTTTGTAACTCTCTCTTTACTGCAGTTGCAATAAAACTGCGTTGGCACCTTATCCGTTATTTCTACGCCTAAATCTCCTAATACAAATTCTAAGATATCTTCCGGTGTCATTCCCTTTTCAAGCATATCTGTTACTGAAGTTATCTTTGCTATTTTTTCTTCCAATGCAGATATTACTTCTTCTTCAGCAAATGGCATAAGCTGTACTATAAATCCTCCTGCCTGCTTTACTGTGTTATTTTTTTCCATCAGAACACCTAACGCTACTGCTGAAGGAACCTGTTCTGATGTAGCAAAATAATATGTTAAATCTTCTGCGACTTCACTTGTACCAAGCGGCACCTGACTTGAATACGGTTCCTTTAATCCCATATCTTTAATTACAGTTAATGTTCCATAACCAATTGCAGCTCCTACATCTAATTTTCCTGCATAATTTGCAGGAATGATTACATTCGGATTTCCTACATATCCTTTTACATTTCCATGAGAATCAGCTGTTACCGTAACTCCATTTATCGGTCCATCACCTTTCATCATAAGTGTAAGGATGTCATTATCACCTTTCATCATAACACCCATCATCGCTCCTCCTGTAAGAAGTCTTCCAAGAGCTGCTGTTGCAACGGGACTCGTATTATGATGCTGTCTTGCTGTTTCTACTATATTTCTTGATGTAATTGCAAATGCTCTAATCTGATTATCAGCCGCCATTGCTCTTACAATATAATCTTCGCTCATTTAATTTCTCCTTTATTTTTATTTCTATATTTCATTTCCTCGATTGTTTTTCTATTTTTACTTATTTGCTCTGGCAATCACATAAACCCTTTCCTGATTATCATTTGCCAGATTTTTAGTAAATGCCTCATACGCCGTTATATATTCAAGTCCTGCTTCCTCTAAAGCCTGACGTATTTCTTCTAAATAATAAGCTTTTTCATAATGATTTTCCGTAAATTTGTCATATCTGCCATCTTCACCCTGAACAAATATTGACAAATTATATTCATTTATGCGCTCTTCTTCATAAAATGTATTTTCCCAAATAAAGCTACAGTCTTCTCTGTCTTCCGCTATTACTGACTCTCCAATCTGTTCAAACTTTCCAACAGTATTTAAGTCAAATATGAAAATTCCTCCCGGGTCTAAATAATTTCTTACGAGTTTAAATGTTTCTACAACATCTTCATATTCAGTAAGATAATTTAGCGAATCGCAAATGCTTACAACTGCAGCAACTGTTCCATATAATTCAAATCCCCTCATATCCTGAAGCAAATACAATATAGATGTATCGTCACCTCTTTTTTCCATCGCTATATTAAGCATTTCCTGAGAGTTGTCTACTCCAATCATGTCATAACCATTATTTGCAAGAATCTCTGTTATATTTCCTGTGCCACAACCAAGGTCTAATACAATTCCCTCCTTCACTTCATATTCATTTAATAATTCTATTAAATATTTGCCCCATTCCTCATATGGAATATTATCCATTAATTCATCATAAACTGCGGCAAATCCGGTATAAGCATCCATATTTTTCTCCTAAAACTATAACATTCTTTTGACTAAAACCATAATAGTTTACCTTAAAGCTAATATAAAAATATACAATGTCACCACACGCATAGCAGGTGGTTTATAGTTCTAAAACAATCACACGCTGCGTGATTGTCTTACTCAGACTAAAGTCCATAATAAACTAAAGCGGCCAAGCTAACAGCCGGACCGCCCTATAATTATCTTCCACAACAGAATTTGTATTTCTTTCCACTTCCACATGGGCATGGATCATTACGTCCAATCTTCTTTTCCTTAACGATTGTTCCTGACTTTTTCTGTTCTCTATATAATTCCTTCTGTCTTTCTGGTGTAAGAATGTCATTCCATTCTTCTAAGCCGTATAACCAATCTGCCTTAGCTTCAACCATGTTCTTGTATAATAATTCAGGATCATATTCAAGACTTACTTCTGTATCTTCTTCAAATGTATCAATTGGGTTAGATACCTTTAAGCTGTCATTAATTCCATCTAAAAATCCTACCATTGTAAGTACTTCCATATTGTACTTATCAGCAAGTTCTTTAATAGTTCCTTTTACTACAACATCTTTGTTTCCAAGAATATCTTTGTAAACTTCTTTTTCCTGAACAAAATATGCATCCCAAAATGCATCAAACTGCTGCTGCGTCTGATTCTGATTGTAAGCAATCTCTCTCCAAGTTTCTAATAAGTACTTTTTCTCTGCCATTACGCAAATTCCTCCATAACTTAACTTTCATTATAATTTAATATCTGTAATTACATTTTTAATTGATTTGCGTAAACAAACTACGCATACTTTAGATATTATACGAATAAATGTTAATAATTGCAATAAAACTTTTTATTAGATTTTTCTTATTAAATAATATTTTTGTTACTTTTATGCTTTTATTTTCTAATTTATTATTCTATAATACAAAAAGTATTTGTATATAAAGAAATAATATTACTTCTTAAAGGAGCATTCTTATGGATAAAATTAAAAAAATTTTGGTTTTTGCTACAATTGGAATTCTTGCTGTTTTAATTATTGCCTGTCTTGTTTTTGCGATAATGGGAAACAATTCAGCATTTATGGCCTGTGCATGGAGCATCGTTGTTCTTCCATGTTTGATATACGCTATTTTACTGATAGCTAAGGTTTTAGGTAGGAAATAGTTACATTTAGATGGAGACTGGCAATTCTATTATTATGCGTAAGAATTTAGACTTGTTTTTTCGGATATTTTTATTCTCCAACTTGGGCATCATAGATAGGCAATGTGCCATCTGTACTCATAGACCTTCGGTCTATTTCGTCAGTGGCTTCGCCTTCTTAATCTCTTTCTCTTTTTATGATATATACAGATAGGCAATGAGCCACATACAAAAATAGAGAGAGATACTCTCTTGTGAGTAAACTCACATCGTGTATCTCTCTCTCTTTTTGTGCGATGGCTCATTGCCTATCTGTATATGATTTCATGTCTTCCAGGTCCGTTTGATACCATTGTGATTGGTACTTCTAATTCTTTTTCTATAAATTCAATGTATTTACGGCAGTTTTCCGGAAGCTTGTCATATTCTGTAATTCCTCTGATTTCTTCTTTCCATCCAGGAAGTACTTTATAAACAGGTTTTGCTTTTGCAAGCTTTGCTGTTACAGGGAAGTCTCTTGTAACTTCTCCATCTATTTCATATCCTACACATACTGGAATTTCATCTAAATATCCAAGTACGTCTAATACTGTAAGTGCAACTTCTGTAGCACCCTGCATTCTACATCCGTATCTTGAAGCAACTGCATCAAACCATCCCATTCTTCTTGGACGACCTGTTGTAGCTCCAAATTCGCCACCGTCACCACCACGGCGTCTAAGTTCATCTGCTTCATCTCCAAATATTTCACTTACGAATTCACCTGCTCCTACTGCACTTGAATATGCCTTAACAACAGTAATAATATCTTTAATTTCATATGGTGGAATACCTGCTCCAATTGCACCGTATGCTGCAAGTGTTGAAGAAGATGTAACCATTGGGTAAATACCAAAATCAGGATCTTTTAATGAACCTAACTGTCCTTCTAAAAGAACTGTTTTGCCTTCTTTTAATGCATTGCTGATAAATAATGATGTATCAGCAACATATGGTTCAACGATATCTCTGTATTCATGTAATGTCTTTAATAATTCTTCAGGGTCAATTAATGGCTTGTGATACATATGTTCAAGCATAACATTTTTCATTTCTGCTACTCTGTATACTTTTTCCTTTAAAATGTCATCATCAAACAATTCTGAAACCTGAAAACCAATCTTTGCATATTTATCTGAATAAAATGGAGCAATACCTGACTTTGTTGAGCCAAATGACTTTCCTCCAAGTCTTTCCTCTTCGTATGCATCAAAATCAATATGATATGGCATAAGAATCTGTGCTCTGTCTGAAACAAGAATGTGTGGTTTTGGAACACCCTTTGAAACTATTTCATCTATTTCTTTCTGAAGGTATGGAATATTGAGTGCAACACCATTACCGATAATACATGTTGTATGCTGATAAAATACACCTGATGGAAGTAAATGTAGTGCAAATTTTCCATAGTCATTGATAATTGTATGACCTGCATTGCTTCCTCCCTGGAATCTAACAATTATATCAGACTTTTCACCAAGCATGTCTGTAATTTTACCTTTACCTTCATCGCCCCAGTTGGCACCTACTATTGCTCTTACCATTTAGTATCCTCCTAAACTTTGTACCTGGTAAATAACTGTTTACCTATATTAGCCAAACTCCTAAAATATGGTTTACATAACTAAAACCCATGGTTTGACCACATACATTATACTATCTAACTGCAAAAAATGCTAGTAAATGTTTATAAACCTTATAAATTTCTTAATCTGCATCCGTTTCTTACATATTATCGGTAAGTATATGCTATAATACTTTTAAATGTCAGATAAGATTTTACAAATATCTAGCACATAACAGTTCATATATTAAAAAGAAATACAAAATATAAACATATATAAGGAGGATTTTTATGAATTACCGTATTGAGGGAGATACACTCCCAGTTGTAATTATGAACTTGGAAGCCGGTGAAAGCATTATTACCGAAGGTGGTGGAATGTCATGGATGTCACCAAACATGTTAATGGAAACAACTACTAATGGTGGAATTGGAAAAGTACTTGGAAGAGCATTTTCAGGAGATACCTTATTTCAAAATATTTACACAGCCCAAGGTGGTCCCGGTGAAATTGCTGTTGCTTCATGTTTTCCGGGTTCTATTAAAGCATTTGAAATAACTCCAGGCAATGCAATGATCTTACAAAAATCTGCATTCTTAGCTTCATCACGTGGAGTTGAACTTTCTATGCATTTTAGGAAAAAATTAGGTTCAGGTTTATTTGGTGGTGAAGGCTTCATCATGCAAAAGGTTGCAGGCAACGGAATTGTATTTGCAGAATTTGATGGTCATGTTGTTGAATATAATCTTGAAGCAGGTCAACAAATTGTTGTAGACACAGGACATCTTGCAGCTATGTCTGAAAGCTGTCAGATGGATATTAAGACTGTTCCGGGCGTAAAGAACATCTTATTTGGTGGCGAAGGAATTTTCAATACATATATTACAGGTCCTGGAAGAGTATGGCTTCAGACAATGCCTATTTCAAATATGGCATCTACACTTGCCCAGTACATCCCAACATCTTCAAAATAATTTTTGTTTAAATTAAAAATATAAACATAAAAGCACCTACCTTTTACAACTATAGTGTATTATGCAAATTCAAATCTAAAATTTGAAATTGTTTCACGTTTGTTGAAGGATAGGTGCTTTTTATTTATAATTCATTATCTCTAGATTGAATTTTACAAAATAATTTTAACTTTCTTGATTTTATATGACTATGATTTCTCATTATTCAACTTCATGTCATCATATTAATTCTGTAAATCCATGTCATCATCCATTGAATCATTGAAAAATTCATTTCCTCTGATACGTTTTTTATCTCTCTGTTCATCTACATTATCAGAAAGCAAATCTCTTACCTTTACAGCCTCCTTTATAGGTCCAACAATAAAATTAGTTGCTGATTTATCAGCTGAATCACAGAACAATTTGCCAACTCCAAACATTCTTTCCCAAAGACTTGCCTTATATGTAATGTCTGTAATTCTGTAAAGCATGATTTCATCTTCTTTAATGTTTAAAAATCCGCTTTTAATAATAAGTCTCGTATCTGTAAGTGTATATTTTGTAAATGAAATTGGAAGTCCAAATATTGTTCTTTTCTTATCTGACCACAATTCCTTTTCTGCGCTTCTTCGTCCGTTTTCTTCTATTACTCTGCTCATAATAAAACCCTCATTTCTATCTTTGTTATTAATTACTCATTTTATTTTAATAAAATTTCTGTAATATGTAAACTAATTATCTTCTGATAGTCTTTCTCATTTTTTTAATCAACTGGCAAAATCTTTATTCCATATCTTCTAATTTCAGTTTCATCATTCCTGACATTATACATCCGCCTGCTGCCCCACAATCTGTAATTAACTTTATT
This sequence comes from Eubacterium sp. LMAG:50, assembly GCF_008680265.1. Taxonomy (NCBI): domain Bacteria; kingdom Bacillati; phylum Bacillota; class Clostridia; order Eubacteriales; family Eubacteriaceae; genus Eubacterium; species Eubacterium sp. LMAG:50. The sequence goes on along the minus strand of NZ_NALP01000007.1, from coordinate 889,622 downwards.
TGTTCATCTGACAGCTTAATTCCCCCAATTGCATAGACCGGAATGTTTACCGCTTGACACACTTCTTTTAAAAATTCTAATCCTCTTGGTGGAACACCTTTTTTGCAATCTGTTGCAAATATATGTCCTGCACTTATGTATGTCGCACCTAGATTTTGTGCTTCAATTGCTTCCTCTACCGAATGAACCGAAGTCCCTATTATTTTAAATCCTGATAAGCATTTCTGATTTTCTCTAAGTTTAAAAAGAGGCAGATGGATTGCATCACACTCTAACTTTTTTGCCACATTAGGATAAAAATGTAATATGCACTTAACATTATTTTTTTTGCAAATATCAAGTATCTCATTTGCAAGAGTCATATACTCATCCTCCGGCAAATCTTTTTCTCTCAAAATTATAACTTTTGGATGAAATTTGCATACTATTTCTACCTGCCTGGCTAATGACTTTTCGCTTAAATGTCTGTTTGTAACGCATATAACTTTATCATTTATATATCCGTTTTCTTTGATTTTATTTTCATATGTGTCACTCATAAACTTCACCTACCACAAAAATAAACTCTCTTAACCTCCACTTGTTATACATAACAAATTTTGTGTGTTATGCATAATAAGCATTTATAAACTTTCTTACTTTTCTATAATAGCTCATAAACTCCATCTGCTATACATAAATATAGTCACTCATTACAGGTTGCATTCCGACCTTTAATAAATCGTTATAGATTTCATCAACTGAACGTCCGTCAGAGATTTCAAACTGATCATCACCTTTATCTTCAATATCCTTTGCATGGCTACCAATTCCTGTACTTACACCAGCTGATATTTTAGTTGCGGCTATCTGAACAAGATTATCTCTGACTCTTGCACATTCTCTTGTTGATACTGTTATGCTTGCAAATGGCATAAATAATCTGTATGCACATACAACCTGTAAAAGCTGTGTTTCGTGAACATCCATTGGATTAATCCTATCATTATTTATAATCGGGCGCAGTCTCGGACATGAAAATGCAATTTCTGCATGCGGATATTTTCTCTGTAAAAGATATGCATGATATCCTGTAGCAAATGCATCTTTTCTAAAGTCATCAAGTCCTAAAAGTGCACCAAATCCAACACCTCTCATGCCACCTTTTAATGCTCTCTCCTGTGCATTCACTCTATATGGGAAAATTCTCTTATGCCCCGCTAAATGCAAAGTTTCATATTTGTCTGAATTATAAGTTTCCTGAAATACCGTAACATAATCTGCACCGCATTCATGTAAATATGCATACTCGTCTGAATTTACAGGATAAATTTCAAGGCCAATTACCTTAAAATATTTTCTTGCAATTTTGCAGGCATTTCCAATATATTCAACTGTTGATTTTGCACGGCTCTCCCCTGTTAAAATCAAAATTTCCTGAAGTCCTGTATCAGCGATTGCCTTCATTTCCCTATCTATTTCTTCATCATTAAGGCAAGCTCGTTTTATTTTATTGTGGCAGTTAAATCCGCAGTAAATACAGTAATTTTCACAATAATTTGCAATATAAATTGGTGTAAACATATAAGTGCTGTTTCCAAAATGTTTTCTTGTTTCTATCTGTGCTGCCTTGGCTATCTCTTCAATAAATGGAAGCGCTGCCGGTGATAGTAACGCCTTAAAATCCTCAACACTTCTTTCTGTATTGTTAAGTGCTCTCTTTACATCATATTCTGTATATTTGTCATAGTCATAATTGTTCATTTCACTAACTACTTTATTCATTATCTCTGAACCTATGTTTTCCATTCCCGGCAAATATTCCATATGATTAATTCTGTTTTTCTTCTGGTCTTCTAAAATCTGTTCGCTTAAAATACTCTCATTTACATGATTGTTATTCTGTTCATTTTTCATTTTTTAAAGCCTCCTGTTAATCATGCAAAAATCCTGTTAATGGTGATGATGCACTTGCACCTTTTTCTATAGTCTGTCCAAGTCCGGCTAGATATGCACTTCTTCCGGCCTCAATTGCTTTCTTAAATGCTTCAGCCATAACTTCCACGTCTCCTGAAGTAGCAATTGCCGTATTTGCCATTACAGCAGTAGCTCCCATTTCCATTGCCTCACACGCCTGTGAAGGTCGTCCAATTCCTGCATCTACAATAATTGGCAAATCAATTTCATCTATAAGTATCTGGATAAACTCTTTTGTTGCAAGTCCTTTATTTGAACCAATTGGAGCTCCTAATGGCATTATGCAGGCTGCCCCTGCTTCTTTTAACGCCCTTGCTGCATTCAAATCAGGATACATATATGGCATAACAACAAATCCTTCTTTTGCTAAAATTTCTGTTGCTTTAATCGTCTCATAGTTATCCGGAAGCAAGTATTTAGAATCATGAACTACTTCTAATTTAACAAAATTGCCACATCCCATTTCTCTTGCCAGACGTGCAATTCTTACTGCTTCATTTGCATTCCTTGCTCCTGATGTGTTAGGTAATAATGTAACATTGTCCGGAATATAATCCAAAATATTTGCCATTCCACCTTCATTTGCACGGCGAAGCGCTAATGTAACAATCTGTGTCTGTGCTTTTTCAATACATGCTTTAACTAAATCAAGAGAAAATTTTCCTGATCCTAAAATAAAACGAGATTCAAACTCATGTCCTCCAATTGAATATGTATCCTTATTCATAATGTTCCTCCTTTAACACTGCTTCTAAATCAAAATCTTAACTCTACAATATTCTTAAAATAAATGTTGCAATTACCTATCGCTATAATTTTTCCTGCTTAATTAAGCAGATTAGCCTGACATATTATATTTTCAAATCAGCCTCCACCCATAAAAGTTAGGATTTCAAGGCAGTCATCGTCTTTTAAGTATGTTTTTTCATACATATTTTTTGGCAAAATTTTTTCATTTAATTCAACAACTATATGCGTCTGAACATATCCGTTTTTTTCTAAATACTCGCTTATTGTAGTTGATTTATTCAAAACAAAATCTTTTCCATTTATCTTCATTATTTTCCTCCTTCCATATCACTAGCCAAATAAAAAAGGAGTCCACAAAGAAACTACACCCGTGGTGGTGTACCCCTTCATGAACTCCTGTTCAATCTCAACTGTACAATATTTAAATTTAAATTATTTTAATTTAATGATGTCAAAATTGTATGAATGCTTTGTATATTATCTCCTACAAGCCACACTTTTTTCTAACATCATTTACTGTTCTTAAGTCTTGACTTTATTTAATCTATTTTAGACTCGTCTTAAAGTATAAAATACATAAATTTAATTGTCAACATGCTTTATTGGCTTAAAATTGTTGCTTATACTAAATCTATTTTTTCAAAAGCAATTTTTTTGACAAATTACATAATTGATATAATTTTAACTTTCTATTTTTGCTCAATAACAGGATTTTTATACAATTCTTTCTATATTTATGCAGTTTTTGGAATTGCGTACTTTTTCCTACTATGGTATACTAGTGAAGATTTTAAGTAGAATATAAATATTTATTATGTTAAGGAGTTTACTATGTACAAAATTTTAAGAAGAAAACAGCTTAACGATACAGTTGTACTTTTAGAAATAGAAGCACCTTTTATCGCTAAAAAAGCAAAAGCTGGTCAGTTTATTATTCTTCGTATTGATGAATATGGTGAAAGAATGCCTCTTACAATCGCAGATACAGACCCTGAAAAAGGTTCTGTAACAATCATTTTCCAGATTGTAGGTCAGACAACAATGATTCTTTCTAAGTTAAATGAAGGAGACGCTTTATTAGATTTTGTTGGGCCATTAGGTGCAGCAACAGAATTAGACGGAGTAAAGAAAGCCTGCGTTATCGGTGGTGGTGTTGGATGTGCCATCGCTTACCCATCAGCTAAAGCTTTATTTAAAAATGGTGCTAAGGTTGATGTTATCGCCGGATTTAGAAATAAAGATATCGTTATTCTTGAAGATGAATTCAAGGATGTTTGCGACAATTTATATATAACAACTGATGATGGTTCTTATGGCGAACAGGGATTTGTAACAAACAAATTACAGAGCCTTATCGATGCCGGAAATGACTATGATTTAGTTATCGCCATCGGACCTGTTCCTATGATGAAATTCGTTGCAAAGGTAACAGAACCATACAATATTAAAACTTTAGTTTCATTAAACCCTATTATGATTGATGGAACAGGTATGTGTGGTGGATGTCGTGTTACTGTAGATGGAAAAATTAAATTTGCATGTGTAGACGGTCCTGACTTTGACGGACATAAAGTTGATTTTGATGAATTAATGAAACGTAATTCTACATATAAAGAAAAAGAAGCTCACGACAAAGAACATTGTCGTATGTATAAAATGGCTGGAGGTGACAAATAATGGCAAATATGTCTTTAACAAAAGTTCCTATGCCTGAGCAGGAACCAAATGTAAGAAATAAGAATTTTGAAGAAGTTGCCATGGGATATACTCCTGAAATGGCTATTGAAGAAGCAACAAGATGTTTAAATTGTAAGCACAAACCATGTGTAAACGGTTGTCCTGTAAATGTTAGAATTCCTGAATTCGTTGAACAGGTAGCTGCCGGAGAATTTGAAAAAGCTTATGAAATCATTACAAGCACAAATGGACTTCCTGCTGTATGCGGTCGTGTATGTCCACAGGAATCACAGTGTGAAGGAAATTGTGTTCGTGGTATAAAGGGTGAACCTGTAGCAATAGGACGTTTGGAAAGATTCTGTGCTGATTACCATATGGCAAACAGCCTTGCTGCACCTGAAAAACCTGTTAGCAACGGAAGAAAAGTTGCTGTTATCGGTGCCGGTCCTTCAGGACTTACATGTGCCGGAGATTTAGCTAAGAAAGGTTATCAGGTTACTATATTTGAAGCATTCCACAAAGCCGGTGGTGTTTTAGTTTACGGTATCCCTGAATTCAGACTTCCAAAGGCTATCGTTCAGAAGGAAGTTGATAACCTTGCTGCTCTTGGTGTTGACATTGAGACAAATATGGTTGTAGGTAAGGTTCTTTCAATCGATGAAATTTTTGATATGGGCTATGAAGCATGTTTCGTAGGTTCAGGTGCCGGACTTCCATCATTTATGGGAATCGAAGGCGAAGCTTTAATCGGTGTTTATTCAGCAAATGAATACTTAACACGTGCTAACCTTATGAAAGCTTACTTACCTGAATATGATACACCTATTATTAAGAGCAAAAATGTTGCTGTTGTAGGTGGTGGTAATGTTGCTATGGATGCTGCAAGAACTGCAAAGCGTCTTGGTGCTGAAAATGTATACGTAGTTTACCGTCGTGGTATGGAAGAAATGCCTGCACGTAAGGAAGAAGTTCATCATGCAATTGAAGAAGGAATCATCTTCAAGAACTTAAATAATCCTGTAAAACTTATCGGTGATGAAAATGGTCGTGTTTCTAAAATGGAATGCGTTAAAATGGAACTTGGTGAGCCTGATGCTTCAGGAAGAAGACGTCCTATCGAAGTTGAAGGAAGTAATTTTGAACTTGATGTTGATACAGTTATCATGTCAATCGGTACTTCACCAAACCCATTAATCAGAACAACTACTGAAGGTTTGGAAGCAAATAAGCGTGGATGTTTAGTTGTAAACGAAGAAACTCTTCAGACAACACGTGAAGGAATCTACGCAGGTGGAGATGCTGTTACAGGTGCTGCTACTGTTATCCTTGCTATGGGTGCAGGAAAACAGGCTGCTGAAAGCATTGATGCTTACTTACAGAATAAATAATTAATTAATATATAATAAAATGCCAGGGTGTGTTTAAATGCGTAGCGTATGACAATCCGTAGGCATCAAAGTCAAGGATTTTTGACCCCGACTATATAAAAAAGACCTGCTCAATTTAATATACATTTATAATCTTAAATGTATATTAAATTGAACAGGTCTTTTTATAACTTATGCCATCAGTTATTTTTCATTATTATCATCTGTTGTTTTTGCCACAATATAACGAGGTCTCATCTTTACTTCCTCATAAATCTTTGAAATATAGAAACCAATTACACCTAAACTCATCATCAAAATACTACCTATAATAAGTAAAAGTAAAATAACTGTTGTAAATCCTTCTAATGATTTTCCACTAAAATATTTCACTAATGAAAAAATTCCAAAAATAATAGAGAACGCAAATAAAAACATCCCACAACCTGTAACTATCTGCATAGGTGCAACTGTAAATGACGTAATATTGTTAATTGCATATTTAAAAAGAGATTTAAATGACCATTTAGATACTCCGGCTTCTCTTTCCTGCACATCAAATTCCACATATGTAGTTTTAAATCCAACCCATGATGACAATGCTCTGAAAAATATCTGTCTTTCAGGTAAAGCAATAAACGCATCAACAACCTGTCTGTCTAACAGTTTAAAATCTGATGCCCTTGACATATCAATCTTTGTTGCATCACTTATAATTTTATAAAATGTCTTTGCAAACAATTTATGAATTGCACTTTCTTTTCCTCTTGTCGCCTTTACTCCTTCAACAACCTGAAATCCCTGTTTCCAAAGTTTATACATTTCCACTAAAGTTTCAGGTGGATGCTGCAAATCGCAATCCATAACTGCGCAACAATCACCATGAGCAAATTCAAGCCCCGCAAATACTGCTCCTTCTTTTCCAAAATTTCTTGAGAAGCAAATTCCTTTAACTTTTGGATTAGCCTTACTTGCTATTTCAATTTCTTCCCATGTATTATCTTTTGAGCCATCATTTACAAATACTATTTCATAATCTATATTATTTTCCTCTAAAATAGTTGATACAACATTTGCTGTTTTATGAAGCATCGCTCCCTCATTGTATGCCGGAATTACCACCGATAAAATACTCATTTTTTTAGTTTCTCCTTGTAGTCCAATTATTTTTAATACTGCATTAGTAAATACTTATCATCTTAATTGCTTTATTATTTATTTTAAATCTTCATATAGTCAGAAAACTTTCGTTTTTAACTTATTCTTCACTATAGAAAATGGCACATTTGACAGCTTTATGCCACCCTTTTACCATTCTTTCTACCTTTTTTTTATCCATATCAGGCTCAAATGTTTTTTCAATTCCCATATTGGCTTTTATTTCTTCCTTGCTTGCCCAATACCCTGTTGCAAGTCCTGCAAGATATGCTGCACCTAAACCTGTAGTTTCAATTACATTTGGGCGTGCTACATTTGTCTGCAATATATTTGACTGGAATTGCATAAGAAGGTTATTTGCGCAAGCTCCTCCGTCTACTTTTAACGAATTAATTGAAGTATCTGAATCACTTTCCATTGCCTTTACCAAATCATATGTCTGATATGCCAATGACTCAAGTGTTGCCCTTACAAAATGTTCTCTGCTTGTTCCTCTTGTAAGTCCTACAACCATTCCACGGGCATTCTGCTTCCAATATGGAGCGCCCAAACCTGTAAAAGCAGGTACAACATAAACTCCATTTGTATCTTCAACTTTAGAAGCCATATCCTCACTCTCCAGTGCACTTTCCACAAGTTTCATTTCATCACGAAGCCACTGAATCGCTGCTCCCGCTACAAAAACACTACCTTCAAGTGCATACTCAACTTTTGCATCGGTTGATGCTGCTATTGTTGTAATAAGCCCATTTTGCGATTCAACAGGTGTGTTTCCTGTATTCATCAATAAAAAGCATCCTGTTCCATATGTATTTTTAACATCGCCTTTTTCAAAACATCCCTGTCCAAACAGCGCTGCCTGCTGGTCTCCTGCCACTCCTGTAATCGGAATATTATTTCCAAGTATATCCTTACTTGCATAACCAAATATTCCGCTTGAAGGTTTAACCTCTGGAAGCATTTGCTTTGGTATGTTTAACAATTCAAGCAATTCATTATCCCATTTCAATTCCTTAATGTTAAATAACATTGTTCTTGAAGCATTTGTATAATCTGTTACATGAACACTTCCACCACTTAATTTCCATATAAGCCATGTATCAATAGTTCCAAATACAAGTTCTCCCGCTTCCGCTCTCTTTCTCACTCCGGGAACATTGTCTAAAATCCATTTAATCTTTGTCCCTGAGAAATAAGCATCGGGAATCAATCCTGTCTTTTTCTTTATCAAATCACTCTTTCCCTGTTTTTCCAAATCATCAATAATATCAGCAGTTCTTCTACACTGCCATACAATCGCATTATACACCGGTTTTCCTGTATTCCTGTCCCACACAATTGTAGTTTCTCGCTGATTAGTGATTCCTATTGCTTCTATATTATTGCCACTAACTCCAGCCATATTCATTACTTTTCTTATTGAAAGTAACTGTGTCAGCCAAATTTCTTCCGGATCATGTTCAACCCAGCCGGGTTTTGGGAATATTTGTGTAAATTCCTGATTTGCCTGAGCTATTATTTCACCTTTTTTATTAAACAAAATGCATCTTGAACTTGTAGTTCCCTGATCAAGTGCCATAATGTATTTTTCCATATGTAACTTCGCGTAACCACAAATACTCATCGCACAGAAATATCTGAATTACGCTCCTCCTTCATTATTTATCACGTTCTAAAACTTATATATAATTGTATCATATTTTATTAAGATGAAATATTAATATTTTCTTTTTATATTGTAAATTTATTCTTTATAAATGCAAGAATTCATGCTTGCATTGCAAATGATTTTTCGTCTTTCATTTACTACGTTTCCTCCATTTTTCAATTCACAATTGTTAAATGTTTTATTATAACAGAGTCAAAATGTCTAAATCCACATGAACATAAGTTGGCAAAAATTCTTAGGCACGTCCCGATACGCTCATTAAAGGCGATTGCTTTTTACCCCGATGTCATATTTCCCTAACATAATAGCTAAATATTTTATCATAATTTTTAAAATAAGTGTTGACAAATTAGGATTCATTAGGTATTATAATATCAGTAATCATTACTATTATTGTTATGGAGGATAGCAAATGATCAAGTATAGCAAGCAACGTGAGTTGATTAGAGAAAACTTATTAAGCCGATATGATCATCCTACAGCAGACGATGTGTATGCAAGTGTTAAACTAATACTTCCTAACATTAGTCTTGGAACTGTATATCGCAATCTTTCATTTCTGGTTGAACAGGGTGAAGTCCTTTCATTAAAATTAGGCGATGGCAAGGAACATTTTGACGGTCACACAGACCCTCACTACCACTTCATCTGCACAGAATGCGGTAAGGTTGAAGATATATTTATGGAAGAGTTACAGATAAATAAGATAGCTCAAGATCATTTTGACGGAATAATAAAAGGTCACCAAACTTACTACTACGGCATTTGTCCTAAGTGCAATAAGAAAGATTAGTAAGTCACTAAAAAATAATTATATATAATGGAGGAATTAAAAATGGCAAAATTTGTATGTTCAGTATGTGGTTATGTACATGAAGGAGATTCAGCACCTGAAAAGTGTCCAGTATGTGGTGTAGGTGCAGATAAGTTTAACAAAGTTGAAGAAGGCGAAAAAGAATGGGCTGCAGAACACGTTGTAGGTGTAGCTCAGGGAGTAAGCGAAGATATTCTTGCTGACTTAAGAGCAAACTTTGAAGGTGAATGCTCAGAAGTTGGAATGTACCTTGCAATGGCAAGAGTTGCTCATAGAGAAGGATATCCTGAAATCGGTTTATACTGGGAAAAAGCTGCTTATGAAGAAGCTGAACACGCTGCTAAATTCGCAGAATTACTCGGTGAAGTTGTAACAGACAGTACAAAGAAAAACCTTGAAATGAGAGTTGAAGCTGAACATGGTGCAACAGCTGGAAAATTTGACCTCGCAAAGAGAGCAAAAGCTGCAAACCTCGATGCAATCCATGACACAGTACATGAAATGGCAAGAGACGAAGCAAGACACGGCAAAGCATTCGAAGGCTTATTAAAGAGATACTTTGGCTAATTACGAGCAACGTTAAAATAAATAGCTTACACCTGGGAGTTTACTCACAAAGGTGTAAGCTATTTTATTTTAATGTTGTGACAATCTCCAGCGAGAAGTAGTGAAGCGGATTCGAGCTGGATGTTGCTCGTAATTTATACGACAGCCGTCCATGAAATAGCCCGCAGGGCTATGAATGGTGCTCGGCTTTTTTAATGTTGTGACAATCTCCAGCGAGAAGTAGCGAAGCGTATTCGAGCTGGATGTTGCTCGTAATTTATACGACAGCCCTCCATGAAATAGCCCGCAGGGCTATGAATGGTGCTCGGCTTTTTTTAATATTGCGACATAAACTGCTCGTAATTTACCATTGAATTATTTATATAAATTTGATACTATAGATATAGAAAAAGGTACTACCGATAGACGGTTAGTCACAAATATTTTAGTTAAAAAAGTAACCAAACCATTTGCAGACGGCGGTTACTTTTTTAAGTTATTTATATATTCTATAAGTATGGTAACTATAATCGAAATAATCATCAACACTATGTATAAAATCTCAAAATCACTCATTAAGTAAATCCCTCCTTTCCCAGATTTCTTCCTATGAAGATTTCCATGTAATCAGAGGATTTAGTCCCTCTTCTGAAGGACTAACCGCCTACCGTTTCTAGGTAGTACCCAAAGATATCATATCAAATCCGCTAAATTGTTGCAACAAATTGTTTGTGCATCAGCTTAATTTCATTATTTATTTACAAAATTCATTAATATAAAAATATGAAAAATTACTACCGATAGATATTTCGCCCTCAATAATTTTATTTAGAATAAAATGTGCATAAATAATGATGTATCTATTACTTCAACTTAATAAAAACTCCTACTCCTCTATCTCCTCGAACTTTAATCCATATTCTATGGCATAGGCCTCTACAAGAGAACCTTTAACTCCAATAATTGTACATTCAAGAGGTATTGGCTCTTCATCCCTAGAATAATTAGGATTTTTAATCCATGCATCTTTCAGTATATCTACTTCTCCCGCATAAACAGTTACACTTTCTAAGAAAGTACATCCGGCAAAAGCTCTCATTCCTATTTTTTCTAAAGTTTCCGGTAAAACAATATTTTTCAAACTTGAGCAATTTTCAAATGAAAGAAATCCAATTGCTCTTGTTTTCTTTCCTAAAGTAACGCTTTCTAAATTTTTACAATTCATAAACGTTTTAGAAAGAATAGCTGTAACTTTATCAGGAATAACAATATTTGTAATTCCACTTCCATTAAATGCACTGCTATCAATTTCTTCTAAATCATCAGGTAACTGTATACTAGTTAAGGAACTGCAACCCATAAATGTCTCTTCACCTATAGTTTCTACACCTGATGGCACATTAACACTATCTAGCTCATAACAATTTTTAAATGCTCTATCACCTATTCCTGTAACACTTTCCGGTAAAACAACTGTCTTTAAATTATCACATCCTTCAAAAGCTGATCTTCTGACAATCTGAATACCATATGAAACTACGACTTTCTCTACATCCATATTGTCCATAAATGCGTCAGAATCAATCAACCACACTTTCACGCCATTAAGTTCATTAGGAACAGTTATTTCTTTATCACTTCCATGATAACCTTCTATTGCATATCTTCCATCTAAATCCATCACTATCCATTTCCCTATGGTAATGTTATTGTTCGTTTCTTCTTCATTATCTGTCCCGTTATCAGATGGCTTTTTCGTTGTAATTTCTTCTTTTACCGGTTCTTTAGTAGTAGTTTCTTTAGTAATAGATTCTTTAGTAGTAGTCTCATTTACAATTGTATCTTTATTATCATTCTTAATAACATCTTTATTTGTCACCTTTTCATTAACTATAATCTTGCATTTTAATACTTTCTTCCCAAATTTAGCATAAATTACAGTTCTACCTTTCTTTACTGCCTTAACCTTTCCTTTTTTAGTAACTACGGCTACCTTTTTATTCTTACTGCTCCACTTAATCTTAGACTTTGTTCCCTTAACCTTTAAAAATATGCTGTCACCTTCATACATAGCTACACTTTTCTTAGTAAGCTTTACCTTAGTGGCTGCGTCAACAGTTACAAATACTGCACATAAGCTAATAATCATTGCAGTTAAAACAACTAAAATTTTTTTCTTGTTCATATACCCTCCATTAATTAATACATTTTTAGTTCCGATTAATTTTAACATAACAATATCGTCTTTGCAACATTTAGTATATGTGACATTCCTTATTTATATTGCAACTTTTATTTTTCTGATAACTTGACTAAATTTAATTTATTTTTCTTGTATCATTGTCTAAAAGCATTTATAATTTTATTGGGGTAAGAAATAGGTTCAATAGAACCATAATAAAAGTATTGGAGGTAGTACATATGTACAAATTTTTGCGTGCAACATTATGGACTGTTGTCTTAATATTGTTTGGCTCTACAGTGGCTTTCTGTGCCACTACAGACTTTGGCAATGTAGGTGAACCATCTTATAAACTTGTTCACACTCTAGATTCGTCAGAGGTATTCGTGGCAACATATGATGTAACCGATTACGGTGCCGTTGCCGACGGACAGACAGACAACACAAATGTTTTTCAAGAACTTCTAAACAAAGTTGGAGATTTAGGAGGCGGTATTGTATATGTTCCAAGCGGGCGTTATGCAATAAAAGGCGCTCTTTCCATTCCTAAAGGAGTTACACTTCGTGGTGACTGGCAAAAGCCTAGTCGAAATAACAGTGCTCCAATTGGGACATTCCTTATGGCCTATACAGGACGAAATGGAAATGAACGCACAACACCATTTGTTGAAATGGCTCCTGAAACAGGAATTATGGATTTAACAATATGGTATCCTGAACAGGACCCGAATAACATTACTCCATATTCACCAACTATTCGTTATGGATTCAACAATTATTTTGGAAATGAATATTGTAATACAAAAAATGTCACTTTATTAAACTCATATATTGGCGTTTTATTTAACTATGATAACGGTGGTGCTTCACCGGTAATTAACGGACTTTATGGAACTACATTATGTAAAGCTATAGAAATTGATAAAATAGCCGATGTTGGAAGAATTGAAAATGTAAACTTATCACCTGACTACTGGAAGAATTCAGGTGTTGCAAATGCCCCAACTACAACTTCTTTCAACGATTACATGTACAACAATTCAATCGGTATCGTAATGAGACGTAACGATTGGTCATACACATGTAACATTAATATTAATGGTTATAATATCGGATACGATACAGAAAAAACTTTATCAACTGATGACAATGCTACACCAAACGGCCATCACTATAACTTTGATTTATCCGAATGTAAAACAGGTATTCAGATTAATGCAACTAACTCTGTAGGTATTTTATTTGACGAGATAAATATTTATAATTGTGAAAACGGAATCGTGCTTGGCGAAAACACATCAGATGCAGCACAATTTACAAAAACAACAGTAGACGTATCTAAATATGCTATACAAATCCCTGATACTTCAAGTACAAAACTTACATTTAATTCATCAAAAGTATCAAGAGGTCGTGTTGCAATTAACAGTGGAACATTTGTTGCAAATAATACAACATTTAGCAACAGTACTCCGCAGATTTATTATGGTACTTCAGGTCGTGGTAACATAACAGAATGTGCATTTACTAAAGGTCAAAAAATCACAAATAAATCTGTTTATGAATCTACTTTAAGCGATAGTACGGCAGTAACCGGTGAAGTTTCAGATTTCACTAAAGTAGAATATGACCCACATACACCTGCAAGAACAGTTTTATATAACGCCACTGTTTCGCCATATAATGCCACTACAGATTCAAATGATAACACTTCTGCTATTCAGAAAGCATTAAATCAGGCTTCTAATGATGGTGGTGGAATTGTATTTTTACCTAGTGGCAAATACAAAGTTCGTGGTCATTTGACAATTCCATCAAACGTTGAGCTTCGTGGCGCAGTTGATTTATGGAGCGTTCCTCATGGTTCAGGCACAATACTTGAAGCATATGAGAATAGAAACAATCCGGATGGTGATTCTTTTATTCAGCTAAAGGCTGACAGTGGTATCCGTGGCATTGTAGTCGACTATCCTGAACAGGTATTTTCAGGAAGCGCAGACTGGCTTCCGGCAAAGTACCCTTACACAATTCAGGGACAGGGAGCTAATGTTTATGTAATTGATTCAGGCGTTCGAGCTGCTTATAAAGCATTAGACTTATTTACATATAAATGCGACAACCACTATGTTGATTTTTTAGGTGGTCACGCCTTTGATACAGGTGTGAGAGTAGGTGGAAATTCAGTTGACGGAAAACTTTATAACCTTATGTTTAACGTAATTGTTTATGCCTGCGGAAATGAAAGTAAATTTGGAAGCTTTAGTAATATGCCAAATGGCGTTTCTAACGCGCCTTTGTATTCATATGGACTTGAGCATTTAGATTTTCTTATTTTAGGAGATTGCGATAACGAAACATTATACAATGATTTCCACTATGGTTCATACCGTGGAACTTTATTACAAAATGATGGTAACGGTGGTCCTTCCGGTAGAAGTATGGGATTAGGTGTTGATGGTTCAACAAGAGCTGTTTACTGGGCATCCGGTGTTACTAAGAGCTTTAACTTTGATAACTCGCAGATTGTTTCCATTGGAGATAACAATCCAAAGACAGCTTATTTCTATTCAGAAGAAAACAGCAATTTTAAATCGACATTTAATAACTGCGATTTCTGGGGACAACCACAACGCGGACTAATTTTAAACTCAGGTAATTTGACATTATACGGCGCTCATTTTAATAATCCGGGACAGCAGACATTAGCAAGTGTATCAAATGCATCTTTAAATATTCTTGCCAGTGTTTCTAACCAAAATGGTAGTGCATTTGTTGATTCGGGAAGTGAAAAAAATATTTCAATATCAGGTTCTATTCTTAATAATAGAAATAATAATGCCGACTCATTTAAAGTATTTGACAGCAATATGGGACTTGGTTCAACAGTATCTTCATCCGGTGCTCTTGCTCAGGTTTCAGGACGTGATACATGGAAAGCTACAGCCTCTAACAACAATTATAATGCCAAAAATGCTTTAGATGGAAATGCTGCAACAAGATGGGATACAAGTGGTTCTCAGACTCCCGGACAGTGGTTTATGGTTGATTTTGGAAAAACATTAACATACAACACCATTATTTGTGATGTTGGCTCAAGCACATCAAGCGATTCTCCTGCAGCTTATGAAATATATGTATCTTCTAATGGAACAGACTGGGGAAATGCAATCGCAAGTGGTACAACTACTAACGGAATTATTAAAGTAAATGTTCAAAATTCAAGATATGTCAGAGTTGTTCAGACCGGTTCAAAATCTAACTACTGGTCAATTCATGAATTTTATGTATTAAATGCTGCCGCAAATAATGACCTTATTTCAGATGAAGATGAGAGTAAAACACCAGAAGAAACTACTACAGAAGAGACTACTAAACCTCAGGAAACTACTACTGTAGAACCAACTACTAAGCCTGAAGAAACTACTACTGTTGAACCAACTACTAAGCCTGAGGAAACTACTACCGTAGAACTAAAAGGCGAATTCATTAGTAGCGATGTAAAAGTTATAGGCTATCAGATTAGTGCTGTACTTAGAGGTTCAAGAGTACTTTATTCATCTGAATCTACTATAAAAGGGCAAGAAGTTGTTTCATCCGGTTTAATTTATGGATTTGCTAATGGACCAATAACTAAAGATGATGTTGTTCTTAATTCAAGCAACAAATACATAGCTTCATATGAAGCTACATCAAAGGGTATCATCGCTAATTATAATGGCGATTCAGCAACTGCAATTTACTATGCCCGCACAATGACACATAACGGCTATGGTGCTGCAAGATATAATGCAAAATATTATGTACGTGCATACTCAGTTCTTGAAAACGGAGCTATTGCTTACAGCGAAGTGTATGACTTCTCATTATATAGCATTGCTGATACATTATACCAGAATAACTTAATGCCTACTTATGACGGACATCAATATTTATTCTACAATATATTGACTGTTGTAGACCCTGATTATAAAGAAATTCCTTATAAATGGAATAACACTATCAGCAAATAATTAATATATAAATATTTTATGTATGTAATACCACATCTTATAGTGGCAAATAAAAAAGTGTGTAGATTATAATTTACCAATTTTAATCATTAGATTTATTAATCTAAATTTAAGATTTGAACTTAAAACCTACACACTTTTTATTATGTTATATTCAAATAGCTAAAATCACAATTTACTCGCACAGAAGCGTTTTTCGATGTATAATTCCATTCCCGCCATAATATAAAATAAATCATTGTATTAATTTAACGATATGTAATATCATAGCACTAAGCATTTTTCTTTTTATACAAAGCATATGAATACGCTGCCGGTACACATACCATTATGATTATAAGTGCAATCATTAACCCTTCTCCAACTTTTCCTAAAAAAGCGCTTACTGAAAAAAGTATTCCACATATTATCCACAACACACCTGCCATTCTATGAGTTTTATTCCAGTTATCTACATCATTCAAAGTCCATGGCAATTTTATTCCAACAGTATAATTCTGTCTGCATTTAGGAAGATAATTTCCTAATACTATAATTAAAATTCCTACTAAAAATATCCAGGTTTTTGTCTCTGGAAGTACTACCCCTAATGATGGAGCAAAACTTACTATTGATATAATAATAGATGTAACAGGTGCTGTCCATTTTCCAATACCTACAGCAATTTTATTTGTTCCTTCACTTTTGGGGTCATTATTTATTCCTATATGTACAAATAAATTAATTAGCAGCATAATTATAGGTAATCCAAAACAAACAAAAGCTTTAGAACTATAATCATCTACATTTCCTTTCATATCAAAATGTGTTGGAAGCTGCTCCGGTAATCTACTATATAAAATTGCTCCAACAATCATTGGTAAAACACATACTATAGATGTAATTATTAATTGTTTTTTGTTCTTTGTCATCTTTAATTTCCTCCTGAATAATATATATTGCCCGCCCTTTAGTCGGTAGCTAATTGACGGAAACATTTAAAAAAAATGAACTTCGTTCATTTTGTTTCCTCCTAAATAATATGTATTGTCCACGCCCTTCGGACGACGGCTAATTAACGGAAACATTTATAGAAAATAAACTTTATTCTTTTTGTTTTTTATCCTTTTTAGCTTCCTCACTTTTAGATTCCGCTCCTCCAAATTGTGAAAGCCACAATATCATCTCTTCCATAACTGAAGTGTTAAGCTGATAATATACAAAGTTTTTTTCTTTCATCTCAAATACTAATCCCGCTTTTTTCAACTGATTCAAATGATAAGACATTGTTGCTCCGGTCAAATCAAAATATTCTCCTATCTCTCCTGCCGACATAGTTTTATCTCTTAACAGAACAAGGATGTCTCTTCTAACCGGGTCTGACAAAGCCTTAAATGTTTCATGAAATCCCATTTATTCTGCCCCTTTCTTATTCTATTTAGATAAAATTCTAATTAGAACTTTATCTAAATAGAATGTATCACTAAACATATAAAAAAGCAATATCTATTTAGATTTTTTTCTAAATAGATATTGCTTAGAATAAAGAACCTTACAGTTCTAATCTATTTAAAGCAACAGGCTGCTAAAGTTATTGAACGATTGCTCGTCGTAAAAAAGCCTTATTGCTTGTTGTAAATAGATTACCAATGCCAACACATTTAACACTTATTACAATGTATGCAAATCTCTTCTGTTTGTGATTTAACAAGAATTATTTTTTGATTTTACACTTAATATTTCCATGCCCACATATTACAACATACCCGATGCTTCAAATTAAATTAATCCTGATAATCCATATATTTGAGAGGGTCTTTTGGTTTATTTTTCTTTGTTACCTGGAAATATAAATTATCTCCTTCTTTTTCATAACTTGATGTTGGTTTATTTACATAGCCTATTACACTACCTGCTTCTACAGTCTGTCCAACCTCATACTGTGGGTTTATTATCTGTCCATAAGTTGCAAAATAGTCATTTCCCATAGCAACTTTCATATAAACTCCATATTCATCATTTTGTCCTAATTCAGTTACCACACCCTTTGCCGCTGCTTTTACTTCGGCACCTTCTTTACTTTGGATGGCTATCGCAGGACTGCATTTGTACTCATCAAGAGTTGAAAAGTAAACTGTATTTTCCATATTATATTCAAGTAAAATATTTCCTTCTACAGGCCAGAGCAATTTACTGTTTTTATTGAATTTTAAATTGCTTACAACTGCTGCTGCCTCTGAAGAAAGTCCATACATATTATCTTTTTCATCCATATTTGATGCTGTATTTTCCTCTACAACCTTAGCAGTTGTAGGTTCTTCATTTACAACTTTAGTTTCTCCTTCATAACTTGAAGCTTCTTCCTCTGCCATACTTATTCTGTCGCCTTCTGTTGTAACTTCTTTACCTAAAGCATTCTGAGCAGCTTCAATATTTTCTGAATCTACTGTTGTCTCAACCTTTGCAATTTTTTTTACATTAATTGTCTTTTCGTCTTTTTTCTGACCAATATAATAAGTACCCGCCGCAACCATGGTAAGTGCAACAAAGCACACCACTAATGAGGCCATAAATTTTTTGTCCATAAAACTATCGCATGTCATATTTTATAAAATAATCCATGCTCTCCTTTCTTTAACTTTGTTATAGTTAAAGTATGGACCAAAATATTATTTTCTATTCAGCTATCGTCACATCATAAAATTTTTTTAATATTTCTTCGTATCCCATTCCCTGCTCTCCATATTTTTCAGCCTGATTCATGCTTAATCCAAATCCATGCCCTTTTCCTTTAGTAGTTATTTTTATTTTGTCATCTATGTACTCTAACGTGATATTTGAACTATCTACATTTAAAGCATTCGCAAAATCTTCACCCGATATACCGGTTTCAAATATTTTTACAGACACAGCATATTCACTACTATCCTTTGCTATATTCGTATTTTCTATCATTTCATTTACCGTTATGTTTTTTAAATCGATTTCATTCTTTTCATTATCGTAAATTATAATTTTAGCTTTTTCCATTTTATCCGCTAATTCAGCCATTGTAAAATAACGTTCCATTTTGTAATCACTATTGTTATAGTCATCCTCACATACACCTGCTAACAAATAGCCATATTTTTCTCCTAATACTTCTAATCCGTTTCTTGTCATTCCTCCACTTATTTCATGATATAACGGAAGAATTATTTCTCCCTTATTTTTCATTACCATCAGTGCTGTTTCATTCATTACTTTATCAATTATCTGCATTTTACTTTTAAATTGCTCATTATTACTACTTCCCACAATATTTTTCACTACATCTAATGCACTTTTTTTACCTTTTAATTTTTTTTCATCTTTGCACACTTTAATCATTTTTTCATATGACATATAAGGAAGTCCTAATTCATCCGCTTCAATTTCCTTCTTATTTTTCATCATGTAAGCTATATACGTTCTGTCTACAACTGCCTGCGCTTTAATTGTTTCTATATTATTTTCCAAACTCATTTGTGCAAATAAGACACATGGAATAAATTGTTCCACATCCATTTTTGTTTTATAACCATTTCCATCTATAACAATATATTTATTAAATTTTTTGCCATCATCCTGTTTTGCTCCTGTCCCCTTTATATAAATCAATAATCCTATCAAAGTTATTAATACAAATATAGCTCCAACAAATTTTTTATTAACTTTCATATATACTTTCAACCAAAGTTATTATTATATTGTATGCCTTTTTATTATCTATAATTCAACTTATATTTTTTATCATACACTAATCATTTTTTAAATACAGGTAAAAAAATACCACCTAATCTTTCGACTGAGTGGTATCTACTTTAAATAATATTTTTGTGGATATGATTCTTTTTTTCTACTCCATTATATAATGTCATATTCTTTCATAAGTTTATTCTGGTACTCAATATCCTGGGCTGATTTTTCTAAGTCATCGTATCTTTTTTCTGACAGCAAAATTTTATTAAGTCTGTTAATATTTTTCTGAGTTTCAATTTTACCTTCACTTTGACCTAATGCCCTTCCTTTTTCTTCTCCAGCCTTCAGACCCTCTCTATATTTTAGATTCATTTCCATCTGTAATGACATATACTCTCGCCTCCATCTCTCATTTTTTCTGGCTGCGATTACCTTTCTGTCTATCCTTCTCGTAAGTTCACTTTCAGGTTCGCTGCCGTCAAAATATTCCAATAATGATTTCAGTTCCTTATTTATGTCACTTTTATCGCCTTTTGTGTTTAGAAATATCTTATGCGTTCCATCATTTAACTTGATTTCACTATCTTCCAGGCATACATTTTCAAACTCGTAAACACTTCTTCCTTTTTCAAAAAAATCAAATGTACAGATAAATATGACATAACTTTCCTTAAGTATATCATATGATTCGCCTTTTTCAATCATGTTTAAATCTATTATTCCCTGATAATATCTTGATCTTTTTGGTAATTCTTTATAAGTTGTCGTCTGCATTTCGAGATTGAATACTGTGTTGTTGTCATCCTCAACATATATGTCGAGTCTTATCCCTTTTGACTTCGCTGTCATCTGTATTGTTTCTTCATAATCAACATATACAATATCCCTTATTTTTATGTTTAATATATTTTCCAACAGTGGTTTGCACAATTCTTTTTCACTCATGACTTTCGCAAAAATGAATGGGTCTGTTATGTCTAATTCTTCGTACTTCTTCAATAATCTCCTCCTTGACGCTTTATTTTAATAGAACTTATATTTATTACAGTTTCATCACAATCTCACATTGTATATGTTTTTTCATATATTATACATATGTTTAGTGATATGTCAAGATGTTTAATTAAATATAATACAAAGCAAAAAAATGCTATTACATCTGATTTCTCAAAATGTAATAGCATTTTTATATATTATAATTTACCCTTTAGACAATTGTAATTGTCTTCTATTTTTTCATATAAGCATAAAATCATAAAACTTTACACTTTCATATTTTATATACATAAGATATATGTAAATGTAAATGTAAATCTATATTTACATCATATCCTACATATCTACTTTCACTTTTTCAAGATGCCAGATATCATCTACATATTCCTGAATTGTTCTGTCAGATGTAAATTTACCAACATGAGCAACGTTAAGCATTGCCTTCTTAACCCAGCCTTCCTGATCTTTATAAGCTTCTTCTACTCTCTTCTGAGCTTCAGCATAAGATCTGAAATCCTTTAAGATGAAATATCTGTCTGCTTTATCTGTTGACTGTGTATTCAACAATGAATTGTAAATATCTCTAAATCTTTCAGGATCATCAGGTGAATAGAATCCATTGATTAACTGCATTAATACTTTTCTGATATCCATATCTTCATTGAATATCTGCATTGGATCATAACCACCATTATTTTCATAATTGATTACTTCATCACTTGATAAACCAAATATAAATGCATTATCAATTCCAACCTCTTCAACGATTTCAACATTAGCACCATCCATTGTTCCAAGAGTTAAAGCACCATTTAACATAAATTTCATATTACCTGTTCCTGATGCTTCCTTAGATGCTGTAGAAATCTGTTCTGAAACATCTGCTGCCGCAAAAATAATTTCTGCATTTGATACACGATAGTTTTCGATAAATACAACCTTAATCTTTCCATTGATTGATGCATCATTGTTAATAACATCAGCAACACTGTTGATTAACTTAATTGTAAGTTTTGCAATCTTATATCCTGCTGCTGCCTTAGCACCAAATATAAATGTTCTTGGATAGAAATCCATATCCGGATGTTCTTTAATCTGGTTATATAAGTACATAACATGTAAAATATTAAGTAACTGACGTTTATATTCATGAAGTCTCTTAACCTGAACGTCAAATATTGAACGTGGGTCTACATCAATACCATTATGTTCTTTAATGTATTTAGCAAGACGAACCTTGTTCTGATATTTAATATTTGCAAATTCAGCCTGAGCTTTCTTATCATCTGCATAAACTTCAATTCCCTGAATCTTAGGTAAATCAGTAATCCAGTCATCTCCTACTTTTCCTGTTACCCATTCTGCTAACAATGGATTTCCGTGAAGCAAGAATCTTCTCTGTGTAATGCCATTTGTCTTGTTGTTAAACTTCTCTGGGAACATTTCATAGAAATCTCTAAGTTCCTGTTTTTCAAGAATTTCTGTATGAAGTTTTGCAACACCGTTAACTGAAAATCCTGCACAAATAGCTAAGTTAGCCATCTTAACCTGACCATCATAAATAATAGCCATCTTTTCAATCTTTCTATGATCTCCAGGGTATTTATTTTCAATGTCTATAATGAATCTTCTGTTGATTTCTTCAATAATCTGATAACATCTTGGAAGTAATCTTGAGAATAATTCAATTGGCCATTTTTCAAGTGCTTCACTCATAATTGTGTGGTTAGTGTAAGCACAGCACTTAGATGTAATTGCCCATGCTTCATCCCATTCTAATAAATATTCATCCATTAATAATCTCATAAGTTCTGCAACTGTAAGTGTAGGATGAGTATCGTTCATCTGGAATACTACCTTTTCAGGAAGCTTGCTTAAATCATCATGTTTTGTCAAATATTTCTTGATTGCTGTCTGTAAGCTTGCTGAAATAAAGAAATACTGCTGTTTTAATCTTAATTCTTTACCTGCATAATGATTATCATTTGGATAAAGAACTTCAGTGATTGTCTTAGCAAGATTTTCCTGTTCAACAGCTGCCATATATGCACCTTTGTCAAATTCATCTAAATTAAAATGTACAATTGGTTCTGCATCCCAGATTCTAAGTGTATTAACTACGTTGTTTCCATAACCTACGATAGGCATATCATAAGGAATTGCACGAACTGCCTGATATCCCTCCTGGATAAAGTAGTTTCTTCCGTCTCTGTGTTCAACTCTTACGAATCCGCCAAATTTTACTTCGCAGGCATATTCTTCTCTCTTTATTTCTAATGGATTAACATGTCTTAACCAATCTTCTGGAATTTCCTTCTGATATCCATTTTCAATCTTCTGCTGGAACATACCATATTTGTATCTTATACCACAACCGTAAGCCGGATATCCTAATGTAGCTAAACTGTCAAGGAAGCAGGCTGCAAGACGACCAAGACCACCATTTCCAAGTGCTGCATCAGGTTCCTGATCTTCAATTACGTTTAAGTCTAAACCAAGTTCTTCGATAGCTTCTTTGATTTCATTTCTACTTGATAAATTGATAATCATATTTCCCAATGCTCTTCCCATAAGGAATTCCATTGATAAATAATATACTGTTTTAGCATCAGCCTTTTCATATGCTTTCTGTGTAGCAATCCACTGATCAATAACGATATCTTTTACTGCATATGCAACTGCTACAAACTTATGTCTGTCTGACACTTCTTCCAGAGTTTTTCTGTAAAGCATCTTAGCTTCATCACGGACTTTTTTCTTAAATTCTTCTTTAAAGATTTCAGCCTCTGTCTTCACTGTTTTTGCCATTTAGTTTTCCTCCATAATTATTTACGGTACTTTTCTTATCTTAAGTATTAAGTGACGAATAGAATATTATCCGTCACTTTACAAAGCTATCTGTTAGTATATTTATTCGGGTTAAGTATTACTGCACTTTTTCTACACCAAGAGTAACTTTCTCACCGTTAATATTCCACTCTTTCGAGTACCCTTCGATTTTATCAAAAACGATTTCATTTGCCAACACTTCAGCCTTAATTTCGTCTAAATTGTCAGTAACTACTTTAATAATTGAATCGTTTTTAGAAACATTAACTACGATTTTATCCATGACCTCAAATCCGGCTTCTTTTCTCATAGTCTGAATCTTACTGATTATTTCTCTTACAAAACCTTCTTCAATTAATTCAGGTGATAAATTAGTGTCTAACACTACAGTAATATTGTTGTCACTTTCTGATACATATCCTTCAACCTGAGCTGTATCAATTAATAAATCATCTTTTTCAAGAACAACTTCTGTTCCATCGAAATCAAATTTTAATGCGCCTTCAGCATTTAACTGTGCCATTGCTTTATTTCCATCTAATTCAGCAAGTGCAGCCTTAATCTTTCCTAATACTTTTCCATATTTAGGTCCAACTGTCTTAAGCTGTGGTTTAAATGAATATGAAGTAAATGCACTTACATCATCTGTAAATTCAACAGTCTTAACATTTAATTCATCTTCAATGATTTCTTTGTAGAATTCAGATAAATCAAATTCTGCCTTAACCATCATCTTTCCGATAGGCTGTCTGTTCTTAATACCTGATGCATTTCTACATGCTCTACCCATTACTACAACTTCAAGAACATTTTCCATGTTTTCTTCTAATTCTTTATCAATGAAAGCTTCATTAACTTCAGGGAAGTCACATAAATGAATACTTTCAGGTGCTGTTGCATCTACATTCTTAACGATATTCTGATAAATATCTTCTGTCATAAATGGAATCATAGGTGCTGCTGCCTTTGATACAGTTACAAGTGCTGTATATAATGTCATGTATGCATTAATCTTATCCTGTGGCATATCTTTCGCCCAGAAACGTTCTCTTGAACGTCTTACATACCAGTTACTCATATCATCTACAAAATCATCTAATGCTCTTGCAGCTTCAGGGATTCTGTAATTTGCAAGATTATCATCAACTGATTTAACCATAGTGTTAAGCTTTGATAATAACCATTTATCCATAACACTTAACTTATCATAATTAAGTGTGTATTTTGTTGGGTCAAACTGGTCAATTTCAGCATATAAAACATAGAAAGCATATGTGTTCCAAAGTGTTCCCATGAATTTACGCTGTCCTTCCTGAACCGCTTTTCCATGGAAACGGTTTGGAAGCCATGGTGCTGAGTTAGTATAGAAATACCATCTTATTGCATCTGCTCCATACTGTCCTAATGCTTCGAATGGATCAACTGCATTTCCCTTTGACTTACTCATCTTCTGACCATTTTCATCCTGTACATGACCAAGTACAATTACGTTCTTATACGGTGCCTTATCAAATAATAATGTTGATTCAGCCATTAATGAATAGAACCATCCTCTTGTCTGGTCTACAGCTTCTGAGATGAAATCTGCAGGGAACTGCTGTTCAAATAAGTCCTTATTTTCAAATGGATAATGATGCTGTGCAAATGGCATTGCTCCTGAATCGAACCAGCAGTCAATAACTTCCGGTACTCTCTTCATTGTGCCACCACATTTTTTACATTTGAATGTAACTTCATCAATATATGGTCTGTGTAATTCTACTTTTGCATCATCAGGATTTCCACTTCTTTCTGCTAATTCTGCACGGCTGCCAATTGATTCCTGACATCCGCAATCGCAGCATTCCCAGATATTAAGCGGTGTACCCCAATAACGGTTTCTTGAAATACCCCAATCCTGTACATTTTCAAGCCAGTTTCCAAAACGTCCTTCACCTATTGATTTTGGAATCCAGTTTACTGTATTGTTATTTGCAACAAGCTTATCCTTAACTTCTGTCATCTTGATAAACCATGATTCTCTTGCATAGTAAATTAATGGTGTATCACATCTCCAGCAGTGTGGATAATCATGTTCAAACTTAGGTGCGTCGAATAACTGTCCTCTCTTATCAAGGTCAACTAATACCTTAGGGTCAGCATCCTTAACAAATAATCCTGCATAAGGTGTATCGTCTGTAAGCTGTCCTTTATCATTTACAAGCTGTACAAATGGAAGGTCATATTTACGTCCTACATTAGCATCGTCTTCACCAAATGCCGGTGCGATATGAACGATACCTGTACCATCGCTCATAGTAACGTATGTGTCACATGTTACAAAGAAACCTTTCTTTCTCTGCTTATCAGCAATAGCTTTTGCACAATCATATAATGGTTCATATTCTTTATTTTCAAGGTCTGCACCCTTCATTGTTTCTAATACTTCATAAGCCTTTTCATCTTCTGTAGCAAGCTTACCTAATACTGTGTCTAGTAATGCTTCTGCCATATAGTAAGTATATCCGTCAGCAGCCTTTACTTTACAATATGTGTCGTTAGGGTTAACACAAAGAGCTACGTTTGATGGAAGAGTCCAAGGTGTTGTTGTCCATGCAAGGAAATAAGCATCTTCTCCAACAACCTTAAATCTAACGATTGCTGAACGCTCTTTTACTGACTTATATCCCTGTGCAACTTCCTGTGATGAAAGAGGTGTTCCACATCTAGGGCAATAAGGTACAATCTTAAATCCTTTGTATAATAACTTCTTATCCCAAATATTCTTAAGAGCCCACCATTCAGATTCAATGAAATTGTCATCATAAGTTACATATGGGTTATCCATATCAGCCCAGAAACCAACTGTTCCTGAGAAATCTTCCCACATTCCTTTATATTTCCATACAGATTCCTTACATTTCTTGATGAAAGGTTCCATACCATATTCTTCAATCTGTTCTTTTCCATTTAATCCTAATAACTTTTCTACTTCAAGTTCTACAGGAAGTCCATGAGTATCCCATCCTGCTTTTCTTGGAACCATATATCCCTTCATTGTTCTGTATCTTGGGATCATATCTTTAATAACACGTGTTAAAACGTGTCCGATATGTGGCTTTCCATTAGCTGTTGGAGGTCCGTCATAAAAAGTATATGTTGGTCCCTGCTTTCTGCTTTCCATACTTTTTTCAAAAATGTCATTGTCTTTCCAGAATTTTTCTGTTTTCTTTTCTCTTTCTACAAAGTCGAGATTTGGTGATACTTTGTTGTACATATTCTTACTCCTTTACTAAGTATTAAATAAGTTTCTTAAAATTTTGCTGATAAAATAGAAAAGACATCCGCCCATAAAGGACGAATGTCTGTTATTCGTTTAACCACCTTTACAGCATACTTAAGTTTCCTTGCATATGTGTTCCCTGTAACGGAGGAAATCCGTCAACTCCTACTTAAATAACTTCCGTCAAATTAAGTCAGTCGTTATTCAGTCATTCATTCGGGTTGAAACTCCGGAGTGATATTCATATACCAGTTACTTGTATCCGGCTTCCACCATCCCGGACTCTCTATTACTTTTACTACTATATTACTGTCTCCATCAAAGTCTTTATCATATTGCGAACAAATTCGCTTTCTATGTCTCTTGACACTTACATTATATTATAGTATCGCATTTATTAATTTGTCAATTATAAAATTATTGATATCAAGTTAACTACTTAAATTTATTTAGCACTAAATATAATCATTTTAAATTTATCACATTTATATTTTATCATAACTTTAATTTGCCTGCGATGGCTTAACTATTCCGTTTCCCCATCCATATTCAACTTCCTTATAATTGTTATTTACAATCTTTAAAATTTTGTTGAACAAATAGTTGTGTGCTATAACTGTATTCATCTTAGAACCCTGATATAAATCATCTGCTATATTATACATAGAGAAAGATTTTATGTCACCATAAGCTATTGTTCCATCTTCTAAAATTGCATAAGGTCTTACATAATATGTCATACTATATCCCTGTGCTGAAAAATCAGATATATTCATTGTTCTTGCATAATATGATGCTGTCTGTGAATCTCCATAAACCTTGTCTAATTTGCCCTTTGCAGTTGCTGCACAATTATATACATATTTATTATCGCTGTTTATAATCATATCATTTACAGAAATAGGATTTTTTTCTGTAACTACTCCATAAATAACTCCGACTTCACTTACTTTAATATTCTCAATTGCATTCTCTACAGAATAAATACTTCTAATACCTATTGCACCATCAACGCCACCAAAACATGTACTCATCTGATTTCCTTCAATCTTTAAGGAATCTGTTAATATTGGAGCCTTAATATTATATACGGCAACTTCATATATAGAATATCCATATGTTAAGTTTCTGGCTGTTCCCGTAATTCGTATGTATCTTGCTGTCTTTCCATTATTAAATACAATCTCATCCAAACGATTATTTTCTGAAGCAGCATCTCTTATGTCAGCAGCTGTAGTATAATTGTTGCCATCTGTAGAAAGTTCAATAATGTAATCCCTTGCATTAGCTGCTTCCCAATTAATTGCTACTTTTTTCAAGCCGGAATATACCTGACCTAAATCAACAACTATGTTCTGAGGATCTTTATATTCACTTCCCCATCTTGTCCCCATATTTCCATCAACAATATTTTTAGCTGAATTCTGTCCTGATGACGCAACGACATTTTCATTTCCTGTTATGATATTCTTATATGCAACCGAATCTATTTTAATATCAGTGTCATACTTATAATTTCCATTAACCTGAGTGCTTGAATATTCATAATCCTTTTCACCAAGATAATACTCTTTAGACCATTTTACTTTTAACCATTCAACACGATTTTCAAGCCAATCTCTTAAATAATTAACAGCTGCATCAAATGATGCCCATCCGATATTTGCATAACTATATCCGTCTGCTGAATCTTTTACTGTTTCACTCCATCCGGCTCCGCCATTTTCAACGGCAGTGTAATTTCTTCTGTAAGAATTTCCATATTCTTTAAGAAGTGTATTTATCTCACTATTATCCCCACTATATAATGCAGTGATATCATCCATTTTTTCATAAAATCTATTTACTACTTTTAATTTAAATTCTTTTATGGATGTTAATTTATCAAACCATTTCATATCAGTTGCTTTCCAATATTTATAGTCTGTAGCTGCATCTCCATAGCAATGAGGGGCTACATTTCCACTTGAAAGGTCAAAATCCCATGCCGGTCCTGCGTATATTTTATAATTTTCATCACCTGTCTTTTTTGTAATGTAAAATCTTGTTGAACTGTACGAGATGTCCTGATTCTTAAATATTTCACTTACAAGATAAAAATTAACAAATGACTCTACATCAATATATTTTTCTACTTTTGAAAAATCACCTGTTGCAAGGGCATCTTCAAAACCATTGAGTATTTTTAAAGTGCTTTCTTTCTTTTTTTGTATTGCCGCAGTGTCTTCCGGTGTATCGGAATCAAACATATCTCCTCTTTCAGGGGAACCTATGTTAAATCTCTGTTCATATCTTGTTGTAATAAGATAATCTACACCTTCTTCATCTTTTTCATTGTTCTCTAACTCAATTAAAATATCATCACTTTCCGGATTTTCCGAATCAATATTAACTCTGTCCGTACCGGCTTCAACGGATTCAACTAAAAGATAATTTCCAATATATCGGCCGTTTAAATATAAGTCAACAAATCTTGACTGTGATGTAAATGGAATTCCAAATGCTGTATTTAAATCCAGTGCAAGTTTGTTTCTTATTAAAGATTTATCAAATGCATTTGCAAGAAGGCTCCATTTCTTTGCTCCTGCTCCGGTACCGTCAAATGCAGAGCTTAAGCCGAACAAATCTTTCTTTTTGTTAAATGTAATATTATATGCTTTTTTGTCTGATAACGCAGTTGAATTTCCACGCACCTTAATTGTTGTTTTATTTGTAGCATCAACAATATCTTTATACTTTCCCTGATTATCTATTGCTGTAATTGATGCTGTCAATTTTCCCATGTCTTTATTAATTTTTAAGGCGTCTACATTTTTATCCGTTTCAATATAAATCTGGGCAATATCATCATCTCCTGATGAGTTTTCTTTATCAACTATAACTCCTTCTGATTTGTCAGATTCCGTACCATCTGCGTAAACAGCTGTAAGGTAAAATGTATGCTCACCATTTGAATATTTGCTCAATTGCTTATTTGTTAAATATTCACCACTGCTCTTTACTGATTTCACAGCAGTTGTTTCGTTATCGATGTATACTTTATATGATGTTGCATTTTCTACTGAATCGAATTTCAGCACATAAATTCCCGTATACTTTCCATAATTAATAACCTTAAAGTTTGTTGGAGCCTTGGTTGATGTTGACTCCTCAGTTTCATCTGCCCTGGCAATGTAATTGAAATTAACTCCCGATATCATTATAACCATTGCAAGAACTATTGCGAATACCTTTCTTAATTTTTTTTGATTCATAAAATCTGTTATCTCCTTAAATAATTCCCTTTTTCATCAAATCTCTTACTAAATATTTTATCTAATAAAAATGTTTTTCACAATAATAAGCTCATATGGGAAATAATTTTTATAGAGTTATTTTATCTCTGTGAATCATTGCACACAAAAAGCACATTACATTAGCGGCTTCTTTACACTAACGCAACATGCTTTTTTTATATCATAGTTATTTTTCTAATATTCTGATTTTAATTATTTAGTCTTAACTGATGTTTTTCCTGACCATTTTCCATATACCTTTTCATCATTTGAAACAGCATACCCTCTTACTCTTATATAATATTTTTTGTTACTCTTTAATTTTTTCAAAACAACTGTTGTCTTTGCTACATTAATTGTCTTTGTTGTCTTTTTTGTAAACTTCTTACTTGTTGAATACTGAACAATATATCCTTTGGCATTTGTTACTCTTTTTAAGGTTATCTTAATTTTCTTTTTTAATGATTTCTTTTTAGTAATCTTTGCCTTTCCAACAGTTAAAATATTTTTATCAGCTGTCGGTTGTATAGTTGACTGATTTGCTCCGTCATTATTTGTTGCTTCTGTAACTTTTATTGTCTGTTCCTGTTTATTAGTAGTCTGCTCAGGCTTCTTTGTAGTTGTTTCTGCAATCTTAGTTGTTGTCTCAGGCGTTTTTGTTGTCTGTTCCTGTTTATTTGTAGTCTGCTCAGGCTTCTTTGTAGTTGTTTCTGCAATCTTAGTTGTTGTCTCAGGCGTTTTTGTTGTCTGTTCCTGTTTATTTGTAGTCTGCTCAGGCTTCTTTGTAGTTGTTTCTGCAATCTTAGTTGTTGTCTCAGGCGTTTTTGTTGTCTGTTCCTGTTTATTTGTAGTCTGCTCAGGCTTCTTTGTAGTTGTTTCTGCAATCTTAGTTGTTGTCTCAGGCGTTTTTGTTGTCTGTTCCTGTTTATTTGTAGTCTGCTCAGGCTTCTTTGTAGTTGTTTCTGCAATCTTAGTTGTTGTCTCAGGCGTTTTTGTTGTCTGTTCCTGTTTATTTGTAGTCTGCTCAGGCTTCTTTGTAGTTGTTTCTGCAATCTTAGTTGTTGTCTCAGGTGCTTTTGTTGTTATCTCACCTTTTCCTGTAACATTAACTGTACCTGAAATTTTGTCTGATTCGATACCATCCTTTATCGTACACACCTCTACTGTATGGCTTCCTACTGAATATCCTTCAAATCTATATTCTGCACATCCTACAGCTTCTTTTACTTTTACTCCATCTATATAGATATTGTATAAATTTCCAACTACATTTCCCCATACTACAGAAATAGTATTATCACTTGGACAATTTACCACCAAACCAAATGGTTTTTCAGGTTTATTACCACTAGTAGTTGTTGTTTCTGCAATTTTTGTAGTCGTTTCAGAAACCTTTGTTGTCTCCGGTGCTTTTGTTGTTATCTCACCTTTTCCTGTAACATTAAC
Organism: Eubacterium sp. LMAG:50; assembly: GCF_008680265.1. Taxonomy (NCBI): domain Bacteria; kingdom Bacillati; phylum Bacillota; class Clostridia; order Eubacteriales; family Eubacteriaceae; genus Eubacterium; species Eubacterium sp. LMAG:50. The sequence goes on along the minus strand of NZ_NALP01000007.1, from coordinate 857,986 downwards.
TGTACCTGAAATTTTGTCTGATTCGATACCATCCTTTATCGTACACACCTCTACTGTATGGCTTCCTACTGAATATCCTTCAAATCTATATTCTGCACATCCTACAGCTTCTTTTACTTTTACTCCATCTATATAGATATTGTATAAATTTCCAACTACATTTCCCCATACTATAGAAATAGTATTATCACTTGGACAATTTACCACCAAGCCAAATGGTGTTTCCGGTTTATTACCACTAGCAGTTGTTGTTTCTGCAATTTTTGTAGTCGTTTCAGAAACCTTTGTTGTCTCCGGTGCTTTTGTTGTTATCTCACCTTTTCCTGTAACATTAACTGTACCTGAAATTTTGTCTGATTCGATACCATCCTTTATCGTACACACCTCTACTGTATGACTTCCTACTGAATATCCTTCAAATCTATATTCTGCACATCCTACAGCTTCTTTTACTTTTACTCCATCTATATAAATATTGTATAAATTTCCAACCACATTTCCCCATACTACAGAAATAGTATTATCACTTGGACAATTTACCACCAAACCAAATGGTGTTTCCGGTTTATTACCACTAGCAGTTGTTGTTTCTGCAATTTTTGTAGTCGTTTCAGAAACCTTTGTTGTCTCCGGCACTTTTGTTGTTATTTCTCCCGAGCTATCTGAAATAGTAAAATCTGTTACTTTTAAAGTCGTCCCTGCAGCTACTTTTCCAAGTGCAAATATAAGCTCTGCGTTTCCTTTTTCTGATGTTATAGTTCCTGCAAATATGTTTTTGCCATTTGTTAAAGTCTTTCTTTGTAATTCAATTCCATCCGTATCATTTTTAAGCAGAACTTCTGCACCTGCCTTATCAGACTCTATTGAAATGGAATAATTATATGTTTTCCCTGCATTAAGGCTAAGTGCATTTGTCTTTAGTTGTGCTCCCCATTCTTTGCTTGTATTGTTATTGCTTCCAATATAAACTTCCAAATCATTTAAATCTGTTCCGCCCTTATAATAGCCTGATGTGCCTGTCCAAGAGCCTGCGAACAAATAATTCCACTGCCCTATATTATGCATATTACCATCATTATTAATTGAAGTCATACTTGAAAATCTGTTAGTTGTAGTTTCAGGCTGAGCAATGCCTTCTTTTTTATTCTTAATTGAAAATGAAGCATCATTTCCCTGAAAAACTCTTACATAATCAACATACATTGTAGCATTTGTAAAATTTGCACTTACAGTCTGATTCAAAGTAAATGGTGAACTATTGCTTCCTAATGCCAAATTTAAAATAATAAAATGGTCTCTCTGAAACTCATCCATTTGTTCACTTGAAATATTCATTGTCTGATAGCAAATACCATCAACATACCATTTCATACAATCCTCATACCATTCAATTGCATATGTATGCCAATTTTCAATTGTATCTATTGCTCCAAAACTTTTTGTTGTCTCACTACCCGCATAAACATGTTCATAATTAGTTGTACTTGGATTCCAATGTAGTGTACCAATTACCTGCGTTTCTGCATTTCTATGTTCCATAATATCAATTTCACCGCATGACGGCCATGGTGATGCACCATATGCGCCATTCCAATTATTACCACTCGCATTATAATTTTGACCTAACATCCAGAATGCCGGCCATACACCACTCTGGCTTCCATTTTCAACACGAAGCTTTGTTTCTATTCTTCCAAATTTACAATATTGTTTATTCTGAGTCTGAATACGTCCTGATGTATATTCACTTCCCTCTTTCTGTGCCTTTATTGCAAGTGCTCTTCCGTCACTCGAACCCGAATCAGAAGATAAATCTGCAATGTAAACGTTATTCGTGCTATCCGTATAGCGCTGTAATTCATTATTTCCCCATCCATTGCTACCATGTCCAATATCATAATTCCATACACTTGTATCCGGTGCCTGACCAACAGTCTGATTAAATTCATCACTCCACACTAATTTCCATGAATTTGAACCCTGATTTGAATTAACTGATGCATCTGCATTAGAAGGTGTAAATACAATCCCTGATGTAACTAAAGCAACAGCTGTTATAAATGCAATTCCTTTTTTAAACATATTAAATAATCCTTTCTTTTTCATTTGTAAATTGTATAAACCATTTTAATTTTACCACTAAACCATTTAAAATAAAGTATCTTTATTTTATAAAAGCTACATTTTTTATAGCAACGAGCCACGTTCTAAAACAAAACCCCTCTGGTGTAAGCTTGCTTACAAACCAGAGGGGTTTTGTTTTAGAATATGGCGACTGCCTAAACGAAATAGATGCGCAGCATCTATGAGTTGGCTCGTTGCTATCTTATTTTCTATCTTGAAATGTGACACTGCCTAAACGAAATAGATGCGCAGCATCTATGAGTTGGCTCGTTGCTATGTTGCTTTTCGTTTTCTAATACGACACTGCCTAAACGAGTTTGTCATTTTTAAATAAAAAAGGTTCATTGAAATTTTGTTTAGTCTCTCAAAAGTCAGACTTAAAAATCTAACTTTTCGTAAGCTATACAATTCATTGAACCTTTTTATTTTTTTATTTTGTTTTATTTGTTTCTCTATTTTACTTTCTTTATTTTGGACCATTTTCCATAAAGATTTACACCATTTTCTTTTCTATATCCTCGAACTTTTACATAATAAATTTTTTTATTTTTTATGTTTTTAATTGTAAAATTAATTTTATTTATATTTAAAGTTCTTGTTGCTTTCGCCTTAAATTTCTTTGATGTTGATATTTTTATCTGATATCCATTAACACCCTTTAAGACTTTAAGCTTAATCGATATTTTATTTGATGCTTTCTTTTTTATTTTTTTAATTTTGGCTCTTTTAATAGTTGCATTAACACATTTCTCATCAGATATAACAACTGTTGTTACATTAGTTTCTTCTTTTTGCTGTGTCGTTACTTTTTGTGTTGTCTTTTCTGTTTCTTTCTGTGTATCTGATTCATAATTAAGTGCTGTTGTTGTAAATTCATTCTGCCATGGGAAAGTTCCTTCATCACCATTCTTTTCTGTTTTAACTATTTCCCCGGCTCTTGCATTTGCAGAATACAACAATCCGCTTCCCATTATCACTGCCATAGCCAATAAAACCCATACATATGTTTTTTTACTAATATTACTCATGTCTTTCACCACTTAAAAGTCTGATTATTTATTCTTAACTTTCTTTACCTTACTCCATTTTCCATATACTTTCTTTCCATCTACAATCACATATGTTCTTGCCTTAACAAAATACTTCTTACCGGCTTTCAATTTTTTAACAACTGCCTTTGCCTTTTTTGTGTTTATTGTAACAGTTGTTTTCTTTTTAAATTTTTTGTTTAAAGAAACCTTTATCTGATAACCATTTACTCCTGCAACTCTTTTAAGTTTAACTGTTGCTTTTTTTGCTGATTTTTTCTTAATTGCTTTTTTGATTACAGGTGCTGTCTGATTATTTACTGTATACACAGTTGCTCCGCCAATTGTAGTCTCTGTTGCTGTTGATGTAGAAATTGCAGAAGTTCCACCTACACTTGTTGGCTGTGCATTTGAGTTATTATTTGTTGTTACATTCTGTGTTGTTGTTTCCGATGCCTTTGTTGTTTCAGGCGCTTTTGTTGTTGTCGTCTCTGGTACTGTTGTTGTTTCCTGTGCCTTTGTTGTCGTCTCAGGCGCTTTTGTTGTTGTTTCAGGCGCTTTTGTTGTCGTCTCTTGATGAGATGTTGTAAAAATATCTTCTCCCCAATTATCGCCATTTCCTTTTGTTGTAGCATCTATAGTTGTCGTCTCAGGTGCAGTTGTTGTGAATTCATCATTCCATGGGAATGTTCCTTCATCTCCATTGTTTTCTGTCTCACCTGCATAAAATTCTGCCTCCCAAGGAAGTGTCCCCTGGTCTCCATTAACTTCAGATGTAGTTCCCTCTGCATATGTAACCTTATGTCCAAATCCACACATTACTGTTCCAACTAATGCAGTTGAACAAATTACCGCCATAACTTTTTTCCATGCGATTTTTGAAATCATTATTAATACCTCTCTTCTTCCATATAATTACTTTTTATTCTAACATTTATCAATTTATTATTCAATGAAATATTACTTTGTAAATACTATTCTATGAGTTGTTTTGCTTATTTTGTGAGTTGCCGATTGCATACATATGTTAGTTTATAGTTTGTTGTTTTTAGGATAATTTGTAGATATCTGTTATTTTGTAAATTATAAATGCAAAAAATAAAATAGGTAAAGGATTTAATTATTAAACAAATCAATATCTAATCCTCTACCTACTTTATTTTATTAAAAGTATAACTCTAAATTTCTGATTATATCTTCATATGACACCATATCATTCTAAGATTATATGATTATTCTCCATCATATGCTATAACAGCCCCCTGATATTTTTCTTCAATAAACTGTTTAATTTCATCTGATTTCAAAACATCAACCAATGCTTTAATCTTTTCGCTGTCTTCATTTCCTTCTTTTACAGCAATTACGTTTACGTATGTTTTAGCTGCTTCTGAATCTGATTTTTCATAAGCTAAAGCATCCTTACTTACTGTGTAATTTGCTTCAAGTGCGTAATTTCCGTTTAATACTACAAATGCTGTTTCATCAACAACTCTTGGTACCTGTGCTGCTTCTAATTCTACAATTTCTACATTGTATGGATTTTCAACAATATCATTTACTGTAGCCTTTATTCCTGCACTATCTTTTAATTTTATTATTCCGTTATCCTGTAATAATAAAAGTGCTCTTGCTTCATTTGTTGTGTCATTAGGTACTGCAATTTTATCGCCTTTAGCAATATCCTTTAAATCTTTTTTTGTTCCCGGATAAATTCCAAATGGTTCATAATGAATCTTTCCTGCAATTGCAAGATGTGTTCCTTTTTCTTCATTGAACTGCTCTAAATAAGGAATATGCTGAAAATAGTTTGCATCAAATTCTCCACTTTCTACTACGTTATTTGGCTGAACATAATCATCAAATACTTTTACCTCTAATGTGTAACCCTTCTTTTCAAGCAAAGACTTTGCCTCTTCTAGAATCTCTGCGTGAGGTGTTGCTGAAGCTGCAACTGTTATCTTTTTATCATCACTTGCCTTTGCTGAATCTTTACTATCACTCTTTGCTCCGCATCCTGTTAATGCTCCTACTGCTAAAATTCCTGTTAATACTACTGCTAAAATTTTCTTTCTCATATTTCTTTCCTCTTCTTTCCTTTTTATTTTCAAGTTATTAATATTTTTTGTTTTAAAATTTGTTTATATTAATTAATTTTGCAAAATTATTTAAGTTATTAATTTATTTTCTTTTATCAAGTCTTGATGCAACTACCATTCCTACTGACTGAAATACCTGTACAAGAACTACAAGTAACACAACTGTTACAATCATTATTGCTGAATCATATCTATAATATCCATATCTAATTGCGATATCACCTAGGCCTCCGCCTCCGACTGTTCCTGCCATAGCCGAATAGCCAAGAATTGTTCCTATTGCAATTGTTGCTCCTGTTATAAGTGATGTTCTTGATTCTAAAATCATCACCTTGACAACTATGGTAAAATCATTTGCTCCCATAGCTCTTGCCGCTTCTATAACTCCATAATCTACTTCCTTTAATGAAGATTCAACCATTCGGGCTATAAATGGGATTGCTGCTACTACCAACGGTACAACTGTTGCCGACGAGCCATAACTCTGTCCCACAATTAATTTTGTTAATGGAATTACTAAAATCAACAAAATAAGAAATGGAATACTTCTTACAATATTAGCTAATATGTCTAATACTTTATATGCAACTCTATTTGGTTTAAGCCCATCTTTGTCAAATACTGCTAACAACACCCCCATCGGCAGTCCAAATAAATATCCAACGGCTGTAGACAACAATGTCATATAAAGCGTTTCCAATATTCCATTCAAAATCATATTGTTTACTTCACTACTCCACATAATTGTCCACCTCCTCTATCTCTAAACCTCTTTCTATCAAATATTCTTTCATCTTTTCTACATTATTGCTATCTTCCTGAAATCCTAATATCATTTCTCCTTTAGCAACTCCACCAACATTTTTAGTATTGGCTTTGAGAATATTTACCGGTTCATTAAATTGTAAAATCATATTTGCAATTACAGGTTCAAATGATGAATTCTCTGAAAATACAATTCTTACATTCTTCCCTTTGCTGATTTTTGCTGCCACCTTTCCTGTATTTTCAATATCATTTCCCAAATCTCTGCTAATAAGTTCTCTCGCTACATCTGATTTAGGGTGTGTAAATATTTCTGATACTTTTCCATCCTCAACAACTTCCCCTGACTTCATAATTGCTACATGCGAACAAATCTCTCTGACTACTGACATCTGATGTGTAATAATTACAATCGTTATTCCAAATTTCTGATTTATCTCTTTTAGCAAATCAAGTATTGACGCTGTTGTCTGCGGATCTAAAGCACTTGTTGCTTCATCACAAAGAAGAATTTTAGGATTTGATGCCAACGCTCTTGCAATTGCAACTCTCTGTTTTTGTCCTCCTGAAAGCTGAGCCGGATATGCTTTTGCCTTATCACTAAGTCCTACAATTTCAAGTAATTCTTTTGCTCTTTTTCTAGCCTCTGTCTTTTTCTTCCCATGTATATAAAGTGGAAAGCATATATTTTCAAGAACACTCTTTTGCATAAGCAAATTAAAATGTTGAAATATCATTCCGATATCTTCTCTTTGCTTTCTAAGTTCTTTCTTAGAAAAACTACCAAGTTCTTTTCCTTTAATAAAAATTTTTCCCTCTGTTGGTTCTTCCAAATAATTAATACATCTTACTAATGTACTTTTTCCTGCACCGGACATACCAATGATTCCATATATATCTCCCTGCTCTATTGATAAATTTACATTTTTCAAAGCCTGAACATTTCCATCTTTTGTAGAATATGTTTTACTTACATTTTGAATTAATATTTCTGACATGCCCTCACCTCATTTCCATTTTCAATCTAATCAGCATATATACATTTTTCTGTATCTAATCAACTTGTTTTATTAATATAATTAAATTAGCACTTTCTATGTACTTTTTTAACTTTATTAAGTTATTATATATTGTGACTTAATTTTCTTTGTTTCAATTGTTTTATTCCTTATGTTTTCAAAGTATAGCACCTTAGTAGAAATTGTGCTAATCGAAAAAAAATACAGCTTGTTATAGGTTTTGTCTATAGCAAGCTGTATTTAAGCATGTTATTCTAATGCTTTATCTTTAAATTTACTTATTTCTTCCAAATATTTCCTTCCCAAAGGACTTACCGTTACTCCTTTTCTTACGATATAGCCTATAGTCATTATTTCATCCGACTTTAACTTTACCGCACAATACTCTTCTCCATTTAATTCCTCACAGATAATTCCTGAGCATAATGTATATCCATTAAGCCCAACCATAAGATTAAGAAATGTTGCTCTGTCATTCGCCTTAATAAGCCTTTTATAACTATAAGTACTTAATACTTCTTCTGCAAAATAAAACGAATTATTTTTTCCCTGGTCAAATGATAAGCATGGATATTCTTCAAGTTCTTCAAGCGTAACCTCTTTTTTATTTGCCAATGGATGATTTTTCCACAAATATGCATATATATGACACTTTAATATTTCATGAAATTCAACACCTGATTCCTTAAAAAGCTTAGTTAACACTTTTTTATTAAAATCATTTATATATAAAATACCGATTTCACTTTTGAAATTTTTTACATCTTCAATTACATCATAAGTTTTCGTTTCATGAACTTCAAACTCGTATTCATCCATACCAAACTGCTTTACCATTTCCACAAATGCACTTACTGCAAATGTGTAATGTTGCATTGATACACTGAATTTTTTCTTTGATTCTTTTTTATCAATATACTTATTTTCTATTAAATTGTATTGTTCAACTACCTGTCTGGCGTATCCAATAAATTCCTCTCCCTCAGGAGTAACTGATATTCCTCTATTAGTTCTTCTGAATATTTCTATTCCGGCTTCTTCTTCTAATTCTTTAATAGCCGCAGAAAGACTCGGCTGTGATATGAACAGATTTCTAGCCGCTTCATTCATTGAGTCTGAATTAGCAACTGTTATTGCATATCTTAACTGTGTTAAAGTCATAACTCCTCCTAATTTGTCGAACTCCTTTTTTCGCCAACTATATTTTAGCATACTTAATCACAATGATTCTATACAAATATTATAACTTTTCGCTTTTATCTCTTGGTTATAAAATATCCTAGCTACTTTTCTCCATATGCTACATTGCTAAATTACCTATATGATAAACTTTAAAGTGTAATTTTTTAAAATAATAAAGCTACCGGCATAAACTGTGCCGATAGCTTTATAGATTTATGAAATATTTAGAAATTAATTGTTTTTAACTTTAACAACTTTACTCCATTTACCATATACTTTGCTTCCACTTACTTTCTTGTAAGCTCTTGCTTTTACGAAATATGTCTTGTTAGCTTTTAATTTCTTAACTGTTACTTTAACGCTCTTAGCATTAACTGTAACTGTTGTCTTCTTATCAAATTTCTTGCTTGTTGATACCTTAACCTGATATCCTGCTGCTCCATTTACCTTCTTAAGTTCAATTGAAGCTTTCTTTGCTGATTTCTTCTTTGTAGCTTTCTTAATAGCTGCTTTCTTAACTGTAACTCTTGAAGGAGCTGCTGCTGTTGTTGCTGCTGTTGTTGCTGTTGGTGTTGGTACTGCTGTTGGTGCTGCTGTTGGTGCTGCTGTTGTTGGTACTGCTGTTGTTGTTTCAGGAGCCTTTGTTGTTTCAGGAATATCTTCAATTACACCTTCTGCTGTAATTTCTGTATCTTCCTTGATTTCAATCTTGTATGTTCCATCTTCTGCTACAACTACTTCTACACCATTAGCTTTAACAACCGGCTTACTATCCTTTGTATATCCTGCTGCTAATTCAAGCTTAACTGTATACTCTGTTCCGTATACAACACTTGCTTCATCTTCTGTTGTTAATGTATATCCTGTTCCATTTGTTAATGTAACATTTAACTTTCTACCTGTTCCAACTTCTACTTCTGCATCTTCAGATGTATTGTAATTCTTGCTGTCAGCATATCTTACAAAATACTTTCCTGCTTTTACATTTGCAATTTCTGTTCCTGTAACTGCTGTATATTCTTCTTCACCTTCAGCTCTATATTCCATTTCATCTGTAACGCCTGTAATCTTACCATCAGCATTTTCTTCTAATGTAGATGCAACTGATTCAATTCCTTCAGGTGCAGTTCTGTCTGCTTTAGTAATTTCAAATTTAACTGTCTTTGTTGTTGCCTTAGCTTTGTTATCATCACTCCAGTAATAATTGTCAGCATCTTTTAATGTAAGTTCAACATCATATGTTCCTACATCAACTCCACCTTCATTCTTTGTTACTGTGTAATCATCTGTATCTTCAATATCTGCTACAACTGTTTCACCTGTATATGTCTTACTTTCAATTACAGGTGCATCAACTGGAGTTTTTGTTGTATAAACTTTAGCATCATCAACTGTTACATTTAAGCCTACACCGATTTCATTAATTACATAACCCCATCCGTTGCTACCGCCTGAAAGAGAAACTTTAACATATCTTACTCCGGCTTCTGCGTAATCCTTTAAATCTAAATCAATGATATTTAAATCTGCTGTTCCTGCGTTGTCTTTTTTGCATGTGTAACCAGTACTTTCTGCTACTGTTGTATATTTTTCTCCATCTAATGAGAATTCAACCTTTGTATCAGATGCATATGTTCTTGGATTAGAATATGCTAAAACTAATTTTTCAAACTGTGAAGGAATATATGAATTTCCTAAATCAAGAACAACACTTGCTTCCTGACCTCCTGCTGTTCTGATTGCAACGTCACTACCTTCACCGCTTGCAATACTTCCATCAATTGCTACTCCGGCATTATCAATAGTATATTCATCATTATAATATGATGAAACTTCTGTTATCTTAGCCTCCGGATTATTCTTAATATTCGCAATATTATTTGCTCCTGTAACTAATTCAGAGATATCTGTAACTTTTACTGTTTCTGTTGCTTCAATCGCATCTGAAACATCCATATCATCACATACGGCTCTTGCTGTAATTGTATATTCACCTGCATCAACACCTGTTTTTGTGTATGACTTTCCGGCTTCAACATTATCACCAATTACCTTGTCACCTGCATATACCATATATTTATATCCTGCTTCAACCTGACCTTCTGCTGCTTCAACAGAATATGTAATAGAATTGTATGCATCAGATGTTGCTGTAACTCCTGCAGGAGCAGATGCCTTTTCCATTTCTACAGGTCCCTGTGGATTTTCTGAGAATACAGCAATTTCTGTAATCTGTGTTCCCCAGTTAACTGCCTGATTTACATTTATTCTTACTTTTCTAACATTTCCCTTAAGGCTGTCTTTATCAAGTACCTTAGCGACCATGTACTGAGAGCCATCTTTTTGGTCTATAGATGCTCCTGCCGGGTATTCTGTTACAGATGCAACTGTCTTAAATATTGTATCACCAAACTGAATATCAAATCCGTTTGCCGGATATAATTCCCCCCGACCATTTCTAAACCATACTACTACTTCATCAATACTTGAAGCTGCATATGACTCTCCTAAATCTACTTCAAAATATCCCGGTGTTGTAACACCAACATAATTGCCATTCCACTTATACCAAATACCATCTGTAAGTGTTGTTGAATCATTGTTTCCCTCTTTATAATTACTTACTGATGATGATTTCTGATATGCAAGGTTTCTGTCTGTTGTAAGCCATCTTACTTCATCACTAACCGTTACCTCTTCAATAGTAACATCTGTTACAGTAAATGTCTGTCCAGCCTTAACTACGCCACTAAGATCTTTAGTAACCTTAATCTGTCCGTTTTCATCAGCTATTGCCATTTCTTCCCATGAATTTTCTGTTCCATCAACTGTATACTTAATATTATATTTATAGAACTTTCCACCTTCTAAATTACCAAAAACCTTTTCAAGCTGTAGTCCCCAAGCCTGAGCTGCAGTATTTATAACATATACAGATACTGTATTCTGTCCATCAGCTCCATCTTTAGCTGCTGCTGAAACTCCTGACCATGAATTGCCTGAATACAGATTCCATTCTGAACCATCTACATCATTCTTGTCTCCAACTTTGTAGATTAAATTCTCTCCCAATGGATTCCATCCTTCATTAAGTAAGGTATATCCTTCAGGAACAGCTTCTTCTCCATCCAATAAAGCAATTCCATATTGATCTGCCGCACTAACATTCTTTACCTGATAGCCTGTAGCGCTTGTAACAACCATTGCTGCCGCAAGACCATATGAGCAGGCTAACTTAATTCCTTTCCTAATTTTCATTTTATTGTCTCCCTTCATAATGTGCTACACATTTATTATGTGCCCCAATGTTGTTTTAAATTTTATCATAATTATGTGCACATTTCAACAATATCACAGTTTAAAAAACATTTTTATTGTGCACATTGCACAATATATTTTGCTACTACTTATTTTTTGTTTTATTGTATAAAATACACAATTAGTGAAAGATTTATCAGTATTTTTCTCTGTTTTATTATATTTTTTCCACAAATAAAAATAGTTCAAAAAAAAGGAGAGTAGTAAAAACTACTCTCCTAAATTAGTTTGGTTGTATTAAATTACTTGTTAGCTATTTTTATTACTTTACTCCATTTACCATATACTTTGCTTCCACTTACTTTCTTGTAAGCTCTTGCTTTTACGTAATATGTCTTGTTAGCTTTTAATTTCTTAACTGTTACTTTTACGCTCTTTGCATTAACTGTAACTGTTGTCTTCTTAGCAAATTTCTTGCTTGTTGATACCTTAACCTGATATCCTGCTACTCCACTTACTTTCTTAAGTACAATTGAAGCTTTCTTTGCTGATTTCTTCTTTGTAGCTTTCTTAATAGCAACTTTCTTAACTGTTACTTTTGCTGGTGCTACTGTTGTAGCAGGAGCTGTTGTTGTTGGTGCTACTGTTGTAGTTGTTGCTGTTTTTGCAGTTGTTGTTTCAGCTGGCTTTGTTTCTGTCGGTTCTGTTACTTCCGGCTGTGTTTCAGCTGGCTTTGTTTCTGTTGGTTCTGTTACTTCCGGCTGTGTTTCAGCTGGTTTTGTTTCTGTTGGTTCTGTCTCTCCATCCTTTGTAAATGTCATAGTAAATGTCAACTGTGAATTTGCAACTGCATTTCCTAAATTCATAAAGATTGTAGGATAATCAGCCTTTGAAACATAATCTAAATTTAATTCATGTGTTCCTTCTTCAAATGTAACATTATTATCTTTTCCGTTTACCTGAAGGTTAGCTCCAAATGTAGCTGTAGAAGTATAAGCAACTTTAACTTTATAATTTACTCCATCTCCACTTGCTTCTAATGGTCCAAATACCTGTTTATCTGCAGGAACTTTTGCCTGTGTATTCCAGTCTCCACCGCCTGCTTCTAAAAATTTAAAGTCAGCTGTTACGGCATTCTTTGTTGCTGTTCCCTTATATTTCATGCTTCCAACAGTAAACACCTGCCATGGCAAAGATGTTGTCCACTGGCTCTTTGATGATGAATAATAACCTTCTTCATCTGTCTGCTGTGCTGTTGTTGTTTCTATTTCAGTAGCTTCTGTGCATGTAATTCCACCAAAATCAAGTACTGTTCCAGATGGCATGCCACTCAAATCAAGTGCCATAACTCTTGATTCTGAAGTAGCCTTAAACTGAAGTGCAACTTCATTCTCACCCTCTTTAATTTCTAGTCCTACTTTTGCCACATCAGGGTTTTCAACTTTATATATAAGTTTACCTGCCTTAGATGAATTAAATTTTAATTTCAAATCATATGTAGTGTCTTTTGTTAATCCTGTAACAGTGTGCTTAGCCTGCAATTTCCAACTTCCTAAATTGCCATCTGATGAAATAATCTTTAAACTTAAATCATCAACCTTACTTCCGGCATAAGCCATTTCTCCTGTATTTGATCCCCATTTACCTGCATATAAAGTCCAATCACCTACAGTTGTGTTCTTCTCATTTTCAAGTGTTGTGTAATCACTCTCTTCATATGCACTTACCTGCAACACCTGATAAGCAGATACGCTTGAAAATACCATTGCTGTTGCACACGCATATGCCAATACCTTTCTTGAAATCTTATTAAATTTCATTTTATTCTCCTTTCAATATCCTGGTTATAAAAACCTTTTTATTACATATTTCATTCTAGCACATTGTTTTATGCATTACAACCAATAATATTGTAATTTTCACAATTTAATTAGTATAATTGCACGGCATATTTGATTTTATCTGTTTCGTTTTTTGTAAAATACTATTGAAACATTTTCATATTTACATTTTATTTTCAAATAATACTATAACATTTCTAATTATATCGATTAAAAAAATCATTTATAAAATTTTTTTATAAAATAAACTCCGGCATCACTATAAATGTGCAAAATTTCCTTTAAATTAAAAATCTCTCTAACTGCTTTTCAGTAAGAGAGATTTTAATTTATTTTTTATTTTTGCATTACTAACTTTGGTGTTCTGTCCACTCTGAATATTCCCCAGTTCTTCTCTGCTTCATTTGGCCTGTTGCCACCTTTCCAAGGTTCATCAAAAGCTTCAAACATATAAGATATTATTTTTTCTTTGTCTGACCAATCCCAGAATTCTTCATAATATCTCTTCTGATTTTCTTCATTTGCCTGACCTTCCTTCATCTGAGAAAAATCAGCACAATCAGTCGCCCAGCCTACTTCTGAAAAGATAACAGGCTTATCAGGATATAAATCACATATCTTCTTATACCATTCTTTGTTGACTGCCAATGCTTCTTCTACTGTATTTCCATACCAAAGAGGGTATGAATGTACGCTTATAATATCAAGATATTTGGCAAGTTCCTGAAGTTTTACCCATTCAAATGCACCTTCATTAAATGTTACAGGCAAATTTGTTTCTGCTTTTAATCTTTTTGCAAAAGATATTAATCTTTCTACCGGAACATTATTAGCTCCCCACTCAGGAGTATTTTCATTTCCTATAGAAACTGCGTTTATTATGTCACTATTTTCATTTGCAATTCTTATAAGATTATCAATTCGTCTGTCATTAAATTCTGCCCTTTTAGCTAATTCTTCATCAGTATAGACTTCTTTGACCCACGAGCATCCCGGATTATTAACTTCTGAAATCAGTTCAGGTCCGAGCATTACCTTGATTCGCATTCCGCAATCTCTAATAACCTGACATGTCATTTCCGCATATACAACCGGCGAATACATTCTTATATATTTAAATCCTTCATTTTCAATTATTCTTAAATCTTCCTTTATCTCATCGTATGTTGGATACGTTTCATTTAATGGGCTTTGATTTTCTCTGTACCCTGAATAGCATATTGCTCTTCCCCATTCAAACATTTTCTCTTTTCCTTTCAACTTCCTGATTTTATTTTACAAAACAATAGTGGAAATTAGCATTTCTTTATTATCATCTCCGTATGTCTCTGTTAGCATTTTATCAATATAGCGGAGAACCCATAGATTCCCCGCTATGCTTTAATCTTTAAATTTACTTCAGTTTTAATATTCAAATCAAAAAAATATAAACTTTCTATTGTAATACAACCACAATATCAGCCTTATCACCAAATTTGTCTACATCTTCTTTTGCAATCGTATCTGTTTCGCCGTATCTTTGTCCGTCAATATAAATAACTGCAACTTTATAATCGCCTGCGTCTTTACACATGCCATTCTTATAAGTTACATGTATATTTGTACCTCTAAACATACAACTTACTGAAGCTTCTCCATTTTCAAACTGTTTAGCTAAAAGCTTTGGTTTAAATTTAAGCGCTCCGATTTCACCTTTTACTCCATACATTTCATTTAAAACTGTAAGAAGCATCCAGCTTGCAGCCCCTGTAAGGTAATGGTACATTCCTCTTCCACGCTGACTGATATATTCAGGTACTCCCGGATATATTCCACTTACTTTATAGTCATTACAATGTTTAAACAGAGTATTTATAACCTGATATCCTTCTTTTGCAAATCCTCTCTGATATAATGCATTTGCATACATTGTTGCCATGTGACAGAATACTGCTCCATTTTCTTTATGACCATATGCGAATCCAAAAAGTCTTCCAAGATCAGTTTTTACTTCTTTAAAATCAGTGTTCAATCTATATCCACCAACTTTTTCATCATAAAGATATTTATCTGCTGCTGCAGTAATGTCTTTTATCTGTTCTTTAGTTGCTGTTCCTGCCATAATTGTAAACACCTGAGCTGTAATCATCATTCTTACACCGGATTCAAAATCACCATCGACAGCATTTCCATGATTGTCATAGTAACCATTAAACCATGAGTAACCATCTTTACTCTTAATCCATTCTGTATTTCTGATATGCTCTGCTATCCACTGTGACATTCTATTAAGTATTGTACAAAGCTCTGTACATTTTACATTTACTTTTTCACCACTTACACTATGCTTTACCTGTTCACAGTAGCTGTATAACACTTCATGTTTTTCGTCTATACTATCATAAACTGTTGGATCAACATTTAATAATAAAAGCATTTCTTTAGCTAATTCGACAGTTTCATTTCCTGTCATGTCAGCATAACTCTTTATAAGTTTTGCCATATTTCCAAGATTTCCACCATAAAGTGCTGTAAATGCTACACTTTCGCCTCTCTCATCAGCCATATCAAGACCATCGTTCCAGTCAGCCCCTCTAAGTCTAATATGATTATGTTCACCTACATCATAGAAAGATGTCAAATGTTGCATAAGCATATGTTCAAGTACTGTTCCTTCATATACTTCTCCATCATTTGTTAACTGCTTATTTCCCTGTGCATCATTCCACTCTAAGTCTTTCTGTTCACCACGGCAAACCTGTGGATCCTTAAAATATGCATTTTTCTCTGTTAAAAATTCTATATCACCACTTTGTTCAATGTATAACTCCGTTGTCAGATATGGCCATGCGCCATGATCCATCCATACTCTTGTGATATTATTTCTATCAGCAATAAATTCGCCCTGCTTAGAACCAATAATTGTTGCATTTGTTCCATCTAATCTGACTCCACCAAAATTATCAATTAACATGCCACGAACTTTAGCCGGTTCCATAATTAAGAGTGCAAGGCAATCCTGCCATAAATCTCTCCATCCTCTTCCACCTTTTCCATAATCATGGTGTGGTAAGAATGAACATCCATAAATTCTTCTTAGCATCGGTTGGAAGTTTACCCAATGCATCCAATTGTCAAATTCCTTGTCTGCTGAACTATAACTTACATTTATTTTTTTCTGCCAGAATTCCTTTGTTTCCTCTAAATATTTATCAAATTCTTCCACAGATAAATACTTTTTACTTAGTTCATTTATATCATTCATTGATTCGCCGTAACCTAAAGCTACTACGAAAGTTCTTGACTGCTTTGGCATTAATGTTACTTTTTCAAACTGCATCGCTGCTACAGTTTCATAACCGTCAACTTCTTCTCCTTCCTTGTATGGTAATGGCATGTTTTTCATCACATAATATGGATTTTCAAAATTTCCGCCATTTCCTATGAATTCTTCTGTAACAGGGCAGAAACTTTCAGGATTAACCATTTTCTCAAATCCTGTCATTTTAGCTAATGTCGCATAATAAACTTTATTAAGATTATGACCTCTTTCGTCAAATGTTAATGTAGGATTAATTACTACACCGTCTTTTATTGTGTATGTTCTATGTAATAATGATGTAACGTGTCTATGGTCACGAATGTTTGACGCAGAACGTGCATACATAGGTATTGCTACTGTAGGTGTAAATTCTACTTCTCCCTCTGTATTGTTAGTAATTACAATCTTAGTAAGTTCTACTTTATCATCAGTAGAAGGTACAAATGATGTAATTTTAGCTGACAATCCAAATTCATCTGATTTTCTTTCTATTTCATGCCACATAATACCTGCAGTTAATTTCACATCATCTTTTTTATCTGTAAACAACTGTGCCTGTTGCATTGCAGATCTACCTGTAACAGACCATGCTCCTTTTCCTTCAACATAAACCCAGAAATTTCTGCTTGATTTGTTATTATGTAAATTTTCACTACTTACAGGCTCTAACAAAAATGTATTCTGATCTAACTTAATGTCACCACCTAAATCAGGAGTAATTGCACTCATCATTCCTGCTTCATTTGCAAGTGGAAAATACATATAACTTGTTAAATCAGGATTGTCCAGTGTAAATGTACCTTTTTTATCTATATATTTAAGACTTCCCATTTCTTCTCCTCTTTCTAATATACTCAAGTAAGCGTTCGCAAAAACCACAGCCCGTATCCTTTGTATGTCTTTATAAGTGTGTAAAATGTTAATTTTTTATAAAAATTTGCGTTTTTTGCAATCACTATTCACACAAAAGGCGGACACCCTCCTGGATCTCCGCCTATTCATTTAGCAACTATTTAAAATAAACAGTAATCTTGTCTACTTTTCCATCACGTACAGCTTCTGCTAATTCGCCTGTAATCTTATTTTCAGTAGAAACTACTTTTCCGTCTATTTCTACTTTATCAACTACTGCTGCATCAGCACCATATGTATCTTTTCCTGTGTTGTTTACATATGTTACATCACAAGTTGATAATAATCTGAATGTAGCCTTTCCTTCATCAAATAACCATTTTGCAAGCTTTGGTGTGAAGTTAAGTACTAATTCTCCATTTTCATATGTAAATACTTTTCCACCTGTAAACATTTCAATCCACATTGAAATCATTTCTGTTGTAGAACCTGAAAGTCTTGCAACAAAACCTCTTCCGTGAATGTCTTCATTTGGATTTGCACTTGATGCGATAAATGATGAATTTTCAAGAATACTTCTTCCATACATATTTGGATCTAAGAATGGAACTAACGCTCTTGTTACTGTTTCGTAGAATTCATCATATAATCCCGCTTTAATCATTGCCAACATATATTTATATTCCATGTGAAGGAATACATTTTCTCTTTCCTGCCATCCTGGTGTAAATGCACGGCAACGTCCATTTTCCATTGAGCATTCTTCGATTGAAGCTGATGTCTTATACATTCCAAGTTTGCTATCGTAAATATCTGTCTTTTTAACATTATTAAACATTTCACGTGCTGTGTCTGTATCAACATATCCCATCATTCTTGCAGGTCCTTCAAGGAAGGCTGGAAGTGGAACTGCCTTAAAGCCTTTAACTTTAGCTTTCTGTAATCCATAATGACTCATTACAGGATTTCCATCAGCATCTACAACTGGTTCAAAGTCAGTTACTTCATGTGTAAAGTATGTAGGAACTACGCCTTCACCAATTTCAACTGCTTTTGCAATGCCTTTTTCAATCTTAGCTTCAAATGCTTTGAAGATTTCAACTATTTCAGATTTAGCAAGAGCTGTTTCTTCTCCACTAAAGTAAAGTTTAATTGTTTCTCTATAATTTTCTCTGATTGTTGCAACTGCATCCCAATATTCAAAATCGTTAAGTTCGCCTGCATTTGCCTTATCTAATGTAGCCTTAACATCTCTTAAATACTTAGCAATTTCAGCAGGCATTACGATTTTGCCTTCGCCTTCGAAATTGTCAATGATGAAGTTTACAAGTCTCTTTAATTCAAATGTTTCAGGTGTACCTGAACCAAATAATCCAGGAAGTCCGTTCATGGCATCATTCCATCCCGGTTTTCCACCTTCCATTTCAACACCCATTCCGTCAACATCAAGCTGAGCGAATTTGCTAAGTGCTAAAATAATCATCTTAACTGATAATGTTGTCATATATGGCTTCTGGTCTTTTGTCTGTAACCAGTTTGTAGCCCATTTATTAAATCCAGGTCTTGCAAGTTTTTCTTCATCTTCAACTTCCATACCATACTGACGTACAGCACCTTTGTTGTTAATTACGTATTTTTCATCACGTGGTACAACTGTTGCTACACTGTCATAGAATTTATATGTTTTGTCTTCGAATAAGAACTCATCAATCTTATCTGGGAAAATGCTTAAGTAGTTGTCTACTAAATCCATATTGTAATCCCAGTGATCACTCCAATAACCTTCAGCAAATCCTGCTTCAATGTTCTGATTACAGTTATTTAAAATATTTGCAATGAATTCTCCATCATCAATCTTAAGTTCTAACTGAAGTTTTGCAATTGTGTTTGAAATCTGTCCCGGTGTAAATTTACCTGCAACAATTTCCTTAATTGCTGTAGCATCACCGTTAATTGATTCTTCAACATAAGCCTGAACTTCATCTTCTTTTCCTTCAATTACATTGAAAAGACTTGGTCTTACTTCAAGTGGATTGTATCCATCTGCCTGAATAAGACTAAAGAATGTCTTAACATTGAAGTCACCAACGTCCTTCTTGAAGAATACATCATTTCTTCTGTTCTGAGATACATCTCTGAAGTTACCATTACCCTGTGAATAATATTCAGCAGCGATTGAGAAAAAGTTGTAATCTCTTTCAGGGTCACCATGTTTTCTACTGAACAAGTGAATTACTGACTTATTTCCATCTTTGTTTAATACATATGGATATCCACCTCTTAAGAAGTTATCTAAGTAACACTGTTCTACATACTGGTCAAATATTCCGGCTGCTGTCTTTGTCTTAATATCTGAAGTGAAGCTATCTGCTAATTCTTCTGCTTCTTCAAATTTCTTATCTAAATAACCAGGTACTGTGAAATCTGCAAGTTTAGCATTAATCTGTTCAACTGAACCTGCAAAACCA
Organism: Eubacterium sp. LMAG:50; assembly: GCF_008680265.1. NCBI lineage: Bacteria > Bacillati > Bacillota > Clostridia > Eubacteriales > Eubacteriaceae > Eubacterium > Eubacterium sp. LMAG:50. Next base: position 838,049 of record NZ_NALP01000007.1, on the reverse strand, counting down.
ATCATTGTTGAGAATGAGAAGTCTTCCCCGGCTTTAATTTCTGCCTTAAATGGAGTAAATCCACAAGGTACTTTATTAGCAAAACACTGTTTCTTTGCTAATACTTTATCAATTCCACCTTCTACAAAATTAACAGGTTTCATAAGAGATAAGTCATAACCATAAACTGTATCTACATCATAGATTACATCCTGTAATTCATTATCCTTAATTGTTAAATAGTAGTAACCACCTTCAACGTCTGATACTTCAGCTGAATCCTTTGTTGAAGCTCTAAGTGTATAATATGGAACTTTGTTTTCAAGGTTCTTAATGTCTGCCCAGCTTTTAAATAAGTTAGACATTTCCTTAAATTCACCATTTGCAATTCCGTATGTAATAATCTTTGGAAGACCATCTACGATTTCGATGTTCTTAACCTTATCTCCTGTATTCTTAACAGAAACCTGTCTTACAAGAGCTCCGATACTTTCATTTGGAAGTACATAGTAATTTACTGTAACCTCAATACCATATTTAGTATTATTTTCAATAATCTTGAAACTGTTTTTATTCATTCTGATTGAACGTTTTGCATCATCTTCATACTGGAAAAATGGTTCATAGTACTGTCCATCAATTTTTAAGAATGTTCTAAAACCTTTTACCTGTGTGTTTTCAAATGCTGTATTAGCTGAGTTAAATTCCATAATGGCATTTCCCTTGTTGCCAATACCAAAACTATTCATTCCCTGTCCTCTGTTAGTGTAGAATGTCCACATTGGAATTCCTTTAACACCTGCAAGACCTGGCAAAAAGCTTGAAAAAGCCGGCATTCTATCATAATCATCTATAACAAAAGTCTTACCTTCAAGTCTGTAGTTACTCATTTTATTACTCCTTTTTTTATCATTATATTTATCTTTATGCTTACGCTAATAATTTTCTTTTTTATCTTTCTTTTGCTCTACCACATGAGCTTCTATAAACCATTTTTGGTGATAATTTAGTTACTGTTCCATTCTTATCATCATCTGATTTGAGCAATCTGAAAAGCTCATTTGCGCTTACACTACCCATTTCTGCAATTGGGCTGTGTACTGTTGTAAGAGGTACTCCATAATAAGGACTAATTGTACTGTCATCATATCCGATAACACTTACATCTTCAGGTACTCTCACACCGATATCCTGAAATGCCTGAATAACGCCCCATGCCATTTCATCATTTGCACAGAACATAGCATCTGGGATATCAATTCCTTTTGATAACAGTGATCTCATTTCACTGTACGCAAGTGATTCCTCATAATATCCTCTGACTTCTAATTCCTTATCGATTGGGAGATTGTTCTTTTCCATCATCTCCGCATATCCGGCATAACGATGTTCATCGTCACCGCTTTCGTTACCATGCATGTAACCGATTCTCTTATGACCAAGTTTAATCAAATGGTCAACTGCCATAGATGCTCCTAATTTGTCATCTACAAATACTCCTGAAATATTTTTTCCCTTACAATTTCTATCAATAAATACCATTGGAATATTAACTGTTGCAATTCGCTTTACATAATCGCCTGTTAAATCTTCATGATAAATTATTGCTCCTGCTACGCCTGATGCAATTATCATACGATATATTTCATCCGGTGAGTTGTCATTACTTACATATATGTTTAATAAGTAATCGTTTAATTTGCATTGCAAATGAATTGCCTGTGTTAAAACCTTATAGAAATCTCCCTGTAAACTTGTTACAAATAATCCTATTGTATTCTTTCTATTAGATTTTAATAACTTTGCATTCATATTAGGGATATAATGCAATTTTTCAACCGCCTCTAATACTTTCTGTTTTGTATCTTCACTTACGATGTCAGCATTGTTAAATACATTAGAAACCGTAGATATTGCAACTCCTGCTTCTCTAGCAACATCTTTAATTGTAACCATGTTATTCCCTCCTAAGGTTTTATTATATCTGTCACCCGCCACTTAACGGGTGACAGTCAATTTTATCTTACTGATATACTCTTACATAGTCAACATAATAGTAGTCTTCATATGTCTGAATATTTCCATTTGTTCCTGTTAATGTCCATCCATCTGTTGTAACTGTTCCTGCAGCGTTACCACCGATTGCACAGTTAAGAATGAAGAAGAATGAATGATCAAATACCCAAGCTTCATTGAAAATACTTGCACTGAATTTTGAAGGATCATATACACCAACTACTCTTCCATCTACCATGAATGTGATTGAATTTTCATTCCATTCTGCTGTATATGTATGGAAATCTGCTGCTGCAGTAGCCTGTGTAAGACCTGTGTCATAATTCTTATTTCCATGAGATGTTGACTGGTTATTAAAATATGGGCAATGGATTGTCTGTGGAACTCCACCGTTCATTGCTTCTAAAATATCAATTTCACCACATAATGGCCATGTTTTTGTATCATTGTTTGCTCCAAGCATCCATCCTGCTGACCAAGTACCTTTTGCTTTAGATGCCTTTGCTCTTATTTCCATTCTACCATAAGTAAATTCTCTTTTACCTTTAGTATTAATTCTTGTTGATGAGCAATATACAGGTTTCTTAGCAACTAAATCATATTCCATTCTAGGAATAATTACTAAACAACCATTTTCAAATTTAATGTTCTTTCCTTCTGTATAATCCTGAAATTCTTCATTACCCCATCCATTTGCTCCTGTTTCATATTTCCATGAATTGAGGTCTAAACTGTTTCCATTAAATTCATCTGACCAAGTCAACTTCCAAGTTTTTACGCTTGCAACATTTGAATATTCGCTACTAGCAATTGCTTTTTTGCCTGCTTTAGCATAAGCTTTTACTTTATAGTAATATGTTGCACCACCGGCTACATTCTTAATTGTAGTTTTTGTTTTTTTACCTTTTTTTACTGTAGCAACCTTCTTAAATCCCTTGTTCTTATTTGTTGATTTGTAGATATAATAACCTGTTGCTCCTTTTACTTTCTTCCAAGATACAGTAACGTTTGAAGCTGTTTCTGTACTTGAAGCAATGCTAGCCTTAACACCTTTTACCTTAGTTGGTGTAACAGTAACCTTAACTGTTGCTGTTCCGGCACTTGATGATAATTTAATTTTTGCAATACCGGCTTTTTTACCTTTTACTGAACCTTTGCTGTTAACTGAAGCAACTTTGCTATTGCTTGTAGAGTATTTAACTCCCTTTGCTAATGTAGCGATACCATATGATTCGCCTATTGAAATAGTTGTCTTTTTGCCTGTCAAAACCTTGATAGCTGCATCTGTTTGAGTTGGCATAACACCAATTATAGAAACAACCATTAATAATGATAAAACAACTGATGTGATTTTTTTCATTGCTTTCATTTGCGCCTCCTATTTTTCTTTTTCTGCCAAAGCGCTTATAACGTCGCTTTGATATACACGAACATAATCTACCTGCATCTGCTGTGGAAGGCATTCATCATCTGTTCCTGAACTTCCACCCCAGCTTCCGCCGTAAGCTATATTCATTATAAGATGAAATTCCTTATCAAAAGGCCATTCATCTTTTGTTACATTTTTACTATTTCCAACATATTCATCGGGATCGTAAGTAAATATTGTTTCACCATCCACGGTAAATATTAATTTGTCCGGTAGCCATTCGAATCCATATGTATGAAATTCTTCACTAACACCCTCGACTTTTTTTGCCCAACCTTTATTAGAGCCATCCAATCCATTGTATTTTTGACAATGCACATTTGAATGAATAATATTTTGCAAATATCCAACATGTTCCATTATGTCAATTTCTCCTGACATAGGCCATCCACCATATTCAGTAGTACTTGATGGAAGCATCCATATCGCGGGCCATGTTCCTTTTCCTTTAGGTAATTTTGCTTTAATTTCAAATTTACCATATCGGAAATCAGCTTTTCCTTTTGTTTTAATTCGGGCTGACGTATACATATCTTTCCCGAATTCATCCTGTTCTTTTCTAAGTTCGATTGTAAGCTTACCATCTTTTACCCAGGCATTTCCTTTGTCTGTGTATTTTTGCAGTTCGCCATTTCCCCAACCGCCTTGGCCTTTACCTATATCGTAAGTCCATTTGCTTTCATCAGGGAGTCCTTCATAATCAAACTCATCTGACCATACAAGTTTGTAATTCAAATTGCTATAGTCATAATCAAATCCATCTGCTTTGACATAATAATCAGCCGGTTTTGTTTCACCGTAATCATCATATCTGTCCGGAATACTATTTGCTATTCTTTCTTTGACTGTCTGAGTCTCTGTTTTATCTTTCGTATTATTTGTTTGGCTTTTATCAGAAGACTGGCAGGCCACCACAGCAAAAGCTGTGGCGAATATCATACATATTGCTGTCAGTTTTCGTTTCATTTTTATTCTCCTGTAATACCTGCGTTTTCAATACCTTCAATAAACTGTCTCTGTACGAGTGCATATAACAATAACAATGGAGCTATTGAAATTAATGTTGCCGCCATCTTACTTGCTTCATTTACACTACCTACATCGCTAGTTGTAAGATTGTTATCAAATAATGTTAACTGATTTGGTACCAACTCAATTGAATTACGCATCAATGTACTTGTTGAATATGTTTCATTCCAGTTAAATACGAATGCGAACATAAATACTACAAGAATTGTTGAAAGTGATAATCTGATTGCTACATGATAGAATACCTTTAATGCTCCGGCACCATCAATCATAGCTGCTTCATCTAATGATTTTGGAATCATATTGAAGAAGTTATAGAAAATCAAAATCAAAATTGTTGAATATGTTCCCTGTCCTAAAATAGACATTAAAAGCTGTGGAATGATAGTTCCTATTAATTTAACACCGATTGCAGTATTTAATGAATCTAACATGATAATTCTAGGTACTGTAAGGAGTGGTACCGGAAGGATAAATGCTAATACTATCATTCCAAACCATAATCCTTTACCTTTAAATGAATATCTTGATAAAGCAAATCCTGTTGTAGCAGAAACAATAGTCTGACCAAGTGCAAACAATGCTGAAACCCAAATTGAGTTAATCAATGAATGACTTACATCCAAAGTATTTGCTGCTTCTTTAAAGTTGCTTAATGTAAAATGCTTTGCAATCCATGTAATTGATGGATCAATCAAATCCTTAGCTGACATGATTGATTTTGATATCATTTCAAATATCGGCTCTAAGTATACAAATCCTATACAAATAAGAAGGAAATATATAGCAATTTTAGAAATAACATGAACAGCTTTTAATTTCTTTAATTTTGCAAAACTAAACTTATTCATTTTAGTCAAATCAATAACTGATTGATCATTTTTACTTGCCATATTTCTTTGCCTCCTTCTTTGCATATCTGTTTTGTTTCTTTAATCTCTTCATCTGCTGTTTTTCAAGTTTAGCCAATTTCTTTTCCTGTCTCTTTCTGTCTTTAATGTCTTTTGGCTTTCTTTCCTTAAATAACAATAAAACAAATCCTACAATTATTAATACGATTATACTGTAAATCCATGCATATGTTGCTGCATATCCTAAACCACTCGCCGTATCACCGGTCTGTTCAAGAATCAAGGTGTATACAGGGTTGATAGCTTCGTAAGTACCTAACTGAATTACTGTGAAGATTGTAATAATCATTCCAATCTGTCTTAACATTGGAATTGTAATCTTCCACATTATCTGCCAAGCATTAGCTGAGTCAATCTTAGCTGCTTCATAAATACTTACATTAATTTTCTGCAAACCGTTAATAAACAAAACGATTGGGATACCAGTAAACCATAAAATTATTGATAACTGATCAAATACCTGAGCAAGTGTTGTTGCTAATGGTGCTGAGTAACTCTGAATCATCTGCATAATGAAGATGTTTGAGTACTGATCAGCCGCATCAACTGCACCACTTACTTTCTGTGTAGCTTCTGCTGCCGCATTCTGTACATCAAGTAACTGTGACATTACAGGACCTGACATAATAATTACGGGCAGGAAGTAAATTGTTCTAAGTAATCCCTTACCTGTCTTAATCTTATTAAGAAGATACGCAATGATAAATGATAATACAACTACAATGAATGTATATGGAATTATCATCTTCAAATAACTAAGTAACGCTGGTAAGAAATCTGAGTTCTTAATAAACGCTGTTATATAGTTATTAATTCCTGCAAACTTAAGTACATAACCTGTTGCTGCTTTCTTAACGTTCATAAAACTCAAGAAAATAGTTGCAACAAACGGGAATAATGTAAAAAGTAAAAATCCTACAATCCAAGGTGCCATAAAAGCATATCCATATTTATTCTGTCTATGCTGATATGTCTGCATTTTCTTTTTGCCTTTTTCCTTTGGCTGTACTTTCTTTTGTTTAGTTTCTTTTTTATTTACGGCTTTTGCTTCTTCCTTTGCAGCTTTTTCTGCAGCCTTTAATGCTGCCTTTTCTGCTCTGGCTTCTGCTTTGCTCATTTTTTCTTCTTTTTCAATCTTAGCCAGTTTTTCTTCTATTATGGAATCACCACGGACAGGTTCTTCTTCCGGCTGAGATTTTTCTTCTTCTTTTTCTTTAGCTTCTTCCTCTTCTTCGTCTCTAAGACTTTTCATCTGAGCTCGAAGACTTGAACTTTGGGCTTTCTGTGGTTGAGTTATTTCTACAGATGCAATTTCTTCATCTGTAACAACACTTTCAACTTTTTCATCTTTCTCTGCTACAGTGTTTTCCACTGTAGCAGTTGTCTGTGTATCTACTGTTTCTGTCTTTGCTTCTTCAATATCTGAAGGTGTTACAATCTTATTTTCGTCTGCCATTAATTTACACCTCCTTCAATTACTGTTGCACTCTGAGCAGGAACTGATTCACCATTTATTGTTACTTCTTCATCTGTATAGTTGATGATTACTGTCTTTTCTCCATCATTTGATGTGTACTCATTAGCAATTACACCATCATCTAATACTTTTCTTCCAATCCATTCGCATCCCTTAACCTTTGATAACACATCATTTACTGTTGTGTAAATTGTATTAATCAAATCTTCATACTGATCGAACTCTGTTGAGTAGTAATCACACGATGTTGTTGATGCAAGTAAGTATGAAGGCTGCTGTGTTAACACGAATGATGGTGAAATATTATAATCAATCATCTTCAACATGTCAGCCTGTGAATAGAATGAGAAATTTGAATATGGTGCGTATACTTCCATTGTTCCATTTAATACCATCTGTAAGAAAGGAACTGAATCAGTTTCATATACATACTGAGACGTTCCTACAGGTGACTGTAAGTAACGGTCTGTATATTTCCATAAGTACTGATTTGGGCTATCCATATTAACTGTTGCCCCATTCTTCTTAATTTTTTCAAATGCCTTTTCATATAAGCTAATTGCCTGTGTAACAGTTGTTGTAGGTCCTGTACTGCTATGTGAACTTAATAATGTATTTGAGATACCTTTAACTGTTATTGAATTATTGTAATCACTAATTCTTTCGTATAAACTTGTTAACCAGTTTGCTGACTTTGTAGGTAATGCAAAACTAAAGTCAGTTACAGGTGAGTTTTCAGGCAATACTTTTGATTTATCTACTGTTAAATACTGAGTATTTAAATGCTTAGTTGCATTTCCATAGTAGTTAATCATCTTACTGTTAATTGATACGAAATCTCTTGAGAATGAAATATCAATTCCCTTGTCGCTAAATTCTTTCATAAGTTCTTTGAATTTGCCTTTTTTACCAATGTCCTTTGAGAACTTCCAATCACTTGGCTTTGCTAATGTTTCACCATTTTTCTGCCATCCCATAAGACCTGAATTAATATTTGTTATTCCATCTCCAATTAACTTATCTAAAATTTTCTTAACATCATCTGTTGTTGTTACGGCCACTTCCTGTGTTCCAAATACACCTTTTTTAGAATCTGACATTAAGAAATCGATTCTCATTGGGATATCTCCCTCTTCATCTTCCTTAACTGTCAATATTCCTTCTTCGATAAGATGTTCTCTGTATGCTTTTGCCATTCCTGTATAATCAGCTGCAGGTTCGCCGTTACTTCCATCTCCGTAAAGGAAATCGTATGTCATATCAATATCAAATTCATTTGCCTTATCCTGAGTCTTACGATAAGCATCACCTGCCTGGTTTGTAACCTGATAGAATTCTGTATTGTAAGAGAATTTAGGATATGCATATGTATATCTGATTTTGTTCTTGTCCGTAGATGATGGAGTTGCAATAATTGTCATAAATTCATCGCCACTATCTGCATATGCAACAAACGCTGACTGAGTTCCATCACCTTGTGAAACGCCAAATACAGGCATTACCGGATCTTCAAGTGGAACTGAATCATCAAGTGCACTGTAGTAATACATATAACTTGATAAATCACTTCCATAAACATCTCCTGTGTAATCACTGAACTTTGATGTATTTTCTGCGAATCTGATTAAACTTCCACTTCCATCAGGTACAAATACATAACCAGGTGTTAAATATTTTTTTTGAAGGTCTGTCCAATCTTTTTCTTTTTCATTATATACAGTTTGTACACCACCACTTGCTCCTAAGAAAGGAGTAATTGATATTGATGAAAGTTTCTTAATACCCTTACCTGAAATTCCATCGTAAGGAATATTGTAATTGATGCTTCCGTCATCACCTAAAGTAATCATAACTTCAACACCAATTTCAGCTTTATCAAATACAGCATTTAATTTCCACTGTTTTCCATTAGAACCACTTACTTCTTCAAGTGATGAATCACCATCTTTATCATCATATGATGCTGAAGCGTATGTAGTTGTTGTCATACTTTCTCCGCTTCCTTTGAAACATTCAATTGAAATTAATGAATTAGCAATTCCAGTGTACTGTTCATTCATTGATTCTTCAATTGGAGTATTGGCAATTTCTCTAACCTGAACTTTAGTCATTTTCCATTTTTCTGCTAGTCTTTCAACTGTATAATGGCCTTCACCATTTACTGCATCTTTAGCATCTTCAACCTGCTTTTTAAACGGAACGTCTAAACCTGTTTTCCAGACATATCCTGTTGCCTTATCTTCAATAGCAAATATATCTCTGTCTTCTCTATAATAATATGCAACCTTATCAGACTCATATATTTTTTCAAAAGCTGAAGAAACACTCATTGCTGACTTTGATCTTTCAGGTGCCTTTCTTGTATCTCTGTTTGTATTAAGATAGGAACCATTTACTGCAACTCCTGCTGAAAGGACTGTTATGAGAGATGCTGATATTATTTTATTTATAACTTTTTTATTTACCTGTAACATTTCTTATAATCTCCTTTCCTATTGTAATTAAGAAGCCTGATAACTGTTCCCACATGATAATTACGATAAGTACTACGATTGCTGCAATGAGCATAAATACAAATGTAATAATCAAACTTACTACTGTTTCTTTAAAACTGTAATCATGTACAGTTGATAATCCCTGGAATACCAGTACTAATGACCAGCCGATACCAACAATTAAGATTACTGTAAGAATGAATGCTTCATTATATGTCAAACCATAAGACATAACAATTACTGCTATCATTGATATTAAAGCAGGAATTGCACCATATGCAGGAATCATATAAACCTGCTTAAATGTTCCATCACCATCTGTAATTGATGTAACAAGATAGTTACAAATAACAAATAAAATTACGATTGCGAAGAAACCGATTACTACTGCGCTGATATCCATATCTTCAATATCTGTGTACTGATAAATAAATCCTTTGCTTGTCTTATAAATCATATAAACAATAAAGAATACTATGTATATAATACTTGCAGCGATAACTGAACCATTCTTTCCTACACGGATATCATAATATCTGTCAATTGGGTGTTTACATATCTTAAATGCATATCCTAACTCTCCAATTACAGGCACTTCTTTTAACTTCTTACCGAGGGCTCTCTTTTTCTTCTTTAATACTTTCTTTCTGTCAATTAAAACAATCAATACTTTTACAACAATAAGAATAAAGATGATAAGCATTACCCACCATAAATTGTTCTGAATTACTTCATTACGAACTTCCCAGAATGCATTTGAATAATCGTTTCTGTTTCCGGCAATTTCAAAATGTTCCATTGCGTCTGAATATTCTTCTGCATTGTAATATGCTTTACCTACACCATTGTGTGCAAGTACTGACATCTGGTTTAATCGAAGAACTGTTGACCAGTCTTCAAGTGATGCTGCATATTCACCATTTTCATATTCATCTAAGGCTTTATAAATTGTCTTAGCATAATCTGTTGGAATAAATGACTGTAAATATCCTTTATCTCCATCTGCTGTCCAAATATTATAATTATTATCTGTAGCAATTGTTGTAAGTGATGAGAATAAACCTGAAATATCAAGGTTCTTTACATTTGCGCCAAAATCAAAAATCAATTCTCCTGATTTTGTGTAAACTGTAATATATCCTGTAGTATCACTTGCATAAATTATTCCTCTGTCATCAACTGAAACATCTGTCAAACTTGCATGTGCCGCAACAGCGTTTTGGAACATGTTTCCACCGTTTGTACTATGTTTCTTTAATAAGTCATCACCTTTTCCCATACTTGTTGTATAAACAGTACCTGTCTCATCAACATAAATATTAGAAAATGTAGGTGGTGCTGTGTTTAACAGTGCAGATTTTTCTTCCTGCTCTTTTGTATAAATAGCTTTCAAGAATGCCTGCTGTGGTGTCAATCTTGTTTTATTTGATGTAAAATATCCAAGAAATTCACCTGTATAACTCAACTGAATTATACCTGTATTAACACCTTCTGACACGATAAAGATGTTTCCACCTTTATCAACTGCCACTTTACTTGGTTCGTAGTTTGTGTCACCAAATATTGGAGCTGTTGGAGTTTCAAATGCTGTCAAGTAATTGTAATTTGAATCAAATTTGAAAACAGCTTTTTCTCCGCCATCAGCAACATAAAGTGTTCCATCATCTGTACGGAATATACCCTTAGGAGTTGTAAATCCTTTGAAATCTGTTCCCTTGTAAATATCATCATCACCTGAGATTATATGTAAAACCTTCTCTGAATTTAAATCGTATATTACAATTCTTGTATTTCCTGTATCGCAGATGTACATAATATTGTTTTCATCAATTATTATGTCTGAAGGATTTTTCAATCCTAAATTAGTAATTGTTCTATCTGGCAAGTAAGCATCCTGTGTTCTTACACGCTCATTGTTATCATCCAAAGTGTATGTATAACTTGTAGCCTGGGATGCACTAACCGGAAGAACTGTCATTATCATCATCATTAATGCCATTATAAACACTAATGGTTTCTTCATATTTCTCTTCATCTTCCGGTCCTCCTTACTTAATACCTGAATGGCTCATAGTGTTCATAACCTGAGACTGCATACAGATAAAGATAATCAAGTTAGGTACAAACAATATCATCGAAGCTGCTGCTGAAATACCAGCCGCTGCAACTACGTTATTAACACTGATAGAGTTTACATAGTAGTTTAATGTTCTCAATGTTTCATTTGTAATGTAGTTGTTTGATGATTCTACGTTGTTCCATACTGCCTGGAATGTAAGCACAATAGATGTAGCCAAAGCAGGTCTTGTTAATGGAATAATAACTTTTCTTAAAATAGTAATATCTCCTGCGCCATCAACTACGGCTGCTTCTATTAAAGCATCAGGTATACCATCAACGAACTGCTTAACTAAGAACAAACCTACCGGCATTGCAATCAAAGGCAAAATATGTGCAAGCCATGTATTGTAAATTCCTAATTTAACAATAATAATAAATCTTGGAATGGCAACAGCTGTCATTACGAACATAAGGGCTGCCTGGTTGATTTCCCATAAAGCACCTTTAATCTTAAATTTCTTTTTTGAGAATACATATGCTGCCATTATTGTAATAATTACATTCAAGATTACTGTAAGAACTGTTACAATAAGTGAGTTCAAAAAGTATCTTGACATTGGAATACCTGTAGCTCCTGCTAAGTTAAACAGATTCTTAAAGTTATCCAATGTTGGATTGTGAACAAAAATTGTTGGTGGGAATCTAAACAATTCACCTAAAGGCTTAAACGCCTGACATATTATAAAAATTACAGGGAGTATCATAAATATTGACAATGGAAATGCAATAATGTGGAATTTTATTTGCCCTGTTGAAAATCTTGTTGGGTTAATTCTATTACCTTGAAAATTTGCCATTCTATTTCTCCTCCCTTTTAAAATTCATCTTTTTCAGTAAACAACTTATTTGCTACCTGGCTACAAATCCATACTAAAGCAAGTAATGCTACTGAGATTGCAGCTGCATAACCCATTTCATAACGTAAGAATGCATAATCATCAATATGGTTAGCAATTAACTGTCCTGAATAATCCGGTGTTGGGTTGGCACCTGCTAAAGCAACACCAATCCATCCCATGTTAAACGCATTTACAATCGCCATAACCGCACCGAATAACATCTGTGGTTTCATTGATGGGACTGTAATGTAAATGATTTCCTGTGCTCTGTTCTTTATACCATCCACATAAGCTGCTTCGTATAATTCCTGATCGATATTTAAAATACCTGAAAGCATTGATAAGAATCCAATACCCATTGATGACCATAATGATACGAAAATCATAATCGGCATAAAGTAATCTGATGAAATCAACCATTGAATTGGCTGATCAATTATTCCAAATTTCTGTAAATATGCATTAGCTAAACCCGTCTGATCACCAGAGAAGATTGTCTTCCAAATTACTGTAATCAAAACCTGACCTACCATTGAAGGTGTGTACATAGCCAAAGCATATACTGTTCTGATTCTTGGTGTTACCTGAGCAAGTAACCAAGCCATTAAGAAAGATAATATATATCCTCCAATACCTACTACAATAGCGTACAATACAGTATTAGGTAATACATACTTCATAAATACTTCATCACCCGTGAGCAATGTTATATAGTTATGTAATCCCGCAAACTTTGGAGCGTTAATTACATCAAAATATGTAAATGACAATCCCATAGCTATTATAATAGGAAGTAAAATAAATGTTATAAATAAAAGTGCATATGGAAGGAAAAGTAAAAAGATTTTAAATCCTTCGCCAGATGCGTGTTTTTTATGATTGCGCTCTGCTATTGTTTTAGCCATCTTTTACTCCTCCTTTTCCGGTGCTGCCGCATCCTGATTTTCTTTAATCCAATCGTAACCCTGAAGTTTGAATTTCTTAACCATCACTTCATCTTCATCGTAGTATCCAAGTTCCTGCATCTTACGAATAATTTCTCTGTTTACATCAACCTTTGCTTCATCGACTGCAACCTGTGCCGCTGTTCCATCGAATACCATTGTTGTCCATATATTTGAAATTGTTCTTTCAAGTAAGTACTGACCCGGTGTTCTTGTTACATCAGTTACATAATTCATCTGATTTAAAATAACCTGCTTATCAGCTTCATCCATTGGGTTAGCTTTTAAAGCTTCAATATTTGCTGAAAGCCAGAAATATGTCTTACCGTATGTAGAACGAAGTGTGTTTGTATATTCAACCTGAACATCCTGACTTGTCCACCATTTAAGGAATTTCCAAGCCTGTTCCTTCTTATTAGACGATTTAAATATAGAAGCGCCTGAACCATTTGCTACGAATGTTCTGTCTACATATTCATTTCCATTTTCATCAGTTCTCTTTGTTCCGATATATGGAGCAATATCCCACTGTCCTTCTAATTCCTGTGCACCATTGTTAATCAATGTGTAATCTTCCATACCAATAATACCAATTGGCAATGTAGAATATCTAAATGAATTAAAGAAGTTCTGTACTGATGTATCAAGTGAGTATTTTGTAAATAAGTCTCCTAATACCTGTAATCCTTTAACTGATTCTTTTGTATCAATACCTGTTGTTACAATTCCATCTTCATTCTGCTTGTAAAGCTGTCCGCCATTCTGAAGAATCATTGGAGCTGTCTGATAGAACCACTTGTAACCTGTTGTACCAAGAGAAATATTATGATAGAAATTCATACCATATCTCTGAAGTGTAGGTAATATTTCAATTAAGTCATCCCATGTATCAGGAACCTGAATTCCTAAGTTGTCAAATATATCTGTTCTATATGCAATAACGTTGAAATCTGTTCTTTCAGGAATAGCATAAACTCCTTCATTATATACATATGAAACAAAACTTCCTGTTGGGAATCTCTTTGACACTGACCAGAAATCATCAAACTGTGTCATATCATATAAAGCACCACGGCTTGATAAGTCAAATGGCACGTAAGAAGCAAGTCCTAATACCATATCAGGTGTCTTATCAGCTGCAATAGCTAATGTAAGTTTATTTACATCAGGCATTGTTGCAATCTTAACTTTAATTCCTGTCTGTGGTGTAAACTGTGTATCAGCCATCTTCTGAAGTAAATCTACGTGAGTAATAGCACCGTTGTACCAAATCGTAAGTACGTCGTCTCCTGCCTGTTCAATATCTGTAGAATACTTAGATGAAGTAAATGTATTCATCAATGACTTTATTCCAACCCAGAGTGATCCACCAACCGAAGAGTTATTTGCTCCTAACTGGCTCTTATCACCATAAACATAAATTCTATCAAGTGTAATGCTGTTAGCTACAACTTCTGTTGTAAAGTTACTCATTGATTTTAATATTGAGTTTTCAGCTCCGGTTAAATCAGTTTTATGTAAAGCAATTTCATCCGGATATTTTGAAATATTCTTGATGAAAACTTCTGCCTGATCTAAATAAGTAAGAACTGCACCATCATTACCACCATCTGAATAATCCTGAAGCAAAAATCTTATATGCTGAATTAACGTTTCGTACGCATCAAGATAATCCTTAATCTCAGGAATGTATTTAGTCATTTTCCATTTTCTGTTTTTATCAATATTTGTACCTGTAATCTTTGTGATTTCAAGTTCAAAATCTGTCAAATGCTGTTCAATAAGTAAAGCATCTCTATACGCTTCCATAACAGGCTGGTTTTCCTGTTTAATCGTAATTGTATGTTCACCTTCTGTTAAATAGATTTCATAAGGAGTTCCTTCTTCATCAGCGAGTGTAAGGTTGTCCCAACCTGATGCTACATATGGAAACTGATAATTTTCTAATTCAGTAAATGGGACTTTTCCATCTATTTTAATTGTTTCAAAAGAACTGAATTCTTTCTTTTCATTTTTATAATGGAAGGCCAAGTTATAATTTCCTGTCTTAGCTACATTGAACTTATATGTAACTTCTGCACCTGCTTCTGACCATCCTAATGTATTTAATTTTTCATAATCGATGTTAAATCTTGTAAGTGATGAATTTGTGC
The DNA here is from genome assembly GCF_008680265.1 of Eubacterium sp. LMAG:50. Classification (NCBI taxonomy): domain Bacteria; kingdom Bacillati; phylum Bacillota; class Clostridia; order Eubacteriales; family Eubacteriaceae; genus Eubacterium; species Eubacterium sp. LMAG:50. Next base: position 822,656 of record NZ_NALP01000007.1, on the reverse strand, counting down.
TTGTTCCATAAATAGCACTTGTTGTATTTTTTGTATCATAATATACTGCGTCAATCTGAACATCTTCATCTGAGATATGTTTTTCATTGCTATGACTCTTAGCATAATCTTCGTATGAATCTGTGTCATCTTCTGCAGCTGCAGCAACTAAATCTCCAACTGCCAAGCCGCCTGATGAAACATTTTCGATTTCGATTGTATTTACGCCTTCTTCTAAATAGAAGCATAAAGGAGTTGTTGATGTATATGTATTATTATAAAGAGGAGATTCTAAATTCCAGTCTTTAACAACTTCCTGGCTTGGAGCCATTTCATCATTGTGACTGTCTAACGGAAATGTTTTAACTCCATCTTTATCAACTTCAACATCTTTATCTTTCCATGTAAGCGGTAAACTTATTGTATTCATTTCATTATACTTCTGTTCACCATCAATTTTAACGCTTACTGTGTAATTAGACATTGTGCTTCCTACTGAAGTGTAATCCAAATACAAATAGTACAATCCGCTCTTTTCAACTGAAATGTCATATTGAGCTACATCCTGATAATCTAATTCTTTCATCGGATTACTATTTTCTTTAACTTCTTCAGAAACATTTTCATTGTTTTTGTTCTGCTGATAATATTCTTCAGTTGATATTCCACCATTTACTGATGCAATATGTTTTCCTTCGCCTGTACTCAGAGAACTGTCAGCAATGAAATCTGTGTAATACTTTTCTGGTTGTGTGCCATCTTCTATATATGCATTGTTTAAAGTATCAAACGCCTTTTGTACTTCAGTAGCACTTGGATCTTTAACATATGTACCGGAGTTGCCAAGCGCAAACTTATATGCAAATATCGCTGCAACAATGACACATACAGCAACCAATCCGCTAATAATCTTTTTTTTCATTGTTGTCCTTTCTTTCTTGTTACAAAAGCGGAACTGCCCAAGTGAGTAGTTCCGCAATGATGTTAACAATCAGCTTTTATTTAAAATCAGCATCTGTGAATCCATAATATTCCTTTAAAGATTCCTTCAACTGTTCTGTAGCTGCTTCTAAATCTTTATTCATAGCTGTATTCCAGTCAGCCAATCTAGATTTTACATTGTCAACCCAGTCAGGGTCTGTCTGCCATGCGCCTGCTACATTTTCATCCCACATGTTTTCCCATTCATATAAACAGCTCTGTTTTTCACCATTTTCTGTAATTGATACCGGAGTTGTCTTATCTGAGTAATCCCATGTCTGTCCTTCTTTATATAAACGAACAACTTCTGCAAATCCAGGGAATTTTTCTGTATCTTTGTAAACTGCATGTGAATCGATTGAATACCAGATATCCATCTGTTCATCATATGCATCTCCAGTTACTACTGGGAATGTATCGTTCATAGCAGGTTTATATGATGTACCCTGAACCCATTCCTGATCTGCAATTGCCTGCTTAGCTTCTGTGCTTCCAGTCCAGTATGTTGCAAATGTGTAAGCAACTAATAACTGTTGTTTTTCTGAATCACTCCATTCAGCATTCTTATCATCTAACGCATAATTGTGTACACAGATTGGGTCAACTACTGTTCCTACTGTATTATCACAATATTCTGTAGATGGTCTTGGATAAATATCAAAGTCATCTGCCTGTACAACACCAAGTGTGCTCTTTGCATTAGGATCTGCTGCACTAGCAAGATACCAAGGATCATTTGAATCTGTTAATAATCTATTGTTACAGAAGTAATACCAGCTGTACTGACCACATTCCTTAGCAATTTCTTCTGAAAGATTTCCTGCACCTTCAGCAACGTCAACTGTTGTTTCAGCCCATTCAGGTACATATGTAAGCAAGTCTTTAACTGCATCTGAGTTAACATTAACTGTTCCATTCTCTAAGATGCTCTTATTAATATCTTCTGTCCCTGTTTCAATTAAACGTACAGGAGTGCTCTTGTCGCCCCAGAATGTTTCACAATCTGCTGACTTGATAAAATCTGTATATTCATCAATATCCCAATCAATATCAGGAACATCGATATTGTTTTCTGTTGCGAGTGATTTATTAACCCAAATACCCCAAGGAATTGAGTATGATGGCAATGCGCCCTGGAATCCCCAATAGTTCATTGTTGCCATAAGTGATTCATTGTATGCTTTGTATGAACTTTCATCTTTGTAAACTGATAAATCTGCAACTAAACCTTTCTTAATGTCATTAGGAACATCTGTTGATGCCCAAATATCAGGATATTTACCATGGTCTACTTTAAAGTTTTCAATTTCCTGATCCCATGTGTTTGTTCCGGCCTGGTTAGGATCACCTGATTTAGCAAAAAGGTTAATCTTTACATTAGGATATGTTTCATTAAACTTCTTAGCTACTGCATAAACTGCTGCAACGTTCTGTGCTTTAATGTCATCCTTTGTCCAATCCATATGTCCTATATCTTCATAATACTGACCATCACCTGACCATACCATGATTGATATGTCACCTTCTGCATCTTTGTTGAGGCCTGTGCTCATGTCTGCAGTATTATCTCCCTTAGAAGAACCGCCTCCATTTTTCTTATCGCCACAACCTGTAAAACCTGTAGCTCCTAAAACTACGCAAAGTGATAAAGCTAATGCTTTGCGGCTAAATTTTCTCATTATAACTTCCTCCTTCAAAAAATTTAAAAATTTCACCTACATTAGAATTCACATCGTGATTTCCTAATTCATATTCTAGCACACATATATGTACAAATCAACATAAAAAAACGATTTTACAAATCGTATTCTTGTATATTTTATACATTTTTGTTATTTCTCATTTTCCCAAACTTGTATACTTTGTTATTTAAAACCGTTTCATTTCTTTGTTAAATCATTCACAATTACTATATATAGACATTTTTTGTTGTATTTTTGCGATATTTGGTGGTAAAACCCTTTATTTATGCCACTTTCAGCCTTTTATTGTTTGTTATTATTTATTATTGTTTGTTATACACAATGAGCCAGACATATAAAATTTTATGTTTACATAAAATTTTATATATTTGGCGAATGTATAATCACCGAAAAGTAGCGTAGCGGATTTGAGGTGGTTATTCATGACGCAGTCATGTGTATAACAAACTTTTTTTTATTTACAACGAATATATAATCACCGAAAAGTAGCGCAGCGGATTTGAGGTGGTTATTCATGACGCAGTCATGTGTATAACAAACTTTTTTTATTTACAACGAATGTATAATCACCGAAAAGTAGCGCAGCGGATTTGAGGTGGTTATTCATGACGCAGTCATGTGTATAACAAACTTTTTTTTATTTACAACGAATGTATAATCACCGAAAAGTAGCGTAGCGGATTTGAGGTGGTTATTCATGACGCAGTCATGTGTATAACAAACTTTTTTTTATTTACAACGAATGTATAATCACCGAAAAGTAGCGCAGCGGATTTGAGGTGGTTATTCATGACGCAGTCATGTGTATAACAAACTTTTTTTATTCGTCTCATTGTGTATAACAAAAAAAGATAGAGCAAAACCGCATTTGCAAATTTTGCTCTATCTTTTTATTAAATATTAAATTCAATTAATTTTTAATTAAGCTTCTTTTCTCTTCTTTGAAAAGATAACAACTACTGAAGCTGCTGCAATTGCAACACCTGCGCAAGCGATAGGTGCGAAATCACCTGTTGCTACTGCAGAAGTATCTGTTGAATCTGTTACGCTTGTGCTTGCTGTATCTGTTGAAGCACTTGTTGTATCTGTGCTGTCTGCTGACGCATTATCATTTGATGCTGTATCTGTGCTTGCTGCCTTAGTTGCTGCAAGTGAGTAACCTGTACATTTAAGCTCTGTAGCGTATGTAGCATCACCATCATTTGGTTTTGTCTTTGAATACTGGTAAATAGCTCCCTTTGCTTGATCTGTTCCCTCAGCTCTGTCACCAAAATCACCACCGATACCAAAGTAAATTGAATCAGCATCTACTTTAGCCTTGAAAGTAACATCATACTTTGTTGTCTTTCCAGCCTTTAACTGAATCCAATCACCATATGCAATATCATCACCTGTTGCAATCTTGATAAATACCCATTTATCACACTTGCTTGATGTCATATTAAACTTAAGCTGATATTCATCGCCTTTTTTAATCTTAAGGTTCTGCTGGAATACCTGACCTCCCCAGCATCCGCCCCAACCGATAGCGTCCATGTTAGCTGTCCAGCTTGTATCTGTTGAGCTCTTTAATTCACCATATGCTCCTTCATACCATCCTTCGTTCTGTCCGAAATAGCTTCCCCAGCTAGCGGCAAAACATGATGTTGTCATAGCAACTGTAAGTGCCATTGCTGCTACAGCTGCTGCAAATTTCTTTACTAACTTCATTTTAATCTCCTCCTATTTCATAGTGCGAAATGACTATTTCGCAAGTTAACCATAGTATATCACGCGCAATTTTAATATTCAATAAATAAAACCGTTTTTATGGGTGTTTTATACATATTCGCCAACTTTTCTCCCTTTACAATGTATATTATTACTAGTAAATTTGTTATTTTGATATAGTTTTCTCTTATTTATATTTAAATTGCATATTTTTCAACGCATTTTTTGTAAATCAATCTTTTTTCTTTTCTTATTTTAATATTGTCTTTTCTATCTTATTAGTATATTTGTGTAAACCTAAAATCCACTTCATCTGTTCAAAGTGGCTTTCAGTTTTTCACTTCACGTAATATATTCGTTTTATTATCAAATATAGTGTATATTGATTTTTTCATTCTTTCCACTTACAATAATAAAAGGCATTTTTTTAATTGTAATATTCCAACTAAATATATTTGCGACTACAATTATACGAATGCAATAATGATATAAGGAGAATACTAAATAATATGATACGACTTATTATTTTAGCCATCTTTTTGGTAATTTATTTAATCGTTTCTCTGCCATTTATGTTGGTTGAATTAATCATTCAGCAGTTTAACATGAATCTTAGAAGCGTAATTTGTTTAAAATGGGTACAATTTGGATTTTGGATTGTAATGAAAATTAGCGGTGTTAAAACTGAAGTTAAAGGATTAGAAAACATTCCCGATGATACTTCTGTTTTATTTGCATCAAACCACAAAAGTTACTTTGACATTGTTACTACATATCAATATATGAAACGCCCTACAGGTTACATTGCTAAAGCTGAAATGAAAAAAATTCCATTATTAAGCTGGATTATGTACTTTGTTAACTGTCTTTTTCTCGACAGAGAAAATCCACGTAAAGGCCTAAAGACAATTCAAAAAGGTACTGACTATTTACAAAACGGTGTTTCAATGTTCATCTGTCCTGAAGGAACACGTTCAAAAACTAACGAAATGCTTCCTTTTAAAGAGGGTAGTTTAAAAATGGCCATTAAAGCTAAAAAACCTATCGTTCCTGTTGGAATTATTAATTCGGCGGCAATTTTTGAAGAACATTTTCCAAAAATAAAACCGGGCACTGTAAAAATCATTTTTGGAAAGCCAATTGAAACAAAGGATTTAAGCAGACCTGAACAACGTGAACTTACTTCACATGTTCAGGAATGTGTAGCTAGACTTCTTGATGAAAATAAATAGATTCTTTAATTTACAACATATTTTTATATTATGTTGTAAATTTTTGTTTTAAATGCTAAAATATTGAAAGAATTTTATATAGGAGGTAAGTAATGAAGGCACTTACAATAACACTTATCGTAATAATTGCCGTTTTACTTGTTGCTTTCGTTGTTTTATATTTCTTAGGAAGAAAAGCGGAAAAGAAGCAGGCTGAACAGCAGAAAACTTTAGAAGCAAATGCTCAGACAGTTAATTTATTAGTAATCGATAAAAAGAAACTAAAATTAAAGGAAGCCGGACTTCCAAGTATCGTTGTTGAACAGACACCTAAATACATGAGAAGAGCTAAACTTCCAATCGTAAAAGTAAAAGCCGGTCCTAAGGTTATGAACCTTATTTGCGACGGAAAGATTTTTGACCAGATTCTTCCTAAGCAGGAAATCAAAGCTACTGTAAGCGGAATTTACATCACTAACTTTAAGAGAATCCGTGGTCCTGTATATGAACCACCTAAGAAAAAAGGTCTCTTTGGTAAGAAAAAGAAATAACAACTATAATAAAAAACAGATTATGTTGTCACAAGTTACAAAAGCAAATGATTAAATGTTGCTTTATGCAAACTGTATTATGACATCATAATCTGTTTTTTATTCGTTTTTCAAGGATAGACGAAACCTAGCACTTTTCTCGATTTTTAAATCATGAGTAAAATCTAGCACTTTTCTATATTAGTTTCTAAATTTTTATTTTACTTTATTTTCAACTTTAATAACTATATTATTTGTTGAAACACTGCTTCCATTAATAAACAATTCATATTTAACTGTTGCTTCAATAACTTCATCTGATTCATCAAGCATCACAGCATCTGTTTTTGTTTCCATAAGGAATTCACCAAACATCGTACTGTAAATTGATTGATAAGACTTTTCTTCCTGAAAGCATAATTTTGAACTAATGCCTCCTCGTTTTGTAACTTCTACATATTCCGAAGTTATCTTTATCATATTTTTAATTGTCTTACCACTTTCTTCATCAATTTCATCATAAAGCAAATAATGTTTTCCATTTTTAAGATAATACTTTCCAGGTGTAATAACCTCTACATCTTCGTCGGTGTCTTCGGTAACTCTTAATCCTTTTATTGAAATAATTACTTCTTCATTCATAGTTTTTATTTATCTCTTTCTATTTTTTGTTCTTTATTTATCAAATATGTATATTTTTTTCTTTTTTGGGAACTCTCTATATAAATAATATTGTTGCAATAAATTACATTGTGGATTAACACATATCATTTATTCTAACAGTCCGCAACCCCACTTAGATTTAAATTATTTTACACATAATTATTTTTTACTTTGCACATAGTTATTTATTTTTTATTTGGCACATAATTATTTATTTTTTTACTTTGCACATAGTTATTTATTTTTTATAGAGGAGTATTTACATGTTACATATAAATAAATTTTTTGTTTCTGTTATATTTGTTGTTTCTTTTTTCGCTCTTGCAATTATGCATAATTCAAAATCATATAAGGTACAAAATGACCTTAGCAATTGTGTTATCCGTTTCCATGTTAAGGCAAATAGTGATACCATTCCAGACCAAAATTTAAAATTAAAAGTCAAAGACAATGTTGTCGGCTATATGAATCAGCATTCTTCTGAATTCACTTCTTTAGAAGATGCCAAACAATTCATTGCCTCTCACGATAAAGATTTAAAGGAAATAGCTAACACTGTCATAAAAAATAATGGCTATGATTACGCTATCTCTTCCTCATTTGGCTTAGATGATTTCCCGGTAAAAAAATACGGTGATATGTCATTTCCTTCCGGAACTTATCTTTCTTATACAATGTATATAGGAAGCGGAGAAGGTCATAACTGGTGGTGCGTTCTTTATCCACCTTTATGCTTTGTTGATGCATCTTCCGGTATTCTTCCCGAATCATCGAAAGAAATTATCAAAGAAAATATCTCCGAGGAAGATTATAGTTATATTTCAGAAGACAACACTGTTTTCCGCTTCAAATATTTAACGTTTTTAAATAAATTATTTAAATAAATTCCGTAAGATAAAGCTTAAATAAATTTTGTAAGATAAAGCTGACTCACAAACTCTTTTCCTGATAATGCATCCATTGATTGTTTAGCTTTCTCTTCATCATCATATATACCAAAGACTGTAGGTCCGCTTCCACTCATTAATGCATTGACTGCTCCATTTGATTTCAAAATATCCTTAACCTTCTGAATAATTGGATATTCAGGAATTGTTACATCTTCCATTACATTTGCAATCTTTTCACACATTCCGTATAAATCACCTGCTTTTATAGATTCGATTATTCCATCTATGTCAGGATGATTTTCTATCTGCGCCGGGCGTATATGGCTGTAAACAAATTTTGTTGAAACAAATGCGTCCGGCTTTGCAATTATCACATAACACTTTGGCGGTGTAGGTAAATCTGTCAATATTTCACCTATGCCCTGCGCTCTTTTTGTTCCACCTACTATGCAATAAGGCACATCCGCTCCAAGCTTTACACCGTATTCCTGTAACTGTTCATCTGTAAGCCCTAATTGAAATAACTGATTCACACCTCTTAATACAGCTGCACAATCAGCACTTCCTCCTGCCATTCCTCCTGCTATAGGTATTCTCTTATTTATATGAATTTTAACTTTTGATTTTATATCATAAGCTTCCATTAATACTTTTGCAGCCATAAAAGCTAGGTTTCCTTTATCATTTGGCAAAATATCTGCATCAGTGCTTACTTCTATTTCATAAGTTTGCGTGCCATCTTCCCTTGATATTATTACATCATCATACACACCTACTGTCTGCATAATCATATCCAAATCATGGTAACCATCTTCTCTTTTTCTTATAACGTCAAGTCCTATGTTTATTTTTCCATAAGCTTTTAATTCAATTTTATCCATATTCTGTACTTAACCTTTCAAACAATCAAATACGCTTCTACTTACGCCATATCAGTATACTAATTTCTTTTACTCATTACAAGTTTACTTAGGCAAAAGCATTCTCCATATATTCCATTAAAGATTTTTGTAAACAAAAGTATCCTACTTTTACTCATTACAGGTTTTCGTAAGCAAAAGTCTTTCTCCCTCTTTTATTCTGGAGTTTTCCAACTTGTTTACATTAATTATCTGTGTCATTGTTGTAAAATTAGATTTTGCAATATTCCACAGAGTATCATCTCTCTGAACTATATAACCAACTAAATCCGGAACTTCATTTAACATTTCACTATCATACTCTTTTACTTCAACTTCATTTATAACCTGCATATCACATTTTTTGAACACGATAGCTTCAAGTGCAACTACGGCTTTAACTTCAATTTCACTGCTGTTTACCATATTTGTATTTACCTGTTCTACGCGCCATTTAACATAGTATGAATCATCTTTACTTATGCCGTCTGCATCAATTCTGTGTTCAAATTCCCAGCTGTCTTCTTTTGCACAAACAGGTCTCTTGTCATCTGAAGAAATGTACATTATACATGCTTTCATTTTTCCTTTAGCCACGATTCCGTTATCAACAATTTCAATATTGTCTATTTTCAAATCTGCTGTACTGCTGCAAATCTGCAAAGCATTTCCTTTAGACTGATCAAGTTCAATTTTCTTTACTGTTTTTGTTCTGGATGCATTCTTCACAAGCAATTTTTTATAGCATACGTCTTTTAATTTTGTCTGTACATTTTTAGTTGGTGAATATATATCCATTAAAATTTCAGTTTTATTTTCCTTATAAAGTTTTATCTCTAATTGCAAAACTGCGTCTATCGAAAGTTCCCTATTTTCTCCCTCTTCATTTTCATTTAAATGTATTTTTCCATCCTGTAGCGTCACATTTATAAATGAAATTAAATCTTCTGTAGCTTCACTCATTTCCAAATTATCCTTAAAATCTACGGTCGTTTCTATCCACTGATTAGGCATATCTGCTTCCTCTGGCAAATACATAATAAACACATACATTTCACCGGATACATTTATCATTCCATCATTTACTCTTGATGTCACATTTTTAAGTTTCAACTCTTTCCATACTATTCTATCTGCTGCCGGCTTAACTCCCGGTATATACACGCTTTCTTTTATGCGTATGTTTTCAGTTTGTTCAGCAACTACGGACATTGTTTCTACCGTATCATTTAATACTTCCATCCCTCTACTGTTTTCCATCTTATCCGGAAATTCTATGCTTTCAAGCCCTTCTGACACAGCTGAAATCAAAATTTCTGCCCTTAATGCAAATTTTCTAGAGTTATATAGTTTCACATTTGAACTATCAACTTCCATTTTCACATCAACAATACTATTTTCATCTGTGTTTCCAATTCTTAATGTTTCCTCAAATGGAATTTCTCCCTCTATTCCATACACCATATCTGAATCATTTGTATAATACAAAATATTGTAATTTATGTATCCATTTAATATGACCTGGTCAGTTTCGGGTGTAACTTTATCCAATTGAATTTCTGTTTTTTCCCTTACAATATTGTAAATTTCCGGAAAAACCTCTGATACATTCACTTCTTCATTTACATACATTTTGTTAGCAGCCTGCCCTGCCTTATTTCTCAAATATACATTATTTTTAACTAATTCCATATGCCCTCCCATTATTTTTATTCTGCGAATATTATATTTTTATTCGTGGATTCTATTTTTATTACTATGTACGGAAATGTTTCTGATTGTATATTTGAATATTCTTTAGGACCTTTAAATTTAGTTTGTACATATATTGAATTTGTTGTTTCATATAGTTTCTTTAAAATAATTGAGTAACCCTGATAATCCTGCTTTCCATATCCTATAAGAATATATGTGTATTCAGGATCAGTATAGGCCAATTTAAATTCCGAGCCTTTCTTTTCATCTATTACTTTCTTTACTTCCTGTGGTATTTCATTTTCAGGAACAATTGTGTATTCAACATCCTTCGTTTTTTCGCTGCTTATTTTTTCTATTTTACAGGAGCATAAGCAAATGCCCACCAAAATAACAGTAAATGCTAAAACCATTCTACATTTTGCCATAAAAAAAGCACCACAATAATTCTTATTAAGAATATATTATAGTGCTTTTATTTTTATAACATAAATTAGTCTTTACAAATAAATATTAGTTATATTTACGGCTTAAAGCATTGAGTTAACCATATCGAGTAAATATTTGCCTAGCTTATCAAGTTTCTCCTGTGCATCTTCAAAACTTGTACCCTTTACACCGTAATAGAATTTCAACTTAGGTTCTGTTCCTGATGGACGGATACATACCCATACATCATCTTCTAAATCATAGTAAAGTACGTTTGACTTAGGTAAACCTGTCTTAGTTGTTTTTCCTGTTACCATATCTTTAATTACATCTTCTCTGTAATCTCTTGCTGAAAGAATCTTAAGTCCGTCAAATTCTGTTGGAACGTCTTTTCTTAATTTTTCAAGAGTATTCTGAATCTTTTCAATTCCTTCTTTACCCTTTAATGTTAATGACTGTACTCCATCCATGCAATATCCATATCTTTCGTACATTTCAATCATCTTATCCCATAATGACATTCCTTTTGACTTATAATAAGCTGCTGCTTCGCAAAGTGCCATTGATGCAACTACTGCGTCTTTATCTCTTGCATGAGTTCCGATTAAGCAACCATAGCTTTCTTCAAATCCAAAACAGTAATGTCCTTTTCCTGTTGTTTCAAATTTAAGAATCTGTTCTCCGATGTACTTAAATCCTGTAAGTACTTCGATAAGATTTACTCCATAATATTTTGCAATTCCATTTGCAAGATTTGTTGTAACAATAGTCTTAATTAAAGCTCCATCTTCAGGTAATGTTCCATTTTCCTTCATCTGGCTAAGTTCATATTCTGCTAATAAGCATCCTGACATATTTCCTGTAAGTACATGATATTCTCCTGGTTTATCACCTTTTACATATACTCCAAGTCTGTCTGCATCAGGGTCTGTAGCTAAAAGTAAATCTGCTCCTACTTCATCACCGATTTTCTTTGCAAGCGCAAAGCATTCATCAGCTTCAGGGTTAGGGTAACTTACTGTTGGGAAATTACCATCAGGTAATTCCTGTTCTTTTACTACGTATACGTTTTCAAATCCTAATTCTTTTAACACACGTCTTACCGGAATATTTCCTGTTCCGTGGAGTGGTGTATAAACAATCTTGATATCTTTTTGCATTTCATCTATGCATTTCTGATTCTTTACCTGTTTCTTTAATTCTGCAATGTAAGGATCATCTACATTTGCACCAATCTGTATGTATAAACCATCAGCAATTGCCTTTTCTTTATCCATTGTCTTACATGCTGAATAATCCGCAACTGCCTTAACCTCACTCATAATTCCTGTGTCATGAGGTGGTGTAATCTGTGCTCCATCTTCCCAGTAAACTTTATATCCGTTATATTCTGCCGGATTATGGCTTGCTGTCACATTAATACCTGCTGTACATCCTAAATATCTAACTGCAAATGATAATTCAGGTGTTGGTCTGAGACTTTCAAAAACGTAAGCCTTAATTCCATTTGCACAAAGACATAAAGCTGCCTCATCTGCAAATTCAGGTGACATATTTCTTGAATCATAAGCAATTGCAACTCCCTTGCTTCCCTGTCCCATCTTATTGATGTAATTTGCAAGTCCCTGAGTTGCCTTTCTGACAACATAAATATTCATTCGGTTTGTGCCGGCTCCAATAACTCCCCTAAGCCCTGCAGTACCAAATTCTAAATCCATATAAAATCTGTCTTCAATTTCCTTTTCGTCATCTTTAATAGCCTGAAGTTCTGCCTTCGTAGCTTCATCAAAATATGGATTATTAAGCCATTCGTTATATATATCTTTATAGCTCATGATTTCTCCTCCTACTTCCTCAATCTCTTCCTACAAAGTTCGAACTTATTATAATACAAAGATACCATAAAATAAATAACAATTTAGATAAAAAAATATTTTTTATTCCCATTTTTTCTTAAGTTGTGCTATAAATTGCTGTCTTTTTTCCTCCTGAAATTGAAATTGTTTTAGTTTCTCCTGATTTTTATCTGAACTCCATGCTTTATTTGAATTAAAATAGTAATTTATAATTTTCCAAAACTTTTCCGGATACACAAAAAAACTCCATAATACACGAATTTTTTCTTTGGTCAGATTTACCTGCAAAGAATATGTATCCATGACTTCCCATGCAAGTTCTTCATCCCATTCATTTTTTTCCATTATCTTTCTTAAATATCCGTAAAAGTCATATAATTGCAATCCATATCCAAATTTTTTCATATTAATAACAATCGTTTTTCCATCTTCAAATAGAACGCTGTGATGATTAAACACTCCATGGCATACTGATTTATTAGCTATAGCCTCTTTATATAACTGCTCATATGAACTATTTTTCAGTTCCCATATTCCCTGCTCACCCTGCCTGTAATATTTGCCAATTTCCACCTGAAGGTCAAGCTCAAATTTAGACTTATTTTTCCTTTTATTAATATAATTTCTTACTTTTATTATTTCCCTATTATGTCTTTCATAGACGTTTATTATATTATCAATATTATGTAAACCATATTCATCATTCCATAAATCGTAGGTATTTTCGGTTATGCTATGGAACTTTCCTAAATTACTAACAGATTTCATTATATCTGTCTTTAGTGATATATCACACTCTCTGGCATTAAACCATTTTTTTAGGATATACGTATATCCGTCTATGCTGACCGACACATACTTGCCTTCCTTATTTGGAATAGGATAATCGCAGCACAACCCATTTTTCTCCAAATACGTACCTATCAAATTATGGGTTCCTCCCTTTTTTTCGCCATCATTATATTCCTGCAAAATATATATGTCTTTTTCCGTGACGCACCCATAATTTCCCTTTGTTCTAAATATCTCCTTTAGATTAATTTCATACTGCTCTAATACAGTTAACGATTTTTCATTCATACAGCCACCTCTCAATACCATATTCTGTTTATCTGGGACTTTTTCTTTTTGTTTCAGATAGTTTCAGCTTTTTTATACTATGATATTTTTGGTTGCGATATTCCTAAGTATTAAATTCTTCGGAAGATATTTTAATTTTTGGTAGCAAATTTTTTCGTTGTCAAAACTTTATTCGCTCTATTTTTATACATTAAATTCTAAGACGGTTGCAATGCAAATCCAGAATATGGAGCTGGAAAATTTTTCTTTTTATGCATTAAATTTTAAGACTAATTCTCGTAATTTTTCATTTTCATTTAACTGTGGATTTTCTAATACCATGTCTAATAGTCTGTCAAATATATCTCCAATCTTTGGTCCCGGCTTTACACCCATTTCTATCATTTCTTTTCCGGTTATATTTAATTCTGCTGAACAGGTACACTGTTCTTCATCTACTATTTTGTTAAATGTTTCTACAACATATAAATAATCATCATAACCTTTTTCACGTCCATATTCGCTTTTTCCTGCAAAATCTGCATTTACAAGTTGTAAATACAATGGATATATGTCTTTTCCTATTTTATGCACACTTCTCCTTACCTTTTCTTCACTTCGTCCATGCTCCACAGGGCGATCATCGTGGCAGGCAACAAGTCTTTTTACCAGTCCAATCGTCTTGTTATCCATTTTCAATCTGCGCATTATTTTATTTGCCTTTTCCACGCCTGCTATAGCATGTCCTTTAAAATGGCTTCTCGTATCAAATGTATGTACATCCGGTTTCGCAACATCATGAAGCAATGCTGCAAATCTCATAACTCTTGTTTTTTCAACATTTTCCATTACTTTGATTGTATGTTCTCCAACATTGTACATATGATATGGAGTATCCTGTTTGCATTCCATCATTGCATCAAACTCAGGCAATACAACCTTTGTAATTCCTAAATTATATGCTTCAATTAATTTGTCAGGATTATCTGAGAGAATAAGTTTTTCTAATTCAGCACAAATTCTCTCTGCACTTATTTTTTCAAGAGTCGGTGCAAGTTTTTTTATTGCTTTCTCAGTTTTCTCCTCAATCTCAAATCCAAGCTGTGCTGAAAATCTTACTGCTCTAAGCATTCTTAAAGCATCTTCCGTAAATCTTTCTTCAGGATCATTTACACATTTAATAACCTTTCGTTGCAAATCACCTATTCCGTCAAATGCATCCACAACTCCGTATTTTGAATTATACGCCATGGCATTTATTGTGAAATCTCTTCGCTTTAAATCCTCAATCAGATTTGTTGTAAATTCAACTGACTCCGGATGTCTACTATCCTTATATTCCCCATCAATTCTGTATGTGGTAACCTCATAGCCTATATGTTTTAACATTACAGTTACCGTGCCATGCTGTAATCCCGTATCGAGAGTTCTTCTAAAAATTTCTTTTACTTTCTGTGGAAGCGCTGACGTTGTTATATCCCAATCTTTTGGTTCTCTCCCAAGTATTGTATCTCTTACACATCCGCCTACCGCAAATGCCTCATATCCGTTTTCTTCCAATTTTTTTATTATAAAATCCACATCTTTTGGAATATTCATTTTTATATCATTATTACATTTATATTTCATTTATACACCTTCATTCTGTCATTTGTTGTATTATCATATAAGCTATCGGTCCTAAAAATACTCCCAATAGTCCAAATATTTCATATCCAATATATATACATACAAGGCTGGTAAGAGGTCCTATTCCTGCATTATCACCTATAAGCTTAGGTTCTAAAATTTCTCTTACAAAATAGCATATTATATAAACAACAGCTATTACAAGCCCTTTTCTTACATTTCCAATTATAAAATAACCAACTGCCCACGGTATCATTATAATTCCAAGCCCAATCAAAGGAAGTGCATCTAACAGTCCCACTACAATTCCAAGTATTAAAAAATATGGATTTTTAATCAGTGCAAATCCAATACTGCACAATGTACTTGTTATAAGCATGATAACTAACTGTGCTTTTATATATGCTCTGAATATTATAGACATTTTACTTTTTATTTTGCTAAGCTCATTATAGAAAAATAGCCCTTTTATTTTTTCTTTTATATCGCTTTTTTCCACTACATAAAAATATGCCGCCATTACTGCAACTATAATCGCTGCTATAATTTCCACTGATACAATCACAACGGATTTAGAGTTTGACATTATTTTAACAAACACATTTTTCTTTGCTACTTTTGATACTTCATCCATTCCATCGCACATTGTCTGATACAAAAGTCCGTTATTTATCATTAATCGCTTTTCCGTGTTACAGCAAATTTCTTTTATACCACAGTCTAAATCATTTTGAAATTTAGGCCAGCTTACGACCAAATTTTGTACCTGTCCTAATAACTTGTTTATAATTAACGCTAGCAGTACAAAAATTAAAATTACTATTACTACAAGTGAAAATATTGCCGCTACCTTATAATGGAACTGCAATTTTCTATTCAAAAAATCTGATAGTCTGCACACTAACTCTCCTAAAAAATATGCTAACACAAAAGGCCAGAACAGCGGCAGCAAATATTTTATCACCAGTATAACGCCTAATGAAACCGCAAATAATTTTATGCATTTTCTTATATTTTCATTTTGTAGCAACTCTTTCATACAAAACCTCACATATTCATACTATTTTCAGTATGAACATTTATGAGCTTTTTAAACTATTACGTATCTTTTTCTGCTGTAAATTTTAAGGCCTGTTCTATTATTTTAAGAGCTTCAACCATTTTACTTTCTTCTACTTCTGAATAGTTAATTATAAATTTATGGCTGAATTCTTTTCTAAATTTTTCATTAATAACTTCATCATCATATTGATAACAATAATCTGTCAGGCACGAAATGTTAATAAGTTTATCTTTTAAATACTTTTTAAAGTTTTCATCATCAATATTCTTTTTTATTCTCAAGATAAAATGAAGTCCTGAGTTTTCTTCTTCAATGGAAATCTGTGGATATATCGAAGAATTTCTTATTGCCGTAATAATTTTATTTCTGCTGTCTTTATAATAATTTCTCATTCGGTTAATATGTCTCTCATAGTAACCACCTTTTATAAATTCTGCCAGAGTATATTGTTCAAAGCTTGAAACCGTACTCGAATAAAAATCTAATTTTTTTGTATATTTATCCATTAATTCAAATGGCAACACCATATATGCGATTCTAATTGATGGTGCAAGTGTCTTTGAAAAAGTATTCATATAAATTACTTTTTGATTTTTATCTATACTTGCCATTGTAGGTATTGGTTTTCCTGAAAATCGAAACTCACTGTCATAATCATCTTCTATAATATATCTTTCTCCCATATTTGCCCACTCTAAAAGCTGATGTCTTCTTGCCGCAGGCATTACCTTTCCTGTAGGGAAATGATGGTTTGGTGAAATATGAACTATATTTGCATCGCTTTTTTCTAATTCATCTATACTTATTCCCTGATTATCCATAGGCAAATGTATAGTTCTTACACCATTGCTTTCATATACCATGCTTATCTTTCGATATCCGGGATTTTCAGTGGCAATTACTGAATCTCTTCCTAAAAGCTGAACTATAAGTCCATACAAATATTCTGTTCCGGCACCAACAATTATCTGATCCGCCAATACAGTCAGTCCTCTGAACTCACGTAAATGCTTTGCTATCGCACTTCTTAATTCCCATATCCCATTCCTTGATGGTGTCATAAGAAATGAGTTTTCCTCATCTAAAAGTTTCTGCCTCATTATTTTTGACCATGTAGCAAACGGAAAACTGTCATACCTTACATGATTTGAATTAAAATCAACTATCCACTTTACTTTCTCGGGCTTATTAATTTTGTATTCACTAACATTTTCTGTTACTT
Source organism: Eubacterium sp. LMAG:50 (assembly GCF_008680265.1). NCBI lineage: Bacteria > Bacillati > Bacillota > Clostridia > Eubacteriales > Eubacteriaceae > Eubacterium > Eubacterium sp. LMAG:50. The sequence continues at coordinate 805,137 of NZ_NALP01000007.1, read as the reverse complement.
CCTGATTTTCAGATATCTGATTTGTAATCTCATTTGCAAAATATCCTTTTTTCTCAACTGCGCGAATATACCCTTCTACTAAAAGCTGTGCATAGGCATTTTCTACGGTTATTACGCTTATATCATGATTTTTTGCCATATTTCTTTTTGAAGGTAGCTTCTCATCTGTTTTTATTTTTCCCGATACTATGTCATCCTTTATACATTTGTACAAATATTCGTACAATGTGAGCGTTCCTCTTTCATTTAAATTATATGTCAGCATCTTTTCCCCTATCTGGTGTTTTAAATAATACAAATTTAGGTCTTTTCAATAATACCATAAGTGGATTATAATGTAGAAAATTGCTTTTGTAAACGGAGGAAAATATTCTATGAAAAGAATTATGACTATACAGGATATCTCTTGCATTGGGAAATGCTCTCTGACTGTTGCCTTACCCATAATTTCTGCTATGGGCGTGGAAACTGCCATTGTTCCTACTGCGGTCTTATCCACGCATACTAATTTTTCAAATTTCACATTTAGGGATTTGACTGAAGATATGCCTTCGATTAAAGATGTATGGGTTAAAGAAGGTTTTAAATTTGATGCCATTTACACAGGATATATCGGAACGCTTGAACAAATTGACATTGTTTCTGATTATTTTAAAACATTTAATAATCCGCATGGTTATATCATTGTAGACCCGGCAATGGCTGATAATGGGAAGTTATACACAGGCTTTGACATGGCATTTGCTAAAAAAATGACTACTCTTTGCTCTGATGCAGATATTATTCTTCCGAATATATCAGAAGCCGCATTTATTACTAACACTCCATATCCCGGGGAAGACGCCTCTGTAGATGAAATTAAAGCTATGTTACTTAAACTTGCTAATCTAGGTCCGAAAATTGCAGTTATAACAGGTGTACATATTGAACCTAATCGTTTCGGATATATTGGATACAATACTGAAAGTCAAACTTTTTTCAGTTATTCTACCAAGGAAATTGCGATTAAATCCCATGGGACCGGAGATGTTTTTGCTAGCACAGTTACCGGTGCATTGATGAATGATTTTTCTATTGAAGACTCATTAAAAATTGCCGCCGATTACACCTGTAAATGTATTGAAAACACTTATAACGATAAAAATGCTGTAACATACGGAGTTAATTTTGAAGCAGAAATTCCATACCTTTTAGAACTGGTTGGGAAATCAGTTTCATAAACAAATTCTTATAATATTACAGTACACAACAAAAACTCTCCTTTAAGCATAGGATTAATTTTCGCCTATTCGCTTTTAAAAGAGAGTTTTTTTATTCTTATAAGGAAATATATTTTTTACTGTCCACCATGGCTACAACCGCTACATCCGCTACAACCACTGCATCCGCTACAGGTTTTACCATTTTTCTTGTCTTTTCTCATCGACCATACTATAAGAGCTACTATTGCTATTAAAATAATAGCTACAACAATTGTTCCGATATTTTCTACTATAAACGGCATTCTAATCACTTCCTTTAAATAATACTAACGAAAAAGGCTTAATCGGGAAAATTAAGCCTTTCTCAGTTCTAATTATACATAATGGCTTGTTAGTTCTACCTAACTGTAAGTTAGTTTATACTAACTAGAACCAAATGTCAATAGTTTTTAGTATTATTTTACAAGTTCTTCGATAATATCTACGCACTTATCAATTCCAAGTGTTCCTGTATTTAAAGAAATGTCGTAATTATCACATACACCCCAATCCTGGTCTGTGTAATATTTGTAATTTATTTTACGCTTTTTATCTTTTTCTCTTAAACGTTTCTCAGGTGATTTATCTGTCTCACCATATTCCTTAACAATACGCTCTGCTTTGAATTTTTCATCTGCGTGAATAAATACGTTGAAGCAGTCATCTCTGTCTTTCAAAATAAAATCGGCACATCTTCCTACTATAACACAAGGTCCCTTATCTGCTAAATCTAAAATTATCTTTCTCTGAGCATTCCATACATAATCATTTATAGATATTCCGTTCACATCTCTTCCTACAAATGCATATGAAAAAATACTCTTAGTTGGTGAATGTTCTCCCTGTTCCTTAATAAACTCCTGTGAAAATCCTGTTTCTTCATGTACTTTCTCAATTATTTCCCCATCATAAAAAGGAATATTAAGTCTCTCTGCAAGTTTTCTTCCTACTGTTCTTCCGCCGCTACCAAATTCTCTACTAATTGTGATAATATTCTTTTTCATAAGCCACGTCCTCCTCGTTTATTTGATATATAAATTATATCACAATTTCGCATTTTTTGTTCAATTAATCATTACAAAATCATGCAAAAAACTGAAACTATACCGCTTGATTTTTGTATTTTTGTTATGCACACGGCTTCGCCTTGTATAACACTTCGAATCCGCTTCGCTTCTTCTCAGTGATTATACATTCGCCAAATTTTTTCAGTTTTTTTTGCCAGCAAAAAACTGAAACTATACCGCTTGATTTTTGTATTTTTGTTATGCACACGGCTTCGCCTTGTATAACACTTCGAATCCGCTTCGCTTCTTCTCAGTGATTATACATTCGCCAAATTTTTTCAGTTTTTTTTGCCAGCAAAAAACTGAAAAAACTTGGCTCATTGTGCATAACAAAAGAGCGACAACCGTAAATTTTAAAATTTACAATCATCGCTCAGTTACATATATCATGGAGTCATTGCGACTCTGTCAGGGGACAGCTGTCTGCCCCGAGCAAATTCTATGTAATTATATAATCTCAATTCAGTCCGACATTCTAAATCAATCTTAGTTATTGATTAACTTGTCTTCTTCATTATTCCAGCTGTAAAGTTTTCTGATTTCCTGTCCAACTTTTTCTGATGGATGTTCTGAAGCTAACTTTCTCATAGCCTTGAAATGTACCTGACGTCCTGCTGGTGACATATCAAGTAAGAATTCTTTTGCGAATGTTCCGTCCTGAATGTCGCTAAGTACTTTCTTCATTGCTTTCTTTGTTTCTGCTGTAACAATCTTTGGTCCTGTTACATAATCACCATATTCTGCTGTATTTGATATTGAATATCTCATTCCTGCAAATCCTGACTGGTAAATTAAGTCTACGATAAGCTTCATTTCATGGATACATTCAAAGTATGCGTTTCTTGGATCATATCCTGCTTCGCATAATGTTTCAAATCCTGCCTGCATTAATGCACAAACACCACCGCAAAGTACTGCCTGTTCTCCGAATAAGTCTGTCTCTGTTTCTGTTCTGAATGTTGTTTCAAGAACTCCGGCTCTTGCTCCACCAATTCCTAATGCATATGCTAAAGCCATATCTAATGCCTTACCTGTTGCATCCTGTTCTACTGCTACTAAACATGGTGTTCCTTTTCCTGCCTGATATTCTGAACGTACTGTATGTCCCGGTGCCTTAGGAGCGATCATTGTAACATCTACATCCTTAGGTGGTACAATACATCCGTAATGAATGTTAAATCCGTGTGCAAACATAAGCATGTTTCCTGCTTCAAGGTTTGGTTCGATGTCTTTCTTGTACATATCAGCCTGTAATTCATCATTAATAAGAATCATGATGATGTCAGCTTTCTTTGCTGCTTCTGCTGCTGTATATACCTTAAATCCCTGCTTTTCAGCCTTAGCCCATGACTTGCTTCCTTCATATAAACCAATGATGACATCGCATCCTGATTCCTTTAAGTTTAATGCATGTGCATGTCCCTGGCTACCATAACCGATGATTGCGATTGTCTTTCCATCTAATAATGAAAGGTTACAATCTTCCTGATAAAATATTCTTGCTGTTTCCATAATATTTTATGCCTCCTATTTAATTAATCTCATTTATAAAAATGTTTATTTTTTTCTTATAGTTTTGTATTATATCGCTCGCGTTGTCTTATGTCAATAGTGTTGTCTGTTTTCTTCATAAAAATTTTTATGCAAAATTTTTATGTCTGTCTTGTAAATCTAAATTCTCCCCCCAATTTATTACGCTTTTACAATAATGGTACTGCCTTCTTTTAAATCATTTAGTTAAGCCTTGTTATTACCCTGATTTTTATTTATTTCTAACTGGTCAATAGCATGCATGATATGCACCCGCATTGCACTTCTGGCGCCTTCTGCATTTCTATTTTTCATAAATTCCATAATCATTCTATGCTCTGATATAACCTGCTCTACAGGAATATGCTCTGTTTCATACAAATAAACACCTTTTTCAATTGACTGATGCAGTACAGGCTCTAGTTGATTTATAAATTCATTATGAGTTGCATTTGCAATGGAGCAGTGGAACATCATTTCTTTATGTGTATAATCTATGCCTTTTAAAAGCAGTTCTTCTATTTCTTTACCTATGGCAAATATTCTTTCTAGTTCTCTATCTGATGCCCTTATGGTCGCATAATATGCTATCTCCGGTTCAAATATAAGACGCATTTCATAAAGGTCATCTATATCAACCTTTGCTGAAGCCGTATCTTCAAGACCTGCTACCATTTTAGGAGTGTAATCTTCTCTTATAAATGTTCCTTTTCCCCTCTTTATTTCCAATACATTTCTTGCTACTAAAATACGTATTGCTTCTCTTAAGGTAATTCTACTTACTCCAAGTTCTTCAGATAACTGAAGTTCATTTGGAAGTTTATCACCGGGATTATATTTTTTTTCAACTTTTATCATCGACATTATTGTCTCTGCAACATCATCCGATAATCTTTTATTTTTTCCCATAATAATCTCCATTCAAAAAACCACATAGCCATATTGTTTTTTGGCCATGTGGTTTATAATTCAAAATATAATATACAGGTTCAAAAACACCTAAATTATAGTTATGTTTTTATTTCGATATAATTTAATCCCTTTGCCTTATCAGGTCTCAAGTTGGGGGTCTTTGACCCCAACATCTTAACATATCTATAAGTATTTCTTTAATACATCAACTTTGTCTAATTTTTCCCATGGAAGGTCAAGATCAGTACGTCCAAAGTGACCATAAGCTGCTGTCTGCTTGTAAATCGGTCTTCTCAAATCTAACATTTTGATAATTCCTGCCGGTCTTAAATCAAAGTTTTCTCTAATGATATCTACTAACTTATCATCATGAATCTTTCCTGTTCCAAATGTATCAACCATTATTGAAGTTGGCTGTGCAACACCAATTGCGTATGATAACTGAATTTCGCATTTTTCAGCAATTCCTGCTGCTACAATATTTTTAGCTACATATCTTGCTGCATAAGCTGCTGAACGGTCTACCTTTGTGCAGTCCTTACCTGAGAAAGCTCCGCCGCCGTGACGTGCATATCCACCATAAGTATCAACAATGATTTTTCTTCCTGTAAGTCCGCTGTCACCATGTGGTCCACCGATTACAAAACGTCCTGTAGGATTGATAAAATATTTTGTATCCTCGTCTAACATTTCCTTAGGAAGTACCGGTTCAAATACATATTTCTTTATGTCTTCATGAATCTGTTCCTGTGTAACATCAGGATCATGCTGTGTTGATAATACTACTGCTTCAATTCTTACAGGCTTATCATTTTCGTCATATTCTACTGTTACCTGACTCTTTCCGTCCGGTCTAAGATATGCTAACACTCCATCTTTTCTTACTTTTGTAAGCTGTTTTGTTAATTTGTGAGCTAATGAAATTGGAAGTGGCATTAATTCTTCTGTTTCATTTGATGCGAAACCAAACATCATACCCTGATCTCCTGCACCAATTGCTTCAATTTCTTCATCACTCATCTTGTTTTCTTTTGCTTCTAATGCTTTATCAACACCCATTGCGATATCTGTTGACTGTTCATCTAATGCAACTATAACACCACATGTATCTGCATCAAAGCCATATTTTGCTCTGTCGTATCCAATCTCTCTTACTGTATCTCTAACTATTTTCTGAATATCAACATAACCTTTCGTTGTAATTTCACCCATAACTAAAACAAGACCTGTTGTAATTGATGTTTCGCATGCTACACGGCTCATAGGGTCCTGTCTCATTAACTCATCCAATATTGCATCTGAAATCTGGTCACAGATTTTATCAGGATGTCCTTCGGTTACTGATTCTGATGTAAATAATCTCTTCTCCATCATCGTTCTCCTTTTCTTAAACTTTATCTAATTTATCTTTTAGCAGATTTATCCAAAATTTCATAAAAGAAAATCCACTGTTTTAAACAGTGGATTTGAAATCAAGGTTTTCAAATCTTATTGATCGATTGCTCGCTCAGGTGGGCACCTTCCATATAGGGGTTGCCGTGGCATCACAGATCCTTGTATCTCCGCCAACTCTGAATAAGATAAATTAATCATTTTATTTAACTAACAAAAGTAGAATAATACATTCATTTCTTTCCGTCAACCATTATTTTATGAACGCCATATAAATTCCATATAAAATATGAACCATTTTTTTAATAATCTATATATAAAATTGCACTTCTTAACCGGTATCTACATATATATTATAAAATATTATTCCACTTTATTTCACAAATATTATTTGCTGTATTTTTCTTCTATTTCTGTAATCATCTTTACTCTGTTCTCATGTCTGCCACCTTCAAATTCAGCTCCAAAAAATTCGTCAAGAATCATTTTGGCCAACTCATCTCCTACTACTCTTGCGCCAAATGCAATTATATTAGCATCGTTATGCATTTTTGTAAGTTTAGCTGAATATGGGTCACTACATACTGCTGCTCTAACACCCGGAACTTTATTAGCAGCCATTGAAATACCGATTCCTGTTCCACACATTAAAACGCCGTAATCTACTTCGCCATTTACAACTGCTTCGCCAACTTCCATTCCCTTCTTAGGGTAATCGCATTTAATGATTTCTCCATTTTCATCATAATTAGTACCGTAATCTACACATTCATAGCCTTTTTCTTTCATATAAGCTATCATCTTATCTTTTAAATCTACTGCTGCATGATCGCATCCAAAACCAATCTTCATAATTTGTACCAACCTTTTCTCTTTATGTTTACTAAATTTATAAGTTTTATTCTACCATAAGTACGTTTTATCATAAGTATTCTGTGTGACTGTTACCAAAATTTTGTAGTCTAATTCTAATTAGCTGATTCTTACTTATTAATCCTTTACTTATTCAAATGAAACCTTTTTAATAATACATCATATTCAGTTATTTTCAATCATTTTGGCAAATATTTGCTAAAAATACATGTCTATCTGTCTCCAAATATATGCAAATATAAATCTTCTAATGTTGGTGAAGCCTTTTTTGCATTGTCCACATCCGGAATCCCATCACATAAAAAACGCACCCTAATCTTTGCATATTCTTTTGACAAACTTGTAACTGTATATTTGTTCATAATTGAATTTACATCCTGTTCATTGATTTCTGCTTCATATACAACATCTTCAATACCTTTTAACAGATTTTCAGGAGTATCTTTTTTTCTAAGTATTCCGTTATCTAAAATTAATACTTCTTTTGCGATAAATTCAATATCTGAAACAACATGAGTTGCAATAATTACAATCTTATTAAACCCAATCTGAGATATCAGATTTCTGATTCTAATTCTCTCCTTTGGGTCAAGTCCTGCCGTTGGCTCATCTAAAATAAGAATCTTTGGGTCATTTAATATAGCCTGTGCAATTAATGCTCTTTGTTTCATGCCCCCTGAAAAGGATTTTAATTTTTTATTTTTAACATCATACAAATTAACAAATTTAAGAACTTCTTCTATTCGTTTTTTTGCCTCTGTTTTTTTTAATCCTTTTAATCCTGCAATATAATCAAGAAATTCTGCTACGGTAAAGCTATCATATACTCCCTGTTGCTGTGGCATGTATCCTATAAGATTTCTATAATCTTTGCCCATGCTTATTGTTTCTTTTCCATTATATAAAATTTCTCCACTGCTTCTGTCTATGGCATCTACTAAAATATTCATAAATGTAGATTTACCTGCACCATTAGGTCCTAATAAACCATATATTCCTTCTGTAAATTTACACGAGAATTTATTTAGTGCTTTTTTGTCACCATACTTTTTCGAAAGATTATTTATTTCTAAAATCATAGTTTATCCCTTTTCTATAAAATTTTTCTTTTAGTATAGTTCTTAAGATTTTTAAAATTCATAATAAAAACTGCTACTATAATAATTGCTAAATTAATCCATTCCACTACAGTTGCTTTTGTAAAATAATCGCTCATGTTTACTACCGGAATAAACATAATCTTATTCATAAATTCAACTCCCAGCATATATAGCACAACCGGCATAACTATAATTCCCATAGATATTACTACATTTTTGATGTAATCAGGAGAAAAATCCGATATTCCCACTACAAGCAAACCTAGTAAAATTATACCCATGCATTTACACAAATAAATTAAAATCAAAGCTGCAAGAATTGATATATGTAATGGAAAATGTTGCAACTGTGATAGACTCTGTGCAGGTGCCGCAAATCCGTTTGGCTTATATGCTTTTAACAAAATAACAAGCCACGGAATAGTTTCAATACACCATAAAACAACCGAAATTAAGATTGCGTTTAAATATTTATTTCTAATTAATTTGCTTCTTCCATAATATGTAGTATCCAAAAGTTTCTGCATTTCTTTCTGCCTGTCATAAGTAAATATTGGCACTACACAAAATACTGCAATGATAAATAAAATCAGGAAACTAATATCCTTATCGTATATTGTTACATCACCAAATATGTAACCGAATACTAAATCATTGGTAAACCAGCCTTCAATATTCTGCTTTTCCTTCAGTTCTTTAAGATAATCATTTTTCTCCTGAACTTTTTGGAAATCATCGTATGGCATCATCTGTGCATTATATTCCTGACTTGCCATAACATATACCTGATTATCAACCTCACCATTTATGTATTTTTCCGTAAGTTCGTCATATCCTGCCTGAATCTCATCATATCTTTTCTGTTCAGTATCAAGATACTCCTGACTCTTTTTATCCGGAACTCCATATACTTTTGAAATATAATTTGCATAGCATTTATCATGATAATCCATTTTAGTATTATCATTGCTCAAAAAATATCCCTGAATCACAACAAGTATTATTACAAAGAAAGCAACTTTATTAACTGCAAATATTTTCTTTTTCTCATAACTAAGTATTCCTTTTGATTTTATGCCTATGTTTTTCTGTCCTTTAGCAATTCTTAAATGCGGAAACTTTATTACTCTTTTCGTTGTAAACGAATACATTGCAAAGACTATTGATGCCGACAGATAAACTGCCATTATTATTAATGTCCACTTAAACAATTCAAAAGGATGTTGTAAAATATTTATATTTATGTATTTTGCCATAAACGATTTAGTATTTAATAAGGTAACAGGGCTTAACATTTTAAATACAGCCGTACTCATATTCCACTCAATACTATTAGTTATAAGTAATGAAACTGCCGTGCTTATAAGAATTATCCCATAAGTAACCGTTTCATTTTTTACAAGCGATATTATTCCTATAACTACAATTCCTATAATGCAGACAGCTATCCATTTAACCATGAAATATATAATCATATACTGCCATATCTGCATTGGCAGGGCAAATTCATAAAATCCACGCACTGACTGAATCGGTACATTCATTCCGCTAAGTCCATACTTAATATATAACTGAACAAATTTAATTCCATATACAATTATTATTGCAATTGCTGACGTTATGGATAATGCCACCATCTTGTTCACAATTAAATTCAACCGTCCGTTCCTGCAGGATTTTAATAAATCTAACATTCCTTTTTTTATTTCCTGACTTACTAATATAAGTGCAATCTGAACGACCATTACAAAAAGTATTATGTCCGTAAGTCCGAATTCTGTTATCTTCTCAATCACCCTATAGTTACCATATACCGGTTTCACATTTTTTACGGCTTCATATGCCTTAACCGTTCTTTTAGCATTGCTTAATTGAAATTTATTGTTTTTAGAAAACAATACAATGCTTTGCATATTTGTGCCATCCTCTTTTATCTTAATAAGATATTTACCGTAATTGTCAATCTTATTCTTCTGTAACTTATCCTGTGCAGCAATCTGTTCCTTCGTTTCTATTTCTGCCCTCGTTTCATAAAGAACATTAACTATACACAAACTTATTAATAACGCTATAATTATTTTAGAGAATACTATTTTCTTTAATTCTTTTATTATCATTTCTTTATTTTTAACCCAATCATCTCTCCTTGTGAAAATGACGATACAGAACTATTATTATCTGATTCGTCATCCACAAAATCACTCAAATACCCATACAGATATTTATTGCCTGCTGCCTGTAACGCCAATATTTTTTTATCCATATCATAATCAGGCTTTATATCTGTCCATTTATGTTTGTCCGTATCATAGCATCTGTATTCCGGAGGGATACTCTTATCTTCTGCATCCGGAGCCCCAAGTTCTTTATCTTTATCATACTGTGTTTTTACAATATATATTTTATTATTTACATATGAATATGACATACGATATGCATTATCCAACTCCTTACTTGTGCCTTTCTTCTTATCATATTCATATAAAGTGAATTGTTCACCATAGCACGTTAAATAGTAATAATAATTTTTATTAATTCCTATTAAATAAAAATCATAAAATCCCTTTACATCCTCCATTCCTTCATAGGTCATGTTATAATTGAAATCCATTTTTTCAACATCACCATTTTTTATATCTACACAATAATAATCACTATGTTCGTCAAATTTTTCTATTTCTTCTGCATAAGGGTTAGCACATGAAGTAAGCCATTCTGTATATTTACTCCATGTTTTGAACTCGGAATCATATACATTTTTATTCTGATATCTAATTCCAAGATATATCCTGTTTCCACTCTTCGCCTTTGAAAAACATGATATGTTAGCTTTGTTTCCAAAGTCAGTCAATTTTTTCTGTTCCCCTGTTTTTATATCGACTTCATATAATTCCGATGTCTCAGAAGCAACCATGACCATTCCATTATCATCGGCCTCACCATCTTCACTAGAATAACTTGTAAGATAGATTTTACCGTCAATAAACAAAGCTTCCTGATTATCTGTAGAAAAATCTAAAGTTGCAATTTTCTTTTTATTACTTCCATCAACATTACTTTTGTAAAGTGTAGTTCCACCTACATCTAAAAAATAATAAAGGTCATTTTCATATATGAATGCATACGCCACTTTTCCCTCCATTATTGCATTACAAGTAATTTGTTCCCCGGCAACATATTCATGATTACAATTTGCAAGTCCGCATGCAACAACAGTCGAATCTGTCTTTGGATTGTACACTTTAATACACGAATATCCTGTACTCATATCATATCCGGAAAGAGTTACCATATCCTCACCATAAGATGCATCTGGTTTTATCACTTCCACCGTACTAACCTTTTCATTTGTCTGTGCCTTCTCATTTCCACAGCCTGTTATAAATAACGACAATAGACCGACCATTAAAAAAATGTATTTTCTCATTTGCTCAACCCCTTATTCATTTCTAATCTTTGTTTATTTATTTCCGATACTATTTCATCTGCTCCGGCCTCTTTTAGTTTTCTGTCAAAATCATTCCAAGCCTCTTCAAAACTTCCATATTCATCGCTAAATAACTTCGGAACATCATTAACTTCTCCCAAAAACTCTCTTTCTATCTTTCGAATTGCTACTACTTTCTCTTTATAAGCTGATAAATCAAAATAATAACCTTCTATGCCTATATCTATTTTTGCATCTTTCATAGATTCTTTTGCCAATTGTCGGTCCTTATCATCTGTATCATTTATAAGATACTGATTCGCCATATTACCTGCTCCATCTGATGTATACAAATCTGTGATTTTGGGAGTATAACTCTTTACTTCATATCCGGCAGACTCTGTTCCATTCACCATTATGTCTGACAGTATCTTATCACTACATATTGTAGCCATTGCTTCTAGAGCTTTCTCTTTGTTATTAGATTTACTACATACTCCATTAATCGTTGACCATCCTCCGATATCTGTTGTATATCTTTTTATCATAGGTACAGCCTCCATATTCTGACTGGCATCCCAACGTGTATGGAAATCCATTGTTTTCTTTCCTGCTGTTGTCATGCAACTGCTTTCTAAAAAACTATTAACAGTCACATCACCCAAAATGTCTGTTGTACTATAGTAATATTTTTTGTCTTTTATACCGTTAATACAGCTATATCCCTGCTGATACATTTCATATAGCGCTTCATAATCTTTTCTTACTTTTTTGCTATCAGTAATCGTTATGACATTTTCATCATTAGTATTTGCATCTACGCCTACGCACTCTAACCAAAATACCGGAGCGCTGTCATAATTATCAAAATAAAAATTAGGTTCTATAAAGTTTAATTCATATTGATTCAAATAACTCGTTGTAATACTATATTTATAATCACTTTCCCAACCTTTTAATTTATTTAATACAGGAATAATATCACTTAGAGATTTTCCCTCAACATCACTTTTTTTAATTCCATATTTATCAGCCACATCTTTGTTGTATATGTAATAATTTGTTTCGCTTGAAAAAACATTTGTCTTAAATCCATAAAATGTTCCATTGTAAAGACTTAGATTATACAATCCTGACGGATATGCCTTTGTGAGTTTTTGATATGCATCTGTATTGCTGTATTTATCCAAATCTTCATATATGCCATTAAAAACCATTTTCTGACTTGAATTGTCTGTTACATCATTACATCCTACCGATGTTATTATGTCTGGTGGATTATCTCCATTAATCACATCAAGTACATATTCTAATGTCATATTTTCTAATGCCACAGGCATAAAATAAATAACATAATCCGCACCATTTTCCACCAAATAATCATTCACTGCAACCATCTGTTCATCCGAATATCTATGCTCAGCTTTGCCATTCCATACTTGTGGTTCAGCATACATATAGCTTAAAATTGTCTTATCCGGATATCTTTCCTCAAGAAATTCCTTAGACAATTCAATATGTTCATCTGCATTCTCATTTTGTAATGAAGTTTCTTCCTTAGCAGATATTACTGTTTCTTTTTGTGTTGCATTCAGAAAATCTCTTGCACTGTCGTTTTCTGTATTATTATTGTTACATCCTGAGAGTATTATTGCTGAAGATAACAGCAATATTTTTAGACATTTACTTCTCATCTTGCACCCCCTGTTATAAGATATCAATATTATTCTTCCCTTTAATACATTATACTGCATAAAATTGTTTTGCGGTATTTTATTTTAAGTATATAGAGGTGTATCAGCTCAATATGTCGTTGCTAATGCCCTAGTTTTATTATTTTGAAACACTGTACTTCCTCCACATACATTCGCAGCTGAAACACTACATACATTAGACACTAAAAGTGTAGTCGCTGTTAATAAACATATAATTTTTTTCTTCATTAATTCCTATCTCCTTTCGTAATTTTGTCAACTCAATATTAATATTTTACTAACATTATATAGCTTCAATGATTGTAAATAATATAACTAAATATATTTTCTTTTTCCATATTTTTTGCATGAAACGACAAAAAACTATTGTTTTTGGTCATTTCATTTTGTTTTTTTTTATTTTATTGTATACTATTTGTAAATTATTTATAAATTATGCAATGCAAGGGGGTTATATTATGAAAACAACATTACTATATTTATTTATTTATATTATAGAAGCTTTAATATTATGGTCATACTCATCTAATTTATTTCACTCAAGATACTCTAAAAAAATAGAGTTTATAGGTTTGTTTACTGGATACGGATTTCTGTTTTTACTTGCATTCATAAAAGTCGTTTGGATTAATTTACTTTTTTTTCTGCTTATTAATTTTATTTTTTTTATTATATTTTATAAACTTAAATGGAACCTTTGTCTTCTACATTCTATGGTTTTAGCCTGTCTTATGAGTCTTAGCGAACTGACAATCACAGGATTATTCTCGCAGTTTAATAGCGTTGTACTTTATAACAGTTATGATTTTTTATTGCTAGTTATTCTTACCATTTTTAGCAAAATTTTTTACTATATAGGAATTAGAATTATTATTACGTTAATGCATGGTATAATAAGCGAGAACGGACATATTAATAGAGCAACAATCCTGCTTAATATAATACCTCTAATTTCACTTTATATTATTTTAATAATGACTGCTGGGATTTTAAGTACAAAAGTACCATCAGGTTTTAAGCCTTTATTATCATCCTGTGCAATTTTGTTATTTGTTATAAATATATTGGTTATGTATATTTACTATTATACACAGCAAAAATCTCATGAACTTATAAACCTTCAAATTCAATTACAAAAAGAATATGATATGGCAGAATACTACAAAACTTTATTCAAACAAGATGAAAGTCAGAAAATCCTGATTCACGATATTCGAAAGCATTTTATGTCCATTGCAAACTTAAATGAACAAAATGAGCAGGATAAGATTCGGCAATATCTTGATACTATTTTAAATTCATCTGATTTGCAGACTTCGGTTCACATTTCTGATAACGAATTGTTAAATTACATTATATGTCACTATATACAATTATGTAAAAACAAAAATATTAACTTAAAAGTTGATGTTCGAAAAAAAATGCTCCAACATTTGGACTATTCTGAGCTTACAGCTTTGTTTTGCAATCTGTTAGACAACGCCATAGAAGCATGTATTAATATTCAGGATTCCTATATTGATTTAAGCATCACTTCAAATGAAATTAATCATATAACTATAATTAATATCGTTAACACCTGTAATACTATTCCGACTTTTAATAAATCCGGAATGCCTATTTCAAACAAAAATAACAAATTAAAGCATGGCTTTGGATTAAAAAGTGTAGAACGAATTATTAATAAATATAACGGAAATATAAAAATGTATTTTAACAATAAAAAAATGACCTTTCATACAGTCATAACTATGGAAGACTGCTAACACATAAGAATATAAAATTATTGAATTATATTTAATTCTTATTGTATAATTATTAACAACATTCAAATTTATAAGAAGGGGAATTTACAATGCGAATTTTAATTTGTGATGATGACTTAGAAATGTCTATGCAACTCAAAGAGATTTTACAATGCTTTTTTAGCACAAGTTCTTTAAATATACCTGAGATTACAATTTATAATAATGGTACTGATTTACTTTTAGATTCCGGTGAAAAAGATATTGTCTTTTTAGACATAGAATTACCTGATGTAAGTGGTATCTACGTTGGCAATGAGCTAAAAAAAACAAATTCAAATACCATTATATTTATTGTAACTTCTTATTCCCAATATTTAGATGATGCAATGCGTTTTCATGTATTCCGATATCTTTCAAAGCCTCTGGATAAGCAAAGAATTTTTAGTAATATGAAAGACGCAATAAACTTATACACTTCTTCCGTTACAAAAATTCCAATAGAAACGAAAACTGAAGTATTTACAGTATTAACATCCGACATTGTTTGTATCGAAGCACAGGGAAGAAAAATAACTATTCATACTACCACTGGAGATTACGACTCTATACATAACATGCACTATTGGACAGATACTTTAAATATGCCATGTTTTTTTACTTCACATAGAAGTTTTATTGTTAATTTAAGATACGTTTCTAACTTTGATCATTCGCTAATATATTTGTATGGCAATAAAATACGTGCTTATTTAACAAAAAGAAAATACACACAGTTTAAAGATGCATACATGCTATATTTAGAAAGCACACGATAATTTATTGTTTTGCTTTTTTACACAAAAATATAGTTTTATAAACTTGTCATATATAAATAAAACGCCGGCAAATTTTCTTTGCCGGCACTCTTATTATGTTAGTAGAATTTATTATGATTTTGCTTTACTATTCTCCATTTTTAGGAGTAGCTATCAAATTATCAAGCGAATTGCTTTCTTAGGCTAATTTACATTTAAAATTATTTTTTGTATATAATTTCGCTTTTTAAATTATACTAATGCTGCTCCAAGAGCTTTACATGCTGCAAGGGCTTCTTCATCAGGCATTTCATTAGCAATTACACTATCTGTTGCAAGTTTAATTCCTGATGCTGCACAGTCAGCTTCCCAATTTTCCATCCATTCGCCTGTTCCCCAACCGTATGAGCCAAATAATGCTACTTTCTTTCCCAGTAATTCAGGTTTGCACTCATCAAACATTGGTGCAAATTCGCTTTCTTCCAAAACTTCGTCTCCCATGGCAGGGCATCCAAATGCAATTCCATCATACTCTTTTACTTTAGCTGCGCCAAAATCTGCTGCTGCAATTAATTCGGCTTCTGCACCTGCTTCTTTTATTCCTTCAACTACAGCTGTTGCCATTGTTGATGTATTACCTGTTCCTGTCCAAAATACTACTGCGATTTTACTCATTTGTTAAAATCCTCCTTATTTATATTTGCTTATGATTATTCATAAGTTTTTTATTATATGATATTATTTTCAGAATATAACTGACTAATTATTATGTGCTACGTATTATAACTAATCTGCCTACTTATATTCATTTAAGCTGCAACTGTTAATTGCATAACACTACGCCCACTAATCCAAAGATTCATATAAATATCTCTGCATTTTTTATATTTACGAAATGTCTTTGTTGCCTCTTCTTCATTGCAATATACTTTCCAATAACCTGTACATTTGCAATTGCACCCATGATTTTCAATAAAGCCTTTTACATCACCTATTGGATATCCTAAAAATATTCCTATCTCATGTGGAAACTGATTTAACTTTTCAAATTTCTTCTTTAACTGGAGTATTATGTTTTCGCAATTAACGCCTCCGACAATTTCATTGTCATAAATCAAATATCCATGATTTAATAAGAAACTTCTTATTTCATCCCTGTTTAATATTTTTTCCAAATCTGCTCTTCTGTAAACATATATAAGGGCTTTATTCACTCCCACGTTTTCTGACAAAATGTCAAATGTAATACCTTTTCTCTTCATTTTTGAATTCCAATAAGTCACTCTTACATGAAGCTCTTTTAGTGATTTATATGTATATGTAAATAGGCTTGCTGCCTTAATAGACGCTAACGTTGGAGAACAATGCTCTATTAACTCCTGTTCAAACATATTGCCTACCTCCCAAACATTTTAATTCCTGCCTTTAGTTAGTTGCAGCTAACCTGTAGGTCAAAAAAATTACGGGCTTTATCAGTCATAAGTCGTGTTTCATTGGAGGTAGAAACTTACTTATGACCTAAACACTTTCGTGTTGCATTATGCCCGATTTTATAGGTGCAGTTAGTTGTTAAAACTTTGCGTTAGTCTTAACTAACTACAATATACTTTACATTCTTTTGTTTGTCAATATAAATTTATAGAAATAATCTTTTTAGTAACAATTAATCTAATTAAACATACAATGCAATGTCTAAAAAAGAACTGCAAATAAAAGTATTCACAATTATTCGCAGTTCCTCTTTAATTTAAATTTTTCTAATTATTCATCTTTCAAAATCAGCTAATTAAATTCTTTCAACTTTAATTAAGTTTGTATTACCTGATGTGCCATTTGTATATCCACCTGTAATTACGATTCTGTCATCTTTTTCTAAGCCAAGTACTTCTTTAGCTGTTTTCTTAGCTGTGTAGAATAAAACTTCTGTAGAATCAAATTCTTCTACCATAATAGGTGTTACACCCCATGATAAAGCTAATTTTCTCCATGTCTTCTCATTTGTTGTAAGACCTACAATATCAACCGGTGAACGGAATCTTGAAATCATTCTTGCTGTCATACCTGATAATGTACATACAGCAATTCCTTTTGCCTTAATATCAATGGCCATACCACATGTTGCATGTGAAATAGCATCTATTTCATTTCTAATCTGGAAATCAAAATTTCTAAATCTCTTATCATAATGGATACTCTGTTCTGTTCTTTCAGCAATCTTAGCCATTACTTCTACAGCTTTTACCGGGTATTTTCCTGCTGCAGTTTCTCCTGATAACATAATTGCACTTGTTCCATCGTAAACAGCATTAGCAACGTCTGATATTTCAGCTCTTGTAGGTCTGATATTTGTAATCATTGACTCTAACATTTCTGTTGCTGTAATAACTCGTTTACCAAGCATACGACACTTAGTAATCAAATGCTTCTGAATTGCCGGAAGCTCTTCGTATGCAATTTCAACACCCATGTCACCACGGCCAATCATAATGCCTTCACAGGCTTCGCAAATTTCTTCAATATTATCTACACCTGCCTGATTTTCAATTTTTGCAATGAGGTCGATATCTTCACCGTCATTTTCTTTCAAAAACTGCTTAACATCTAATAAGTCCTGCTTCTGTGATACAAATGAGCATGCAATGTAAGCAACTTCGTTTTTAATTCCGAATAAAATATCCTGTTTATCCTGTTCGCTTAAATATTTCTGCTTTAATACTTTATTAGGAAAACTCATGCTCTTTCTATCTGATAAAACTCCACCTACTGTAACTTCAGTAATAATGTTGTTTCCTTTAATTTCTTTTACGGCAAATTCCATTAAACCATTATTTAATAAAATTCTGTCCCCTGCATTTAAATCCTTGTTCAAATTCTTATAAGATACAGAGACTATTGTCTGGTCGCCTTCTACTTCATCAGTTGTAAAAGTAAATGGGTCTCCAGCCTTTAATTCAATCTTTCCGTCTTTAAATGTTCTAATTCTATATTCTGGTCCCTTTGTATCTAACATAACCGCTATAGGAAGATTTAATTTTGTTCTAACTTTTTTAATTATATCAATTTTTTTCTGCTGTTCTTCGTGTGTGCCATGTGAAAAATTGAGACGCGCAACGTTCATTCCTGCTTTACACATGTCTGTAATGATTTTCTCGTCTGTAGATGCCGGTCCTATTGTACATACAATCTTTGTTTTACGCATTATTCTTCTCCTTATACGCTTAATTTACTTAATTTGAATTTCCAAAACCAAGGATAGATATTTGAGAAATTATATTTGAAATATTATACCAAATACATATTACCTAACCCCATTTATAATACAAATATCCTTTATTTATTTCAACTGTTTTTTCCTATTTAAAGAAAAATACACTTTTTGGCATTAAATACTTTATTTTTGAAACTAAAAAGGAAAAAATCCTTTAAGTATAGGTTGTGCCATTTTAGAAAAATTATCCATTTTCTAAGCACATCACCTTAACTTAAAGGATTTTATGTTTTTGCAAATATTTTATTGTCGAGGTATATTCAACTGATATGCAATCTATTGTTTAATTTGCTCCCATTTTTTATATTATCCGTATTTGCATTTTTATTTCACTTGCTGATATACAAAAATCATCTTATCAGATGTAAGGAAATTTATATCATATTCTATCTTTATTTCTTTTGCATCTTTAGGTACTTCAAAAAATATCTTTCCTTTTGTTTTTCTTCCCTTTGAAAGAGTTGCATCTAAACTTTCCTGATCAAAATCATAATATGATTTGCAATCATATCCATCTGCATAACACGAAAAATCACCTGTAGAAATGTATTCATTATCATCTGATATATTTTCAAATTCAAATGTAGCATATATTATTTTGTTTCCCTTTGCCGGTTCTGAATATTCACTATAATCAGTAAATTCACCACAATCCAAAAAAGAGACTTTCAAACTTTTAGTTTCAACTACATCACCTTTTGCAAACTCAGTCTGTACTGACTCTTCCTGTTTATCATTTTTAGAATCAGCATCGCCTTTATTTTCATCATTAGAATCTTTTTTGTCATCTGTCTGCGACACTTTTTTAGGATTTGAATCAGTTCCTGATTTATCTGAATCTTCTGAGTTTCCCCCTGCTGCTACAATTATAAGTACTACAATCACTATCGCTGCTATCCACCATTTTTTCTTCTTTTTCTCGCCTGCCATAATTTTCCTGGTATGATGTATTTAAATTTAAACACACCTATACTCTCCTCCTTCTAAAATGTTATATTTAACCGGATTAATTTTTGAAATCAAAATTTATTTCGTAAATACTGAAAATATAATCAATAAACTTATGACTACTTTAAGTTTCTGAAATCAATTTTTTTGCAAATCCGTGTCTAATTTACAACTATTTTATAAGATTTGTGGAAATATTTGGTATGCTGTCAGCATACAATTATTAAATTGTAAATTTGCATTAATTTATTAAATTTCGTGGATAGTTTTATATGTATATTTAATTGCAATTTGCAAACTAAGCAAACAAAACTAAGCTTAAAGTGACCTTACATTTATAACTTACAATTTATATAATTATCAATGCAACAACTATTAATAATACGAGAATTGTAACCGGATAAATTGCAAATCCAATCAATCTTATCAACATATTTTTTTCTTTTACAATCGGAAGTCTGTCTCTTATTCCTCTCCAATTAAAGTAAATTGCTACTGTAACTAATTCTGTTATCAGCATAATTATCCTGAACACTATATCTTCTTTTGTCTTAACAACCGGATTAGAACTACTTGACTCCATCGCCATTGCAAGACTAATCATACTTGCATATCCTGCCAATGCAATTAACATATTAGCAATCTTTCCGCCTCTAAATCCAGGTGGTAAAAATGACTGTTTTATTTTTTCATCAGTTTCATTACACTGAAGACTAATTCTTTCGCCCAATTTATTATTTAATGCCTGCTCTAACTTTTCTATATTTTTATACCTTTTTCCCGGGTCTATAGATGTACATTTATCTATTATTCTTTTAAGCCTCTTTGTTTCTTTATCAGGATACTCATCAAGCATAAGTATATTTTTCATTAGCATCCCTATAGAATAAATATCTGACCTGCAATCCGTCTGTGCAAAACCACACTGTTCAGGTGATGCATATCCTTGTGTTCCCATTATTACTGTATCAACACTTTGCTTTTCGTCATATTCCCTTGAAATGTTAAAATCTACAAGATATACGACATCATCATTTGAAACCATAATATTTGTTGGTTTTATGTCTCTATGAATAATCGGCGGATTCATATTATGTAACTGTTTTAAAATATTACACAACTGTTCCATGATTTTTTTTACTGTTTCCACATCAGTTTTATTATATTTTTTGTCCAAAGTCAGTCCATGTATATATTCTTCTATAATAATAAGTTCTTTCTCATCTTCTATAATTTCATATACTTTTGGAATTCCTTTGATTTGCCTGTTTTTCAAAATTTTATATATTTCTATATTATAATTTTTCAAAGTCTTTTTAATGTATATTCCATCGTTTACAGTATTTTTTACTAATTTCACATTTTCATGTTTTCCCATATCGGACAGTTCTTCGTAAATTGACAAAATATATTTTTCTCTGTTAGTCATATTGATTTCCCTTTACATTTTTAATAAACTGATGTAGTTAATATTATACACTATTTTTGATTATCACAAAAGAAAGGACGTTTTAATTTGAACAAATCAGACATAAAAAATTTATCAGAGAAACCTACTGATGATCTTTTAAAGATATTAAAATCTGCTAACAATCAAAAGGATTTAAAATCATATATTTCATCAAATTTAGATGAAGAACTGAGCCTTGACGAATATTTGGGAAATAAACTTACTGAGAAAGGGATTTCTAAAAGCCAGGCAATTAAGAATTCAAATCTCGATAGAACTTATGGTTATGAAATTTTTAAAGGTCAAAAGGTTATCGGACGTGAAAAACTAATCGCACTTTGCATTGGAATAGGTCTGAATCTTACTGAAACGCAGCGTGCTCTCACTATTGGCAAACAAAAAATCTTATATGCAAAGGATGCAAGAGATTCTATAATTATTTTTTCCATCAATAATAATTACTCAATCATGGAAACAAATGAATTATTGTTTGAAGAGAATTTTGAACCTATAAAATAATAGTTACAGAAACGGTTCTAAACTTTACTCAAGACCTGATAAATAGCGCAGAAAGCAATATAATACACAAAACTCTCAACCTGTTACGGCTGAGAGTCTTTGTGTTGTTATTATATATACATAATTCCTACTGGAATAATGGAGTTGAATAGTATCTATCACCACTATCAGGTAATAGAACTACAACATTCTTTCCTTTGTATTCAGGACGTTTTGCTACCTGAACTGCTGCATAAAGTGCTGCTCCTGATGAAATACCTACTAATACACCTTCTTTAGCTGCAATTTTCTTTCCATATTCAAATGCAACTTCATTTGGTACTGCAATAATTTCATCATATACTTTTGTATTCAATGTATTTGGTACAAATCCTGCTCCAATACCCTGAATCTTATGTGGTCCTGATTCACCTTTAGATAAAACAGGTGATGTTTCAGGTTCTACAGCGATTACCTTAACGTTAGGATTCTGTTTCTTTAAATATTCGCCTACACCTGTAATTGTTCCGCCTGTACCTACACCTGCAACAAATACATCTACGTTTCCATCTGTGTCTTCCCAGATTTCAGGTCCTGTTGTTTTTCTATGTGCTTCAGGGTTAGCCTGATTTTCAAACTGTGCCGGAATAAAGCTGTTTTCGATTTCTTCTGCTAATTCATTTGCCTTAGCTATAGCACCTTTCATTCCCTTAGCGCCATCTGTAAGAACAATCTCAGCTCCATATGCTTTAATAATGTTACGTCTTTCAATACTCATTGTCTCAGGCATTACGATAATGCTCTTATATCCTTTAGTTGTTGCAATTGCAGCTAAGCCGATACCTGTATTACCTGATGTTGGTTCAATAATTGTTGAACCTGGTTTTAATTTTCCTGTACGTTCAGCGTCTTCAATCATTTCTTTTGCAATTCTATCCTTTACGCTTCCTGCCGGATTGAAGTATTCAAGTTTTGCTAAAATCTTTGCTTCAACACCTTCAGTTTCTTCAATCTGTGTAAATTCAACTAATGGTGTATTTCCAACTAATTCTAAAGTTCCCTTATATATCTTTCCCATAATAATCCTTCTTTCTTTTCTTGCGGGTTCCGTTGTCTTTTTACGCTTAATGCGGGTTTTGCGGGTTCCGTTTTATTTTTATTACAAATTTTATTATACTACAATATTTTTCAATTCATATATTATATTATATATATTGGTATCAAAATTCTCCAACTTTGATGCCTCCGGATTGTTCCGTGCTACGCACTCCCACAATCCTACCCAATATTTGCATATCGCGGGTATCATTATTTCACTGCTTTAAATGCTTCTTCTAAATCTTCAATAATATCATCAATATTTTCTGTACCGATTGATAATCTGATTGTGTTTGGTTTGATTCCTGAACCTAAAAGTTCTTCTTCTGTCATTTGTGAATGAGTTGTTGATGCAGGATGAATAACTAATGATTTAACATCTGCTACATTTGCCAACAATGAGAATAATTCAAGATTATCAATGAAATCTTTTGCCTTCTGTGCATCACCTTTAATTTCAAATGTAAAGATTGAACCACCACCGTTAGGAAAGTATTTCTTGTAAAGTGCCTGCTGTTCAGGGTCCTTTGATACTGATGGATGATTTACATTTTCAACCTGTGGATGATTATTCAAATATTCTACAACCTTTAATGCATTCTGAACATGTCTTTCAACTCTAAGTGATAATGTTTCTAATCCCTGTAAGAAAATGAATGCATGAAATGGTGAAATTGTTGCACCTGTATCACGAAGTAAAATAGCTCTGATTTTTGTTACAAATGCTGCAGGTCCTACTGCCTTTGTAAAGCTTACACCATGATAACTTGGATTTGGTTCAACTAATGAAGCGAACTTTCCTGTTGCTTCCCAATCAAATTTACCACTATCAACGATTACACCACCGATTGTTGTTCCATGTCCGCCGATGAATTTTGTTGCTGAATGAACAACGATGTCTGCACCATATTCAATTGGTCTTACAAGATATGGTGTTGCAAATGTATTATCGATTACTAATGGAATCTTATGTGCATGTGCAATATTTGCAATCTTTTCAATATCTACTACGTCTGAATTTGGATTTCCAAGTGTTTCAATAAATACAGCCTTTGTGTTTTCCTTAATTGCTGATTCAATTTCTTCATAATTAAATGGATCAACAAATGTTGTTGTAATTCCGTATGATGGAAGTGTGTGTGCTAAAAGGTTGTATGTACCACCGTAAATGTTCTTTGCTGCAACGATGTGGTCACCGTTCTGTGCAAGGTTTTCAATTGTATATGAAATTGCTGCTGAACCTGATGCAACTGCTAATGCTGCTACACCACCTTCAAGTGCTGCAATCCTCTGTTCAAAAACATCTTCTGTAGGATTTGTAAGTCTTCCGTAAATATTTCCTGCATCTGTTAATCCAAATCTTGCCGCTGCATGGTCGCAATTTTTAAATACATATGATGATGTCTGATAAATTGGAACTGCTCTTGCATCTGTAACCGGATCCGGATTTTCCTGTCCTACGTGTAACTGTAATGTTTCAAATTTTAAATTTCTTTCTGCTCTTGTTTTCTTTGCCATAATGTTTACTCCTTATCTTTCCTTAAGTATTAATTATGTATACTACTTCCCAAATAATTTTCTCTACTTAATAACAACAACACATTCGATCATCTTTTGGAATATAGTATGTTCCTTGTACAAAACTTACCATGTTTTATCCTCGCTTTCAATTTCATAGTTTTCATAGTAGAACGCTATGATTTATCAACTGATGCTATAATATCCTACTTTTCATAGTATGTCAATAGGAATTAAGGTTTTTTTTAAATTCTTTTTATATAAAATTAATTACGGATGACTCTCAAATTTTGAAAATCATCCGTAATTATACTTTTTCATTTTAAATTTTATTCATTTTGCTATAAATTTTTACGGATAACTCTGCGATACGCACTATGTTTCCGTAATATTCCACTATCGCTTACTCATCAATTGCATCTGTATTTGGAATGTCTACACATTCAGGATTCTTTACTGTTCCTTTTGCCCATGCGCTTCCAACATCACAACGACCATGATGATGAACTTCTCTTACTTCACCGTCTTTTACGCCATCAGATACATTTAAATTAATTCTGCTTGTCCCTGCTGCTACTTTTCCATCTAACATATTAATAATATTTTCAATATCTTTTTCGCTTGCCATATTTTTTTCCTCCAAATAAAATCTTTCACTTTACTTAATTACTCCACCGCAATACACATAATCATCCATGTAAAATACTGCTGCCTGTCCCGGCGTTACAGCTCTTTGCGGCTCGTCAAATGTGCATTTAATTGTATTTTGATCTATTGCTTCAACAACACATGGTGCTCCTTTATGAGAGTATCGAATTTTTCCAACAAGTCTTACCGGTTCGTTTATTGATTCAACTGCCATATAATTTACATTCTCCACAATCACTTCTTTTGTAAATAATGCATCATTTTCACATAAAACGATTTCGTTTGTGTCCGCTTTGATTTCTTTTACAAACATTGGCTTACCAAATGTTACACCAAGTCCTTTTCTCTGTCCTATGGTGTAATGCGTTATTCCTTTATGTTTACCTACAACTTCGCCATCTTCTAATATAAAATTCCCGGGCATACATTTAGTATCTGACTCTTCTTCTATAAACGAAGCATAATCATGGTCCGGCACAAAGCAAATATCCTGGCTGTCAGGTTTGCTTGCCACTTCCAAACCAACCTTCTCTGCTATTTTTCTAATTTCATCTTTTGTGTATTCTCCCACAGGCATTAACGTATGAGCTAACTGTTCTTGAGTTAAATTGTATAAAGCATATGTCTGGTCTTTTTCGACTGTTACTGAATTTCTTATTGTATATCTGCCATTTTCCAATTTTATAATTCTTGCATAATGACCTGTTGCGATATAATCTGCCCCTATTTCCATGGAGCGCTTTAAAAGCGACTCCCACTTTACATAACGGTTGCAGGCAATACATGGATTTGGTGTTCTTCCATGCAAATATTCATCTACAAAATAATCTATAACATACTTTTTAAAATCAGTTTTAAAATTCATTACATAATATGGAATATCAAGTCTGAAAGCTACCCTTCTTGCATCGTCAACTGCTGACCAGCCACAACATCCACCTTCATGTTCCATTGTTATATTATCTTCATCCTGCCATATCTGCATTGTTGCTCCCATAACATCATATCCCTGCTCTTTAAGCAAATATGCTGCCACCGATGAATCAACACCGCCAGACATACCAACGACTACTTTTTCTGCCATAAAACTCTTATCGTTCCTTTCATTTTAAAATTACAAAAATTTTATTTTTCTTTTTTAGATATACTTTTTATATCCACATCATTTTATCATTATAAATGAAAAAAAGCGAGAGGTTAGTGAAGTAAACTATAAAGTTAACATCTTTTAACAACTATAATTTACAAAATCCTCTCACTTTTATAAATCCCAGGGTCCTATTTCAATTTTTGTAGTTTAATATTCTTCTTCCTCTTCTTTTTCACTGATGTCATTAACCGGCTTTTCAAGACCTTCAATCTTAATATTATGCTTTTCTGCATAATCCCATAATGCTGCGTGAATTGCCTCTTCTGCTAACAATGAACAATGTACTTTTACAGGTGGAAGTCCGTCTAACGCTTCCATAACTGCTTTGTTTGTTACCTCCAAAGCCTGCTGTATTGTTTTTCCTTTTACAAGCTCAGTTGCCATACTACTAGTTGCAACTGCTGCTCCACATCCAAATGTCTTAAACTTAACATCCTGAATTATTCCATTATCATCAATATCTAAATACATTCTCATGATATCGCCACATTTAGCATTTCCAACTGTACCAACACCACTTGCGTTTTCTATTTCGCCGACGTTTCTTGGATTCATAAAATGATCCATAACTTTTTCACTGTACATAGTTTATCCTCCTTCTTTGAAATTTAAAATATTATTTATGTTTTGCTACGTAATCTGCATACAATGGTGACATTGCTCTTAATCTTTCTATAATCTGTTTCAAATTATCAATTACAAAATCTATTTCTTCTTTTGTGTTTTCCTCACTAATTGTAAGTCTGATTGAACCATGTGCAATTTCGTGTGGAAGACCAATAGCAAGTAATACATGTGAAGGGTCTAATGAACCTGATGTGCAGGCTGAACCACTTGATGCACATACGCCCTTTTGGTCTAATAATATTAACATTGATTCACCTTCTATGAATCTGAAACAGAAATTCATATTATTAGGAAGACGTTTTTTTCTGTCTCCGTTTAATCTTGTAAATGGAATTTCATTTAAAATTCTATCAATTGCATAATCTCTTAATTTTGTTTCGTACTCACTTCTTTCTTTAAGTGTGTCTCTTGCAATTTCAGTTGCTTTCTTTATTCCGACAATTCCAGGTACATTTAGTGTTCCGGCTCTTCTCTTTCTTTCCTGAGCTCCGCCATGAATAAATGAACCGATCTTTACACCTGTTCTGATGTATAAAAATCCTATTCCTTTAGGGCCATTAAATTTGTGACCACTAACACTTAGCATATCAATATTTGCTTCATCTACATCAATTGCAATATGTCCGTAAGCCTGTACAGCGTCTGTATGGAATAAAATTCCGTGTTCTTTTGCAATTGCACCAATTTCTTTTATTGGTTCGATTGTACCAATTTCATTATTTGCTGTCATAATTGATATTAAAATAGTGTTCGGTCTGATTGATGCCTTTAACTGCTCTAAATCAACAATACCATTTTCATCTACATCAAGATATGTTACTTCAAACCCTCTTCTTTCAAGATATTCGCATGTATGAAGAATTGCATGATGCTCAATTTTTGATGTAATAATATGTTTTCCTTTATTTGCATAAGCTTCTGCTGTTGCTTTTAATGCCCAGTTGTCAGATTCACTTCCACCTGCAGTAAAATAAATTTCCTGCGGTTTTGCATTTATAAAATCAGAAATTGTAACTCTTGCCTGATCTACAACCTTCTTAGCGTCATTTACAAATGAATACACAGAAGATGGATTTCCATACTGTTCCAAAAAATATGGTTTCATTTCTTCAAATACTTCAGGCAACACTCTTGTAGTTGCTGCATTATCCATGTATATGGTCTTGTTCATAACAGATACCTTACCTTTCCACAAACTTAAATCTATTGTTTTATTGTATATATTCCTAGTAAATTGATATGATTTACACTATGCATTATAACACGTTAATTCCTATTGTCAAGGTATGATTTGTAATACCTGGCATAGGTATATAAATTTTGGTTTCAAAGCGTGTTTGCAGCAATTGTTAAAATTGAATATCTCACGAAATATATTTTATTCTCAATATTGCTTTTTCTTATAACGCACAATGCCAGAGTCAAAAGCCCGAAACTGCAATGTTCTTATTCAACACTAGTTTACGGCTTAGCGACTCTGGCATTAAATATATTTCTTATTATTTGTAAGTTTTAATTAAAATAAGCACTGTTTTTAATAGTCTTATGCATAATGATATCTTCTCTTCTATTTCTTAATTCATCATATTATGCAATGTAATAATACACATATTCACCTACTTCACCTTCACGTTTTACATAAATCATATCGCCTTCTTTTATAGTATTAAAATCTGAACGATTATTTACAATAATAACGTCTTCTATTAATCCTTCATCTGTTTCACACATAACAAACCATTTTTTCTGTCTGATTATTGTAAGATTCTCCACAAATAATTTGCTCTTAACTCTTAGTTTTAAAATTGGAGTCTTATCAGGTCTATATTCCATATCCTGCCAAAAATCAAGCAATGCCCATGATGAAATATTAAACACGAAGAAAATAGCTATTCCCCATATGATAGCCACCCTGTAGTAATCTCTAACGGAATACATCCATGGTGATACACGGGATGCTATTATTTCAAATATAACTCCAATAATTACTAACACAAATGAGATTATCATCCTCTTTGTCCAAATTTTTTTGTTCTTCTTCTCATAATGTGTCAAAATGTCATCCTGTTCCTTTTCGTCTGCCAAATGAAAGTTCTGCTGTCTGATATAAATTAGTTTCATAGAAACCCCTCCTTTGCAAACCCGTACCAATATTTTTTTACTTCATTGTCCCCCATTATTTTAATTTCTGATATACTACTATATCTGTTTTTTATTTGCAATATAAATTTTATTCATTATATTTACTATTTTATTTTGCATAAAAAATTTTTTCATCAAAAAATACCAGCAATAAATTAATATTACCGGCATTTTTGATTTCTGCTATTTTGAAATCTCTTGCATTATCTTCTCTACATCATATTTAGGCTCAGTATTTTCAGCTATGTCTCTTATGTTAGCAATAGAATCAACACTCTCCTCCAACTGTTTAGCTATCTGTTCACAACTTTCACCTTTGATTAATTTCTTGCAAACCAATGTTACTAAAAATTCCTGTAAACCTTCTTGTTTGCCTTCTTCTCTGCCTTCTTCTCTGCCTTCTTTCATTCCTTCTTCACGTGCCAACTCTTTCTCATCCTCAAGCCATTCACTTAAACGCATATACTCGCTCCTCCATTCTGTACTTGATTTTATTCGTTCCACTTCTGATTTTAATATAGCAGAAAAAGGATCAGCAGTAAACTGGCTCCTGACCGCTTTAAGAAAAAGTTTACAATCCTCACTAACGTCTCCGATTTGTCCTTTCGTGTTCATAAAAATTGTTGTTCTTCCTTCATTTAAAGCCAATCCGCGAACCTCTTCACACTTACTTGTGAAAGTATACTTATATTGTTTCTCTCCAAACAAATCAAAATCGCATATAAATATCACATATGTATTATTCAAATTCTTATATCTACATCCTCTTTCAAGTAAATCTAAATCAATCATATCAGGATAATACCTACTTCTTTTCTTCAGATTGTCTTTACTTAAATTCTGCATTTCCACGCTGTATACGGCATCGTCGCCTTTAATATATGCATCTAGCCTTATTCCCTTAGCATCATTTCTTATTGCTATAGTTTTCTCATAGTCTACATATTTAATTTTTAAAACCTCTATGCCAATTATTTCAGTTAATATCTTTCTGCATAATTCTTCATTTAACATTACCTTCTGAAAAATAAAATTATCTGAAAGCCCTAATTGTTCCCACTTCTGCAACTATACTCCCTTCAAACTCCGGCCAAATTTTTAATTTTAGTTAGAATATTCTATATTCAAAGTGTAACATTATTTGCAGGTTTGCGCAATATAAACATTATGTGATATTTCTGGAGTAAGTGACCAATATGTTGCATTAAACTTCCAATAAAATTATTGCATCTATTCTCTAACTCTTCTCTACACTCCTCTTCATTATTAACACTTATTCTTTCACTCTACATCGCTTCACCTTGCATATCATCATTAAACAGTGCCATTATATTTGCTACTCTTGCGTCTACAAATTCATCATCTTCTTTTGTGGAACGCAATACAAGCTTATTATATAGGTACTCTATACCGCCTCTCGCATATGAATTAAATAACTCCATATCTTCCTTGTATCTATATTCGCTTTTGTCATTTGTATCAAATGCAATTCTTGCTTTCTCTTCCGGCGTCATATTTCTGCTATCGTCAATTAGCAAAATAACCTGCATAATAGTTTTAAACCTGTCATACTCTCCTGCAATCTGTTTTAATTGAACTGTTCTTTTATCATCTGTTTCAAAATCATCAGCTCTTTTATTACCTGTTCTAAGTCCAATTATGGCACCCACAGCATATAAATCTACAAGTCTCTTAAATCTGCTATGATCCTCAATTTTTCCCTGTACCCACATTGCATCAACATATTTAGCATATCTTCCGTGTAATACAAAATCTTCATTTTTAAAATAGTCATACTTTTTTTCTTCCATTATTTTACCCCTCCATTTCCAACTATAGTTGAACTTACATCAGAATATTCTCTTTCTACCCTGTAGCAATAATCATCTAATGTATATTTATCAAGGCCTGATGCCTCCCAATCCTTATCAAGCATAAATATAATTACCTGTTCAGCAAATTCCGGCAATTTTCTTGAAATAAGTCCTATATTTTGAGTTCCTAATTTTGAAAATGGTGCATCGAGAACCAAAGGAAGACTTAACACTGATTCTTTTTCTTCCTGATTGCTCTTTTCTCTCTTTGCCAATTCCAAAATGCTAACTATATATACAAAATTAATTGCTGTAACTTCTCCTTCTGAAAGGTTCCTTTCCTCTCCTCCTGCTTTGTAATACATATGCATCTTATAATCGTCCTCTAATTTTGCATACTTTTCATTGCTGTTAAACATTTTTTCATAATTATCACTAATAAGGGCGTTTAATTCTTCCAAAGTTTTACTTTTTCTGGCTTTCACATTGTAATCTGCTTTTTCAAATAATGCTTCTGCATATGCGATGGCTCTATATACAACTGCATTTTCTCTATCCTGCTTTGCTATTCCATCTAACTGTTTTGTTAGGCTATCTTTTTCTTTTTGTAAATTTTCCAAATGATAATTATATGAATTTATTGTTGTTTCACACTCATTGCATCTATTCTTAAAATTCCTATACTTTCTTCTCACATCCTCAAGATTTAGTTTTCTGTCAATCTTTCGCTCCAGATTTTCTATATTTCTTTCTATTTCTTCGACATCATCCTGTGTATCTTCATAGTTCCTACATTTTTCTCTAATTTCTGAAACTAACTCTGAATTATCGTGCTTCCAATTAGCAAGTTTTAACTTTAATGATTTAGCCGGGCCTCCAATCTTATTTGGATATACATCCTGTCTCAACTTAATCATAGTTTCATAATGCGAGCTACCTTCTTCTAGTTTTTCACCACATAGGCATACCCCATTGTTAAGAAGCCAGTCTATAGTATCTGAAGTAACTCCCGGGATATCTTTTCCTTCAATGTCAACTTCATTTAATATTACTTCAATTCTTGGAAGTAATTCACTTGTAAAAAATTTATCTGACTTACTAAGCAAATTTATAATATCTGCATAATATCTTCTGGCATGCCCTTTTTCATTTATTAGATTTTTTTCATTGCTTTTCAATTCCTTCTGCTGTTGTTCCATACTGCTGTTTTCATTAAGGATTTCATCTAATTCTTCAGCTTTCTGTCTTGCCATTTCAAGATCATTAGTTTTGTTTTCAATTGCTTCTTTAGTTTCCCATATTTTTTTGTCTATCTCTTTTATTGCATACTCTGTCTTTCTAAATTCATCCGTAGATCCTTTTACACTTCTTCTTAATTTAGTTAACACACTTGTCCTGTATTCGGAATTTCCATTTTTTAAATGTTCTGTCATCTTAAGAATTGACGAAATACCTAAAATAATATTTATTGATTTTTCTATATCTTCTGATTTGTTTTTAGTCTGGCTCCATCTTTCACCATCGAAGAATAAATAATTCGATAATTTTTCAGGGAACATCTCTTCTATAGTTTTCTGTACACATCCTGACGGATGATTCTTATCACGATTACCGGCATTACTTATAAGCCCTCCACCATTCACACTCATATCCAAAAATGGAGTTATATTTACAGGTAAAACTGTTAAATCTCCCGGATCATCATATACTTTTCTAAACTTTTGAGTTCTTATAAATTCATAAGTTTTATCCCCGTCCTCAACAACAAGTTCGACTTTTACATCCGCAATCTCATTCTGTCTAAGGGACGCAATAACCTCATTATTTAAAAGTGTAATTTCTTTTACATCATCCACATAATTAGTTTTATTTACATTTCCATATAATACCCATCTAAACGCCTGAGCAATTGTCGTTTTTCCAAATGTATTATCACCTAATATAATTGTTACATTCTTTTCCGGATTACATGAAAAATTTAATTCATTATCTCCCTTATATCTCATAAAATTATGTAATTTAATCTTTCTAAATCTCATACCGTTCCCTCCATATCCTTACGTGCTTTTTTCATAATTTTTGTACAAATCCAATCAACCATTTGCTTATCACTATATTCATTACTTCGTACATTTCTTGTTTCCATTTTACGTATTTCATCAAACATTTCCTTAACTACCTGTTTCTCAACCTGATTTTTTTCATCCATCGTAATACTCCTCCATTTTTTCTATTTCTTCGTCGATATCAAAAAATACACTATATGAATTCATAATATCTGCCATAAGACTTTCACCTACTATTCTGTTGTCAGCTAACTTTGCAAATTCATTAATTCTGTACAGTTCTCCAATTATAATTGACCTATCCCTTTCAAAATCGTCGTAAGCCACATCCGTCAATTTTCTTGGTAAAGTTACAAAATCATAAATTTCTGCATATTCTTTATTTGAACTTTTTCGCAAAAGCCTTCCTCTTCTTTGAATAAATTCCTTTGGATTTCTTGAACTACTCATAATAAATGCAGTCTTAATTCCCGGAATATTTACGCCTTCATCTAAGCATTTAATAGCCGTAATTACCTGATATAAACCATTTTGAAAATATTTTTTTATCTCCTGACGTTCATATAAGTCTTCTTCTGCCGTAAACCTATGAGCCCTCATTCCTAATGATTTGTTTATCATTTCCGTAACACCATCTATCTGTCTTACCAAATCAACAGTTTCTTTGTCTTCATCTTCATTTTCCATTGATGTCGCTCCACAATAGACCAAAATACTGTCTTCATTCTTATACTTTTCCATCAATTCCATTAATTTTTTTGGCTTGTTTCTTGCACCCGCCAACAATCTTGACCTTTTGAAAACTAATAATTTTCCCTCCTCCGATATTTTTACTTTTCCTTCTTCTTCGACAACAAACTTCCTTATCTTTTCCGTAAGATATGAATATTTGTCCAATTCATCTTCATCCAAAAATACCGGTATAGGATAATATTTATATTTACATAAGGCACCTTCTTTTATCGCTCTTTCCAAATCGTAAACTATGCACTCATCTCCAAAATAATCAAAAATCTTCTGAGTCCCTTTTTTATCCATATGTCGTTTTATTGTTGCTGATAAAGCAATTCTATATTTAATATTTTCAGGCAACATATTTGACAATCTAACCGAGCCAAAATTATGTGCTTCATCAATTATCAAAAGTACATTTTGTTCTTCATTTAATCTATGTATAATATTTTGTATTTTTTCACTTGCAAAAGTATCATTTGTAGTTATACATACAAATGGTTTCCCATTATTTCTAAATCGCTTATATGCCTTTACTAAATTTAAATCCCATTTTTTATCTGATGACTTTGAATGAGCTATTATAGGATTGCATGCCCAGTTAACTACATCTTCCTCCCATTGTCCGACCAAATGTATATATGGGCATACAATAAACACTGCCAGTTTTTCATCCACCTTTTCAGCCAAATGTGCCATACAGGCTAAAGCAGTAAATGATTTTCCCGATCCTGTTGACATTGAAAATATTCCTTTATATCCCTGTTGTTCCCATCCGTTTATTGCTTCAATCTGATAATCCCTCAGTTTGACATTATCAGGGATTTTAAATATTTTCTCAGGTTTTATAAAATCATGATAATCAAACTGTTTCTTGTCTGTATCATAATCAACTTTATCTTTTTTAAATTGTTTTAACCTTTCTATAATGACTTTTGGAAATGGAATTATGCACAATTTTTTTGTGCAGTCATTCCACATTCTATCAAAATCCTGTTCTATATTTTCTACGCCATCCTTTTGACTTTCGTCCTTCCAGCTGCAAAATGTATATACCGATTCAAAATTATCATTAAATGCATTCTCTGATTCATTAAGCGAACCTGTAAATCCTATTCTATTCCCAAATTCATCTTCAAATATTGCTAATTTCTCATGATATAAACTTATTCCGTTCTCATTTTCCATAAATGCAATTTTTAAATCCAGCATTCCACTTGCAATCATAGTTGCAACAAGATTCAATCTTTCTTCTTCAAAATAATCTATAGGTGATTTAATACTAATCTGCAAAGCCTCTGTAAAAGCTTCATCTCTTGTTTTGTATCCTAAATTAATGGCCTCTATATCATCTTCTGAAAGTCTCGGTGAGCAAATAAGTTCCACCTTTCCATTATTTTGTGCCATTGCAAATAAACCTATTGAAATATTTGAAAGAGCAGATGTTGAGAAAAACCCTACTGACCTTTTATAAATCACACTTTTTTCCAGTACCGGTATTAAAAAATCCTTTGGTATATCATTTTCATCACTTCTATACCTAACCTGTATTTTTAAATCTCTAAAACTCATTATTCCTCACCAATTTCCTCCACTGCCATAATCAGCCTGTCCACATCATCTTTCGTGGTATATCTTCCAAGACTTGCCCTAACCACACCTACATAATCTGTGTCTGCCAAATATTCATGTACAAGTGGTGCACAATGATACCCTGTTCTAACGGCAATGCTGTAATCTTCATCAAGAATCATTCCTACATCTGACGCTTTATAACCTTTTATATTAAATGCCACAATTCCTACATGTGCATCTTTAGGTGGCAAATACATAACTACATTTCTATTTTTATTTAATTCAGAAATAAGATAATCCGTGAGTCCCTTCTCGTGTTTAAAATAATCTACACTTTCTTCTTTAATAACATCTGCTGCAGCATTTAGTCCTGCAACTGCAACTATATTTGGACTCGATGGTTCAAACATTCCCGGAATTGATGACGGCATATTCAAATTGAGTGAATCACTACCTGTTCCTCCTGCAATAAAAGGATTAATTTTTTCTCCTTTTCTCATATAAAATCCACCTATTCCAAATGGTCCGTACATATTTTTATGACCCGCAAACACAACAAAATCCGCCTGCATATTAATCAAATCTATATCAATTAATCCTAGCGATTGTGAAGCATCTATAATCACTTTACAATTGTATTTTTTTGCAATTTTCACAATCTGTTTTACCGGTAAAATATATCCTGTAACATTACTTATATGTGTTATAAACAACTTTGTCGGATTATTAACAGAAAATAAATATTCCATTTTTTCCAAATCAATTGTCATATTTTCTCTAATAACAGGTAATTGCTTAATTTCAAATTTATTTTCATCCTGGGCTTTTTTGAGCGGTCTCATTACTGCATTATGCTCAAATGGAGAAACAAAACATATGTCATTTTCACTCCAGTCAAGACCACCTATAATCATGTTAAGTGCAATTGTTGCTGAAGGTGCAAATATAACATCAGCTACCTGTTCTCCATTAACAAGACTTAGCATTTTTGTCCTTGTTTCATCTATTAAACCTGTAGCTTTCTTAGCCAAATCATACGAGCCTCGTCCGGCATTTACAGCCAGATTTCTATTTACATCATCCATTGCCTGATATACTTTTTCAGGTTTAGGAAATGTCGTTGCCCCATTATCCAAATAAGTTAATTTCATTTGCTTAATAAATCCTCCAATGCCTTTGCAAGTACCGAAACTTTTTGATTAAGTTCCAACGTATCCCCAAATTCTTCTAATGCTTCTTCAATAGCATTTTGTAAAAAGTAACTTGTGCTGTCGTCATCATCAGTCTCATAAAATCTTTCTATCTTATTTCCACCATTTTCAATATAAATTCTGTTTTCGCCTGAGCCTGATTCATTATTTTCCTTTACTGCCTCAACGCTCGCCTTTACTCTCGCCAATTCATCCATAAATTGTTCAAAAGAATCATTCTTCCAGTCATTTATATAAATTCCGGAAATTATCTTGCACACTCTAGATACGATTTCTAATTCGTCATTAGTTTTTAGCTGTCCGATATAAGTCATAAAACCTGTTATATTTTCTGCAAAAATATGTGACTTTGCTTTTTCACTTTGCTCTACATACCATGTTTTTAGACATTCACCAAGACTGTCATTTGCTTTCTCGCCAAAAACCTTCTTTATATCCGTTGCAGTTTTTATTTTTGTAAAATACAGATTTTCACTCATGCATTTCTTTATTTTTAAAACTTCATGTGTGCATTTTTCATATGCATTATCATCAATATTTCCACAAATTGCTTCCGGTATTTTTTCAAATAATACTTCTCTTGGATTTAACTCTATCCCTTTAAAAATCTTTCTGAATTTCTTTATTTTTTCAAATGTTTCCTCTTCTATATATCCATTTTCTTTTTTATTGAAAATTTGTTTTGTAAATGTAAGAGTATATTGGTCTATTGACCTATACCATCTGTGCATGCTTTCAACAATATTGCTTAATCTCTGCATTTTAGACTGTTTCTTTTTCTTTATTTCCTCAGTAATAAAGTTTTCTTCTAAAAAATTGAGATACTTTTCCTTTTCCATATTTTCTTTTTCAATGAATAGGAAATATTCTTCCGGTTTCTCATTTATGTTATTTAGTATTTCGCTTGATATATCTACTTCTTTGTCTCGAAGATAAATAATTGGTGTATCCTGTAAACCTACAATTTCATTTGCAAGAAAAATAGGTATTACTCCCTTTCTTACACCAAATTTTTCTCCCATTATTTTTGAATACAACTCATCAAAAGATGTTTTTTTACCGGCACATTTACCTATAAAATCTCTTATCTCTTTTAAAATTTTCTCGCATCCTGCCTCATATTCATTATTGTCCATTATCCCTGTATGAACTAATGTTGCCCTGAAAATAGTTGATTCTGAACTTGTCCCTTTTTCAAATCCCGATAAGTCTTCTTCTCCAAGAATAGCATCAATTATCTGATTTCTTGCTTTTTTAATCTGCGCTGAAACATTCTGTCTGTTTATCAGCTCGTTATTAATTTTAGGAGCATTTTCGTAATACGAAGAACATATATCGCTTAAAAATCTGTTAAAATTTTTTTCTGATTCAAATTTTAATTTTTCACTATCACGTCCACTGTAAAAGCAAATATCATTTCCATTTTCAGGCATATAAAGACTTTCAAGTTCTC
Organism: Eubacterium sp. LMAG:50; assembly: GCF_008680265.1. Classification (NCBI taxonomy): domain Bacteria; kingdom Bacillati; phylum Bacillota; class Clostridia; order Eubacteriales; family Eubacteriaceae; genus Eubacterium; species Eubacterium sp. LMAG:50. Next base: position 767,140 of record NZ_NALP01000007.1, on the reverse strand, counting down.
CATTAATTTCAAAAATTAAATCATCTCTATATAATTCGAGTTCCTGTTGTAAAACTTTATTTTCATCTATAAAATTCTTATCTTTAAGCAATGCCTTTACGGCTTTTAATTTTCTGATGCTTTGCTGCTGTCCAAATGCTTTTTTAGGATAAATTACTACTATTCTTTCATCCTTAAGCTTATCTGTATGCGCCTTTACTTCATTTGCATCATTTTCTTTTAACATTACAATACATACAATTAATCCGTCAGCTTTATATGTATCAAACAAATAGTTTGAATTCTTTACACTAAGAAACTGTTCCTGTGTCATATACACATATTTAAAGAAACGTGTCATAGTGTATTCCCTGTTATATTTTTTAGGAAGTACATATTCTAATTCAGAAATATTTGCAAACTCTTCTGCCCAATTTAAGCTTAATGACTGCTTTTCAATCATCTGGTTCATATACTTATCCAAATTAATTCCAATATTATTTTTGAAAGTATATATTCCAAGTTTATTACGGTATTTTACAATTTCCTTGTTTTCTAATTTCTGCAAATATCCTGTAAAATCCTCTTTACTAAGTCCTGTAGCCAGACGAATTTCTTCTTTTTTTACCGGTACCTCTTCATTTTTATTAATCATATGAAGTATGGCTATAGCCTTAATTACTTTTTCCTCACCTAAAGATTCTGCCTTAGTCAAAGCATAATCTGCCTTTAGCCACTCATTGTGAATATTTGTAAGTGAAATACTTTCCTTAAATAAATTTTTAAAATAATCATAAATTACATCTACTGAAAGCAATTCATCTGCTCCGTTTTCAATTAAATTGACAAGGCTTCCCTTTTCGTCATTTGCCAAAAAAGTAAAAATGCTTCGCTCGTTTTGGGCTACTTTTTCACTTATATTAAGTAACGCATACGCTGTTATAGGCAACATTGGGAATGCTCCCTTTACAACTATCTGCTGATAGTCGCTAAATTTAAACATACTTTGAAAACATGGTATTTTATAAGATTCTTTAATAATTTCACTATTATTTTCCTCTTTTAGCCATGTTTTATATTCTGTTCCTTTTTTCTTAATTACATGTTGCAAAAGTTCATAATTATTCTGAGCTGATACAATAAATCTTATTTCCTTTAATCTGCCTTCTACACCTTTAAATGCATTAATCATATCCTGAGGCAATGCATTTCCATACTCTTTTATACTTTTATGGGCAACAAATGTAATATGTATCTGTTGTTCTTTTGAATTATTTGCCAATTCACACATATCCTGAAGTATCTTCATATCATAGGCAAATGTTTCCCTTTCATGCCCTTCTATATATTTGCTGAATTCATCAAAAATAATATAAATGCCACCATATCCATGCTCTTTAAGTGCAATGCTTATTTCTCTATACAGTGTCATTGCATTGTCCTGAACCATCGGTCTGAATTCACTTCCTGCCGTCAATTCAGGGTATACTTTCTTAAAAATTTCTAACCCATTACGATTCATTGACTTAAGGCTTTTTTCTAATTCCTTAACGTTAGTTTCATAACCTGTTAAAATATTCTCAAATTCCTTATAGACTTTTTTATATTTATTTTTCCAATTTTCAATCACTTCAACAGCTTTGCTGTAATCACTATCAGGAGCAATGTCAATCAAATCATTTTTCTTTAAAGCCTCCATTAATCCAAGTACAAACCCATGATTTAAATCCCTGTCCGTTCCTGAAATAATAACTGGCAAAAATGGCTTATATTCTTTATGAATAAGTCTTGCGTTATTGGCTGTCACATCTGATATTTTTTCTATTTTATTTAAAAGTTTTTCTGTTGTTTTATCTTCTGATTCTTTAAGAATAGCCAATAAAACCAACAATAAATGTGATTTGCCTTTTCCATATGGTCCAATAAGGATATTTGCCTTTTCTTTATTATTAATAACGTTCTCAAGAAATCCATTTAATATATTTATTGATGAACGTGTAGGTATATAACTGTTGAGTTTTTTTCTATTGTCTATATCCAGTTGTAAGTTTATTGAATTCTGAAATTTCTTGTCTATTTCAATAAAATCCTTTAATTGGCTCATATTATGCTCCTTCACAGTTTATCTTTAATTTTTCTCGTAATATTTTTCTACTATTTCATTTAATGGAATATTTTTCTTCAAATAAACCATATCAAGTCCTGCCGTTCTATTTACTGTTATGTAATTTAAAGTCGCAAGATTATCTAAATACTCATTTAATGCAATTCTTTTCAAATTCAAAACCCTGCCCGGGGACAATGGTGCATTTAACAATTCATCTATTCCAACAGAATCTTTGGATTTTTCTTCAAAATATTTCATCAATGCATATAAAAATACTTCGTTTATCAATACTTCTCTATCAGGCTGTGTTTTAAAATATCTATCCCTATCCTTCTTTATTAATCCTAATTTTGCAAATGGAGATATTTTCTTTTCTTCCGGATCATAATCTTCTATTCTTTCTTTCACATACATATTTAAAAGAACCGAAATATCATCTCTTAATGAACGCTCTGATATTTTCTTTCCTTCAGCTAATATTTGCATTTTTCCAAGAATAATATACTCAATTTCCTCTTTAGTGAATTCATCCATATTCGTCTCATTAAAAAATAAATACCATGTTGTTGCCATATCCTTATTAAATACAAGATTTATATGGTAAATCCACAATGCAAAACTATCCTCTAAATATTCGTCATTATTTTTTATTATCTTTGCAATATCAGTTAACTTTGCTCCGTTTTTAGGCGATTCCTCGATAAATTTCCCCGCTTTAAGCCAGTATCTGATAGCTTTCGCCATATTGCTTCCAACTCCTAAAGCATCTGCTCCATAGTTCTCAGAAAAAACTTTTCCATTGTCACTTACCGCTTTTAACCCTTTATCAAGCCAACCTTCACGTATTGTAAATGTTTCATGTCCTTTAAGTTTTATTGTCATATTTTTATCCTTTTTTCGTTGCTAATACTTTTCGCATATAACATCCTGCCGTATAATGATTAACGCATTCAGCACATCTTACACATTTATCATCCAAAATCTTATAATCAAGATTACCTTCCTTATCTTCTTTAATAACAATTGCATTATGCTTGCATATACTCTCACACGCCCTGCATCCCATACACATTTGATATTTAGTAATCTGACATTTAACTTTGTCTTCTGCTGCCTTAACACTTGCAGCTCCATCTATTTTGTAATCGATTATCGTTACTTTTAACGTTGTACTTCCAATTCTTCCCTGAAGTTTAAGCACTAGTCTTCCATCTTTTCTCGTAACATAAACTTCTCCAAGTCGTTTATTTCCAAATTCAAAATTTAGATATCCAAATGGTTTAAACAATTCATACAATTGTTCTGAAATCGGTCTTTGCAGTTCATAATTAAATGCATTTTCTTCCAATGCACATGGTTCAAAAGAAACTGCTGTCTTTTTTGCATAATCTACGCCATTTCCACCCTGACGTGCTTTCCATTTGCCATCATCTACATATACTTCAGGGTCCGGTTTTCCAATCTGTTTTGCAAAATCAATTAGCATCTGCCTAAACCTTTCCGACTGCTGTGGCATATGAATTTTTGACAAAAATTCTGACCATCCACTGTTATTTGGACAGCACCAGCATCCTACTCTTGCATATCCCAATCTGTACGCATAATTAAAATCTATTTTTGTTGTAAGCATATACAACCAGACATCAAAATCCATCCAGTCTATAATTGGGGATATTGTTATTTGCTTTGTAATTTTAGAGCCTTCTGTTTCTCTTTCGTATTTACTTCTACTGGCAGACTCACTTCGTCTTATTCCATAAAATGTTATTATTTTGTTTTTATTTCTAAATAAAGTCTTTATCTTTCTTTGTATCGCACCGGTTTTAAATATTGTGCAGCACCATCTCATTACTCTGCTTGGTGGTCCCACTAATTTACATAGTTCTTCAAAATCCTTATCCTTGTTTCTCGAAGATAAAACCGGAGTTTGGGGATGTTCTTTTTTAAACCTATCAACATATCTCATTGTTTCCGGAAATTCTAATGTAGTATCTCCAAATATGTGTAATATCTTTGGCTCACTTAACGCCCTCATAACTATATCTGATGTAACTGTGGAATCTTTTCCCCCTGAGAAAGATACAAACATATCTTTTGCCGTGTAATCTTTTGTAGAATTTTTAATGTAATCCACTGCTTCTCTTACAATGAATTCGTATCTGCTTCTGTTCGCCTGAACAAATTTATCTGCATATTGTTCAAAATATTCATAACTTATATTTTTTGATGCTTCTTCATATTTACTTCTAATATCATCAACATCTTTATTTTTTAATTCTTTAACTGAAAATTTAATTCGTTTACCATTAATTAAATATTTATTCCCGGAACAGTTCCATACTGAATCCTTCTCATATGTCCCAGGAATTTTATCTAATAAAATCTCTAAAAGCAGTCTTTCTTCCGGGAATACCGGTCTTATATCTGTTGTTATTCTTGTCCCTTTTCCACTACAACATTCACACTCACTTTGAAATAGCGGAACCTTGCAATTATCACACCAGTAAATGTCTGATTTTTCTAATTCAGTTCTTTCTCCACACACCGGACATGTGCTGCTTTTTGTCTTTATATTGTCATTTCTACATACGTATTTAAGCACTTTATCACCTATCTCATATCCCTTGGGTTAGTTAAATGCAGATTTGCTCTTATTTTCTTATCTGCAAATGTTATCTCATATCTTTCGGGTCCAAATGCAGATAGGAACATAGTTCTAAGAATTCACCTGCGCTAAAATCCGCATTATTATCTATGAATTCTGACATATGTATCCCTGTATCTTTTTCTATCTGGGCAACTGAAATTTTATTACGTTTTATATACTCAACTATATTTTCAGATACCCTGCTATTACTTTTCTTTTGATTATTCATTCGATACCACCATTCTCGTTTCCCAAGAAAATTTTACTAATATCTACATTATATTCTTTGTTTAAGAGAATTGCAATGAAGTTTTTTCTTTGTAAAAGAGAATTTGTTGACGTAAATTTTTTCTTACTATATTATTGAAAAGAGAGGTAAATAAGATGAAGAATGCAAAGATTTCTGAAGTATTAAAAAATTATAGAAAGTTAAACAAATTGAGTGTGCGTGATGTATCAGGTATACTCAAAGAAAAATCTTTAAACGTTGCCGAAAAGACCATATATGGCTGGGAAAGCGGTCAAACTCAACCTAATGCTGATACCTTGCTTATGTTATGCGAAATTTATAATATTGAAAATATTTTAGGCACTTTTGGATACACGGATGAAGAACCTATTAATCTTACAAGTCACGAAGTAAAATTAATAAAACAATACAGAAACCATCCTGAAATTCAGGATGCTGTTAATAAATTATTAGACGTGTAATTTTATTATAATAAAAAAGTCGGAGCATTTATACCTGCCTCCAATTGTTAAATTAACTAATGGAATCGGTACAAACGCTCCGGTTTTTTAACCGAATTATTATGAATCACATATATAAAGAGCAGACGCTTTTCATCTGCTCCACTTATTTTATGTTGTATTTATTTAATTTAGATTAAATACAATAGTCATTTGTTTGATTTTCTTCTAACTGCCACTGAACTAAATCTGCCAATGTAATATTATCAACTACATCTTTTACTGCATCATTTATCTTCTGCCATACTCTAACAGTTGCGCATCCTGTCATTCTTTCACATGGTTCTGCATCATCTTCCACACATGCAACAGGAGCTAATGAGCCTTCTGTTAATCTTAAAATCATTCCTACTGTATATTCTTCCGGTTTTTTCTTTAATAAATATCCACCCTGAGGTCCTCTTGTACTTCTTACATAGCCGGCTTTATTTAAAACTGAAATAATCTGTTCCAAATATTTATCAGATATTTCCTGTCTCTTTGCAATATCTTTTATACTTACCGGTGTATTTCCCTCCGAATGTTCTGCAATATCAAGCATTAATCTCAATGCATATCTTCCCTTTGTAGAAATTTTCATTATATTTACATCTCCTATTAGTTTTCATTATTTAACAGATGCCTAAATTTATAATATAAATTTATTTTGCGTAATCGTTAATTAAAATTGCAACAATTATAACGTCAAATACTTCTCAGGCATCTTTTGTCTTCAATAATATAAATATATTATAGAACATAATTCATACTTTTTCAATAGGAATTAAGAAGTATTTAGTGTTTTATCTTTTAAGCAACCTTCTAACAGCCTCCAAATCTACTCTTTTTATACCCATAAAGAAACTACCGCTTCACAAATCTACATTTGTAAAGCGGTAGTACCATAAAAAAGAAAACTATTAGTAATAATTGACATAACAATTATTAATGATAACCTATATAATTAATTGGTATGATAAACAAACTATTGAGAGTTCTAGTTGATATGTTTATCAATACTAATTATATAACATTGTGTTAATAAGATATCTTACGGATTGTTTTGTGTAATACACTTTCACAATACCTGCATCCATAAAATTATTTGGATAAATTAATTTATCCTTTTACTGCACCTACTACCAAACTTTCCTGTACCTGCTTACTTAAGAAGAAGTAGATAATAATTGTTGGCAATGTTGCAATTACCATACCTGCTCCAATTAATCCCCATTCTGTCGAATACTGTCCGGCAAGTGACATAATACCTACAGGAAGTGTTCTGAACTCATCACTGTCAACAAATGTATTTGCTAACATCAATTCATTCCATGTTCCTAAGAATGTAAATATTGAAGCTGTTGCAATGGCTGATTTAACCATTGGGAATATGATTTGTATAAAACATTTAAAAATTCCGCATCCATCAATATAAGCCGCTTCTTCCATTTCTCTTGGAATTCCTTTATAGAAACCTACCAGAATCATTATACTCATAGGAAGCGCTCCGGCAATGTAAGGAATTAACAATCCTAAATATCCACCTTTAAGTCCCAGTCTATCTAAAATCTGAAACAATGGTAACAATGCTGCCTGCGCTGGTATCATAATTCCAATCATAAATAACCCATATACAAGGTTTCTTAATTTCCATATCATTCTTGAAATGGCATATGCTGCCATTGATGAAATTATTCCTGCTGCTACTACCGTAACCACTGAATAAAATACTGAATTAAGGAAATATCTGATTAAATTTGATGAGCTCAATGCTGTCACATAATTATCCCATCTCCATACATGAGGAAGTCCAATTACATTTTCACCAAATATTTCCGTGTTGCTTTTTAACGAAAATGTTATAAGCCAATATAGTGGAAACAACTGAGTTAAAGCAATTAATAATAAGACAGCAAATTTTATTGCTCCCATAATTTTTTTCTTTTTCATTGTGCCCTCCTATACTGCTGAAACATTCTGCTCTGCTTTTTTAAATATTCTGTTAACTATAAATGTAAATATGAGACACTCTATTACTATAAAGAACGCCTGTGCACTTCCATATCCATACAAACCTTTTCTAAATAAATTATTGTACATTAGCGTAGCGGGAACTTCACTTATGTGGTTTGGACCTCCACCTGTCATAACATAAACAAGGTCAAAGGCTCTTAATGATCCGGTTATTGCAAATATTACACATGTTTTTATTACCGGAACAAGTAAAGGTAATGTAATTTTCATATGAACCTGCAACGTTGACGCTCCATCTATCTGAGCTGCTTCATAATAGTCTGTCGAAATAGACTTTATACCTGCATAAAAAATAATCATGTGATATCCTATGTACTGCCATATAGATGGAATCAAAACTGTCATAAAAGCATCTTTTGTAAGCCAGGAATGCTCATATTTAGGATTGAAGTATCTGACTACGGTGTTAATTACACCGTAGTCATTATTAAACATTTTAAGCCACAACTGTCCTATAACCATACTTGATATTACAACCGGAATAAAATAAACCGTTCTAAAAAATCCGTCACCTTTTACTCCTCTTGATAATACCAAAGCTAAAATTAATGATATAGGTAACTGAATAAATACTGATGCCACTACAAGAATCAAAGAGTTCTTTACTGCAAGTGGGAAATATCTGTCTTCAGTAAACAATTGTATGTAGTTTTTTATACCAATAAAGGTTTTTGTTCCAATTCCATTGTATTCAAAAAAACTGTAAATTCCTGACGTAACTAATGGAATCAAGGTAAATCCTAAAAACAATAGTAGCGCCGGTAATATAAATATTAATATGTATTTCTTATTTCCAAGCATTTTTTCCATAACACTACCTGCCTCACTTATTATTTACCGTTAATAGCTGCCTTATGTTCATCTATAAATGCATCAATGTCTGCGCCATCTGCAAATAATGTCTGAACCTGTTCATTATGTACTGCTGCCGGTTCTGATTCTAATGATGTATCCCAAGCAAGTACACCCTGTTTTCCTTCTGCTAATAAATCTTTAATCTGGATAAATAATGGGTTTAAGTTGCTTTCATCTGCAGGAGTTGTCCATCCACTGAATCCTGATCCTGTTTCATATGAAGCTACGCCCATTTTTTCATTAATGTAAATACAGAACTTAGCTGCTTCTTCTTTGTATTTAGTGTTATTGTTAACCCAGAATGATTCAACGAATCCACCACAGTAATCTGTTGCTTCACCTTTTCCATCTGCGATTGTTGGAATCTTTAATGCTACTACTTCTTCAGGTTTAATTGTTGCTGCATCGTCTGTGTATACATTGTTTGCAAACCAGCTTCCCATAAGTCTCATAGCTGCTTTTCCATTTTCAAATGCTGCATTTGCGTCATCATTTCCCTGTTCTAAAGGATTGTCCCCAAATGCTCCCATTTCATATAAATCACTTACTTTCTGTGCTGCTTTCTTGAATCCTTCATCTCCGAATTCTTTCTTTCCTGATAACATTTCGTTAACGCCTGTTGCACCTACTTCTCTTAAAGCTAATGCCTGATATACGAATGCTGCATTCCATCCGTCTTTAGCACCTGCTGCCATTGGTGTAACACCATCTAATTTCTTTAATTTCTTAACTGCATCTACTAATTCATCGTATGTAGTTGGTAATGTAGCTCCTGCCTTGTCAAACATTGTCTTGTTACAGAATAATGTCATATACCATGAAAACATTGGTACTGAATATAATTTTCCATCAAATTCAAATGCTGATGTTGAACCTTCTAAAATCTTTGACTTAACATCATCAGTTACATAGTCATCTAATGCCATAACTTTTCCTGCATCAACTAACTTCTTTGCTGTACCTGCACCCCACCAATAGAATACGTCGATTCCTTTTGCGTCTCCGGCAAATTCAGCGTTAATCTTTGTCTTGTAAGCTTCTGTATCCAAAGTTTCTGTCTTAATCTTAACACCTGAATTTTCTTTTTCGTAAGCTTTAACTGCCTCTTCATATTTGCCCTTAAGTTCATTAGTATCATTTGACCACTGATGCCATACATTTAATGTAATTGTACCGTCGTCATTTTTAGCATCGCTGCTACCACCTTTGCTACCACATCCTGCCATTGAGAATGCCATTGTTGAAGCTAAAGTAAGCGCCAACACTTTCTTAAATAAATTTTTTCTCATTATAAATCCTCCTCAATTTATTTGATATTCAAAGTATACTTAATCAGATTCTCTATCTCAATTTAATATTTTGACTAAAAAAGGTTAAAAATTTTACTATAAATTTTTAACCTTTTTTATTAACATCTGTATTCTTTTACTGTCTTTCCTGTCTGCTTTTTAAAGCAAATGCAGAAATAATGTGAATCTTTAAACCCAACTTTTTCCGCAACTTCATACACTTTTAAATCAGTCTGCTTAAGAATTTTTTTACTTGCCTCTATTCTCTTTTCAGATACATATTCTATAAAACTGACTCCGTACGTCTTCTTAAACTCCCTACTTAGATAACTTTCATTTATATATAAATCCGTCGCCGCTTTCTTTAATGAAAGTTCTGAATTGTATAAATTTCTATTAACATACTCTAAAGCATCTTCTATAACATTTTTATTACGTTTAGATTTTTTTTGATTATGATATTCATAAACAATTTTAATATATCCTTTGGCACATTCTAAGGCATCTGTAACACTTCTAATCGCTCTTACATCCTTAAAAACGTCCTCTTCATTTATTAACTGATACAAATTTGCTCCATATTTGTTAAGTGTAGCTCCCGCTCTTAATATAATTGTCATAGTCATCAGTTTCAAATATTCCTCGTCAGCTATCCTGCCTTTTTTTATCACTTCAATATAACCTTCAATATACTTTAGCACCTCTTCTTCCCTGCAATTATTTATAGCTTCCGCAAATTTATCCCAGTCAAGTTCTATTTTAGAATTATTTTGCTTCATAACCTCCTGGTATTCAGAATATGTAACCACTCTGTTTCTTCCAAGCAAAACTGAAACTCCAAGCGCCTTATCTGCCTGACCATATGCCGATGCAATGCCACAAAATCCTATATTTTCACCACTTATTCCGATGGTTGCGGTTATTCCAATCTTATTTAATTTTTTATGCAATGCTTCTGCATAATTAATGCATTCATCCAAATCTTTATTTACAACATAAATTATTATATTATGCATAAAATGAACAAACGAAATCATATTGTCGTTATTTTGATTTTGAACTAACTCATAAACTTTTTTATAATTTTCCTCTTCCTGATTATCTTTAATTTTTACATCTATGCATACACAACCATCAAGAAGTTCTTTGCAGTTATATGTATCCATTTTTTTCACTGCTTCTTCTTCATCTATTCTATTTTCAACAAGCCTTAAAAGAAAACTTTCTTTTAGTATGTCATAATTATTCTCCATGCTTTCTTTTAATTTAGCCACCTCTGTAGCCTCTTTGTTTCTCTGGTTAATCTCCTCTTTTAATTTAGCCATCACTTCACTTATTTCTTTTATGTTAATTGGCTTTAAAAGAAATTCGTCAACACCTAAATTGATAGCTTTTCTTGCATATTCAAATTCCCTGAATCCTGTTACAATTACAACCCTGCATTTAGGATGTGCTTTCAATAGTGCTTCAGTAAATTGTAGGCCATCCATTCCCGGCATATTAATATCAGTCACCACAATATCCACCTCATGATAATTTATATATTCCAATGCCTCTTTTCCGGACGCTGCTTCCCCTACAATCTTAAAACCATTTTCTTCCCATTTATATCCTTTGCGAATTAAAACCCTCTCTAATTTTTCATCATCCACCAACAATACATTTAACATAATTATTTCTCCGATTTTTTGCTTAATTTAATGTATTTCCACTTTACATTTATACTATTTTGTCTGATTGTACATTTACACTATTGCAAATCTTACTCTGATTTTATCTTACCTACAGTAACAATTATTTCTGTTCCAACACCTATTTCACTCTGAATTATCATTGGATTCTCTATTTCATCCATTAACTTTATTCTCTGTATTAAGCTATAAAGTCCAAATCCCGATTTTCCAGTAACAGATTTACCTTCCATTATTTCCTGTATTCTTTCTTCACTCATCCCAACCCCATCGTCAGATACAATAAATATTATTTCATCATCCTGTTCAAATACTTTTATATTTACAGTTCCTTCTTCTCCATTTAGTCCGTGATGTACTGCATTTTCCACTAAAGGTTGAAGTAAAAGTTTAAGAACTTTCTCTTTTTTTACCGATTCTTCTATTTCATAATTAACTTTTATCTGATTGTCGTATCTCATGTTTAATATTGTAATGTAACTTTCGATACTACTTATTTCATCCTCAACTTTTATATAATCAAGTCCACTGTTTAGACTGTTTCGATAAAAATTTCCTAACGCCTGCGTCATCTGGAAACATTTTTCATTTTCCTCCATTAATGCTAATGCTGAAACCGCATCTAAAGTGTTATATAAAAAGTGCGGATTTATCTGCGCCTGTATTATGTCTAACTTGCCTTTTGCAATAATTCTTTCTTCATCCTTTATTTTTCTCATTAAAGATTTAACAGACAAAATCATATGGTTAAATACTTTTTTAAGGCTTGTGATTTCATTAGCATTATCTTCAACAGGCATTGTCACAAATTCACCGTTTTCAACTATTTTCATATGTTTTTCTACTTTTGCAAGTGGTTTAAATATGAGATATGTAAGTAACATTGAGCATATAAATACAAATGCAACATTTAAACACATAATTATCACTATCACTGTCGAATAATATGGAGCTAAAGATGTAATGTTATCCAATGAAAATACTCCGATAAGTTTCCAATCCTGTATTCCTATATCCTGACTTACAACAACACTTTTTCCGTCTTTATTATTTACTTCCATGTACTCCTTAGACATATTTTTTGCAATTTTTGTATACTTTTTAAAATCACGCTTTTTGTCTTGAGGCTCAATAATATAATTTCCTTTCGAATCAACTATGTAGAACTGATTCTTGTAATAATTACTAACCTGATTAAAATAGTCCTGCAATACTGAATCATCAAATGTTATTAGAAGTGTAGCCAAAGGTTTATAATCTTTCTTATCTACAATCTGTCTTACATAGCACAGATAATCATTAGGTGAATAATATTCTATTGTTCCATCGCTTCCGTTATAGAAAAATCCATTTCCATTTGCTTCCTGCATTTCCTTATACCAATTTGTATCCTGAATTTGCTTATTTATTTTTTTTGGTGGTCTCTTATAAGAATTATAACAATTATTATATTTATCAAATATATATACTCCGGAAATGTATTCTCCGGATAATATCATATTAAACAAACTCTTTGTTATGTTTTTTTGATAATTTAAATTAATATTCTCTGAATTTATTTGTCTTAAAGAATCCTGTACGATATCGTCAAAATATATCTGTGTTGAAAATTGAGTTACATTATCAAAAATAAGCGCTAAATTACCCTGAAGTGCATTAACTGTCTGCACTCCTGCCTTACCAACTTCAATTTTCGTATATCTTCCGTTTACAGCTGAAATTAATGTAAACGTCATTATAAATGACAATAAAAGAACCGCAATATAAGTCAGAATAATCTGCGTTCTTATCTTTGCGTTTTTCCATTTTTTTAATAATTTATACACTTTTCTCTCCACCATACATTATATTACAATTTTCTTTAAAAATTGTTTATGAACTTCATCTGTCATTTTTTAGTACTTATAATTTTTTATATTATTTATGCTGTTTCACTCATATACATAAACATACTTTATAAACCTATAACTGCAAATTAACTTATATAAAGTTCATGAACATTTCCATGTCCAATATAACAAATACCCTCCTTTTATAGTAAATGATTAGGGCCAAAATGTAAATATTTACTATTTTTTATTGTAAAACAAAAATGCCTGCAACCTCTTTTTCTATAAAGGATTGCAGACAATATAATTTCCATCTCGCTGATGCGGCATTCGCCGCATCAAAAAAAGAACAGATTCTTTCTGAAAACTAGCTTTCTAAAGAACCTGTTCTTTTTTTGTGTATGTGAACTCATTGCTTCGCACATATGTATGCCGGCGACCGGAATCGAACCGGTACGATATTGCTACCACAGGATTTTAAGTCCTGCGCGTCTGCCAGTTCCGCCACGCCGGCGAACCCGTTGAATAAATAATGGGCAGAGAAGGATTCGAACCTTCGAAGGCGTTGCCAGCAGATTTACAGTCTGTCCCCTTTGGCCACTCGGGAATCTGCCCATTTGTTTCCAACAATAAATATTTATACCATAATTTTTTTATTTACGCAACCATTTTTTCTACTAAATCAAGCTAAATCAGGCACCATCAAATACTACATAATTGACATCCTTTTTTCCAAGTCAAATACTTGTCTATATTATGAAATTGGCTATTTATACATTAAGAGAGGAATTTAACAATGGTGAAACTTTCATCTATATATTGTGGGTTATTACACACATCTATTTTGTTCTATAAACTACCGCGCTACATGCAGGAATGGTAACTGCTATATCACCATTTTCTACCATTACCGGAATTCGACCCACATTATACAATTCCTCAGATGTTTCCATTAATCGTTCCATTACGTTTCCATTTGGAATGTTTAACTGCCAAACAGGAATTTTCACATTGATTTCATGGTCTGATGTATTGATAGCTGTTACTGTGCCATTTAATGCATCAAATCGTCCATAACTTAAATAATTGTTGCCCCAGTCTAATTGCTTGTAAGAACCTTTCTTCAATTCATCGCAATGATTGTGTATAAAAATCATATCTCTGTAAAATTCGATTAATTCAAAATCTTCTTTGCCCCAAGGATATGTTCTTCGGTTGTCCGGATCTGTCCATCCACACACGCCGGCTTCATCCCCATAATACAATGTTGGTGCTCCCGGCAGAGTCATCTGCATTACGACTCCCTGTTTAAATATGGCTTTCTTTACATTTTCATTTGCCGCTTCTGCTCCTGCAGTTGCAATTCTTCCAGCCATACCGTTTGTTCTTGTCATAAATCTTGAATGATCATGATTTGACAATTCATTCATTGCCACTAATAACGACTGATTCTGGAATTGCGCCATATGATATTTCATTGCATCATTAAAGCTGTGGGCATTTCCCTTAAGTTCCGGCTTTACATTGTCAGAATGTTTATCAACACCTGTTAAAAACCAGCTTACAGGATCCATGAACGCATCATAATTCATTACCGTATCCCATTGGTCGCCCTTTAGCCATTCTCCCGCTTCGCCATAATGTTCTGCTAAAATAATTGCATCCTTATTTGCTTCCTTAACTGCCTTTCGGAATTTACGCCAGAATTCATGATTAAATTCACCACTATGTCCCAAATCAGCTGCAACATCTAATCTCCATCCATCAACATTATAAGGAGGTGAAACCCACTTTTTTGCAATGTCTAAAATATACTGTTGCAACTTTTCACTATCTTCATAATTAAGTTTTGGCAAAGTATCAAATCCCCACCATCCTTCATATGTTGAATTGTGAGGCCACTGACCGCCATTAAATTTAAAAAAAGAATTATATGGGCTGTCCTGAGAAATATATGCACCTTTCTCATAGCCATTCTCTTCTCTATAAATTTCCTCGTAATCCATCCATTTGTTAAAAGAGCCACAATGGTTAAATACGCCGTCAATAATCACTTTAATTCCACGTTTATGAGCCTCTTCTACTAATTCAATAAACAATTCGTTACTTGCTTCAAGATTTTTCTTATTTGTAACTCTTGAAATGTATTTTGTTGCCTTTGAATTATCTGTCTCTCCATCTTTTAATACATCCCCCTCATCAACAACTATTTTTCCAAAATGAGGGTCTATATAATCATAGTCCTGTGTGTCATACTTATGGTTTGAAGGAGATACGAACAACGGATTAAAATAAATAGCCTTTACGCCTAATTTTTCCAAATAATCCATCTTATCTATAACTCCCTGTAAATCACCACCATAAAACTGTCTGGTATCGTCTGCTGCCGGATTTTCATACCAGTCTTCAATTTTTTCTACGCCTTTTCCAATATACGCATATTCATTTGTTTCAACATCGTTTGTTTTATCTCCGTTGCAAAAACGTTCTACATATATCTGGTACATAACTGCACCTTTTGCCCAATCCGGTGTATTAAATCCGGGTGTTATTGAAAAGTCATAAACATCTGAGTAGCTTGTATCAGCTCCTGCTATATTGTAAAACAGGATTTCATTTCCATCTATCTCAAATCTATATCTATAACATCTGTTTTCAAGGTGAATTCTTACAGTATAATACTCAAATATTTCATCCTGATAACATGATGTCATTTGAATTCTTTCATTATCAATAATTATATATACTTCATTTGCCATTCTATGGCCTACGCGAAGTATAAAGCTATATTTATCTGTCTGTTTATTGTATCTGCAAAACTGTTCTGTTCCGTCATGAAAAATAGAATTTCTATTATGGTTCATATTGTTCTCCTAAATATAAAACTATATAAAATTTCCTAAAAAAAAATCAGGAAATAAACATTACTTTTCAACTATCTGTTTGTAACTGTCATATATATTATTTCATATATTATTCAATATCTTATTCCAAACCTACTCACTAAATTATATTACATATTTGCATAAATTGGTGCTATTTATTTTTATACAAACAAAAAGGACAGCTGCTACTGCTGTCCTTTTCGGAGAAGGTATTCGTTTTTTCTTTGGGGTGTAGCAAAAAAAACTATATAATGTATTGGGGGGTTTTACAATAATTATTATAGCATAAAATCAACTGTTGTAAAGCGTTTTGTTACCGATAACAACACTTTTTATCTTTTGCACAATTTATTATTGTTTATTATTGTTTTTTATTAGTATTTTACACAATTTCTTGTTTTTTAAAACATTTTTATTAGTCATTATTACTTTTGTTAAAAAATACTTTCGAATTCCTGTTGGTTTATCTTCTCTTTTTCGATCAACATTTGAGCACATTTTTGTAATTGTTCCATATGATCTTCGATAATTTTTTTAGCATCTTTGTAACATGTATCAATGATATTTTTTACTTCTTCATCAATTACTGATGCTGTATGTTCTGCATATCCTTTTGACTGTGCTAAATCACGTCCAATAAATACTTCTTCAGAATCATTATCATAATTTATTAAACCTAATCTGTCAGAAAATCCATATTTTGTAACCATTGCCTTAGCCATTGCAGTTGCCTGTTTAATATCTTGAGATGCTCCTGTTGTAATATCATCAAGAATTATTTCTTCTGCAATTCTTCCACCAAGGCTTACCATTATTTCCTGAATCATATGTCCTTTTGTATCAAACATTTCATCTTTTTCAGGTAATGGCATTGTATAACCTGCTGCTCCTGCTCCTGTTGGAATAACTGAAACCGTATGAACAGGTCCTACGTCAGGCAATACATGGAATAAAATTGCATGGCCTGCTTCGTGATAAGCTGTAATACGTTTCTCTTTGTCAGAAATAATTTTACTCTTCTTTTCTTTTCCAACCCCAACTTTAATAAGTGCTTTATCAATATCTTCCTGAATAATAAATGCTCTGTCAGATTTTGCTGCAATAATAGCCGCTTCATTTAAGAGGTTTTCCAAATCAGCTCCTGTAAATCCTGATGTAATCTGTGCGATTTTTTTCAAATCAACATCCTCGCCTAACGGCTTATTCTTTGCATGAACTTCAAGTATTCCCTTTCTGCCTACAACATCAGGTCTTCCTACTAATACTTTTCTGTCAAATCGTCCCGGTCTTAAAATAGCCGGATCAAGAATATCTACTCTGTTAGTAGCTGCCATAACAATGATACCTTCATTAACACCAAATCCGTCCATTTCTACAAGCATCTGGTTTAATGTCTGTTCACGTTCATCATGGCCACCACCCATTCCTGTTCCCCTTCGTCTGGCAACAGCATCGATTTCATCGATAAATATAATACATGGTGCATTTTTCTTTGCTTCCGCAAATAAATCTCTTACTCTGGAAGCACCTACGCCTACAAACATTTCCACAAAATCAGAACCTGAAATTGTAAAGAAAGGCACCTTAGCTTCACCTGCAACAGCTTTTGCTAATAATGTCTTACCTGTTCCCGGAGGGCCTTCTAATAAAACACCCTTTGGAATTCTTGCTCCTAAATCTATATATTTTTTAGGATTCCTTAGGAAATCTACAATTTCTTCAAGTTCTTCTTTTTCTTCAATAAGACCTGCGACATTTGAGAAATTAATATTCTTAACATCAAGTACAAGTCTTGCGCGGCTCTTACCAAAGTTAGCCATTTTTGCATTGCCTGCATTGGCACTACCATTCATAACCATAATAATAACAATTACAACACCTGCCATTAATAGCACCTGTATAATTGATATCATCAATGAATTATCACCTGCAACATCAGTAACTGTAGGCTTAACATCTGTATCTATTTCATCTATATCACTAATTACTTTATTTACATCTGTTACATATACTACTTTTCTTGATTTATCCTTTGATAAAACAACAACAATACTTCCTGATGGTACCTCATTATTTTGTCTGATTGTAACTTCTGATACATTTCCAGCCTTTAAATCAGTAATAAAATCATTATATTTATAATCACTGTCTTTCGTTGAAAATATTGAAAATGCATACATACCTACAATCATTAATGCTATAACTATAAAGTAAATTCTAAATCCTCTTGAACTATTCTTCAATTTTTCACCTCCTATGGTAGTATTTTGTATCGCTGTCAGTAAAATTTCACGCATCCGTCATCTTAATCGGAGGCAAATTTTTTTGAATATTAAATTACTCTTCAACAACGCCTACAAAAGGTAAGTCTCTGTACTTCTGGTCGTAGTCAAGCCCATAGCCTACTACAAATTTATCTTCTATTTCAAACCCTGTATAATCAACATGAACATCTACTTCTCTTCTTGATGGTTTATCAAGAAGTGTTGTTACTGCAATGCTTGCAGGCTTTCTTTCTTTTAACAACGGTATTAACTTGTTTAATGTATTGCCTGAATCAATGATATCTTCAACAACAATTACATTTAATCCTTCTATGTCATGATCCAAATCTTTTTTGATTTTAATATCACCTGTACTTACAGTACCTGAGCCATAACTTGATACACTCATAAAATCAAGAGTTACCGGTATTGATATTCTCTTTGCTAATTCGCATGTATAAAAAACGCTTCCTTTTAGGATACAGATAAGACGAACAGATTTTCCCTTATAATCTTCGCTAATCTGCTTTGCAATCTCTCTAACTCTTTTATCAATTTGTTCTTCACTAATCATTTCCTCGATATGACTTGCCATTTTCTTCTCTCCTTTGTTTTTTAATTATAAAATTCAATCTTAATTATGTTTCTAGTATTACTGTTGACTTTATAGTAACTACTCATTCTATATCCGACTATCCACACTATATGATTTCCATCGGCCAATAGTAATACTTTATCTCTGTCTTCTTTAGGAATTTTTTCATTGATAAAATATTCTTTCAGTTTCTTTTTACTTCCGAAATCATTTACTACAAGGTAATCACCCTCTTTACGATTCCGTAAGGTTAACGAACCTATTTTATCACAATCAATCCATTTAGTATACAGTAATTCCTGTATATCATCTACTGAAAATCCGTTGTTTTCGAAGTCTATTTTAAATTTTCCATTGTACGGATTCTCGTTTATAAGTTCATTATTTACAATAATTGGAATCTCCTTAATTTTTTCAATTTTTATATCGGATAAATCCGAAAGTAGAATTCCCTTATACTTTTTTATTGCTTTGATATTATAAGGCAAATTAACTGACTTTGACACTTCAAGCTTTGCCAAATTTATAATACTTTCAACGTGCGCCGCCGTTACATCTTTTAATTTTCCTGCTTTTTTCTCAATTCCTTTTCTGACAATCCTTTTTGCTATAGCCGGATGAATTTCAAAAGCCTTTAATGAGATGAATATTCCTTCTTCATTTTCGTCTACATATTCATCATATGTCTTATTTGTTTCAATCTCTAAATAATCTTCTATTTCTCCTAACATTTTTCCGGCATTTACAATATTATATTCAGCTTTTTTATTTATATTTTCTTTTATATACGGAATCAATTCTAATCTAAGCTTATTTCTGCTATATTCTGTCTCAAAATTTGTTTTATCTGTCCTATATGATATATGATTTTCTTCAAGATATTTTTCAATCTCTTTTCTTGATACACAAAGCAGTGGCCTTACAATGTTATCACGCTGCATAGGGATACCCGAAATTCCTTTTATTCCGGTTCCTCTAAAAAGGTTAAACAAAATAGTTTCACTATTATCATTCAAATTATGTGCCACCGATATTTTATTTGCATTATATTTCTCCTGCACTTTTGCAAAACATTCATATCTGCAGACTCTTCCTGCCTCCTCCTCTGACATTCCTCTGGCTATTGCCTCTTTTTTAGCATCTATGTGAAAAATTTCATACGGAATATGCTCTTTGTCACAAATTTTTCTAACATATTCCATATCTCCATCTGCTTCTTTGCCTCTGATATGATGATGTACATGAACCACTACAAGTTTTAAATTAATAAATTTGCTTATTTCTTTTAGTACATATAGCATACAAATGGAATCAGCGCCTCCGGATACTCCCAGAACGACGCTGTCTCCATTTTGCAGCATATTGTTTTCTTTAATAAAATTCAATACTTTTTTTATCATATTTTTAATATACTGTATGCTTATTCTAAAGTCAAACAACCCGGTTAAATCGTTTAATATTTTCATCTATCTGTTACTTTGATTGTCATAAAATACCTTAAATCAATAATTTATGTGATACTCTTTGTTTAATGCTTTCGCCATATTCCTGTCACAAGAACCGTCATATCATCTTTTGGCACTCCACCCGACAGTTTTATCGCCTCATTCATAATAATAAGTGCCATTTCTTTTGGATTATTACTCTCTATATCCATTATCACATTTGCCATCTCCTTTTCTTTATCATCGCACTGCAATGATTCCACTATTCCATCTGAAATCATTATTACAAAATCACCGTCATACAATTTTTTAGTTATAGTCTCAACATCCACCTCATTTAAAACTCCTATTGGTAAAGATGTTGACTTTATACATTCTACCCAGTTCCCTCTTTTTATAAACGTGCATGCAGCACCTGACTTCAAAAATCTACATGTTCCCGAATATAGATCAATCATTCCCATGTCGACCGTAGTAGAAATATCCCATCCGCTTTTTGTCAGCAAAACCGAATTAATAAGCCTTAATATTGTATTTTCATTCAGTCCACTGTCCATAAACTGTTCCAATAAATCAATTATGATTCCACTATACTCATTTGCAACACTTCCTGAGCCCATACCATCGCATATGCTCATAAATGTCTGCCCTTTATCTAACACAAGATACGTAAAATTATCCCCTGAAACCTGTTCATTTCTTTTAACTGTTTTTGCACTCCCCTGTAATGTGTGAAAATTCACCTCCTCTAACAACTGAAATTTTCCATATTCTAATGGTATATTTCCATATTCTAAGTTTACCATTCTCATCTTTTTGCCAACCACCCGACTTATTATATCCGTCATCATTCTAACCGTAGCTTTTGCCCTCTTCTTCTTTTTGGCATAAAACTCTACTTCTATATATTCTTTTTCATTTTTCACCACCCTTATTTTCTTTGCATATATTTTTTTCTCTCTGAATTTTCGTTGTATTTTTTCTGCCATTCTGTCTGTAAGTAAATCTTCACTAATTGCCGGTCTCAAAAATTTTTCCACGATTTTACTTACTTCATTGAATTGTGATGCCATGGCTTCCCTCGTTTCCACCATTTTGCTAAACCACAAATAATTAAGCCTTGCCCTTTCCATATACTGTATTTCACTATTCGCACATCCGCTACACACACACTCATTTATATGATTTTCCAAATATTCGTTTTGAAAATTTTCATTATACTCACTGTTTATATACTGCATTTTAGAAGCTATTCCCTTAAAAGCTTTCGCCGTTTTTAACACCTGCTCCGCATCTACATTTTGCATACCATCATCTATTGGCGATAATTTTTTCTGAACCATAAATTTATTTATTCCATATGCAAATATTATGGTTGTTGACCAGTTAAGCATTATTATCGGAATATATGTAAGCATTTTAAATGCACTCCAATGAAGCGACGCCATATTATTCATATAAAAATCTGCTCCCTCCATAACAACCATTGTCATAACCGAAATTCCTGCCAAAATAAACGGATTTGGATTCTTTGCCCATTTCTTATATAAATTAATACACACATATGTCATCAAAATTATCATTGTATACTTGCACATTGGCAAAAATCCCTGATAAAAATATATTCCCCCTGCCATAACCGGTGCTATCACTACTCCAAATACGGGCAATATGTTTCCCGCACTATACCATGCCAAAGCTATCGGATTACAGCCAAAAAATGTAATTCCTGTTACTGCCCAGGATATCATAAGTAAAAATAATGGTTTCAATACCTTTTGCGTCATTAATCAATCCTCCATTTTTTTATTGACAACAGTATATCGGATGTCAATATCCAAAATTGTCGAATCATAACCTTATGTTCCTTAGACTTTTTGACATTTTTTCCTTTTAAACTTTTATAGACCGCCTTGGTCAAAAGGTCTAAGTTCACATGAATTTGTTCATAAGCGGGTTAAAGCCAAATTCATATAAACATCAAGTATATTATACAAACATGAGCTTACTCATAAGTAAATAAAAGACTTTTTAATCTGTCCAAATACGAGCAAAAAAAAGAAGCTGACCTTTAAAGTAAATGCAAAAAGTTAAATTATCTTATAACTATTAATTCCATATACTTTTAAAATCAGTTTCTTTTTTAATTATATAGAAAATAAATCTCTTAAAAAATTAATTTTTTATTATATTAATATAAACATCTTTAAAATTGGTTTCTTTTGTATTTAGGAAAATTTACTTCGTAAATCGCTTTCTTACTTATTTCCTATAGCTTTAGTCTTCTGGCTTAAAGATTACTTCATCCGGATACACTAATCCCATCTTTCTTGCCATTTCTTCTATATATTCGTCTGTCTTAACGTAGTCTTCTTTTTCTTTTAATTCATCTGATAATTCTAATTGGTCATTATATTCCTGCGTAAGTTCTTTTTTCTGTTTCTTTAAATCTGATAACGTTCCATATGCATTAAATGTCTGTACAAGTAAAATAGCACATAACATAATAACTACAAGGCTTATTCCAACTATCATGCCTCTGTTATCGTTTTTTTTCTTACTCTTACTTACTCTGCTCACTCTGGAAGTAGCAGTGCTTTTCCTTGGTTTTCTTACCTGTTGTCCGTTTTGCTGTCTGCGTTGCATGCTTTCCTGTGGTTTTCTTTTTTCCGACATCTACTCACCTTATTTCCTTTTGCAAACTTTTCTTCTATTTTCGTCTTTCTTAGTTTAATTCGTTTCCCTGCTTTTTTCAATGGTTTTAATAAAGTTCTAATTATCTTTTCCAAAACTTTCGAAATTTTCAACACTAATTTTCTTCCTACTATTATTTCATAAACTGCCATTGCCAAAAGCATTCCAAATATAGGATACCATCTTAAATTTCCGTAATTTTTTTTAATCAACATACTAAAAAATATGTAAGCTACACATATCCAATATATAAAATCTTCAATAACCACTCTAATAAAATGTGGTTTAATAAGATTTCTTATTATCCTTATAGCATCGTATACAATTGCAAATATTATTCCGCAATACAGTGAAGTAAAAAGCAAAATAAGTTCATCTTTAATCATTTAAACATCCTTTTAAGCATGCTTTCTTTTTTTCTTTTATATGATGAGATTTCAGAATATTCCATGCTGTCCACAGTTCCTTCAATCTCTAATTCCCCTTTTTCTATACTTAACCTATTTACTTTTAAATCCTCACCTTTAATAGTCAGAATTCCCATTGTCGTTTCAAGTAATACCTCTTTTGTATCAAAAGAAATAACATCCTCGACCCCTGTAATCTCCATTGATTTCCTGTTAAGCATCATAAGTTTATGAGCTTTGGAAATATTATCATTCTCCACTAAATCACCCACATAGCTATACTTACATAAATATATGAAACTCTTTTTTTATTTATACTAACTAAAAAAACAATCCGTAGGTATCAAAGCTAGAGCTTTTGACCCAAACATCTAAGTTTATATTTCTATCAAATATTTTCTGTATGGGCTAATTTAGGCACTCTTTTATTAGATGCATTAGTACATTTATATTTGTATACTATCTTAAATTTATGTCAAATCTTTGTACATTTCTGTAGCTTCTTCTTTTTTTACAGTTTCATTCAAATTTAATACCTGAACTTTAACCGTTCTCTGTCCAAATTGAATTTCAATTACATCGTTAATCTTAACATCGTAAGAAGCTTTTACAGGTTTTCCATTTACTATTACTCTTCCTGCATCACAAGCTTCATTAGCTACTGTTCTTCTTTTAATAATTCTTGATACTTTTAAGTATTTATCTATTCTCATGTTTCCTCCTGATTTTGTTGTTAATTAGATATCCTTTTTTCTGCTATTATATTCATTAACCGGATATCTTTTCTGTTTTGCACAATTACATTATTAATTACAAATCTTATATTTTATTGTAAATTTAATTATTTTATAATTTATTTCTAAACTTCCTGATTAAAAAGTAGTATAAAATAAAGGGCTTTTGATAACAAAAGCCCTTAAAATCACTTATATATTTACTCTTTTAAATTAGTTAAGAGCTTCTTTTAAAGCCTTACCTGCTTTGAACTTAGGTACATTAGCTGCAGCAATTGTGATCTTTTCCTTTGTTGCAGGGTTGATACCTTCACGAGCTGGTCTCTTAGAAACTTCAAAGTTACCAAATCCGATTAACTGTACTTTTTCACCCTTCTTCATTTCTTCTGTTACAACGTCTGTAAAAGCCTTAACAGCCTTTGCTGCGTCTGTCTTTGATAATCCTGCTTCTTCAGCTACTGCTGCGATAAATTCTGTCTTGTTCATGTTTATATCCTCCTAAAAATTAGTTCAGAAACTACTTTAATTTCATGTGTTCCTGTAATATACGTTTTCCTCGCGTACTTCAATAAACTTTATACATCATTTACCCTTACTTTGTCAAGGTAATTTGCTTATTTTAAGGGGATTTCAGCCAAATTTTATGTGCATTTTTCATAAAACAATTTTTTTATTTTTTTCGAACTTTTACGACTTATTTTTTTTAGCACAAAATTTTGTCATTTTAATTGTATTTTTTACCCGTTTAAATTTAAGACTCCATTTGCTTTCCTAAAAAATTTGCTGCAACTGCCGCTAACTTTTGTTCAGTTACCGATATTGGATTCTTTATGTCTTTTCCAATTATTGCAACCGCACCAACTGCATCTCCTTCACAGATAATCGGATATATTACTTCACCCATAGATGGTTCTTCACCTTCCTCAATGATAGCTATCCCCTTTTTTAAACTATTATGAGTTGTAAAGACTTCACGTTCATCTATTAAGTTTTCTACATCCTTACTTATCTTCTTTCCTATGTTTTCTTTTTTAGCTCCACCTGATGCAGCAACAACCTGATCCCTGTCGCAAATCATAATCATTTGGCCTGATGTCTGCCCTAACGCTTCCGCATATTGTTTTGCAAAATTGTCAAGTTCTCCAATTGGTGAATATTTTTTTAAAATGACCTCACCATCTCTATTTGTAAAAATCTCTAAAGGATCGCCTTCCCTTATTCTTAAAGTTCTTCTGATTTCCTTTGGAACAACAACTCTCCCCAATTCATCGATTCTTCGTACGATACCTGTCGCTTTCATGTTATTATCCTCCATAACTAATCTTTTAAAGAATTTAATTTTTTCTTTAATGTAATTAAATCCTATTTTGCTAAATTTAAGTTATGGAGTTAGTATGTGGAAAACTTAAGATAATATTCTTAATTTTACTCTAACCCTGTAAGCCTGCTGACTGACGAATCATATCTTCAACTACAATATCGTAAATTTCTCCAATTGAGTTACAATATTCTAAAACTTTCCAAGGCTCATTTGTATGGAAATGAATTTTAATCAAATCTTCATCTCCTACTGCGATAAGACAGTTACCTTCAAAATGTTCTGTTATGTACTCTGATATCTCATCCTCATCTAAATCTTTATCTCTTCTGTCAATCAAAAGCTGTGTATCATAACGATATGCAAACTGATCTTCTTCTACATCAATACTATTAATTTCTGACATAATTATCACCTCTTAAATTTTGTTATATTTATAATTCTTTAAAATTATGACGTTGTGGTCAAAAGTCCCTTACTTTGATGACTACAGATTGTTCATACTGCACACTCCTATAATCCTACTCCTTTATGAGCAAGCTTATGTGGGCTTAAGCCTTTTGAACCTGGCATCATATTATTTTCCAATAATAATACTTATCAATCTCTTATCAAGCATTATTGTTTTGTTCCACGGATTAATTATAATTCCACTTATTCCATCTGTTTTTAAGGCTGTCACAAATAAGCTGTCAATGTCACTCATAAAAGTAGACATTACACTACCGCTTCCTTTAACTTCCTCATCAAAACTTGTAAACGCCATCCACCACATTCTTCCATCATCTGTCTTAATTGCCTGAATATTCAAATTCCCATCTGCTTTAGGTGGCTCAACCGCAATAATTAATCTGCCTTTTTCCTTCATTCTTCTTCGGATAACTGTTAAAGTATGAGCTAACATTTCCTGAGTGCTTTCCTGCTGCAATGCTGCAATCGCATTTTCAATCTTAATATTATCCTTTAAGCCCTCATCTTTCATATTATCCGAATTTAAATCTGTTCTCACATTTTCTAAATTATCCTGTGAACCATTCAAATCATCCGGCAAATTATTTTTTATCTTTTTACTCATTTATATTATAACCTCAATGAATCACATAATTAAAATCCTAACAATATACTAACGTTTTCATTGAACCTTCCACTCTTTAATAAATTACATATTGTTAGAATCCTGACCTTTAGCATAAAATTTTACTAATATCTTAACAATAAATTTAGGCCAGAATTTTGAAAACATAACTTCATCTTCATCGCTTCTCTTATTATCGGCAATAATGGCTGATGTTTCTGAATCTTCATGTATTCTATGTGCCACTAATGGCTTTTTGCAATAAATAAAGCTTCCTTTAAGTTTAGAAAGTTTCTCCCATGCCTGCCAGTCTTCATTGCTTCTAAATCCAACTTCAAAAATAGGATTTGGCAAATTTGCTCTGACATATCCTACTGAAGGGCAACAAATAGGTGATCCAAATGATAATATTCTTCTTCTTACAAATCTGCTGTTAAAAAACAATCTTGTCTTTAATGGTATAAGCATGATTCTTTTAACTTTAAGTAATTTGTTTTCTTTAACATATTCACCATTTCTAAGTTCCCAGTAATCTGTAAAGAAAATCAAAGGATGTTTGCTTCTTTCAAATTCCTTTAATAAAGTTTCTGTATACTCTGGAAAATATACATCATCCTGATGTGCAATTGTCACATAAGGAGTATCAATCTGTTTATATCCGAAATTCCAGTCTTGGACAATTCCTCCCTGACCTTCGTTTACTATCAGTTCTATATTGTGTTTTTTTGCCATATCAGCAATATACTCATTAGGTGTTGAAGTAACCATTTTAATTGTACTTTTTACTGTCTGTTTTTCTAATGACTGTATGCATTCCTCTAAAAAAGGACTTTCTTTGTATGCACATATTACAAATGAATGTTTCATCTTTCTTCTCCTAAAAACTCTGTTGTTATTTACTAAGTTTTTTTGCTCTGCTATTGTTTATTATTTTGGTTTACCAAACTATATCATTGCTTATTATTCACGATTACTAAACTTTAACATTGTTTGTTCCCATTTTTTTAATTCTGTTGCTCTCTATTTATACAATCTTTTTATATAGCATCATTATACATATTACTATGCTCTTTGGCATTTTGCAAAATATAGTTACAATTAGTCTTATTAAAGCTGTTTCACCTTTAGGCTTTCCAAGTCCCACATAAGGATTTTTCTTATAATCAGGAATCTTCCCGGATAACCAGTTAAAATATTCTGTATACGCTTTTGACATTTCTTTTTTAGTACTCTGTTTACATATAAAGGTCAAATTCCAGATAACATATTTTATAACAAAATACTCAAACATTTTAGGCTTCATATATTTTTGATTTTTATTTCTCTCTATTAACCCTTCAAGAAAAGGAATTGGAGAATTTGCCACTTTTTTCTGAGTTGTATTTGAAACCGACTCATCTCTGTAAATCCAATTATAACCCACATAATCTGTTGTTATGATTTTGTCACTTTCGCCGTAAGCTGTAACATTAAAATATGAATCCTCTCCCATTTTATAATCGCCAAATTTAAGATTATGTTCTCTGACAAATTGCGTTTTCATAATACGTCCCCAAGGACTTATCATTCTAAACTTTGCCCATTCATCTTTTGTGAGAACCATTTCATCTAAAACTTTTCCTCCAGGAGTAATTCGCCTGTATCCACCAATTACCATATCAGCATCAGTTTCCAAAATTCTGCTTAGCAGCATTTCTATACAGTCTTCTTTCATGGAATCATCATTATCCATAAACATCAGATATTCACCTGTGGCAAATTCGATTCCTCTGTTTCTTGTATAAGCTATTCCATGATTTTCCTGTGTAAGAACAATTAAATTATTATATTCTTTTGCAAGCTCGTTTAATATTTCTAGCGTTGAATCCTTTGAGCCATCATTAACAACTATAATTTCTATATTTTTATATGTCTGCCTTTGCAGTGACAAAATACAATCCTTTATATATTTTTCACTGTTATATGCAGGTATTACAATTGATACTTTTTTATCCATTTCCTAAACCTCTCAAAAAGGCTTTACAAAATCAGATTTTGTAAAAGCCTTTCCTTTTATGCTAGCTTTTGAACAATTAATACCGCCAAAAGTCCATATGCAGTTATAAATGTCATGATTCCGGTAAGCAATCGGGCGTAACCTGTTTTTGTTACATTAATACATAATTTCCCGTTATATGCAGCTACTATAGCCAGCCACAATATTGGAAGATAATATCTGGCCTGTACACCTACTATAGCCTTCTGACCTACAGGTGTAAATGCAAGATACATTGCTGTCCATATCAATACAACAATAATAAAGATAAGTCCCCAAACACCTAATTTTGTTTTTACATTAAGAGGCTTTTCTTCTTTATTTTTGCAAATTAAAATCATAATAAGTGCCATTATTACATAAGCAAATTTATCCGGTCCTACGACTGTTCCACCATAATTCATAAGCATTAAATTACCAATTGTATATGGGTCTCTTGTCTCAGCTGAAATACCAAAGTTTTCAAAACTAAATATACTTGATAACAATTCTTTTGCATAATTAAATGGCTGTCCAATAATGTTTCCAATCTGACTTCCTGAGTTTGTATCTCCACCTCTGATATCCACAGTTGCCGTAACATCCGGTGAAATCATACTTGCTATTGTTGGCAACACAAATGTTGTAAGCATCCATCCACATACAGCCAATATTCCAAGTTTAAACCAGATTACACTCTTTTTACTTGAAAATTTCCTATTAGGAATAAATAGTGCAAGCATAACTAATGGTGCATAAACCATCTTAGATAAACTTCCCACTGTAATTGCAACCATTCCGGCTACTAATAACTTTGTATTTATCTTTTCTTCATCACTAATAATTTCATTTATCAGCAATACAACTCCAAGTGAAACAAAGCATAAAACAAAGCCATCATATGTTATAGAACTTGCCTGTAAAATACTTGTAGGCATTAATGCTATACAAACAAGTGCATATTTACATACTTTTGTCATCTTTATTGCAATCACCATAACAACAAGATATACAATTAAGTTCATAAATTTAATAAGCATCAGCATATTAGAAAAGCTTAAATGTAGTGCTCTTGCAATTTTTGCTCCAAGAATCTGAGGTATATATGCTACTGCAGTATAATTTGTTGCAACTGCCTTATTTGTTCTTGAAATTACTTTTTTATCATTAGCATTCATGTATTGGTCTACGAGATTTTTTTCCTCCAAAGTGTTATATGCAGGAATTCCTACTTTTTCCTCATACTTAACAACTGCACTCGTGTTATCTACTAAATCTCCGTAGGCATTTTCATATACGGCCTTAAAATGTGTTTCTTCATCCCATGTAAACGGTGTTGCGCCTGTAGAATAAATTAATGATACTCCGATTAAAAAACCTGATACAACGAAGAACAGCTCTATTCTTTTTCTAAGAATATCCTTACATAAAATAATCATTGCAAGCATCACAAGTACTGAAAATATAAAGCACATTCTATATTTGTTAGGTGTAAATGAATTTTTAATCTTAACTGCTTTTATACAGTCCACGTATTCTTTAGGAACATCAATTTTAATCTTGTTTCCGTATTCCCCTACAGAAGTCACCCCTGTTTTTAATTCAGGATACAATATGTCATTATATCCTTTTTTATTTTCTTTTCCATAAGACGATACAGTAGTAACTTCAAAACTGTAATGGATTATTTTATTTTCTTCTGATAATCCATATATCTGTACCTTTCCTATGTAAGTAGTCTTTTTTAACTTAACTTCAATTGAGTTATTTTTAACTGTAAAATTAGTAAAAGTTGTATCTTTAAGTCCATATCTTATACTCTTAAAATTAAAGCCAAAAAATTCGATTACAAACGTTAATACAACAATTAGAAATAATACAATTGCATACGCTAAAGGCTTCGGTATTTTATTTGTTATTCTTTTTACCATTAGACCCTCCATTGGCATTTGCTTTCATTTTAAGAAAATTAACTGTAATTCCTATAAAGGCAATCAATACTAATCCCCACAAAAAATCTGTAGAAATTTTCTTTCTTCCTTCAACTACAATACATAAAATATTTCCACTTATCTGCATATCATCATCATATGATGCTAAATTTTCAATTTTATCCTGTCTGTTACCATAAATAACAAGTTCACTGTCCTGTGGAATATTTTTGCCTTTCACAACAATTTTTAAAGAATCAGCACTAATTTTTAAATCGTGACATTCTATGTTTGAATATGCAACTGAGCTGTCTGAAGATTCTTCAGCATAATATAATGTTAACATGATATCCTGAACTTCTAACTCTTTTTCGCCTAGAACTTTTCCTGATTCATTATCATAAAACTTTATGGAAATAATTCCATTGTTTCTTTTTTCCTGCGTATATTTTTCTCTTAAATCTTTTATCTTAAGAGAAATGCTTTTAAGGTTGCTAACCTTCTTGTCTACAACTATGGAATATTCCCTGTCATTAGAAATACGTCCAACCGTATACTCTGTATCTTCGTTTGTATTTGCCGCTATTGTAGATTTGCCTACATCAAAAACCCTTCCGGTAACAGCCATAAATAAAATGTAGACAACCAATGCAATCCCTAAAATTATAATACTAAGATTTTTATTATATTTATTAAGCATACTTTTACCCATTATTATTTATTCTCTATAACATTTTTAGCATTAATATAAGGATATACCTCATATCTATACTCAATATCATCGTCATCTACCAGTCCAATATCATCTACGTTTTTAATATATTCTTCTTTGTAAATGCCGTAATATTTACCTTCAATTGTAATTTCATCATTTATAGCTGGAAGCACTTTTGTCTTTTTGTTATATTTAAAATTAACATAATAAAACTGTTTGTCCCCAACTTCTAACTTTATAGTAGCCGTATTTTTCTTATTGTTAAGTTCTATATAATTAACTTTTCCATTGACTTTTGCTTTCATTCCGGCATAGCCATATGGATTCTTTGCAACATCTTCATATGTATACGAAGGATTTAACGGATTAAATTCTCCTGCATTTACGTCGTAACTGTAAACAACTTCTACATATGGCAATGTACCTGTGTACTGATTATACTTTGTACTCTTATCGTCATTAAAATGTGTATACATATCAGTTTTTAATAAATATCCATAAACCTGAACTTTATCTCCGACTTTATATGTCTGTGAAATAGACTGTCTGCCATTAAATACTTTCATGTTTTTGCATTTGCAAACATAAATTTTTCCATCAGAATCCTTAATTGTTATATATGCATTTATTTTAGCTTCATAAACAGACTCCACCGTACCTGTAGCTTTTATCATTTTTCCAACATAATTATCAGGATAATATATTAACTGTGAGTATTTTACGTCCTTTACCTGCGAAATTAGTTTTTTAATTGGAACCTGTTCATAATTCCAATCGTAATCAGTTAACGTTCCCTTACTGTCATAATACTTAATGGCACCATTTGGAATCCCTGAATTATAATTCATAACATTATATGTTCCATCAGCAAATGTTTTTGTAATTTCTCCGTCAAATCGATTCTCAACCATGTCGCCTTCTTCTATGCTACCATCACTATATGTAATCGTACATTTTCCATCAAGGCTTCCATCTTTCCACGTTCCTTCAACCTTAGAAACTATATCACCGTCTACTTCAATTACGCCCTTTCCTTCAGGATTTCCATTATTAAGTTTCCCTGTATAACTCCCTGTATACTTGTTACCAAAAAGCGTTATTCCACTTGTAATAGTTCCGTTAGAAGTGTTTTTTTCATTTGAGCATCCTGCAAAAACAGCAGCTGTCATTCCCACTGCAAATATTGCAACAAGCAACTTATGCTTACTCATATTTTCCTCCTATAATCTGTATTGCACCATCTATTTGGTCAGTGGCCATTCATCAGAAACTTTTATCAAAATGAACTTTGCTCATTTTGTTTCCACTTTATAATCTACTTAAACATAAACTTTCCATTACTTTGTACTAAATTAGCATTGTAATATTTGTTTTCTTTCTTTAATTTATCTTCCCAGACCTTTTTGAACTCTTTCTGAGATTTTTCATCATTATAGTTAAGATTGTCTGCTAATTTTACGTGAACATCAGTATTTAAAATAACATCATAACCTGCTTCATCTATTTTAAAGCAAACATCTAAATCTCTATATGGGAAACTAAATTTTTCATTTATTCCACCAACTTCTTTAATTACGTTAGTTCTAAACATTGCCAATTTTAAAGACACACCCATAACATTCTGAGGTCCGTCTGCTCTATGACAATATCCTCTAAAAATTGAAGGCAAATGATAAAACAGACTTGATACAGTTGCATTACTGTCATAATTAAGTCCACAGCTTTCAATTTTCTTATTTTTATTAAGGCATTTTACACCTGTTATTCCAACATGTTTCCACTGACAGTATTTAAGTAATTCTTCTACCCAATTGTCTGTCATAGGAATAGCATCATTATCTGCGACCACAACGTATTCAGTCTTAACTGCTTCCATTTCTTTTGAAAGCTGACCTTTTACAACTTTATATTCAATATGAAGATTTGACATTTCTCTCTGTTTTTTCTTCATTTCATTAATCTGTTTTTCATCATTAGCTAAAACAGTTACGCTATAATCACCTTTTAAATCATAATCAATTTTATAAAATCCTAAATCTTTAGTAAGCGCCGGAGTTCCGTCTTCTCCGATTTCTGTCAAATATTTTTTAATTGCTTTATTTCCATTTTCAAAAGCATATAATTTACTGTTTGGATTTGCTGCTGTTGAATCAGGATGAATTCTCCAATGATATAAAATTTTTGGTACATGCTTTATGTCAGCTCCTGCACCGTTACATCTTAATACGAATTCAAAATCCTGAGCCCCATCAAATTCCTGATTTAATCCACCGACTTTATCTAACAATTCTCTTGAAAACATTAAAAAGTGGCAGATATAATTTGTATGTCTTAAAAATTCTTCGTTTAAATCCGGTTTAAATGCCGGATTAATTAGCTTTCCTGTATCTGCTACGATTTTATCTTCATCTGAATAAACCATATCAGGAATTTTATCATGTGCATTAAGTTCCTTAACCATTTCATATAATGCATTTGGTGTAAGCAAATCATCATGGTCTAACAATGCTATATATTCTCCCTTAGCATTATCAAATCCTTCATTTGTATTATTTGAAATTCCATCATTCTTACTTAATTTTATATAGCTGATTCTCTCATCTTTATATTCATTTAATGTATCTTTAACAATTGTTGTGTTACTTCCGTCTGCGATACATAATTCAAGATTTGAATATGTCTGTTCTAATACACTGTCAACAAGCTGTCTGAGAAAAACAGGTGCAGTCTCATATGCAGGCACTACAATACTTACTAACGGTGCATATTCAAACTTCATTTTTCTTTGTTCGTTTAACTCATCTTCTCCAGGTAAAAATTTTTCTATATTATTTTGATAATATCTGTCTCTTTTCTTCGTATCAAACCACTCCATAAATCTAAGAGTGAAATCGTGTAAACCATACTGTTTAAAGAGATCAATACCATTCTTTAAATTCATTTCCAATTCTTCCTTTCATTTCACAGACATTCATCTGTTAGTTATCCTGCCAAAGTTTCTTGGGCATTCCTATTCAATCGACAACTGATTAATCATACACTAATATGGAAAAAATAACAACTTTATTAAAATATATGCCTTAATTTTGCTTAACTTATCAATATAAACTTAATATTGATTTATATAAGTCAACAATCAAATTTTCACAAACGGACTTAATATACCTGTATCATTCTAAGCCCGTTCTAAATCATTTTAAGCTCGTCCCAAAACGAATAAAATTCTTAAGGCAATATCTCCCGGCACTCTTGAACGCAGTGCATGTGGATAAAATATTTTTCTAATCTGTGTTATAAGACCATTTTTCTTTATAAATAATGCCATTTTCTTCTTTTGTTCATTTGACAATCTATCCTCAAACACTTTTGCA
Organism: Eubacterium sp. LMAG:50; assembly: GCF_008680265.1. NCBI lineage: Bacteria > Bacillati > Bacillota > Clostridia > Eubacteriales > Eubacteriaceae > Eubacterium > Eubacterium sp. LMAG:50. The sequence continues at coordinate 732,532 of NZ_NALP01000007.1, read as the reverse complement.
AAATAGATAAGGTTCTGTTTTGCTTCAACGCTTGCAGGGCCAAACACTTCCTTTTGGAAGAATCCTTTTAACAGACCTATTGTATTAGAATCCTCAGCTGTAACAGCTTCCGTATGTCTTAAATGCGAAGCCGTAAAACGCTTATCATAAATCGTATCACCAAAACATACACAACATCTGATGAGCCATCTGTCATGCATTTCTATTCCGGGGTCTACATCTAAAATAAATTGTTTACATGCTTCATGATTAAATACAAGCAAAAATCCTGATGCAGGAGTACAGTATAAAACATCTGTTAAACCAATGTTTTCTTTTTGCTCCGGCGAGTGACGGATAAAGCTTCCATCACTCATGTAATAATCATATGCTGAAAAATAAACCAAAGGTTTATTTGTATCTTTTTTCTTCTCAAGTTCTTCAACCGCCCATTTAATTTTATCAGGGTACCATACGTCATCCTGATCGCAAAATGCATAATATTCTGCCGGTTCACATTCTCTTGCTATCTGGTAAAATGATTTCGGAGGTCGTAAATTAACTCCATTATTTTCTAAAAGAATTATCCTCTTACCTGATTTATTGCTTTCGATATAATTTTTAATAAATTCAACTGTATTATCTGTAGAGCAGTCATCTCTTACATATATATCAATATTTTCATAAGTCTGTTCAATAAGACTGTCCAATTGAGTTTTCAAAAATTTTTCGCCGTTATACGTTGCCAGCAAAATGTTTACTTTCGGTTGACTCATGTCAATTCTCCTTTATTCATTTATCGCCATGCAGGAATCTCTTACAACCAAATGACATGGTAATTTTACTTTAATTGTTGTCTTGATTGCTAAATTTGATGCTGCAAATAAGGAATTTACACCATACTGACCCATTTCATATGCAGGTGCATGAAGTGTCGTAAGTGCAGGTGCCGTATATCTTGTCATTTCCAAATCATCAAATCCAATCAATGAAATATCTTCTGGAATATTAAGATCATGCTCTCTAATTGCCTTCATTGCACCAAATGCAATCTGGTCACTTGCAGCAAACACCGCTGTAGGCAACTGTTTTTTTTCTAGAATTTCATTCATCATTTGATATCCTGATTCCATGGAATATCTTCCTTCTATAAGATATTTATTGTAATCTATCTCATTTTTCTCACAGAATTTAATAAATGCTTTTTTTCTATAATCTTCATATACTACATTATCATTCTCTTCGCCCAGAAATTCTCTACCACCTAAAAACGCAATTTCTTTATGGCCTAATTCTATAAGATATGTAAGTGCCTCATTAACTGCCATTTCAAAATCAAGTGAAAATGTAGTTGCCTTATAATCATGGAATGACATATCCAAAAAGACTATATTCTTTGTAATGCTCATAAATTTTTCGACTTCTTCGTTGCTAAATTTACCAATACAAATAATTCCGTCAGCATCTTCAATTTGTTCTAAATAGTTGGGATTTGACTTGAAAGTTCTCACAACATTAATGCAGTTCTTAACACAAAAATCCTCTATTCCTCTTCTTACCTTAAGATAATAATTATCCTTTGCTTCCTGTTGTTCAGAAAACCATTGAATAATTCCCAATGTAAAAATAGCTTTAGACATTTTCTTACTCTTGTTGTACTTAAGTTCCTTTGCTGCATTAATAACTTTTTTCTTAGTTTCAAGCGATGTACTCAAAGTAGGATCCTCATTCAAAATTCTTGATACTGTTGAGGGGCTTACCTGAGCTAATTTCGCCACATCTTTGATTGTAGCCATACTCTATACCACCTTTATCTTATTTATGTCCCTAGTCACTTTTTCCTTAGTAACTCCGCCATTTTTTTAATGACGCCGCTTCAAGTATAACATCTTTTTTTAATTAAAGATATGATTTATTGTGATTTTCTACTATTTTACTGTTATTTATTTAGTGGTAAACACGGAAATCAAATAAGTTTACTAAATTATATTGTATTTTAGTAAACAAAAGTTTATATTTAAATTAGCAAAAGTATTCTAACAAATTAGCAATTAATATCAGCAATTAGATTATAGATTAATTTGCTTTAATTAGAGCCACTCATTCTGATTACTTATAAATATTGTTTATTTCTGAATACTACAAATCGGATTATTTTTTAACGGAGGATTTAAATGAATATTAACGAATTAAAATCATTATTTGGCAAAAATGAATTTGACTCACTTTTAATGGATATTTACGAGGATTCATCTTTAATTGGATACCAGAACAACAGATACATTAAGGCTTTAGATAAATTTGAAAGTCTTTTCGGTGAAGGAGAGGTTGAAATCTATAGTGCTCCAGGAAGAACTGAAGTAGGCGGTAACCATACTGACCACCAGCACGGACAGGTTCTTGCTGCATCTATTAACTTAGATGCCATTTCTATCACACAAAAAACTGATGACGGAATTATTTCTTTAGTATCTGAAGGATATGACCTTATTACAATTGATACTGCAAATACAGAACTTATTGAAGAAGAAAAAGGCACAACAGTTGCGCTTATTAAAGGTGTTGTTAATGAATTTAAAAACCGTGGATACAAAGTCGGTGGATTTAAAGCATACATTACAAGTGACGTATTAGTTGGTGCAGGTCTATCTTCATCTGCTGCATTTGAAGCTGTTATCGGAACAATTCTTTCAGGATTGTATAATGATATGAAAATTTCTTCAGTAGAAATTGCCATTATAAGTCAGTATGCAGAAAACGTTTATTTTGGAAAACCTTGTGGATTAATGGATCAGATGGCATGCTCCGTTGGTGGATTTGTTAACATCGATTTTATTGACCCTGCTAATCCTGTTGTAAACAAAATTGATTTTGATATTACAAACGAAGGATATAGTTTATGTATTGTTGATACAAAGGGTAGCCATGCAGATTTAACTGACGATTATGCTTTAATTCCTACTGAAATGAAAGAAGTTGCCAAAGTATTTGACAAAGAAGTTCTTGGAGACGTAAATCCTGATGAATTTTTCAGTAACATACCTAAGGCATTGGCTGGAGCTTCTTCGAGAGGAGTTCTTCGAGCATATCATTTCTTTACTGAAAATAAACGTGTATCAGTTGAAGTTAATGCTTTAAAAGAAAATAATTTCCACAAATTCCTTGATACAGTTAAGGAATCCGGAAATTCATCATATAAATTTTTGCAGAATATTTATGCAAATAAGGAACCTTTAAATCAGCCTGTAAGCATCGCCCTTGCTGCCAGCGAATATATCCTCGGTGATAATGGCGTATGTCGTGTTCATGGTGGTGGATTTGCCGGAACCATTCAGGCATTTGTAAAAAACGAGGCCGTACCTGAATATAAGAAATTTATTGAATCTATATTTGGCACAGACTCATGTCACATTTTAAAAATACGTAAATATGGAGGTATGAAGGTACAATGAGTATTTTAGTATTAGGCGGAGCCGGATATATCGGTTCTCACACGGTTTATGAACTTATTGACAGAGGTGAAGATGTTGTCGTAGTTGATAATTTACAAACAGGATTTAAAGCAGCTGTTCATCCCAAAGCAAGATTCTATGAAGGTGATATAAGAGACAAAGCTTTCTTAGATGATTTATTTACAAAAGAAAAAATTGACGGAGTTATTCATTTTGCTGCCAACTCTCAGGTTGGAGAAAGTATGAAAGTTCCTCTCAAATACTATGATAACAATTTATACGGAACAATGGTTCTTTTAGAAAGCATGGTTGAACATGGAATTGATAAAATTGTATTTTCTTCTACTGCTGCAACATATGGAGAACCTGAAAGAATTCCAATTTTAGAAAGTGACAGAACTGAACCTACAAATACATATGGTGAAACAAAGCTTTCTATGGAAAAAATGATGAAATGGACAAGTAAAGCCCACAATTTACGTTATGTAGCATTAAGGTATTTTAATGCATGCGGTGCTCATATCAGTGGAAAAATTGGAGAAGCCCATAATCCTGAAACTCATTTGATTCCACTTGTACTTCAGGTTCCACTTGGAAAACGTCCTTATATTTCTATATTTGGAAATGATTACGATACAAAAGACGGCACATGTGTACGTGATTATATTCATGTTACTGATTTGGCACAGGCACATATCCTTGCTCTTAAATATTTGGCTGAAGGAAATGACAGTGATGTATTTAATCTTGGAAATGGAATTGGATTTACGGTAAACGAAATAATTGAAAGTGCAAGAAAAGTTACAGGTTTAGACATTCCTGCTAAATACGAAGCTCGCCGTGCCGGTGATCCTTCAAAGCTTATTGCTTCAAGTGAAAAAGCTAAGACTGTTTTAGGATGGAAGCCTGAATATCCTGATGTTGAAAAAATTATTGAGACTGCATGGAAATGGCATAAATCTCATCCAAACGGATATGAAGATTAAAATTCCTACTATGTGTTAACAGGCAATTTAACTGTTCTTAGCATTATATCTTAAAACTTATATTTATTCATAAATATAAAGTTTAGAAAGGTTGTTATATGTTAGATTTATATATAAAAAAATTAGTTAATTATGGAATTAACACAGGCTTAATACCTGAATGTGAAAGAATTTATTCTACTAATTTGCTCCTCGAAGTATTTGGAAAAGATGATTATACAGATTTGGCTGTTGATGACAAAGAAGAAAACCTTGGCGATATTCTCGCTGCTCTTTGTGATGAAGCCGTAAAATTAGGAATAATTGAAGACAGCGTAACTTACAGAGATTTATTTGACACAAAATTAATGAACTGCATTATGCCACGTCCTTCACAGGTTCAAGAAAATTTCTGGAAGGAATATGCTAAATCTCCTGAAGATGCCACTAAATTTTACTATGATTTTTCTCAAAACAGCAATTATATCCGTCGCGACAGAATAAAAAAAGATATGAAATGGGTTGTACCTTCTGAGTACGGAGATATTGATATAACTATCAATCTTTCAAAGCCTGAAAAAGACCCTAAAGCTATTGCTGCTGCCAAAAACAGCACAAGTGTATCATATCCTAAATGCCAGCTTTGTATGGAAAACGAAGGTTATGCAGGTCGCATTAACCACCCTGCAAGAGAAAACCACCGTATAATCCCTATAAAGATAAATGATTGTGACTGGGGATTTCAATACTCTCCTTATGTTTACTACAATGAACATTGTATTGTATTTTCAGGCACACACACACCTATGAAGATAGAAAAGGCAACATTTATCAAGTTATTCGATTTTATCAAATTAATGCCTCACTACTTCTTAGGTTCAAATGCCGACCTTCCAATTGTAGGTGGTTCAATTTTAACTCATGATCATTTTCAGGGCGGACATTATACATTCGCAATGGCAAAAGCTGATTCAATCAAGACTTTTAAAGTTAAAGATTATGAAGATGTAGATTGTTCAATTCTTCATTGGCCACTTTCAGTAATCAGATTGAAATCAAAAGACAGCAACCGATTAGTAGAATTAGGTTCTCATATTTTAAATAAATGGAGAAACTATACTGATGAGGATGCATTTATATATGCAAATACAGATGGTGAACCACACAACACAATTACACCAATTGCCCGTTTTAGGGATGGCATGTATGAGCTTGATTTGGCTTTACGAAATAATATTACTACAAAGGAACATCCTCTTGGTGTTTATCATCCTCATGAAAAGCTTCATCATATTAAGAAAGAAAATATCGGTCTTATTGAAGTAATGGGTCTTGCAGTTTTACCTTCAAGACTTAAAGGTGAAATACAAACATTAGCTGATTATATCGTAAATAAAAAAGATATACGAAGCAATGAATCTATTTCTAAGCATGCTGACTGGGTTGATGAATTTCTTCCAAAATATAATGACATTACATCTGAAAATGTTATGAACATTCTTGAATCAGAAATTGGAAAAGTATTTGTAAAAGTTCTCGAAGACGCTGGTGTTTACAAGTGTACACCTGAAGGTCTTGAAGCTTTCACAAGATTTATCGATACATTATAAAGCTTTCAAATTTTCTTTTAATATACGAGGCGCCTGCAGTTTTACTGCAGACGCCTCACCCTTTTTATAAAAACTTTAACTTTATATTCATATTATATTCTTCATCAGGTTTTAAAATTGCCGACTCAAATTTATCATTATTGATATTATCCGGTACATACTGCGGTTCAAGACAAAATGCATGTCGTCTGTTATACACTGCTCCATTTTTTCCTGATTCATCTGATACAAAATTAGCTGTATAAAGTTGTAATCCCGGTGTATCTGTATAAAGTTCCATCTTAATTCCTGACTTATCTCCGATGGCTTTTGCCGCCAGTCTTAATTCATGAGCATTTTCATTTATCATAAAATTATGGTCATATCCCGTTCCAAATTTTAACTGTTCATCTTCAACATCAATATCTCTCCCAATTGATTTCATTTCCGTAAAATCCATTGGTGTACCTTTTACGCTTCTAATTTCACCTGAAGGAATAGAATTGTTTGTGGCAAATGGAGTAAAATAATCACCATTTATCATTAATTTCTGCTCATATACTTCGCCTGAATCATGGCCATTTAAATTGTAGTATGAGTGATTTGTAAAATTAGCAATTGTAGTTTTATCCGTTGTTCCTTTATAATTTAAAATTAATTCATTGTCCTCTGTAAGTATGTATGTAAGATTCACTTTTAAATTTCCCGGAAATCCCTGCTCCATATCTTTACTTAATATTTCAAATGAAATCTTATCATTTACATTCTCATCATAAATTGCTTTCCACATTTTTAGTGCTGTACAATTTGAACCACTATGAAGATTATTACCATTGTCACCATCATTGCTTTCCAAATTGTATTCAACTCCATCAATTATGCACCTTGCACCTTTGATTCTATTGGCATTTCTACCTACATTTGCTCCAAAAAAAGCTGATGCGCCCTGATACGGGTCAACATTATCATAGCCTAAAACTATATCCGTGTCTTTTCCATCTTTATCCGGCACAATTAATGAAACTAGAGTTGCACCATAATCGCATACTTTAACTTTCATTCCATTGCTATTTTCAAGAGTAAATAAATGTGTTTGTTCCCCATTTTTTGTTTTTCCAAATTCATTAATCTTCATCTGAATCTCCTTATTCTTGTAATTTTAAAGTAATTACGGACGTGAGGAATATTACCCTTCCTGAAAGGACGCTCGCGCTGCTTGTCGCTCGTAGCAGTTCTAAACATTCAGCACACAGACCGGCTTTGAAACCTACAGTTTCAGCCGGACTATGCGCCGAATATTTGAACCGACGGCGCCAAATGCCCTTTCATCAAGTATAATATTCCTCACTATTTAATTGCCTGTTCTTCTTTCAAATTTTCTTACATTCTTAGAGATTTCCCTACTCTTTTACTTATTTAAAACTTTAATGTTCGTTGTAATTTTCTTTTATCTTTTAAAATTTCCCTGCTTCATATTCTTTACAAACTCAGGATATTCTTCTGTCGGCATAGGCTTTGCATATAAATATCCCTGAATATACGAACACCCATACTGCTTTAACTTTTCAGCCTGTTCAACTGTTTCAACACCCTCTGCAACAACTTCCATATTAAGTTCTTTTGCCATGGCAAGAATCATTTTGATAATTGTATCTGCTCTTGCAGGATCCTGTGTTTGTGATACAAACCTCATATCCATCTTTATAATGTTAACCGGAATATCTTTTAAGGCATTAAGAGATGAATATCCACTTCCAAAATCATCCATTTCTACAATAAATCCAAACATTTGAAGTTTTTTTATTACATTTACATTTTTCTCTAAATCAAGAGTAAATGCACTTTCAGTAATTTCAAGTCTAAGCTTATTTTTATCAATTCCGTACTTTTCGATAAGATTTGTAAACACTTTATATAAATCTATAATGTAAAAATCCTTCATTGAAATATTTACTGCAATATAGTCATCTCTGCCTTCCTCTTTCCACTGTTTAAGAATCTGGCATACTTTCTCCCACACATACATATCAAGTTCTGTAATCAAGCCATTTTGTTCAAAGAACTCTATAAAATCTCCAGGTGGAATTAATCCTAATTTTCTGTGTTCCCATCTCACAAGAGCCTCTGCTCCTTTTACCAATCCATCTTCGCATCTGACCTGGGGTTGAAGATAAACTTTAAAATCTTCATTTTCTATGGCACTTGTAAGTTCTTCTTTATACATATGCTCTTTTAAAATTTTATTTCTAAGATTATCATTATAAACTGCTGCAACACAATTTCCATTATTCTTTATAGAGTCAAGCGCCATTCTTGCCCTATCGCACATAGTTCCAACATCAACTTTAGAATCATAATCTACTTCATAAATTCCATATCTGATATGAACAGTACATGTGATGTTGTTATAAGTAACCTTTATATTTCTTTTCTTCTCAAGGTCTTTTATTACCAAATCACTCTTAGGACATAATGTAATAAAATTATCACTTTCCACTCTCGCATATACCCTTTTATCAGAGCACTGCGCTAAACAGTTTTCTGAAATCTGCTTAAGAATGGCATCACCCATTTTTCTTCCAAACATATCGTTTACGATTTTAAATCTTGATATGTTAAATATCATAATTGCAAATTTATCATCCGGGTATTTATTTGTTATCTCATTTACTTTTTCATAGAACCTCTTCATATTGTACAGTCCTGTAAGTTCATCATGAGTTTCCAAATATCTCATAACAGAATTAACGATTGTTATTTCCGTTATATCTTCAAATACAAAGTATTTTGCATATGCTATATTATCATTTTCACATAATTCGCCATATTTACACTGAAAATAAAGTTTCTTATCTTCATGCATAATACTTATTTTTTTGTGATAAGTTTTCTCTAACGCGGCAGGTGTATATAAATTATATGCTTTACAAAATTCCTCAAGCGAACACTTTTGTGTGCATTTATCAAATAATCTTTCCGCTTCTTTATTATAGGCAATTATGCTATCATCTGTGCCGAATACTACCATCGGCAGTTCTGATTCCTCAGCAATTTTCTGCAGTGCCCTGTTCTTAACAACTTTATGACTATATTGAAATGTTATTTCATAAACAAATGCACCTAATATACCATAAAACAATAATGATACATTCTCCCACAATCTAAGCTGAAACATTACAATATTAATGCAGGACACAATTATCATGCATGTTAATATCTGCATATATTTCACCTTATAAATACGTGGCGAATTTAATATACGGTATATGAAGCACAATATAAAAACTGCGACAAATACATATGTAATAAATATGTGTGCATCATATCCCAAATTATAAAGCCATGCAGCCACACCACTTTTATTCATCCTTACATTCTCAATTCTAATAATTGAATGTATAAACATATTTATAGTATCCACAATTGTAAATACAAACACAGCTCTTTTAATATATTTGAAGCATTCAAATGCTTTACCTAACCCTGTATATTCAAATGCATATTCTATTAATGCCAATATCATCCATGTAAAGCATGCATAAAATGGCCATATAAGAATGCTATCTATAAAATTCGAACCAATACCCTGCATTATAATTCCGAGTATTACTGCAACAAGATTACTCTCCACAAATAATGCAATGCTTTTTCCTGTCCTATTTTTATGTATTAAACTTAATTTAAGATACCTTACATCCATTACCCCCAATAAGATATATGGAATAATCATGTATTTCCCCATTCAAATTCTCCCTTTGTAAATTAATAGTTTCAATTTACTCTCACCCGTATTTATTTTACCACATTACTCTATATAAACATACACTTTTAATCTAATTCCTGTACCATATTACTTTCACTATTCTCTTCATCTCTTGCATCAATTATTTTAGCAAATATCTTTTGATATACTTTTGCATGGCAAAATCCTGATATTAATGGGAATAAAATAAATAACGCCGGAATCTTAAAAGCAAATATGAATATTGCTACATCAATTATAATAAGTAAAATTGACTGAAGAAAATGTCTTGTTGAAAATATTAATGAAATCATTAAAGTCCTCTTAACAGTATCATAAAATTTTGCGATATATGGGAATACAAAATTAATCGTCATTGTATAAATAATGAGTACTAACAAATAAAATGGTAATGCATAAAACAATTTGCTTCCTACTTTAGATGAGTTAAATACAATATAAAGACTTGTACAAACTAATCCTCCGATTGTTCCCATTATAAGCCATACAATTGTTGATATTTTAAAATTCTCCTTAAAAGCCTTAAAGAAACTTCTTACCACATATGACTCCTCACCAACAACTAATTTCATCATTACTGAGTAAAATGCTGTTGTAGATGCGCCAACTGTAATTATTGGCAAAGAACAAATTACCCACAATATTGCCAAAACCATTACATCTGCAAATCCATCTAAAAATGTCATTAATTTTCCTTCACTGTCAAATATATTTTTCACTATTTTTACCTTTGTGTATTATTACACACCTTTCGTTTTAAATTTGTCACTAATTTTAATAGTCAATCTGAATTCCCTATCAACACAATTTACATTTAATTTATTATTTCAAGTTTGCTTCCTTTCTCTTTGTCTTTCGTAACCACAATCTGCCTGTCAATTCTGGTCTTAAGTTCTGATACATGCGATATAATCCCTACAAGTCTTCCTACATCTGTAATCGAACTTAATGCCCTCATTGCACTTTCAAGCGATTCTCCATCCAATGATCCAAATCCCTCATCTACAAATAATGTATCAATCTTTATTCCTCCGGACTTAGCCTGGATTTCGTCAGACAAACCTAATGCCATCGACAAAGAAGCTTTAAATGATTCTCCACCTGAAAGAGTTTTTATATCCCTTTCACTTCCACTATAATAATCGATAACATTTAACTCTAATCCGCTCTTGCTTACCTTATTGTCAGCTTCACGCTTTCTCTTCAACTCATACTGACCTGAAGTCATATCCCTGAAATGGCTGTTTGCCTTGACTATAATTCTATCAAACATTTCCATTTGGACATAGGTTTCTAAAGTAATTCTTGACTTCGAAGAAAGAGTTCCATTGCATGTATCCGCCAGACTGCCAACAACCTGCAGCTTATCTTCTACTTCCACGGCTTCATCCATACACTTCTCAATTCTTTCATTTGCAAATTTATTCATATCCAGTCGTGAATGAACTTCTTTTTCACTCTTTCCAAGTTCCTTTTCCATACTTTGAAGCTGCTTCTTTTCTTCCTTTAATTCATCCAAATCTTCAACCTTTGAATTTTTAAATTGATTTTTCAAAGCCGCTATCGCATTTTCAAGCCCGGATTTTCTTTCCTTTGCTTCTTCATAGTTATCTCTTGCCTTTTCAAATAACTTAATAAGCCTGTTTCTTTTATCCTGCAAACTGCTGATATATTCCTCTGCTTCTTTCAGACTTGAGTATTTAAGTTTAGACTGAAGTTCTTCTATTCTGATATTTGCATTTGCAATATTAGTATTTTCTTCAATTATTTTATTTGAAATTTCCACAATTTCTGTTTTTTTACTTTCAAGTTCGTTCTTTAGTTTAGGCAAATTTTCTTCAATTGTTTTCTTCTCTTCTTTAAAATCTGACAATTCTTTAGCTTTAACATTTAAGTTCTTTATATCATCGTTTAACTTCTTTGTATTTTCTTCTAAAATATTAAAGCTATTCTCATCTATGCTTTCAGCAAATTCATTTGGATTTTCATTTACTACATCATCTATTCTTTCTTTCAACGAATCGATTTCTGTAATTTTCGCCCTCAAATTACCTGAAATTTCACTTCTTTTCTCTTCCTTTTTCTGTCTAAGATTTTTAGCATTTTTCAAATCTTTCTCAGACGGAATTTCATCTTTAACCTCAGTTATATGAGGATGACTTGTCGAACCACAAACAGGACAAGGTTCTCCCTCTTTCAGATTTTGTCCAAGCATACCAGCCTGCGCATCCATGTACTTAGCCATAAGACTTTCATAATTTTGTGATGCGTTATTATACTCATTAACGCTTTCCACATATTTTTCCTTTAAAGACTTATGCTCATCTTTGACTTCAACATATTTTTTAAACAATTTTTTCAAATTAGAATAAAGATTTATCTTATCCTCAACACTCTTAATGCTGCTCTGGCATTTTTCAAATTCAACTTCGCATTCTTTTATTTCTTCAAGCCTTTTTTCAGAAATCAAAATACTATTTTCAATATTTTCTACATCGCCTTTAATTTTAGTTTCTTTATTTTTTAATTTTATTAAATTTTCCTGTCTGTTATGTAAACTTTCAAGTTCTTTAGTTAGTTCATTGTAGCTTTCAAGTTTTTGTTTTTCTATCTCGATTTCAGTTGAAAGCTTTTCGCGTTCTCTTTCCGTCTCTTTTTGCAAATTATAATTTTCTAAGAGTTTCGGCATAACTTCTAATACTTTAGCAAGTTCATTTTCATTATTTTCAATGTTTTTCATACCTGCTAAAACATTTACTGTTTTACCAATTGTCTCATTAATTTTTTCAAGATTCTTATTAACTTCTTTTTTATTTTTTTCTAAAGTTTTTAACAAATCTTTGTCTTTATTAATAAGTTCTAAAATAAAATTATTAATATCTTCTGTCTTCCAAAATGTGTTGTCATCAATAATCTGTTTTAATTTTTCTTTATCATTTTCATCATTGCCACACTGAACACTTGCAATGTAATTTTTGATTGACTTCTCAATATCCTGATACTTAAACTTAAGTTCATTCTTTTTTCTTTTTAATTTTTCCTGTAAATCAAGATATTCATTTGTATTAAATATCTTTCTTAAAATTTTACTACGTTCATCAGTTCCCGTAAGCAGAACTTTCATAAAATCTCCCTGTGCAATCATGGCAATCTGAGAGAATTGTCCTCTATCTAGTCCTATAATTTCTGTAACTGCATCATTTACATTCTTTTTATTTATAATTGGTTCTCTGTCCTTAGTTAGAAAATATAATTCTGCTTCTTCTTTCTGGGCAACCATTTTATCCCCACGCTTTGCCTTACGCATATACTCAGGAACTCTTCTGATTTTATATTTTTCATCTCTATATTCAAATTCTAATTCAACATAGCTTTCCGTTTCATCATCAGCATATTTGCTTCTAAGAGATTTCACTTCTCTTACCTGTCCGCTTGCCTCTCCATAAAGAGCATATGAAATTGCATCAAATATAGTCGTCTTTCCGGCTCCTGTATCACCTGTAATCAAATACAATCCGCTTTCACCTAATAATGTAAAATCAACTACGGTTTTGTCTGCATAAGGTCCAAAACCACACATAACTAATTTAATTGGTCTCATGGCTTTCCTCCCTTGCTTCTCCTAAAATTTCCAACAGGTAATTCCTTTGCTTTTCTGACATTTTCCGTCCATTCTGTTTTTCAAAAAATTCCTCAAAATAATCCAATGGAGATTTAGTCTCTCCTGTTTCAACATTATCAACAACAGAATATGAACGTGTTCGCGTATTGTCATATTCCATGCTCATCAGATTTGGATAAATGCTTTTTAATTTTCCTATTGCATTCAAAATATCATCTTCATCTGTAAGCACTGCTCTGTAATAGTCTTCTTTTTTTAATTCTTTGTAAAACTCTTCACTTGTTATTTTGCTGAACTTTCCTTTAATTGTCTTTAAATCATGTAACGGCTTTACGGGAATTTCTTTAATTTCTATATTTCCTTTTTCTTTTAAATCAACAATCGTCATTGACTTATTATGTTTTTCTTCTGAGAATGAATACTTAAGCAATGTTCCTGCATAACGTGCACTTTCCCTGCCCATTTGCTGAGCTCTATGAATGTGTCCTAACGCAACATAATCAAATGCTTCATAATTTTCAACGCTAACATTATCAAGTCCGCCAACTGAAACTTCTTCTGATTCGCTTCTCATCGCACCTGTAACAAACTGGTGTGACACAATCACATTTCTCTTTGTTTCATCAATTTTTTCCTGACTTAGAACGTACTCTAATGCGTCATCATAGTCTTTAATTTCAGCCTCTTTATAAATATTTTTTACCGTTGCCGGCTTTATGAATGGCAATAAATAAACATTTATTTTACCATAGTCATCTTCTAATTCTATTTTTTGCAAATTGCCATTATACACTCTCGACATATAAACCTTTGCCACAGACAGTATATCTGAACCAAATCCTATTCTCTCAGCACTGTCATGATTTCCGCTTATTACAAAAATCGGCAAATTGATAGACACGAGTCTTGTCAACATTTCGTCAAATAACTTAACTGCCTCCGCAGACGGAACCGGCTTATCGTAAATATCCCCCGCCATAATAATTCCATCTATCTTTTCATTTTCTATTACATTATAAACCTGTTCAAAAACAAATTTTTGATCCTCTATCATGGAAAATCCATTTACTCTTTTCCCAATATGCAAATCCGCAAGATGTAAAAATCTCATTCACTTCTCCATTCTAATATCTTGTTTTTTAATTATTATCACTTTAACTTATGTATCTCTAATTTATTAATCAAATATGCAATTCTATTATTTATAAACAACTCGAGCAGGTTATCCCACTCGAGTTGTTACATTTGCCATAATTGTGCTGTTAAATTTTTATATTTTTTCAGTCACATTCTTACTAAAATTCTGCACCAAGTGTAGCAGCCATTACAGCCTTTATTGTATGCATTCTGTTTTCAGCTTCATCAAATACTACTGAATGTTCTGATTCAAATACTTCATCTGTAACTTCCATTTCTGTAAGTCCGAATTTTTCATAAATCTGTTTGCCAATCTTTGTATCTAAATCATGAAAAGCCGGAAGGCAATGCATAAATACAACATCCTTATCAGCATTGTTAATTAAATCCATTGTCACTCTGTATGGAAGTAAGTCATTGATACGTTCTTCCCATACTTCATCAGGTTCGCCCATTGAAACCCATACATCAGTATAGATTGCATTTGCATCCTTAGTTGCAACCATAGGGTCTTCAACAAATTCTAAAGTTGCTCCTGTTTCTTTAGCAACTGCCTGACATTCATCAATAAGTTCCTGTGCCGGCCAATACTTTTTTGGAGCACATGCTACAAAATGCATTCCCATTTTTGCACATCCGACCATGAGCGAATTTCCCATGTTATAACGTGCATCGCCCATATATACAAATTTAAGGCCTTCTAATTTTCCAAACTTTTCCTTTAATGTAAGAAAGTCTGCTAAAATCTGTGTTGGATGAAATTCGTTTGTAAGTCCATTCCATACAGGTACTCCTGCATATTCTGACAACTGTTCAACTATTTCCTGTTCAAATCCTCTATATTCGATACCATCAAACATTCTTCCTAATACTCTTGCAGTATCTTTAATGCTTTCTTTCTTACCAATCTGTGAACCTGTTGGGTCTAAATATGTAACTCCCATTCCTAAATCATGAGCTGCAACTTCAAAAGAGCATCTTGTTCTTGTACTTGTTTTTTCAAATATAATTGCTATATTCTTTCCTTTTAATACGTCAACGAGCTCTCCGCCTTTCTTTTTTGCCTTTAACTGCGCTGCCAAATCAATAAATTCCCCAATCTGTTTTGGTGTAAAATCCAATAATTTTAAAAATGACTGTCCTTTAATGTTCATGTTCTCCTCCTAATGTTATGTCTTTGTATTATTTTTTACTAAGCTTATTTCCAAAGTCAGCAAGTCTTTCTCTAACACTAATTGTTGAGCCACTGACTCTAAGTTTAGGAAAGGCCTTAACCTGCCTCTTTCCTAACTTCTGTGCTTTCAAAAGCATAACTGCATATTTAGCTTCCATTTCTATTTTTTGTTTCTTTAATTCAACAATGCTTGTCTCATATGCACTCGCAATTTTCTCACGGCTGTTAACTGTTGCTTCTGCAATTTTTTCACGACTACTTGCTGTTGCTTCTGCAATCTTTTCGCGACTACTTGCTGTTGCTTCTGCAATTTTTTCACGACTACTTGCTGTTGCTTCTGCAATCTTTTCACGACTACTTGCTGTTGCTTCTGCAATCTTTTCGCGACTACTTGCTGTTGCTTCTGCAATTTTTTCACGACTACTTGCCGTCGCTTCTGCAAGTTTTTCCTTGCCTTCTTCTGTTTTTTCAGAAACAGTAATTGCTGAATTTCCAACCACATCTTTAAGCTGATCTCCAATATCTTTAAGGCCGTCAGCAATTTTTTCAAGCTGTCCAAGACTCTTCTTAAATCCTACAATTTCCTTAACAGTTACAATTATATCAATAATAAATGCTATCGCAAATATTACTAACAAAGCATATATTACCATAAGCGGAATCTTACTTACAACACCATAAATCATTGGATGAATCATGTTAACCATAATCATACTTCCAAGACCCCACATTATGCTAAACTCCAGGCAAATATAACCGCCTATATTAAATCTATTTTCTGAATAATCCCACCATCTCATACGGAATATTTTATCCAAAATCCAACCGGTAAATAATTCTAGCACTGAACAAATTACCACACCACCTATAAATAACACAATCGCATTATCCTTAAGTGGTTCTAGTGCATATAGGATTCCAACCATCCCAACTCCATAAATCGGGCAAACAGGTCCATTCAAAAATCCTCTGTTTACTACTTTTCCCCTTGTAATTGCAACAAACGAAACTTCGACGCACCATCCAAGAAAAGCATAAATAAAAAAGAATACCAGACAATTAATAAACACATTCATATTTTTAAACTACATTTCCTTTCTGCTACAATTATTTACGAATACTATTCCTTATATTAAATAACAATCAAACTATTCTGTTGTCTACATTAAATAAGGAATTAACTATTCCGCTTCTTAATATCATTATTAAGAATATAATAAATTTCACTAATAAAGAAGATTATACTACGTATTAATATCTGTAGCAAACAAAAAAGACTACTATTTTAGTTTTGAGCATTAACAAAAATAATAGCCTTCTTTTTACTTTATAAAATTGTAATAATATCCTTATTTCATCCGTAATTGCTTATCATCCTCATTTTATACTTACCACCCTTATTTTACCTCAAACTTACTTTCAACAAGCAGCCAGTTTGCCCTAAACAATCTCATTATCTGCCAATAAGCTGCCCCCCTAAGATTGTATTCATCAATTAAATTTAATTTTGCATTTATGCTCCTTACATCTTCAAACCATACCTCATGTATTTCATTTCCGATTGTGTAATTAAAAAATGGAGTTTGTGCCACATCATCATATTGTACTGTAGCGCCATTATTAATTGCTAGTTGAATTGCCTCAACATTTCCAATTGTCTTAGCTTTAGTCACACCTTTTTCATATGGCAAAGTCCAATCATAGCCGTAGTTTGGTATTCCCATATCGATTTTTGCCACAGGAATTTGTGAAAGTGCATATTCAATTACCTGTCTGACTTTATTAATAGGCGCCACCGCCATCGGTGAACTATAAGTATAACCCCATTCGTATGTCATCAAAAGGACTGAATTTGCGGCAGCACCAAGTCCACCATAATCTTTTCCTTCATATAGCAAACCTTTCTGGTCAGATGACGTCTTTGGTGCAAGTGCCACTGACACCCAAATTCCATACTCATTCATTCGTCTTGTACATTCTGCGACAAAACTTGTGAAGGCATCTCTGTCTTCTTTATAAATATATTCAAAATCTATATCAAGCCCTGCAAAGCCCTTTTCATTCATTAAATAAATCAAATTGCCTATCAGGTTTTCAATTGCCTGCTCATTATTAACTAGAGCTGTAATCAAATTATTGCTAAATACTCCATTTTCATCAAATGGAGTAAGCGTAAGTACAGGCTTGGTATCATTTTCATAGGCTTCATTTATCATCCACTGGTCATCTAAAGCCGGAGACACAACTTCCCCTTCCTTAGTAAATCCATACGAAAAAATATATAATCCTGACAAATACGGCAAAGTTACTCTCAACACATAATTACTTATAAAAGGATACGCATAACCATTTATTACTCTTCTTGTTCTATACTGATTTGGTCGAAATTCAACTAAAAGAGCCTGCCCAACTGCTAATTTATACGGATAAATAAGCTGATTTGCAAATATTATTTCTTCTACCGGTGTTCCAAATTTATTTGCAATGCTATCAACTGTATCCAGTGGTTCCACAACATATATCTGCATACGGTACCTCTTTCTAAATTCCACTTATACTAATTTATGTTGTTTAGTATATTTGTGCCACTTTCTATTAAAGCGCAGATGAAACATCGTAATATATAAAATATGTTTTAATGCCTGTGTCACTTTCTACAAGTTGCAAACTGCCATTTAATTTTCTATATATTAGGTATAAACTCTTAGGAGAAATGGATATTTTATTTTGTTTCACATGTCTAAGCCCTAAAAAACAGAGGATGCGAAGTTATAAACTCGCATCCTCTGTTTTTTCGTAATACTAAAGTTATAAGATTTGTTTTTCCATATAGGAAATAATGTATTGTTAAAACTAATAATAGTTTGTAACCATATTTTAATTTTATTGTCTTTAGAATAAGATTCCGCCGTACTGAGCTATTACTGCTGCAAATACAAGTGAAACAATTGTCATTAATTTGATTAAGATATTGATTGATGGTCCTGATGTATCCTTGAATGGATCACCTACTGTATCACCAACAACTGCTGCCTTATGAGCATCGCTTCCTTTTCCGCCTGCGAAACCACCTTCGATATACTTCTTAGCGTTATCCCAAGCACCACCTGCGTTTGCCATGAAGATAGCCATCATAACACCACTTACAAGTGCACCTGCAAGCATACCACCAAGAGCTTCTACACCGAGTACGAATCCGATTAATAATGGAGCAACTACTGCCATAACACCAGGAATAATCATTTCATGTAAAGCTGCCTGTGTTGAAATACCAACACATGTCTTGTAGTCAGGTTTTTCTGTTCCTTTAAGGATTCCCGGTTTTTCTTTGAACTGACGACGAACTTCTTCAATCATCTTGTTAGCTGCCTTACCGACTGAAGACATTGTTAAAGCAGAGAACATAAATGGAAGCATGCCACCGATGAATAAACCTGCAACTACAGGAGCATCAAGGATGTTGATTCCTTCTTTTGTAATGCCTGCTGTTTCAGCAAATGAAACAAATAATGATAATGCTGTAAGAGCTGCTGAACCGATGGCAAAACCTTTACCAATTGCTGCTGTTGTGTTACCAACTGCATCTAATTTATCTGTAATATCTCTAACACTTTCATCAAGTTCTGACATTTCTGCAATACCACCTGCATTATCAGCGATTGGGCCATAAGCATCAACTGCGATTGTCATACCTGTTGTTGAAAGCATACCAACTGCTGCAAGAGCGATACCATACATTCCAGCAAAATGGAAAGCAACTAAAATACCGATTGCAACGATGATGATAGGAATAAATGTTGATTTCATACCAACTGATAAACCGCTGATAATATTTGTTGCTGAACCTGTCTGAGAGCTTTCAGCGATTTCTTTAACACTCTTATATTTTTCTGAAGTATACATTTCTGTAACTTTACCAATAATAGTACCAACGATAAGACCTGAAATAATTGCGATAAATGCATCGAATCCACCGAAAAATACTTTGCTTAAAATTGCTGATGCAATAATAACTAAAACTGTAGCTGTATATTCACCTGCATTTAAAGCCTTCTGAGGATCAGAACCTTCTTTACCTCTAACAAAGAAAGTTGCGATTACAGAAGCAAGAATACCGATTGCTGCAATAACAAGTGGGAAAAGAGCTGTCATAAATGATGTAGCATCTCCCAATGTTGTAACAATACCTAATGTAACTGCTGAAACTAAAGCACCAACATAACTTTCAAATAAGTCAGCACCCATACCTGCAACGTCACCTACATTGTCACCTACGTTATCAGCGATAACGGCCGGGTTTCTTGGATCATCTTCAGGAATACCTGCTTCAACTTTACCAACAAGGTCAGCACCAACGTCTGCTGCCTTTGTATAGATACCACCACCAACTCTTGCAAAAAGAGCGATTGAAGAAGCACCTAAACTAAATCCTGTAAGAATACTAACTGAATCTGAAGTAATTCCTGTTGTAGCATTAAGTACGATGAAAATAACGCTAAGACCTACAATACCAAGACCTACAACACAAAGACCCATAACTGCACCACCTGAGAACGCAATTGAAAGAGCCTTATTCATACCACTTTCCTTAGCTGCATTTGCAGTTCTAACATTTGCCTTAGTAGCAACTGTCATTCCAAAATAACCTGCTAAAGTTGAGAAAGCTGCTCCAACTAAGAAACAAACGGCTGTAAGCCAGCTAACTCCAAAACCAATAACTATAAAAAGCACTGCCGCAAAAATAACTAAAACCTTATATTCTGAATATAAAAATGCTTTAGCACCTTCTGCAATGGCGTCTGAAATTTCTACCATTCTTTCATTTCCAGGTTTAGCTTTTCCAATAACTACTGCTTTGTATGTTGCAAAAATTAAAGCAATAATACCTGCTATTGGAGCTAAATAAACCAAATTCTCCATTTCCAATTTCCTCCTGTTTTCAAATTTTTCTTTTAATAATTTTGAGGCTAATAAAGTTCATTGTTTCCAACATTTAACAAAATTAACTATATCGCATTTTTACTTGTTTTATTAAACTTATATGCATTTTTTATTTAAGAAAATAAACTTTATTTCAAATCCCCATTAATATTTCAATAGATTATCATTTTATTTCAAACTTATCAAGTATTTTGTTAATTTTTTCACAATAAATTTTTCACTAATAAAAGTGCAAAAGTTTTTTTGAACCTTTTCTTTCTTAATTAAATATGTTTTATTTCCATCATAAATTTTTACTTAAAAAAGTTTTTCAATTTGTTTTATTTTAAGTTATTTTTTATTAGATCTTTTTTTATGAACTTTTTCTTCCTTTTTTCTTTATTTAGTAAATTTTCCTTTGTAATTTTTATAAAGTGTGTGTTATAATATCTGTGTTAAAATAAAGTTTAAACTTAACTTTATTAATAACAGACTGAAAAATAATACGAAATTAAAGGAGAACTACTATGAGACATGAACTTGATCACATTGATGAACAAATCATCCGACTACTTCACGAAAATGCCCGTACCCCCCTTAAGGCAATAGCCAGTCAGGTGTTTCTTTCATCCCCCGCAGTCTCTGCAAGAATTGAACGTCTTGAGAAAGCCGGAATTATAACAGGCTACAATGCAATAATCAATCCTGCTGAATTAGGATATCATATTAAGGCATTTATTAATTTGGAAGTAAAACCGGGACAGAAGAAAGACTTCTACCCATACATAAAGAGCTGTGATAACGTTATTGAATGTAATTGCGTAACAGGAGAATACGCAATGCTTATTGAAGTAATGTTTAAAAGCACTGAAGAACTTGACCATTTTATCGGCGAACTTCAGAAGTTTGGAAGCACAAAGACTCAGATTGTTTTTTCAACATCTGTACCTCACAGAGGAATTCCTCTTTCAGACTAATTTTTAATACTAATCGCTATAGAATGATAATATAAAAGCTTAGATGCTTTAGATTTTTTAATAGTAATATGAGATTTAGTTATTATGAATCTCCAAAAAATACGGCTGAATTTTATTTTGAAATTCAGCCGTATTTTTTAATTACATTTCAGAAATCCTGCTTTAGTCTCGAATTACAGAGATCCTATTCTAATCACACATTTCAGAAATCCCACTTTAGTCTCATAGTTCATAAATTTTATTTATCTTCTTTAGATTATCAATAATATCATATCCATTTCTTAAAATTATATTGCAATTATGCTCTGATAGATGCCTACGGCTTTCTATCTGATTATTTGTGCTTATAATTCTTTTATCTTCATTAAATATAAAATTCATAATCTCACACGCCCATGCACGTACCGGTTTTTTTAATGATAAAAATTGCACTGTATCCGTAACATTAATCTTTTCGCTTAAAACATCTGATGCAAATATTTTAACGCCACTTGCCTGTGCCGCCAAAAGTGCTGTTGTCAATGCTGTCTTTTTCCATGGAGCCAGAATAATATCTGATGCCGATAAAGCTTTATCAAGGTTTTCCATAGATCCAAGAAAATACAACCTTTCTTCAAATCCATATCTCGAAGCATACTTTTTAAAGAATTTGATTTCATTTATTTCCTTCTTATTATCTTCATTACCTATAAATAAAAGACATGCATTTTTAACTTCTCTTAATTCACGAAATATTTCTATAGAAAATTCCTGATTAAATTGGTCACTTATATTTCCAATATGCAAAAAAACAATCTGGTTGTCATCTATTCCAAGAGAACTTCTAAACTCTTTTGCAGTATCTAAATTAAACTCATATTCAATTACATCAACTGCCTTATTCACAGAAACAATTTCCTCTTTATTTTCATTCGGCACCATTATGCCTTCATTACCTTCATCGATTTCATTTGTCACTGCTGCATTTGTGTTAACATGGTCTACTCCGGATATTTCCCGATTAACACTTTTACTTCCATTATTATCCAAATTAATTTCATTCGTATCAGCATTCTTTTTACCGGATGCAGCTGTATTATCCGATTGATTGTTATTTCCTGTTGTGACTATGTGTGTGATTTCATCATTTTTATTATTTTTTCTATTATGAGCGACGTCATTTTCACTACAGTTAATAATCCTTACCGGTATTTCATTTTCTTTTGCCACAGCTAAAGCGACCATTCCATTTTTCAAAAAAGAATGTACAACATCGTATTTATTTCTTTTCTGGATGAATTCTGCAAATTTAGTTTTAAATTTTCTATCGGAAGTACTCGCACATAAACAAAATACATTGCATCCTTCATTGCTAAACTGCTTCTCCATACTTCCTAATTGATTTGCTGCAACTAATATATCAAAATGGAATTTATTCCTATCCATATTTTTGACATAACTTAATACAGTGGAATTTAGGGCACAAAATTCCATCCTATCTAATAATAGTAAAATATTCTTATCTCCCATTATTTTCTCCTTTTCATAATTTGTAATTAATTTTTCAACCCAATTAGTCTAATCTACTATTTAAATAAGAAACAATTGCTATCCAATCTAAATATTTGTATGCATAAATGCTAAACTTTTCTGCCGCATTTGTACTATAAGAACTGATTATGCCAATCAAATAACATAAATACACAAAATCAGTATCTTTATCTATGTACTGTGACAATAATTTTTTATATTTGTCATACACGGCAATCGTCTTGTCGCCATCATTCTGCAAACCGTATAAAGACATTTTGGTTAAATAATGAAATGCATCTACGTATTCAGGCATCTCATAATGCGCATACTCAAAGTCATACATGCACACTTCTTTTTTGCTATTATAATAAATGTTCCAAGGCGAAAAATCACCGTGACTAACCGCATAATAATCCTCTGTTTCTTTAAGCTGGTTTTCTATAATTCTAATTGAATGCTGTAATATCATTCCCTCATTTTTCGGGAACTTTGTCTTTATTTCGGATTTTAATTTCTGAATTAATCTATATAAATCTGTCTCCTCATATTTACATAATATCTTTGTTTTGTCCATAATGTCTTTAAGACACTTCATATGCCTATCATCAAATTCAAGTTTAACTTTTTCTGAAAGTTTCTTCTCGCTTTTTTGTGCAAAAATATGCAAATCCCCAATAATAGACGCATCTATTATTTCAGGAATGTTTGCAACTTCTTTTTCATGCAAAAAGTCAATCATATCTATCTCGTGCTTCATCACATTAATAACTTCAGAAGAATTAGAAATTCTCAAATAGCACAATATCTTCTCATTCGTAAAAATCTGTAGCGTAACTTTTTGGTTTAATTCAGACGAAATATCTCCCATATAAGCTGCAACATAATAATTTTCCGTTCCAACTAATCCGTCTATATATTCTTTTAACTGTGGCTGTAACAATAAGTTAACTGTCTCAACTCCCATTTTGCGAAGCGCAAATCCAACATCCTTTACCGTTAAAATTAAATCTCTTCTTTTCTGATCCTTCTTAGAATAAGGCTGACACATTTCAATCGCCAATTTCAATTTATCTGCCGGAAGAATCCATGTATTTTCGTTCTGATTAAAAACGAGGTACCTTCCACCTCCATCATCAGATGCAAATATACAATTTAATAATTGTTTATACCCGAACATCTCTACATCCCTCTTTTCAACAAATTTTCCGTAATTTTTCCCTGCATAATTGCCGTATTTGTTATTTTCATACTATCAGTCATAAATTTGTTACTTTATGCCATACTGCAAATCATAAAATTATTTTATTTGCCTTTCCTATAAATTTATATTTTAGTTTTTCATTTTGTTCTTAAATTCAAATTTAATATTACTTTAGTTTTCTTTTTAATCCTTTTTATTTTTTTAATCCGTTTCTAAATTTTTTCTATAATTTTATCTCATTTTGTAATCTGACCTAAATAATTCATTTGGTCGTTTTTATAATTTTATCCTTTCCTTAAATTTTATTTTTCCTATCTGTACTCTCAATACAGACTTAGAAAATTAACACGTTAAATAATACTTTAATTATACTATTTTAAAGGTATTATATCAAATATTAATAAGCACAATTTTTACGTTGCACCATTGTACAATATGGCCTTTTTTACTAATTAAATTTTGATGTGAATTTTGCTTTATAATGCTATGCAATATGTCGTTATACCAATTATATTTTGATGTGGATTTTGTTTTGTACTGCTGTGTAATATGGCGTTTTTTTACTAATTGTGTTACGATTACACAAGATTAAATTTTTGATAACACATATGGTAACGAGAGGATTTTGTTATGCAGAAAGATGATTTATATTCATCAGGGGAATTTGCCAAAATGGCACATGTTTCCGTGAGAACAATACGTTATTACGATAAACAGAATATTTTAAAACCAACTTATATAACTGATTACGGAGCAAGATTTTATTCTCATGAGGATTTGGTTAGATTACAGCAAATCCTTTTGCTCAAATACCTTGGTTTTTCTTTGGATGACATTAGAGAAATCACAATCGACGACAGTAATTCGCAAATGCTTCTCAATTCATTGAATATGCAGCTTAAACTTGTTCAGGATAGAATTGAGCAAATGCAAATGGTTGAAAAGGCGATTAAAGACACAACAGCCGCCTTAACAAAGGAACATCATGTTGACTGGAGCCAGATGTTAGAGCTTATTCATTTGACAAATGCAGAAAATTCCATAAAAACACAGTATCAGAATGCTTCTAATATTTCTGCCAGAATTAATTTGCATAATCTATACTCTCATAATGAGCAGCATTGGTTTAACTGGCTTTATGACAATTACGATATTCAACCGGGCATAAAGGTTTTGGAAATTGGTTGCGGAAGCGGAGCCCTTTGGACCCAAAACATGGACAAAGTGCCTGCTGACATTAACATTTATCTTTCTGATATTTCTCAGGGAATGATTCGTGATACCAGACGTGCCATCGGACTTGCTGACACACGATTTTCTTTTGGAACATTTGACTGCGAAAATATTCCATATAAAGATGAAGAATTTGACCTTGTAATTGCTAATCATGTGCTTTTCTACTGTGAAAATATTGATACTGCTCTCTCTGAAGTCAACAGAGTTCTAAAGAAAGGCGGTCGTTTCATATGTAGCACTTACGGAAATAAGCATATGTGTGAGATTGACAAACTTGTCAAATCTTTTGACAACCGTATAAATTTGTCATCAAATAAACTTTATGAAAAATTTGGTCTTGATAATGGTGAAGATTTTCTTAAACTTCATTTTAACTCTATTCAAATGAAGCCTTATGAAGATTACCTTGAGGTTGACCAGGCTGAGCCATTGATGGAATATATTTTGTCCTGTCACGGAAACCAGAATGAATATATTCTCAGCAAATATCAGGAATTCAAAGATTTTGTCGAGCAGAGAACAAAAACACCTTTCCATATCACTAAAGAAGCCGGAATATTTGTTTGCGTGAAATAAATGATGGCATTTAGCAAAAACAAAAATAAGTTAGGGTACAACTCTGTACCCTAAAGTTAACTTAAGGTTTTACAAGGGTACAACTTTGTACCCCTAAGCATAAAATTTCTTTTCCTTAATTATGAAATCTGATATAAGACTCAATAAAATGTAAAAGATAACTGTTACTTATGGTATAAGTGAACAATCTTAGCAAATAATAGCTTCAAGAATCTAAAATATCGCACCATATGTATCAAATTTGCATAAAATAGTGCAATTAAATATGAATTTTTTATTAAATTTCAAAAAAATTGAAAAAAATACTTGAAGGTGACGTTACGTCACCTTTTATTATATACTTAACATTTGAGTCAGACAGTTTTATTGCTTTCAAAGTAGAATGTTTTATGATATTTAAAATCGTGCGAACTAATATTGTTGAATTGATAAATTTTATCAACTAATATTGTTGCAAAAATCGTGCAACCGGATATTGCTACGATAATTTTATCATCATCAAATTCTACTTAAGCAAAATTTGATTAAACAAAGGAGATATACTATGAAAGGTATTATTTTAGCAGGTGGTTCAGGCACACGTCTTTACCCTCTCACAATGGTAACTTCTAAACAGTTACTTCCTATTTATGACAAACCTATGATTTATTATCCAATGTCAGTTTTAATGAATGCAGGCATTCGTGATATTTTAATCATTTCTACACCACAGGATACTCCTCGTTTCCAGGAATTACTTGGCGACGGACATCAGTTTGGTGTTAACCTTTCTTATAAGGTTCAGCCTAGCCCGGACGGACTTGCTCAGGCATTTGTAATCGGTGAAGAATTTATTGGTGATGATTGTGTTGCCATGGTTCTTGGTGATAACATTTTTGCAGGTCACGGACTTAAGAAGCGTTTAAAAGCTGCTGTTGAAAATGCAGAAAGTGGAAAAGGTGCAACAGTATTTGGTTACTATGTTGACGATCCTGAAAGATTTGGTATCGTAGAATTTGACAAAGAAGGTAAGGCTATTTCTATAGAAGAAAAGCCTGCACAGCCAAAGAGTAACTACTGCGTTACAGGTCTTTATTTCTATGATAATAAGGTTGTTGAATATGCTAAAAACCTTAAGCCAAGTGCTAGAGGTGAATTAGAAATCACTGATTTGAACAGAATCTACTTAGAAAACAACGAATTAAATGTTGAACTTTTAGGACAAGGATTCACTTGGTTAGATACAGGAACACATGAAAGTCTTGTTGAAGCAACTAACTTTGTTAAGACTGTTGAAACACATCAGCATAGAAAAATTGCATGTCTTGAAGAAATCGCTTACCTTAACGGATGGATTTCAAGAGAAGACGTTCTTAAAGTTTATGAAATATTAAAGAAAAATCAGTATGGCCAGTATTTAAAAGATGTACTTGATGAAAAATACATGGACGTACTTCACTAATTAAAACTTTGTTTTCTTTGAAAACTTAGTTTGATAAACAGGGTATTTCCCTAAGCAATAACATTCATGTTATTAGAAAAAGAAAATTTACACAATTAAGGAGAATTATTATGAACATTATCGTAACCGGCGGTGCCGGATTTATCGGAAGTAACTTTGTATTCCATATGTTAAACACATATCCGGACTACCGTATTATTTGTCTTGACTGCCTCACATACGCAGGAAATCTTTCAACACTTGCTCCAGTTATGGACAATCCAAATTTCCGTTTTGTAAAAGAAGACATCACAGATAGAGAAGCTGTATATAAATTATTTGAAGAAGAACATCCGGACATCGTTGTTAACTTTGCTGCAGAAAGCCATGTTGACCGTTCAATCGAAAACCCTGAAGTATTCTTAAACACAAATATTTTAGGAACTGCAGTTCTTATGGATGCTTGTAGAAAATACGGCATCAAGCGTTATCATCAGGTATCAACTGATGAAGTTTATGGTGATTTACCACTTGACAGACCTGACTTATTCTTCACTGAAGAAACACCAATTCACACAAGTAGCCCATACAGTTCATCAAAAGCTGCTGCTGACTTATTAGTATTAGCATATCACAGAACATATGGACTTCCTGTAACAATCAGCAGATGTTCAAATAACTACGGACCATATCATTTCCCAGAGAAATTGATTCCACTTATGATTGCTAATGCATTAAATGACAAACCACTTCCAGTATATGGCAAGGGCGAAAACGTTCGTGACTGGTTATATGTAGAAGATCACTGCCGTGCAATCGACTTAATTATCCACAAAGGTAGAGTTGGTGAAGTTTACAATGTTGGTGGTCACAATGAAATGACAAACATCGATATCGTTAAGATTATTTGTAAAGAATTAGGCAAACCAGAAAGCCTTATCACATATGTAGCTGATAGAAAGGGACACGATATGCGTTACGCTATCGACCCAACAAAGATTCACAACGAACTTGGATGGTTACCTGAAACAAAATTTGCTGATGGTATCAAGAAGACAATTCAGTGGTATCTTGACAACAAAGAATGGTGGGAAACTATCATTTCCGGAGAATATCAGAATTATTATGAAAAAATGTATGGCAACAGATAATATGTCTGCCTAAATGAAAATCCTGTTTTCTTCCCTGGAAACAGGATTTTTCATAATTCAATGGTATACACTAAAATATATGTAATTTTAAAATCACAAGATGCCCGGGGCAAAAGGTCTTTTACCCACTTATAAGCAAGCTTATGTGGTCTTAAACCTTTTACCACTGGCATTGTTACAATATCAAAAAGGAGTAAATATGAAAGTTCTCGTAACAGGAGTTAAAGGTCAATTAGGATTTGACGTAGTAAATGAATTAAAAGAGAAAAATATTGAAGCAGTTGGTGTTGATATCGAAGAAATGGATATCACAGACAAGGCTTCTGTAGACAAAGTCATCAAAGAAGTTAATCCTGACGCAGTAATTCACTGTGCTGCATGGACAGCCGTTGACGCTGCTGAAGATGAAGATAAGCAGGAAAAAGTTAAACTTGTAAACGTAAACGGAACACAGAATATCGCTGATGTTTGTAAGGAACTTGATATAAAAATGATGTACATTTCAACTGATTATGTGTTTAACGGAGAAGGAACAGAACCTTGGCAGCCTGATTGCAAAGACTATGCACCTCAAAACGTTTACGGTCAGACAAAACTCGATGGCGAATTAGCTGTCGCAAATACATTAGACAAATATTTTATCGTAAGAATCGCATGGGTATTTGGTAAAAACGGAAATAACTTTATCAAGACAATGCTTAAAGTTGGCAAGAATCATGACCAGTTAAAGGTTGTTTCAGACCAGATAGGAACTCCAACTTACACATTTGACCTTGCTAAATTATTAGTATCTATGATTGTTACTGACAAATATGGATACTATCATGCAACAAACGAAGGTGGCTACATCAGTTGGTGGGATTTCACAAAAGAAATCTTCAAACAGGCTACTGAAATGGGTTATGACAGATACAGTGAAAAAAACATTACTGTTACACCTGTCACAACTGCTGAATACGGCGTTTCAAAAGCAAAACGTCCATTTAACAGCCGTCTCGACAAGAGCAAATTAGTTGAAAATGGATTCACTCCACTTCCAACATGGCAGGATGCTGTTAGAAGATATTTAAAAGAACTTGATATTGAAAGTTTGTAAAAATCAAAATATTTTATAAATAAGGAGTAAACAAAAATGGGACAGATTAAAGTTGAAAAAAATGCAGGTGGAATCAAAGGATTATGCGTTATCGAACCAACAGTACACGGTGATGCAAGAGGCTATTTTATGGAAACATACAACCAGAAAGATATGCAGGAAGCAGGACTTGACATGGTATTTGTACAGGATAATCAGTCAAGCTCTACTAAGGGTGTTCTCCGTGGTCTTCATTTCCAGAAAGAATTTCCACAGGGCAAATTAGTTAGAGTTGTAAAGGGTAGCGTATTTGATGTAGCTGTTGACTTAAGAAGCGATTCAGAAACATACGGTAAATGGTTTGGTGTTGAACTTACTGAGGAAAACAAGAAACAGTTCTACATTCCAGAAGGATTTGCTCATGGTTTCTTAGTACTTTCAGACCTTGCTGAATTCTGCTACAAATGTACAGACTTCTATCATCCTGGTGATGAAGGTGGACTTGCTTGGAATGATCCTGAAATTGGAATCAAATGGCCACAGCTTGTTGGCGAATATAAAGGAACTGCAAGCGGCGAAGGCTATAAGTTAGAAGACGGAACAGCACTCAACCTTAGCGATAAAGATCAGTTATGGGTAGGCTTAAAGGATACATTTAAGTTTTAATTAGATATGCACTCTTCAAGGTGTATGATTAAAGCAGGGCTGGCACTTGTGCCAGCCCTGCTTTGGTTTTTTAATTATTATTAATCCATTAAATTCTTATTTTTTTACCTTCTTTATTTTACTTGAGTCATTTCCATATTTTTCATATGAGTTTTTAGGTAATTTATTCCAAAATTTTAATATGTTAAATCCACATACTTGCAATCTTTTCCCCAAATTTGTGCAACTAATTAATTCTCTTTTGTATTCTTTTAAACTATTACTTTTTGTAATTTCTATAACATTTTTTACATTGCATGCACCAACAAGCTCATCCTCTAAATTGTTAACCTGTGGTATGCAAATAACATCTTTAATTGCACTCTGTTTTTTTAAGAACTTAACATTGTAATCTAAAATATCTATATTCGTTTCAACATCTGTATCATATACTAGTACTACGGTAGTTCCACTTTTTAAAGGTCTTATTCTTGCAATAGAAAATTTGTTTTGTATTACATTAAATTTTTCCACTTTTCCACTTTCAATACAACCTATCTCCTGTTTCAACGCATTTACTATTTTTTTATCATCTTCACCCTCTACATAATATTGGTATATTCCATTTTTTCTCATCCCGCACCACCCTAACTATAAATCAGCAATTTCATATATTCTATTTAATTCCGGAGCAGTACAAAACAAATCATTTTCAACAGCATTTTTCAGCGAATCTGTATTCCTTTTTAAATACTTAGACGCACTAATACATTTTATTGTTGTTTCATCATCTGACATATCCTTTTTCAAAAATGAATAGGCATGTTTTGGTAACTGCATATCTAAAATATCAGAATTGTGGGTTGTGAAAAACAACTGTTTTCTTCCTTTAAGCTTATCTATTATAATCGATAAACATGCCTTCTCAATGTCACTATTAACAAATGAAAATAACTCATCACAATAATATAAATCATGCATATTACATATAAGTGATGTTATTATATAAGATATTTCAAGTCCAGCTTTAGTCCCACTTGACATTACATTACTATTTTCAATTCTTCCATCTTTGATTATTACAGAACAATTCTCCCAAATAATTGCATATGTGTTTTCAACTTCATTTACCTTTACTACTTCTTTTACTGATGGATCTAACGTTTTTAATATTTGTTCTAAAATAAATATATATTTATCATTTTCTTCAATAGTTTTATATTTTTTTTCCTCTATTACATCTATTGGATACGAAAAACTCCAACCATTTGTATTTATCTTATCATATGTTGTACAACTACAATTTTTCTCATTAAGTTTATTTGCGCACATTTCATAATTATCTTTAATTAAAATAGGAGTATAATATATTTTAATGTCCACTTCATCCTCACTATAATCATCTTTTTCTTTTGGCAATACCTTCATTTCAAATCTATAAAGAATATTGGTATCTGTAACAAAATCAATTGAAATTTTTGCTTCTTTTTTTTCATCAGAAATTCTATCTGTAAATCTTCTAAATCCACCATCATTTAAATAATTTGTAAACAACATAAGCAATCGTCCTAATGATGTTTTCCCAGTGGCATTTCCACCCATAATTATATTTACTTTCTTATATCTAAAATTAGGTCTTTCCTCTAAAAATTCCTCTTCTATTGTTGAATCTACTATTTTCTTTGGATAAGACATATTCATATGAAAATTTTTAAAAGCATAAAAATTATCAACTTTAATATCCATAATAATCATAGCTCGTTCTCCTTTGTTTATTTGTTCGTGTTTTATGAAGTAATACTCTTCCATTTATTATACCTCTTTTTGTTTTATTTTCAAGCATGTATAATTTTATACTTTGTGTACTAAAAAACAAATAAGTTTTAGATGTATATTTTAAATGTTTTTATATTAATCCATATATAACGTCGAACTTTGACAAACCAACACTCAATTGAATTTATAGTATACTTTTTAGTCTTCTAATAAATGACATCATTTTACTAAGATAATTTGCAGTAACTTAATATTCTTCCTTACCTCAACTACTTCTTAAAAACTTCCCGAAGCTCACCCGCGACTTTTTTTCTTCGTGTAAATGGCATTTTGCCGATTCTATAAATGTACAAGAATGGGATTGCCCATTTATGCTTGTAAAAAAATGGGAAAAATTCCTCGATTGTATCCATTGAAGGGAAAAGTCTGCGGAATATGTATTTTGCTTTATCGGATGCTTTCTTCTTCTCACCCTTAGTATACCCCATCTTGTGGGCCACACTATTTTCCAAATTTCCGTATGTTCCGGCGTCAAGAATATATGACAACATATCATGTTCTTTATCATCAAATGAATTCCACCACTTTCTGTCTTCCAAATTTTCATCAAACATTTTAAAGGCAATACTTCTAAATGTCTGCTCGAAATCGTAAGCATCAAGTTTCTTCAACTGCTCTTCAATGTAGTCAAAATCCAACTTTTCCTGCAAATTACTAACATACAAATATACGTCCAAAACAGTTCTCAAACCCATCCCACTATTAAGAAAATGCTTATATGTATGCACTATAAAATAAACATAAAAATCATTATCAGAAAAATAAAACTGATTTGAAGTATTATTACTCTCATTATTAGCAGCTGTTTCTCTGTTTTCATTAGTATCTTTTATTAAGATTGACTTAACATCTTTATAATATTCATACCACTTAGGTCTTTCCTTTGAGCTTACCAACTGTCTGTGCATTTCAAAATTATAAGCAGGTGGTTTCAAATACTCATCATCATATCCTTTATTATAATCATCAGATTTATATCCTCTTGCAGTCATAAACTCATAAACTTCTTTAGAATATTTATTGTCAAATAAAATATCATTATCAGCCATTTCCCTAAGTTCCGGAGCCGGATAATATTTTCTTATAACCATTCCTTTAAGAAGCATGTACCAAATATTATTTTTCTCGAAAAAATCCTGAATTGCTTCACGCTCTACATCCATAAGCACACTTTTGTAAATAAGCTGATTTTTCTCCTTTAACCAACGTTTCCAAATATCACTATCAGATTCAAATCCCAACTTTTCCATTGCCTGTGCCATAATTGAAACAAGATTATGTTTCTTTGCAATATAATAAATTCTTCCTATATATATTTTCTGAGAATTTTCTTCATTTGCCACATCTATAATATTTTCATTAAAAAAATCTTTGTCAATTATCTTATTGTTAACAAAATCTCCAAGGATTTTTATCACCATATAATAAGTTTTCAAATTTATATTTGCCATCACAATTTATCTCTTTCAATTTTTTATTTTAATACAATTATAAAATATTTCTTAAATTATATTTTATTATACTATGCCAAGCAAAATTTTCAGCCATGTAATTGCATCCACACTCTAATACTTTGTTTCTGTAATTTCTTAATATAAATGGCTTTTAGATGCTCCTAAATTATTCTATCTTACTTAATTTTCTAAATACCTCATCCACATCACATTCCGATGGATTATCACCTATTGCATCACATATTTTCCGAACAAATGAAATGTCTTCTCCCATAAACTCTGCAATCTGTTCCGCTGTTATTCCTGCTGACAAATTTCTGCATATCAGCGAAACTTTTGTCTTCATTTTTCCATCTTTCACGCCCTCTTCATAATAATCCTCTTTCAGATGATTCATGGTTCTGGCCTCGTCATATTCCATTCTAAGCATGTCTGCCACCTCCGACTTATGCTCCAGCAGAAAATCCTTTAAAACATCATGTAAAAGGCAATACTCTATCGCTTCCTCTATCGCCATATCCAAATCGCATCCCTTCTGCCGGAATTCTCTTATCTTTGCTACCATTGTAGCATATTCCTGCAGAATTTTGCACTTGTTCATCAAATCTTTATTGTGGCCGTCGTTTATATTGTAAACCGTTGCAGTCCACTCATACTCACCTTCACTACACGGCATTATAAATGAATCCGAAAGTCGTAATATTTCCTTCTCTGCCCGACTTTCTATCCCGTTATAAAATACAACATACTGCGGCGTTGGTAGTCTAATCATCTTTCTGCGATATACATCTAAATCCTGCTCATAAATAAGCTTGTTATAAAGCTCCGCCGTATACCTGAATCCTCTCAGCGGCATGTTGTAGCTCCACGTGCTTTAATGTTCATAAACCGCAATCCTGTTATCAATTATGCACGACACATCATTCTTCATCTTCATGTAAAACACGTCATCTAACGTATTGATTTCCAAATCATCAGGATTTGTGTAATTAGTGTCATTCAGCGCATTAAATAATTCTAACAAATTTTCCTTATACTTTTCGTATCCAAATATCATTCGAAATACTCTGTCCTTGTATTTCATGTTAGCTCCTGCCATAAAACCTCCCTGAGTAAATGCCTTAGTTAAAGTCATATAATGTATGTAAAACGTTTTATGGGATTATTATAGCAGATAAGCATCCACATTGCAATTAATACAATATATGATGTTATACTTGTAGTTTATCTTAACAGTTACCAAATTTAAAGGCACCATCTTTTTGATGATGCCTTTATAACCATTACTCTCAATAAAAATTTTATATTATTCCATAAGTTTTCTAACTACCTCATCCACATCACATTCCGATGGATTGTCACCTATTGCATCACATACTTTCCGAACAAATGAAATGTCTTCTCCCATAAACTCTGCAATCTGTTCCGCTGTTATTCCTGCTGACAAATTTCTGCATATCAGTGATACCTTTGTCTTCATTTCTCCAATAACTTTTCCTCGCTTTTCTCCAATAATTTCACCCTCTTCCCTTCCGATTTCCTGGCCTTTTTCAAGGTATGATTCCAATGTTTTTGCTTCATCGTATTCCATTCTAAGCATGTCCGTCACCTCCGACTTATGCTCCAGCAGAAATTCCTTCAAAACTTCATGCGTAAGGCAGTACTCTATTGCCTCTTCTATGGATAAATCCAAATCAAGTCCCTTCTGCTGAAATTCTCTTATCTTTGCTACCATTGTAGCATATTCCTGCAGAATTTTGCACTTGTTCATTAACTCTTTATTGTGTCCGTCATTTATGTTGTAAATCGTTGCAGTCCACTCATATTCACCTTTCCTGCTCGGTACAATAAATGCATCCGACAGCCTTAGTACTTCCTTGTCCGGGCGCTTCTGCTTCCCATTGTAAAATACGACGTATTGTGGCGTTGGCAGCTTTATAACCTTTGGACTATATAAATTCCATTTTCTTTCATTTATAAGCTTGTTATAAAGCTCCGCCGTATACCTGAATCCTCTCAGCGGCATGTTATAGCTCCACGTGCTTTGATGTTCGTAAACCGCAATTCTGTTATCAATGATGCACGACACATCATTCTTCATCTTCATGTAAAACACGTCATCTAACGTATTGATTTCCAAATCATCAGGATTTGTGTAATTAGTGTCATTCAGTGCATTAAATAATTCCAGCAAATTTTCCTTATACTTTTCGTATCCAAATATCATTCGAAATACTCTGTCCTTGTATTTCATGTTAGCTCCTGCCATAAAGCCTCCCTGAGTAAACGCCTTAGCTAAAGTCATATAATGTATGTAAAACGTTTTATGGGGTTATTATAGCAGATAAATATCCACATTGCAATTAATACATTATGTGATGTTTTTTCTCATGCCTTTATTTTTCTCTACTTAATTCTATACACTATATATATTTACTTTCTTTTGTTGTCAAATATCGTTTTTCCTCATTATCCTACGCTTCTATTTTTCCACACTCAACAACCAAATCATTTTAACAGCGCACCAAATATTTATAAGCATATAAAAGAACACCAAAGGAAAATCCCCAAAGAGGCTATTGGACAAATGAAAGAGGTCTTTCCACCTTCATTCCTTTACCAACACAAACAGAAATTATAGCATTATTAAATCACTTCAATCTAGAAGGTATTAAATACAATGACGGTATGCCTGATTTTGGTCCATGTAGTATCGCTACTGTACAACTAGAAGATATGTCAATAATTCGATACATAAATTTTTCCAAATGCGATAAGCTATGTGCAGATCACTTTAACTCAATTAACTATTTAAATTGTTCTTCATGGACAAAAGCCTCTGTAAAACAATATAGAAAATCTCATTCATTAAGCTGGCATGAAGGGAATGATAGAATAACCTGCGATTTAGTTCCTTCTAAAATCAATTTATTCTTTTTACATCTAGGTGGTATAGCTGAATGTAAGCGTGCAAATACTCATACATAAATGTTTTATATTAAAAATGTTTAAACTAAAAAACCCGATTGGCATAACTCCCACCAAGGAAATCATCACCAATCGGGCTATATAACAGGAACACCTAACTATTCGTTCCCATGTCTAACCTTATAAATTATGTAATACGCAAATCCACCAATAGTTCCACCTAAAGTATTGTAAACCAAATCCGATATCTGGAAAGTTCCAAGATGAAACAGCAGCTGCGAAAATTCAATGGCAAATGAAAAAATACCAACTGTCTTTATTGCCACCCACAGGGTCTTTTTAAGTCCCGGCTTGTCCCCAAGAAGTTCTTTTCTAAATACCCATAAAAGCAGAACTGCAAATGGGATAAATAATATGAGGTTTTCGATTGCCTCTGTAGTTAAATTACCATCGGCGTCATATAAACCCCAGCCACCCATAACGTCGCTTAATGGGTCGAACCAAATATCTCTATTCAAAATCGTTCTAAACAGAATCATTGTAGAATAAAACACCAAAAGGAAAGCCCTTCTAAATGTAGAGCTTTCCTTAAAATTCTTAAACCATGTTCCAAAAATATTTTTAATCAGGCTTCTCTTCTTCCAGCCGTGTTCCTTTGCATAAAGAAAAACAAACATGGAAACAAAAGCCATTAGCACTGCCGCACCAAAAGGTTGATAAAGTGCTGTTAGCACATTTTTTATAATATTTGTAATAATTTCTATTATTCTATTCATAATATTCTTACCATTTATAAGTAATCCTTAATTACCATACCCCTTCCTAATGCTTAAGTTTTTATTCCATTATCATATATCTTAAGTATTTAATTTTCTTTATACATAACGTAACTATAATTGATATTATAATTGTCAAAACTGTAATAAAGCACTTATCGCCAATAGATATTATCTCACTAATACTAATACGATATATTTTATTAATTACTCTTAGAACAAATGGATGTAAAATCCATATTCCAGTACTGCAAGATATAATATTATAAAACCTACTGTAAAGCTTTAATGTTCTTTTTGTTACCAATAGAAAAATAGCTATCGTTCCATAAATAACTGGAAGTGAACAATACATTGACGATGCCCACTGGACACATAATGCTTTTGATACTACCAATGAAAGTATTAACGAAAATATAAACACTGTAATAAGTACCCCTCCTCTTTGATTCATGCTCTTTGTGATTTTTGTGTTATGTATCTTCCTTAACCATACTCCAATAAAAAAGTAACCTCCATTAGTTATTATTCTAAAGCATGGAAATATTACATCTCTAATTTCCACTCCATAAATAATTCTTACAACTAAATTTATGGCAAACGCAATTGTCAATATAATACTCATATATAAAATAAACAACTTTGAAGAACAAACATTATTTATATTAAAGTTGCAACATTTTCTAATTGTTGCTACTAAATAATAAATAACACATAATCCCAATAAAAACCATAAATGAAATAACAATCCCTTACCACTAATTATTCCAATCGTTAAATCTATAAATGCTATTTTATGTTCCAATATTGAAATTATTATGCCTAAACTTAGCACCCACACTCCTACAAATTTAATGTATTTCCATGCTTTTCTATTTGCATACTTAAAATCAATCTCTCTGTCCGCCAAAAGCCATCCATTGACAAGCAAAAACAAAGGTATTCCATATTCCCCTGTCAAATATAATGCCTGTTGGATTCCATCCCCTGGCTCTATTCCATGCAAAAATACTATAAAAATACATGCAAAAAATTTTACAGCATCAATCTCTAAATATTGCATCCCAATTCCCTCTCACACATATCCAAAGCTGCATCAATAACTCCATCCATATCATAATACTTATATTCACCTAATCTTCCACCGAAAATTACTTTTTTTTCTAATTTAGCTTTTTCTCTATACTTATTATATAAAGCACTATTATTTTCATCATTAACTGGATAATATGGTTCATCACCAGGTTTCCATTCACTACTATATTCACGACTTATTATTGTCTTAGGCAAATCATTTCCATTCTCATCCTTGCCAAATTCAAACCATTTATGTTCTATAATACGTGTCCAAGGTGTTTCCTTATCCGTATAGTTAACTGCTGCATTCCCCTGAAAATTTGGAATATCCAATAATTCATTTTCAAAACGTACCGATCTATATTCTAAACATCCAAGTTCATATTCAAAATAAGCATCTACTGGTCCTGTATATATAACCTTATCTGCCATTTCATTAAATTTTTTCTTATTCTCCAAATAGTCCGTATTTAATTCAACCTCTACATCCCCTAATATATTTTCAATTAGCTTAGTATATCCACCTACTGGGATTCCCTGATACAGTGCATTGAAATAATTATTATCAAATGTATACCTAACTGGTAATCTTTTAATTATAAATTTAGGAAGTTCTCTACACTCTCTGCCCCACTGTTTCTCTGTGTATCCTTTTATTAATTTTTCATATATATCGCGTCCAACCAAAGATATTGCCTGTTCTTCCAAATTTTGTGGTTCACCTATAACTTCTTTTCGCTGACTAGCAATTTTGTTTTTTGCTTCTTCTGGTGTTATAACTCCCCACATTTTATTAAAAGTATACATATTAAATGGTAATGAATACAGCTCCCCCTTATAATTTGCAACTGGACTATTTGTAAATCTATTAAATTCCGCAAACTTTGTTATATATCTCCACACTCTTTTATTGTTTGTATGAAATATATGTGCACCATACTTGTGAACAATGATTCCTTCCACTTTTTCTGTATAAACATTTCCACCTACATTAGCACGCTTCTCAATAATTTTTACTTTCTTTCCTCTTTTTCTAGCCTCATGTGCAAATATAGCTCCATAAAGTCCTGAACCTACTATTATGTAATCATATTTCTTCTTTTCCATATTAATTTTCTCCTAATATTTTCTTTTTAATTATTCTAATCATATTTTCTAAAATTTCTTTGTTAATAGCTACCGATATAATAATAGCAATCATCAACATTAAAATAGTTTCATACAAGTTTATAAAACATATTATAACCGTGAATGCAATGTTGACTAACATTATAATACAAAATGTTTTCCATTTTATACTAATGTTAAAATATTTTTTTGTGTCTTTTATTCTAATAATCCACACTATTATATTTCCACAAACAGTTGATATACAAGCCGCCCAAATTCCAATAAACGGAATCAATATTAAATTTATCAAAAAGTTTACAATTGCACCAACTATGGTTGTTTTCATTGCATTTTTTGTATCTTTTGCGCTAATATATCCTGTTCCATAAAAACTTGAAAATGATGAAAATATCGCCCCTAAATATAAGATGCCTACATACTTGTACGAACTTAAATAACTTTCATCCATAAATAAAACTATAACAACTTTAGATAACGGAATTAATATTGCCACAATGCAACATGCAACTTTCATATAACTATTAAACACTTTCGTATAATATGTATCCCTTGTATCACTATCATACTCTAAAACTGCTTGCTCCTGCCATGCTTGATAAAATAATGTATGCAAAATAGTTACTATTGAAGGGAACTTATTTGCTAAAGAGTAAATTCCCGTCACTGCAGCTCCTGACATTGCTGTAAGCATCAGTCTGTCAGAAGTATTCATTACCCACCAGCTAATATTATTAGGAACCAGCATAATTGAATATGCTAACATAGATAATGCTAATTTTTTATTAAATCGAATTTCTTTTATATCTATACAATCCCTTAGCATTAATACAAGATATATTGTATCAACCAGGTATGCTATAGCCATAGACCATAGCATACCTTTAACTCCCATACGAAACATCACTACTAATATTACATTTAGTGATAACATAATTAACGTATATATAATTCCTGAAACAGCAAATACTTTATTCTTTTTTTCACCCCTAGCCATAAATTGAAAACTGTTTTGAAAAGCAGAAAAAGTCAATAACAAAATGAATAATTCCTTATATTTCCATTTAATTAAAGTACAAACACTCCATACTACTATATCTGCAATAAATATAAAAACAGTCAATAAAGTTAAACCTGTTCCAACTATATCGCCATGTTTATCTTCTGATTTTAATAACCATCTAAGCAGCCCCTCATGTATTGCCAGTACACACATAGGTGCTAATAAGTTTAACACAGATATGATTGTGTCATACGTTCCAAACTCTGCCGTTGTTAAATAAAATGTATATAGCGGTACTATAAGAAAAGTTAATACTTTAGAGCCAAAACTACTTATTGTATAAATTATAGTATTTTTTACTAATTTTAATTCTCGACTTTCACCCATTGCTATTATTTTCCCTTCAACATATCTTTTCTTTCAACAATGAAGCTCATAACTTTTGTAGGCAAAATTACGGACAATATACTCTTTATTTTTTTATTTCTATAATATTTCTTATTGTTTTGTCTGACTGCATAATCAAACCCTTTTTCATCCATCACCTTAAAAAAGTAATTTCTTCCGTTTGGACATAAATTTGGTTTTGAAAATGCCCTATTATAAGGTACGGCTTCGTCAGGATTAATCTTTTCTATATATAAGTCATTTTTTAAAAACGAAATTGTTTGTCTAGCTTTCTCTGTGTTTACCAATAACACCGAAACACCTTCTCTTAATTGTTCTTCATTAACTTTATTTTTCTGTATTCCCCAAAAATCTGCTACTGTATAATCAGAAACTCTTTCTTGTCCACAATAGTGACAATTATAGCAACTTTTTCTCAAAAAAATATTACTATTAAATCCAACAAAAAAAGTATCTAAAAGCTTATCCTGTATTTCACTAGTTCCATCTTCAAAAAATAATTTCATTCTTGTTCCATTTCCTGATTGCCAGCCATCCTCTCCTTCTTTTACTCTAAAGCAAAATTTAACAATCTTTTTTCTGTACTGTTTTTCTCTCTCTTTAATATATGTCATAACAGTCTTTTTACTTGCAACACCATGGCAAAGTACATCCATAGTGTATAGATATTTACTTTTTCCAATTTCCCCTAAATACGAATATAACGCTGCCACCTGACATGCTGTCCCCGTAAACAATACTAATTTTTCCTCTTTGATTAATTTCTTAACCCTTTCGAATACTTGTTGTGTTTTACTCTGATAGTATTTGCTTAATCTCAAATTGTCTATCTCATCCACATTAAAAATCACATTGTGAAACAAATCTCCAGACTCGGAATCTAATTCTACACCTATAACAGCCCCTTGCCTTTGTAATATATACTCTGCCAAAGCTGAAAACACTCCACCTGATGAACTTTTTTTCAATACTTCGACATCCTTGTTCCATGCCATATAAAAATCCGCATCGTACTTTTTATGTTTTTTATTTTGTGGACATTTTTTTTTGCATAAATTACAATCTATACATTCACTTTCTTTAATTGCTGGATATATGAAGCCCTCATCGTTTTCAATCATCTCAATACATTTTTGGGGGCACACAACTGCACAAACACCACATCCAACACACTCTTCTCTTACACAAATTTCTTTCTTTTGCATTTTATTCATATTTCAACGCCTTTTTTAAAAATTCAATTGACTCTTTTCTATATATATCAAGTTTTTTCCATACATCCTGAAAATTTATCTCTTCTTTTTCATAAAGTATACTATCTACATCTGAAATTATTCTTTTTTCCAACTCTAATTTTAACAGAATACCCTTAATTCTATTATCTGTACTTTCTTTTTCTTGCAATGTATAAAAATTTGTACCAAGATTAACAGAAAACAGTGTACCGTGGTATGAATTTGTAATAACTAACTCTGCCCCCTTTATCCATCCCAAAAATTCTTTTGGTCCAGCATCAATCGCATTTATTACTCCCTTAGAATATGTAAAACATGAAAGTGGCGTTATTACAACTAATACACAACCTTTTCTTTTTGCCATTTTCTGAAGCTTGGGCATAATTTTACGCGTCTTTTTTACTCCTTCTAATGCATAATATAAAATATATTTTTTATTTATCATTTTTTCCGGAATCGTTCCAATTTTACTGCTCCATTCCTCAGAATTTAACAACAATGTAGGATCTAATACTTCGTTACTTTCAATACCAAAAAGACTTTTAAATCTATCACAAGACGCCTTCTCTCGAAAGCTAATTTTATCAAATTTTTTTACTTTATCCACGATATATGTAAGTTCTTCATCTTTCATATTTACAATAGAAGATGCATATGACACTTTCTTTTTATTTGTGAAGCATAATAAATACGGATACATATACTTCCATTCACTCTCTTCCAATTCATTTGAATGTTTATTCCAAATTTGATCACTTCCACTAACAAAAATATCAAACATTCCGTCTGCTTCATCTACTTCTTCTGGTTCATTAAATTCCTTTGTTAAATTCAGTTCTTCTATAAATTGTTCAAATCTATTTTTTCTTGTAATATACTTTCCAATTTGCGGTAAATGAAGTAAATCTTTCAAAAATGCTTTTAATCCATTATTTAAGTGTATCATACTGTAGTACTTAATTTGTGACTTCATTCTATAATTTACTATTTCTACACTGTATCCTATTT
Organism: Eubacterium sp. LMAG:50; assembly: GCF_008680265.1. Classification (NCBI taxonomy): domain Bacteria; kingdom Bacillati; phylum Bacillota; class Clostridia; order Eubacteriales; family Eubacteriaceae; genus Eubacterium; species Eubacterium sp. LMAG:50. Next base: position 689,285 of record NZ_NALP01000007.1, on the reverse strand, counting down.
TTTCAATTGATTCTTGTGTAGCATATGCTTGAAGCACCGAACCGAAATTATACGCTGAATGGTATGTAATTACTCCTATTTTTGTTTCCATCCATATTTCTCCTTTTCAATTTTATTTTCCCAAAATAATGAAATTCCAAACAATATAAACGGATATGATGCACTTGCGCAAATATACGTATAAAACATATTGAAGAAAGCGTTAAAAAACCATATAAAAATGGCTATAATTTTTATAAACCTTGGTAACTTTAAATTTGAAACACATTTCTTAAACATTAACCTAAACATCAATATATAACTTGCCAAACCAATATATCCATAGCACAATAAAATGTTAATATAATCATTATGAGCCCATATACGATTATGAATTGCTTTATTGTTAATATCATATACGAACCTATATCCATATCCTAATATTTGATTAATGATATTTCCTGAAAAAAAAGCCTTAATATCTGCTAGCCAAAATAATGATCTACCACTCGTAAATTTAACCAGTGGATCTTGATAGTATTCTGTTGATGAAACTGTAAGTGAACTGTCTATTTTATCCATAATACTTGAATTTAAAATAATAGCTAAAAACACTACAGCTATTGGAATCAATGATACCCAAAAAAATCTTCTTGATGGTGTAATAATATAATACATTGCTACACAAATAGCTAGTCCTACAGCAAGATATGTTCTTGACCCTCCCGAAAATATACAAAACATAGGTATGATGGCATATACTATATTTATTCTTTTTTTAGTTATCAATATCATAACTATTCCTAAAATAAACGTGGCCGCCGTAGCACTTCTAAAAACATTCCCTGTAAAAGAGAAAAAATATCCATCTTCATAAGAACTTTTCAAAAATATAGAAATGAAAACGAAAAAATCCCACGCTATAACAATCCCTTTTAAATAATTGTAATTGCTTTTTAAATAACGCTTGATAAATTCGTACCCAGATATTACATAATCCGAGAATAATATAAAGAATAACAAATAAAAAATATCGTTTTCATTATCCAAAGGACCCTCTGTAAAGATAAAAGCTGCTACATATGAAATAGAAAACAACATTAATATTGAAATTTCATATGTTGTCTTCTTTTTTTTAAAAGCAATAAAAGCCAACGATAAAATTAATACAAAAAATAAAATTCTATTTATAATTGGAATTATCCCCTGAAATAAAGTTGTAATCGGCAACAACATAACAACATCCATCACAACTCTATTAAAATTAATATTACCCCTCATTCTTTTCTCCTATAGCATCGATCATAGCTAAAAAATGCAATGGCATTTTCAGATGTTTCTCTAAACGAGTTCTTATTTTATATCTTACTCTTGATCCTAATTGCACTGTCGGCAATTCTTTATATTTAATATTATTATGGACTAACCACACATTCATTAATCTCTCAGACAAGAAGCCATATACTCTTGATTGATACATATCATAGTCTGAAATATTTTCATTTTTTTCTAATTCTAATAATAAACCTAACAACCAATTTGCATAATCATTAAAAATATTTTTCTTAGCAATGATCATATTATACGGAAATAGATAGTTTTTGCTCATTGCTATTTCAAATGCTTCTAAATATTCTGGACACTTGTATGAAATCACGTCTTTTAAAAGTTCTAAATCTTTTGCATAATGATGTTTTTTGTAATGATTACGAATATTTCCACATGAAAAATACATTCTATCACTAACTATACAATCATATTTTTCCAATATCTTTCTAATATCTGATTCTTTGTAAAAATTCTCTTCTTTTTCGCTCCATACATTATGCGTAAAAAATCTTCTATAATGAACTATCCCTTTAATGTCATCTTCACAATTGTGAGCTACCCAATATACTCCTGTTAGCTCACAAAAATTTGCATTCTTTTTCGAGATATTTTTTCCCTCATCATCATATAGATATCCATTTTTTTTGTTATTTTGCTTATATGCTCCCACATATAACCATTTGTAAAAATTTGATATTTTAGGTCTATTCTCTATATATTTATGGGTAATTACATATATTGACATATCTCTATTCTCCTTATATTTATTTCCTCTTTATTAAATTCGTATATATTTCTTTCATTGCCTCTTTTGATTTTAACTCATCAAATTTTTTTGCCATCTTTTTGCATTTTTTACTCATTTCTTTATATTCGTCTTCCTGCATATTTGCTATTCTATCAATAGCATTTGCAAACTCTTTTTCTTTTGTGGGATTACATAAATACCCCGTTTCTCCATTTACAACATACTCTCTAATTCCCTGAACATCGGCACCAACAACTGGAACTCCAGAAGCTAACGCTTCCAATCCAGCCATTCCCAATCCCTCTCTCAAAGATGGTAAAACTGCGATATCCGCACAAGCATTTATTTGTGGAATATCTGACCTATGTCCCAGTAATTTAACTCGCACATTTAGCCTCTCTGCCAGTTTTTCTAACTGTTTATCCAATGTTGAGTCCACAACAGCTCGGCCACATATAAAAAATACATACTTATTCTTATCTGGTAACATCGATAATGCTTTAATAATTATTTTTTGATTTTTTCTTTCTGAAAGCTCACCGACTGCTAAAACTAACTTATCTTTTTGTGATACTCCTAATTTTTTTCTATATTCATCTCTATCAATTTTTATTTTTTCAAATCTTTCCGTTTTTAATCCTACCCCTGGAATTAAAAATACATTTTTGCAATGCATTTTTTTTGCATTATTGTAGTCTTCATGATTTATTGTTATAATCACATCACTAAGCTTGGACATAACATTTTCCACACTATGATACACAAACCATTCTTTTTTTGTTGAACGATCAGTAAACGTGAATCCATGCGTTGTGTAGATTACTTTAGTACCCTTTCTTCTGTACTTTTTTGCTGCTGTACGAACTATCATGCCAACTATCGGTGTATGACAATGTATAATATCATATTTTTGTTTTAATACTTCCCTTAATTGCTTGTACGCTTTCCAATTTTCGCTGTTTATTGGTTGCTTAGTGTTAAAATCAACTTGATAATATTTTATATTCTTCTTTTTCAAAATAAGATTTTCAATTGCTTCTTTCCCATCAGCCATACGTCCATTCATTGCAACATCAACTTGATAACCCATTTTTTGTAAAACTTCTATATCGTTCCATAAAAAATTTAAAAATCCTGCCAAATTTACTACTATTAATGCTTTTTTCATTTTTATTCTCCTAGTTGTTTTGCAATATCTGCATCAACTATTTCTTCACCGCTCTTATCTTTAAGCTGTTCTCTTGAAGCATCGCTTAATCCGTCATTAATTGTCGCGCACATATCACAAGTACTGCATTTATCCAATTCCTCTTTAGTTACCTTTCCATCTCTGTAGTCACGTACAATTTTATTTTCATACATGCTATATGGATGTTTACTAAACAATGCTTTAAACTTATGTTTAAGTACCCAGAATCCAGGTTTCCAAATATACTTATGCATTGCAGGAGAAACTGAACCTATCATCCAACAATCTCTATCACAGCAACGAACCTTTGCTCTAACCTGTTCTGCTTCTGGACTATTCCATAATTCATCCCAACTCTGATTATTTAAGTTACCCATCACTTCTTTATCTTTTGTTCCGTTACATGGCATTACATCTCCGTATGGATCAATAAAGAATGTGTCAAAACTCATATCACAAGGAAGTAATCTCTTCTGTCCATAAATATAATTAATAAGTCCGTGATTGAAATAAGCTCTCATCCATTTCTTAGGACTCTTTGATCTAAGTAATTCATTAATTAAGTCTTCGAAATTTTTAGCAACCATTGGACGATCTTTGATTATATTTTTTGCTTCTACAAAATAGAAACTGTTATGTAATGAAGCTGTTGCAAATTCCATACCCATTTCATCAGAAATCTTATAAAGCGGTACTAAGTCAGGTGCATTTTTGTCCTGAACTGTCATTCCAAAACCAACATCCTTCATTCCCATTTCACGTAATTTCTTAAGTGTTGTATAGCCTTTGTTATATCCGTCATCTAATCCACGGATTTCATTATTTGTCTGTTCAAGACCTTCAATAGAAATACGGATTCCAATATTAGGAAATTCCTTACATAAATCAACAATTCTATCTGTAAAGAATCCATTAGTTGAAATAACGATTCTATCACTCTTCTTATATAATTCTCTAACAATGTCCTTCAAGTCTGTACGTATAAAAGGTTCTCCACCTGTTATATTTGTAAAGTACATCTTCGGTAATTTCTTAATTGTTTCAATTGAAATTTCTTCTTCCGGTTTTGATGGTGCCTTATATCTGTTACACATTGAACAACGTGCGTTACATCTATATGTTACGATAACTGTACCATTTAATTTTTTCTCTGCCATTACGTTCTCTCCCTTTTTCCCTTTTATTCGTATATCTTAATCAATTTATTACAATATTTCTCAATAGTATCAAAGCTAATATTTTTACAGTTTTCACTGTATTTATCTAGCTTTTCTTTGTTATTCCATAGTTCTTCAATTTTATTTTTCAAATCTTCTCCATTGCCACTTTCAAACAACTCTCCAGTACTACCTACAGATATGAGCTCAGGAATCCCTCCAATGTTGGCGCCAAGAACCGGTGTACCATACATCTGGCTTTCCATTACTGAAAACGGACAATTCTCATACCATTCTGATGGATATATAGAAAATCTTGCTTCTCTTATAAGTTTTTCAAGAGCTTCTCCCTTTTGAAAGCCTAAATTTTTAATATTGCTAATTCCATTAATCTCTTCTTCCAAAGGACCTGTTCCCGCAAATATAAACTGAATGTTCGGAAGTTTCTTACAAACATTTATAAGTGTTCCTATTCCTTTTTCTTCTGAAAATCTTCCGAAGTAAAGAACATAATCTTTCTTCTCTACTTCTTTCCATTCAACTTTATCTATAAAATTGTGAAGTGCAATAGTCTTTCTTGCGAACAAAGGATTTGAATCCATTTTTGTCTTCATAAATTCACTACAGCATATCATAGAATCAATATACTTATATGTTCCCTTTATTTTCCAAAACATAGCCTCCATTGTTCCAACTGCTGATTTTGCTGTACTACCATGAATACACTTACCTTTAAAGCAATTCATAAAATGTCCGCCTAAACACTTTTCACAATTTTCGTGTGTATTTGGATTGTTGCACATATGATTTGGGCAAACCAGATTATAATCGTGTGCTGTAAACACAATCTTGCATTTATGCCCTGTCCGTTTTGACCATTTCTTTATTTCTAATATAACACTCGGTGTTATCTGATATGTAAAGTTGTTTAAATGAACTACATCTGGCTGAAAGTCATCAAGAACAAGTCTTATTTTCTTTCTTGCCTCGCTAGAATATATAGTTTTAATTGGATACGTCAATTTAGAAAGTTTTGAACCTCCATGAAAGTCCATATCAGATGTATAGGCTTCTGCATGATTTCCAACGCATCTTCCTTCATGTTCCATTCCAAAGTATTGTACTTCGTGTCCCTGCCTTTCTAAATACTCACCTAATTTGAATATATATGTTTCTGAACCTCCATTTGGATACAAAAACTTATTTACCATTAAAATCTTCATATTTTATTCCTTATATTTTTTTACTTTATTTTACTTTCTACAACTTCAAACACTTTTCTGACTATAATTGCAAATATAATCGCTCCTATTAAAGTTAATATTACTGTAATAAAATATTGAATCCATCCATTTCCAAATATATTAGTAATCTTCATTTTTTGTAATATTCTAAACACCATCATATGGCATAAATATATCTCCATACTTATTCCACTTAAGAATTTAGCTATCTTATTGTCCAATACTTTTACATTTGAAGTAATCGCATATAATAGCATCACTACTGAAACTAATAGACACATAAACACATTACCATTCAGCAGATAATATACAACAATAGTAATACTCATAACACTTAATATTTGCCATGCTTTTATTTTTGATATTTCATTTCTATATAAATAAACTAATCCTCCAGCTATAAAGAAACATGCACTATAAAGGATATTTGTTCTGTTTATCTCAAAATAATTTGAACCTATTAAATTATATATCACACTAATTCCGAAAGCTATCCAAGCTCTCTTTTTATTCTGTATTAAAACACAATAAAAAGGAAAACATATGTAAAAGACAAATATCAGTCCTAAAAACCAACCAACTCCAATAACAGAAATATTACCTGCGTTTGGCAAAAAACCAAACATTAATGTCAAATCTGCAAAGGCTTCATATAAAGATTCAATCGAAGGTGACATAATTAAATCTACAAAAACTAATAGTGCAAAAAATGGCAATATTTTTTTAAATCTTTTTACATAAAATTTTTCTAATGTTATTTCGTTTTTTAATATTTTTTCATAATATCCACAGCACATTCCAAAAGCCGAAATCACCATAAACAAAAATACAAAATTAGTAAATGATGGAATAATTTTATTATAAATATATCCACCTATTTCATAGTTATTATTTGCTCCCATATGCATCATAACGATACCAATTGCTGCAATAGCTCTTAAGCCATCTATCGCACCATAATGTTTCTTTTCCATATTCTATCCTCTATACAACTCCATCGTTTTATCAACAACATCATCCCAACTGTATTTTTCACAGATGAAATCTGCTGCTGCTTTTTTATATCCAGCCACCATCTCAGGCTTGTCGCAAGCCTCCTGCAGTCTCTCTTTTAATTGTTCTACATTTGACTTTTCAAATATAAGCGCCTTATCTTCAACTACAGATGCACATTCATCTATATCCGATACAAGGCAACAGTTTCCATAGCTCATTGCTTCAAGCAGACTAAGTGGCATTCCTTCCAGATCACTTGGCAAAGTGTATACATACGCATTACTATACAACTCATCCAGTTCCTCGCCCTGAACAAATCCTGTAAATATTATTCTGTCATCGTCCTTTGCCATTTCTTTAATTTCATTTGCAAATGCATCCGTATCTGAACTTCCGCCGGCTATTACAAGTTTCTTTTTCGTATCTACTTTTTTAAATGCTTCTACAAGATATCTTAATCCCTTTTCCGGCACCAGTCTTCCCAGATATAATATATAGTCATCTTTTTCAAGTCCATATTTATATCGTATGATATCTGCCTTTCTTACAACTGGTCTATTCACTCCGTTCGGAATAAATCTTGTTTCCCTTCCATACTTTTCTCTAAAATAATCCTGTACGCCCTTACTTAACACTATTATTTCATCAGCATGTTTTACTGCACATTTTTCGCCCATCATTATGTATGTACTTGCAAGTTTTCCCCATTTTGCTCTTTGGTGGTCAAGTCCGTGAATTGTTGCCACGCATCTTTTCCCAAATAATTTAGGTAGCCATAACATGGCACAAGGACCCTCTGCATGAAAATGTACTACATCGTATTTGCCAAATGCAGCGCATACTCCTCCCGTCACAGAAGCAGTCATAGCAGCTAGTCCTTTCTTATCTAATGTAGGAACTGTTTTTAATCTGATTCCCTTATATTCTTTTTTATTTTTTTCATCGAATTCTTTTCCACTTACATGATGCCCGGCACGGTTAAGACATGTAACCTCATTGCCTCTTTCCACCATTCTGGTAGCCAATTCCTCAACTACTATTTCGACTCCGCCTTCTCTTGACGGTATTCTTTTATGACCAAGCATTGCTATTCGCAACTGTCCATTTTTCATATTATCTGTTTCTCATTTCTCTTATTTTTATTATCGGTATCCTACCTATTATTCCATATAGTGCCAGGCATCGCCCGGCACCACATTTCACTTATCTCATCATTTTTATCAGCTAAGTTTATTTAGCCAAATAATTTTCACATAGTTATTTTCGTTTGTACTTAAACCTTATCAAATCATTTTATACTGACCCTTTTCTGGCAATTACCACAAGAAAAGTCTTAAGTATAATCTTTATATCCAGTCCAAAGCTCCAGTTCATTATGTACTCATTATCAAGTTTTACTATTTCTTCAAAGTCCGTCATATCGCTTCGACCGCTTATCTGCCACATTCCTGTAAGTCCCGGTTTTGTTGCAAGACGGCTCTTGTGATGCGCTTCGTACTGTTCGTATTCATCCATTGTTGGCGGACGTGTTCCCACTAGACTCATGTCGCCCTTTAATATACTGTAAAAATTCGGAAATTCATCTATTGATGTAGCCCTAAGGAAATGACCAAGTCCTTTCTTTGTGCCATCTTTTCCGCTTCCTATAATTCTAGGGTCTGCGTCCATTTTAAACATAAGTCCGTCCATCTTGTTCTGTTCCATAAGTTCTTTTTTGCGTTCTTCTGCATCTGAATACATTGAACGGAATTTGTAGAACTTAAATGGTTTTCCATTTTTCCCTGCTCTTAACTGGCAGAAAAATATTGGTCCGTTAGGGTCTGCAATCTTAATCGCAGGCGCTACAAATATAAACAATATTCCTGTAACAAGGCACCCTACAAGTCCTGCGCATATATCAAGTGCTCTCTTTGCAAATGCTCCAACCGGTGACACCTGATTTATACTTGTCGTTACAACTGCTACCTCGTTAATTGTTTCAAATCCTGCATTTGGCAAAGCGTGTGTAAGAAATTCTACATTTATATGAACCTTAATTCCCATATTCAAAAATCCATATGCCATGCCTTCTACGACGAAACTGTTTACTCCGCTTACTCTGATAAATACGTCATTTATGACATTTGCCCTCGCATATTCGTATACGGAATTAGCATCGGCAACTACAGGTATTCCTTCTATTTCATCTATGTCTGATTCTTTAATGTCCATCACATCTGTCAATGCGATTCCCACTATCTCAAATCTCTTGTCCGGTCCGTTGCTTATCTTGTTGATAGTGTCTGTCGCCATATCTGATGATACAACAAGCAGCATATTTTCCTTAGCATTATCATAATTCTTACGTACTGCATAAAATTTCTTAAATGCTATATGGCTTATGTACATTAGTATTGTGTCCATCGCAAAGAATATTAATATTACTATTCTCGACACGTTATTCGCCTGGTGTATCAAAAACAAATATACAAATAACACTGCCATTATTATTGCGTTATGATACACTACGTCCTTCATTTCTTTCAGATATCCTCGTCTTAATATTCCTGAATATCCGTTTCTAAAAAACGCTACACAAAAGTGTATCAGCGTTAATGATATTGTTACATTTCTATATAGGGAAGTGTTGTACATATGCCCAGACCCTGAATATATCAGTGTAGCTAGAAAGAACGCTACATTAATGCATATAACATCTACTATTATGAAATCAAAATGCTTTGTCCACTTATTACTTGTTCCGTTGTACACTCTCTATCCTCCCCCTTTGTATTTTCTCTAGTTTGCTTTATATATTAGTTAGGCGAATGATTTTATTACTTATTTACTTAATGAATATTTACACTATCATTATTTGATGTATAATCTTCTTGTTTATTATCCAATAAACAATCACTTTATTTACCGTTTGGTGAATAATATTCATATTTTTATTAAATTATCTATATAATTTTCATTCTTACAACTTGTTTTATTTTTCGTTCAATATGTAAATTTGTTGCTTTTTTTTGACACAATTCTCTATTATTATATCATCTACGACTTTCTTTGTACATTGATTTTGTTAGTTTTATCAATATTTTCTGCTTTTCTTATGGAAAAGTTACAATAAAAATATTTTTATTATATATTTACTATATATGTATTTTAGTTCATTTTAAAAATTCCCCATAATATTTATGCTATTTTCTATCTTTTTTATACTATTTGCGTTGTTTTGTTTTTACCTTTTATCTGTTTGTTTATAATATACACCAATTTTTTTCAGTTTTTTTCGCATACTGACCTTTCTTGTATTTTTCTTTTGTCTATTTTGTTAACATTTGTAACGGATTTGTTAATTCTCTTTATATTACCTTGTTTTTATTTTTCATTAGGGTTAATATTTCTTATAAGTAAGGGGCAAAGTTTTAAGGTTTTATGATAGACTTTAGAACTTTTCTTATTTTTATATGGAAGGAGTCTTAGATTTGCGTGAAAAATTAGCGAAGTTAATGTACGGGAGGTATGGAGTAGATCAACTTGGCAGAGCAATGCTTATTTTCGCACTGGTTTTATGCGTGCTTTCGTTATTTGTCCCAAGACGTTTGTCCGGGATTATTTATTATATTTCACTTATTTTAATTATTTTGATGTATATAAGAATGTTTTCAAAAAATATTCAGAAGCGCTACCAGGAGAACAACAAATATTTAAGTTTAAAAGCTTCCTTCTTAAGAAAATTTCAGCGTGAAAAAGAAATTTTCAGCCAAAGAAGATTTTATCATTTTTACAGATGTCCACGTTGCAGACAACGTATTCGTATTCCTCGTGGCAAAGGCCGCATCGAAATCCGTTGTCCAAAATGCTCACAGACATTTATTAAAAAAAGTTAATTTATCAGATGCATAAATAGTCTGCAACTGATTATATAATTTAACAACATGCGTAAGAATTTCCTTTTAAGAGGGCATTAAGTATTTACGACTGATTGTGTGATTTAACTTAGAGCCGATTTGATTTGTGGTTCTTTACTTATTTTGTCTGGAGGACTCTATGTTTGGATATGTAGTTGTAAACAAACCCGAACTCAAATTTAGGGAATTTGATGTCTATCGGGCGTATTATTGTGGCCTATGCCACTCACTTAGTAAGCGACACGGTCTGTCAGGGCAATTAACCCTGTCCTATGACATGACCTTTTTAGTTATCCTTCTTTCTTCGCTTTACGAGCCGGAGCACAACGTCACTTCAAAACGTTGCGTTGTGCACCCTCTAAGGCGTCAGAACATCATTTCCTCAGAATTTACGGATTATGTTGCTGACATGAACGTCATCCTTTCTTATTTCAAATGTCTGGATGACTGGCACGATGACAGAAGCGTTCTTAAGCTTGCTTATTCAAAATTATTAAAAAAAGGGTCAATTGGGAAAAATTTAAATAATGTACATGCCACTTCTGATTCAACTGACGATGGTTCAGTTGCAGCTACTCAGCCAAGCGCTGTTGACGATGGTTCAGTTGCAGCTACTCAGTCAAGCGCTGTTGACGATGGTTCAGTTACAGCTACTCAGTCAAGTGCTGTTAACGATGGTTCAGTTACAGCTACTCAGCCAAATTCTGACAGTAACAATCAGAATTCTTATTTTACTGACGATTCCGGGCATTTGCATATTTCTCCTGATTATTCCTATAAAAATAAAATCGAAGCTATTTCATCTTTGTTGGACGAACTCGGTACCCGCGAAAAAATGAATGAAACCAACGTTGATGTGGTAGCCGGTTTATTTGGCCGAATAATGCAAATCCTATTCGTGCCTTTTGACGATATTTACGCCAAAGGTCTTGGTCGCATGGGCTTTTACCTTGGGAAATTTATATACATTATGGATGCATTTGACGATGTTGAGGAAGATGTCAAAAAGGGTCGTTACAATGTTTTTTCAAATTGTTATACTGACCCGGATTTTGAAACTCATGTCAAAGATATGCTTACAATGATGATGGCTGAGTGTTCCGATGCTTTCGAAATGCTCCCCGCTGTTGACAACGCTGATATTCTTCGTAATATTTTGTATTCCGGAGTTTGGAATTCCTATGAACGGCGTGTTTCAAAAAATTTAGAAAACAAATAATTTTTTATTGTGATGTTTTAATTTTTCAGAATTAATTTTTATTAACAATATTCTATCGCATTATAACATAATCACAGCAAAAATTTAGAAAGAGAATAGATATATGAATCCTTATGATGTTTTAGGGGTTAGACCAGATGCCTCTGAAGATGAAATTAAAAAAGCATACAAGGCTCTAAGCCGCAAATACCACCCTGATGCAAACATTAACAATCCTAACAAGGAACAGGCTGAAGAGAAATTCAAGCAGGTTCAACAGGCATATAGTCAGATTATGGATGCACGCAAGCATGGTGCAAATGGCTATGGTGGTTCTTCTTATGGCAGTGGAACTTATGGCGGCTATGGTAATTATGGCGGCTACGGTTCTGGTTCCGGTGGCTATGGTAATTCAGGCAGTTATGGATCTGGAAATTCCGGTGGCTATAATTCCGGCGGTTTCGGCGATTGGGACTTTGGTGGATTTGATTTTGGAGGTTTCGGCAATTTTGGTGGCTTTGGTACAGGCTACGGTGGTGCAGGTAATTATGGCAACTCTTCAAATATGTCAGAAGACGAGATGCATATGCGTGCTGCAGCTAACTATATTAATAACCAACATTATGCCGAGGCACTTAATGTATTAAATACAATTTCCAACAAAAATGCTACATGGTATTATTATAGTGCTATCGCAAATAAAGGCGTAGGCAACAATGTCCAGGCTCTTGAGCACGCCCGCATGGCATCTTCAATGGAGCCTAATAATGCTACTTACCGGCAACTTGTCCACACATTCGAAAGTGGTGGCAGCTGGTACACTTCTCGTCAAAGCAGTTATGGTGGAATGCCTACAATTATTTGCAGTAACCCACTCTTAGCCTGCTGTCTTGCAAATCTTTGTTGCAATGCTTGTTGCGCAGGTTGTGGTGGTGGATACACTTACCGATAAAATAAATTACAATTTAATTTATTAATAAAAAGAACTCAAAGTTTGAAAATTATTAATAACTTTCAGGCTTTAAGTTCTTTTTTATTAATAGATATTTTATTATGCTTTATTTTTTAATATCTATTATTATGCTTTATTGATATCTATTATCATTCTTTTTAATATCAATTATCACTTATTTATATCATCTTTTATTCATATCAACATTAACTTTATTGTTATATTGAACTAGTCTATAATCTTATATTCCTTCATCAGTTTATTCTGGTACTCAATATCCTGAGCTGATTTTTCTAAGTCATCATATCTTTTTTCTTTTAAAAGTATTTTAATTAATTTATTTGTATTCTCCTGACCTTTTTCTTCTCCAGCCTTCATTCCGTCCTTCAGACCCTCTCTATACTTTAGATTCATCTCCATCTGTAATGACATATACTCTCGCCTCCATCTCTCATTTTTTCTGGCTGCGATTACCTTTCTGTCTATCCTTCTCGTAAGTTCACTTTCAGGTTCGCTGCCGTCAAAATATTCCAATAATGATTTCAGTTCCTCATTTATGTCACTTTTATCGCCTTTTGTGTTTAGAAATATCTTATGCGTTCCGTCATTTAACTTGATTTCACTATCTTCCAGGCATACATTTTCAAACTCGTAAACACTTCTTCCTTTTTCAAAAAAATCAAATGTACAGATAAATATGACATAACTTTCCTTAAGTATATCATATGATTCGCCTTTTTCAATCATGTTTAAATCTATTATTCCCTGATAATATCTTGATCTTTTCGGTAATTCTTTATAAGTTGTTGTCTGCATTTCGAGATTAAATACTGTGTTGTCGTCATCCTCAACATATATGTCGAGTCTTATATCTTTTGACTTCGCTGTCATCTGTATTATTTCTTCATAATCAACATATACAATATCCCTTATTTTTATGTTTAATATATTTTCTAACAGTGGTTTACACAATTCTTTTTCACATAAAACTCGCCTTTATAAACACGGACTTGCCCTATATAATAAAAAAAGAAGCATTTCTGCTTCCTTATCTGTCATTCATGTTTATTCTGTTACGGTTTTTGCCGTTTTTAAATTTATCTGTCATTCCTGCGTCTTTTCTGTCTTGTCCCTCTCTCTTTTGCTTCGGACATAGTTAGTGCCCAGTTCCGGAATCGAACCAGAGACACGAGGATTTTCAGTCCTCTGCTCTACCAACTGAGCTAACTGGGCATAAAAAATTGCGGGGACAGGATTTGAACCTGCGACCTCCGGGTTATGAGCCCGACGAGCTTCCAGACTGCTCTACCCCGCGCTGTTTCTTCTTTTTTTTAATGGGCAGAGAAGGATTCGAACCTTCGAAGGCGTTGCCAGCAGATTTACAGTCTGTCCCCTTTGGCCACTCGGGAATCTGCCCATTCTTTTAAGGTAAGCCTGACTTCATTTATCATTGCTTACTTAAAGCCGATGAACGGACTCGAACCGTTAACCTGCTGATTACAAATCAGCTGCTCTGCCAATTGAGCCACATCGGCATATTCTGTTTTATCAACAAGCTTTCCTGCTTATTTTCTTTTTACCTCTCGGTAGTGGGACCTACAGGGCTCGAACCTGTGACCCCCTGCTTGTAAGGCAGGTGCTCTCCCAGCTGAGCTAAGATCCCATGTTTCATTATACAAAAATAGAGGTCGAGAAAGCCGGCTTTTGCTTTCAACCTCCTCTTTCTCTTCTTTTATTGACGACCCGGATGGGGTTCGAACCCACGACCTCCGCCGTGACAGGGCGGCGCTCTAACCAGCTGAGCCACCGGGCCATTGTACATTCAAAACTGCACACCAACTAATCTTCCAATCTCTTCTTCCTTGGATAACCTTTCCTCAAATTCCTTCCTTATGGTTAAGCCCTCGACCTATTAGTATCAGTCAGCTACACGTGTTACCACGCTTCCACCTCTGACCTATCAACCTTGTAGTCTTCAAGGGGTCTTACTACTTACGTATGGGATATCTCATCTTGAGGGGGGCTTCACGCTTAGATGCCTTCAGCGTTTATCCCTTCCAAACTTGGCTACTCTGCCATGCATTTGGTAATGCAACAGATACACCAGAGGTTCGTCCATCCCGGTCCTCTCGTACTAAGGACAGCTCCTCTCAAATATCCTACGCCCACGCCGGATAGGGACCGAACTGTCTCACGACGTTCTGAACCCAGCTCGCGTACCGCTTTAATGGGCGAACAGCCCAACCCTTGGGACCTACTACAGCCCCAGGATGCGATGAGCCGACATCGAGGTGCCAAACCACTCCGTCGATGTGAACTCTTGGGAGTGATAAGCCTGTTATCCCCAGGGTAGCTTTTATCCGTTGAGCGATGGCAATCCCACTTTATACCACCGGATCACTAAGTCCTACTTTCGTACCTGCTCCACCCGTCGGTGTCGCAGTCAAGCTCCCTTATGCCTTTGCACTCTGCGAATGGTTTCCGACCATTCTGAGGGAACCTTTGAGCGCCTCCGATACCCTTTCGGAGGCGACCGCCCCAGTCAAACTCCCCACCTGACATTGTCCACCAGCCGGTTCACGGCTGTATGTTAGAAACCCAATACTGCAAGGGTGGTATCCCAAGGGCGACTCCTCGCAAACTGGCGTTCACGTCTCCTAGTCTCCCACCTATCCTGTACATGCAATATCGAATCCCAGTATCAAGCTAGAGTAAAGCTCCATGGGGTCTTTCCGTCCTGGCGCAGGTAACCAGCATCTTCACTGGTACTTCAATTTCACCGGATGCATTGTCGAGACAGTGCCCAAATCATTACGCCTTTCGTGCGGGTCGGAACTTACCCGACAAGGAATTTCGCTACCTTAGGACCGTTATAGTTACGGCCGCCGTTTACTGGGGCTTAAATTCAAAGCTTCGCTTATGCTAACCTCTCCTCTTAACCTTCCAGCACCGGGCAGGCGTCAGCCCATATACATCACCTTTCGGTTTCGCATAGACCTGTGTTTTTGCTAAACAGTTGCTTGGGCCAATTCTCTGCGGCCTGATTTCTCAGGCACCCCTTATCCCGAAGTTACGGGGTCATTTTGCCGAGTTCCTTAACAATGCTTCTTCCGTCGGCCTTAGGATTCTCTCCTCATCTACCTGTGTCGGTTTACGGTACGGGTACAATGTACACTATAGCGGCTTTTCTCGACAGCCAGCTCACCAGCTTCGCTACTTTTATTTCGCTCCGCATCACGTCTTCAGATTGAACAGCGGATTTGCCTACTGTTCTCCTACCTCGCTTGCACCGGCTTTTCCATTTCCGGCTCTGGCTCTCTGTCTGTGTCCCCACAGTTCTGATACATTGTAGTACAGGAATCTCAACCTGTTATCCATCGACTACGTCTTTCGACCTCGCCTTAGGCCCCGACTTACCCAGGGCAGATCAGCTTTACCCTGGAAACCTTAGATATTCGGCCGTGAGGATTCTCACCTCACTCTCGCTACTCATTCCGGCATTCTCTCTTCTTATCCCTCCACTGCTCCTTTCGGTACAGCTTCGTCGAGCTAAGAATGCTCCTCTACCAATGACTATGTCATTCCTCAGCTTCGGTGTTGTGTTTTAGCCCCGGACATTTTCGGCGCAGGACCTCTCGACTAGTGAGCTATTACGCACTCTTTGAATGTATGGCTGCTTCTGAGCCAACATCCTAGTTGTCTTCGAAATCCCACATCCTTTTCCACTTAACACTCACTTTGGGACCTTAGCTGGAGGTCTGGGCTGTTTCCCTTTTGACTACCCAACTTATCTCGTGCAGTCTGACTCCCAATCATCATCTTTACGGCATTCGGAGTTTGATAATCTTCGGTAAGCTTTGACGCCCCCTAGGATATTCAGTGCTCTACCTCCGCAAGACTAAATTGAGGCTAGCCCTAAAGCTATTTCGAGGAGAACCAGCTATCTCCGGGTTCGATTGGAATTTCTCCGCTATCCACACCTCATCACCACCCTTTTCAACGGATGTGTGTTCGGACCTCCATTGCCTTTTACGGCAACTTCATCCTGGACATGGATAGGTCACCCGGTTTCGGGTCTACTCTCACTGACTTTTCGC
>NZ_NALP01000007.1:490000-670000 GCF_008680265.1 Eubacterium sp. LMAG:50 | reverse complement strand
TATTAGCAGTCGTTTCCAACTGTTGTCCCCCGGTACAGGGCAGGTTACCCACGCGTTACTCACCCGTCCGCCACTAAGTCGCCATAGTCGTCCTTCCGAAAAATTCTGTCTAAGGTGCTTCGTTCGACTTGCATGTGTTAAGCACGCCGCCAGCGTTCATCCTGAGCCAGGATCAAACTCTCGTTTAAAGTTTTTAATCCATTTCAGAATGACGTTAGCCATTCTTCCATCAATTACTGTTGTTTTGGAATTCATCATTTCTGATGACGTTCACTGAAAATCTTTTATTCATTTTCAGGGATGGTTGCTGTTCAATTATCAATGTTCTTGTTTTGCTTGTTGCCGTTTCAGCAACAACTCGTTTATACTATCACGATTGTTTTGCTTTGTCAACAACTTTTTTATATTTTTCTTCGTTATTCAAAACTTAGAATCAATTAAATTTTTCTGTCTGAACTGCTGTCTCAGCAGTCAGCTTGTGTATAATACTACGTATTTCGACTGTTGTCAACATGCTTTTTTAATTTTTTTATTTTTATGTATTTGTCAATTAAATCTAACTGCAATTATTACTTCTAGCGATATTTGTCATCCTACATTAATAGAATTGGTTTTACTTATTATTTAAATATAATATCAGTATGACTTTATCTGTGTTGTATTTAACTTGTTTTAATTTATATTCTAAAATCAATCTGTCTGGTACCTATTAATACTTTATGTTAGATTGGATTTGTTTTTTATTTATTCTAAAATATCATTTTACTATTTACGGATTATTTTCTTTTTTCTATTTTTTACCGTAAAATTTTTTAAGCCATTTCCTTCTTTTTAATATTATGTAAACTAAATTACGGATTATCCCAATTTAGTTAGAATAATCCGTAATTATTTTTAATTTTTTATTTATTATCTATGGTCTTTGGCCTAAGGCTCCTTCGAGTGTAAGCGTTTCACCACTCATATATTTAAAGTCTGGAGAAGCAAGCTGTACACATACGCGACCTATTTCTTTCTCCACGTCTCCAAAATGTCCCATTGGTGGTGTTTTTACATTTGCTTTAAATGCATCCGGATAAGCTTTTTCAAAATTTTCAAGCTGAGCTGTCCATGCAAGTGGGCATACTACATTTGCATTTATGCCGTCTGCTGCCCATTCGGTTGCAGCAACTCTTGTAAGTCCTCTGATTCCTTCTTTTGCTGCAGCATAAGCACACTGTCCATAGTTTCCAAATAGTCCTGCACCTGATGCAAAATTAATTACAGAGCCTTTTGTTTCTTTTAAATACGGATAGCATTCTTTCATATAGTAGAAAGCCGCATAAACTCCTGAATACATTGCGAGATCAAATTGTTGTGTTGTATGATCTGCTATTGTTACTCCTGAAGCTGATGCCTGTGCATTATTTATTAACACATCAATTCTTCCAAACTCATCTATTGTTTGCTTTACTACATTTGCAACAACAGTTTCATTGTCTGCTCCGGCATTTATGTCAGCCTGAATTGGCAATACTTTTATTCCGTATTTGCTTTCCAATTCTTCTTTTGCGTCTGTAAGTTTTTTAACGTTACGTCCTGTAAGTACCAAATTGGCACCTTCTTTTGCATAAGCCGTTGCTATTCCGTAACCTATTGAACCACAGCTTCCATCCTGCAATACTGCTCTTCCTCCACCTGTTATAATGGCTGTCTTTCCTGTTAAAAATCCCATATCAGTTTCTCCTTTCTTTACTCTTCCATTATTTTTTCTGAAAAGTTTATTTTGCCCCAAGGTTCTTCCATTACAATTGTAACTTTGCTTTTCCATTGTTGATACATTTCATCTGCGCTATTTTTTTCTTTTGCGTTTAATATATCTTCAACTTTTTTTGCAATTTTTTCTTTTTTGTAAATTTCAACTAGTCTTTCTTTACTAATATTAACTTTTGATAACATTTTTTCGCTGGAATTTTCTAAATAGTAGTCAGCTTCTTCATTTGCCTCGCTTTCTTCTTCTGCACTCAAGGACACGTCATATTTTGAAGCTTCCTCGTATAATGCCTGTCTTTCGCAAATATTGCTAAGTATCTGGCTTTTTACTCCTTCTTCTAGTGTTACACCTATTTTTAGTTTTTTATTCCACTTAAGTTCTTTATTTTTTGACATATAATAAACTTCGTATGTTGCCTGTGTTTTGTAGGCATAATATCGAACTTCATCCATATATATGTCCGCTATGTCTGCTTTAGAATCAATGTCTTCTATTTTTATTCCTATCGATTCTTTTGATGCAACTGTCTGGCTTTCACTAGATGGTTGATTATTTTGTTCATTATTATTTTGTGTTAATGAATTTTCTAAATTTGATTCTACTGTTACTGATTCCGTAGTAGTTTCCTTCTGCTTATTGGTATCAGGGGATTTGCTACTTGTGCATCCCACTATAGCCATTGCCACTACAAAACATGTAAGTGTAGCCATCATTTTTTTATTTTTCATCGATTCTACTCCTGTTTATGCTGCTGTGTTGTTATTTTTGAGATTTGCTCAGCCATAACCATTTTATTGTTATGTTATATTTTTTCCATCATTAGTAATTCTTCTGATTAACTTCTTTTTAAGCTTCGGATATCTTCAATTACTTTTCGCATATTTTCCATCAATTCATCAGCGTCTTTTGCCGGTTTCATCGGAATATATTCGAAGTAAGGTGTTTTGTCCGGAATTAATTTTAATCTTCTGTTGTATTTGCTTAGTATTTCCGGTATTTTTTCTGTTTCAATCGGAGCCGTAGGATGCATTGTAAATTTAAGCTTTGTCTTATTTCCTGTTATTTCAGTTATATAAGCTTCATGTGCTGTTGCTTTTATGAGTACAATTTTCAACAGATTTTCTACCTGTCTAGGCATTTCTCCAAATCTGTCTATTAACTCATCCTGCATATCTTCGTATTCTTCCTGCGTTTCTATGCCTGCAATTCGTTTATACACATCCATCTTCTGGCTCTCGCTTTTAATATACCCTGCAGGAACGAATGCATCTATAAGTACATCAATTTTTGTTTCAAATTCAAGTGTCGGAGTTTTTCCTTTTCTTACAAGAATTGCTTCATTTAGCATTTTACAGTACAGATCATAACCTACCGCCTCCATGTGTCCATGTTGCTGCGCTCCAAGTAAATTTCCGGTTCCTCGTATTTCCAAATCTCTCATGGCAATTTTTACGCCGGAACCTAATTCCGTGAAATTCTTTATTGCACCAAGTCTCTTTTCTGCTACCTCTGATAGCAATTTATTTCTTGTGTACATCATAAACGCATATGCAGTCCTATTTGAACGACCTACTCGTCCTCTAAGCTGGTACAACTGAGATAATCCCATTTTTTCTGCATTATGAATTATGATTGTATTTGCATTTGAAACATCAATCCCTGTTTCTATTATAGTAGTAGAAACTAATACGTCTATATCTCCATTTACAAAATCATACATAATTGTTTCTAACTGTCGCTCACTCATTTGACCATGTGCAAATGCTACATTTGCATCAGGCACAAGTCTTTGTATTTCGGCAGCACGTTCTGCTATGTTTTGTACAATATTGTATACATAATAAACCTGACCATTTCGTAATAGCTCTCTGTTTATAGCTTCTCTTACGATTTCATCATTATATTCCATTACATATGTCTGTATCGGCATTCTATCCTGTGGTGGTTCTTCCATAATAGACATATCTCTTATTCCGATAAGACTCATATGCAATGTTCTTGGAATTGGCGTTGCAGTCATCGTTAATACATCTATATTATTTTTTAGTTCTTTAATTTTCTCTTTATGTTTTACACCAAATCGTTGTTCTTCATCTATTATAAGTAAACCCAAATCTTTAAATTTCACGTCTTTTGAAAGAACTCTGTGGGTTCCGATTACGATATCTACATAACCTTTTTTCAAATCTCTTATTGTCTGCTCCTGATTTGCTTTTGTTCTAAATCTCGAAAGCATTTCCACTCTTACAGGAAAATCTTTGAATCTTTGTGTAAATGTCTTGTAATGTTGTTGCGCTAAAACGGTTGTCGGCACAAGATATACTACCTGTTTATTATCCTGTACTGCCTTGAATGCCGCACGTATGGCAACTTCTGTTTTTCCAAATCCTACGTCTCCACATACAAGTCTGTCCATAGTCTTTGTGCTTTCCATATCCGCTTTAACCTGAGAAATTACTTCTAACTGATCATCTGTTTCTTCAAACGGGAACATCTCTTCAAATTCTTTTTGCCATTCTGTGTCCGGACTAAATACAAATCCTGTGCTGTCCTGTCTTGTCGCATACAATTCAATTAACTCGTCGGCAATATCTGCCACTGCCTTTTTAACTCTTGTTTTTGTTTTTTTCCATTCAGTTCCACCTAATTTATTAAGCTTAGGTGGTTTTGCTTCACTGTCAGCATATTTTTGAATCATGTCGAGCTGAGTTGCAAGAATATAGAGATTGCTACCGCCTTCATATTCTATTTTTATATAATCCTTCACGGTGCGGTCTACTTCAATTTTTTCAATTCCTTTGTAGATTCCAAGTCCGTGATTTTCATGTACAACATAATCGCCTATATTTAAATCTGAAAAATCTGAAATATTTGTGCCTGAATAATTATGTTTCTTTCTTCTTTTTTTCTTTTTCTCACCAAAAATATCAGTATCACTTATTACTACAAATTTTATCATAGGATAAGCAAAGCCTCCGCGCAGGTGTCCTGTCACTATCATTACTTCTCCACTAAGTGCTTCTCTTTCTTTATCCTCTTCGTAAAATGCACTTATGCCAAATCCGCGTAAATCTTCTGCTAGTCTTTTTGCCCTCGTCAGGCTTGCACAAACCATTATTACTTGATATTTTTGTTTTTTATATTTTTTTAAATCCTCAACTAGCATTTCAAATTTGTTATTATAAGGGCTTATTGTTTTTGCTTCTACAGATGCAATTTCATCTACTGTAAAATTCTTTACAGTCTGATCTAATGAAGTAAATAGCACTTTCTTTACTGAGTCTAGCTTACTTTCGATTGTTTTTCTACTCCACACAATGTCAGTCTGTCCCGGCAAAACGTAACCTTTTTCTAAACGATTGCTCATGCTGTCTCTAAATTCCGTCTCAACAGCTTTCATCTGCTCATCAACTCTTTTTGGCTCGTCTATAAAGAACGCCGCATCTTTTAAATAGTCAATAAAGCTTACCATTCCATCATAGAAATAGTTTACATAACTATCAAATGACATTCCATTTTCATTTATTTCTTCATTATCTATAAATTCTTTTATTATAACTTCAAGTCTATGCGCTTCTTCTGTTTTAAATTGTTTTCTAAGTGCTTCAGAATTTTTCTTTAAGTCTTTTTTTATTTTATCAATTCCGGCTCTTATTTCTTCTTTTGTTAATACATAGTCAGTTGCCGGATATATTGTTATTTTTTCAAGATTTTCTATTGATCTTTGTGTTTCTACCTCAAAGCTTTTTATAATATCAACTTCATCATCCCACATGTCAATTCTATATGGCACTTCGTCTGTCAATGTATAAATGTCTATAATACTTCCTCTTATAGCAAACTGTCCCGGTGACTCTACCTGTTCTGCTCCCTCGTATCCCATTTGAACAAGCTTATGTCTTATTGCATCCATTTCAATAATGCTGCCTTCAGAAATTTCCAGAACATTTTCTTTAATTCTGTCTAATGGCATTATTTTATCCATAAGTCCATCTGCTGTAGTCACAATTGTACATGGTTTATCTTCTACAAGTTTCTTTATGCATTCCAGTCTTTGCTGCAGGATTACGTTTCCATGTACGTCTGCTGAAAAGAATATGAAATCCTTCGCAGGATACAATACAACATTTTTATCAAATGCTTTTAAATCTTCATAAAGTTCCTTTGCTTTTGTTCCACTAAAAGTAACGATGACTTTATTTTTGTAGCCATCGCTTAATCCTGTTATAAAATGTGCAAGCTGAGAATCCGCACACCCTGTTACCTGACATGTTTTTCCTGTATCAAGGCATTCCTTAGCGCGTTCAAATCCATTTAATTTTTGTAGTGGATAAAAAAATGTATTCATTGTGTCCTTCCTTATTGTTTTAATGATGCCAGAATTATGGCGGCGTAGCATGAAACAATCCGTAGGCATCAAAGTTGTGAGTTTTTAACCTCAACATTATTTTAATTTAGTTATATTTGTTCATTGCAGTCTCAATATTTTCTAGAATCATTACTTCAGCAGCTGATGCAGCGTTTCGTACCGCTTCATCTACGATTTTTCTTTCCTTGCTACCGAATTTTCCTAACACGTGATTAACCAAATCTCCCTGATTTTCACCTACTCCAACTTTTATTCTCTTAAAGTTTTGTGTACCGGTATGGGCTATTATACTTTTTAGTCCATTGTGACCACCGGCACTTCCTTTAGCTCTTATTCTTATCTTCCCTACATCTAGACTGATGTCATCTGCTATTATTATTATTTCCTGTTGTGGGTCTAATTTATAAAAATCCATTACTTCTCTTACAGATTCCCCACTATTATTCATATATGTCTGTGGCTTTACAAGTATGACCTTTTCATTTCCTATCATTCCTATTCCACAAAGTGCCTTATGTCTTCTTGTATTTACCTGAACTCCCATCTGAGATGCTAATTCATCTATTACATCAAATCCTATATTATGTCTTGTCTTGTCATATTTTTTGTCCGGATTTCCAAGTCCTACTATTGCGTACATGTATTTTCTCCTTTATTTTTATAAATTTTTTCTAAAAACCTTCTCATTTATTACTATCTCTTTATCTTTTACATTTTATTATTATAGTTTACCCTTTATTGCTCTTTATTTAAAGACTTTTTGGCAATAAATTAATTTAAACTGCACAC
This sequence comes from Eubacterium sp. LMAG:50, assembly GCF_008680265.1. NCBI lineage: Bacteria > Bacillati > Bacillota > Clostridia > Eubacteriales > Eubacteriaceae > Eubacterium > Eubacterium sp. LMAG:50. Next base: position 663,089 of record NZ_NALP01000007.1, on the reverse strand, counting down.
AATTTTTTATACATATGACTGTTGTGCATAGAACTTCGATGCTACTTTGCTTCTTCTCAGCGATTATACATTCGCCAAATTTCTAAAATTGTGTATAATTAAAAATGGCATAACCACAATCGGTCATGCCATTTTAAGATAATAACTATTTTTATTCCAATTTACATTATGTCTATTCTGGATCTGGTTCTAACAATGCTTTTTCATAAGCTGCTAAAACAATTTCCTGAATTGAATTACGAGTCTGTGAATTGATTGGATGAGCAATATCTCTATATTCTCCATCTGCTGCCTTACGACTAGGCATTGCAATAAACAATCCTTTTTCACCTTCTACTACTTTGATGTCGTGAATAACAAATTCATCATCAATTGTAATTGAAACAACCGCTTTCATCTTGCTTTCTTTTGTCATCTTTCTGACTCTTACATCTGTAATATTCATATTTTTGCCTCCTCATTGTTTTGTAGAACATTACTTTTATTTTTACGCATCAATCATCACATATCAATGCGTCAAATACTTTTATAACCCGTATCTAAAGTTACGCTCTATTATAATTTTAGGTTCACTTTCATGATTAATTATTTCTGTATTAGGTTTAATTGTTCCGTGACTTTCAACGATACAGTTTTCAAGATGTACGTTGTCTCCAATATAAACATCATTAAGTATAATACAATTCTTTATCGTACTGTTATTTCCGATGTAAGCCTGTTTAAATACAACCGAATCATCTACTTTTCCATTTACTATGCATCCGCCTGAAATTAAGCTGTTGCTAACATCTGCTCCCGGATTATATTTTGCCGGTGGTAAATCTTCTACCTTTGAATATACATCCGGATATGTTCTAAAGAAATAATTTCTAACTTCCGGTTTGAGGAAATCCATGTTTGTATTGTAATATCCATCAACTGTAGAAATATTCCTCCAATAATCAGTTGTCTTATAAGAGTAAATCTTACGATTATTCTTATTTCTCTGTATAATGTCAGATACGATATCATATCTGTCCTCTTCCATACACTGTTCAATCAACTGGATGAGTAATCTTCTTCTAATTACATATACCCCTGTTGAAATTAAAGTTCCATCACTTTCAATTGGCTTTTCTTCAAATTTTACAATACGTCCATCATCATTAGTTGTTACTACTCCATAATTAGATACCTTACCATCCGGTAAATCTGTTGTAACAATTGTTATATCTGCATTCTTTTCAATATGATATTCTAATACTTTATTGTAGTCTAACTTGTAAACTGCATTAGATGATGCAATAACTACATATGGCTCATGGCTCTTCTTAAGGAATCCTATATTCTGTGCAATTGCATCTGCTGTTCCTCTATACCAGAAACCATTGTCAGATGTAATTGACGGAGTAAATACATATAAGCCTCCCTGCTTTCTACCAAAATCCCACCATTTTGATGAACTAAGGTGCTCATTTAATGACCATGCGTTGTACTGTGTAAGTACAGCTACTCTCTGAATATGAGAATTACTCATATTACTCAAAGCGAAATCAATAGCTCTGTAACTACCTGCTATTGGCATTGCCCCTACGGCTCTTTTTGCTGAGAGTTCTTTTAATCTGTTACTGTTTCCACCTGCTAAAATAATTCCTATCGCTCTCATTAAATTTCACCTGCCTTAATTATATAGTCTCCTGATTCAAGTTTTCCGTCAGGGTAATCGCTAATTACAGTCTTACCTGATATAGCTACATTTCTTCCAACTGTAACATTGGATGGTACGGTTGAATTTTCACCAATAACTACTAAATCACTGGCATAAACTCTTGTATCAAGTTTACTTTCTGCATACTCACCCGTTCCGATTGTACATTTTTCACCGATAATGACATTCTCTGCAATGATTGCCTTGTCCACTACAGTTCCTTTCTTAATAACCGTATTGTCCATAATAATTGAATCCCTAACTATTGCTCCTTCTTCAATTACAACATTGGCACTGATTACTGAGTTAGATACGTTACCATGTATCTCACATCCGTTGCCTATGATACATCTTTCTACAGATGCCTCCTTGGCTACATACTGTGGTGGCAATGAACTGCTCTTAGTATATATTTTCCAAAATTCTTCATATAAATTAAATTCAGGTACAATATCTATTAATTCCATATTGGCTTCCCAATATGACTGTAATGTTCCTACATCTTTCCAATAGCTTGAATATTCATAAGCAAAAATTCTCTGTTCCTTATCAAAACAGTATGGAATTACATGCTTACCAAAGTCACAATTAGGCTGATTCTTAAGTGCTAAAAGCGCTTCCTTAAGTACATCCCAACTAAATATGTAAATACCCATTGAGGCTAAATTGCTCTTAGGTACAGGTGGCTTCTCCTGAAACTCTGTAATTCTGTGATTTTCATCTGCAATTACAACACCAAATCTACTTGCTTCCTCAATAGGAACCGGCATAACTGCAATTGTAATATCTGCATTGTTGGCCTTATGGTAGTCAAGCATAACTTCATAATCCATCTTGTAAATATGGTCACCTGATAAAATTACTACATACTCAGGATTATAGCTCTGCATATAATCAATGTTCTGATATATAGCATTAGCTGTTCCTGTATACCAATCTGTATGCTCGCTTCTTTCATATGGAGGTAATACTGTTACTCCTCCGATATTTCTATCTAGGTCCCATGGAATTCCAATGCCAATGTGGGCATTAAGTCTTAATGGCTGATACTGTGTTAATACACCTACAGTATCTACACCTGAATTAATACAGTTACTAAGTGGAAAATCAATAATCTTATACTTGCCTCCAAACGCAACCGCAGGCTTAGCTACCTTGGATGTTAAAACTCCAAGTCTGCTTCCTTGTCCGCCTGCGAGTAACATGGCAATCATCTCTTTTTTAATCATGTCGTTCACCTCGCTGCTAATTTTATAAAGTAGTTAAATTATACCATTTAATTGCCCATATTTAAAGGATTTTCTTAGATTTTTTTATTACATTTTTCTATATACGAAACGTTTTTATTTAGTTTTTTGTGCATTTTCAACAATTTTCGTCATATTATTGCAGTTAATTTCTAATTTGTCTTTTTTTTAACAATTCTTTTAATGTCATAATCTTAAATTTTTCCTTTTATTTTCTTTTTTTTAAGAGTATACTTATAAAGCAAATAGGAGAGTTTAACCTTTATTTTTCAGTAAATATGGCGTTTTTTCAGTAAAAAATAAAGTGAAAAATAATTACTTTCTTATAATATTGAAAACTTTTATTTTGTTACTACTTAATATAAAGTAACCAAAATTTATTACTTATTAAAAGAGGTATCACAAATGTATATTTTAAATTTTAACGAACCATGTAAATTACATTTTACGGGAATTGGTGGAATCAGCATGAGTGCTTTAGCAGAAATTATGTTATCAAGACATTTCACTGTTACAGGTTCTGACAATCAAAATTCACAGATTACAGCACATCTTGAATCATTAGGTGCAAAGATTTTCTACGGTCAGCGTAACGAAAATGTTTCACCTGACACTGATGTACTTATTTATACAGCTGCGGTAAAAAATGATAATCCTGAATTAGTAACTGCAAGAGAATATGGGATTCCAACATTAACACGTGCAGAGTTTTTAGGACAAATGATGAAAAATTACGATGTTGCAATTGGTGTTTCAGGAACTCACGGAAAAACCACTACAACTTCAATGATTTCACAGATTTTACTTCAGGCAAATACTGACCCTACTATTTTAGTCGGTGGAATTATGCCTGCAATCAAAGGTAACACCAGAGTTGGTCACTCAGGAACAATGATTACTGAAGCCTGCGAATACACAAATAGCTTCTTATCATTTGCACCAACTGTAGGCATTATTTTAAATGTTGCCGCAGATCATCTTGACTTCTTTAAAGATTTAGATGATATTCGTCATAGTTTTAGAAGATACGCAGAGTTGCTTCCTGCTAACGGAGCTTTAATTATCAACGGAGACATCGACAATCTCGAATATTTTACAAAAGACTTAGACTGCAAAGTTATTACTGTAGGTTCTGAAGAATCAGGCAGTATGTACACTGCAAAAAATATTACATTTGATGAATTTGCTCATGGAAGCTATGATTTGTATGTTGAAGGAGAATTTAAGCACAGAGTTACTTTAAAGGTAACAGGTATGCACAACATTTATAACTCTCTTGCAGCAATTGCAACTGCTCACTTTTTAAATATTGATAAAGAAGATATTCTTAATGGTCTTGAAGCTTATGGCGGAACTGACAGACGTTTCCAATTAAAGGGCAAACTTGGTGATATAACTATTATTGATGATTATGCTCATCATCCTGATGAAATTACTGCAACGCTTAAGACTGCTGAACATTATCCTCATAAAAAGTTATGGGTTGTATTCCAGCCTCATACATATACAAGAACTAAGGCTCTACTTCCTGAGTTTGCAAAAGCATTATCAGAGGCTGACGCTGTTGTTCTTGCAGATATTTATGCAGCAAGAGAAAAGAACACTTTAGGAATTAGTTCTAAAAATTTGGCTGATGAAATAGAAAAATTAGGTACTGAAGTACATTATTTTCCAACTTTCGATGAAATTGAAAATTTTTTATTAGAAAATTGTAATGATAATGACTTATTAATAACTATGGGTGCCGGAGATGTCTATAAAATCGGCGAAAAGCTGCTAGGTAAATAGAGTTATTAACACTATCCGTAAAAATGTGGTAAAAAGTTATCAACATTTTTACGGATTTTTAGTTTACATAACATTTTGTATTTTTAAACCTGATAAATGCCCTATTTAAAGCCTTTTTACAATTTTCGACAAATTATTTTCGAAAGTTATTCACATTATTAACATTATTAACATTTGCCTGAACCCCTTTAAAAATGGGCGTTTCAGTGTTTTTTAACCCTTTTCAAATAAAATTTATTGTGCTATACTTTGTCTTGCTTGAGAGAGAAAAAGGATTTTGACCTTTATTATTTTTTTGCTTTCTCAAGAAATTGGTTTACATAACATTTTGAGAATTTGAGAGGTTTTTATCATGGGTAAGTTAGTTATAGATAGAGGGAATTTTACAGATTTAACATCAGTATCTAATCTTTTTATTGATGAATATATGCCAAATGCCAATGGCGAATTTGTTAAAATATATTTATATCTTTTAAGATTAGTTTCCGGACATTCTACTGAAATAACAACAGATGCTTTGGCTGATCTTTTATGTTTTACTGAAAGTGATGTTGAACGTGGGTTATCTTACTGGGAACGCCTCGGTCTTATTTCTCTTTCAAGAGATGAGGACATGCATGTTAACGGAATTCGCATGGAAGCATATACAACTAATAAATTTTATGTTAAATCAATATTAAACTCTTCAGGAAGCCAGGTTTCAGCAAGAGCTGTTGGCGATACTTTTTATGGCAATTATGAAGACGTTAATTCTGAGCCTGCATTAATCGAAAGTATTGCACCTGCAAATGCAATTCCTGCCAAGCACAAATATACTTCTAAAGAAATTTCCGCATTCAGCAAGGATCCAAGGGTTCAGCAGTTAACATTTCTTGCCCAAACTTATCTTGGTAAGACATTAAACAGTAATGATGTTAATTCTATTTTATATATGATTGATGGTTTAAATTTATCTTCTGATTTTATCGAATATCTTATGGAGATGTGCATTTCATCAGGAAATAATACTTTAGGCTCTATCGAGAAGTCAGCTGTCAACTATTATAAACGTGGAATTACAACTATTGATGATATTAAATTTGATACAAAAATCAGGAAATCAATTTATAAGAGTGTATTTAAAATATTTGGATTAACTGACCAAAACGCAGCAAAGAAGGATGTTAATTACATTTCTAAATGGACAGAAACTTATAATTTTTCAGAAGATATTATTGTTGAAGCTTGCAACCGTACAATAGAACATACCCATACAGCAAGTTTTCCTTATGCTGACACAATCCTTAAAGGATGGTATAATAACGGTATTACAGAGTTATCACAAGTTGAACAGTTAGATGAAGAACATGCTAAAGAAGTTTCTGAGAAGTTTTCATCTCTTCAGACTTCTAAGGCTTCTAACAAATCATGCTCAGCAAGTCTTAAGAAGTTTAAAAACATGGACGAGCGTACATACGATTCTATTGAGTTAGAAAAAATGTTACTTTCATCTACAAATAGAAAATAGGTTTTAAATTATGGGTTTAAAAAGAGAACAATACGACGTTATTAGCAATATGTATAATATGCGCCGTTTAAACAATAAAATTGAATTAGAAGAGAGAATTGCCAAGGTTTATGAAAAAGCCCCTGAAGTTGAAGAAATAAGCCACCAGATTAGTTCTTTGGCCATTTCAGCCGGAAGGAAAGCTTTAGCCGGGGATTCTTCAGCAGTTGATTCACTAAAAAGGGAATTAGTCTTATTAAAAGATGATAAGAAGGCTGCTTTACTTGCCGCCGGTTTTCCATGTGATTATCTGGATGAGATCTTTACATGCCCTGACTGTAAAGATACAGGTTTTATAAATGGTGAACCATGCCACTGCTTTACTAAGGCTGTTGTTGAGGAATTATACTCACAATCTAACTTAAAAGAGATTCTTATGCGAGAAAACTTTGACAATTTTAACTTTGACTATTACAATAGTGGCGAAGTAGATTCTATTACGGGAAAAACTCCTCTTGAAAATATTGAGGATGTTGTTGACCATTGCAGGTATTTTATTAAGAATTTTAAAGACAGTCATGAAAGTCTTTTGATTTATGGGAATGCAGGTGTTGGCAAGACTTTTCTAGTTAACTGCATTGCTAAAGAACTTATAGAACAGGCTTACTCTGTTATTTATTTATCTGCAGTTCAATTATTTGACCTGTTGGCTGATTTATCATTTAACAGCCACAAATCTACGGGAAATAAACATATTAGTATGAGAGAACTTCTAAGCTGTGATTTATTGATTATTGATGACCTTGGCACGGAAATGGCTAATTCATTTACTGCCTCATCACTTTTCAATTGCCTTAATGAACGCCTTATACGTCAAAAATCTACTATTATTTCTTCAAATCTTTCAGTAGATGAATTGAAGCAAAACTATACTGAGCGTATTTTTTCACGTGCAGTTGGCAATTATACTGTTATGAAGATTTTTGGCGATGATATAAGAATAAAAAGTAAATTTAACAATTAACACACGGAGGAAATCTAAAAATGTCTAACAAAAAATTTATCGAATCTATCCCTGTAGGTCCGCTTGCAATTGTTGCTTTACCTGGAAGTAAAGCTCTCGGAGATAAAGTTGATGCTTATATTTCCGGATGGAGAAGCGAAAGACTTGAAGCTAAAGAATCACCTATTACCTTCAAAGGATATGTTAAGGATTCTTATCTTCTAAACGTAAGCGTTCCTAGATTTGGTACAGGCGAAGCAAAATGCGCTTTAAAAGATACTGTACGTGGTTGTGACCTTTACATCATTGATGATGTTACTAACCACAGTATCGAATACACAGTATGCGGTCAAAAGAATCATATGTCTCCAGATGATCATTATGCTGATATCAAGAGAGTTATCGCTGCTGCAAGTGGTAAAGCACGTAAAATTACAGTTATCATGCCTTTCTTATATGAAAGCAGACAGCATAGACGTTCATCTAGAGAATCTATGGACTGCGCTGTAATGCTTCAGGAATTAGTAAATATGGGTGTTGATAATATTATTACATTTGACGCTCATGACCCTCGAGTTAATAATGCAATTCCTATTAGTGGATTTGAATCAGTTATGCCAACATATCAGTTCATTAAAAACCTTTTAAGAAATGTTCCTGATATTAAACTTGATTCTGACCATTTAATGATGATCAGCCCTGATGAAGGTGCTATGGGAAGAGTTGTATACTATGCAAACGTTTTAGGTGTTAACATGGGTATGTTCTACAAACGTCGTGATTATACAAAGGTTGTAGATGGACGTAATCCAATTGTTGCACATGAATATTTAGGGGATTCCGTTGAAGGTAAAGATGTTTTAATTATTGATGATATGATTTCTTCCGGTGATAGTATGTTAGACGTAGCTAAACAGCTTAAGAAGAGAAAAGCAAACAGAGTATTTGTTGCTTCTACATTTGGTTTATTTACAAATGGTTTAGAGAGATTCGATGAAGCTTATGAACAGGGATTAATTTACAGAGTTATGACTACAAACAGTATTTACCAGACTCCAGAGCTTCTTGAAAAAGAATGGTACATCAATGTTGATATAAGCAAATTTACAGCTTTATTCATTGACAGATTAAACCATGACGCATCAATTAGTGACATCTTAAACCCAATTGATAAGATTACTAAAAAGATTAATGAATATAATAATAAATAATTGAATTAATTTACTATAATATTAAACTGTTGTGTTTACAACCATAGTTGCAAATGCAACAGTTTTTTTAATACAAAAAACCTTCAAAAGATTATATTAAGTAAATTCCAAAGGACAAACTTTTTGGATATATCATCTCATATCTCTTGAAGGTTTTATTTTTATGTATTAATTTTTTATGTATTATTTTTTTATGCATTAAATTGTTATGTATTTATTCTTTATCTCTTGTACAAATCGCTCTGTTCTAGCCGTTTTGTTTTAATTAATTATAATTCTGTCGGAATTAATTATAGTCAATTCCAGTTCTTTCTGTTGCAGTTAGCTATAGTCAATTACAAATCTGTTGCAGTTAACTCTAGTTCTGTTCTGCGAATTCTTTAAGTACGCTTATTGTCATTTCGTACTCTTTTTCTACATCTTTAAACATTTCATCACAGCCTTCAAGCTTTCCTGCTCTTAACTGTTCAGTAATCTTTGAGCTTGCTTCATATAACTTGTCAAATCCAAGATTAACACATACACCCTTTAATGTGTGTGCTGCCCTAAATGAATCATCCAAATTTTTGCCTGCTAATGCATCTTTTAAGTTCTGGAAACTTGAATCGTCTAAAAACTTAATTGCAAATTTTTTGATTATCATTTCACTGCCTAATCTTCCTAGGACTTTTTCATAGTTTGAGCCCATCTTTTCGTAGCATTCTTTTGTGGTCATAGTCTGTTCCTCCTATTTAACCTGTTCAATTTTATTTCCTGTTTTTGTAAACCCAATCCCCACAAATTTATTACATTACCAATCTCATTATTTATTATTTAAATTGATTAGCATGTAGCATCTACTAATCAATCTAATTTCTTCAAGTGATAATCAAGTCCAAGCTTGTCCGCCATAACCTTTTCTCTTGTATGACATGAGAACACTATTACCTGGTCAAGATTTTCTGCCATAAACTTCATTGTGTTTCCCATTCGTTTATTATCGTACATTGCAAAAGTATCGTCAAGCAAAATAGGTTTTGTATCGTTTTCAAATATTATATCTGCTGCTGCAAGCCTTAAAGCCATGTAAATTTGTTCAACAGTTCCCTTACTTAATTTAAAAGATGATATTAAAGCATTTCTACCATTAACTGAAACATTTAAGTTATCATCTATAACAATATTGTTGTATTTTCCATTTGTAATCTTTGACATATAGTAAGAAGCCTTTTCGTTAAGTCGTCTTCCAAAACTGTTTCTAACTTCATAAGCTATTTCTTCAATTTCTCTTTTAGCATTCTCTAATGCTCTTATTTCAATCTCTGCATTTTTAATTGATTGAAGTTTTGCTTTTAAATTCTCTATATGCTTTTCTAATTCAATATCCTGTTCCTGCTTCTGCTCTAATACCCCTTGCTCTTTTCCAATTTTTTCCTTAAGCGCTGCATATTCTTCATCAAGTTCTTTTATCTCTTCACTATAATCATCGCTTGATAATTCTGATTCTTCAAGATTTTTTAAAGATTCTTTAGCTACACTTAAATTAGCTCTTCTGTTATCAAGTTGACGCTCTGTATATGTTTTTTCATTATTTAATGCATCTAACTTATCCATGATAAGTTTAGTTTCTTTTAAATTTTCAGCAAGTCTTTCTTTGCTCTTTACATTCATAAAAAACTTAACAATTGTTGCTATTAAAAATGCTAATGCTAATCCTGCCGGTATTCCAATTTTTAAAATGCCTTTGCTTGAAAAATCAAGTAATTCAGGATTTGCCATAAACATACCTATTGAACATCCAAGGCATACAACTGTTATAAGGGCGAACACAATTGGTATATTTGTCGCCTTATTTAAGGCGTTGCTTACTCGTTCCATTACTTCCCTTGTTGGAATTCCTTTTGACTCTAACTGCTTTTCCATTTCTCCCTTTTGAGCCGTTATCTCTGTCAAAGTTCTTGAAGCCTTATCAATTTCATGGTTAAGCTGCATTATTTCATTGTAAAGATTTTCTTTTCTGGCACTGTATTTTGTCATTTCTTCTAATCTGACAGCATCCTTTCCTGCCAAATCCTGCTTCTTTGCCAGTAACTCCGCTTCTTTACTCCTGTCTAAATCAATTTCAGAAATTATTGTATCCTGCTCTCTTTTAGACATCTCTATTTCTTCTGCGGTTTCTTCCATATCACGAATTACTGATTCTTTAGAACCTACTTTATTTTCGCTTATTATTTCTTTACGCTCAGCATCAAGACTTGTCAAAGCCTGTTTCATATCAATTTCCATAGACTTTGTTGAACCTAGATTTGCTGCGTAGTTCTTTAATATATTTTCTAATTCTTTATCAGTTGCACTTCCAATCTGGCTTATGCTAATTGTGTTATAATAACAACTTTCATCTAAGCCTCTAAACAACTGCTTTATTTCGTTGTCATCAAGTTCTCTTCCAAGGTCCTCATCTATGACACGAAATGATTTTTCATTTTTATTAAAATTTCTTTCAAAACGATAGTCCTTACCATCGTTTTCAACTCGCATCATTCCACGATATACTTCAGGATTAATCCATGGTTCATATTTGGTATATGTATCTTTTCCGCTGGCTTTTCCACGCTGTTTATCTATACCAAAAAGCATTCCTCTTATGAATGTGTGTATTGTTGTTTTTCCGGCTTCATTTTCACCATAAACAATGTTTAATCCTCTTTCGAAATGAATTTCCGTATCATGAAATTTGCCAAAATTAATCAATCGAATATCTTTTATTATCATTGTTTGTCCTCCATAGCCTCAAGTAACGCCTTAACCCCATAGTATAAGGTCTTCTGCTGTATTGGAGAGAGAACATCCTGGTCGATATATTTTTTAATAAACATTCCTAACAGATTATCTTTATTTCTTTCATATAATTCTTCAAAATCATAGTCAGGCTCTGTTCGGTCCGTTACGGATACTACATTTCCTACCTGAGCCAGACCTTCTAAGTCAATATCAAAATCAGGATTTCTATAACCTACTATTGTTACTTTATATATATTATCTCTACCTTCTTTTTCTATAAATTCCATAAGAGTGTGTCGCAGTTCCATATTTGTAGCATTTGTAGTTACCGTCATTTCCGCATGTTTATATTCTCTCTTAGAAAAAGACTGGAATCTTATATTCAAATTCTGCTTAGTTACTTCTCCATATATAAATCCTCTAGGGCCTATTTCATTTACATCAATAGGTTCAAGGGAACCTGAATATGCCATTCTGTTAGCTTCATCCAAATCCGGAATGTGAATGTGTCCAAATGCCACATAGTCAAATCCCTCAAGCATTATCTTTCTTTTATTAATAGGAATATGCTTATCATCACCACCGTGAGCTACAAGAATGTTAATCCTATATGGATTTTTTATTTGTATATCATCATACAGCGGTTCTGTTATCTCATTTTTATAATAACTTAATCCATACACATCAACGCCCAAATCATCTATAGGCACACAATCTACTGTTTTGCTATCAAGAAAATAAACATTCTTATTCCATTCAAAATTTCTATAAAACGAACCTTTTTTTATTGCATCATGATTTCCTGCACACAACACAACCTTTGTATCCGGAATCGTTGAAAACAGGTAGTCTACCTCCTTCAATTCCCTTAACAATGGCTGTCTATGGAATAAATCTCCTGCAATTATAAGTAATTCTATTTCATCTTCCTTAACTTTTTTTATTAATCTTTCAAATGTTCCCCACATTTCATCTCCCCTGTGGACTGCCCAATCCATTTTACTTTCCGGCGTTGCCCCTAGATGAATGTCGGCTGTGTGTATGAACCGCATGTTGAATGATTCTCCTTTTATTCATAATTTTCTTCAAACGTCCAAATTTTTTGTCCATTATAATCTGTAACAAGGCCTTTATTTGTCTTCGCTACTGTTTCTGCCTCATTTTGATTATAATATATTCCAAATAAATTTCCACCCGCATATACAAAATATTGGTCCTGTGCTGCAGGCTTTATTATTGTATTTACTTCTGTTGATTTTTTGTATTTAATGGAAGCTTCCTCTACTTTTAATTCATTCTTTCCACTTAACTGGTTTACAAATGAAATTGCAAGTTCTTTAAGCTTTAATGTATCCGCAAAATAACTTGATTTTGTCTTTGTTTCTAATTTTTCAGTATTATCTATAAGTTGATCATCAGAAATAGCTTTGCCCTTCTTTTCTCTCTTCATGTTAATAATAGTGTCTGTTATTTCAACACCTGTAATAACTGTATTGTCAGAAGAATATGAAGTTATTTCGTTATAATCTTTGTCTATAATTTTTAAAGTATCTATACGCATACTGTCCGAAACATTCTCAGGTTTTGTTATACCATAGATAAGATTGTTTCCTGTATATCCACACGCTGACAGCTTTTCGCCATTTTCTCCTGTAAGTTTTTTCTCCTTACCTGTCGTCAAATCTATTACCGTAATACTATCACTATTCATTGTTGTCAAATCGGTATTATAAGCAATTGCTGTTTTTGACTGATTTATCGCATAAGAACCGTCAGGCATATTTTCAACAATTTTGCCACTTTCCTTTGTTCCTATATTAACATAATATAAACTGTTATCTAACATGAAATAAATTGTTCCATCGTTTACATAACATAATTTGTGAATCTGTTTGTCAATCATCTCTGCAGGCTGGCTAAATGGAATAAACAACAATTCTTTACTTTCATTACTTTCTTTATCATAATGAAATACTGAAATACCATTTTCTCCTAAATGTTCATTACTTGGACTGTATCCATAAACCAGGAAATTGGCATTGCCTTTATCATCTGTCTGAATCATTTTTGCCTTTGTCATTCTGTTTTCTGACACACTTTTGGCATCAAGTGCAAATAATTTTTTCATTCCATTTGATGTTAAATCCATTGTATAAACATCGCCATTAATTTCAAATCCAATGTACTGTCCATTTTCACTTTCAGCAACGTCTATTGTTTTCTGATTCTGGATTCCTAAATCTATAAAAGCTTTTCCAACATTGTTGTCATTTGCTTCCCATACCTGATTTATTTCTCTATTATAATTCAATACATAATTTTGTCCTGAAAAAGTCCATACAACTATTGTTTCTGATACGTTATATGTTTCTTCAACACCTTCTGCATTGCTTGCTTTCACTTGATATTCTAGTGTATATGTTCCTGCTTCTCCGCTGTCTTTGATGCAAAACTCTTTTGCTGAAACATTTATCTTTCCCTGAAGTTCAGGTTTCATTTCACTCCACTGCAACATTTTATAACTTGAAGATAATGTCGTATATCCCAAATCATCATTTTTCAAATCTTCATCAGGCTCTAAATATGTCGCAATATTTAATTCTGTATCCTGTCCTAATGTGCTACTGCTAAACTGCTTTGCAAACGCAATCTGTCCATCTACAAAACTGTCATTCATTACCATGACTCTTGTATAGTAGTATATATTTTCATTATTATTTGTTTCCAATGTTAAAACAAGCTGATATTCCTGTCCCGACTGTAAAATAGCACTGGCATTTATTTCATACAATGTAGTCTTTTCTGTATTTTCTGTCTGTTTTGCTTCCCCATTGTCTATTAATCGGGAATCTTCCGTGCTTCGCACTTCATACTTCATTCCGACAATTGTTCTGCCATTATTTATTATTTTTACAGGTATCACACGACTACTTTCCACCGGAACAATGTTGTCTCTTATATAGTTACTTCCTACTTCTGTTTTATATCCTAATATTGATGCTATCTTTTCTGAGCCATAATATGCATCTACTTCAGGAAGCAATTCGTGTTCATTTGTAGTATGATTATTCTTTGTATCCGATGATTTATCAAATACTTTACCTCTTGTAATACCAAAAACAGCAAGTGTAACCAGTAATATAACAATTACAATTGCTACAACATATCTTTTTTTCATTTTATGTCTCACTTTCCCATTCCAATATGCCGAAATTTTATTTGCTTAAATACGACTTCAGACGGGAAGCTATTTCTCCCCGCCTGTTTCGTATTCATAAGGCACTTCGCCCATTTATTTTTTATTTACAGCTTTTTTACCCTTAGTGCTTTTTGCATGGCTTTTTCTTGCAGCTGCTACTTTTGGGAATTCAAATATAACTGATTCAAATGGATGTAATGGCATGTCCAAACTATATGGCATTCCGTCACATTCACCTTTTTTAGCTTTATATTTTACTTCCTTTGTTTCTCCTGCTTCTGTTGTGAGAAGTCGTTTGTAGGTGCCTGCTTTAGGAACTCCCACTCTGTAATCTTCTCTTGCTATAGGAGTAAAGTTTGTTACAAATCCTATTGCATTCTTATAATTTTCTTCTCCTGTCTTTCTTATAAAACTAAAGATACTTCTATCATTATCATTACAGTTTATCCATTCAAATGCATCGTATCCTTTTGTTTCAGTATACATTGCAGGATATTTTTTGTATAAATGTAATAGTTTTTTAACATATTCATGTAAATCTTTATGTTCAGGTTCTTCCAGTAAATACCAGTCAAGACTTCTTGCTTCTGACCATTCCTGAAGTTGTCCGAAATCCTGTCCCATAAACAATAATTTTCTACCCGGATGTCCAAACATAAATGTATATGCTGTCTTTAAGTTCTTAAACTTATCTGCAGGATATCCAGGCATCTTGTTTAACATTGAACATTTAAGATGAACTACTTCATCATGTGATAACACTAATATGAAGTTTTCACTAAATGCATATGTTAATCCAAATGTCATTTTATTGTGGTTAAATTTCTTGAAATATGGGTCTAATTTTACATATTCAAGGAAATCATGCATCCATCCCATGTTCCATTTATAAGAGAATCCAAGTCCACCGTCTTTAGGGTCCGCAGTTACCTTTGGCCATGCTGTCGATTCTTCTGCAATTATATATGCCTGTGGATTTCTCTGTTTCATAATACTGCTTAAGTGCTTAAAGAATTCTATTGCCTCTAAGTTCTTATTATCGCCGTATTTATTTGGAACCCATTGACCGTCCTGTCGTCCATAGTCTAAATATAACATTGATGCTACTGCATCTACTCTAAGGCCATCAACATGATATTTTTCCACCCAGAATAATGCATTTGCAATTAAGAAGTTAACTACTTCTGTCTTTGAGTAATCAAATATCTTTGTTCCCCAATCAGGGTGTTCTCCTTTTCTTGTGTCCGCATATTCATATAATGGAGTGCCGTCAAACATTGCAAGACCATGTGCATCTTTTGGAAAATGTGCCGGTACCCAGTCGAGTATAACACCAATTCCTGCCTTATGGAATTCATCAACTAAATGCATAAATTCTACAGGCTTACCGTATCTGGCTGTTGGAGCATAATATCCTACAACCTGATATCCCCATGAGCCATCAAACGGGTGTTCCAATACGCCCATTAATTCTACGTGTGTATAACCCATATCTTTTACATATGCTACAAGTTCTTTTGCTAATCTCTTGTAATCATAGAATCCGTCTTCGTCGTTTTCATCTACAAAGTCTTTTTTCCATGAACCCATATGTACTTCATATATTGACATCGGTTCTTCGTAGTGGTTTTCCTTTTTCTCATGCCATTTTTTATCTTTCCATGTATAGTCTTCAATATTAGCTACTTTAGATGCATTTCCAGGTCTCTTTTCTGACCAGAATCCATACGGATCAGATTTGTATAAGGTGTCACCATTCTTCGTTGAAATAACGTATTTATACATTTCACCTTCGCCCACACCCGGAATGAATAACTCCCAAATTCCTGAGTCATTTTCCATTTCCATATTGTGGTCAAATCCTATCCAATTGTTAAACTCACCTACTACGCTGACGTTAACAGCATTTGGTGCCCACACTGCAAAATACGTGCCCTTTACTCCGTCTATCTCCATTAAATGAGCACCTAGTTTGTTGTAGATTTCATAATGTGTACCTTGTCCAAACATATAACAATCGTCTTTTGTTATTATTTTTTTATATTCCATATGGGCCCTCCGTTCGTCTTATTTATACTCTGTTATAATTGATTAAACATCCTTTTAAGATTATTTCTCTTTCGTCATCTGTCATTTCTCCAAGCTTCAATGTTATTTTTTTCTTTTCCGTTCCGTTCATTACATAAGCTGTGATGTCAGACTTCTTTTCCTTAATTGCATTTGCAATATCAGGTACAAAGATGTAATCTCCTTTCGCAAATGGTAATTCCATATCTTCATAGATAAATGGAAGCATTCCCCAGTTGATAAGGTTTGAACGATATCTCTTTGTTGCATATTCATGTGCTATATTTGCCCATCCGCCTAATACTTTCTGACAGCTTGCTGCCTGTTCTCTTGCTGAACCATCTCCAGGCTTAACTGCATATATTGTACTTCCTATTCCAACTGTTTCTTTGTTTATATTCATTTCAGGGAAGGCTTCTTTTAAACCATTCCATACTTTTCCAAATTCATCTGAGTGTTCGCATGGGCATTTGCCTGAAACACGAATCTGTTCTGCCTTCTGAACATCCTTTGCATTCTTAACATATTCAGGATCTTTTCTTGATAATGTAAATTCTGCCAATCCAAGAGGATTTGAACGATATGATGATGTTTCTCCTGAAGGAATTAATTCATCTGTTGTTGTTACAGGGTCATGAATTTCTGAAACTACCTTTAACAATAAATTATCTGTTAAAGCTTCCATTTTTGGCCAGTCCTTAATATTAGGTCCAAATTTAATTTCTGTATCAGGGTCTGCAACTCCGTGTGAATCAAATACTCTGTTAGCGTAAATTGAGCTGTCAAAGTGATATGTTCTTCCTTTATATTCAACATCCATATCTGTTGCTGCTGTAAGGTATCCCTTATTAGCTGCTGTTGCTGCAATTGAACGTGCATCCATAAGAGCAACTGATGAAATCTGTCCATTCTGTAACTTAGAACCTTCTCTGTTAGGGAAGTTTCTTGTTGAATGTCTGATACTAAATGCGTTGTTTGAAGGTGTATCTCCTGCTCCGAAACATGGTCCGCAGAATGCTGTCTTCATTACACCGCCGGCTTCCATAATGTCTGCTGCACATCCATTTTTAATTAATTCCATATATACAGGCATTGATGCAGGATATACGCTTAACGTAAATTCATCTGAGCCAATGTTATTGCCTTTTAAGATATCAGCTGCTGCACAGATATTTTCAAATCCACCACCTGCACAACCTGCAATAATTCCCTGTTCTACATAGAATCTGCCATTTCTAATCTTATCCTGTAATGAGTATTCAACCTGTCCGTCTAATGATACTAATGCTTTCTGTTCAACATCGTGTAAAATGTCTGCAAGGTTAGCATTTAACTCATCAATTGTATATGTATTACTTGGGTGGAAAGGCATAGCTATCATTGGTTTAATCTTGTCTAATTCAACATATACCATTCCATCGTAATATGTTACTGCTCCAGGATTTAATTCTTTATAATCATCTACTCTTCCGTGAATGTCGTAGAATTCTTTAATCTTTTCATCTGTTCTCCAAATAGATGAAAGACATGTTGTTTCTGTTGTCATAACATCAACACCAATTCTGAAATCAGCACTTAAGTTGCTTACACCAGGTCCAACAAATTCCATTACTTTATTGTTTACATATCCATTAGCAAATACTTCACCAATAATTGCAAGAGCAACGTCCTGAGGTCCAACTCCCTTTGCAGGTGCTCCTGTCATATAGATACCGATTACACCCGGCATGTTAATGTCATATGTCTGAGATAATAACTGTTTGACTAATTCAGGTCCGCCTTCTCCCATTGCCATAGTTCCCAAAGCACCGTAACGTGTATGAGAATCTGAGCCTAAAATCATCTTTCCACCGCCTGCAAGCATTTCTCTTGCAAACTGATGAATTACTGCCTGATGAGGTGGTACATAAACTCCACCGTATTTCTTTGCACATGTAAGTCCAAACATGTGGTCATCTTCATTAATAGTTCCACCTACTGCACATAAACTGTTGTGACAGTTTGTAAGTACATATGGTATTGGGAATTTCTCTAATCCTGAAGCTCTTGCTGTCTGGATAATTCCTACGAATGTAATATCATGTGATGTCAGTTTATCAAATTTAATCTGGAGTTTTTCCATGTTTCCAGATGTATTATGGCTGTTTAAAATGTTATATGCCATTGTATTCTTAGCTGCTTCTTCTTTTGTTAAATAATTCTGGCCTAATTTTGATTTTAAAATTTCTTCAGAATCGTCCCCAACTTCAATTACTTCGTTACCGTTTAAAAGGTAAGCTCCACCTTTACTTAATGTAATCATTATCGTCCTCCTAAATGCCATTAAATATACATATCAATCTCAGAATGTATTTCAGTTTATTATACATTTTTTTAGCCTTTTATGCAATGCCGACGGACGTTTGTCTGCATTAATAATTGATGTTTTTAACCATAATAGACACATTTCTAATTCACGTCGAATTTCTTATATTGTAAATTAGCAGTTTTTGTTTTATATTACTTTCTAAAG
Source organism: Eubacterium sp. LMAG:50 (assembly GCF_008680265.1). Taxonomy (NCBI): domain Bacteria; kingdom Bacillati; phylum Bacillota; class Clostridia; order Eubacteriales; family Eubacteriaceae; genus Eubacterium; species Eubacterium sp. LMAG:50. The sequence continues at coordinate 644,129 of NZ_NALP01000007.1, read as the reverse complement.
GGGTGTCTAAATAGAGAGTTTGTCCTTTTATTTTGTGAGGTAAACTCTTGTTTTATAATACTTAGTTTCATCGTTTGGTTTATTTGTGACTAATTTATTCGAAACTAAACCTTTATTATGTATTTAGTTTTATGGAGGGTTTTTATGATTATTGCAATGGTTTGCGATTTCTTAGGTGAGGAAAACAATGGTACCACAATTTTTTGCTACAATTTAATTGAATGGTTAACAAGACACGGACATTCTGTAAATATTATTTGTCCGGATAAAGACAAGTCTGATATAAATTCATGTTTTATTGTTCCTCAAAAAAAGCATTTAACTAGTATTGAAAAGCGTTTTGCCAATCAGGGGCTTGTATTTGCGAAGCCAAAGCGTTCTGTTATTAGGAAGGCTGTTTTGGGAACAGATGGGGTTTTAATAATTACGCCATTTTCTCTTGGAAAATATGTTACAAAATACGCTTTGGAGCACCACATTCCTGTAATGGCGACTTTTCAATGTCAGGCAGATTCGCTTATTCGTCCTATTCGAATTGGTTCCAAAGATAAATATAAAAAGAAAATTTACAAACAATTTTATGAACAGGTATACAAATATTGTCAGGCTATACATTTTCCATCTGCGTTTTTATGCAGAGATTTTGAAAAATATATCGGATACACTCCTCATTATATTATTTCCTCGGGAATTAGTTCTGATTTTAGCAAAAAAGTATCATGCCACAGACCTGTAGACAGCAATTTTAGAATTATATATATTGCACGTTTATCTAAACACAAAAATCACAAAGTACTAATTAACGCTGTAAACATGAGTAAATATAAAAACAGAATTCAACTTATTTTTGCGGGTGATGGAGATTACAAATCTTCAATTGAGCGTGACGCCTGCGGACTTATAAATCAACCTATTATTCGTACATATTCAAGGCCTGAATTATTAGAAGTTATTGCGACTTGCGATTTATATGTTCATGCTGCAAACGAAGAAACTGAGGGCATTGCCTGCCTCGAAGCGGCCACATGCGGACTTGTTCCTATCATAAACGATTCACCTAATTCCGCCGCTCCTGCTTATGCAATAGATGAAAAAAACTTGTTTAATTATAACGATGCTGCTGACCTTGCTGAAAAGATAGATTATTGGCTCGACCATCCAAAAGAACGTAATGAAAGAAGTTTAGAATATCTTGATTTTACAAAAAAATACAGTTTAGCCGAATCCATGAGCGCAATGGAAAAGATGTTTAAGCTTGTAATTTATAAGCAGTGATTGCTTGTTTTTCAGCTGGATTTATGCCATAACGGAAGTGTTTTTGGATTGACTTAAGATTAAAAACAGAGGTGCATTGGCAATCGCCAATGCACCTCTGTTAATTAAGGAATTTTTACATCCCATTTTTTATTAAATTCAAACTATTGTAAATTCATTTCTAACTTAACAAATTTATTTCTAATTCGATTAAATTCAATTATTCCAAGTTATTATCTAGCTTTCTTCTTAGGAATCTTCTTGAACTCAATATAGCCTACATTCATTCCGGCCATTACATGTTCAAGTTCTAAGTTGTAGAAACCTTTGTCTAATTTTACTTTGCAAAGTTTCTGTGTAATCCATTTTCCATCTGTACCACTTGTCTGAATAACAACCATAACCTTGTCATTTGCATGAACATTTACTGTACACTGTGAAAGATTTGGAAGTGGTGATGAAATATGTACAATTATTGTGTACTCAGCATCTTCATCAATTTCAACTGTAGCATTATCTGTTCCTTCAAATTTAATCTTAGCATCATTTGCAAGTTTCTGAACTTCATATTTTGCATCTGATGCTGATTCGAAGTATTCAGCTACATTTGTATCTATTAATTCTCTTTCGATAACAGGTGCTACAAGTATAAATCTTAAGATGTTCATTGAAGCTCTCTGAAGTTCTCCAACTGTAAGTCTTCCTTCGATTATTGCTGCCTCTGTATTGTCACCATTTGAATTAATTTCTGCTCCATTGTTGTTTACTACCATGTAAGCATCATTCTGTGCGCGAACCATGTCTCTTGTATCCTGATTTGACTCTTTTCCTCCAGTTACAACGTCGTTCATTTTTGCCCACCAGTCAGTCATTACAAAACCTTTATATCCCCATTCTTTTCTAAGAATAGTTGTACATAAGTCATAATTTGAAGCTGCCCAATGTCCGTTGATCGGATTATATGATGTCATAATGGACATTACTGTTTTTTCCTTTACAGCCATTTCAAAGCTCTTCAAATAGATTTCTCTGATTGCTCTTTCTGAACATACAGCATCAATCTTAAATCTGTGTGATTCCTGACCATTTAATGCAAAATGCTTAATTGTTCCCCAGGCGCCACCATCTTTAATTCCGCCTGTTGAAGCAACTGACATTTTTCCTGAAAGGAAAGGATCTTCTGAAAAATATTCAAAATTTCTTCCGTTTAATGGATTACGACGAATATTTACACCAGGTCCAAGTAAAGTATCAACCTGATTTCTGTATAATTCCTGACCTTCCATTGTATATAATTCTCTAACAAGTTCTGTATTCCATGTTGCACTTAAAGCTGTTCCAATTGGAAGCTGTGTTGCTTTTCCTTCCATGCGAAGACCACTAGGACCATCTGCACAACATGCTGCCGGAATGCCGTAGTTAAATAAGCTATCACTCATTCCACCAAATGCTGATGCTGTTCCTCTTGTTACTCGTGGATTACTCATTCCTTCACCACGAATGATTATAGCCATTTCTTCAATAGACAACTGAGCAACAAATTTTTCTAATGTTGCTTTACCGTCACGAACATCCTGAAGTGTAATTCCCATATCTCCTGTTATTGGCATGTCCATTGGAAGATTGTCTGAAATTCTTTTAGCCATGTCAACTGTCTGAGTTGAAACAGGTACATATGTAACTTCATAAGTTCCGTCAGCATTTTTCTTACCAGGCTTCATAATATTTATAGCCTCTGTAGGAGCCATTGCTTCCTGAAGTTCTTCAACTACAACAAGTTCTTCTTCATTGTATGTATTAATCTTTGTAAGATTCTTAACGCTGTTACCAACATAAATATTATATTCGCCTGCTTCTAAAACATAGCATGATTTGTGTCCTGTAACACCTGAATCATCGTAAGAAGCCATATCTGAAATCTTAAATTCTAATGTCAATTCCTGACTTTCGCCCGGTGCAAGTTTCTTTGTCTTTGCAAATGCAATAAGTTCTCTTGCAGGTTTTCCAAGTTCACCCTGAGGTGCTTCATAATATACCTGAACAACTTCTTTTCCTGCAAATTTGTCACCTGTATTTGTAACCTTAACATTCAATTCGATTGAATCTGTCTTTTCTTTTACAGTCTGTGTTTCAATATCAAATGTTGTATAAGATAATCCATAACCAAATTCAAACTGAACTTTGTCCGGTGCAAATGTTTCAAAATATCTGTATCCGATATAAATATCTTCTTCATAAAGATTCTTAAATTCATTACCAAAATTCTTTGTTGATGGATAATCCTCAATACTGTATGCTATTGTATCTGCAAGCTTACCACTTGGTGTTTCAGCACCTGAAAGTACATCAACTACTGCTGTTCCACCTTCCATACCTCCTTGCCATACAATAATTACTGACTTAATGCTTCCGTTATATTCTTCGTCATTAATCCAGCTCAAATCAATAATATTTGACACATTTAAAACGATACATACATTATCAAATGCTTTTGTTATATTTCTAAGATTTTCTTTTTCTTCATCTGTTAAAATATAACTTCCCTGCCAAATTGCGTTATCCTTATCTTCTCCGGCAGTTCTACCTATAATGTATAACGCCTTGTTAGTCTTTGCTGCCTGTTCCTTAGCAAATGCTTCATCGATAGGCATATCCTTCTGGAACCATGGTTCACATGCCCATCCACCACCACCATTATCAAATGGGTGGTCTTTTAACCAAGTCTTATACTTTTCAACTAATGTTTCATCAATGTTAAGATTGCTGTTTTCAAATCCGTCTAAGATGTTAGTAGCATATTCAACATTAACCGCACCACCTGAACCTGTACCACTTCTATAATATTCAATCTGTGGTCGACCAAATACTGAAATCTTATCTTCCTGTGTAAGTGGTAACATTCCGCCTTCGTTCTTTAACAATACAATACCTTCTGTGGCAGCCTCTTTACTCTTCTGAGCAAATCCCTCTACCGGCACTCCAAACATATTTGTGCTCATTACAATTCCTCCCGAAATCACATACTATTGTTGTTTTTAACTATAACATACTGAATTTATAATTGCTATATTCCGGCAATATAAAAATGTTTTTATTTATTATAGACTTTTAATTAATTTTTTTGCTACTTTCCTTTATTTATCGGCATTTCAAATTATAAAACAGTTCAATCCTCTTTAAATTGAAACGTTTTTATTTTTAGTTGGATACATTGTTATTTTTTTATCAATTTATAAGGGAGATTTTCCTCTTAATAAGTCATATAAATTAAAACATTCTTCTAATATTGTTTAGGTCAAATAAGAGAAGAAATTTCAGTCATATTAATAAAAAACAAAGTTTAGCATTTGGTGCAAATTTAAAAATTTTCAACCATATTAGTAAATAACAATTTTAGCATTTGGGTAAACTTAATTAAGCCAGTCAATAAAAAAGTTCCAACCATGTCGGAAATATTTTATTACCAACATGACTGGAGCTATTATTTAAATTCGTACAACGCCTTTTATACTAATTATTTATATTTACCTAACGGCTTTCTCTTACTAATTTTCTATATTTCTTTCCCTGTCCTTTAGCGCATTTAATAACAATTTTTGAATTAGCATTCTTAAATGCACCTTTCTTAATTTTTTTCAATTTCTTACCTTTAATAACTAAAGTTTTAAGATTTTTGCATCCTTTGAAAGAATTCTTTCCGATAACTCTTACATTTTTTCCAACTACAACACTTCTTATGTTCTTGTTGTTTTTAAATGCGTTTGGTGCAATCGCTGTAACTTTATAGTTAACATTATTATAATTAATTGATGCAGGAACTTTTACATTCTTCGCCTTTTTATTTATATTTCCTAAAAATGTTACTGTAGGATTCTTTGAATTTGCAGCTGATGTAGCTTTATACTTTTTACCTTTTACAATAATAAGTGTGTTTTGCAAATCATTGTTTGTTGTATTGTTTGCATTGTTATTAGTCACATTATTTTTTCCGTCGTTATTTGCTGGATTTTCAACTGGCGGCTGACCATTTTCTTTAAGGTTAAAATCAAATTTAACAGCTATAACTGTATCCGGTTTCACCTCTACACTTTCTCCATCAGTTTCAGCCGGGCATGAATAATTAAAATTTCCATCAACCTTATAATCTCTATAACCTTTTTCACCTGTCAAATCAGAATTAACCGTTACATCAAATTTAATTCCTTCTTCTTTTAACTTTTCCTGTAAAGGATTATATTTAATTTCGTTATTATCTTCATCAGTTTTTGTAACTGTTATAGCTATATCTTTAATATCTTGTGCAAATTTATTGAGGCTTTCAATCATATTGTCTGAAATATATTTCTCTGCTTCTACAGGCATTGTTAATATTTCATCAAATCCCGGAAGAGCTTTTAACTGACCGAATACCAAATCAACTATAGTTTTTGAATTTGAAGATAAGGCATCTGCAATAGCCAATACAAATTCTGATGCCTGCTCATCTGTAACTTTAAAAGTTGTCTTCGTTCCATTTGTTGTTTCAAATTTAGCAAATGCAGAATCTGCTGTGTTCAGCACTAATTTTGCAAGATTCATTACTGTATTAACAACCTGTTCACCTGTTAATGCAAAGTTAGCTTCTTTTGCTTCCTCTCCATATTTTAAGTCAATTACTTTTCCTAATTCATCCTGTTCAAATAATTTATTATCAATGTCTTTCTGTTCAACAACTTCCACTCCGATAATAGGATAATATTTTCCACATTTATCCTTTAACATATTATTAATTTCTGCAACAGAATCTAATTCAATTGATTTTAACGCCGGAATTTCGAGTGCTTCACACACTTTGCTTGTTGTCATGCCACAATATTCTGACATGAATTTAACAAATGAATCTAAATCAATTTTTACATTTCCATTATTATATTCAATTTTTGTGAGTTTCATCTCTTTTCCGTTTGCAATATTTCCTGCCAATTCAACTGAAAACTGAGTTGTAGTTACTATTTCTGTTGAAATTTTAGCATTAATTGTAAATCTGTCGGTGTACTTATATGTATCTTCTTTTTCATCATAGCTTTCAAGCAATCCTAGTTTTTGTGAATGATCATCCCATGCTGCCCTATATGCCGTTCTTCCATCCTCACCTTTTGTATCATCGTCATTTCTGTGAGCCTCACGGTATACACTATACAAAATCTCATTGATTTTCTCCGACACTTCGTCCCCCGCAATATCAATACCCACATTTCCACTGCCTGTAGCATTACTTACGTCCATCATTGATACTGCTTTACTAAATGTCGTATTTGTTGCAGCCGGAGTCTGAACTCCTGCCATAGAAACCGTCATAACTCCTGCGAGAGTCATGGCTGCCACTTGTTTAAAATTTCTCATATTTCCTCCTTTTAGTCTCTGATTTTTTTCATGCGTCACTATAATTATTTATTTTTCTACGCACTACTCTTTCATTTTATTCATGTTACTTTTAAATTATACCATTAAAATTATCATATTAATTTGTAACATTTCGCCTTATTTCGACTTTTAAGGAGATATGAAATAAAAAAAACCTTATCTATATAAATACCTTTATAAGACAAAAAAAGACTTTCCACATGGAAAGTCTTTTTATATAACCTTATTCTACTGTGTAAGGCATTAAAGCAACGTGTCTTGCTCTCTTGATTGCTACTGTAAGAGCTCTCTGGTGCTTAGCGCAGTTTCCAGTAATTCTTCTAGGAAGAATTTTTCCTCTTTCAGATACATATCTCTTTAATTTGTTTGTGTCTTTATAATCAATTACGTTGTTTTCACTAGCACAAAATACGCAAACTTTTTTTCTTCTACGACCGCCTCTTCTTCTCATTGGAGAATCAGGTCTTTCACTCTTATTAAATGCCATAGTTTTGACCTCCTATAATACTAATTAACTATGTTTATGTTAATCGTCTAATCTCTAAAAGTTAAATGGTAATCCTACATCTTCAACACCATCAGGGATATTCATAAATCCATCTCCGGCTGGAGCTGTTGGAGCTGACTGTGCCTGTGGCTGGAAACCACCTTCATTATTAGAAGCACTTGCTTTGCTTTCAGCAAATTCCTGATTTTCTACTACAACTTCTGTTGTGTAAACTTTATTACCATCTTTGTTTGTATAGCTTCCTGTCTGAATACGACCTTCTGCTACAATCTTAGTTCCCTGATGTAAGTACTTTTCAGCGAATTCTCCATTTCTTCCAAATGCTACGCAAGAAATGAAATCTGCTGTCTGCTGGTCGTTGTCTCTTCTAAATCTACGATCAACTGCTAATGTATATCTGGCAATTGCCATTGGGCTATCGCCCTGTGAATATCTTACGTCAGGATCACGGGTTAATCTACCCATAAGAATAACTTTATTCATATTATACCTCTTTATGTTTCAAAAACCTATGCCTCAACCTTTACGCACAAATATCTGATAACATTTTCCATAATACGAATCTGATCTTCTATTTCGTTAGGACAATCTGTGTTATCAGTGTCGAAGTGAATGAAGTAATAATAAGCTTCTGACATCTTCTGAATTTCGTAAGCTAATTTCTTCTTACCCCATTCTTCTACGTCAGTAATTGTTCCACCAAAACGTGTTACAAGGTTGCTTACCTTTTCGATTTCAGCGGCTCTTTCTTCTTCTTCGAGTTTTGCACTAACAACAACTACTAATTCATACTTGTTCATGCTTTCTTACCTCCTTTTGGTCTCTGGCCTCCCTATTTCATTTAGGAAAGCAAGGAAAATTAATATATATCACGAATTGACATTTTATCATAATTCAAGAGCAAATGCAAGAAAATTTTATTCTAAATTCAACTTTTTACTTAATATGTAATAAGTTGCTATATAACTTGCAATCGAAACCACAATTGATAAAACTATACCAAATATAAATATCTGATTTGCAAATGCACTAATATCGTAACTATTACCTAAACTATGCATACATATAACCAAAAATACTGATGATACAACTTGATTTATTATGTAATATCCAATGTAAGCTAATATTGCACCAACTACTCTGTGCTTAGTATAAAGCTGTCCGATGCTTAAGCATGCATACATAAGTATTGGCATACCTATTACTGTCACTATTGCTGCAATTATGCCTTCAGCAACATATCCCCATGCACCTAATTGAGTTAATTTCTGCACACTATAAGATATACCTCTTGCATAATCGATATCTTTACTATAAGTTACTACAAAAATCGAAACTCCAGTCAATACTACTGTTGCTATAACCCATGTAATACAAACTATCATTTTACTTGCAATGTGCTGTCCTACTGTAGCCGGAAGTGTAAATGTTAAATATCCTTCATCTTTAAGCATATTAAAATAAAATCTTCTTAACATTAATACAACAGTTGCTACTGCGATTGCTATAATAGCTATGACATAACTTGCCATTATGATTCCAAACAATATATCAACTACTCTCAACTGTACATCTGATGTGTCCTCAATTATGAGCATAATTTTATTACCAATTGTAAGCAACGCCAAAACTATATATAATCCTATAAAATATCTTGAAGTTGCTTTATATTCATATTTTAATAATTTTCCTAACATTTAAATACCTCCCTGAAAAGTTCATCTACTGACTTTCCTTCCTCTTCTCTTATCTCATCAACTGTCTTATGCATAACTAAATGTCCATTCTTAATCATGACAACCTCATCTAATATCTGCTCAACATCTGAAATCAAATGTGTTGAAATAATAACAGAAGCTTCCGGATTGTAATTAGTTATAATTGTGTTAAGTATATAATCTCTCGCAGCCGGATCAACACCTCCAATCGGTTCATCAAGGAAATATAATTGAGCCTTTCTACTCATAACCAAAATAAGCTGAACCTTTTCCTTTGTTCCCTTAGACATGGTTTTCAACTTATCATTAATGTTAATATTAAGTCTTTCAAACATCTTATAAGCACACTGAGCATCAAAGTCTTCATAAAAATCGTCAAAGAATCCTACCATTTCTTTAACTTTCATCCAATCATTCAAATATGTTCTCTCAGGTAGATATGAAACTATGCTCTTTGTTTCAACTCCTACTTTCTTTCCATCAATTAATATCTCACCTTTAGTCGGTGTAAGTAAACCGTTAGACATCTTTATAAGTGTTGTCTTTCCACTTCCATTAGGTCCTAAAAGGCCAATTATCTTTCCTCTTTCAATAGAAAGATTAAGATTCTCTACTGCAGTAAAAGCTCCATATTTTTTAGTCAAATCTTTACATTCAAATATTATGCTCATTATTTTCCCTCCTCTATAATTTTCACAATCTGTTCTTTGCTAAACCCCAATTGTTCCATCTTCTCAATGTATTTATGTGTTAATTCTATTGCTGTACTCTTCTTAGATTCCATAATTACTCCCACATTATCTGTTACTGTTCTACCAGTCGTTCTATTAGTTACTACATATCCTTCTCTCTCAAGTTCCGCCATCGCTCTCTGCATCGTATTAGGATTAACTGCTGCTTCTGTAGCTAATTCCCTTACTGACGGAAGCCTGCTTCCAGGCGGATATTCTCCCACAATTATGCGTTCCTTAATCTGCTCTAATATTTGAGCATATATTGGTCTGTCACTCTCAAATTTCCAAGGCATCTCTCTCATCTCCTTATATAACGCAAATTAATATATTGTATATTTGTATTAGTTGCTTAATACAAATATACAATATATATTTATAATGTCAACTATTTCTTTTAAATGATTTTCTTAATATTTTATTAACTACATGGTTGTATTAGTATTCTTTTTTATTTTGAAAAAAATAAAAAGACATTCCATTGCTGAAATATCTTCTTATTTTATGATAATTACTTAGATTTTAATTTACATAACATCATTTACATAATTGTATTTGTCGGGTTATCAATGTAACCCGTCATTTATAGACAAAATATTATCTATTGTATTTAGGACTTCTTTATATTCCATTGTTGTAGAAGTTTTCGATGTCATATATACAGTTTTTACATTATAATCTCTGATAAGCAAATCGGCACCACCTATGTGGTCGGCATCAGGGTGAGTTAGTACTAATGACGAAATTTTTGATATACCTATTTTATCTAAATATGATTTTAATTTAGGGTAGTTACTCTCGGTTCCGGTATCAATCAGCGAATAACTGTTTCCATACTGAATAACAGTTGCATCACCCTGACCTACATCAACAAAATGCACTTTATTTAATGGCATACACTACATGGCGTATACCCTCTGTTTTTGGCATCTGTCAGGCTAATGCTTATCTTACTACTTGTCAAATATCTGCAACCATCCTCATGATATTTAGTACCTGAATTAGTTATATAAACTGTAGAGGATGTAACTTGATTACTTGTAATTGTACTAGAGCCTGTACTACTGCCTGCGTTTTTAGATACTGACGTAGAGCCATTGCTTTTTGCAGATTTGTATGTAGTTTTATTAGAAGTATCCTTGCTTTTACCAGAAAGAATAACAACTAATTACACTCATTTTAAAAGTATCTATAATCAATTTATCTAATGCTATCTATGTCAATAACAGCAAATGAGCCTATCCAATATTCTTTTTCTTCATTATCACGATAACAGGAGATAGCCCCTGACACCAAATCTGTATCTAATAAATTACTATAGTGTGGTAAGCTAGCCTTCCATCTTTTCATCTTCATTTCAGGTCCATAATATCCACAACCAGCGTTTTCCGTATAACAATTAGATGCACTACATACTTTTTCGTGACCTGCAGATTTGGTTTGCAATCTAAAGTTTTCTTGAAATATCCTACATCTTTCTTTACTAAAATAATCAACAAAAAAATCTTGACAACCTTGGCCGTCAGGTCTTGTATGTTCATATAATTTTGTTAAATCTTTACTTCTTATCTTTGCGAAATTGTATAATTCATTAGACCAAATAAGGGGAGCAATACCTTTTTCGGCACGATACTGATTCTGAATAATAAATGCCTGCTTAGATGCATATTCACAATACCCGTCTTTTCCTTCAGCATAACAACCCTTAGTCATTAACTTTTTCTTATTTCTTAAACTAATAGAAGTATTTTCCTTATATTTAAACTCTTTAGAATAGTCACCATAAACTTTGCCTTTGTTACCTTTTTTATATGCACAAATCTTTATAGTAAAAGTCTCATCCTGCAATAAAGATGAAATAATGAAACTATTATTTTTTGTTGTTAAAACTTTGTTCCATTCGTTAAGTAAATCATCATATCTATAAACTACGTAGCCATTTGCACCTTTTATTTTTTTCCATGAAATGGTTCTGTAATTTCCAGAACACAACTTACCATTTACTTTTTTATTCCATACATGTTTAACTTTTGATTTCTTTATGTTTTTTACAGTTCCTACACCTGATGCAGCATTTACTTTTTCTGCTGGATTAAAACACAATCCAATGCCTAGAGCTACCACCAATACTAATACAAATTTTCTTAAAATCTTCATTTTTATTACCTCCCAAATCAAGCATATAGTTATAGTTTCACTTTCACTAAAAAACTTTTAAACACTACTACATATTAAACAACTTAAAAAAGTTCCAACATCCAAAGTTACGCTAAAATCTCCGTCATCAAAGTTTATGAAACTTAAATCTTTAAATTTTAATATCTGCCCATACAACCAATTAATATCAGACACTTCAACATAACTTAAGTTATTATCTAAGCTTTTATTTTCAGCAAGTGATTCACTTAAATATAATGTTAAACTTAAATCCTCACTATTTTTAAATAAAGTAGTGTCCTCATTACATAATACAAATATTTTTTCTTTAAACAACAAATTAACTAATTCATATTCATCATTATCCAAAACATTTGTGGCATTATTTTTACAATAATCTTTAATAATAGAATTCATAACTGTATCCTCCCAATTTTTATCGCTATAATTTTATTTGCTAACATATAAAATAGCAAGTGCAAAAAAATGCGAACAATTTTACTTGTGTAGAATTGTTCGCATTTTGGAATAACTATTTTTATTTACATTATTTAACCAATTTCCTACTCATTCCCCAAGTACTTTTTTACACTTTTCTCAAATGTTTTTCTAGGCAGCATTACTATATGATTGCAACCCAGGCATTTTATTTTAAAGTCAGCACCAACGCGAATTATTTCCCATTCGTTTGTTCCGCAAGGATGACCTTTTTTCAATACAACTTTATCGCCTAATTTGTAATCCATTTTAATCGCCTCCCTGTTTTTTAATTTATTAAATTTGTTAAACAGTCTTAGAATATAATCTTATATTCTTAAAATTCGTGAATTTCAAATTTTTAGAATGTGTTATATTTATTCTCCCTGAGCTTTCCATTTAACAATTGTCTTTATATTCTGGCTGTCATATTTTGCATTATCCAAGCCATTTTCCTGACTTTCACCATCTGTAGTGCTCTGACTTTCGTCCGCATTTTTCTTGCCATCTTTCTTATCTTCTTCATAATAAATTGTTATCTGTGCGCCCGGCTTGATGAAAATAAGGCTTTCATCTTCAGCAAACAATTCTTTATATACATTGTTATTTTCATCAGAAATATATACATAAGTTTCACCGTCTGTTGTAATATACTCAATATCAGTAACCTGTATATTTACATTTGGCAAATCATTGTTCATGTCATCGATTGCCTGCTTGTTGCCTAAATTATTTTCCTTCATAAGTTTATTATAAGAAGAAAGCGTATCTCTTTGCGTTGTTCCAGTCGCAACAATGCTGTATTTTTTTACATTTACAAGGGCATACTGTTTTACGAGGTTGCTCTTGTCCTTCAAAACCATGAAATATGTTGGCTCGCCACCTATATTTATGATTGCAGGGAATGAAGCCTTGTATCCTAAATTCTGGACCTGACCTTCTGCTGCGTCCATTGCTGAAAATTCTTCTGCACCTGCTGCCTTGAAGTATCTTGTTTCTCCGGTTCTTGCATTTATCATTACAAATCCAATATTAGATGAATCGTCAATAACAGAAGTTACGCCTGTGTAAATCCATACGTCATCATCCATTACCTTGTAGCCATAATCCTCTGTTGTTATTTTACAATCCTTCTGACCTATTATGCTATTGATGAATCCGTCTGACAAAGTTCCATACCAGTCGAATTTTCTCGTTGCCAAATCACCATCATAAACTCTGTCTACCCACTGTGGCACATTTTTTACATCATAATATTTGCTTTTGCCTGTGCAAGGGTCAAATATGACAACGCCTTTTACGTCTTTACCACCAAACAAGCCTATCTTTGCAGTTAATGTTGGGCAAATATAATATGGATTTCCATCATTATCTAATTCAAAATAATATCCTTCAAAAATTGCTGTAGGATATTCAAATCTAAGTTTTCTTTGTAATTTATCATTAAATCGTGCTGAAGAAGTATACTTAATTGGTTTGTCTAATTTTATATATTCTGCTTCAAATTCCACAGGGTCTACCAAAACATATCCCGGTATACCATTTTTTCTGTTGTTAAACCATTTGAAAAAATCTGCATACTCTAGCGTTGCTACTTTCTTTGGCTGGCCATTGTAATCTATCTGGTTGTAATCCTGATTAATTACATACTGACTTACAAGGTCTGATAATGAGCCAATTGCTCTTTCGCCGACAACTCTTGCACTCTTTGTATCCATAAGCGCAATATCATTGACTGTGTCTGTCTGGGCGATTTCATCTTCAAATTTGCATTCTTTCACTTTGATAAGACTTGAATATCTTGAAGCGTTAAATATTTCTAAAGATGTTAATCCGCCAATCACTACCACAACCACGCCAATTGCGATAACAGCCGTTACAATTTTTGATACTATTGTTACACTTAGCTGCTCAATATTATTTTCCTTACTGCAAAAAAATGTTGCAATCAAAAACAATAGTACAAAGAATCCCTGAAAAATCCAGCTTCCTATATCATGTATGTTAAGTGGCGGTAACAAAATGTAGAACGCAATAAATTCTAATATTGCTACTACTATTAGTGCTATAATCGTTTTTGCAACCGATGTTTTTTCAGTATAATTTTTCAACATTAAATATTCCTCCATATATATAAACCTTCAGTAAATAAATTATTCCTGTATTTTATTTATTCTTTATTACAATAAACTATTCTTATCATTTACATTAGATCTTCGTTGTAATGAGCTCTTCCTCCTCCGATAAATTTCGCTCTGCTTCGTGCAGCAATTACCCTTGCCTGACCTATTATATTATTTTCCATTTTAACAGGTACAGCCACTTTCTTTATGTGCATTCCTATTAAAGTTCCACCGATATCAATCCCTGCATTTGCCTGAATTTCTTCTATAGCTATAGGATCTTTAAATGTGTTATATGCTGTAGTTCCAAATGAGCCACCTGCTTTTGGCTGCGGTACAACATTTACTTCATATGCATTTGGCACAGCCTCACGCTCTACTATAATCGCCCTGTTCAAATGTTCACAGCACTGTGCAGCAAGATAGATTCCTCTTTCCTGAGTGACCTTATAAATTCCTTCAAAAACTGCTTCAGCTACCTGAAGATTTGAGTTTGTTCCTATTTTATCTCCACAAACTTCACTTGATGAACAACCTACTACTAAGATTTGTCCTTTTTTTAATTTACCTGCATCACATATTTCATTGGCAACATTTTCTGCCTGTTTTCTAATTTCCTCGTACATAAAAATCGCCTCCTGTTTTCTACGAGTGATTGTACTCCTTTATTATATAAAAAATCAAGGAGTTACCGCAACTAAAATTACAGCAACTCCTTTTATATTTATTATTAGCTTAATAATTTGTTATTTAGTTAACTTTTAATACGCTCTTAAATGCATTGCTTGCGTTTAAAACTTCAACTAATACAAGTCCTAATACAAGGCATGTAATTCCCTGAACTCCATTACTTGGAATTGAAGCTGCTGCTGTCATTCCGTATCCTAAAAGTGTGCTTTCATATAAGAAGTAACCGAATACCATTACTAACTCAGCTACTACTGCACTAACTGCAAATGCCAAATGCTTATTTGCCTTTGCAATTATCTTAAATAAAAGAACTGCTACAATACCCATAAGTGCTTTAATAATAAATGTTCCAGGTACATATGTTGTGTATCCTGCAATTAAATCAGCAAGTGCCGGTCCTAATCCTGCTGCGGCTGCTGCAAAGAAAAGATTTTCATCTACTAATTTGCCTTTTTTGTTGCCTACATAAAATGTTCCTAATACCCATGCTGCTAATAAAACTACTGTATCACCAATGTTAACATATCCTGATGTTCCAATAGTAGGGATTCTGATAATCATTGTTGCTACGCATCCAAGTGCAGCAAACATTGCAGCTAAAACTAACTTAACTATTTTCTCATTTGAATTATTCATTATATTCCTCCTGTTTAATCAGAAATCTGTAAATCCATCAAGCATATATGAACGTCTTTGCTTTATTTCTGACCTTTTTCTTTTAATATAATTCTTATTTAAACAATTTTATCAATATATGGTATTAGATAAATAGTCAGTTTTTATGTAATTGACAATACCAGTTAGTTGTATTACACACTTGGCTTTGCCATGTTTAAACACCTCAAATCCGCTTCGCTTCTTCGTCTTGTATTTTGTTATACACTTGGCTTCGCCATGTTTAAACACCTCAAATCCGCTTCGCTTCTTTTCGGTGATTAAACATTCGCCAAATACTTTTAGTTTTTTTTGCAAGCAAAAAGCTAAAAGTATTTGGCTCATTGTGTATAACAAAAAAAGAAATCTTATTGCTAAGATTTCTTTAAATAGAGAGGCGACAACCAGATTTGAACTGGTGATAGCGGTGTTGCAGACCGATGCCTTACCACTTGGCTATGTCGCCATAAAATATAGAACTATTACATTATAGCAACTGTTCTTTTTTCAGTCAAGAATAATTTCTTGAATGACTCCAAGGGGATTTGAACCCCTGTTACCGCCGTGAAAGGGCGGTGTCTTAACCGCTTGACCATGGAGCCTTAGTGGATTTTTCCAATCCACTTTTTACAGCTTTTTTAATTTATCAAATAGTATCGTGTTTGTCAACAATTATTTTAAATATTTGTATTATTTTAAATATTTTTAATATTTATTTTCTATATTATTCTCATTTGTTCACGACGCTTACTGATATTTTTATCATTTCCATAAATATTTATCCGCAATATCTACTGATATTCTTCTCATTTTCATAAATATTATGCAAGAAGATTGAGGTTATTTAAAAACATCTGAATTGCATTATTGTCGTATATCAGACTTAAAAATACGCTATTTCCAATTGCATCGCATGCCTGCTGTCCCCAACTTGTTGCACTAAATGCTGTAATTATTATACATGCAATCCAAAGTACAAAGACTGCTTCTATAAGTCCGATAACAGCTCCGCCTCCTTTATTTAACATATTTATTCCCGGAAGCTTTGATATTATATCAAGCAAATGAACCACCAGCTGAACCAGCAGCGTCAAAACAACAAATAGCAAAATAAATGTAGATGCATTTAACACAGAATCTATCAAATATTCTGCTACATACTGGCTAAAATTTTCTACACCTAATTCTATGTAGCCATCAGCATTATTATTCTTAATTAACGATTCCTTTACACTTTTTGGCAACGGTAAACTGTTAATTGTATTTTTCTGAGCTGTTTCTCCGGTCTGGGAAATGCTGTCTGATACATCTACTATTTTTTCATCCACATATTGTGTAACCTGCTTTGAAATTGCATCATACACCGGAGTTGTTTCTATAAAATCTTTCGTAATTGGTGTTAATATCTGAACTAAAATTAAAACTATTAACATCGATGCCAACGAAAATATCATCTTTATCATTCCTCTATGTTGCCCAATAAATATCATAAGTGCGATAAATACTATTACTGCAACTGTTAATATTGTTTCCATTTTTCCTCCATTTATTTTTATCTGTATTCGTTTATTTAAGACTGATTTCTTCTATCTTATTTTTTGTCATAAGCAAAAATGTATTTGTACTTTCCATAGGAACTATCGCGTCTAACTGTTTTGTAAATACGTGTTTAAATTTAACCACGCCTTTAAGGGATATCAATTCACATGTAACGTCGTCATACATTAGCACGTTTTTTCCTGCAAATTTAACATGGTCCAAATTCATCTCTATTTCCTTAGACATGATTTTTTCTCCACTCAAAGAATACACTTCCATTTTATATGGAGTATCCCCTTTTGAGTTTTCAAATATAAGTCCTACATATTTTTCATTATAAAATACCTTTTGTATTTCTTTATCAAATTTTATTTCTTTTCTAATTGTTGGCTTTTCTTTCATCTTATATATAGTAAGAACATTATCACCAATCGCTATCGCATCTTCATTTGACACAAAATATACTGCAGGTACTATAGTTTCTCCATATTGATTAAATGTGCCTACCACTCTGTCAACTTCGTCTTTACCTACATTTGAGAAGTTATAGAAAATTACCTGATTTTCAGTACTTCCTTCCTTAATTGATAAGTACGATGTCATCATTTTCTCACCATCATTTGAAATTGAAAACGATAATGGGAATCCATTTTCACTAAGCAATGATTTGTGTGAAACGATAAGATTTCCTTCTTTATCATATAATTCAATATAATTTGCACTTGCTTCTTCTAAAAGTGCCGCAACCACACCCTGTTGTGCCACTTCAATTTTAATTATAGGATAACTTGTGTTTACTTCACCGACTTTTCCTTTTTTATTGAAAATGTAAATAGTATTACTATTCTTATCCGCTATCGCTAAATAATCTCCACAAACGTCTACTATTGGTGATTTCATTTCGTACGCTTCGTTCCAAATGGTTTCTGTTCCATTGATGTACGAAATTCCATCGTTACTATATTTTACTACAAATTCGCCAAACGCCTGATACTGGCTGTTTGTTCCTGTTTCTATCTTTATTGTCTTTCTGACTTTGTAGTTATTGTATGTGCGATAAACACAAAATAAATATATTGCTAAAAGTAATGCGCATACAATTCCAATTATTGTTATTACCTTTATTTTTAGATTTCTTGATTTATCTTCCCGTGATTTTTCTGACTCAATTACTGTATCAGGTCTAATCACTCTGAGTTTTCTTCTTTTCTTTGCTAACTTCACTTTTCTTACTTCCTGTACCTTATCTGCGTTTCAGTTTTCCTCAATTATATTCTTTTATACTTCAATGCACAATGTACATTTTATTCAGATTATACAATATATATTTTTTTATGGCAATTTTATCTGCTGACCTTCTATTATTTTGTAATCGTCTCCTATTCCGTTAAAAGCCTTTATTCTGTCAACCATATCACTATTTCCATAATATGTCATACTGATATCATATAAGGTTTGTCCGGGAGTTACTGTATGAATTGCTCCTCCATATATGCCTGCCTGTACATTTGTTGATTTGTTTTGTGGTTCAGTTTCCGTTCCTGTTCCATCATTATTTGGTTGTGATTGGGCATTATCCTGTATATCGGATTGTGTGTTTGATGAATTATTCTGCTGCGTTAATCCGCTATTATCCTGTGATTCAGATTGCTGCGTCTGCGATAAATTATCATTCTGCATATCATCTGTCTTAGGTTGTGATGAATTTTGTCCATCATCTGGATTGGTCTGTGAAGAATCATCGTTCTGCCCATTTTCAGATTGCTTTTGCTGTGTATTCTTTTTGTCATTCTTTTCTTTCTTACTATCAGATTTTGTTTCGTTGTTATTCTCCGTGCTTTCTGATGTTGATAGTGAATCTATTATCTGATTTACTGCCTGAGAATTTTTGTTGTCATTTATATTTTCCAATGATGTTTTTATATTTTTTAATTCACCATAATTATTTAGCATAACAATTGTTGACAGTAAAAGAGCAATTATTAGCAAACCACTGATTCCAACCGCTACTTTGCTAACTTTGCCTGAATTTTCACTTCCATTTTTATGTTGGTTTTCAATTTCTTTTTTTCTTTCACTTATAGCTTTTCTAAGCTGAAACGAATCCGAAATTCTGCTGTTTTTTTCTGCAATGCGTTTCTGCTTATTTTTTCCATTTAATTTTTCAGGTGTTTCCGTTTTGTTATCAACCTGCTTATTAGCATATATGTCCTTTTTCTTTTTTCCTAAAATGTCAGGCATTTCTATCGTCTGCCCGCTCTTTGTGTTTGCCTCCTCATCGTTTTCTGATTTTTGGTTTTTACTTTTAGACGAAGCTTTATTCATTACAACGCTATGATTTTCATTTTCTCCATTATATTTATTTGCCTCTTCTTTTATTAATTGTTCATCATTTTCCTTTATTATTTTACCATCTGTTTTTTTATTATTTTTTATATTTTCCTTAATATTTTCATTGATACTATTTTTATTTTGTTCCCTCTCCCTCACATATTTTTTCATTTTCTCATTTTTTTCATAATATATGTAATAGCCGCTTTGTCTGTTCAAATTTCCATTTTCATACACAAAAAATCCGTCTTCATTTTCCGTTCTATCACTTAAAAAGCAGACTTTATCATTTCCGGCGAAGTTATCAAGATGTATTTTCTTTATTCCTGACATATCATCTTTTACTCTGTACGGAACAGATATGAACCAGCCCACAATATCGAATTCATCAAAGTATCTTTTTATATCTTTATATATGTTTGTCCAAATTTCATCGTTAAATATTATGCTGTTTTCGATTACGTCGTTTACTTCTGCCATTCCTTTTACAAATATGTATGAATAACCTTTTACCTTTTTTGTTTCACCAAGAAGAACACCATATCTTATGTTATCTTCATTTTCCGGTTCCTTTTTTAAGTTGCTCATTACATAATCTTCTACATATATTTTCTTTTTAAAATTATTGTCACCAATTTGGCGAATGTTTTTTGGCAACCTTACTTCACTTTGTCCTTTGGATTCTTTTCCATTATAAACCATCTCTATCATGAGCCCTCCTCTACATTTATTTCTTGTAGAATATAGCACATGAAAAAAGCACAATTTGTCAAATTAGGTTTTGTAAAAATATATGTAAAAATTCTTTTGCGACATTCATCGAAAAAATGCGGTTAACTGTGATGGGGCCTTTATTTATAAAAAGCTTATCACTGTCAACCGCATTTTCTTCTTATGTTTATATTAATTATGTATGGTTTAATGTATTCCCAACTATTTGAGACTTAAATGTTATTTCTTTTAATCTCTATACAAATATACCCGGCTTAAATTATTTGTTCTACATATCCATAATTTCGCTAAATACTTTACCTAAGCTGTCATTAATAACTAAATCTGCTCTTGAATCTCTTATTGTCATTGTCTTATTAATTAATACAAGCTTGTCCCCTTTGTAATAATCAATAAGCCCTGCTGCAGGATATACTATAAGGGAAGTTCCTCCTATTATAAGAACGTCTGCTTCCTCTATTGCTTTAATAGCCTTCTCAACGATTTCTTCGTCAAGTCCTTCTTCATATAAGACTACGTCAGGCTTTATATCTCCACCACATTCGCAATGTGGAACACCTTCTGAATTTTTTACATATTCAAAGTCATAAAACTTTCCACACTTTTCGCAGTAGTTTCTCATTACAGAGCCATGAAGTTCATATACAACTTTGCTTCCTGCCATCTGATGCAATCCATCAATATTCTGAGTTACAATTGCTTTTAATTTACCCATCTGTTCTAATTTAGCAAGAGCCTTATGTGTGACATTAGGCTGCGCACCTTCATATAACATACGATCTTTATAAAATCTGTAAAACTCTTCTTTATTCTTCATATAGAAAGAATGACTAATAATTTCTTCCGGTGGGAATTTGTATTTCTGGTTATAAAGTCCATCAACACTTCTAAAATCCGGAATACCGCTTTCTGTTGAAACTCCTGCACCTCCAAAGAAAACAATATTATCACTTTCTTCAATTATTTGTTTTAGTTGTACAACCTTATCCTCCATCTTATGGTTCTCCTGACTTTTTAACATATAATATAGACCATTATACCATTTTTCTTTTATTATTCCACAACAAATTCCATATCAGCTAACATTATTATATCCCCTAACTGAAACATTACCTGCGTATGTGGCTTTAATTTTTCGCCATTAACAAAAGTTCCATTAGATGAGTTTAAGTCTTCTATATAATATCCATCCATTTCTTCATATATTCTTGCATGAACTCTGCTTATAAACTGCTCTTCTAATTTATAGTCTGAACTTTTCCCACTTTTACCTATAATGCATGGAAATCCATTTGGAATTATTGTTACAGGATTTTCTATGTCAGTACTCCTTAGTAAAATACCTGTACTATGAACATTTGATGTAAGAAGAACCGTAGCCTCTTCATCAATAGAATCCCTTTCTTTAACAGGCATTTCACTTGCTACAAATTTTTCAATATCATCAAATCCATCCGTCTCCTCTAATTTTATAAAATTATTTTCTAAAAGTTCTTCTCTTTTCTTTGGTTTACTTCTCTTCCAGAATTGCCACCATTTCTTACTCTTTGTGTTTGTTTTTCCATTCTTATTTTTTGCACTATCCTTTATATTTTCCTTTATTTCTTTATTCTTTTTTCTATTTTTCTCTTTTTCTTTTTTCTTATTTGCCCTTTTCTCTTTTTGTTTTCTTTCCTTTTCGTTTTTATTGCTGAATCTTTTATTTATATTGTCATTTTCAAAATCTGTACTATCAAAATATTCGTCTGCATCTTCTTCTATAATATTATCCAAATCTTCCAAGTCATCATTTTGCTTTTCATTATAATAATTGGATTTTTTAGCCTTTTCATATGAATACTTATTAATATTATTTCCTGGCATTTTTATATTTTCAGCTACATATTCTTTTAGCTCTGTAATTGTAAAATTCTCTGATATTATTTTCTGTTGCAGTCCATAACCTATTACAACCGCTTCCCTATCATTATGATTTAAAAGTTCTAACAATTCTAAAAAAAGTCCGTTCAGACCTTCTTTCATTCCCTGCTCAGTAAATGGATAATAGCAAAAATTATATACTTTCTTTTTTGAATCCCAGTAAATCATGTCCATATCAAAAACTATATTGTTAATATCAAGCAAATATTCCTTCATAGATTTTGCTACTATCGCCATACTGTTTATAAACTGTTCAATATCTTTGGCTCCTACTTTATTTTTTACAAATAAACTTCTCATGGAATTTTTTGACGTTATATCATAATAGAATTGGTTTTCATTATTAATCTTCTTTATATTTATACTTAAAATTCCTTCTATTTTATTATTAATCAACATCTGAAGTTTGTAGTCATTTTCCACGTCCTTCTGATTTCTTATAATCATATAATTATTTATTCCGTCTTTCTTATAAGATATTTCCATTCACACCCTCAACTTTCTTTACCTGCCTTTATCAATTTGCTTTAGAATCAATAACTGCCTTGCAAATATACATCTTTTGCTCATCCATATTTTTCTCTATTTTAATTTCTATATCTTCATCATTATCCATAATATTTTTTATCCATCTCATTTGAAAATTATATTTACTTTCTATCGTAACCGCACTTTTATTTGCCTTTTTTATCTTATTATCCGCTACAAATACCGGTATCGAATCTATAGCTTTTGTGGCTAACCTTTCCATTTCTGTTTTCTCATTTTTATCATACATTTCTATGCATTTACCATAAACATATACCTTTGTAACAACTATGTCATGAAGATAAAATGCCACAAATAAAGTAAACGCCAGCATTAAAAACACCATTGGCATTACAAGGCTTGCTTCTATTGTCATTTCACCTTTTAACTTAGGTTTTTGTTTTAAGTCTATAAATTTTTGCTTTAAGTTTATAATTTTTCCATAAACTTCCACCCTATCCTCCACCCTCTTTTTATATTTCATCTTACATTCTCACCCTCTTAAATTATTTACTATCACACATATTTGTCCTATTAGTAAAAATGGAGCTAACGGAATTGTTGTTTTCTTATTAGACAAAACTTTAAATATTGCTATTAATGAAACAAAAATAAAAGCCCATACCAATGCTGAAAGTAAATACACTACATTCATAAATAATCCTAATGTTATTATCATAATTCCATCCCCAATTCCTATTTGCGACGAGAAAAGCATACTTAAAATCAGAAGAACTATTCCCGGCATTAATGCAAATATCAGCCCCTCCATATTTCCATTTAAGTAAAGCAAAGCATACGCAATACCAACTATAAAAAATATTGTGCAATATATTAAATTTAATTCTTTCTTTTTAATATCCATTATCGTGCATCCACATAAATACACTCCACTAATTATCCAATTTAACATCTTACTCTATTGTTTCACACTGAATTAAAATTTACATACGAACAACTTACACTATGTTTAACATCCTATTCTGTTGCTCCACACTTACTACATGCATTTTTCGTTTCTACCTGAGAAATATCTAATGTAATTACCCTTCTTGTAAGTCCTCTGCAATTTATGTCCGTGTGATATTTCTTTCCTTCCTTCGTTATAAAAACCACTTGGCTATCAGCTATTTTTTTATTCACACAAATACTGCATGCTTTATATTTGCTCCCGCTACCGGTTCTTCTTTGTGTCATTTCCAAATAAGAAGTTTTTTCTATGTTTAAATTTAAATATGTACAGTCAATATTTGTGTGATAAACTGTTCCTCCATCCGTCATATAAACAAGGTTCAACTGTTGTGTTAAGTCACGTCCTGTCCATGCCTTCATTCTTGCTCTTTGAACAATTTGAATCTGATTGTCTTTAGAAAAATAGGGATATTTATACCTTGAAATAGCTATTATGTCTACCAGACCATCATTCATATCCACTTTACTTTTACTCAAATCAACCAGCTTTTGAGCACTATTTTTCACACCTATTTCTTTAACCAGTTTTCCATATAAATAAGCTACACCCATTACATTTTCCTGACCAAATTTATTATTGTCCTGTCCTATTTCGTCATTGTCTGCATCAGCATTTTTATTTTCATATTCTTTAAATTTACTGTTAATGCTTTTCCGTGTTTCTTCCCCGTTTTTGTCATTATTTGTAATATTATTGGCAATTTCCAAATAATACATTTTCTTTGCTGTATCCTTTGCAATATTATTTATATTCATCTGCATAGAAACCTGCCAGTTAAACATCAAAATAAAATGAATCATTGCAAAAGATGCATATAAAAATACTGACATGGCAAGCGCCGCCTCAATCGTTAATGAGCCCTTTAAATTATTTGAACTTTTTATATTACATGAGTTATTTACATTATGTAAGGCAAATAAAAATACCCTTTTTCCAGACAAGTTATAAAATTTACGCTTTTGCACTTGGAGAGATGCACATTTGTTATTATTTTTATTTTTTATTATTGTTTTATTTGGCTTTATTGTTCTTATGAAAAAGGGCATTATTATTTACCTCACATTTATTCTGCTAATCAGATTTTTACAAAACTCTCAACTATCTGTTTAAATTTATAATTCTTAATATTGTTTTCTATGTTCGACGTTGTTTTTAATATTACGTTCTATGTTCGACGTTGTTTTTAATATTACGTTCTATGTTCGACGTTGTTTTTAATGTTACGTTTTATGTCCGACGTTGTTTTTAATATTGCGTTCTATATTCAACGTTGTTTTTAATGTTGCGTTCTACATTCAACGCTATTTTTAAATCAGTACTCATATTCCATCTTGGTTTTATAAACATAACTTTCGTTATTGTTACCTATTAAATGTGACACTATTGGTAACGACGTAAATACCGGTTCTATTCTAAGATTTGCTTCAACTTCACACATTCCAAAACACTCTGAAATTAAAAAATCCTTATTATATCTTTTTTGCATATTTACCTGCACTAAATCCATAGTTCTAAAAACAGTATTTTTTGTTTTCTGTGTCATAATCATTGTCTGCAAATACTGTGTATAAGTTAACCCTGTATTGTTTTTACGTCCGTCTTCAAATGTCCCGATATTTTTTATGCTGCTATTCCAGTTTTCACTGTTTTTCACTATCGGTACTTTTTCTCCATTTAATAACTGCCTTACATCAATAACCGCTTCTGTCAGTGCCCACGCCTCTATTATTACTGCCTGAGCAACCGGCGTTAAAAATGGCATTCCAATAGCCGTGGCTACCGTTTCAGCCAAAGTTGTTATTTCCTGCATCTTTTCGCCATCCGTTATTAAATACGCTCCATTTGATAAATTTCTAACTTCAACTAATTTTTTAATAGTCTCTGTAAGATTGTCTTTATCATTTAAATTTCCATTTAAAATGTACTCCATTTCGTACTTTAAGGCTGTATCATCATTTCCATATTCAGAAATTTTTGCATAATTGTTAAAGTACAATTCTATATACTTCACAAAGATTCCTTTGTTTGTAATATCCTTTATTAAATCTGCTTTCTTATTACCATCTGTTTCTAATGTTGTTGGCAGATTTAGATTTCTTATCTGCATTGTAGATATATTGTTTACATCCTCTAAAACAATTCCTAATACACCATCGCTTATTAAACTTTTTGCTCTTTCATATAAGTTTTTTTCTTCTTTAGCATCGCCATTAGAATTTCCTTTTTTTAGATCCCATAAACCTTTTTCAATGCTTTTTACCTTATCAAGCAATTTTTCTATTTCACCGATATTACTTTGATTAATATCTGCATCCACATTTGAAGCTGTCATTATTTCTTCTATTGAATTTTTTATTGTTTTCAAACTTTCTCTATCTACTTCTATATAATCCTCATATCCTGAAAAATCGCCATTCATTTCTTTTTCTATAACATTTTTATTTTCAACATATGTATCCATATCTGTTAAAGTTTTTGATATTAAAGTGTCTTCTATTTTCAATAGATTTTTTAGTTTCTTATATTTATTCCAAAACTTCTTAACCTTTTTATCGTGAATATTTTGATTCTGGTTTTGACCCGTTACATTTGTTTTTAAATCATTAAATTTCTGAAACACCGCTGACATTTTTCCTTTTAACTTTTCTGTGTTTTTTAGTTCATCAATCTGAGTGTTTATTTTTTCTACGATTCCTATCATTTCTTTTGAAACATCATTGGCTATATTTGTAACATTACTATTTTCTTTTATTTCATTACATGTTTCCTTATTATTATTTTCTTCTTCGGAATCGGAAATTAATTTATTAACAGCATCAATTCCCACAATATATTTTGCATAATCAACTACTTGTTTTACAAATAAGTCTCCTTCTTTATCTGTGGCGTATTTTTGTTTTAAAATATTTACACTTTCTATCTCCATATTTGAAAAATCATAATTTTTAAAATCTAAATCTGCCATATTTATATTATCCTGCATATATCTTGTAACCTGATTACCTAACGGCTCCTGTTCCCATGCAAGTAATATTCCATAATCCTGATATA
Organism: Eubacterium sp. LMAG:50; assembly: GCF_008680265.1. NCBI lineage: Bacteria > Bacillati > Bacillota > Clostridia > Eubacteriales > Eubacteriaceae > Eubacterium > Eubacterium sp. LMAG:50. The sequence continues at coordinate 617,340 of NZ_NALP01000007.1, read as the reverse complement.
ACTGTTTTCCATATCCTGCAAAAACGGATTCAACTGCCATATATGTTGCAGCTTTTCCTTCCATTTGCGAAACACTTATTCTTGCTGACTCAATTACAGTACATACAACAACTATAACCACAGTTATAACCAGGCTTAAAAATATAGTTACGCTTGCTTTTAATCTCATTAAAACTTGCCTACTTGAGTTTTTATTGAAGTAAATATTCCATCTGCAATATCTCCTATCTGTTTCTTAAAAATTAGTGCAAGTCCAACTAAAACCAATATTATTAAAATAACTTCAATTACACCCATACCTGACTCATCTTGTCCAAAATCTACTAAATTTTTCTTTAATTTATCTATTAAACCTCTCATATATTTCTCCCATTTCTACATTATTTATGTTGCTATCCTGTTTTATATTTTTATTGACATAAGTGCCGGAGCCACGACAATGCCCATTGCTACAATCAACATTATTATCATTGGTCCTAACAGTTTCGTTCCGACTTCCTCTCCTTCTTTTAATGCCTTATTTTTTCTTTCAATTAACGCATTATCCATTTCCTCCTGCAAAGCTACTGCCATTTCTCTTGTTCCACGTTTAATGTTCTGTTGTAAAATATTTGCCAGTTTTATATAGCAATGAATTCCGCTTCTTTTTCCATATTCACTAATAGCCTGCTGTTCATTAATACCACTATTCATTGCATTTAATGTATAATCCAGTTCTTCATATGCATATCTATAGCCTAAATTCAAATTTCTTTTATACTCTGCAACAATTCTTTCCAAACCATTTCGTATCGACATGCCGGCACCATTATATAAAAGCAGCTTACTAATAATTTCAGGATAATCCCTTACCATCTGACTTTCTCTTTTCTTTAAATTTTTGTCCAGATTTTTGTCTTCAAAAAAGAATATTGCAATAGCAAAAATCAGCCCTATAATTATAAATTTATCTGCAACGGTGTCTACATCACTATAAAATTCAATACTTTTACCATTTATTTTTCGGGGTAGTTTTATAGTTTTTTCATACAGATTTTCATCTGCTATTTCCTGAACCTTATCCTGTACTGAATCAATTTCATCATTCCCGGTGATATGCAAAGGAATTTCATATATTATCGTTACATCCTCTAAAGACAAATAACCTGTAAGTTTTACATCATCGCCCTTATCATTTATTTCCTTAATAATTTTTCCTGATGAATCAATAACATCTTTTTTATCAATTTCCCATCTTATATCAATTTCCTTATCATCATCAGTTGTTATTAAATTCAGTTTTTTCGAAATGTTATTAACATTTTTGTTCTCACCTAGAACTTTTTTTAATATTTCCGGCTTTTTTTTATCAAGTTGTTCATAACATTCATCAATAGTCAAACTTTTTTCTGCAGCGTTAACAGTTATTTCTTCACTGTTATCTTTACCTTTTGCAATGAGTGAATACTCTTTTTCTCCCTCACCCGGATTATTTCTTTGTATTTCTGATAATTTATTTTTTGCTTCTCCATATTCATTAACACCTATACCCAATCCAACAATTAAAACTATTACTAATACAGCGATACTATTCGCTATCTTTTTACTCATATACAAATATCGGTATTCATCTATGTCTTCCCTGACATATAGTTTCTTTAATTTTGAATCACTTTTTTTATATAGGTTTTTGCATTTTTTCACAACAAATTTATCATTTATCCAAAAACATAATCCATAAAGTTTTAACAAAGGATGCTCGTCCTTATCCAACTTATTTTTTAGTCTTTTTCTATACTTTATTTTGTATCTTCCTGTCACTAATAAAAGTATAAGTAAAATTACTAAACCACTACTACATAACACTATACCTGCCATCTATTCTCCAATTTCATTCGCTATCATTTTCCCTGATATCTAACAATCTATATTTCATTACCATAATCCATCTTTCCAAAATCATTAAATCTCAACCTCAATAATCTTCAATAAAATAATTAAATTTCAACATCCATAATTCTTTGTGCCCATACGATTGCCAGTACATACGCTATTAACCCGATTGTCATAATGCCTTTTCCCATCCATGTTTCATACATAACATTTAAAAATCCCGGTGAAGAAATCAGCATATATCCAATTAAAATAACGGGAACTGTACTCATTATTTTTTGTTCATATTTTTTTCCGTTTATAGCTACTCTTATTTCCTCTTTTACTTCTGATTTCTGTCGTATATTATCAGCTACGTTTTTTACAACATGAATCATATTTCCACCTTTTTTCTGCGCTATTTCAAATACGGCTACAAACAAATTTAAATCTTCTATATTTGCCCTCTCTGCAAAATTTTTTAACAATTTTTCTAACGGAACATTTAATTTAATTCCTGATAATATAATCCTTAATTCCTGGCAAATATAACTGTTATAACCATGCATTCCCAACATCTCTTTATAACTTTCTTTTAATGCTGTTACTGAAGATGCGCCTGCACTCATCGCATCAGCCATTCCCATTAGCATATCTTTAAACTGCTCCTCTAATTTTTCTTTACGCTTTCTTTTTAATTGCAATTTTTTAATTCTTAAAATAACTATTATTAAAGGTGATAAAAGCACTGCATATAAATATTTGCCATAAAATAATTTGGCAATCATAAGCACACATACTATCGCCATTATTAGATAATTAAATAACTCTTTCCTGTTAAACACATACTTTTCGTAATCCATTTATACACCTATATTTCTATTCCATGTGCTGCTAATTTTTCATTATTTTTTAGTTTCTTTTCTGTTTTTTCCAAACTACCCTGCACAATACCATTACTTTCACCTGTTTCCTTATATACATATAATGGTTGAAGTTTTATTTTTTCATTTTCATCTTTCACCATCTCATGTATTGTCATAACTTTTCGTGTCTTATCCCTTAATCTTCCCAAATGAACCACTATATCTATTGCTGCTCCAATCTGTGATTTTATTGCTTCAAGTGGTATATCAATTCCTGTCAAAACCATGTTTTCAAGTCTGTACATCATATCTTGTGCAGAGTTTGCATGACCTGTACACATTGAACCGTCATGTCCTGTATTCATGGCCTGGAGCATATCCACCGCTTCTGCGCCTCTTACTTCTCCCACAATTATTCTGTCCGGCCTCATTCTCAAAGCTGTCTTTATTAAATCTCTGATTGTTATTTCATTTTCACCCTCAGTATTCGCCTGCCTTGTTTCCATTCGCACCAAATTGTCAGTATTGAGTAACTGTAATTCTGCCGAATCCTCTATCGTAATAATTCTCTCATCCCGCGGAATATAATTGGACAATGTATTTAAAAATGTAGTCTTACCTGAGCCTGTTCCTCCGCTTATAAAAATGTTGTATCCACCTTCTACAAGTTTCTTAAGAAAGTCAGCTGCCTCTTTTGTGATAGAACCCCATTTAATCAAATCTTCCATTGTTATCTGGTCAGCTGGAAATTTTCTAATTGTTACTGCTGCTCCATCAATCGCAACAGGGGGCAAAACCACGTTTACTCTTGAGCCGTCAGGCAATCTTGTATCCACTATAGGATCAGACTGATTTACCCTTCTATTTGTTGCTGAAACAATCTGCTGAATTACGTCCTCTAACCTTTCTACCGAAGGAAATTTCCCATCTATTTTTACAATTCGGCCAAATTTTTCCACATAAATATTGTCCACTCCATTAATCATAATTTCAGAAATATTATCATCTGCCAAAAGTTCCTCTAAAATTCCAAGTCCTCTGATTGAATCATACAATTGTCTATGTATCTCCCATCTGTCATAAAGTGGCATAAGTCTGCACTTGGCAACTCCTGCAATAACATAATCAATTATTTCATGAAGCTCTTCATCATTAGGATTTCTTGTCATGTCTATCTCTTCAATTATTTTTTCACGTAATTCTTCTAAATCAACTTTTGTTTTCAAGCCACTTCCTCTTTTAACAGTTTTCTTATAAAATCACCTAAACTACCCCAAATCTGCTTATCAAAATAATCTTCATCCCATTGGTTTTCATTGCAAATAGGCAGTTTTACCTTAACAATCTTATCTAACAACTCTTCCTGCTCCGTTTTAAATATAAATTCTTCAAATTCAGATATTTTCATTAGCGATATTCTGTCATCATTCATTGGCATATAAATTACGTTACAAAACTCCAGCACTTCATAAATGTCTTTAACCATATTGCTTAAATCTAAAATTATCGTCTTGTACATTCCTGAATTAATAATTGCCTGTATCATTCCTAACCAAACACTACTGTCTAAACTTCTCAAGTCATTAGAAAACATCGAAGGCGGTATATAATCCATTTCATTTATGCTGTTAACTATCGCTTTAAGTTTTAATGGTAACGACTCCGGATTCTGCTTGTAAAAATACATTAAATCAGACAAATCTCCGCTGTACTCTTTATTAAAAATCTTTGATAAAGCCGAAAACTCCTCCATATTTATATACAGGGTTTCTTTCTCTTTCGCCAAAACCTGTCCTAAAGTAATTGCAAATGTGGTCTTTCCACTTCTGCCAATTGGCGAATACACTCCAATTACTTCAACATCATCAACCAAAACTGACCCGACGCCTTCCGCAGTGCTTATATCGACATAATAATTTATTACTTCTCTTATAATATTTTCTGAAGATTGATATTTATAAATCGATGCATAACTTATATATTCGGCAAATACGTTACCATCCGTCAGCAAAATTATCTTTCCAATATTATATTCAGCAATATCATGCGTCATTGCAGTTGCAGATATCAACAAAATATCTATCTCTCTTTTTTCTGCAAATTCCTTAAGTGCCTCTAATTCTGTAAATGCAACCGTGCGAAACGGTATTCCTCTTTTGTCACTTATGTACTCCATAAGCGAATTCGCATAGTTGCTATCAACATCGTAAATTCCCAGCATACCTGTTTTCATTTATTTTGTTCCTTTCTATATACTTTTTGTTGTTTTAGTGTACTCACATTATATATGCATATTTTCAAATTGTCTATACCTTTTTATAATTTTTTCTATTTTTCTTTTTGAATTTTACTGTTGACTATAAATTTCACTGTGTTATACTGATGTAGTATTGAATACTACATGTTATGTTTTGGAGGTGTCAAATGGCTAAAAGAATTAAATTAGACGACAGAGAACTCCCTGATTACACAAAAGGGGAAGAGATTTTTAATATGGTATCCCACATTGTTGGGGGAGCATTAGGCATAGCAGCTATGGTATTATGTATTATTATGGCAGCTAAACACGGAAGTGCTATCGGTGTAATAAGTAGTATCATTTATGGAATTACTCTTATTGACCTATATGCAATGTCCAGTATTTATCACGGTTTGAAACCGGGCAAAGCCAAAAAAGTTATGCAGGTTCTTGACCATTGCACTATTTACTTTTTAATTGCAGGAAGTTATACTCCTGTACTACTTGTTGCAATGATGCCTAAATATCCTGTTATCGCATGGGTTTTATTTGGTATTGTCTGGGGTTGTGCAGTAGTTGCATGTACGCTTACTGCTATAGATTTAAAGAAATATAACGTATTTTCCATGATTTGCTATTTAGCCATGGGATGGTGCATCATATTCTTTATAAGACAGACATTTGAAGTTATGGGAATGGGTGGAGTTGTATTACTTGTTTCCGGTGGAATTGCTTATACTGTTGGTGCTGTTTTATATGGGCTTGGAAAAAACCACAGATATATGCACTCTATCTTCCATTTATTTATTTTACTTGGAAGCATCCTTCATTTTTTTGCAATTTTACTTTATGCGTTACCACAATAATTTTCTGACGCTTTAATGTGAATTTTGTCTATTTTTCAATCACGTTATTTTTTATTTTGTCATATAGATATATTAAGAAAATAGTCGGATTTGAAAATGATTTATAATTATATACCCGTTTATATACAGCAAAGTTCACTTAGTGAAGGCTTTTTTATCAAGATGGATTCTTCTTTTTCTAACAAAATTGATTATGTTAAGGAAATGTACCCTAAAGCTTTTGCAAAAATTCAAAGTACTATAGAAGAAGAGTGCGATAAAATGGATTATGTCGGCAGTCCTATGTACGACGAATATCCTGATAAAACCAGACTTTTAGGTATCAGGGATAGAATTTTTGAGATTGTTCATATGGAAAATGCAGCCTGCGAAAATGATGTCTGCATAATATATCCCGAAGATGATTGGTTAAAAGATACAATTATGGTTCTTCTTTTATATGAAATTCAAAGAAGAAATCAATAGTAAATGACGTGCTTGTTTTTACAAGCGATAAAATTTAATTCATATAATACACAAAAACAGGGAGATAAGAACTTTATCTCCCTAAAAAAATAATGATTCGCATTTTAAGCTGCCAAGTGCTCAAAATAAAGGTTCACATCCAAAGTAGTGAAGCACTTAAATTAAAAGTTTGCGCTCAAAGTAACGACGTGCTTAAATCTAGCAAGTATTCTTGCCTATTTACATTGTATGCAATTATTATTAATTTTGCCACTATAAATATTCTGCGACTTCACTCCTGAGTTTTTCCTCTATTTCTATTATTTGTTTTGCCATTTCTTTAGCATTTTTTTCAGCTTTTTCATATTGGTTTAAATATTTGTGCAAAGATTTAATTCCCATATTGCAACCATCTGTAATCAAATCCGCAATTGTAGCATCTCCGCTTTCCATTGTTGTTTTTACACCTGTTTTCACACGAGACATTCCTTTTGCTATTGGATTTGGTTCTTTTTCAAAAGCTTCTCTTTCATTTAACATATCATGAATTTGATTTCCTAGACTTTCATGATGCGATTTGCTTTCTTCTAGGACATTTTTCAACTGCTGACTTCCTACTTTATCAAGCATATTGTCTATTGACGCTACCGCCATTTTGGTCCCGGCATCGCATTCCTGCAACAACTTTATTGTATCAATACTTTTCATTTTCTAAATCCTTTTTATTTTTATATTAACCAAATTTAGAAAATTTATTAAATTTATCGACGTCTATCATAATGAAAAACAATTTATACTTTGCGTCATTTAATTTGGATAATTCCCTCTTTTGTATTCGCATATCTCTTTTCTATGCAGTTAAAATATGTGCAAATTATAAATCCACTTCTATAATTCTATTTGATTTTTTATAGCGAGTATATTTTACACCTGCAGCGTCCATCATTCGTTTCGACGCTTTTACCCCTGGCGTATCTCCATATTTGTCCTGATCGTAAATAACTTCTTTTATTCCACATTGGATAATTGCTTTTGCGCATTCATTACAGGGAAATAATGTCACGTATATTTTTGCTCCTTCTAAACTTCCACCTCGGTAATTTAATATTGCATTCAATTCACTATGTGTTGTGTAAAAATATTTATTGTCATACGGGCTGTCACTTTCACGATTCCATGGAAATTCATCATCGTCACATCCCACAGGAAGTCCGTTGTATCCCATAGATAAAATCTTATTATCCTGACTTACTATGCATGCTCCAACCTGAGTATTTGGGTCTTTTGAGCGCATCGATGATAAATATGCAACTCCCATAAAATATTCATCCCAGGATATATAGTCTTTTCTTTTATAACTTCGCATACATGTACCTCCTTGTTGTCATAAGCTATACCTCAAGCACTGCACCTCAATTCCGCTTCGCTTCATTTCGGTTGTAGTCATTCCTTCTAAATAAGCACTGCACCTCAATTCCGCTTCGCTTCATTTCGGTCGCAGTCATTCTTCTTTCTAAATAAGCACTGCACCTCAATTCCGCTTCGCTTCATTTCGGTCGCGCGCATGCGCGCTATATCAATAAGCAAAAATACGTTTTCTTTTGTGCTAGCACAAGAAAACGTATTTTTACTTATTGATGCAGTGCTTATTTAGTTCCGAATATTCTGTCTCCAGCGTCTCCTAATCCTGGTACTATATAGCTGTGTTCATTTAATTTTTCGTCTAATGCTCCGATAAACATGTCAACATCAGGATGTGCTTCCTGCATTGCTTTTACTCCTTCAGGAGCTGCTATGATACACATAAATTTGATATTTTTTACACCTTTATCTTTTAACATCTGAATTGCTGCTACAGATGAACCACCTGTTGCTAACATTGGGTCTACTACAAATACATCTCTGTTTTCACAATCTTCAGGTAATTTACAGTAGTATTCAACAGGTTTTACTGTTACAGGGTCTCTATAAAGTCCGATATGCCCTACTTTTGCTGATGGAATCATTGCTAACATTCCGTCTACCATTCCTAAACCGGCTCTTAAGATAGGAACTATTGCTAACTTCTTTCCACCTAATTCTTTTACTGTTGTTTTGCAAATTGGTGTATCAATTTCAACATCTGTTAATTCTAATTCTCTTGTTGCTTCATATGTAATGAGCATTGCAATTTCACTGATTAACTGTCTGAAATCCTTTGTTCCTGTTTCCTTTCTTCTGATTATTCCAATTTTGTGCTGAATCAATGGATGATCCATTACCATTGTCTTTGCCATTTATTACTTCCTCCATCTTTTTAACTTAATTTTGGTACTCTTAATTTGTAAACCAATTTTCTCATTAATTCATTCAATGAGTCGTATAACTTACCATATTCCTGTAATTCTCCACCATAAGGGTCCGCAATATTTCCTGACTCATTTATAAATTCTTTGAATGTGTAAACATTCTGTGCCTCCGCATATTCCTCATATACAGTAGGCTTTAAACTTTCTTCAAATACTAAAACTAACACATCTTTTCCAAAGTCCGATTCACTTAATTGTTGTGATGCATATCCCTTTACGTCTAAATCTTTTGCCGCTGCTATCGCCTCAACTTTCTGATTTATCGGCTCCGGGAACAATACAATCAAGCCTCTGGATTCAATCTCAATTGGTTCTATTGGCATCTTCTGTCTTAAAATGGCCGCTGCCAACGGACCTCTTGATGTATCATCTTTCGTTACGAAGATAATCTTTGAATAATCCATTATGCCTCCAAATATACTATAAGTTTATTATATTATAACCTGCTGCCTTAGTAAGTCTGTTCATAATCGCATCACCTACATCTTTTCTGGAAAATGTTTCTCCAAAAATAAACTGAGCTTCCATCTTATCAAAATCTCTCAGTGCTTTAAACAAATGATTTGCAATTGTTTCAGGCTTGTCCAAATCCCCTAGTGACACTATAACTACTCCATCATTTACCTTTCCTTCATAAAAATGTTTATTCTGGTCTGATGTAAGTATTCCCGTAACGTATCCCTGTGAATCCTTTTCATTGGCAACTTTAATTATTTCATTCGCAACCTTTTCTTCTTCTCCATCGTACATTCTAAAATCAGCTTTAGGTGCGTAATGCCTATATTTCATACCTGGAGCCTTCGGTCTAAGTCCGTCCGTAGGCTTTGTAAGAATCGCCTTATCCGTTTCTACTTGGTCTATTACTTCTTTTAACATTTCTTTTGTAATAAATCCTGGGCGCAAAATCATAGGCGGCTCAACTGTTACGTCAATAATCGTTGACTCCAACCCCATTCCTACCATTCCACCGTCAATAATCATATCAATTCTGCCATCCATGTCATCAATAACATGTTCTCCTAATGTAGGACTTGGCTTTCCTGATAAATTTGCACTTGGTGCTGCTATGCTAACACCTGCTTCTTTTATAAGCGCCTGTGCAATCGGGTGATTTGGCATTCTTATAGCAACTGTATCCAATCCTCCCGTTGTGTCCTTTGGAACAATATCACTTTTATTAAAAATAAGTGTCATTGGACCCGGCCAAAAAGCATCCATAAGTTTCTTTGCCACTTCCGGAATCTCTTTTACCAACGGTTTAAGCATCTCTTCATTTGCTATATGTGCAATTAATGGATTGTCAGACGGTCTGCCCTTTGCCGCATAAATCTTCTTAGCTGCCTCTTTATTTAATGCATTGGCACCCAATCCGTATACAGTCTCTGTAGGGAATGCTACAAGTCCACCTTCTCTTATTATTTCTCCAGCTTTTTTTATTGATTCATTATCAATATTTTCTGAATTCATTTTTACAATTAAAGTATCCATTTTTTGCCTCTTTTACTGAATTTTTCTAAATTCTACGTAAGCCCATACTCATTTCTTATAATACCATATATGGCATCAAATTACAAATATTATGATGTATTGCAAATGTTTTGCAGGGCATTGTATTTAATGCAAAATTCGCTTTTTCATATAGACTACAGCTTTTATATCAATAATAAAATATTGTTTTTTTGCACTAAAAAATCGGTGCGACAGGATTCGAACCTGCGACCTCTGCGTCCCGAACGCAGCGCTCTACCAAACTGAGCCACGCACCGATTAAAAAATTTTTTTGATTCTTAGTGTATTTATTAAGAACTTTTATATTTTATCATATCTGTTAGTATTTTCAAGTTTTTTGTCACATCCGCATATGCTCTTTCCCTGTTTCCTGCATATGTATACCTTACAATTGTACCATCTGATTCCTTTTCTTCAAGCAGTACGGGATACTTTTCTGTGTAGTCCCACACATACTCTTTTTCTTACTGACTTCGGTGCCTGAAACCGATTTGTATTATGTTTTCGTTTCTTTATTTCACCCGTAGTTTTTATCCAGATAGGTATCTTTCGAAATATTCTATCTTGATTTTGCAATGTCCTTTCGTATACCCAACTCCGCAAAATTTCGCTAGTGTCTATTAATTAACATCATGGATTCTTAATTGCTTCGCAGCAGCCATGATGGTTAATTAATAGACGTGCAAGAGTTGTAGGTTATTGGAAGTCCAAAAGTATAACCCTAATTAAAATATAAGTTTCTCTCCGGTTTCAGAATTTACAAAATATTTTTGTGAGCCATCATACTCTAAGGTCAATTCTGTTCCAATTGGTAATTCAAAAATTGGAGCAATTGCAGGCTCTATTTCAAAAATTGTGCCCCAATCACAGATGACCATGTTTTTTGAATCTGCCAAAAATTCATCTGTATCTATTTCCGAAAGAAATCTCCACCCATTATCAATATTATTTACACTCTCTTCTCTAAAACACCATTTTACTCGTCCTCTTTTTTCTAATATATTCTTTGAAACAACAGAACCTCCTAAGTTCATTGTGCTATGCATATTTTTCCTCCAATCTTTTTTTTAGTTCATCGCTTCCCCTTTCCATAATCAGTTTGCGAATGCTAAATCCATTCTTGTTTTTCTCATCAACATCTGTTACTTGTTCAAAACATTCTTCAATAAAATTCATTGTACTCTCTGAACGTTCCTTAAAAGCTTCCATGCATAATGAGAAAAAGGCTGTATTACCATACTTTACATCTTTTTGCATTACCGAAGTACCTTTACTTAGCAATAATTTTCCGATTTCAACTGCTTCGATACAATTTATATTGGGAGCCAAAAAATGAAATTCATTATTCCCTTCTTTTGACACTATGTTTACTTTTGCATTGTTATCAAGTAAAAATTTTGATATTTCAAATTTTCTGGATACTAAGCTTCTTTCAAGAATACTCATTCCACTATCATCTACCCAATTAATGATATCAGATACATTATCGTCTTTTAACTTTATTTTTTCATATAAATCTTTTAATGTACCAAATTTAACAATTGTCCCATAATCTGCTTTCTCAATATTCATTTTTATTTCCTCACTCATATTTATGACTTCTATTTGTACTAGGTAATTCTGGTCTGTAATTTTTAGGATTACGATACCATTCTAAAAATTCATCTTTTGAAATCACATCATCCATATATAATTGATGCATTTCAGAGTATTTCTCACCAGGAATATGCCCCATATCCCATTGACCATTTCTCGGTTTAGTTTTATCCCATGTAATTTCAACGCCAGATGGGTCATAAACTTTTCCTGTAATAGGGTCTTTCGCATTCTCCCAAACTTCATTTACTTGATTTTTACCATAAGATGGGCGACTATTTGTATATGGTTTACTTCCACTACCACCCTCATACGACACGCTTCCTGCTTCATCTGCCATAAACCCTGCAAGTTTTCCACTCTTTGCTGCGTTTCGTATTCCGGCTACTCCTACTCCGGCTCCTCCAAACATGTAGCCGTTTACTGCTCCATTTATGACCGTGTCCTTTAATTCTGACCTGCTAAAACTTTCGTTTCTAAGTGATGCAACGGTGTAAAATGCTCCGTCTGTTACAGCCGATATTCCTGCTGACGCTATTACTGCTTCCGCTATTGCGGCTGCTCCTACTCCGCTTACTCCCGCTACAACTATTCCTGTTGTTCCAACGGCTGCCTTTGCCCATGTAGGCATGTTATCTATTTCGCAGCATACCCTTGTGTAAAATCCAAGTCCGCCTGCCACTCCGCTCTTTACAACGTTGAAGGCTGTTCTTCCTGCATTTCCAAGTGTGCTTATATATGAACATCCGTCAGGATCTATGTAATACAGCGGATTGTCTCCGCAATAAATGTAACCGTTCTGGGTTAGGGTTTCATATACATTTCCTGCTTTAGGGTCCTTCTGTATAAATTCCCTGTCTGTGGAATTGTACATTCTTGCTCCCGCATTCCAGTAGCCTGTTGTTTCATCATAAACATATCCGGTATAACTTTTTGAAATGTTTATTCCGTTAAGTTTACTGCTTACCGTTTCTGTTTCCGGCTTTCCCCATGCATCATACTCTGTTTTTGCTGCAACCTCTGCATTTTCATCCAGTGCCCATCTTGTGCTTCCGAGTCTGTCCGTATAGAGACTGTAAGCCTGTGCTTTCGCATTTTCACTGTTTTTTGTTACATCCGCATATGCTCTTTCCCTGTTTCCTGCATATGTATACCTTACAATTGTACCATCTGATTCCTTTTCTTCAAGCAGTACCGGATATTTTTCCGTGTAGTCCCACACATACTCTTTTTCTGCTTTCTTATTTCTGCTTTTAATTGTTTCTTTTATTCCTCCTTTACGGATGGAGCTTATTCCCTAGAAAACTTGCATCAGAATCAAGATTTATAATTCAATGATCTCTTGAACCATCTGAGCACTTTTTCCATGTGAGATGTCAAAAAGGCTCACTTTAGACACGATATTCAAAGAGAGTAGACACATATGAGCAATCCAGAAAAGAATTTGAAGATTTTCACTGGGTAATAAAAATCGCATTGTCTTCACAGCAACAAGTGACATGAAAACAATGCGTTCTAGATCTTTGAAAAAACAATATTCTATTTTAGTATTTATTAACCTTAAATGGAGACATAATTAAAACGATATTTCATTTAATATCTTTGCTCTGAAAATTTTTCAATCCAACCATCCGATGTGTACAATTCACCAGATAACCCATCACTTATATCCGCAATGTTCTCTCCGCCAACAATAATCTGAAATTCATCATGTTCTTCAAATAGGCATAACATATTATGAATACTCAAATCAACAATTTGAGGAATAATATCACTAATTAAAGACTTTTGCTCATCATTCAATTTAGTCACTCTCTCAAATAATAACTGAGACTCTTTGCTTTTCATCAAACCTTGCGTTTTTCTATCAAATATATCAATAGTTCTATCCCTCACTTCCTTAATAAAAATCTCACCAAATTCTTCTAAATAATTGTCCATTCTTACATTCCTCCTAATATTTATTTTGAATACCAAGGTATTCTTGTAGGTGCTGTTACACCTTGTTCACTCAAATTTTTTAATGATGCATTAATTAAATCATCTATCATAGCATCACTAGCTCCACCAGTTTTTAAGGCTTCTCTTGCAATTCGTGTATGTTCTTCTAAAGTATTTAATCTTCCACTCTCATATAACTCTTTAAATAGTTCTCTCTGTTTTGAAGTCATAATATTGTGGTCTAACCCATTTTCTTTCATAAAATCCTGACTTATTGAAAAACCTTTTTTAGGGTCATAATTTATATCACCTTTAAAACCAGCTTTAGCATGAACATGATGACCACCTACATCTCCATACTCTCCTGTACCTGAGTATTTACCACTTTTCTTCCAACTTCCGCCATCAAATTTAACCGAACCAGCTTCATCTGCCATAACCCCTGCAAGTTTTCCACTCTTTGCAGCATTTCGTATTCCTGCCACTCCAAGCCCTGCTCCTGCAAACATGTAGCCGTTTGCTGCTCCGTTTATGACCGTGTCCTTTAATTCTGATTTGCTGAAACTTCCGTTGTTTAATGCATATATGCTGTAAAATGCTCCGTCTGTTGCTGCGGATATTCCTGCTGACGCTATTACTGCTTCCGCTATTGCGGCTGCTCCCACTCCACTTGCTCCTGCAATTATTATTCCTGTTGTTCCAACCGCTGCCTTTGCCCATGTCGGCATGTTATCTATTTCACAACATATCCTTGCATATAATCCAAGTCCGCTTACGGCTCCGCTCTTTACAACATTGAAAGCTGTTCTTCCTGCATTTCCAAGTGTACTTATGTATGAACATCCGTCAGGATCTATGTAATACAGCGGATTGTCTCCACAATATGTGTAACCGTTCTGGGTTAGGGTTTCATATACATTTCCTGCTTTAGGGTCCTTCTGTATAAATTCCCTGTCTGCACAATTGTACATTCTTGCTCCGGCATTCCAGTAGCCGGTTGTTTCATCATAAACATATCCGGTATAACTTTTTGAAATGTTTATTCCGTTAAGTTTACTGCTTACCGTTTCTGTTTCCGGCTTTCCCCATGCATCATACTCTGTTTTCGCTGCAACCTCTGCATTTTCATCCAGTGCCCATCTTGTGCTTCCGAGTCTGTCCGTGTACAGACTGTAAATCTGTGTTTTGGCATTGTCGCCTTTTGCCGCTACATCTGCATGTATCCTCTCCCTGTTTCCTGCATATGTGTACCTTATAATTGTACCATCTGATTCCTTTTCTTCAAGCAGTACCGGATATTTTTCTGTGTAGTCCCACACATACTCTTTTTCCTTTTTCTTCTTTTTGATTAGTCCTGTTGTAATTGTTTCTCTTGTTCTGTTTCCAAGGCCGTCATATGTGTATGCCGTCTTTTCCGAAATTCCTTTTTTTATTTCACTTACGGTTCCATCCATAAGCGAACTAATCTCATAAGTTTTTATTTCTTTTTCAGGATTTACCGTTCTTTTCGCCGTTCCGTTTTCGCTGTATTTGTTTGAACGTTTTACGCTAAATACTGAGCTTCCCTTTTTTGTAATCTGCTGATTTAAATTATTGTAAGTGTATGTTGTGGACTTCTTTCCTATTGTCTCCTTTAGAAGATTCCCCACATCATCATATGTGTATGTAACTGTCTTGTCTCCTTTTTCCGACACAAGTCTGTTAAGGCTGTCATATTCATATGTTGTGGTCTTCTTTTTGCCGTTTATTATTCCACTTTCATAATGTTTTGTTACATTTCCGTTTAAGTCATATTCATATGATTCTATTAGCTTCGAAGTTTCGTTTTCTTTTCTGCTTACCGTAAGCACGTTACCGTATATGTCATATGTGCTTTCCTGTGTAACTTTTCCTTCTGTCTTTGTTATTCTGTTGTTGTCACTGTCATATGTATACTCCGTCTTTTTGTCACCATCTGTAACTTCCGTTACATTTTTATTTTCATCATATGCGTAGCTTACATTTTTGCCGTCAGTATACGTAATCCCTGTCTTGTTTCCGTCATTGTCATAACAAGTTCTACTTCTTCTTCAATCCTTAAAGTTGCCTTGCTTACTCAAATGCACTCCTCCTTTACGGATAGAGCATATCCCCCAGAAAACTTGCATCCGAATCAAGATTTCTAATTCAATGATTTCTTGAACCATCTGAGCACTTTTTCCATGTGAGATGTCAAAAATGCTCACTTTAGGCACGATATTCAAAGAGAGTAGACACATATGAGCAATCCAGAAAAGAATTTGAAGATTTTCACTGGGCAATCAAAATAAGGGTCTGTTACCGACACTAAGTCTAAAGACTCGTCTAAATGGTTCACCAGTCGCAACATCATTTTTCTAGAAAGCCCCTTGGGCTTTTCTTACTTCTTTTTCTTTACCGGCTCACCCGTGAACGGGTCAATGTACTCTTTCAGTGTCATTTAATCATATTCTAAATCTTCTCTTAACTGATTCTGAATATATTCCTCTATTTTCTTTGTATTCTTTTTGTATCAGTTCCCGCTCCATGCTCTCCAACACTTCCAGCATTTCCTCCATCCGCTCGTCTTGCTTTGAGCTTCTTAAATCGTTCATCTACATCCCTCGCTTTCTCTAGTCGGTTCTGCAGTTCAACAATTCCTCGTTCTGTCTCTGCAATAACCGATTTTCGTTGTTCAACTTCTACGCTAATTCTTTCCATTGCTGATTTTCGTCTTTCAGCATCTGCTTTTCCTCTTTCAATATCTGAATTTCTCCGTCCTTCTTCTCCAATAATTCCAATATTTCCTCTATACTTGGCAAGATGTGAAGCTGCTCTTGTAACTCGTTGTTTAATGCCTGCAATCTTTGATTCTGCTCCTGAAACAAATTGAGTTGTCCGTCCCTCTGCTCCATCTCCTGGTACATCTCTGCCATAAGTTCTGACTGATTATCAATATTAAATTTTTCTTTTAAAAGTCCTACTTCTCTTTCTTAAATCCTAAATGTTATCTGCTTCTGACTCAAACGAACTGCTCCTTATACGAATGGAGCGTCTTCAATAGAAAAACTCTATCAGCCTCAAGATTTCTAACTCGGCGTTTTCTTGAACCAACTGAGCACTTTTCCATATGAGATGACAAAAAGACAGACTTTAGGCACGATATTCGAAGAGAGTAGACACATATGAGCAATCTGGAAAATAATTTAAAATTTGTCATAGAAAAAAACGCATTATCTCCACAGCACCAGGTGCTATGAAAACAATGCGTTCTGCATCTTTAAAAACAATATTCAGTTTTGATTTCGGATGTTCTTAAATACATCCAAAGGGGAAATTTCACCATATAATGATTTCTGAATTAGTCTTCATGGAAAAATCTCCTTTGGCGAAAGCTATTTCGATTAATTTAAAGACCGTGGTTTATTTTTTTGGTAGTTAGTGTCCCTGCGTAGAGACATAAACAAGAAAATAAGATTATAATTTTTTATACAATTCTTCCAGTTCCAACAACTCCATACCTAACTGGTCTGAATAATCCCATGAATCCACTATAATCCGAGGATAACTTAAAATAACATTTTTTTGCATATTGCTCTTTTGAAGTTCTGTCAATATAGTTTGCAACTGAACCATATTTTTCTTACTTTGTCCCATTTTAACTTTTTCAATTTCCAACTTTATTTTTTGTTGCAATTCGCTATTTCTTTTATTAAAATTCTCTTCTATTGACATCTTATTAACTCCTCCAAATTACTAATATACCATTGATTAGCACCACCAATGTATTGACTGCCAAAATTCTTCTGAGCCGCAGCATTCCCTGTAATCATAATCGTTCCACTTTTAACTTGGAACTGTTGAATTCCCGTCATACTATTCCATTCATATGGCAAAGCCAAATTCTGTCGATTTGTTAAAGGTGAAAATGTCTCGAATAAATATCTTCCATCTGCATTTGCATTTCCACCATAAAATCTCAAACCATATGTACTATCTCCAGCAGTTTGAAGTTTTATTGTTTCTACATCAAAAGACTCCAATATCTGCTTTATATATGCTCTTGGAACTCCTTGACTCTGTAGCTATTCCGATGCTTGCTGTACTCCGTCGTAATAGTATGATGTTTTTCTACCACCCTCATACGACAAGCTTCCGGCTATATCCTTATATAGATGCATAATTAATCAAAATATTTCTCAAATGTTCCCTTTTCATCAGCAGTCAACTTTTCTTTTGCATAACGAGATGAACTTCGGTACTTCTCTAACCACTTTTTATCTCCTTCTAAAACATTCTCCCATTTACTAGCTAATCCTTTTGCTACTATCATCAGACAATTTTTGATATATATCTCTGCCCCTTCTCCACTCAATAAACCTTCTCTATCTTGACTATCATATGCTTGTGCAAAAAAACTTCCACAGGGATATTTCCCAATATCCGAATTCTTTTTATACAAATAATATATTTCTATATCAAATCTGTCTATTGCAATCATAATTGCAAATCCATCTCCAATCATAGCTGTTTTTAACGGAGATATTTTTACACACACTAAATTATATTCATTGCATATTTTGTTCATGTACATTGGTATATTATCATTAATATTCGTCCATAAATTATCCACGTTTTTTCCTCCCTACTTAACCATTGTTTTAGTAACAGTATCAAAATAATATCCACACTTCTTCAAATACGTATACTCTCTACCAAAACCAGTAAGCTCTGTTTTTCCTGTAAACATATTTACACGGGTCAAATTATCCCACGTAGGTTCTGTAGCTATTTTAAATATATCAGTTCTTGCAATCGCATTATCTAGCCATGGTTTATTATATTCATTCCAAAATTGACTAGGCGAAACATACAATTCATCTGGTGTATTTAACAGATTAAATCCACCATCTCGCGGTCCAAAGTTCAACGATTTGACATTCCCCAATTCATCAAGAATTGCACCTGTATCACTTTTATATGTTCCCAACACTGTAGTAGTCTTATTTGGCGTTGTTTCTAACACTAATCCATTTGAAGTAACATAATTTAATTTAGTCTTTCTACCACCCTCATACGACACGCTTCCGGCTTCATCTGCCATAAACCCTGCAAGTTTTCCACTCTTTGCTGCGTTTCGTATTCCTGCCACTCCAAGCCCTGCTCCTGCAAACATGTAGCCGTTTGCTGCTCCGTTTATGACCGTGTCCTTTAATTCTGATTTGCTGAAACTTCCGTTGTTTAATGCATATATGCTGTAAAATGCTCCGTCTGTTGCCGCTGATATTCCTGCTGACGCTATTACTGCTTCCGCTATTGCGGCTGCTCCCACTCCACTTGCTCCTGCAATTATTATTCCTGTTGTTCCAACCGCTGCCTTTGCCCATGTCGGCATGTTATCTATTTCGCAGCATATTCTTGTGTAAAGTCCAAGTCCGCCTGCCACTCCGCTCTTTACAACATTGAAAGCTGTTCTTCCTGCATTTCCAAGTGTGCTTATGTATGAACATCCGTCTGGGTCTATGTAATAAAGTGGATTGTTTTGTTTAAACAATTCATAATATTCAGTTTTTGCTTCAAACTTCTTTTAGTGAATACACAATAACTGATTTTTACATTAACACATCAGTGTTAAGATGCTCCAAGTCGGCAAGAATGCCCCTTGCCGACTTGCTCTTCACTTCATTTTCTAATGCTATCACTCAAGAAATTTTTTATAAAACTCTTCTTCCACATATGTTTCTGCAAAGCATTGAACTACATCATACGAATAGTTTCCTCCTTTTGCATATGTAATATTCATAACATCTTCTGTAATCTTATCAAGGACATCATCGCTAACGCAAATATTTCTTTGTGATAACTCTTTTCTTACGATTTCTGTGCACATTTTATAATCATTAGCATTTGAAAAAAGCATAGTAACCTCCTTTATCGTGACAAGTCCTTAAGACTATTAAGCTTTATTTTTTGATATGTGAGTGCCTGTGTTGCACCTCCATGACCATACTTAGGAAAATCCTTAGTAATTGGTTCTAACCAACTTGCTTGTCCCCACTTTCCATTTGGCACTCTAATATCATCAATAATTTGCAATGTATCAAACGAACCACGAATAGATGCATTGTGTGGCACTTGAAGTCTGCCTGGAGTAGGTACATCAAATTTATCAAAAGTGATATATGTTCCACTAGGGTTGGCTGGTATTTCCATTGTATTTTTTAGCGAATCCATGTAACTTGCCTCCGCTGGCATATATCTATATCCAGTAGCAGGTACAATCTCTCCGTTAGGTTTAACATAAAAATCAGTCTTGACAGATGTTTTACCACCCTCATACGACACGCTTCCTGCTTCATCTGCCATAAACCCTGCAAGTTTTCCACTCTTTGCAGCATTTTGTATTCCTGCCACTCCAAGCCCTGCTCCTGCAAACATGTAGCCGTTTGTTGCTCCATTTATGACCATGTCCTTTAATTCTGACCTACTAAAACTTCCGTTTCTAAGTGATGCAACGGTGTAAAATGCTCCGTCTGTTGCCGCTGATATTCCTGCTGATGCAATTACTGTCTCTGCTATCGCGGCTGCTCCCACTCCACTTGCTCCTGCAATTATTATTCCTGTTGTTCCAATGGCTGCCTTTGCCCATGTAGGCATGTTATCTATTTCGCAGCATACCCTTGTGTAAAATCCAAGTCCACCTGCCACTCCGCTCTTTACAACATTGAAAGCTGTTCTTCCTGCATTTCCAAGTGTGCTTATGTATGAACATCCGTCAGGATCTATGTAATACAGTGGATTGTCCCCACAATAAATGTAACCGTTCTGGGTTAGGGTTTCATATACATTTCCTGCTTTAGGGTCCTTCTGTATAAATTCCCTGTCTGTGGAATTGTACATTCTTGCTCCCGCATTCCAGTAGCCTGTTGTTTCATCATAAACATATCCGGTATAACTTTTTGAAATGTTTATTCCGTTAAGTTTACTGCTTACCGTTTCTGTTTCCGGCTTTCCCCATGTATCATACTCTGTTTTCGCTGCAACCTCTGCATTTTCATCCAGTGCCCATCTTGTGCTTCCGAGTCTGTCCGTGTACAGGCTGTAAACTAAACAACTGAATGTTTACCAGAAGTTTTCAATTTTACTTTAGTTAAATCATATAGTTTATCATCAACTTAGTTCACTTTTCGTATACGCATAAAGCGCACCTCTTTAGCAACAAAAATTTATTTTAAAAGAAGTGCGTTAATGTCAGAATTTTGGAACTAAATATTCAGTTTTAAATTTAGATGTCCTCATATGCATCCTGATATCAAATTTTGCCCTAAAGACTAAAAAATAATCTGCATAGATTACATCACATCCCAAAAGAGCCATTCAGATTAATTTAAATGCCAGATATTTTGGTGATATACGTCATTGTATATTGACATAATTCAAGTTATAACCAACCGTTTGCTTTTAAATACTTGTCGGGAATACGCAATTCTAACTCTTTTTGTAATTCTGCAAATAAAATATTGAAATCCGCCTCATCCCACCATTTTTGCGAATTTTCCAATTCTATTATTCTATTACCAAAACAAATATTATAACCCATTCTTCCCATATCATAATTAAATATCACAGGGAAATAATCATACGCATTAAATTCAATCGAAAAAGATTTGTGACTTTCATCATCAAACAAATTATTAACAACAAAATCTTTTACTTTATTATGAAAATAATCACACATCTCATCGATTATATAGTCTGACATCTCATCTACATTTTTACTTTGCATACCAATAATCTCCTATCTTTTTTAGTTTAGTATAATTATGCTTTGACTGCAAATACAACCATTCATCACCAAGCGCTGTTCCTTTCCATTCCAACGGATTTTGCGAAAATCTGATAGATTTTCCTTGCCTAACAGCATCATCTAACGCTCTTGTGTTAAATAAATTAAACATTTCCTTATCTGATAATCCATATGATTTGGTTATATTATTCCACTGAGCCCCTAAACTAAAATATGTATCACCAGTTAATTCTGCTCTCGCAACATATGATCCTGATTCAATCGTTCCATCAAAATATTTACCTAATGTCATACTATCTGCATTGGGATTATGTATAGAAATTTTATGTATCTTTTCATAATTCCAAGCTCTATATCTCACACCATCGGATTCTGACATTTCGCCAAATGCAGAATATTTACCACCCTCATATGACACACTTCCAGCTTCATCTGCCATAAACCCTGCTAGTTTTCCACTCTTTGCAGCATTTCGTATTCCTGCCACTCCAAGCCCTGCTCCTGCAAACATGTAGCCGTTTGTTGCTCCGTTTATGACCGTGTCCTTTAATTCTGATTTGCTGAAACTTCCATTGTTTAATGCATATATGCTGTAGAATGCTCCGTCTGTTGCCGCTGATATTCCTGCTGACGCTATTACCGCTTGTGCTATTGCGGCTGCTCCCACTCCACTTGCTCCTGCAATTATTATTCCTGTTGTTCCAACGGCTGCCTTTGCCCATGTAGGCATGTTATCTATTTCACAGCATACCCTTGCATATAATCCAAGTCCGCTTACGGCTCCGCTCTTTACAACGTTGAAAGCTGTTCTTCCTGCATTTCCAAGTGTGCTTATGTATGAACATCCGTCAGGATCTATGTAATACAGCGGATTGTCTCCACAGTATGTGTAACCGTTCTGGGTCATCGGCTCAGTAATGCTTCCTGCTTTAGGGTCCTTCTGTATAAATTCCCTGTCTGTGGAATTGTACATTCTTGCTCCCGCATTCCAGTAGCCTGTTGTTTCATCATAAACATATCCGGTATAACTTTTTGAAATGTTTATTCCGTTAAGTTTACTGCTTACCGTTTCTGTTTCCGGCTTTCCCCATGCATCATACTCTGTTTTCGCTACAACCTCTGCATTTTCATCCAGTGCCCATCTTGTGCAAAGTTAAACCAATATTTATTAATTTAACATCATAAAATCCTTAATTGCTTTGTAACAGCCACAATTATTAAAATTAATCGATGGATAAAATAGTATAATATTGAACCTCCGAAAGTATAATTCCAATTAAAGATAATAAAAAGCTATATCCTTAATTAGCTCAAGATCTTGTTCGTCATAATCTATTTTCTTTTCTTTACTTAATTCTGATAAAATATATTTTACGCTATCTGAATCATTTTTAATCAATTCTATCAAATCGTTTCTTTCGTCTAAATATTTATTAACTAAGTATATTATGTTATTAATTAGTATTTTTTTTTCCATATTAATCTTCTATTATGTCAACACTTTTAAAACGAATTGTGCCTTTATATATAAATTGCTGACAACCTCCTTTTCCATATTCAGGATAACACCTTGTAAACGGTTCTAATCCTGGACCTTTATCACCATATGTTTTAGGTACATACATTTCATCAATAACCTGCAAAGTATCAAATTCTCCTCTTAATTTGCAATTGCTCCATTCCGATGATATTTGAAATGCATTTTGCGCAGCACTAGCTGAATTGAATTTTTTAAATCCAAAATATGAACCTGGCGCACTCATAGATTTCATAGTTTGCTCTGCATATTTACTGTCCATATATCTATATCCAGTAGCCGGTACAATCTCTCCGTTGGGTTTAACATAAAAATCTGTCTTGCCAGTTGTTCTACCGCCCTCATACGACACGCTTCCGGTTTCATCTGCCATAAACCCTGCAAGTTTTCCGCTCTTTGCGGCATTTCGTATTCCTGCCACTCCAAGCCCTGCTCCTGCAAACATGTAGCCGTTTACTGCTCCATTTATGACCGTGTCCTTTAATTCTGACCTGCTAAAACTTCCGTTTCTAAGTGATGCAACGGTGTAAAATGCTCCGTCTGTTGCCGCTGATATTCCTGCTGACGCTATTACTGCTTCCGCTATTGCGGCTGCTCCTACTCCGCTTACTCCCGCTACAACTATTCCCGTTGTTCCTACGGCCGCCTTTGCCCATGTCGGCATGTTATCTATTTCACAACATATCCTTATGTAAAATCCAAGTCCGCCTGCCACTCCGCTCTTTACAACGTTGAAAGCTGTTCTTCCTGCATTTCCAAGCGTGCTTATGTATGAACATCCGTCAGAATCTATGTAATGCAGCGGATTGTCCCCGCAATAAATGTAACCGTTCTGGGTTAGAGTTTCATATACACAAATTTAAGCAATCATTATAGATGACATATTTCTGGTAAATCTTCTGATGGTTTGGCTATAGTATCAGGCTCGTAAGTAGTAGTGACTAGTTAAAGCATCTTTTGTCTATGTAAAATGACAAAAAGGCAGATTTCGGGCACGATATTCACAAGACGTAGACCAATATCATCAGTTTTGAAAAGATTTTGAAAATTGTCATAGAAACGCATTGTCTCCACAGCGCAAGTGCTATGAAAACAATACGTTCCTATTTTTGATAAAGATATTTAATTGTGACTTCGTTTTTTTATATATGTAGACATAATCAAACTAATAAACTTCAACTTCAATAAATGCAAATCCTGTCAAAGAATTATTTTCAATAATATCCCTAATACGCTCTGAAATAAAAATCGGTATTGTATCATCTTTTAATCTAAATATATCGTGCCCCAACACCATTTCTTCTTTCAAAGCATATTTTTCTACTGAAATAATTTTTTCATTATCAAGTTCAAATAAATCATACTGAGAGTGTTCTAAGTCTAAAGCATCCACCACATCTAATAGATTTGCAATTCTATATTCCGTATTCTCCTCATTATTCTTAGTATCAATCAATTTTGTTGAAAGATACTGTATCGCATTTCCATCTACAATCTGCTCGATTAATTCTCTAAATTTTTTTGATACAACCAGCCACCTATACACATTGGCTATGTAATCTGATAGAACATCCCCCTCTTCTGAGTTATATTTAAATCTAACCTCCGACCAATCATTAATATAATTTCCACAGGATACAGAATATTCATCAATATCCCCTATAACTCCTACATTACAATTCACATAATCATCATCATTTTCATAATCATAACTTAATTTATAATACTTCATTAATAACACTCTCCTTACTGATTATTCCAATAATACTTATATAACATGTCTGGATTACTAATTATTTTTTGCTTCATTTGGTCATATAACTTCAAAAATTTAGTTTTATCACCCTTTGCTATTTTATTAAATTTTTGCATATTATCAAGAACATAATCATGATAAGCGTACGGGTGACGACCTTGATGAGGCATCAATTCTTTATTCCAATCTCCATCTAAGTCTAATCCATATTTTTGAGTTATATTTTTAAACTGACTTGTATATTTCTTACTCTTATTTGTTGCGAAATGATGTATTTGATTAGGTTTTCTACCACCCTCATACGACACGCTTCCGGCTTCATCTGCCATAAACCCTGCTAGTTTTCCACTCTTTGCAGCATTTCGTATTCCTGCCACTCCAAGCCCTGCTCCTGCAAACATGTAGCCGTTTGCTGCTCCGTTTATGACCGTGTCCTTTAATTCTGATTTGCTGAAACTTCCGTTGTTTAATGCATATATGCTGTAAAATGCTCCGTCTGTTACAGCCGATATTCCTGCTGACGCTATTACTGCTTCCGCTATTGCGGCTGCTCCTACTCCGCTTACTCCCGCTACAACTATTCCCGTTGTTCCTACGGCCGCCTTTGCCCATGTCGGCATGTTATCTATTTCACAACATATCCTTGTGTAAAATCCAAGTCCGCCTGCCACTCCACTCTTTACAACGTTGAAAGCTGTTCTTCCTGCATTTCCAAGTGTACTTATGTATGAACATCCGTCAGGATCTATGTAATACAGCGGATTGTCTCCACAATAAATGTAACCGTTCTGGGTTAGGGTTTCATATACATTTCCTACTTTAGGGTCCTTCTGTATAAATTCCCTGTCTGTGGAATTGTACATTCTTGCTCCCACATTCTAGTAGCCTGTCATAAATCATCAGAATACTTTTTCCTTTTAGGTACCCCATAAAATTTGAAACTCTTCATAGTAGCCTTTCACCAAAATAAAGAACATCTTCCTTTGGATGTCTTTAATATAGAGATATCATTAAAATGATTGATACTCCTTGCAATAATAATTGTCTGCATCTTTTACTAACTTCAAAAAAATATCATCAGCACAGAGTTCATCATAATCCGAAATACCTCTAATGAGTCCCATCAAAGCACCATTTGAATTTCTTATTGTTCTATTTTGAATAGCAATAATTAATTTATTTATATATTCCTTATATTGTTTCAAATATTCCATTGTAGCATTACTTTCTAAACACATAGTATCAATATATTCATTTATAGCTGTCAGCTTTCCTTCTAATATATCATATTTATTCATATTCCCTTCTTTCTACGGCAATGGTCTTGTATTTAAAACCCAGCCATCATCGAACTGCTCGAATAGTATCTGTAGTCCCCCACCAGGTCTTGATTCTATTCATAACTTATGGGGATTACTGAATGCCGCTTGTAACATAGGTGTTTGGAATCGTCAAGAAAAAAGTCCCAATTGTTAAATCTTTGAAATTTCTATTGTTGGTTTCCATTCGGTTGCAATATCAATATTATAATTATGAGTAATCACTATATAATGTTTTAAATTTAAAGCCTCTCCATAACCATCAGAAATCTTATTTATTTGTTTTGAAAATTCACCATCTTGTACTTCATAAATTATATTCTGAAAATCATTATCCTTATATTTCCGTATTTCATTTTCAGAATAAAGGTTACTTTGCACAATTCCTTCATCTAGCATACGTACTGCTTGAACCATACCGAAATTAATCATTACGCATGTTTGACTACTTGACAGTTTTATAGTTAGTCCTTGTTTCTCACCATTTATTAGTTGCACTTGGTAAACTGCTTTTGGAATTGTACCAACAAATACTTCTTTCCATTTTTCCATATCTTTTATCTCTCCTAATATCGAATTTTGTACACTTTCCTATTGGACACCCTTATTTCAAGAGTCGCTCCTCCTGTTGTACTCCCTGAACGAGCAACAACAGTTGTTCCATCACTCAACTTACCGACTTTTCCTAATCCATATTTTGTTTGAATCTCTTTCACGTCGATAGGATTGAGGGCATCAAAATCCCTAATTGTCTTTTCAAAATCACCTGTTGACTCAAAGTTCCTAGCAACGCCTTTTCCGTTAGTAGTTTCTGGCAAGCCGTTAATTATATCATCAATAGTCTTTCTACCACCCTCATACGACACGCTTCCTGCTTCATCTGCCATAAACCCTGCTAGTTTTCCACTCTTTGCTGCGTTTCGTATTCCGGCTACTCCTACTCCGGCTCCTCCAAACATGTAGCCGTTTGCTGCTCCGTTTATGACCGTGTCCTTTAATTCTGATTTGCTGAAACTTCCGTTGTTTAA
Organism: Eubacterium sp. LMAG:50; assembly: GCF_008680265.1. Taxonomy (NCBI): domain Bacteria; kingdom Bacillati; phylum Bacillota; class Clostridia; order Eubacteriales; family Eubacteriaceae; genus Eubacterium; species Eubacterium sp. LMAG:50. The sequence goes on along the minus strand of NZ_NALP01000007.1, from coordinate 590,236 downwards.
TGCATATATGCTGTAAAATGCTCCGTCTGTTGCCGCTGATATTCCTGCTGACGCTATTACTGCTTCCGCTATTGCGGCTGCTCCTACTCCGCTTACTCCCGCTACAACTATTCCCGTTGTTCCTACGGCCGCCTTTGCCCATGTCGGCATGTTATCTATTTCACAGTATACCCTTGCATATAATCCAAGTCCACTTACGGCTCCGCTCTTTACAACGTTGAAGGCTGTTCTTCCTGCATTTCCAAGTGTGCTTATGTATGAACATCCGTCAGGATCTATGTAATACAGCGGATTGTCTCCGCAATAAATGTAACCGTTCTGGGTTAGGGTTTCATATACATTTCCTGCACCTATTACCTAAAATATAATCATTAATATATGTACATATGTAAGTTCATAAACAATAAACTATCGCTGAACCATTTTATTATTTCTTATGCCTATTATCATACAAATTCATTATACTCATAAGAAATACTTTTTAAAATATTCAGATTCCGAAATACAATGTTCAAATCTTGGACAATTAATCTTTACTATTTCATCTGCAAGACCTTTAACGTTTTTTTCTCTAGCTGTTGGCAAAATAATCAATCCATTTTCTCCAGTTATCTTCTTAAAAAATCTAAATACTGAAGAATTAATCATACAATCATAAAAATATAATGAATCCATCCAGGGAAAGCAATAAATTTGTTTTCCCTGAGCATATCCTATTGCAATAGACGCTCTCCATCTCTCCCAAACATCCATATTTGATAAACAATATTTTATTCTATGACGTGACAAATGAAATTCTTCAAGAATTGTGTCAATATTTTCATACCGTTTATTTTTTTTAATAGCTAACTCTAATGCTTTTTGAACACTTAATTCTCTTTCAAATAATCCACCTGTTCTGACACCTTTTCCAACATGCCATGCCAAATCATAAATGGAATCAATTTTTATTCCATCAATAAAAATTGTTGTCTTATCATCAAATAATTTATTTGTAATAATTTGTGATAACACTTCTCCTCCAGCACCTTGTTCGCATATGATTCCATATATCTTGCCAAATTTAAAATAATATTCTCCTTTCGATATGTAATCATGTACATTTTCACCATATACATTTATATAATCCAACATATAATCTTCATTAATTGATACCTTTATTTCTTCCAAAATTGCCACCACTCTTTCTTATATCCAACCCTCTTAACATTATATACAGATATTGGAACTTTCTGTCCATCTGTCGTTTGAACAACAATATTTGCAATAGATTTTCCTTTATTCCCTGCATCTAATTCAAATGACGCATTTGTTTCAAACTGTAATACAGTATTATACCCCTTTCCAATACCTGCAATGTTCGCTTGTTTTTTTGTTGGTTGCTCTGTCCATGCAAACACCCTGTTATCCCATACATTTCCTTTTTTCCCAAGTTGTCCAGATTCAATTATACTTTTTGCTGCTTCTTCATTTGTAACATGATAAAATCTTCTAGTAGAACTTTTACCACCCTCATATGACACACTTCCAGCTTCATCTGCCATAACCCCTGCAAGTTTTCCACTCTTTGCAGCATTTCGTATTCCTGCCACTCCAAGCCCTGCTCCTGCAAACATGTAGCCGTTTGTTGCTCCGTTTATGACCGTGTCCTTTAATTCTGACCTGCTGAAACTTCCGTTGTTTAATGCATATATGCTGTAGAATGCTCCGTCTGTTGCCGCTGATATTCCTGCTGACGCTATTACTGCTTCCGCTATTGCGGCTGCTCCCACTCCACTTGCTCCTGCAATTATTATTCCTGTTGTTCCAATGGCCGCCTTTGCCCATGTCGGCATGTTATCTATTTCGCAGCATACCCTTGTGTAAAATCCAAGTCCGCCTGCCACTCCGCTCTTTACAACGTTGAAAGCTGTTCTTCCTGCATTTCCAAGCGTGCTTATGTATGAACATCCGTCAGAATCTATGTAATGCAGCGGATTGTCTCCACAATAAATGTAACCGTTCTGGGTTAGGGTTTCATATACATTTCCTGCTTTAGGGTCCTTCTGTATGAATGTCCTGTCTGTGGAATTGTACATTCTTGCTCCGGCATTCCAGTAGCCTGTTGTTTCATCATAAACATATCCGGTGTAACTTTTTGAAATGTTTATTCCGTTAAGTTTACTGCTTACCGTTTCTGTTTCCGGCTTTCCCCATGCATCATACTCTGTTTTCGCTGCAACCTCTGCATTTTCATCCAGTGCCCATCTTGTGCTTCCCTGTCTGTCCGTGTAGAGACTGTAAACCTGTGCTTTCGCATTTTCACTGTTTTTTGTTACATCCGCATATGCTCTTTCCCTGTTTCCTGCATATGTGTACCTTACAATTGTACCATCTGATTCCTTTTCTTCAAGCAGTACTGGATACTTTTCTGTGTAGTCCCACACATACTCTTTTTCCTTTTTCTTCTTTTTGATTAGTCCTGTTGTAATTGTTTCTTTTGTTCTGTTTCCAAGGCCGTCATATTCATACGCTGACATTTAATGCAAAATCGCATCATCTCCACAGCACCAAGTGCTATGAAAACAATGCATTCTAATTGTAAAGAAAAATATCTAATAATTACTTCATATATTTATTATTATACGAAGTAATTATTAAATGTAGCCTTTCATAATATTTCAAATTCCTGTTTTAATGTAACTCAGACAAATGCTCATAATAAGCATATAAATCCTAATCCCTACAACCTTACTAGAAAAATTCAATCATTCATTAATATTTTAGTATTTTCTAGTCTTGACTTTATCTTTGTGAGAGGATGTGTCAGTTCAATTACATCTCTTTTAGCATAACTCTTCTTTCACTTCAGTATCTCCAAAAAATAAGTAAAAGAATAAACTACTATTACCAACAGTAAACTCTACTATCATACTCTCCTCTCCATAAACACACACCATTTTCTAAACCACATGAACAAATGAATATGCTACATCCACCATTTAAGAGTTCCGATTTACTTATTATATATTCTATATTATTAGAAATAATATCTCCTTGTAATTTTATTGCTCCAAACTTTGTTGAGTTTTCCACAAAAAAAACATATTTCATTGATTTACATATTACTTTACTTGTATAATTCAAGAAATCTTCTATTTCATATGTTTTTTTACAAACAATATACTTTTTCTGAGTATCCAAATCATCTAACTTAGCAATTATTTTTTCTTGTAATTGTAAAGTAGTATGAATATCATAAAAATCATCAATAGCTATTTCTATTCCATTATTTCTCCATTCTTTACAGATTTGTAGTATTCCATTTCTTCTTTTGGCTTCAACCAATCTTGTTTTATCCATTTATATCTCCATTTCCTATTTAAACCCATTAAAATCCTCTGGGAAATGTCCTGGGTATTGATTATATCTACCTTTACTGAACGGATTTCCTTTTGTAGCATCTGCACCATGAAAATGATTTCCACGTCCCATCTTATCAAAAGGATGTTCTATAATATATTTCTTTTCTCCACTTACATCAAATTCATACACAATTCTGTTTTCTGATGTTCCATCAAACACAAACTTGTGAGTTTTATATTCTGCTGACTTTGGAATACCTGTTGCTTCCTTCGCCTCTCTAAATACTTGTCTTCTAGCAGAACTTTTACCCCTCTTGACATAAAGTCTTTACACTTATAACAATCCAAGTCGATGCCCCTACCTCGAAAAATGAATACACATTCCAAAGTCAACTGTGAAGTTTTCACAGCAGGAGCAGAAATTCCGTGACCAGTATGACAATCTTGATTTATCTGATGGGCATAGAAAAGTGATAAAGCATTAGATAAAACGCCTCTTCCTTACTGGCACTTCTTTTTACTCACTGCAACTCTAATTCTTTTTTTAAGTGTTCCAATTCAGAAACACTCATATCACATACACATATTTCAATAATATCATCTGTTTCTGACAATCCAAAATACACTTTATCCATTTTTATATACTTGGAACTTTTTTGTCTGATAATATTATTCTGGTACCATTAGAATACAAAATAGTTTTAAAAATAGGTCATTCAATATCATCACTATGAAAATTTATCTTTCCATTTTCAAAATTTCCCACCACTAGCTTATTCGTAGTTTCTGAATACTCCTTGCAAAGCAATAGCGTTATTCTTTTTAATAACTTACTCTTTATACCCACTGTAAATTCCAATGAAGAAGTTTTATCTTTTGAATATGAAATATATTCAACCGCTTCCTCTTCCTTATTAAATATAATCTTCAAAGCAATATATTCTTCCAATTCCATCTCTAATATATCTTTCATATTCTTCTACATCCTAATGCCATCCATTAAACTGTGCATGTTTTATTACTGGCAACTGCCCTGCTTGTCTTAGCCGAGCAAATATAACTTCCTGATTACCTTGAGTAATCTTTTCTCCATTAACCTCTATCTCAAATGATTTTGGAATATTTCAGATTAGTACGATCAAAATGATTTATAACAGTAATATGATATTTATACAAGATTGTGTAGATAGTGAAATTTACAAAAGGCTAATAGAAAATCTACCAGCCTTTTGCTTGTGATATGGCTTATTTTTTCTAACATATTTATTACAGTAACTAATTAAAATATGCTTCTAATACATTTTCTAGTTCAAGCAATTTATATTTATATTTTTTCATCTCTTTATCCTTAATTAACCGTTTAACAAAAAGCATTAATTCACCAAAATAAAGAACATCTTCCTTTGGATGTCTTTAATGTAGAGAGATCATTAAAATGATTGACACTCCTTGCAATAATAATTGTCTGCGTCTTTTACTAACTTCAAAAAAACATCATCAGCACAGAGTTCATCATAATCCGAAATACCTCTAATGAGTCCCATCAAAGCACCATTTGAATTTCTTATTGTTCTATTTTGAATAGCAATAATTAATTTATTTATATATTCCTTATATTGTTTCAAATATTCTATTGTAACATTACTTTCTAAACACATAGTATCAATATATTCATTTATAGCTTTCAACTTTCCTTCTAATATATCATATTTATTCATATTCCCTTCTTTCTATGGCAATGGTCTTGTCTCTAAAACCCAACCATCATCAAACTGCTCGAATAGTATCTGTAGTCCCCCACCAGGTCTTGATTCTATTGCTCCAACTTGTTCCCTTGCAGTTCCAATTGCGTATTTAATCTTTGTTCCTGCTGATATTTTAGCAATAGATACATTATCTCTTGCTCCCCAATTGCTCAACAACGCCATTTGATTCATATAATCATCTACTGTACTAATTCCATTTGCCTCATCAAAAGTAGTCCAATATTTCAAACTTCTTCCATTACCTACTTCATCATTCGAGTGAAATTGAACTAAATATAAATCTTTATCGATAACATTTTTTATGTTATATCCAGCATTAAAGTTAGCTAATTCACTATCAAATTGTTTAGAGTAATCCCATACTTTACCTGATGTTCTACCACCCTCATACGACACGCTTCCTGCTTCATCTGCCATAAACCCTGCAAGTTTTCCACTCTTTGCTGCGTTTCGTATTCCGGCTACTCCTACTCCGGCTCCTCCAAACATGTAGCCGTTTACTGCTCCATTTATGACCGTGTCCTTTAATTCTGACCTGCTAAAACTTTCGTTTCTAAGTGATGCAACGGTGTAAAATGCTCCGTCTGTTACAGCCGATATTCCTGCTGACGCTATTACTGCTTCCGCTATTGCGGCTGCTCCTACTCCGCTTACTCCCGCTACAACTATTCCTGTTGTTCCAACGGCTGCCTTTGCCCATGTAGGCATGTTATCTATTTCGCAGCATACCCTTGTGTAAAATCCAAGTCCGCCTGCCACTCCGCTCTTTACAACGTTGAAGGCTGTTCTTCCTGCATTTCCAAGTGTGCTTATATATGAACATCCGTCAGGATCTATGTAATACAGCGGATTGTCTCCGCAATAAATGTAACCGTTCTGGGTTAGGGTTTCATATACATTTCCTGCTTTAGGGTCCTTCTGTATAAATTCCCTGTCTGTGGAATTGTACATTCTTGCTCCCGCATTCCAGTAGCCTGTTGTTTCATCATAAACATATCCGGTATAACTTTTTGAAATGTTTATTCCGTTAAGTTTACTGCTTACCGTTTCTGTTTCCGGCTTTCCCCATGCATCATACTCTGTTTTTGCTGCAACCTCTGCATTTTCATCCAGTGCCCATCTTGTGCTTCCGAGTCTGTCCGTATAGAGACTGTAAGCCTGTGCTTTCTCATTTTCACTGTTTTTTGTTACATCCGCATATGCTCTTTCCCTGTTTCCTGCATATGTATACCTTACAATTAACATCATAGCTTATTAATTGCTTTATAACACTAATGATTGTTAATTAATAGACGGATAGGAGTTGTAGGTTGTTGGATGTCCGAAAGTATAGCCATAATAAGTACTATACTACACTAATCTTTGTTAACGAAATACCCGTAATATTTACCTTTTGAATTAAATCTTTAAACTTTTCAGATACAAATATTGGTATTTCTTGCCTATTTGACAGCTTAAAGACATCTGCGCTATCCGTTTTATCAGCATATATACCATATTTACTTACTGTATATATTGTTCCTATTCCCTCAATTTCTGTTTCAAAATACTCTGATTTATCCAAGCATAACGCATCTACAACTTTAATAATATTGGCAATATAATATTGTTTAAAATCCTCTCCATTATTTGTTTCCTTTATGCCAACTTTCAAAAATTGTATATCCGTATTGACTGACTCTAATAATGTCTTCAACCTGTTTGATACCAAGAACCATCCTTTATCATTGGCAAGATAATCAGTCCAAACATCTCCTTCTTCTTTTGTATAGAAAAACTCAAATCTATCATCCCAGTTTTCAAAAACTTTCCCAGTATTTAATGCATTTTGCTGAATTCCATAATCATTTTGAAAATGGCATATTATATCATTTTCTCTTTCCATATCCATAGATAATTTGTAATATTTCATCCATATTCTCCTTACTTCCAGTAATCCTTATACAACATGTCAGGATTTGATTTTACGTTATTCTTTAAATTCTCAAATAACTTAAGGAATATATCTTTGTCTCCTTGTGCAATGTTGTGAAATTGTTTCATACTATCAAGAACATATTCATGATAAGCATTTGGATGACGGCCCTGATGTGGCAGAAAATCTTTATTCTATGCATCATCTCCACAGCATCATGTTCTATGAAAACAATGTGTTATAAAGCTTAATCTATTCAATATTCAGTTTTCATTTAATGCTTACCTTTATAATACGTAGCCATCTAGCAATTACGATTAATTATTATTTTCTTCTACGAATTCAAGGAAAGTATCTTGTAATTCATCTTCCGTACTGATACCATTAATTCTAACTTCAAATTCAAAATCTCCACCATACAATGTACTAGACCCATCTAAAACACCTAAAACACTCGAAATTGTATCAATCATTGTTTGCTTCACGATATTCATAAACACATCTTTTTGTATATCATCAAATGAATGATACAACTCCAATGCATTCTTCCAATAGTCTACTGTCTTCTCTGATACTTTTGTATTCTCATACAAATCCTTATAAATGTCTTTTCCATCTTCGACTAATGTCTTATAAATACTCTTTACAAAACTTTCATTCATCACTATTTCCTCATTTCTGAATACATTTTCATATTCATATCTATTAATTCTCTATACGTAGAATTAGGTATATCTGGATACACTCTTTTCAATTCAAACAAATCTCTTGCCAGTAATTGTCTTGCATTATCTATCCCTTTCGTGCTTCTAGACACAATTCCATTTGGTCCAGATATTGTATTACCAACCTTAGGAACATTAATTGCAGGTGCTATTTTAGGGGCATAATTATCCACAAGATTTTTCATTACTGCCTTTTGTCTGTGGTTTGGTTAATAACTGCTATTCAACTGAATGGTGCACAATAGCTTTTCCTTCTAATTCCGGATATCCATTAAAATTATCACAGAAAAAATATTCAGTTATGATTTTTGATGTTCTTATACGAAGTCATTATTAAATATAGTCTTTCATAATGTTCCAAACCCTTTTTACTTTATCATTATATTTCTCATTTAACTGATTTCTTAATTGAACATCTACATCATAAATAATGAAATCGCTTAATCCGCCTCTCGAAGCAAACAGTTTACTATAACTTTCTATTAAATATTTCATTTTTTCACCATTGCTCTCATCCGAGTCAATACAATTAACTTGTCCCATAAGAATTCTTAATATCCCGTTATATTGTCCATATCCATATTTTTCTACCATTTTCCCAATTTCTATATACGCCTCTCGTAACTGTAAAAGCTCTTCATTTCTTATCATTCTTCTATCTCCAATCTATTGTAACGGTGTTTTCCCTACAACTTCGAAAGTCCATGGTGCATATATATATGTTTGCATAATATTATATCCTCCCACGTGTACTCCACCTTGCGGTCCGACTGGTCCTGTATAAATAATAGTACCCTTTGGTACTTTAATTGCATATACATTATCTATATAAGAGCTTGCCTCATACACACCAGTTTTTGAGTCTATCCAATGAGTCTTTACCGCTGTGTCAATTTTTACATTAGCAACAGAAGCAGGTGGCTCACTTGTAAACCATCTTCCGTACGGATTTTGAGCATTACCCGCTCGATACATTATTCTATCTTCCTGCAATACTTCCATATTGTATCTGCCTCCATAAAAATTCTTTGCAGGCTGATTAGGCATTTTTGCTAACGGTCCTGGATTTTCAATCATATTATATTGATAATTAGCTATATCATCTGACCCATATATAACAGTCTTTCTACCACCCTCATACGACACGCTTCCGGCTTCATCTGCCATAAACCCTGCTAGTTTTCCACTCTTTGCAGCATTTCGTATTCCTGCCACTCCAAGCCCTGCTCCTCCAAACATGTAGCCGTTTACTGCTCCATTTATGACCGTGTCCTTTAATTCTGACCTGCTAAAACTTCCGTTTCTAAGTGATGCAACGGTGTAAAATGCTCCGTCTGTTACAGCCGATATTCCTGCTGATGCAATTACTGCTTCCGCTATTGCGGCTGCTCCTACTCCGCTTACTCCCGCTACAACTATTCCCGTTGTTCCTACGGCCGCCTTTGCCCATGTCGGCATGTTATCTATTTCACAACATATCCTTGTGTAAAATCCAAGTCCGCCTGCCACTCCGCTCTTTACAACATCAAATGCTGTTCTTCCTGCATTTCCAAGTGTGCTTATGTATGAACATCCGTCAGGATCTATGTAATAAAGTGGATTGTCTCCACAGTATGTGTAACCGTTCTGGGTCATCGGCTCAGTAATGCTTCCTGCTTTAGGGTCCTTCTGTATAAATTCCCTGTCTGTGGAATTGTACATTCTTGCTCCCGCATTCCAGTAGCCTGTTGTTTCATCATAAACATATCCGGTGTAACTTTTTGAAATGTTTATTCCTTTAAGTTTACTGCTTACCGTTTCTGTTTCCGGCTTTCCCCATGCATCATACTCTGTTTTTGCTGCAACCTCTGCATTTTCATCCAGTGCCCATCTTGTGCTTCCGAGTCTGTCCGTGTAGAGACTGTAAACCTGTGCTTTCTCATTTTCACTGTTTTTTGTTACATCCGCATATGCTCTTTCCCTGTTTCCTGCATATGTATACCTTACAATTGTACCATCTGATTCCTTTTCTTCAAGCAGTACGGGATACTTTTCTGTGTAGTCCCACACATACTCTTTTTCTTACTGACTTCGGTGCCTGAAACCGATTTGTATTATGTTTTCGTTTCTTTATTTCACCCGTAGTTTTTATCCAGATAGGTATCTTTCGAAATATTCTATCTTGATTTTGCAATGTCCTTTCGTATACCCAACTCGGCAAAATTTCGCTAACATGTGGAGAAACCCCGCCATGTGATTCTGTCTCAATTTCAATATTGTATTTTTACTTAAAACTTTTTTATCTACTAGTTTCAATACTTCACATACTACAATAAATCAGCGTGAATTATATGATTTACTTCAATCAAATCCTTTCTTGTGAATTTAAATATAATTTCTTTTGAGCTTAATAAATTACTAATTTTTTTCTCAGGTATATAATATTTGTCTTTTCCCACTAATACTTCAACCATCTTCTTTGTTCCAACAATAATACACGAATTGACAATTTTACATAGTACCGCATTTTCTTGCATATCCGACACAACAGTACCAAATAATTTTATTTTACATTCGTATTCATTACCTTCTCTCATAAAATCAAAGTTTTCATCACTTACAAGTGATGAATCATCAAAACATATATCTACCGTCCCTGTCTCTAAGTTTTTAATTTGAATATTTTTTGTCATTTCATCTCTATCAATAGATACTACTCTATACATAAACTCCTCCTTTAATCAATTGGATAGAACGATACTACAAAACCATTTGTTCCATAAGCAACTCTATAACTATTTCCATTCCATATATAGTCAGCAAATCGTCCTTTTACGTTACTTCCTGATTTTATAGGATTTGTAGATAATACATTCTCTAACAATTTTGGAATATCACTTACACCTTGAGATGCAAAGTCATCCGCATGCCTTTCCAAAATATGTGTTAACCCTGCTTTGCTATTACCATTTTCTAACCACATTAATTTTCCTTCTGAATTTTTCATAACTCTTACTACATTATCGGGATTATACTTAACACCACTATTTTCCAATTCATTTAGTAAACGTGACTTTTTACCGCCCTCATACGCCACGCTTCCGGTTTCATCTGCCATAAACCCTGCTAGTTTTCCACTCTTTGCAGCATTTCGTATTCCTGCCACTCCAAGCCCTGCTCCTGCAAACATGTAGCCGTTTGCTGCTCCGTTTATGACCGTGTCCTTTAATTCTGATTTGCTGAAACTTCCATTGTTTAATGCATATATGCTGTAGAATGCTCCGTCTGTTGCCGCTGATATTCCTGCTGATGCAATTACTGTCTCTGCTATCGCAGCCGCTCCCACTCCACTTGCTCCTGCAATTATTATTCCTGTTGTTCCAACGGCTGCCTTTGCCCATGTAGGCATGTTATCTATTTCACAACATATCCTTGTGTAAAATCCAAGTCCGCCTGCCACTCCGCTCTTTACAACGTTGAAAGCTGTTCTTCCTGCATTTCCAAGTGTGCTTATGTATGAGCATCCGTCAGGATCTATGTAATACAGCGGATTGTCTCCGCAATAAATGTAACCGTTCTGGGTTAGGGTTTCATATACATTTCCTGCTTTAGGGTCCTTCTGTATAAATTCCCTGTCTGTGGAATTGTACATTCTTGCTCCCGCATTCCAGTAGCCTGTTGTTTCATCATAAACATATCCGGTATAACTTTTTGAAATGTTTATTCCGTTAAGTTTACTGCTTACCGTTTCTGTTTCCGGCTTTCCCCATGCATCATACTCTGTTTTTGCTGCAACCTCTGCATTTTCATCCAGTGCCCATCTTGTGCTTCCGAGTCTGTCCGTATAGAGACTGTAAGCCTGTGCTTTCGCATTTTCACTGTTTTTTGTTACATCCGCATATGCTCTTTCCCTGTTTCCTGCATATGTATACCTTACAATTGTACCATCTGATTCCTTTTCTTCAAGCAGTACCGGATATTTTTCCGTGTAGTCCCACACATACTCTTTTTCCTTTTTCTTCTTTTTGATTAGTCCTGTTGTAATTGTTTCTCTTGTTCTGTTTCCAAGGCCGTCATATGTGTATGCCGTCTTTTCCGAAATTCCTTTTTTTATTTCACTTACGGTTCCATCCATAAGCGAACTAATCTCATAAGTTTTTATTTCTTTTTCAGGATTTACCGTTCTTTTCGCCGTTCCGTTTTCGCTGTATTTGTTTGAACGTTTTATGCTAAATACTGAGCTTTTCTTTTTTGTAATCTGCTGATTTAAATTATTGTAAGTGTATGTTGTGGACTTCTTTCCATTTGTTTCCTTAATAATGTTTCCAACATCATCATATGTGTATGTTACTGTCTTGTCTCCTTTTTCCGACACAAGTCTGTTAAGGCTGTCATATTCATATGTTGTGGTCTTCTTTTTGCCGTTTATTATTCCGCTTTCATAATGTTTTATTACATTTCCGTTTAAATCATATTCATATGATTCTATTAATTTAGAATCTTCATCTTCTTTTTGACTTACCGCAAGCACATTTCCGTATATGTCATATGTGCTTTCCTGTGTCTCTTTTCCTTCTGTTTTTGTTATTCTGTTATTATCACTGTCATATGTGTATGTGGTCTTTTTGTCACCATCTGCAACTTCTGTCACATTTTTGTTTCCATCATATGTGTAGCTTACCTTTTTGCCGTCCGTATACGTAATCCCTGTCTTGTTTCCGTCATTGTCATAACTGTACTTTACTGTTTTCCCATTTTCATAAACTGTTTCTGTTATTCTGTCAAGTTCATCCCTTACATATGATATTGTTCCACTAGCCGTTGACATTGCTGTCTGATAGTCGTTTTTATTATATTCATATGTTGTGGTCTTTCCGTCTACTGTTTTTTTAGTACAGTTATTAACGGCATCATAACTGTATGATGTTACGACTTTTCCACTGTTATTTTTTACCGTTACAAGGTTTCCATTTAAGTCATATTCATAACTTTCCTTTTTGCCCAAGGCATCTGTTTTACATATAAGGTTATTATTTCCATCATATGAATATGTTGTTACTTCATCCGCCTTGCTATTTCCCTTTTTTCTGTGAAGCGTCTTTTTTGTAAGATTTCCAACTCCATCATATTCATACTCCGTACTTATTCCATTTGCATCAACAGTTTTTGTCATTCTGTCATCTTTATCATAAATATACGTCATAGTATTGCCTTTTTTATCTGTATATGATGTTTTATTTCCGTGTACATCATATTCAAATTTTTCCATACTATTATCAGAATATGTTATTGATGTAAGTCTTCCTTCTTTGTCATATGTATACTTTTCACTGCTTCCTGTCTTTATTTTTTCTGTGCAGTTTCCTTCTTTGTCATACTTATATGTTGTGACATTTCCATTTCCATCTGTCTCTGTTTGCAGATTTCCACTTTCGTCATATGAGTACTGTGTTATGACATTATTTGCCGAAACTTTCTTTGTCATACGATTCATCGAATCATATTCCATTGTAACAGTATTATTTCGACCATCTGTTATTTTTACAATGTTTCCATTGCCATCATATTCATATGCTTGTTTTACACCCTGAGGATTTTTATATTCTGTTACGTTACCATTTGCATCATAACTCCATACAGACACATTTCCATTTGCATCTGTTTTCTTTACAGGATTGTTATTTTCATCATATTCATATAATGTAATATTTCCTTTGGCATCTTTCTCGCTTATTACATTTCCATTTGCGTCATAACTGTATTCTGTTATTTCTCCTTCAGAATTTGTAATCTTAATCAGACGATTATTTAGGTCGTATGTATAATTTGTAATCTTATTATTTTCATCTGTTTTTTCTATGATGTTTCCAACACCGTCATATCTATATGATGTAATGTATCCTTCACCTGATATTGTTTCCACAATTCTTCCAAGCTTATCATATACATATTTCTTTGTTCCTATTGCATCTGTTTCTTCTGACAAAAGATTATTTTCATTATATTTCTTTGTTATGACTAAATCCTGTTTTTCGTTAACTTCAATCTGATTTCCATTTTCGTCATATTTATAAGTTGTTATGTTTCCTTCTTTATCAACATATTTACTTATTTTATTTTCTGCGTTGTATTCATACTGTTCAACGTTACCTTTTTCGTCTGTTATTTGTATAACATTGCTATTTTTGTCATACTTATAACTTATGGCTGTTCCATCAGGGTTTAGAATTTGTGTTATGTTCCCGATAGCGTCGTATGTATATTGTGTCTTTTCTTTCTGAGCATCTGTTATTAAAATAACCTGTCCATATCTATCGTATTCATATTCTGTCTTTCTGTTTTCAGGCTCTGTAATCCTTATTAAGTTGCCATCTTTATCATAATTATATGTTGTATTACCATATAATGTTTTCTTTTCAATAAGTCTGTTTTCCTTGTCATAAACATATTCTGTCGTATTTCCATTTTTATCTGTTTCTTTAATAAGGTTTAAGTTACCGTCATATTCATATCTGACACTATTTCCCAATGGGTCCGTCTGCTTTGTAACCATTCCAAGAGCATTATAAGTGTATGTTGTTTTTCCTCCATTTTCGTCTGTCTCTTCAATTACCTGTCCCTTAGAATCATACTTATATTGTTTGTTTTTCTTATATGGGTCTTTGGTTTCTACCAGATTTCCTTTGAAATCATATTTATAATTCCATGAATTTCCGGATGCATCTGTTTTTGATATTACATTTCCATATTTATCATATGTATATGTCGTCTCATATCCCAAACCGTCAGTTATCTTCGTAAGATTTCCTGCTATATCATAAGTATATTTACTCTTTACGCCTAAAGCATTTGTTTTTTCTGTCTTCTTTCCCTGCTTATTATAGGTATTTAATGTTTTGTTTCCATTTTTGTCTGTCTGTGAAATAGTATATCCATTTTTATCTACTTCATATGTTGTTTCATTACCTAATGCATCTGTTTCTTTTAAAAGCTTTCCTGCTAAAGAATAAGTAAACTTTGTTTTCTCTCCATTTCCGTTAGTTTCCTCAGTTTTTCTTCCAAGTTTGTCATACTTATACTTTATTGTATTTTTGCTTCCATCACTTACTGCTGCCCTTTGAAATGAGTCTGTGTATGAATAGCTTATTACATTTCCCTGTCCACTTTTTTCTCTTATTACATTTCCAAATGAATCGTATGTATAAGTTACACTATTCCCTAATCCATCAGTTTCCTTTATAAGATTTCCTCTGGTATTATATTCATAATTTGTTACTGAATCTATTGCATTTCTGTAAGTTATGACTTTACCTTTGGAATTATACTTATATGATTCTGATGTATTATCAGGATATACAATATTAGTAACATTTCCATAAATATCATATGAATATGTTGTTGTTCCATAACTATCTGTTTTTTCAACTAATTGTCCAAAAGCATTATATTCATATGTTGTTGTATCCTGTTCTACATCTTCTATTATGTAAAAATCCTCATTATACTTTATTGTGTGAACATTTCCACTCTCACTTTTACAACTGTTTTCTCTTTTTTCATCGTCATATGTAAATGTATATTCTCCGGAATCAGCAACCTTTTGTTTTATAACTCTTCCTATGCTGTCATATTCATTTTTTACATATTCGTTTCCTTCATAATCAGTCATTAATGTTAAGTTGTTATTCTCATTGTATTCATATGCGCAACTGTCACCATCTGCATTCGTTACCTTCACAAGATTTCCTGATTTGTATTCGTATTTAACTTCTATTCCATTTATAGATGCATTAACAATATAATTTCCTTCCCAACTGTATTTTAAAATTCCCGCATTACTTTTTATCTGAGTCAATTTATTGTTATCATAACTGAAATTAGTAACCCATCCATCTTCTTCGGTAATTTTTATTAATTTTCCTTCTTTGTCAAACTGATATTCTTTTCCTTTTTCTTTATAAAAATATATATCTTCATTTTTTATAAGTTCCTTCTGATTATCTGTCTGGCATGTATACTCACCTGTTCCATCATCCTTAAATACAATTTGTCCGCCTGTAGGTATATAAATAATTACGCAGTTATCTTCATATACTGCCCTGTAATCATATTCGTTACTCCAGCCATTTCCAAAACCTGTATTTGTATTAAAATTTCCTGAGTTATAATATCTTTTTACCGGAATGCTATACTTTGCAACACTCTCTAAATCAGTGTATGTGTAATTAAACTCTCCTGTAAGCAAATCTACAGGATCTCCATCATTTGCATTAACACCATTTGTTTTATCAACATATCCTTTTAATTGAATTGGATTTAGTTTCACATGCACTTCATATGGTATTGATGCATTACTTCCCGGCAAAGTTTTCATAATCATGCTTATAAGTTCGTAATATGCTTCATCTCCATTTTTGTCCTTAAACTGTATCTGAGTTGTATATTTTATTGTAATTTTTTCACCCGGTGCTAACTCATCTACCTTCTTATAGGTATTTTTTGCACAATCGACAAACACTCTCCCATCATTTGAATACTGCTTTTCGCTGTCAAAATATAACTGCATTCCGTTAATTGTTTTGTTAGATGTATTTGTATATGTATATGTTATTGTGTACAAATCTCCTGTATATGTATATTTATTTACATACACATCAAGCTTTAATGAGCTTCCTGCTATTACCCACAAACTTTCCCTACAGGCATAATCATATCTAAATTGATATGGTTCTACTTCTCCTTTATCATCTTTCATTTCACCTTCAACTGTTACACTTATTTTGTATTCTCCGTCTTTGTCCCCTCGTACATACCAGTTTACAGCTTTGTTTTCTCCACTTTCAATTTTTCCAATCTCTTTCTTTTCGCTATTATCTTCACCTGCAGCCATTGCTGCTAATGAAAGTCCTTCCGGTAAATTAATTTTTGCATTGCAATTATCTACATATTCACATTTAGAATTATTAACAACCAGTACCTGAACGTCAAACATATCCTTCAACCACTTAGTCGTTCCATCTACAACTAAATAATATACTGTACCATTTCCGTCTGCCTTTATTGGTTCTATATAAAAATTGTCTTCTCTTGATGAAGCAGCTTCACCTCCACCTTTATTTTCATTTTTAACAATATCTCCTTTTTCATTTACATAGAAATTAACAGGAAAAGTCATTTTGTTAAATACCAATTTAGTTGAATATTTAAATATTTTTTTGTTTTCATCACTGTCTGTATCAATTCCTGCTTCTACTATTTCACTATACGACATTTCTTTATAGCTTACATCTGCCTGTATTGTGTCTTTAGAACTTAAATACAGATTTATTTTCTTTGATGTTTCACCCATATTAAGGCTTGTCGCCCTGCTATAATATCCGTTTGCATAAGCAACAATTGAATAACTCTCATTTCCTTTTAAATAGTAATTATACTTTCCATTATTAGCTGTTTTTCCTGAACTGATTATTTCGTTTTTACTATTTACAATATAAACCTCAGCATTACCTATAGGTGCTTCTGTATTTGTATCCGTAACAGTTAATCCTAACTGATACATTCCCTCTGCCGTTCCATCCGCTGTTATTTTTAATTTTTTTGTATTAGTCTGTCCTTTTGTATCGGTTACTGTCAACAATACTATGTAATCACCTGACTGAAGATATTCATGCTTTACTGTTTTCCCCGTTTTTTGTGTTCCATCTCCAAAATCCCATGAATATTTTACAATTCCCCTATCATCCATAGACTTTTCCGCACTAAATGTATACTTTTGTGCTATATGAATCTTTTTATGTTCAAATGTAATTACTGCGGTAGGTGCTTCATCTTTATAATTAACAGAAAATTCTATCTGCTCTACGTTTTCTTCTCCCACTTCAAAATTTACTGTTTTTGAGTTATCCTGCTCATATTTGTCTGGAACTGTTTTCTGTTTTAATTTATATTTTCCTGCAACAAGATTGTCTATAACGATTTTTCCGTTTTCGTCACTTGCTTCTGTAGTTCCTAAATATTTATTACTATCATCATCTTTATATAGGGCAAGTTCCATTCCCTGTATGTTTTCTCCCTTTTCGTCTTTACATACTACTTCGTTTTTATATACTTTTGTTGCTATTCCTATTTCATTATTTATAGCTACCAACTTAGAATCAGCAACTAAGTTACTTGTGTTTTCCAGTTTTATTCCCTCATCGGAAACAAGCTTATATGCCAGACTTTCGCCCAATACATTTGTAAATTCAGCTACTTTTCTAAATTCATTTTCATTTTTTTCATCTGTTGTTATGTTTAACGCACTTTGTTTATTCATGTGATAAAGTAATTCTTTATCAATAGTTATATATTTATCCTTAATTAAATGTATATTTCCATTTATCTGAACATTTTCCTTTAATTCCAATGTACCATTTTGTAAAATGGCATTTCCCATATTTATTTTACCATTTTTATCATTTGCAACATTTCCACTAATTTCGACATCATCCATAACAACATTTCCATCATTATAGATTGCCCCACCTCTATTGGATGTATTATTTTTTATTTCACATTGCTCAATATTTACGTTAGAATTTCCCTGTACATAAATTCCTCCGCCTCTGTTTGCCTTATTGTTTTCTATTATATTTTTATTTGTTTCTATTTTTCCAAATTCAGTATTATATGTTCCGGGCTTTAAGAAACTGACATTGTTTCCGGCAATATATACATTTCCATTATTTACCGAGTTATTATTTACATTTAATCCGGCTACTGTTGTTCTTCCTCCCGTAATTGTAACCGCTCCGCTGACACTTTTGTTTACGTTTTTTACTTCCGTGTTATAAATTGCGCCTTCATTTGAATTATTCAAATAAATTGCATTTCCATTCCAATTTGCATAATTTCCGTCAAACAGACAGTCTTTCATTAATATGTTTCCACCACCTACAAGACCACAGGCAACTCCTCCTCCATACCATTTACATCCATTGTTTATGAAAGTTGTTCCTTCTATGTATGCCGTTCCTGATGCATACAGTCCTCCTCCATAATAACTTCCCCAGTTGTTTCTTACTACTCCGCCTTTTACATGTGATGATCCCTCAATGCTTATAGCACCTCCATATCCTCCCCATGTTATGTTGCTGTTTTCTGAAATTTCGGATGCATTATCCATGTTTAGCTTTGCCGAATTAAGAATTATTGTCGAGCTGTTTGAACTAAAATTTTTAATTGTTGCATTATTGAGGTTTATTTCCCCTCTTACATAAAAAGGTGTTTTACCATATTCAGCTTTTATATCTGTTCCGTCAATATCTATATTTTTTAAGTTTAACACTCCACCTTTTTTTATATCTATAAATCTAGATGTTTCCTTAACATTTATTGTTACATGTTCCTGTCCTTCAATTGTTAATTTTTGATTTTCATTTATCTGTATAAATTCATTTGCTTCAATGTCCTGTAATATAGTTACTACACCGTCACCATCATTTGTACTTAAAGCCTCATTTACAGCTTCTTTTAAAGTATCAAAATACTTATCATTGCACCTGATTACTCTTGTATCTGCGAATGCCTCTTTACTTATTCCTCCCGCAACAATTGTCATTACCAGCATTATTGCAATTAATTTTTGTGTTATTTTTTTCATGTCCTTCTCCTTTTGTTTGATTTTAAATGTAGAATGAATAAAATTTATCATATCGGTTAATCGAATAAAAAAAGCACCACTTTGTAAAAAGTGATGCTAAACCATACATTATTATTCAAATTTCCCCTAATACATTCAGTTTTTCTCACCCATTACATTTTGTTTTGAAACGATTTTATCTTATTTGTCGCAAAATGTAAAGTGAAAGTTTTCGACCTTTTTCGACCGTGCACAAATTTCACCTATTCCTTTTAATAACCACCACACCTCCTGCAATCATTACCAACCCAACTGTTGCCAATATGACTGCTATAGCTCTGTCCTGACCTGTTTGTGGAAGTTTGTTGTCATATTTAGCTGTTGTTGTTTGATTATTTTCTTTGCTTTGCTTTTCAGATGTATTTCCTTTGTTTTTTCTTTTACGCTCATCTTTTTTACTTTCCTGTTCTTTGCTTTCTATGTTTTTTGATATGCTTTTAGGTTCCACATCTATGCTTTTTTGTAATTCATTATTGTCATTTATATATGAAATTACAATTATCTGTGGAACAAATTCATACATTTTATCCTGTTCCACACAATTATCAATAAGCATTAAATACATACCCTCTTTTGCTTTTTCATATTTCATTTTTCCCTGTTCATTTGTTGTTCCTACATAATCTGCCGATATTCCATCTAAACTAATATAACCTGAAATCGTATTTGCAATTTTGCTCAGGTCGGAATTATTTTTTATGTCATTTACTTCAATCGGATATTTTGCAAATGTCCCTGAAAGAATATATTTATCATTTTCATTTTTTTCTGCAATTTTATAAATTCTAACTTCTCTATCTACAAATATGACATTTTCGTTTTTAAGAGCAATGTTTATTTCATACTGATTGTTTTCAGTCTGAGCTGCTTTTATTTTATTATTTGATATAATTCCAACCTGTATAACAGCTATAAATATCATTAATGCCATTACAATTTTCTTATATGCTTTAGATTTTAAATTTTTATACGCACAAATTATTGTGTTTTTTATTGCTTTCTCTCTCATATTCATACACCCTCTTTCCTTTATTTACGCACACTGCAAATGTTATTACAAATAATGTCATTATAATCAACACCAAAGCCAGTGCTATTATTACTACTTTCCACGGATTTACTTTTTGTTCATTGTCTGATTTTTCTGCTTTATCTTCGTCTATTCGTATCCCTTTTACCAATAGTCTGTGTGTATTAACAGCATATGGCGTACATGTAACCAGAGTCACATAATCTTTATCTTTTTCAATACTTAATTTTGAAATGTCTTCAGGTTTTACTACTGAAATTTCTTCCACCTGATAAAATAATTTTTTATTTAATACTGTAATTTGAAATTTGTCACCAATTTCCATTTTATCCAAATCAGTAAATAATTTTGCATTTGGCAACCCTCTGTGAGCTACAAGTACGGCGTGTGTACTTTCTCCTCCTACAGGTAAAGATGAACTTTCCAAATGCCCTACATATTTACTTAGCACTTCATCTGTAGTCCCATGCTTTATTGGAATTTTCACCTTAATCTTTGGTATGGAAATATAACCCATGCTTCCTGAATCGTCTACATTTAAAATGTCGGCATATTTATTTTCTTCTTGGTTTTTATATTCCACATTATCTTTTGTCAGATTTTCATTATATAAATTAGCCTCATTTAATATACTTTCTGACTTTTTATTCTCCATTTTTTTCATTAGCTCATCATATTGTTCAGTCGCTTTTGTTGCGTCCATTTGGTTTACATAACTACTAACTACCGGATATAGTAACACGGAGAAACCCATCAAAAAAATTATAACCAATATTATTGTTGTCGTTTTTCTTTTCATAACTATCTCCCTATTGCCATTTTCAGTTTATTTTGAAGTCAAAAGTTAAAGGCTTTAATCTTTATATGCAAGATTAGCTTTATAGTTAAACTTATAGAGGATTCGAACCGATACAAACTTATAATCTTTATATGAAAGATTACCTTTAACCTTTGCCCCAATATTTGTCTTATGTTTATTTTTAATATTCTATAGTTCAAAATTTTTCATATGAAATTTAAAAAATATATTTTGGGAAACAGTTTATCATCTTTCTTTAACTGTTTTTCTTCTAATTACATAAACACCTGTCGCAGCGCCTAACATAATTATTAATCCGCCTGCTACAAATAATGCTGTTCCCATTCCACCTGCAGTTGGAAGTGTTGCTCCTTTTTTATTTTCAACTGTAACCTTTTTGTATCCGTTTTCTTTTTCTATATCTGTTGTAATTTCTGTTTTGTCGGCTGTGATTGTGTATATTCCACTGGCTGCATTTACAACAATTTCAATTGGCTCTAATAATTTTTTGTAACCTGACGGAGCCATAGTTTCTACCAAATAATATTTTCCGGCTTTTAATCCTTCAAATGAAGCAATTCCATTTTCATTAGTTACAACCTCTTTGATTGCATCACCTTTGCATTCCTTATTATCGTATAACTTAAACTTTGCATTCTTAAGTTTTACAGCATTGTTATCTTTATCTATTTTTTCAATGGCTACGCCAAATGTATAAACAATTTCTTTGTCATCGTCATTTCCAAATCCCGGAGTGTTTTGTGTTGGTCTGTCAGTATTTTCAGAATTATATGTTGTTCCATCAAATGGTGAGTTTTTGTAAACGTAATTTACAATATTTTCATTTCCAACTGCTGTTCCGACTTTAGCTTTTTCATTTAATGTTGCCTTGTATTCTACCGTCACGGTTGTATATGTTTTAATTTTTCCGTAATTAAAATCTACATAAAATTTCTGTCCTTCATGTTTTACTGTGTACTCATTTCCATTTATTAAACCTTTTGAATTTTCTCCATTTTCACCTTTAACTACAATAGAATTTATATCTATTGTTAGTCCCTCTGAAAGTTCATCTCCTATATATAATGTAGTATCTGTTGCACCTTTCGGATAAACAGGAACTGCTGCACTTAATTTATATGTGATAACATCCCCTACACTTGCTGTCTGTCTGTTTCCATCAGTCGCAGTGCCATTTATAATATTTTTTTCTACAGTAGGCTTA
The DNA here is from genome assembly GCF_008680265.1 of Eubacterium sp. LMAG:50. NCBI lineage: Bacteria > Bacillati > Bacillota > Clostridia > Eubacteriales > Eubacteriaceae > Eubacterium > Eubacterium sp. LMAG:50. The sequence continues at coordinate 567,773 of NZ_NALP01000007.1, read as the reverse complement.
CTTACCTTCATTTTTACCGAATACTGTTCATATATTTTATATTCATCATTTTCAACAAATGGCTCAACCTCTGCTGTAACAGCCTGATAAATGTATGCCCCGTTTGTGTTTCCACTTCCAACAATAATGTACTGTCCCATTGCTACAGCTTCAAATTCAGCTTTTTCTTCGTTTGAAATGTTTGTAGATACATATTCAGGGTTAACACTATTTGTTCTTACATAAGAAGCAAATTTTCCTAACACTTCTTTTAATTTTGTTTCGTTTAGTTTAACGTAATCATCTACTGTCATTGTCTTGTACTCTGTCTTTGCAGCCTTAAACTGTTCAAATGTCGCCGTAAAATTTCGGTTTATTGTATTTGTATCTTTGTCATAAATGGTTTCAACTACTTTATATGCATTTAACACATCATTTTCATTTCCTGTTAAAACATTTATCTTTACTGTTTCTCCTCCATTTACAACATTAGCTTTTGTACCGTCTGTCTTTGTTGTTGTGGCAAATACAGCTACATTTAATGCAACCATAATAGAAAATGCCATTACAACTGCTAAAAGTTTTAATACTTTTTTCATTTAATGCTCCTTTTTTATTTATTTGTAATCACATTTGTTTTTATAAATTCAAATGTGGTACATGCTTTTTGCTTTAGAAAGTTTTCATATATTCTATTCTTACTTTCCATCATTCTATTAGAAAATTTTATTTTATTTTCTGCAAACAACCAACTAAAACACTTACGGCACACAACATAATTATTAGGCCGATTTTTACAAACGGTTCACTTCCTGCGCCTCCGGCATCCGGCAATTCATATATTTTTGTGTTTGTTATTGTATAAGTTGTGCTTGCATTTTTTGTTGCAGTAGCCTGATTTGTTTTTGATGTAAATTCTGAAGCAAATCCCGCAACACTAATTTCTTTTACACTATAGGTAAACTGATTTCCTATTGTATCTCTTGTAAGCAGCCCTTCTACGGATTCTTTCCATCCGTTTTCTTTTTTAACTGTAACTGTGTTAAAATATTCTGTTTTTTCTTCTGTGGAATCTTTATATTTGATTGTTCGATAGATTTCTACTTCTATGGAATCCGGAATCTGCTCCGTTCCTTTCCATTTTTTATATATATTTAAATCTATTAAGGGTCTGTCAATTTTACTTCCAAGAGGTGTCGTGCTAAATGATGCCCACACCTGATTTGTTCTTGGAACTCCTCCGTTATCCGGATACCTCATAAAATTTCCCAATGTAAAACTGAAAGCGTTAGACGTTGACTGTGGCATAATTGTAACTGAATTTTGAAGCCAGTTATCAGGCACTCCAAATGTGCTGTCATAAATATCTCCGCTCCACGGATTTGTTCCGCCGTTATAACCATACTGTGTTCCAAATCTGTTTCCGCTGTCTTTATACATTCCTACAATATTACTGCTCCATGGAATGGTATTTGAAAATTTTCCTGAATAAACATATGCTTTTACATTCTGCGGATTTTGTGGCACTACATATTCCGGTCCATAGTATGCTGCCGGATTTTCCCCTTCCTGAACATCCGCCGGGTTAAGAGAATTTATTGTGTAATAATCAGCAACCGGACTGTCAACTGTTCCTATGTCATTTAGAACAATTTTTTCTCCAAATGTTCCATCTGTGTTTAAATAATAAAATTCCAAATCAACATGAAATTCTTTCACATTTTGCCATACCCAGCCACTATACAGAGATTTGCTTATTTGAATTGTCGGATAATATGAATATGGTCCATAATTATTTTTACCCCAATTCCATCCTTCTCCTACATTTCCTGTAGTTGTTGCATTTTTTGACGTTCTGTTTTTAAATGGTGTAACTTTTATATTTGCATAAGCTCCTACCGGCTTTCCATCGTATGTTCCAACTTCAAAATATTTGACTTTAAAATTCATTGTAGTTGTTTCTACATCCAAATCTTTATTTTTCCACCCGGCGTTCGTATCTGTCTTATAATTGTTTGCATTAGGATTAGAACCTTTACATTGAATCGCTATCCCATTGTATTTATTACTAAATGAAGCGTATATTCCTTTTATCGCTCCATTCCATGTCCCATTCCATACATCGCCTTTCATACTTTCGCGACTTACATCCTGATAAGCTCTGACTCCTTCTCCTGCCTCAACAATTTTTGCATTTCCATCTATATCTTTGACCTGAAGTCGATTGTACGGAAATACTTTGTCAGTTGATACTATCGTAGCGTCCGGCACAGGAATATCATTTGCCGCAAAATTTACTATAGACTCGGTTTTCTGACTGTTATTCACATCTGCATTTAGCATAACTGCTTCGCCTGCAAATGTCGTAGCACATATTAAACACATGCTTACTACTGCTATTATTTTTTTACTTTTTTGGATTATTTTTTTCATGATCATATCTCTCCCACTTTTATATTTGGCAATTGTATTTTCAATTAGATTTTGTCTTGTTTTTCTCTGCTTGTTATCATATGAAGCATTATTGCCAAATATTCCAAATTTAATTCCATAAAGTGGGATTTTTGCGAATGGGGATTATGAGATGGAATGCCTAGCACGGAACAATCCGTAGGCATCAAAGTCGTGGGGCTTTTGAATCCGACATCTTATTTTATAATATTTACATCTTTACATCTCACAACAACTCTTGCCTGTCCATTAAATGTACATGTAAACAAGGTCAAATCATATTCTGTACTTATTACTTTTTCGACCTGTGTGGGCAATAAATTTTCCACACTTTCTACTTTATAGGAAAACGTGGAGTCGTTTGCGGATTTATATATAATTTCATCGCCTTTTCGCAAATATTTTATTTTTCCAAAATGCGTTGAATAATTGTGTGCAGCTAAAACAAATCCTGCGTTGCCCACACTTCCACTATATACGCACGGAGTTTTCTTTAACTGTTCATATGACCATTTTTCATTTATTGGGAGTTTGATTTTTAGAGACGGAATAATTAATATTCCTACATATTTTTCACCTGAAAATTCTATGAATTTATCAGATTCAGAGTAACTATCTGTCAGATTAGATTTATTATCGCAATATCCAGATTTATTATTTTTGTTTTCCATATAGTTGATTATTTTTTCAGAAGATATACCTGCATTTCGATTTTCTATAGTATTTTTAATTGTCAGGGTGCCTGCTGTTCCAAGCAAAATGCACCCTATGACAATTGTAATTTTTGCTATAAATGTTTTTGGCTTTTTTAAATTTTTTCCTTTTTTTAATTTCATTTTATTTTTGCCTGCAACTTTTTTAACATTTTTCAATTTATTTCTTCAAATATTCTTCGATTCCTTTACATATCAGACCTGCCATTCTTTTTTGATAATCGTCTGACGACAAATTATTTGCATCGTCCCAATTGCTTAAGAATCCACATTCCACGATTATTGTAGGGCATTTTGTATGTAACAGCATATAATAACTTGTGTTTTCCTTAATTTCTTTTTTATTGTTTATATTTATATTATCGTTTAATATTGTCTGCATTATTTTCGCCAGTTCCGTACCACCTGCAGAATTTCGATAATAAAATACCTGCGCTCCTTTTACATTTTCCGAAGTAAAACTATTTTGATGAACGCTTACAACTATTGTTTTTTCATTTTTCAAATACTCTTTATTTATTATTTCACAGCGTTTTTCCATATCGGCCCTTTTTTTATTTCCATCCGATTCCTGATAAAGTCCGGTATCACTTTCCCTTGTAAGCACAACCTTTGCTCCTGTGTTTTTTAAAATTTCTTCTATGTACAGGCTTATGGATAGGTTAATATTTTTTTCAAGTGCATCATTTATACCTATTTTCCCGGGGTCAATTCCTCCATGCCCCGGGTCAATAACTATTGTGTAACCACTAAATGGTTTATGCTCTTGTTTCTTAGTTTCTTTATTATCGCTTTCCACGATTTTTTCCATATTACAGGCAATCATAGTAATCGACATCAGCAAAAGAAATGCCATAACCGCTTCAATTTTTATATTTCTTTTTAGTATTTCGTACATATTTGTAAAACTCGTTTTCATCCAATTAATTATATTCGTCATTTACTCTTTTCCGAATTATTCAATTCGATATTTGACTTTATACAAATATATGCAGTTAGCGATTAAAATATGATTATTTATTAATCAATTCATCCAAATAATTCTTTTCTATCTTCTGAGATGATTTGTATTGTCTTAAGCCTGCTTCATGCACAGCCATAACATCCTGAAGTAATTCATTTGATGACATACGAACTGCTCCCCTGCTCAACACAATCATTTGCTCAAGTCTGTCTGATGTTGCAACCGTAACCTGATATTTTTTCCCGATTTCATTAGTTACTTTTTCAATATATGTGTCTGCCGTTTCCGCTTCTTTTGTATAGACAACATTTATATTGTTGTATTTTGAAACCTCTCCTATATTTCCCTTAACTTTGTATGCATCAAATACAAGTATTAACTCGCATTGCTTGTATCCCTGATAATTACTCATAATATCCATAAGTTTAAGTCTTGCCCCATCCAGATTGACCTGTGCAAGTTCATTTAATTCATTCCATGCAAATATTACATTGTAACCATCCACAAGCAAATATTTTTTCTCATTTTTCTTATTTTTGTTTTCCTTATAAACATATTCCTTCTGTGTTCTCTTTCCACTTCCCTGATTATCCGTATAACCAAATCCTGATTCATTTGCCAAACGTCTTTTAACCGGACCAAACTGTTTTTCAAATATCGCCTGCAATTCCTTGTCTTCTGCATAACTTGCACCCATTTGCCACTTTTTGCCTTGTTCAGGCTGATGCACCGGCACAATTTTCTCTGGTTCTTCATAATCATTATCCTTTAAGTTATCAGTTGTTACATGCGCATAATCCTTTACTTTATGCCATTCAACATTAAATCCTGCACCATGAGCACAAAATACTGAACCTGTTGGATTTTCCACATCTCGCTCACTGTCGTAATTAATATCCATAATGACTTCCGACGCATTGTGACAAGGCATATAACCCGCCAATTTGCAATATAGTCTTCCTCGTCCTCTTGTGTAAGTATTTACCGTTGTAATGTAACCACTCATAGTTGATACAGGTGCATACCCTGTAATTTCCGTAACCTCGCCATTAGTCTTCGGTGTTTCAAATTCCCCTTTCATCTGGCTTATATCATTCATCGCCCTACCCACATTTTCCGTAGGTACTTCCAATGTAAATTCATAATATGGCTCAAGCAAAATACTTTCTGCCTGTTTCAATCCATTTCGTACCGCCCTATAAGTTGCCTGTCTGAAATCTCCACCTTCAGTATGTTTTGCATGTGCTCTGCCACCAATAAGTGTTATTTTCATATCGGTAATGTGCGAGCCTGTAAGCACACCCACATGCTGCTTTTCGTACAAATGAGTAAGTATTAATCTTTGCCAGTTTTTGTCCAAATCATCTTCCTTGCATGCAGTTTCAAATACCATTCCACTTCCCGGTTCTCCCGGCTCAAGAAGCAAATGTACTTCCGCATAATGTCTAAGCGGTTCAAAATGTCCTATTCCTTCCACCTTATTTTTGATGGTTTCCTTATACACAATGCTACCCTGTCCAAATGTCACATCTATATCAAATCTTTCCTTTATAAGACTCTGTAAAATTTCAATCTGAACATCTCCCATAAGTCTTGCATGAATTTCTTTCAAATTTTCATTCCACACAATATCAAGCTGCGGGTCTTCCTCTTCTAACTGCTTTAATTTGTTAAATGTATTATGAGCATCGCATCCTTCAGGCAAAATAATCTGGTAAGTCAAAACAGGTTCTAATACAGGAATACTCTCACCTTCCTGATCTCCGATTCCCTGTCCCGGTCTTGTATTTTCGAGTCCTGTTACAGCACACACTTCGCCTGCTTTTACGCTGTCTTTTGTCTCAAATTTGTTTCCTGAATAAATTCTAATCTGATTAACCTTTTCATCATTGATTACATCTTTAACTTTAAGTACTCCGCCTGTAACCTTCATATGTGTAAGTCTGTTTCCCTGACTGTCTCTTGATATTTTATATACCCTTGCTCCAAATTCATCCGGATAACTTTTATTCTGAGTAAGATTAGCCATTGCATTTAATAAAAGTTCAATGCCATCAAGCTTTAAAGCTGAACCAAAAAAGCATGGAAATACCTTTCTTTCTGCAATAAGATTAGTTATTTCCTCATTTGATATTTCACCTGTATCCATATAATTTTCAAGGGCATTTTCATCACATGTTGCAACATTTTCAAGAAAATTATCATCTGACTTCTCATAATCAGAAAAATCTACGCAATTTGTATCTAGTCTTGATTTCAAATTCTCCATTATATGATTTTTATCACTACCAGCTAAATCCATTTTATTAACAAATATAAATGTAGGGATGTTGTATCTTTTTAAAAGTTTCCACAAAGTTTCTGTATGCCCCTGAACTCCATCACTTCCGCTGACAACTAAGATTCCATAATCAAGAACCTGTAGTGTTCTTTCCATTTCCGCAGAAAAATCCACATGCCCCGGAGTATCAAGCAAAGTCATGTTTATTTCTTCATTTTCATTTTTCCACTTTAACTGTGCCTGCTTTGAGAATATTGTAATTCCACGCTCACGCTCAAGGGAATATGTATCCAAAAATGCATCTTTATGGTCAACTCTTCCTAATTTCCTTATGTTTCCTGTTGTATATAACAAAGCCTCTGATAATGTAGTTTTTCCTGCATCTACATGTGCCAAAATTCCTAATATCAATTGTTTCATACGCCTGTTCTCCTCTATATATCAAAATAAGTCAAGAACTCTGTTCTTCACATCATTCCTGACTTGATTTTTCATTATTATTTACTGTTTAGTATATCTGTTAATTTTGCAAATTCTTCCAGCGTAAACGCTTCACCTCTTACGCTTTCTGATTTGCCCATTGAAACAAGTGCCTCTGTAACCTGTTCTCTTGTAAAATTTAATTCCGGTGAGTTTTTCAATCCGTTAGCCAATGTTTTACGTCTCTGATTAAATGAAGCACGTATAATCTTAAACATTAGTTTCTCATTGCTTACTTTTACCTGAGTATCTTTGTGTCTTGTAAGTTTTATAACTGCAGAATCTACATTTGGCTTTGGCATAAAACATGATGCCGGAACCTTTAATACTATATCTGCTGTTGCATAATACTGAACGGCTAATGATAAAGCTCCATAGTCCTTTGAACCGGGACCTGTTTTCATTCTATCCGCGACTTCCTTTTGAACCATAATTGTAATGCTGTCAATTGGCACTCCACTTTCAAACAATCCCATTATGATAGGAGTTGTTATATAATAAGGCAAATTTGCAACAACCTTAATTGGATTTCCGTCATTTCTTTCTTCTGCTAATTTCTTAATATCCACTTTTAAGACGTCTTCATTAATCACTTCAACGTTATCATATTCGCTTAAAGTATCCTGAAGTATCGGAATAAGTGACTTATCAATTTCCACTGCAACTACTTCTCTTGCATTTTCGCACAAATACTGTGTCATTGTTCCTATTCCCGGACCAATTTCTAATACAAAATCTTCTTTTGTAATATTTGCAGCACTTACAATATTTTCTAATATATTAGAATCAATTAAAAAATTTTGTCCGAATCTCTTTTGAAATGCAAATCCATATTTATTTATTACTTCTAATGTTGCTTTCGGGCTTCCTAAATATGCCATTATTTTTCCTCATTTTCTATATTAATCTGTCTACATCATCTAATCCGATGCCATATATTTTCTTTGCATTATTGCTTGTAATCTCTACAACTTCGTCAGGAGTTATTCCCTTTATTTCAGAAATTGCACTAACAATATACGGAATATTCAATGATGAATTTCTCTTTCCTCTGTTCGGTTCAGGTGATAAATATGGGCAGTCTGTTTCTAATACTAAATTTTCCATTGGGGCATATTCAACTACTTCACGTAATTTTCTCGCATTCTTAAATGTTATTACGCCTCCGATTCCTAAATAGAATCCCATATCAATGTATTCACGTGCCATTTCTTTTTCATATGAAAAGCAATGAACGATTCCTCCGATTTCTTCTGCCTTTGAAGCCTTCATAACATCTAAAGTATCTTTAGCTGCCTCTCTGCTATGAACAATTATTGGAAGTTCTGCTTCTCTTGCAAGTTCCATCTGCTTTTCAAACCAGACAATCTGTTCATCTCTGTTATCATTCCAATGATAATCAAGTCCTATTTCTCCCACTGCAACAATCTTAGGCTTATAAATTGCGTGTTTCAACCAGTCAAAATCCTCATCTGTAAGACTTGCAACTTCGTCAGGATGAACTCCAAGCGCCCCATATACATTAGGGAATCTTCTTGTAAGACCAACTGTTGTTTTGCATGATGCAATGCTTGCTCCCACATTTACAATATATTCAATTCCTCTGTTTTGCATAGAATCTAAGAGCTTCTCTCTATCTTTATCAAATGCTTCGTCATCATAATGTGCGTGTGTATCAATTATCATGATTCTTCCTCCACTCGTTGATTATCTTCAATTTATAATCTTAATTTTGCAATCATCTTTTGCAGTGTCACTCTAAAAAATCTGTAGGCATCAAAGTCAGGTGCTTTTGACCCCAACATCATATTATAAAATCCATTTTTTCCCGTAACATATCCTCACTCATTATACTCGAATAAAGAGTTGCTTGCAACACTTCGAATGCGTTTCAATGCACGAAAAAACAAGACCTTTGACATATTTTTACCAAATTTCAAACCAAACTGTCCGTTGATTTTTTTAATTTAATAATTTCCGTCAAAGGTCCCTTTTAATTTACTTTATTATTCATCATCGCCAGGTCTTTGTGTCCACCAGCAGGCTACTCCTGCTGCAACACATACAACAGCTAAAATAATAGCTACTATATTCATTGCCATAACACACACCTCCTATTACAAAAGATTTTATCTATGTAATAGTCAGTACTCTCTTTTTGCCATCCTGGTTGTGTATATAAACTATATTGTAATTCTTCCGTTTATTAAAAGTATATAAACCTGAAACACTCTTTACACTAACTCCTCCCGGAAATAAATTGTGTGAAAATATTGCTCCATAAATAAACGGTTGCTGATGTCTGTTTCTTGATTTTGCTTCTTTTGAAGTTCCATCTACAGTTCTTTTAATCTGTATTTGTGCATTTTTTTCAGAACACAGACATTCACTTTTAACTCTTTTTGCTTCCTGCTTAATACTTTCTGTATGAGCATAATCATTCTGATTTGCAAATACTGTGACAGCATAAGAAGAATAGCCTGAGCTAAAAATAATTGACAATAAAATGGCAATTGCAAATATTCTGTTTTTAATCCATTTATTTACTGTCATAACCTGCTCCCTTAAATACATCTTAAATAAACTTTCCAACAAATATTATTTTGTCGTTAAATACAATCTGACAAACAACTTGAATAATTTTCTTTAACTCAACCAGTAAACTTATTCTATTATATTTTAACAGATTTCACTTCCTGCAGGCATATCTTTGTCTAATGTCATTACTGAAAGGTTTCCATCATCATCTGCTGCTGCAAGAATCATTCCCTGTGATTCTACGCCACAAAGTTTACAAGGTTTTAAGTTTGTGATAACTGCAACTTTCTTTCCAACCATTTCTTCCGGTTTGTAATATTTTGCAATACCTGATACAATCTGTCGTACTTCATTTCCAATACGAATCTGTGAAACTAAAAGTTTCTTTGCCTTTGGAACCGGCTCGCATTTTAATACTTCACCAACACGAATCTGTACTTTATCAAAATCATCAATTGTGATTTCTTCTTTTGGTTCAACTTCCGGATATTTTTCTTCCGGTGCTGCTTCTGCTTTCTGTTTTGCCTGAATTTCTTCTACCTTTGGCATTACATCTTTAATGTCTAATCTTGCAAATAAGATTTCCGGTTTTTCTGTAACCTTATTTCCTGATGGATATTTTCCAAATTCAGTCATATCATCAAATGCTCTTGCCTGTGTGTTTAACTGTTCAAGAATCTTCTTTGATGTTTCAGGCATGAATGGCTCTAAAAGACTTGCTCCTATTGTAATACTTTCAATTAAATTGTAAAGAACTGTTTCAAGTCTTGCCTTCTTTTCTTCATCCTTTGCTAATGCCCAAGGCATTGTTTCATCAATGTATTTATTGCATCTCTTAAACATTGTGAAGATTTCAGTAATTGCATCCGCAACCCTTAAATCGTCCATTTTATTAGATGCCTTAACCTGAGTTTCAAGAACAACTTTCTTTAAGTCTTCATCAACTTCTTCTGCAACACCTGCGTTATTTACAACACCGCCAAAGTATTTATTTGACATTGAAATTGTTCTGTTTACAAGATTTCCAAGTGTGTTTGCAAGGTCAGAATTCATTCTTTCAACCATTAATTCCCAAGTAATTGTTCCATCGTTTTCAAATGGCATTTCATGAAGAACGAAGTATCTTACTGCATCTACTCCAAATAAGCTTGCAAGGTCATCAGCATAAATGATGTTTCCTTTTGACTTGCTCATTTTTTCTCCACCCTGAAGTAACCATGGATGTCCAAATATCTGCTTTGGAAGTGGAACGTCTAATGCCATTAACATAATTGGCCAGTAAATTGTATGGAATCTTAAGATATCTTTTCCAATCAAATGAAGGTCTGCCGGCCAATACTTCTTATATAATTCACCGTGATTTCCATCTACATCGTATCCAAGTCCTGTAATATAGTTTGATAACGCATCAATCCATACATAAATAACATGCTTTGGATCAAAGTCTACAGGAACACCCCATTTAAATGATGTTCTTGATACGCATAAATCCTGAAGACCCGGAAGAAGGAAATTGTTCATCATTTCATTCTTTCTTGATTCCGGCTGAATAAATTCAGGATGTGTATTGATGTGTTCAATCAATCTGTCTGCATATTTGCTCATTCTAAAGAAATATGCTTCCTCTTTTGCAGGTGTACATTCTCTTCCACAGTCAGGACATTTGCCATCTACTAACTGTGATGTTGTAAAGAATGATTCACATGGTGTACAATACATTCCTTCGTATTCACCTTTGTAAATATCACCCTGATCATATAATTTTTTGAAAATCTTCTGAACCTGTTTTTCGTGGTCTTCATCTGTTGTTCTGATAAATTTATCATAAGATGTTCCTACCAAATCCCAAATTCGTCTGATTTCTCCTGATACTTCATCTACAAATTCCTTTGGTGTTACACCTTTTTCTGCTGCCTTTAATTCAACTTTCTGTCCATGTTCATCTGTTCCTGTCTGGAATCTTACATCATAACCCTGCTGTCTTTTGTAACGTACAATACTGTCTGCAAGGATTGCTTCGTATGTGTTTCCAATATGTGGCTTACCTGATGTGTAAGCAATGGCTGTTGTCAAATAATATGGTTTCTTTTCCATTTCAAATAAACTCCTTTTTTATTTATTCTAAAAACTCCCGAATATAGTTTCATAGGAATTGACAAAATCAACGAAAGTACAATTACGTTGCCTGTCGCCCGTAGTGGTACTAAATTAAAATAAGCACTCTCTTCTTTATGCAAAGACGAGAGTGCTTTAACTTCGTGGTACCACTTTACTTTATTCAGATATTAGTATCATTAATTACTGTATTCAAATACTATTCTTAATCCACTAACAAAACTATATCCAAATCTCATTTCACTTTAACGGGTGTGTCCGTCACAGGTTTACTTTATGCTCGCCCATGCCGCTCCAAGTCCATCTTCCATAGTTCAACCTGTTGTCTGCTTTCACCTAATCAGACTCTCTGTAAACTGTATTCCCATGTACTCTTCTCTTCATTGCGTTTAATTATGCTAATTACTATGAGTGTATTATTTTTATGATTATTTGTCAATATTGAAAGCTGAATTGTCTATATTTCCAACCACTCTTTCAACCTCTGCCTCGTCAATCCCTTTGCATCACCCATTACAATCAAAGAAATGTTTTGATTTCTGAATATAACATTTGATACTTCTCTCAAACGATAATAATCTATTTTTTTATTTTCCTTAATTTTTTCTTTGATTGTTAATAATTCTTTTTTCTTTATGAAATCATATCCCATCTGAAAGTTTAATTCATTGGAGTCTTCTAGCCAAAACCATAGGTTGTCCGTGAAAAAAGTCATATTCATATCTATATCCCTTTGCGATATATTTTCTCTTAGATTTTTTATAATCCACATAATTTTTTGCAAACCTGCTTGTAAGTTCTTTTTTTCGATAGAAAAAAAGATTGATAAAACTGCTGCATCATTATAAATTTCCACATACGAATATATATCTTTTCTCCCTTACTAAACTAAGTTATATAAAACAGTATATATGTTTATTTTGGTAAATTCTGTTTTTTCATGCATCAATATTTCTTCTCATCATATATGTCTAGAAATATACAATTATATTTTTATTCTGTATTAGTTAGTCAGCTCATTTAAACTTTTAAATAAGTATTTTTCTTTATTGCCTTCACTCATTATTATATTTGTTCCTAATGTATTGTTAATTACAGATGTAGAAACATAATATTTATATTTACTTCCGTCCTTTGTCGTTACAATAATATTAATATCTACACTTTTATCTTCTCTTTCAAAATACTTGTACTCAATATTTGTAGTCTTTTTTCCATATCTTTTTTTAATTTGTTTTTTTATTAAATTTTTTACATCATCAGCTTTAGAAATTTTGCTAAATTTTTCTTCCGATAATGTCTTAACATCATAGTCCTGACACATTTCTTTCTTGCCATTCCATTTAATATGATACTTTTGCTGAGACAAACTCATCCATTCATTAAATTCCGGCTGTAGCACAGAATATGAATAATCATATGCATATAATTCTTCGTTTTCTAAAAATAAATTTATCTTATTTTGTTTAAAAACCTTTACTGCCTTATTTTCTTTTACTTTATATATTTCTGTATACATGCTGTCATTCTGCCTTAATTGTGCAACATTAAAAATAATATAGTTTTTATTTTTTATAAACAACTCAATTGTTGTATCTTCTGTTGCAACAAATTCATCCGACAATTTTTGACTATTTTTCCCACCTAAAAACCATAATTCAAATTTATTTTCTTTATCCTCCTCTTTATTAACTAAAATAAAAGCTTCTTTTTCGCCGTCGTTATCATAATCCTCAACAATCATTTTATATATATCTTTATCAGTCATTTTCTTAATCTCATCTTTATAATAATCTGTTGACGTTTTTATTTTTTCTTTTTTAGTTGTGATATTTTCTGATGTGTCGCAACCAACTAAGACTATTATCGATATAGTCATTATAGTTAATATTTTCTTCATATTAGTCTCCGTTTCTTTCTATAAACATGTTAATTATGTATGCATTATGCATTTTCAATTGTAATCACAACCACCGGCATAGCCGGTGGTTTATTTGTTTATTAAAGCCTCGTTTTTTCTTTACAAAAACCTCGCCTTTATAAACATGGCCTTGCCCTATACAATTAAAATTCTCAATAACTAATTATTTTTTTATGTTAAAATTAGCATATTTATAACTATCATCTCCATACTCCCCTGTTTTTTATATAATTAATCATATTCATTATAGTATTTGTGTACGATTCCGGTGATGATGAAACACAATATGTCCCTGCAAATTTTCCAATATATCCCACTGCATCTTTCTTATTTTTTTTCAAATATTTTCTTGCTTTTTTATAGCCTCTTTGTTTTCCATTATTTAATTGCCATGCATATGCTTCTATCGAATCTTTAATAGAGTCATACTTTTTGCCAACAAACCCAAATAAATTATTATTATTTACTGCCAAATTGCTAGTTCCATATCCACTTTCCCAAGCACTTTGTGCAACCAATACTTGTCTTGCAACTTTTATCTTAAATAATTTGTATTTGTCTTTAAATTTATTTTTATTTGAAATTCTATATAAAGCTTTAACAAACTTAGTCTTTTCTTTATCTGTTTTAGTAGTCTTTACTTCTAATACAACTCCATATATCTTTTCTTTTTTATGTCCACTCGGATCTACATAACTAATAGGATTTCCTCCACAATATGCGTACAAATTCCATGTTTCATAGTCATCTGCCTCTCCTCTGTAACTGTCTTGCGTAATAAATGTAGCTGTATCAGGGTTATAATATCTTGAATTAAAATAATAAAGTCCTGTTAATTCATCATATACTCCTGATGTGTAGCATATTTCATTATAGAAATTTAAATTTCCGACCTTTGTTGTTTTTCCATAATCTCCATATTTGTAACTTGCTATCGCTTGTCCGCTTTCATCTATTATATTGGATACACTTGTACGTATATCTTTGTTATAAAAATATGAATGCTCACCCTCATTTTCATAACGTATTGTCGCAATAATATTATTCTGAGGTCCTATAATATTATGACTTGTAACATTTCCACTTTCATCTGTTGTATATAATACAACTTCTCCCTGATAAAAATAGTTAGTTACTGCACCATTATCATTTTTAGAAATTCTTTTTCCGTCATAATTATATGTATTTTCCTGTGTATACTTTATTTTTCCACTTGTATTTCCATTTCTGCATGTAACCTTTGTTAACTGATTGTTTGCATCATATTCTTTCTGTACAATCTCTGTTATTGTTGATGTTGCATCTTTTGTCTGTTCTAATATTTGATTTCCATTTGCATCATATGTATATACTGTATATGAATCTCTAACATTATTTTTTATAACTTCACTCTGTACTAATTGATTTAATCCATTGTAAGTATTATTAGTTATTATTCCATTTTCATCAACCTTAGTACAATTTCCACCTTTATCATATGTATATGTTGTATTAATTTCCGTTTGTCTTAAATTATCTGTTTTCTTAGATGCAATCATTCGATTCAAATTATCATATGTATATGTTCTGGTTTCATTAACTTTTTCATTTTCATCTGTAGGATAATCGTTAATAATATTCTCTGTGGTTATATTGCTGTTCTTATCATATCCATATGTATATTGCTCTAATATTTTGTTTAAATTTATACTATCGACATACGTCATCGTTGTTACTCTGTCAAATATGTCATATTCGTATGATTTTTGAACATATCCGTCAGATAGGTTTAAAAAGTCTCTATAATCTTTGATAATTTTTATTTTACTATCATTATAGTATTCGTAGTTTCTGATATCCTGTAATCTTTCTTCTCCATTTTCACTAATTATTCCCTTTATTTTTACTAGCCATTTATAATTGTTATATTCAAATTTTATACCTTTAAGCTTGTCTTTCACAATATTCGGGTATCTTATTTCTATTAGCTTGTCTTCTATGTCATATTTGTAAACAAGTTTGTTGGCATTGACTTCCTCTTCCGTAGGCTGGCTTTTTCCATTAATTTCTGAGTACCCTACCATTCTTCCTAAACCGTCGTACTCATATTTTGTATATCGGTAAGTCTTTGGAGTGTTATTTGTTACATTATAATCCTGCACTACTGTTAGTTTATCATCTTCATTGTATTCATAATGCGACAATTTAGTCCATACATTTTTTGAATTATATTCATATTTCAACAACAGTAAATTTTTCTTGTCATATGTGTATTTTATATAACTTCCATCTGAAAATGTTTCCTTTATTTTATTTCCACTATTATCATAATCATATGATGTTTTTATACTGTTTGTTGTATTTTTGTCTTCTACAGATAACAACTGACCTGCACCATTATATATTGATTCTGAAATATTTCCCAATGCGTTTGTTGTAGTATCTTTTGTTGTAATAATATTTCCTAATGCATCTTTATTTTGTATATCATATGCATAAAAAGTCTCATTTGCCGGTTCTGTTCCATCTGACAATTTTACTTTTATGAGTTTCCCTTCCTCATTATATTCATATATTGTTTTATTTCCTTTACCATCTGTTTCCTCTATTAAATTTCCATTTTCATTATACTTATTTGTTTTAACAATTGATTGCGTTGCATCTACTGTAAATGCACCATTTCTGTAAATTGGATTTTCAATAGTATTAGTTAACCTTCCATATTTGTCATATACAGTAACTGTTAACTTAGGTGCTATAGGATTCGTACCACTAACTCCTCTTGTATACGTTGTAAATACATTTCCCTGCCTATCATATGTATAATCTTTACATATGCCATTGCTTTCCTCTCGTACTTTTTGTCCATAGGCATCCGTATATACACTTGAAACAACTTCATTATTTGTATTCTTTTCTGTTACAACATACACTGTTGGAATTCTTTTATTTGTTCCATTTCCCACAATAATATAGAAGTTATCCATGTACCCATAAGTTGTCGTAGTTGTACGTTGTTCATTTCCATAAATTATCGTTTTTGAAGTAACGCGTCCCATTTTATCATATGTATATTTCATTTTTCTGCCGGACTTATCTGTTTCTTCAATAATTCTCCCATTTGCATCATAAACTGTAGTTGTTGTTTCTGTTCCTTTTCCCGGAATTGTTGCAATTGTGTTATTATTTCGTCCAAACTCATCATAGCCATAAGAAGTTACTACATTTTTTTCATCTGTTGTCGTCTTTATTCTTCCTAACGCATCATATGTATTTTGTTCAGTCAACTTCATAGTTCCGGATACAGTATTTGCAGTTGTCACGTTACCATCTCTATTATATGTTGCTGTATCTTGTGAATTTTCCAATCCCTTTGATATATCTGCACTACTTACATTATTGAAATTAGCATTTTTATCAATTAAAACTTCAACATTTTCTATTTCATTGCCATCACTATCATAAGCATATGTTGTTACGGTTTTTTCAATATAATCTGTTTCCTTAACAAGATTTCCTTCACTGTCATACTCAAATGCAATTTCATCAATAACTTTTCCTGTTGCCGTTGTTGTCTTTATTTTAGTTTCATAATTAGGATTTTGTATATCTCCATATGTATATTCAGTTACATTTCCTTCTTCGTCTGTTTCTTTTATTATGTTTCCTTCCTCATTATATTCCTTTTTTTCTTCTAACTGTTTATCCCCATTTTTCCCTGTTGGTGTAATTGTTTTCACTATGTTATCAATTAATTCATGATATTGAACTTCTTCTGTTGTATTTGTTAACAAACTTCCATTATATGCATATGTAGTTACATTCCCTACATCATTCGTACACTTTAGTACTTTTCCACTTTCATCAAACTCATACTGCTCATAATGTAATATCATATTATTCGCATTCTTGGTATATACCCTTGTTTTTAATGGTTCATAATTCGTATACACATCAATTCTCGAATTGTCCGGATAAATTGCACTACTCACACTTTTTCCGTCATATTCTAATTGATAGATATTTCCAACCGCGTCAAATAACTTGCTCATTTGTCCATTTGCATTGTACTCGTAATTATATGTTATTTCATTTCCCTCATTTCCTTTATGAACAACTCTTGTAAGTCTCTTGTTCGTATAAGTATAGTTAAATGATGAACCATCCTCTAAAATTGTTTTACTAATATAATATTGTCCATCAGAATATGAATATTCAAAATCTATGCTCCGTCCCTTATCAGAATAAACAGATTGTATTAATCCTACCGTTGAATGATATTTTATATATATATAAGTTCCATTTGACTCTTCTATTAATATTAATTTACCGTCTTCATCAAAATATCTTTTTGTCTTATTTTTATCTGTAAGGACATATTTTGCAACGAAACTTATTGTACTTGATGGTTTTGTGTCTGTAGCTGAAATAGTTCTTGTTATCACTTTGTTATCTTCTTCTAACAATATATCAGGATTTTCATCACAAATATAAGATGTTTCACTTTTATTTTTCATATCATATATTGCTCCTGAACCATCAACATATGTTGTGGATCTTAAATCCTTTTTTATATGTGCATCATATTCACAAGTCCATCCTATGCCAAAGTTTGATTGTTCCGTATTTCGCGAATTATATGTTCTGCTTATTTCTAATCCCAATTGTGGTGTAGGTAATGAAAAATCATTCTGCTTATACATAAAATTTCCTTGAGACAATTCAATTTTTCCACTTCCATTTGGTGTGTCAAATTTTTCATAAGCATAATTATCTTTTTCACCAATATGTGGATTTTCATATGTTATTGCAAGTCTCATATAGTTTAAATTTTGTAAAGATGATGTATAAAAATTAGCTCCGGTTCCCTCTTCTACACATCTTAATGCCAATCCGTTATTACCTATACTTCTATCTGCAACTGCCTGAGCCCAATCCTTTAAATCAACATTATGTACTGTATTTGAAATCCCGGTACATTTAAACTGCGACCACACTCTATCTTCTACGGGTGGGTGATTATTCCAAGTAATAGTATTTGGATTCCATGTACTATTTGGATTTCTTACTTCAACATTTCCTGAAACAAATGTACCACTTCCACTCTTTCCAATTGTATATATGTTATCTTTTTCTGTTATTCTCAAATAAGCACTTTTCACATCCGAGCCATAAAACATAGATGATGAACCTGCCATTCCAGTATTGTAATCAATTCCACTTGTATCTATATAACACATATCTTCAGCATATATATGTTGTCCGTATTTTGCTTTGTTATATATTTGAATTACACTTGTATGTTTTAAATTAAAACTTTTTGAATATTCAAAGTTTGTTACACTTGCACTTTGAAGGCTATCATTAAACCAACTTACTGTTGGATCTATTGTTATAGGATATTTAATATCCTTTGAATTTAAATATTCGTTTTCAACTACAACTTTTAAAATATACTCATCTTTTTTAAGACTTTCCATTTCATAATGAATTGAATCATATACTAATTCATTATTCGCATCCTTTATATTTGGTTGACTTATATATGCAATTAATTTTCCTGACTTTTTATCAAAAAATCTAATTTCTTTTTGTTCCTCATACTCTTCTGCTTTCATATCCTTAAGCTGTAATTTAAATTCAAATACATTTGTTTCAGGAATTTCTGATAATATTATTTCTTCCTTAATCCCACTATTTAATGATGTATATTTATACGATATCTGCTTTCCGGCATTATATACCAAGCTAGTATTCTTTACACTCTCTTTATTTAGTTTTAATGGCAACACAGTACTGTCTATACTTTCTAACACAGTCTTCTTTTGCAAATTAATTTGCTCAATATTTATAGGTGAAAATAATATTCTATGTTTGCCTTTCATCAAAGCTACAGGATTTTCTTCCTCTAATTTATTAGGAAAATAGTGCTTTGCATCTCCTGCGATATTTACATATTCATAATCTGCTTTAATATCTTTTTCTTGAATTTCTTTTTTTATTACCTCTTTTTCACTGTCCGTAACCTTTTTTAATTCAGGATTATATTTTACATACTTTCCATTTTCTTTATAACGAATATCCTCACTATATATTTCTAACCTTCTATCACCATTACTTAATAAATATGTTGTTGAATTTGCTGTATTTAATTCTTTTAATTCCTTTACTACTTGTGGATTTTTATTTTTTTCTTTACTTTCCTTTGTAGATTTTAATTGATTATTAACTCTGTTATCTTGTTCTTTTGCTTCTTCTTTTTGACTTGCTGTAACGTTAATTTCATTTTGCACAATTTTATCTTGATTAGCATTTGCTACACACGATACATAATTGATGTTTAATCCTGAAATTAAAATCGCATTTGCCACAACAACTGCACATACCTTTTTAATTAGCTTTCTCATCTTTGACCTCCTTAAAACATTATCACATTTACCTAAAAAAATCCTTAAGCATTAACCTTTCCGGTAAGTGAGATTCTATATGACACACCTGGTTATGCTTAAGGATTATGTTTTAATGTTATTCACAATACAATCTTTAGTATTTAATTTTCAACTTATTAATGTAACGTTACAGTATATTTGCCACACCTATATGTATTAATGCCAAACTTCACTGCTATACTTTGCTCCTGCTTCTACTAATTTAGAACCTGAATAAATTTTAACAACGACCTGTACTCTGTAATAATATCCCGAATCAACACTTACTGTTTTTGATAGTGTTTTCTTTCCTGTTCCTGAATAAGTCTGTGTCCATGTTTTATATGGTGTATATGCCTTATCACTCTTTGTACATCTTTGTAATGTCATTGTTATTTCGCAGGTTTTGTTGGCTGTCATTTTACATATACCCTCACATGCAGCCTTGTTTCCACTAATTGCTAATGTTGAAGTAATCTGGCTCATATTGGTATATCTTGGTGTTACACCCTCTATATCCGCATTTTGTAATTCCTGTGCTGCTACATTTGTATATGACATCATTACTACAACTCCCAAAAACATACATAAAAATTTTCTAAATCTCTTCATTAAAATTTCCTCCTCTAAAATTTTAGTTCTTTTTCACACTCTCCGCTACCTTAACCAATTCTTCTTTGGTCACTCCGATTCCTTCTACTTCTATAAAATAATCATTCTCTTTCCATAACAACTTATTTGTATTTCCAATTTCCTCATACTCTTTTTCAACATACATAGCTCTTTTTCCGTTGATATCCAAATATTCAACTTTTGCATTTTCCGTATCTATTGAATATGTTGTACTATCAATGTCCTGTTCAAATGTAATGCTATTGTCATTTACATCTGCATATTCTATGCATCTTGATAATGTGCTACACGATGACGTTAATGTACTAAATCCTTCCGGCAAATATGTTACATTGTATTCTTCTGTCCATTCAATATCAAACCTGCCCTCGCTTACCCTTGAACTATTTTCTTTATTAACATCATTAGACTGAATCTGTGTAGCTACTTTAGACTCCTTAACAAGAAATCCCAAAGTTGCGCTTCTCATGGCCGGTACTGATACAACAGATATATTAAACACAATCATAACTACCGCAACAGCCACCGATGCCTTGTAAAACAGGGGAATTCCGTTCTTTTTTTCTTTACTTTTGTTGAATTGCACTTTTTGATTATCAGTAAACAAATCATCCATAAACTTTGTATAATTTTCAGGTAGCGGCTCCCCACTCTGTTTATTTAATTGATTTGCTTCCTCAATGATTTTTTTTCCTTCGTATTCAACATATGTTGATGATGCTTTTTTTAATAATTGCTCAAGCCCTCTTTCATTTCTTATCTTCATTACTCTATCTCCATCTCTTTTTTAATAATATTGAAAAGACGCTTCTTCGCTCTTCCCACATATACATGAACCTGTTCCTGCTTTATGTGAAACATCTCACTTATTTCCTTTTCGCTCATATTCCACAAGTACTTATACACAATCAACTCTGCATCCTTTTGCGACAATTTATCCATATAATTTTTCAAATTGTCCTGCAATTCTTTTCTAGCACAAATTATTTCCGGATATTTGCTTTCATCGTCATCAGGTATCTTTTCAATTTCATTATCTTCAAATCCAAAGTTTACATGTGTATTTTCGCGTTTTCGCTTTCTTGTATAATCAATTGAAATATTCCTGATTATACTAATCAAATAAAACGCAACCTGAGGTTCCTCTAGTTTTCGTATCTTTTCATAATTATTAAACACTTTTATAAATGCTTCGCTTACCATATCATCGGCTATGTGATAATCTCCCACTATCTCATGGGCCCTAGCCCTCATAATACGGTAATACTTTTCATACCAACCGGTTATCTCCCTTTTCTTTTTTTCATTGTTAATCTTCAATTGCGCAATTCCTTTTTCACTAGTAAAATTTCTCCCCTATATTATAAACGATATTAGAGCATAAAACCGAACACATTTTAATGAAAAATTTTATAAATTTCACTAAAATATGTTCGGTTCTCATTTTTCTTTATTTATTACATCTAATCAACTTAGACCATTCTCCAAAGTTCTTTTTCCCATCAATTATCTTATAAGCCCTAACTTTTAAGTAATAGGTTTTATTGGCATTCACTTTTCTTATGACACCTTTATTTTTCTTTACATTAACTGTTTTCTTACTTTTCGTTAATTTTTTATTTTCTCCAACTTTTATCACATAGCCATCCGCATTTTTAACTTTTTTCCATGTAATCTTTAATTTTTTATTTTTTAACGTAGCTTTAACATTTCTAGTTTTATTAATCTTTACACTTATAGGTTTAGTCAATTTTATCATTACAGATGAATCTGAAAATTCTGCTGTAAAATAACTTTCTCCCTTTGGTAAAGTCTTAACATATTCTTCTTTTAATGTTATCTTCATAACATCCGATATAGTTGATACTGTATAATTAGATTCATCAACTTTTATTCCTTTGTATGTCAATTGATTAAATAAATCTGCATAAAATGTGTGTGAAAATGTATTTGATTCCAATAATGCTTCGGCATTTCCACTTCCGTTCCATTTTGAAAAAGAAAAGCTTGCATCCTTAAAGTCAATTTTATGTGTCACAACATAAAGTCTAATAGGAATAATCGCCTTAGCAAATACAGCTTTAAATGAGTACATTCCATCCTGCAAACTTTTTAGATAACTTTCATTTAAACTAATAACAACATTTCCATTCTGTTCTGCTACAGAAAAATGACTATTTGAAACTGTATTCTTATTACATTCCAAATATTCAAATTCATTATATTTAGCAACATCCGAACCTTTTGTCAAATAATCGTTGCCTATTGTTACAGTTGCATTTCCATTTCCGTTCCATGTTCCAAACATTAAATATCCATCTTGATATGTAACCTTTGTAGTATTTCCATATACATTAAGACACATCATTGTCAAAACAGATACCATTAATAATATTAAAGCCTTACCTCTTACCTTCTTTGACATAATTATTGTCTCCTCTCTCTATTATTATTTCACATTATTTAGTTACTCAAAAATATCATATAAATCTTTTATAGTTTTACTTATTCCTGGTTATGCTATATTTTATTTTATCATCATATTAATTTCATTAACCATTTCTCCAAGCCCATTGTTGTTTTGTTCTTTTGTTAGTTCTTTAATATAATTCTGTGGATTAATTGTTTTTCCATTGTATGATACTTCACATATTTTGAAATTTCTCAAATCCATACCAAGCATATATTTCTCATAATCCAATTCTTCTTTATCGCTATAGTAGTTTTTCTTTTCCAACTTATCATAAAATTCATCATGTACAAATTCGATGTTTTTTACTGTTGATGAAAGTTCTATCTTTTGCAACTCACTACAATTAATATTCCACACTTTTGTTCCCACTTCATACATTCCATAAAGAAATGCTGATGACTCTACTGTTTCACATCCCTGCTCAACTTTAACTTCTTTTCGTCTTGATGGAATTCTTATAAGCTTCTTTCCATCTTTTGAATAAATTACACCATTTATTGATTTGTAATTAGGGTCATTTTCCATTACTTCGAAATTGTTTGTCGGAATTGAAGTTATTACATCTATATTTAATGGAGTATTAAATTTTACTGTTTCGATTTTTCTATTATGCTCAATTCTTGTTAACTCTCTATTCGTATAATATTTTGCAACATCACTTCCTAAGCATTCAAAGTTTCCCGGCATAGTAACTTCAGTAAGATTTACACATCCCCTTACTATATTTGCCGCAATCTTTTCTACACTTGCCGGAATTACTATTTTTTCTATTCCGGTTGCTGCAAATGCATATTTCCCTATTTCTTTAACCGTACCTGGAATATTTATTTCTTTTAAATTTTCGCTTCCACTGAATGCCGCTTGTGGAATCTGTTCAATTCCTTCTTCAATATTTACTTTGCTTAAACTATCAATTTCTGAAAAATTAGGAATTTTTCCCTGTCCCTTTATATTCATTACTCCATTTTTTAATGTAATCTTTCCGCCTTTAATTGGCATATTTATGTATTTTGTTTTTGTAAAATTAATTGCATCTTCTTCTAACTCTACAACTGATTTAAATTTAACATTTTTAACTTCAGATTCATTAAATGCATGGCATCCGATTTTATTTAATGTCTTTGGAAATTCTATTTTTTTGATTCCTTTAACAAATCTAAATGCATCATCACAGACAGATTTTACACCTTCTTTGATAATTACTTTCTTTATCTTTCCACTATATTTTCCTGCATCAAATGTCATACTTTCCGGCATTTTTCCCTTACCATATATAGCGAGAACACCTTTTTTAAGTTTCCATTTAACTTTATTCTTTTTATTATTTTGCTTAATATTTTTTGTAGCAGTAGCTCGTTTTGCAGCATATACATTTGTTGGTGCATTATAGATACTTAAACATGATAGCATCATAGCTGCCACTAACATTATTGCGATAAATTTCGATATTCTTTTGCTCATAGAATTACCTCCCACAAGATTGTAATTTCATAATTAACAACTTTTTACTGATTTGACTTAATAGTGTTGTTTAATTCATCAGTCAAATCAAGCACACCATTATTTCTTGTTTTACCAAAAATCTGTTTAATAAACGTTTGTGGTTTTACCGTTCTTCCTTTATAAGTTATTTCCTGCAAATTAAAATCTCTCATACTTAAAGTTTCTATTGTTTCCAGATAATCTCCCATTTTGTTACACTGCTTTTTTTCTGTCCTATCATAATAATTATCTGTTTCAAGACAAATCTGTTTAACTGAATTTGCAAGTTCTATTTTTGTCAAATTACTACATCTTAAAAACCACTCATCGCCATCGCTTTCATACAATCCATAAAGAAACGCTGATGATGCTACATATTCACATCCATCTTCAACTTTTAGTTCTGTTCTCTTTGATGGCACTCTTACTAAATTTCTTCCGTCTTTTGAATATATTACTCCATTTATCACTTTATAATTCGGGTCATTTTTTACTACAACGAAATTATTTGTGTCAATACCTGATATAACATCTAAATTCAATGGTGTATTAAATTTTACAACATCCACATTTGTATCTCTCTTATCAATTACATTTCTCATTGGAGTTGATTCTTCACCATCCCTGGCTATAAACTCAAATTCACCCGGCATTGTTACTTTTGTTAATTTACTGCATTCGCTAAATATATTTGGTCCGATTCTTTTTACACCAGATGGTATATTAATTTCCTTCAATCCTGTTTTTGAAAATGCATTTGCATTTATTTCTTCAACTGTATTTGAAATCTTTAATTTTTTCAAATTAGCACTTCCGGAAAATGCCCACATTGGCAAGGTTGTTATTCCTTTTCCGATATTTATTTCTTTTACATATGCATTTCCCACTCTAACAGGTATTTTCCCTTTACCGGTTATGTTCATCACACCATTTTTTAATAATATTTTTCCACCTTTAATAGGTATGTTTATGTATTTTGCATGATAAAGTTCTAATCCGTTTTCTTTGATTTTAACTTTTGACTTTAATTCAACCTTTTTTAGTTTATTATACTCAAATGCATTTTCCCCTATTTCTTTTAATGACTTTGGAAATTGCACTTCTTTTATGCTTTTTATAAAATAAAATGCATTATCACAAACAGACTCTACTCCCTCTTTAATAATAACCTTCTTTATTTTTCCTTTATATTTTTCATACTCAAAGGTCATATTATTTGGCATTTTTCCCTTCCCATATATTGTAAGTACACCTTTTTTAAGTTTCCACTTAACATTCTGCTTCGTATTTTTTGTAGCAGTAGCATGTTTCGCTGCGTATACGTTTGTTGTTATTCCACACTCGCTCCAACAGGATAACACCATAACTGCCACCAACATGATTGTAATAAATTTATATATTCTTTTACTCATAGAACTACCTCCTGCTAATGCATTTATTTTAATGTTCTTACTTTAACAAACGTATTTGTCGTATATAATATTGCATTTTTTAACTATTATTAATTCCAATTATTATAAGTATTTATTCTACTTCTGATTATTATTTATACTATTACATCACCTCCAGCTACTCTTTCTGTAAAATCCAACAATACACATTTAATATCCATCAAATTTACTTCTTATTATTTGTCATAATCACATCGTCTATGCAGCATATATGCTACACCAATTTACTGTTAATTTTTTTGTTATCTTATTTATAGTTGGAATTAATAAAATTATTTAGTTACTTAAAAATATCATATAAATCTTTTATAGTTTTATTAGGATTTTTGTTAAGAATTGTGTTAGATATGTCTAATCCCCCATATAAAACTAGCCTCTACGTGTCTTTATTGAATATATACTAGTTATATACTCATTGTATAAGTTTAAAATCTATGCGTCAATACGTTTTTATTTTGTCACAATTTGTTTTTTACTATTAACCAACACTAATCTGTCTTTACTTTTATTTAACAATTATATTTATTTTTTATTCAAATCAAAATTAATCCCTTATATTATAAATGATATTAGAACATAAAACCGAACACATTTTAATGAAAAATTTTATAAATTTCACTAAAATATGTTCGGTTTGCATTTTTCTTTATTTATTCATGGTTATGCAATACTTTTCTAATTCCGCACTACTTAAACTTACATTATTTTTAATCACATTTTGAGTTGAATATTTAGCTATTTTTTCATCTTCCGGAAAATTTCTTATATAATCTTTTCCTTCTGATTTAAAAATACATTCATAATCATTTACCGGATCATATGCATTTTCAACCAAATTGCTGTCCATTAAAAATAATATATACTTGTCACCAACATTAGGATATTCTGAATCTGTTGTTTTCTTTTCTATTAATGTATTTTTTCTTTCTTCTACACTTAATTCTTTAAACTTTTCATCTCCTACATTTTCAACTAACTGTTCTACTGTCATATAACCTCCATACAACAAAACCGTTATTTTATCATTCGTATTTACACTTCCTTTAAACTTTTCATTGACTTTTAGTTCCATAACAGTATATGGCTCTCCATATAATACTGTAAAAAACGTATTTTCAACTTCTCCTTCAACGATATACTCAGAATTATTATATAATCCTTCTATCTCTTTACATGATTTTGCAAATGACATTGATGATTTAACAGAAGCCGCCTCTTCCTTCTGTTTTTCCGTAAATTTCATTTTTTTTATGTTTACAGTTTTATCAACTACATTTGTTTTATTATCATTTGTAACCTCAGTTACTTCTTTTTTAGTATTTCGATATGTCAACTCATTTGTATTATTTTGACATCCACTTAGCATCAAAACTATTGATATTATTAAACACGTATAAATTAATTTACTATTCATTTTTCCACCTTCCTCGTCTTTTATTTGCGAAACATTCTACTTATATATATGATTTATATTATTGCAGTCAACTTTTGCCGGCTTATTTCTTTCAATCGCTGTATTTCCATTATCTGACAATATATATCTATCATCATAATTATACATAATAGAACTATTTTGTTTATTTGGCTGGTGGCTCAATCCCATTGCATGACCTATTTCATGCCCAACTAATCCTGTCTTTTTTCGTTGTCCATAG
Source organism: Eubacterium sp. LMAG:50 (assembly GCF_008680265.1). Taxonomy (NCBI): domain Bacteria; kingdom Bacillati; phylum Bacillota; class Clostridia; order Eubacteriales; family Eubacteriaceae; genus Eubacterium; species Eubacterium sp. LMAG:50. Next base: position 540,230 of record NZ_NALP01000007.1, on the reverse strand, counting down.
TCTTTGGTTTTATCAGTATCTATATATATAATGTTCCATGTCCAATCTTGTATTGACTGATCATCAACTAACGTACTATATGAATAATAATCTGTCTTTCCAGTTGTATCTCCACCTAAAGTAGTTGTATGTAATTCTATTGTTGCATCACTTTTATTTGAAGATTCTCTAAAAGAAATCGATGTTGTAACACCTGGATCTGATGATGTATTTATCCAATACGAAAATGCATTTCTAATTCTACTAGAGTAATTACTTGAAAAATTCGAATTAATCCAATAATACCTCTTATTATTTCCATAATTTCCTACACCACTTAATATTTTTTTATCATTGAATGTCTTTTTCCCATGTGTACATGATTCTGTGACTGCCATTATTGGAGCCGTTGTACATAAGGATGTAATTCCAACCACTAACATAATAACTATATTTCTTTTTTTCATAGTTAATCCTCCATTTTATTACATCTAATCAACTTAGACCATTCTCCAAAGTTCTTTTTCCCATCAATTATCTTATAAGCCCTAACTTTTAAGTAATAAGTTTTATTGGCATTCACTTTTCTTATGACACCTTTATTTTTCTTTACATTAACTGTTTTCTTACTTTTCGTTAATTTTTTATTTTCTCCAACTTTTATCACATAGCCATCTGCATTTTTAACTTTTTTCCATGTAATATTTAATTTTTTATTTTTTAACGTAGCTTTAACATTTCTAGTTTTATTAATCTTTACACTTATAGGTTTAGTCAATTTTATCATTACAGATGAATCTGAAAATTCTGCTGTAAAATAACTTTCTCCCTCTGGTAAAGTCTTAACATATTCTTCTTTTAATGTTATCTTCATAACATCCGATATAGTTGATACTGTATAATTAGATTCATCAACTTTTATTCCTTTGTATGTCAATTGATTAAATAAATCTGCATAAAATGTGTGTGAAAATGTATTTGATTCCAATAATGCTTCGGCATTTCCACTTCCGTTCCATTTTGAAAAAGAAAAGCTTGCATCCTTAAAGTCAATTTTATGTGTCACAACATAAAGTCTAATAGGAATAATCGCCTTAGCAAATACAGCTTTAAATGAGTACATTCCATCCTGCAGACTTTTTAGATAACTTTCATTTAAACTAATAACAACATTTCCTTTCTGTTCTGCTACAGAAAATTGACTATTTGAAACTGTATTCTTATTACATTCCAAATATTCAAATTCATTATATTTAGCAACATCCGAACCTTTTGTCAAATAATCGTTACCTATTGTGACAGATGCATTTCCATTTCCGTTCCATGTCCCAAACATTAAATATCCATCTTGATATGTAACCTTTGTAGTATTTCCATATACATTAAGACACATCATTGTCAAAACAGATACCATTAATAATATTAAAGCCTTACCTCTTACCTTCTTTGACATAATTATTGTCTCCTCTCTCTATTATTATTTCACATTATTAATTCCAATTATTATAAGTATTTATTCTACTTCTGATTATTATTTATACTATTACATCACCTCCAGCTACTCTTTCTGTAAAATCCAACAATACACATTTAATATCCATCAAATTTACTTCTTATTATTTGTCATCGTCTATTTAGCATATATACTACACCAATTTACTGTTAATTTTTTCTGTTATCTTATTTATAGTTGGAATTAATAAAATTATTTAGTTACTTAAAAATATCATATAAATCTTTTATAGTTTTATTAGGATTTTTGTTAAGAATTGTGTTAGATATGTCTAATCCCCCATATAAAACTAGCCGCAAAGTATCTTTATTGTATATACACTAGTTATATAATCATTATATTGTTTTATAAAGTATGTGTCAACATCTTTTCTATTTTATTACGCATCAATTTATTTTACCATTATTAACCAACACCAATCTATCATTACTTTGAAAAAACAATTATATTTATTTGTTTTTTCACTAGTAAAATTTCTCCCCTATATTATAAACGATATTAGAACACAAAACCGAACACATTTTAATGAAAATTTTTATAATATTTAGAGCTTTTTTTCTTGTAATTTCTATATTACGGATTATAATTCATATTTCTAAAATATCCGTATTCGCATAATTCTAAATAACTAAATATAATATACCCATTCGCATAACTATAAATAGCCTAATATAACATACTGCCATTTATTCTAAAAAAGCCTAATATAGCATCCCCATCCGCATGATTTTAATAAATCCAAATAAAAAAGCGGAGGCACATATGCTTTCGCATATATGCCTCCTAATAGTGATGTATATTATTATGAAATTCTAGCAATCCATCATTGTTTTTCCTTCGCCAACTAATCCGGCAAAGTCATCTACGAATGCGTCAATTGCTGATGTAATTGCTGCATTCTTAATTAATCCTTCAATAACTGCTGTTCCAACTGTTGCAGCACCGATTCCGTATTTTGTAAGTTCAAGAACCTGCTGTGAATTCTTAAAGCTTGCTGCTAATACTTCTGTGTTTAAACCATTGTTTTCAAAAATATCATGGATATCCATAGCTGTCTTAATTCCATCATATCCCATGTTATCAATTCTGTTTACATAAGGTGCAGCGTATTTTGCTCCTGCCTTTGCAGCTAAAAATCCCTGCATTGGTGTGTAAATTGCTGTTGCTGTAATATTTACACCCTGAGCGCTTAATATCTTCATTGCCTTAAGTCCCTGTGGAGTTGTAGGAATCTTAACAAATGTATTTTCTCCAAGTCTTTCTCTTATTACAGCTGCTTCCTTAACCATGCCTTCAGCATCCTTAGAAACAACCTGAACATGAAGTTCACCGTCTTTTCCAACGATTTCTCTAAGTTCAGTTAATACTTCGTATGGATTTCTTCCACTCTTAGCTAAAATTGATGGGTTTGTTGTTACACCATCACATGGATATAAATCCCAAATCTCTCTTACTTTTTCAATGTCTGCATCGTCAATAATAAATTTCATCTTAATTTCCTCCTAGAATATTGGATTGTATAATTTAGGGTATTTGCTTTCGCAAATATCATAGTTGCCTTAGTTTTATTTAAATCTCCAGAATCAGATTTTTGATTCCATTATCAGTCGCTATCTTTCCAAATGCTCTCATTTCGCTGTCTTTATACATTGGTGGATTATCTTCATAGCAAAACTTCATGTCTACCATGTCATATTTTGCTTCCGCTAATGGATTATAATTCAGCAATTCATAATGCACATCCGGATAAATACCACTAATAAACTTTGCAATTTGGGCAATATTTTCTTCATTAGTGGTAATTCCCGGAATTAATGGAGTTCTGATAACTACTTCATCTCTTAAATCAGAGGTAAGCAGAATTTCAAGATTTTTCTTAATTAATTCATTGCTTACTCCTGTATATTTTTTATGTTGTTCTTCGTCAATAATTTTGCAATCTGCAAATACATGGTCTAAATACTTTATTGCTTCTCTTACAACTTCCGACTTTACATTTAACGCTGTCTCAATTGATGTTGCAATTTTCTTTTCCTTTAACCCTTTAAGTATTCCTATTGCAAATTCATGTTGGAATAATGGTTCTCCGCCTGACAGCGTAACTCCACCTCCGTATTTGAAAAAAGGTTCATCTTTACTTGCTTCCTCAATTACCTCTTCAACTGTCATCTCTCTCGAGTCCATTGTTAATGCAACTGCCGGGCATGCATCTATGATTTCTTCCCAATTTTCATCTTTAGAAATATCCAATTTAATATTTCCGTCATGTTCGTATACACCACCATTCTTTGCTGTGTGTACACATGTGTTGCAATGAATACATTTATTAGGGAAATACAAAGGTCTCTGCTTTATTGAAATTCCCTCAGGATTCTGACACCATACGCATTTTAAAGTACATCCTTTTAAAAATATGGTTGTTCGAATTCCTTTTCCATCGTGTGTCGAGAATCTTTTAAAATCAAATACATATCCTTTCATAGATTCCACCTTTTTTCATTTGTCCTAAGAATACATGATGAATTTTTAGGATATCAAATTATATTCTAACAGGCGGTCTAACCTGTCTGCTTTACGTTTTCCTGATATTTATATTTTACCTTTTTATTGTTTATTTTTAAACATCTATTTTAAATATCATTGTAACTTGTTCTTGCAATTATTTCATTCTGAAGTTCGTCAGCCAATTCTACAAAATATGCTGTATAACCTGCTACACGAACTGTTAATCCTCTGTATGCTTCAGGATTTTTCTGAGCTGCCTGTAAATCTTCTTTTCTAACTACATTAAACTGAATATGTGGTATTTCCAAATCAACAAATGTACGAAGCATTTTTGCAAATTTGTCTATTCCATTCTCTGTCTTAAAGAATTCAGGAAGGAATTTCATATTTAATAATCCACCATTTGTTGTCCAGCTCTTATCTAATCTTGAAACTGATTTCAATACTGCTGTAGGTCCGTTTGTATCACGTCCGTATACAGGTGACATTCCTCCATCTGCTAAAGGTGTTCCTGCATATCTTCCATCAGGTGATGCACCTACATTTTCTCCCATTGGTACATGAGCTGAAACTGTATACATACCTGTGTGATATAAACCACCACGGTAGTTTTTGTAATTTTTTAATCTTTCTCTAAAGTATCCTGCCCATTTAGCACCTAATTCATCTACCCACTCAACATCATTTCCGTATTTAGGAACTTTGTTGAGTAACATTGTTCTTAAAATTTCATCTTCTTCAAAGTTAGTTTCAAGTGCTTTAAGTAATCTTTCTTTTGATACTTTCTTTTCATCAAATACTAACTGTTTTACTGCTGCCAAACTGTCAGCTAAGTTAGCAACCTGAATCATCTGAATTCCTGAAAGGTTGTAATGCGCACCACCTCTTGTTACATCCATTCCTTTATCCATACAGTCATTAATTACTGCTGAAAGGAAAGGTGTTGGAAGTAAATCCATATGAGCTTTTTCAACCTGTTCGCATGCAAGAATCATCTTGTCCATATAGTAATCAACATGTGCCTTGAATGCATTTTCTAAATCTTCAAATGTTTCATATTCTGTAAGTTTTCCTCTATCAGGTGCAATCTGTTTTCCTGTAAGTAAATCAACACCACCTGTTAATGTTACTTCAAGAACTTTATTTAAGTTAAACATTGCTGCATCTGACCATCCAAGGTTATCTCCCTGTGTTGTAAGTTCAACACAACCTACGATTGCGTAATTTCTTGCATCTTTAGGTTCAACCTTCAAATCTTCAATCATTGCCGGAACAACTGCTTTATCATTAAAGAACTGTGGCATACCACTTCCAAGTGATACAACTTTGATTGCTGCCTTCAATAATTTATCACTAGTCTTTTCACACAATCTTACTGAAAGATTTGGCTGTGGAAGACCAATGTGTTCCTGCGCTTTTAAGTAAATATATGAAAGTTCATTTTCAAATGGTTCTCCATTCTCATCCTGTCCACCAACTGCAATATTAAATCCAATCGGGAAACCTGCGAAGAACTTAGCACTATTTGAATTTCTCATATATACTATTTCATTAAATTTTAACCATAAGCATTCTGTTATTTCTAATGCATCCTGTTCTGTCATAACACCGTCGTCGATATCTTTCTTAAAATATGGATACATAAATGTGTCCATTCTTCCCGGTGAAAATGATGATGCATTTGATTCCATCTGAAGAATTACAAATAAGAACCAGATTGCCTGATTTGCTTCATGGAAATTTTGTGCCGGTCTTTCTGCAATATTCTTACAGTTTTCTGCAACCTTTTTCATGTTGTCAACATATTCAGGATATTCGTTTGCTTTCTCAAGGCATAAATCATGATATCTCATTATGAAATTAATAACACCTTCCATAACTGTGCTTACGCTCTTGTAAAATAATTTCTTCTCTTCATCCGTTTCTTTATTGTAATGATCATCAGCTTCTGCCTTTAATCCTGCCGGTCCTTTTTCAAGCCATCCTTTGCAGTCAGGATTGATGTGACCCTGTGCATGGTCTTTCTGATTTATCTTTACAATCTTAGCAATTTCATCTATTTCTTTTCCATATCTTGCTCTTAAAACATCTTCGAGTGATTTTCCCTGCCAGTATGGATATATAACGTCTCTAAAATATGAGATGTCTTCTTCATGTACATTAAATTTGTCCTGTGGACGTGTAGGTAATGTTTCAAATTCCTTGTTTACCCATGTACTTCCGCTTTCCGGGAAAACTACTCCGTAACGAACTCCTGCTGTTCTGTTACCTACAATCATTTCTTCAGGTTCAACACTAATATTGATTTTCTCTAAACAATTCTTTAAAGAATAAGCTCTCTGCATGATTCTTGGTTCATCCTCATGCTGCTTATATGTGTCAGTAATTATCTTAGCCTGCTCAATTGACGCATATCTCTTTTCAGAAAGCATCTTATCTTTTAAAACTGAAATTCTTTCTTTCATAACCAACTCGCTCATAATTACTCCTTTCAAATATATGTTTTTCATTTATTATTTTTTCCCAGTTATTATTGTTTGTTATATTCTGTATTTCTTCCAGGATTATTCGTTATTCACTGTAATTTTATTCTATAATAACCCTTCTCGTATGTCAATGTATTTATTATTGTTTGTTATTACTTTTTATTGTTTGTTATTGTTTTTTAATCCCTAATTTGCACTATCGATGATGAAATTTCTTCTGTACAAACTGCGATTTTATTATGAAACGTTTTTACATATTTTTTAATATAAAAAAACAGATAAAATCCATTATGATACTAAATTTTAACTAAAACATATTTTTATTAATACGTCTAAAAATTTTTATCAATTATAGATTTTATCTGTTTCAATTTTTTGTTTATGCAAACCACTGTATTCCATATCTCTCTATATTTTCTTTTATTTCTTTTTCAGGTTTGCTGTCTAAAATGAATCCTTCAAATTCACCAACTGTTGAATATCTGTAATTTCCATCTATGGAAAATTTTCTGTTCTCAAGCATCACATAACTTTTGTTACTTGCTTCCATGATTGCTTTTTTTGTCATTGCATCATCAACAGCATATGTATAAACACAATCTTTTTCCAAATCTACTCCTGCTGAACCCATAAACGCTTTATCAAATCTGAATTCTTTAATTTGATTATTTGTCAGTGTTCCAACAAAACCATCTCTACCTCTGCTTAATGTTCCTCCCAAAAATACAAGTTTAGTATCAACCGGAGATGTGAATGTAAGCATTACATCAATCATATTTGTAACTATTGTTATCTTAAGATTTGCCTGAACTATTAACTTAACTAATTCAATATTGGCTGTAGATATATCAAGAAATATTACATCTCCTTCTTCAATCAAACTTAATGCTTTTTCGGCAATTCTATTTTTTTCTTTTGTAAATTTTCCAATACGTTGCGAAACATACAAATCATGAATGTTGGTTCTTACCTTAACAGCACCACCATAAGTCTTTTTGAGAAGTCCTTTTCGCTCTAATATTGTCAAATCTTTTCTTATACTATCTTGTGTTACATCAAACTTTTTACTTAAGTCTTTTACTAACACTGAGCCTTCTCTATTTAAAATTTCAACAATCTTTTCATGTCTTTCGGATGCTAACATATGTACCTCCTGTCATATGACCCTAAATCATTTTCCTTTTATTATACAATATTGTTGATTATTTTACATTTTTTGTCAAGTTTTCAAAAATTATCTCTCCAACTCCACCCGCATTATTGTCCGATTTTGTTATATGCTTTGCAGCTGATTTTGCTTTTTCATTTCCGTTTACAAGTGCATATGACTCTCCTGCCCACTTAAGCATTGTCACATCATTTCCTGAATCTCCAAATGCCATTACTTCCTCTGCTTTTATTCCTAATTTGTCAGAAAGCCATGCAAGTCCGTTTCCTTTATCGGCACCCGTCCCTGTTATTTCGATGTTTCCTACAAATCCTGCAGTATATACAAGATTAGGTATTTTACTTAAGGCATCCATTATTTCCTGAACTACCTTTGTATCAACATAATCTACATTAAACTTTTCAATTGGAACATTATCAACTACTTCCTGTAAATCTTTTGTTAATTTCATTCTTTTTCTATATTCAACCAAAAATACTTCCGGTAATCCTTCAGTATTGAGGAAATTGTCATATGAATATTTATTAACATAAGCTTCCTGTCCTGCATAAATTTGAAATACTGCATTGTGATCAACTAATATTTTTAATATTTTCTTTCCCGCTTCTTTGCTAATATAATTTCCTTTAATAACTTCGTTTGTTGTACCATCAACTACAATTGCACCATTTGATAACACCATATAGTCAACGCATCCAACATCATCTATTTCTTTTTGTGAAATTGATTGTGTTCTACCTGTCGACATAACAACTTTTATTTCCTGTTCATGTGCCATTTTCATAGCTTCGATATTTTTTTCATTAATCGTTAAATGATCATCTCCTACAAAAGTTCCATCAACATCAAATGCAATTAATTTAATACTCATTTCTTTCTCCTCTTGATTGATTTGTCCATTTTAATTAGAGACATACACTCGTCTCCAAATCCTGTATGCATCTTTTCCGACACATACAACCACATAATACTATATAAACTTATTATTTTCTACAATTAAATTTATGGTTATAACCGGCATTTAATTGTATACACTACCAATTTATCTTTTATTCTCTGTTATAAAAAACTCTCGAATGAATAATCAAACGAGAGTTTTTATAATTAATTCCGGCTATTTATTCATAGCCTTTTATTAAAATTTTACTTTAATAATTCTAATACTTCTTCTTCTGTTACACATTTCATTACTTTTTCAGCTAATGCTTTACATTCATCTATGTTGCAATCTGAGATTGTCTTTCTTGTTTTTAATACGCTTGTAGCACTTACACTGAATTCATCTAAGCCAAATGCTAACAACAATGGTATAAGTTTCGGATCAGCTGCTGCTTCACCACACATTCCAACCATAATTCCTTCTGCTTTACCACATTCAATAATTCTCTTGATTGCACGAAGAACTGCCGGATTATATGTTGAGTAAAGGTATGCAACTTTCGCATTTCCTCTATCAACAGCCATTGTATAACCTGTCAAATCATTAGTTCCAATACTAAAGAAATCTGCTTCCTTAGCAAGTGCATCTGCCATCATACATGCTGCAGGTGTTTCCATCATTACACCGACTTTAACATCTTTATTGTAAGCAATTCCATCTTTATCTAACTGACGCTTAATATCTTCAAGAATCACCTTAACTGCACGAAGTTCATCTACTCCTGTTACAAGTGGAACCATTATCTTGATATCTCCAAATGCACTTGCTCTAAGAAGTGCTCTCAACTGTACTTCGTAGATATCTCTTCTCTTTAAGCAGAAACGAATTGCTCTAAATCCTAAGAATGGATTTTCTTCTGTTTCTAATCCTAAGTAAGGGATTGCCTTATCTCCACCTATATCAAGCGTTCTAATAATTACAGGTTTTCCTTTCATTGTCTCAGCAACTTTCTTGTATGCTTCAAACTGTTCTTCTTCTGTTGGAACACTATCTCTATCCATAAATAAAAATTCTGTTCTGAAAAGACCAATTCCTTCGCCGTCGCATTCAACAACTTTATCTGCATCTTCAGGCTTACCAATATTTGAAACTAATTCAACCTTAACGCCGTCTTTTGTTTGAGATGGTTTACCCTTGTATGCTTTTAACAATTCTTTTTCTGCTGCATAATCAGCAAATTTCTTTTCAAATTCTTTAACTGTTGCTTCATCAGGATTAACAATTGCTTCTCCCTTGCTTCCATCAAGAACTACTGTATCTCCATTTTTAACAATTCCACAAATTCCTTCAATACTTAATACCGCAGGTATTTCCATTGCTCTTGCAAGAATTGCTGAGTGAGATGTTCTTCCACCTACTTCTGTTAAAATTCCTGCAATGTTAGCCGGATTAATTCCTGCTGTCATAGATGGTGTTAAATCTCTTGCAACTAATACAGTATTTTCAGGTACCTGTGAAATATCAACTTCTTCAATACCCATCAAAATCTTAAGCATACGTGACTTAATATCCATTAAATCTGTTGCTCTCTGCTGAATTAATTCATCAGGAACTGCTGCAAACATTTCTGCTGTCTGGTCAAGTACCTGTTCTAATGCCATTTCTGCTGAAATCTTCTCGCTTATCATCAATGCTGAAATCTGTTCTTCAATCATTGGATCCTGAAGCATAATAATATGACCTCTTAAAATATCAGCATCCTGTTCTCCAACAGTCTTTGCCATCTTGTCTGCCATTTCATTTGTTATTGAAACAAATTTTTCAATAGCATCCTGTAATCTTTTTAATTCTGCATCTGTATCTGTAACGCTTTTCTTTTCAACTGTTAAATCATGTTCTTCAATTAACACTACTTTTCCGATTCCGATTCCTTCAGAACCTGCAATACCTTTATACATAAGCATTCCTCACAATCTAATCTTATTCACCAAAGTTCTGTGATTCTAATTCTTCAATCTTAGCCATAGCTGCTGCTTCGTCTTCTCCATCACATTCAAATGTAACTTCTGAACCACATTTAATACATGCTGAAATAATGTTAATTAAGCTCTTAGCATTAATTCTCTTATCTCCAAATACGATTGTTACGTCACATACAAATTTGCCCATTTCCTTTGCTACAACTCCTGCCGGTCTCATGTGTAATCCTTCTGCGTTTTCAATTTTAACTGTTCTACTTACCATTTCTTTTTCCTCCTTAATTTCTAAATAAATCTTAATATATACATCAATACAATCTTTTGTATTATTTCCAAATCCACATTGTTCTATTTAAATTTTATATTTTTCTTTCACAAATACTAATACTACTACTATTTTCAGTTTAAAACGGGCAGGCATTTTGCATGTCTGCCCATTTTGATTCTACGCTTACTGTGTACCCTTCAAATCTTCAATCCCCTATGGTAATAATTTATAAGGTTTTATTTTGACTAAATAATCCGTTCTTTTTCGGGAATTTATTTAAGCATTGATATCATTTTTTCTACAATTGCGTCTGCCTGCTTAATAGCCGGGCCAACACCGATTTTAACTTTTTTAAGATTGTCAAAACGTTCTACGTTCTTAATTGGCATATCTGTTGTAAGAATAACTGCGTCTGCTGTTGCAATATCAGCTGCTGTTATTTCATTTTCAATACCAATTGAGCCCTGTGTTTCAACTTTACATTCAACACCTGCTTTTTCACAAGCCTGCTGAATAGCTTCTGCTGCCATATAAGTATGTGCAACCCCTGAAGGGCATGCTGTAACTGCTAAAAATTTCATATCACTCACTCACTTTCTTAGATTTTATTTTATAGAAGCCACAACCAATTATCTTTGTGGCTTCTTATCATTCACTAATTAATTATTATATTATTCGAATGAAATATCGATATCTTCGACAACTTCTTCTTTTTCTACATAATCTTTCTTGAATATTGCACAAAGTGCTACATAAATCGCTACACCAATTACTGTACATAAAAAATATGTTGCTATTGATGTTACTGGAAGAACTACAAGTCCGCCCCAAGCTGCATTGTCATATACTCCAAGAGCACCTGCGATTGCACCTGCGATTGCACATGAAACCATATTAATAGGAATCATTCTAACCGGGTCAGCTGTTGTGTAAGAAATAGCACCTTCTGTAATACCACAACATCCCATTGCGATTGCACCAATACCTGCATCTCTTTCTGCCTGTGAGAATTTCTTCTTTAATACTAATGATGCAACACCTGCTCCAATTGGAGGAATACAAATTGCAAGACCGATAGGTCCCATAAATGAACAATTATCTCCAGCTGCTACTGTTGTACCTACTAAAGCTGCACCTGTTGAATAAGCAACCTTATTAAGTGGTCCACCAAGGTCAAATGCAATCATTGCACCTGTAATTGCACCTACTAAGATAGCTGCACTACCTGTCATATCTCCTAACCATCCTTCTAAGAACTTAAGAAGTGCTGCACAAGGGTTTCCTACTAATACTACAATAACAAATCCTGTAATCAATGTTGCAAGTAATGGAACAATAAAGATTGCCTTTAATGACTGGATTGATTTTGGAAGTGGAATTTTCTTTAAGTAATGTGCTGCAATACCTGCAACTAAACCTGTAATAATACCACCGATAAATCCTGCTCCAACATTTACTGCTAACTGTCCACCAATAATACCAGGTGCAATACCAGGTCTATCTGCAATAGATGCTGCAATATAAGCTGAAAGTACAGGAACCATAAGTCCTAAACCAACACCACCAACGTTGCTTAAGAAACCAGCTAAACCTGCTGATGAAACTGAAGCACTTGTCTGTACTGAATTCATAGATAACATTGCTGCAATAGCAAATAAAATACCACCGGAAACTACAACCGGAATCATGTGTGAAACACCATTCATAAGATGCTGTCTCGTGTTTTTCAAAATATCAACTAAATCTTTCATAATATTGTCCTTTCTTATTATGTTTTCTCTTAAACTGCACCGATTAATTCAATTACTTCATCTGCAGTTTTTGCACTAAATAATTTTTCTCTGAAATCGTCATGCATTACTTTTCTAAATAAGCCTGCAAGAATTTCAAGATGTCTGTCTCCCTGTCCCGGAGACGGAACACCAATCTGGAACACTAACTCAACTTCTTCTGAGTCGTCCCATTTCATTGGATGACTAAGTCTTACAAATGCCAATGAAGGTTCTTTTACATGTACTGATTTAGAATGAGGTGTTGCAACAGAAAATCCAACTGCTGTACTTGAACCTGCTTCTCTTTTCATTACGTCTGCAACATATCCTTCCTTGTCAATAAGTCTTCCGTCCTTGTCCATTGCATCAGCGATTAAATTAATTACTTCGTCTCTGTCTTTCGCGTCTACGTCGAACATTACAATCTCTTTGCTCATTAAGTCTTTAGCCAACTTCTTGTACCTCCTTAAATAAAATTATTACCTTTCTTACAACATTAATTTTACTAATTTCGTTTCTTGTTTTCAACGCCCCACAAAACAGAAAATTGCACTATTCCTAGTGCAATTTTTCTGTATCTCTTATGTGAAACGTTTTTCTTGTAGCCCTTTATTTATAGGCATTACAACAATTTTACTTTTTGTGATTCTCTAGTCATTTTTTGCCCTAACTCCAGTGCAAATCTGACATAATGCTCTTCTCAATTTCCATTTCATTATTGCTTTTTCTGATTCTCTGAATTTTACTTTCAGAGTTCAAAAATCTTGACAGATCTGCAAAGAACATTTTTGTTGTATTAATATTGTCGAAATTAAGTGCCAAAAGGAAAATAATATCTACATTATCTTCTCCCCAGTCAATCTCATAATTAACCTTAATAATATATACTATTGGTTTTAATACATTTTTAGATTTTCCATGCGGGATTGCTGTTTTGTTTCCAATGGCAGTAGAACTGATTTCTTCTCTCTGCATTACATCTGAATAAAAGTCCTCAGTAACATATCCATCTTCTACCAACTTGTCGCTTGCAGCTTTCAAAATTTCTGCCTTTGTCATTTTTTTACTTACAACACTTATATATTTTCTATCTATTACTGAATATAATTCATAATTGTCTGCAATTGAATTTGTCATATATTCAAAGCAGGCATCCTTGATTTTCTTTATATCATTATTACTTACAAGAGGTGATATATTTACAACCTTATCTTCATATTCAAATCCCGGAAGCATTGACAAAACAATGTCAAATTCGTATTCATCAATTTCTGCTATCTTTTCTGATGATAAAATCGAAACAATCTTTACTTCTTCTATTTTATCTTCTATTTTACCGGCAACAATGCTTGCAGCTGCCACGCCACTTGTTCCTATTAAGATAGCCTTTACATTTTTTTGATTTCTATGCATTGCTCCACCAAAATACAAAGCTAAGAATGACATTTCATGCTCCGTTGGTGATGCGTGACAATATTTTTCATAAAATTTAGATAATGTAAATGTTGTTGCAAATATTCCTGAATACATTTCTTTTACATCATATAAAAATGGATTTGCTATCTCTATTCCATATTTTGTTCTAATGAATGAAGCTGGAAGAAATGCCTTCAGGCTATTAACAAGCAAATCATTTTCCATAAAATCAATATTTAAAATTTCAGACATATATTCAAGCATTTCATCGCATACTTTATCGCTTAAATCATAAAAACCTTCATTATGAAACTGCTCAAATTCTACTTCTGCTCTTTGCATTGCTGCAGAAGCAAATATAATATCCACATAATGCTTTTCAACATCATTTAATTCGATTTTGCCTATTTTCTCTAATTCTTCAACAGCTTTATTTGTGATTTCTTCATTAATATATTCTTCACATTCAGCTATATTTTCCTTTAGCAGATGTCCCATTCTTACTCTTAAAAGCTGAATGCATAAATATTTCACACACGCTTTAAATGAGTAATCCGTATAAACAATATTATATTCTTTTTCTATTGCCTCTACAGTTTGTATCGCTCTTTCAAAATTGTCTCGTCCAAAATTATTTACACAAATACTTTCATCAAGTACTGACAACCTGTAATCAATTGGTTTTGTAATTTTATGATTTCCAATAGGAAATACGCAATATTTTTTTAATGCTTTTCTTATTGAAAATTCATCTCCCGTAACAAATACACCATGCCCTGCTACTCTGTTTACAGTTATGTTATGTTTCTGTAAACGTTCCGCAACACAGTCAATATCATCACTTATAACTTTTTTGCTTACGTTTAGCTCATCTGAAAAAAGTGCTAATGTATAAGTATCCCATCCGCTTAAAAGAATAAACATTATATAGCTCATTCTCTGATTCTTCGACAAGACTGTTCTCTTGTCCTTTTTCATATCTTCAATCTGAGCTATCTGTTCGTCTGTGAAATTTGCAACAAATCCTATTCCCGGTTTTCGTTCAAGTTTCATTCCATTTTCATCACAAAAATCTGAAACTTCTTTTATATAAGTTTTTACACTTCTCTCAGACACACCTAGACCTAATGCTAAAACTTTTGATGTTACCGGCTTTGCATTGTTTTCAACTAGTTTTTCAACTATTTGCATTCCTCTTTCTGATAACATAATTACCCTCTCCTACATGGCAACATTACAAATATGAAGCCATTACTGTTAAGTCTCCTGATATTTTGCATTCGCCTATTCCTGAAGGAATAATAAAATGGTCACCTTTTGTAATTTTGCTTCCGTTTATTTCACCTTCACCGTTAATAACGCTGACATTCATAAACGGTTTGTCCATCGTAAATTTATATTTACCTGCAACATCCCACTTTTCAAGAGTATAGAAATCACATTTAACAAGAGTTGTCTTTGTCAAATCTCCTTCATTTTCAACTGTAATTTTCCCATCATAATCATGATGTGGTGCCTCAATACAGTCAATACTCTGCTGTACGTGTAATTCTCTAGGCTTTCCATTACTTAATCTGTCATAATCGTAAACTCTGTAAGTAATATCACTGCTTTGCTGTGTTTCAATTAAAAGTGTTCCACCTTTAATAGCATGAAGACAACCTGGATTAATCTGGAAGAAATCCCCTTTCTTAATAGGTATTGTTCTAATTAATTCATTCCATCTGCCCTCGTGAATCATGTCTGCAAGTTCTTTTTTGTCTTTTGCATGATGTCCGATAACGATATTTGCATCTTCTTTACAGTCTAAAATATACCAGCACTCTGTTTTTCCAAGTGAGCCATTTTCATGAACCGCTGCATATTCATCATTTGGATGAACCTGAATGCTTAAATCGTCTTCTGCACCTATTATTTTTACTAATAATGGAAATATGTTATCCTGAATGTTTCCAAATAATTCTCTGTGATTTTCATAAACCCATGATAAAGTTTTGCCTTCAAACTCACCATTTGCAATAGTACAATCACCTGACTTGTGTGCGCTAATTCCCCAACACTCACCCGTCTTATCTGTCGCCTGTTCGTAACCAAATTCTTTTAATAATTTGCCACCCCATATAGCTTCTTTGAATACTGGATTTAAAAATAATATTTCCATATTATGCTCCTTTCAATTTCCTATTTATGTATACATACACTAATTAAGTGTTTATTTTATTAAGCCAGACATATAATTTTAACTAAATTTATTAAAATAATTTGTCCCACTATTGAACTATTTTATCATATTTATATTTTTTATCATACCTATTAAATAAAAAATATATTCTATAATAATAGCCATATAAGGATTTTCTATGATTTTAAAATTTTTTTCAGGTAAAAAACAACTCATAAAAGTTATTTTGCCAATTATCTTTTTTTTATTTTTATTTTTAAAAACAGTATATTTTAAATCTCCTAACGTATTAAGTAATCCTTCTGTTCAAACCGAATTTGATAATTACACAGCCTCTCTTGTTACCTCATCACTATCCAATGACACTCTAAGTATGCATTTTTATATTGCCAACGCAAATGATTTTTTTCAAACTGATTTTCCTCAGTCATTGGGAAATTTTTCTTTAAAAGATATGAAGGAAAGCCAGACTGATTGCATTAAACAGATTAACACATTAAAAAAATTTGATTATAAATCTCTTTCTAAGTCCCGGCAAATTACATATGACATCTTACTTTCTCATTTTCAAACCGAGTTAGATTTTGGTGATTTATGCGAATATTATGATTGTCTTAGTCCTACAACCGGAATTCAGGCTCAACTTCCTATTTTATTATCTGAATACGAATTTTATTCCGAAAAAGACATAAAAAACTATTTTTTGCTATTAAAAACTGTTCCCGATTTTTTTGATAGCATTATAAATTTTGAATCTGAAAAAATTGATAATAAAACATTTATGTCTAAATCAAATTGTGAGTCAATTATTGCTCAATGTCTTTCCTTAATTAACGACAGTTCCCAAAAAAATAATTTATTAATAGAAACATTTAATTCCAGATTAAAAAAATGCAAATTCCTGTCAGACAAAACAGTTACTGCTTACTTAAATTTAAACGAAGATTATGTAAATAATTATGTTTTATCTTCCTATAAAAAACTTGCTGACAAATTATCCCTTTTTAATTCTTCTTATTATATAAACAAAGACTTAGAATACTATACTCTTGCAGATTCTAAACAAGGTAAAGCTTATTATGAATATCTTGTTTCCTCTAAAACCGGAAGTACCAAAACGGTTTCTGAATTAAAAGCACGTATTCAAAGTCAGATTGCCGCCGATATGACTCAGGTTTCTTCTTTATTTACTTCTAATCCTGAACTTGAATCACAATTTTATAATTCAACTTCAACTACTATTACAGAACCTACAGATATACTTAAGGATTTAAAAGAGAAAATAAATAATCCTGACAGTTCATTTTATGAAATCTGCAAATTAGATTCCATTAAATATGATTTAAAATATGTTGAACCTTCTCTTCAGGACTATTTAAGTCCGGCATTTTATCTTTCTCCACCGATTGATATGCCTGACAAAAACACTATTTATGTCAACAAAAGTGACAAATTTAAGAATCAGGATTTATATACAACTTTAGCCCATGAAGGATTTCCCGGACATTTGTACCAAAACCATGTTTTTTCCACAACAAATCCTTCTGCCATACGTTATCTCTTAAACTTTGGTGGATATACAGAGGGTTGGGCAACCTATGCAGAATTTCTTTCTTACAGCTATGAAGTTTCTAATCCTTCTCTTGCAAAAGCCTTAAGCTGTAGTGCTTCATTTTCTCTCGGACTGTATTCACTTGTAGATATAGGTGTTAATTATGAGGGCTGGACCCCTGAAGACACCAAAGTATTTTTAAAACACTATGGCTTTTCCCAGCTAGAAATACAGAATGAAATTTATAACTCTGTTACTGAATCCCCGGCAAATTATCTGCAGTATTATGTTGGTTATTTGGAAATAACAGAACTCAAAAATTTGTACCTGCAAAACCATTCCCAAAAAAATGCTTTGCGCGACTTCCATAGCTTTCTTCTGAAGTTTGGTCCTGCACCATTTGATGTAATTAAAAAATGGATGTTATAAAATAATTGTTGATGCTACCAGCGACAAAATAACAATTCATATATTCTTAATTGTAGTGTATATTTTCATTTGCTTTAGTTTTTATTGATAAGAAATAAATATACGCCAAAAAATTCCGGCAGATTTTATGTTGCAAACGATAGGCAGATTTTTGAAATTTTGCGAGCATAGCTTAAATTAAAAAGTTATGTATGAGCCAAAAAGCGAGTTTAACTTTTTAATTTATAATAAGCGGCGTAGCAAAATAAAAAAATCAACGTGTTTGCGGCATAAAATCTGCCGGACTGTTTTGTAGGTTTATTTTAATTTAAAGTTGGAATGTCTTTCCTAATTTTTCTACTTCTTGTTTTGTTGCAAGATTATCAGAAAATGCACTTGCGCTTCCTGTTAACAATCCCTTTCTAAGAGCCTCTTTGTATTCGCCACTTTCTAAATAGCCTGCGATAAATCCCGCTACCATTGAATCACCGGCTCCTACAGAATTCTTAACTTTTCCCTTTGGGCATTCACTCTTGTAAACCTGTCCATCTTCTGAAACTAATACTGCACCTTCGCCTGCCATTGAAATTAAAACATTTCTTGCTCCGGCTTCCTGCATTTTCTTTGCATAAGGCACAACTTCATCTCTTGTATTTAATGTAACTCCATATATTTCACCTAATTCATGATTGTTTGGCTTAATAAGAAATGGTTTGTATTTTAAAACATTAACAAGTAAATCTTTTGTTGCATCAACAACTATCTTAATATCTTTTCCCTGTAAGTGTTCCATAATATCACTGTACATTGTTTCAGGCATTACTGATGGTATACTTCCTGCTAAAACTAAAATATCCCCATCCTGAATTTTGTCTAATTTCTCATATAACGCATCAATATCGTCCTGTTTTATTCCAGGGCCCATACCATTTATTTCACTTTCTTTCTGAGCTCTGATTTTAACATTTATTCTTGTTATACCTTCATTAACTTTTATGAAGTCAGCATTTACACCATTTGCTGTAAGCATTCCCTGAACACTGTCGCCTGTAAATCCTGCCAAAAATCCTAAAGCTGTATTTTCAAATCCAAGATTACTAAGTACCATTGAAACATTAATTCCTTTTCCACCAGGGAACATTAACTCCTCAGATGTTCTGTTTACAAATCCCTCTTTGAAATCTTCTACTGTTACTATGTAATCAATAGAAGGATTAAATGTAACCGTATAAATCATAGATGCACCTCCGAATTTATTACTATATTTCATATACACAGACTATTCGTCCTACCACTATTTATTACATTATAATTTTATATTTTTTTCATTTCAACTTGTCTCTAATATTAATTTTGCACTAAGTTTAGTTAAATTATTTATCAGCTACATTAATTTAGCTACCATTACACTTGCAATTGTTCCGGCAAGAGTGGCAAATAATGCTCCCGGAAGAGTCCATCTTGTCTTTGTTACCTTTGCAGTCATAAAATAAACCGACATCGTGTAAAAAACCGTTTCTGTACTACTCAATATGATTGAAGCTACATTTGCAATATATGAATCTACTCCATATTTTTTATAAACATCAAGAAGCATTCCTGTTGCTGCCGAAGACGAAAATATTTTTACTATATTTAACGGCACTAACTCTCCCGGAAATCCAATATATTTTGTTACTTTTCCAATCTGTTTGCCACAAAAGTCCATTGCTCCTGACTCTCTAAGCATTCCTACCGCCACCATTAACCCTATTAAAGTCGGCATAACTTTTATTACTGTCGCAAATCCATCTTTTGCCCCATCTACAAAATCAATGTACACTTTCGTTTTTTTCTTTAATCCATATAAAACTATTATTAATATTAAAATGGGAATTATGTAATTAGACAATGTTGCAATATTCACTTAGCACCTGCCATTTTATTTTTATAAATAATATGAATTTTACATAAAAAAAATGCCATAGCCTAACCATTTGATTAAGCTATGACATTTCATGTATTAAAATCCATTATGTCAATTTTAATTATCCTGTTTTTCACCTGTTCTGTATTCATCAATCTTCTTGTAATTATCTGCAAGTGATACTTCTCCTTCAATAGGGATAATTTCCTTATTGAATACAGGTTTTAATAAAATAGGTGTAATGATTGTTGTAATAACAACGACTATAATAATTGGTCCCATAATATTGTTACTCATAAGACCTACTGCTGCACCTTTGCTGGCTACGATTAAGGCAACTTCACCTCTTGAAATCATACCAACACCAATTCTAAGTGCCTGATAATTCTTGTATCCGCAAACCTTTGCGCCAAGTCCACAACCGATAATCTTTGTTAACAATGCAACTATTGTTATTACTGCTGCAAATGCAATGATTGCAGGTCCCATCTTTGGAAGTTCAACCTTAAGACCGATACTTGCAAAGAAAATTGGGCTTAAAAGCAAATATGATAATACATCAAATTTTGATGCGATGAACTGATCTTTCTGAGTCATTGATATAATTAAGCCTGCGAAGAATGCACCTGTAATATCTGCAACTCCAAAGAAATGTTCTGCACAAAATGCCATTACAAGGCAGATAACGAATGCAATAATTGCATGTCTGTGCATTCCTTTACCACTAATTTCACACCATTTCTTAAATGCATAATAAACAATAACTCCGACAACTCCGCAAAATACGAAGAATAATACTATCTTAAATAAAACAACTGCAATATTTACTGATGTGTCAGCTAAGCTTGTTACAATTGTAAGAGCTATGATACCTAAAATATCATCGATAATGGCAGCTCCAAGAATTGCATTTCCTGATTTAGTTTTTAATTTACCTAATTCTTTTAAAGTTTCAACTGTAATACTTACAGAAGTTGCTGTTAAAATTACACCAATAAATACTGACTGTAAAAATACTGAACTTGTAACATCTGATGTATCAATATATCCATTATTAATGAATAAATATGCAACACCACCACCAACAACTAAAGGAACTATAACACCTAAAAGTGCTATTACAAATGAAGCTTTTCCACTTCGTTTAAGTTCTTCAATGTCAGTTTCCATACCTGCACAGAACATAAGAACAATTACACCTAATTCTGCCATATTCTGTATCATGTCTGTTTCTGTTAACACTCCTACACATGCAGGTCCTAAAATAACACCGGCCAAAAGAGCACCAACAACCTGTGGCATATTAACTTTCTTTGTGAAGAGACCAAGAATCTTTGTACTAGCTAGAATAATAGCTATGTCTAAAAGAAATTTGTAATCCATTTTTCCTACCTCTTTTCTCATTAGTTTCTTATATACGAAACAAAAATATAGTGCGAAGTATCACTATGTACATCTTCGCACCACGTTTATTTTAACACTTTGTTTACAAATGTCAATCATATTTATTTTACTTGTTTTTGTGTTATTTTTGCTCGTTTTTTGTAAATACTTTTTGCTACTTATTTTACATACATTCCGTATTTAATATTAACTCTATCAATCTTTTTTAGCATCGGAATTAACATAAACCATAAAAATATAAAAGTTGATATACCATGTATTACATTCATAATAAATCCTGCAGTATAAGCTGTTATAAAAGCCTGAACACTTGGACTGTCTGTAGACATAAGCACTGTTGCCGTATCCATAATAACACCATAAACAACTATTGTTGCAAGCATCCCCATAAAACAAATAAAATTTTTTTGCTTCTTAGGAATATAACTTCCCACATTCCTTTTACTGTATGCAATTCCAAAAATATATCCTAAAAGTCCAAAGGCTACCATTTGCCATGGTGTCCAGGGACCCTGACCCATAAAAAAATTTGACACAAATGCCGTCATGGCTCCTGTTAAAAATCCTGCCTTCTTACCTAATGCAATTCCCGTAATAATTATAATTGCAGCGCAAGGTTTTACCTGTGGAGTCATGTAAAAAATAACTCTCCCGATAACTGCAAAACTAATCATGCACACAAGCATTACTATTTCTCTTGCCCTCGGTTTTCTTTTTTCAAATCCTAACGCAAATACAACAAATGAAATAAGTATAATTAATAAACCTACTCCGTAATAGAACCGGCTGTCATTGACCATACTACTTCCTCCTTTGTAATTGCTTTTTCAATTAATTCTCCTGCCATTTTATGAGAAACTGTTGTGTAAAATCTGTTTGTGCAAATCATTTCTCTTATACTGCTTTCTGAAATAATTTTTCCTTGGAAAAACATAGCACATCTGTCTCCATATTCTGCACAAAATTCCACGTCATGACTTACTATTACAATCGTCTTTCCCTGTTTTTTTAAATCAAGAATTATTTTTCCCATTTCTTTTTTATAAATTACATCAATTTCTTTTGTTGGTTCATCTAAAAGTAAAATATCAGGATTACACAACAACACCTTTGCCATTGCAAGCTTTTGCTGCTCGCCTCCACTCAAATCATATGGATGTGTTTTTTCATATTTATCCAGATTTAGTTTTGTTAAAATATCTTTATTTCCATCAACCTCATCTATAACCGTGTCATGCAGGAACATTGTCTGGACATTCTGTGGCATGTACACAATTTTGCCATTTATTTTTACTTTTCCTCTATATTGCTTCAATATTCCACACAATATTTTGATTAATGTTGATTTTCCTGCACCGTTTCCTCCTAATATGCAGTAAATCTGCTCATTTTCTATATTAACACTAATCCCCTTAATTATATCTGCTCCATCACGTTCATATCTGAACCATATGTTTTTTCCACTGATTGCAATGTCTTTCGCTGATTTATTTTTATCTTTATTCTCATACTCTAAGTTGATTAATCTATTTTGTTTTGCTATATTTTCTTTTATTATCTGATTTTGGTTTACATAATTCTCAATCCATTTTCTTCCCTGACCTACTGTAAGTGGAATATTTTCAGATAATTCTCCACTCTCTTTATAAATTTGAGCCGGTATAGGCATAAATTGAAATTCTTCTGTATTATAAAGTTTATCTGCGACTTTATAACTATTGTCATCAGCTAAAATTTCTCCATTTTTCATAACTACGGCTTTACTGCAAACAGGTAACAACTGGTCTAATCTATGTTCAGAAATAATAACCGTAGTTCCAAGTTCATCATTTATTTTATGTAACATCTGAATAAATTTTTCTGCCGCTATAGGGTCTAACTGAGCTGTAGGTTCGTCTAAAATTATTACTTTAGGCTGCATTGTCATAACTGCCGCCAGATTAAGTAACTGTTTTTGTCCGCCTGAAAGGCTGTTTGTCGTCCTTTCATATAATTTTGCTATTCCAAAATATTCTGCTGTCTCGCCAATTCTTGCCCCTATTTCTTCTCTTGCCATTCCCATGTTTTCCAAACCAAATGCAAGCTCATGCCATACTTTGTCCGTTACAATCTGCTGTTGAGGATTCTGCATTACAAATCCAATTTTCATTGCCTGAGTTCTTTCATCAACTTCTTCAATTTTTTTATTTTCAAATAAGACTTCCCCAGCTTTGTCTCCATTTGGAGTAAGTACACTTTTTAAACATCTAAGCAATGTCGTCTTTCCACAGCCTGATTTTCCACATACAACAACAAAATCACCATTTTCTATATTTAATGAAACATTTTTTAAACATGAAGAATCTGCCATAGCATATTTAAATGTTAAATTTTTGATTTCAATCTGAGCCATCTTATCTCCTCCATAATATTTATTAAAATTGGTGTTGCGCAAAGTGCTGAATATGTTATGTAAACCAACGTTGCATACTTATTTTCTTCTATATAAAGCATCGGATAGTAGTGTGTTTTGACACATCCAAATATACACCCTAAAACTACAATTCCGCCCAAAAATATAATCCATATCAAGGCGATTATGTCCCTTAATGTTAATTTATAATTATTAAAATTTGTCCTTCTCTTTACTCCGTAGCCTCTTGATGCCATCGAATCAGCCGTATCCACTGAATTTTCCAATGCCCATGTTGCTGTAATTGAGAAATTTTTCACCTGCATTTTTACTTTTCGAATAAAATTCATTTTGTTAATATCACTTCCATTTGCAATTGCCATAACTCTATTTACATCCGAAGTTTCTTTTGCATGAGCCACAAATGCCGGTACAAATTTTAATACCATTGAAAAAATTAAAGCAAGCGTAGGTACTATCTTCCCAAAAATAGCCATAATTTTATCTTCCGTTACTATTTTTTGAAATGTAAAAATCCAAATCATTACCGTAACTAAAATTCCTGCTGCAAACATTCCATATATAATAGATTCCAAAGTGACTGCATTTCCTGTTGGCAAAAAGAATAGCACCGTCATTCCTCTATGAGAAAAAAGAGGGTTTATCAGCCCTGCAAAAATAAACAAGCCTAATAACCCTGTTAACTTTTTTATTTTTTTGTTTTTGTATACAATTACAAAATAAACCGTGGCAAATAAAAAAGAAATGAATATCATAATCGGATGATTCACAAACATAGTAATTCCCAATATAAATGCGTAAAATAATATATTTACTACCGGGTGAAATCTTCCGAATTCTTCTCTCATTTCTTTTCTATATCCTCTCCTAAATTACATGTATATTGAAATTTTATTTCATCATTTTCTTTAATCTTGTACTCACTGCAACTTACATTTGGTACATCTCCATTTACAGTATACATCCAACCTGACTGTTTTCCACAGTCAAATTCGTATAAATTGTTAATTCCTTCTATATATACACTTTTTGTTGCCGGCGTTATGCTACTTTCAATCAGTATTCCTTCATTTTTTAATTCTCTCTCTAAAATATCAAAGCAGGATTCCCCTTCTGTAAATTTAACTTCCTTTGTCTCATATATCACGCCATCTTTTGGTTGTGCTTTTCGTATATTATCCTGTAATTTGTCACTATTTATTGCATTTATACAAGTCACATACAAAGTACATTTTTGTGTTGCCTTTTCAGATTTTACACTTTTACTATTTCCACAGCCCCACAAGGAAAATGTCATAAGTATTGTAATTATACATATGCTTAATTTTCTCAAATTAGTTTTGTTCATCTTTATTTGTCACTCTTTTCTTCTTATATTTATAAACATCAAATCCAAATTTCCCGGCTATACCACAACATATTCCAAAAATCAGTATAATATAAGGTCTTCTATTTTTGTGTTTTGTTTCTTTAGTAACATTTTCTTTATTATTAACTGAATTTTTATTTTCTGTTTGTTCTATATTATTGTCTGTAGCTATCTTATTTTCTTCATCATTATTTTCTAAAACATCTGTAGCATTTTCTAAGTTATCTGTAGTATTAGTATTTTCTTCCGTTTCTACATTATTATCTTTTCTATTCTTAAATTCATTATTTTCTCTATTGTCGTTATCATCGCTATTATTTAACGTATTTCCATTTGATTTACTATTATTTTTTGAATTTGATGATGCATTCCTTTTTGTGTTTTTACTCGTGGAATTGTTTTTATCGTTGTTATTTGCATCATTCTTATTTTTATCAGACGCACTACTTTTTGTTTCTTCTTTATTATCTGCCTTAGTTGTTTCTACCTTTGTATTTTCTATTTTAATAATTCCATCACTCATATCATAGAGTCTGTTCATTCCTGATATACTTCTGTAATAAGCTGTTATTGCATACATTGCCTGGTCTGTAGACATTTGATTTGCGCCTTTTCCCTTCGTATGGCAAAAAGCACCATTATCTTTATAAAATGTCATTAAACCATCATATACGGTTTTGCCGTTTTTCACAAATCTGCTATCATCAATTTTTATTCTCATTTCAGATAATGCAGTTAAAACCTGTGCTGTACTTTCACAGTTTGAGTCACTTGTATTTCCATATGCACCATCAGATTTCTGTAAAGTGCTAAGAATTGCAAGTCCTTTATCAATGCTTTCTTTTACATTTTGTTTTTCATTATAGTATGGAGCAAGTGCCTGAATAACCATGGCAGTCACATCAACATCTGCTTCTGTCCCCATATAATTCCATCCGCCATTGTTCAGTTGTTGTTTTACTAAGAAATCAATTAACTTATTTCTTGTTGTCTGTTTTCCTGTCGTTGCGTCCGGAATTTCATAATTGCCACAATCAAAAGCCATAAGTGTGTAAGCAGCTCCATTTACACCTTGTATCATTATATTTTCAAATGTTGCAAGAGGCTGTAATAAATTGTATCCCGAAAAATTCTGAGGATTTTTTTGAATAGCAGTTAATGTAATAATTGTTCTTGCATATTCGGTATATTTTCTTGTTGATAAAATTCCTTTGTTATCTGCAACTGTTTTTGATACATTGCCTACATATTTTTCTATATATTCATCTTTAATATTTCCACATCTGGCAAGTCCAAACACCGTCCATTCTCCGCCTACGCTTCCATATGCTGGATTTTTTACCGTATTCATCTGATAATATGAAATTTTATTTATTGTGTTTTCTATATCATCCTTTGACGGTGTCTGACTTCCCATAACTGAAGTTGAGACACACATAAAGAATATTGCAATTGTTGCTAATAATTTTTTCATGTGTTTCCTCTTGTTTAATATAAATATTTATTACTTAATTTTTACTGATTTAACTTTGCTCCATTTTCCATAAACTCTTACTTTATTTACTGTTTTATAAGCTCTTACTTTAACGTAGCATTTCTGATTTTTCTTAAATTTCTTTGTTATTAAAACATTCTTTTTAGTAGTCTTTACAATTACTGTTCCTTTTTTGAAATTCTTTGTTGAAGAGTATTTGTACTGATATCCTTCTGCACCTGCAATTTTCTTAATTGAAATTTTTGCTTTTCCTGCTTTTACTTTCTTTACTGAGTTTACAGTTGCTTTTCCTAATGTCTGTATTTCTGTTGTTGTAGCCTGCACTGTTGTTTCTGCTGTTGTCGGCTGAATTGTTGTCGTAGGTTTCACTGTTGTTGCATCCTGTGCTGTAGTTGTTTCGTTTTCAGCTTTCTTTAATTCTGCAATCACCTCATCAACTTCATCCTGAGTTGCCATCAATTTTGTTGCAACTTTAATTGCATTTTTATACGCAATTTTAACATTTTCATTATTCATCCATAATGCTTTATTTCCATTAATTTTTGCTAATTCTTTTGTCAAAGTTGTTTTATCAGCAACCTTTAATGGTTCCATTCCTGCATAATTGCTTAATCCAACATCTGCTCCCCATCCATATACTGAAAACTGATATCTGATTACATCACCATCTTTTACAATATCTGACGGTGTAAGATTTCCATTATCATTATCTCCGTTTACAGAAATCATCCATCCAGCCATACTATTATATGAATATTCTCCTAAACCATTGTTTGGCTGTGTATTACCATCA
This sequence comes from Eubacterium sp. LMAG:50, assembly GCF_008680265.1. Classification (NCBI taxonomy): domain Bacteria; kingdom Bacillati; phylum Bacillota; class Clostridia; order Eubacteriales; family Eubacteriaceae; genus Eubacterium; species Eubacterium sp. LMAG:50. The sequence goes on along the minus strand of NZ_NALP01000007.1, from coordinate 512,742 downwards.
TTTTTTTCATTTGACGGAGCTGAATATGATGTTGTATAAGTTTCTCCTTCATACTCATATGAACTTTCATAAGAAGGCATTTTTGCTATTTCTTCCGGTATGTCAATAATTCCTGTATCAGCATTCTCTATGCTTTGCAAATATAAATATCCATAGTCTTTTGAACCTGTATATTTAATCTCTTTTTCATTCATTACTTTCTCAAATACATCAGATATTGTCATATCGTCACTAACTTCAACGCTTACAGGCTCAACTACATAACCCTGTCCAATTGTAAACTTTTCTACTGAAAAAGTTACTGTTTTATTTGTTTCCTGTGCCTGAATCTTGTTATAACCTACTGTTGCAATACTTGTTGTCATTGAGACTGCAATTGCTATCGCCATTGCTTTTTTTACTGTATTTCTCATTGTCATTTCCTCCATGTATAATTAATCAACTAATTTTATAATAATCAATTAGTTATGTCAAACGATTGACATTACTCTCTACTCATTATTTTACACCACAATATCCCTGCTCCTGTGCTGAAACTTGTTGCAATAATTGCCGGAAGCACAACTGCTGACGGATTTACTGCACCATATTGGCTTCTATACGCAATAATGTTTACAGGAATAATTTGAAGTGAAGAAATATTTAATACTAAAAAAGTGCACATTTCATCAGTTGCAATATGCTTTGGAAATGTACACTTTCTTTTTCTTTGCCTCTTTATCTCTGATTTATTTTCACTTAATACGTATCCACTCTGTTCTAATGGATTTTCTGCCAATGCCTCCATTGCTTTTAGTCCTGCCGGTGTTGCCGCCCATCCCAAACCTAATATATTTGCAATTATATTGGTTACTATCGGTTCTCTTGCATTATGGTTATGAGGTAAACCCGGAAATAGCCACATAATAATCGGTTCAAGTATTTTTTCCAGTTTTTTTATTATTCCACTTTTTGATGCCACGTTCATAAATCCCATCCACATGCTCATAATTCCAAGCATTGTAATGCACATACTAACTGCTTCTTTTGTGGATTCTATTGCTCCATTTCCTACCTGTTCCATCCTGCCTGTTGCCATTCCATAAAGCACTGACATTATAATCATGCCTGCCCAAATATAATTTAGCACTTAATTTTTCCTTTTATTATTAAATGAATTATTATATTTTACGCAAGCCTACCATAATAATTACATAATTTACAGCATGCGATTTAAATTCGCCATTTCAATTGCAGAGCATGCAACATCAAATCCTTTATTTCCTGCTTTTGTTCCTGCCCTTTCTATTGCCTGCTCAATATTGTCTGTTGTTAATACACCAAACATTGTAGGTACTCCGGTTTCCATTCCAACCATTGCAATTCCTTTACTTACCTCTGCGCATACATAATCATAATGATCTGTTGAGCCTTTAATTACTGCTCCTAAGCATAAAATTGCATCATATTTTCCTGACTGAGCCATTTTCTTTGCTATTACAGGTATTTCAAAAGCTCCCGGAACCCACGCTAATGTAATATCGTCATCATTAACTCCATGTCGCACGCATGCATCTTCTGCACCGCTTACAAGTTTATTTACAATAAACTCATTAAATCTTGCTGCTACAATACCAATTTTTAATCCTTCTGCTACTAATTTTCCTTCTAAAGTTCTCATTTTAAATCTCCTCTTGTATAATATATTTTGATGTCAGTTTTTTAAAGTATGGTTTAAATTATAAGTTCTGACATTATTACACTTAACATTAAATTGCTTATACCAGATTTCTTAAATTTAAAAGAAATAGCATTTGTCGCCGTCGGTTCAAAGCTTTGGTGCATAGCCTGACTTGAAACTGTAAGTTACAAAGTCAGGCTGTGTGCTAAAACTTTAGAACCGCTACGAGCGGCAAGCAGCGCGAGCGTTATTTCGTTAAATTTAAGAAATCGGGTTCAGCAAATAATCTTAGTAAGTTGTCATATGTGCCATTCTTAACTGCTTTGTTCTCAAATAATATTCATCATATTTTTGTGCTTCTATCTGTATCGGAACTCTTTCAACTATTTCTATTCCATATCCTGACAAGCCTGTAATTTTTGCCGGATTATTTGTCATAATTCTTAGTTTTTTTGCTCCAAGGTCTGCCAAAATCTGTGCTCCCATTCCATAGCTTCTCATATCTGCCGGAAATCCTAGTTTTAGATTTGCATCTACTGTATCTAATCCCTGTTCCTGAAGCTCATATGCTTTAAGTTTATTTATTAATCCAATTCCTCTTCCTTCCTGTCTTAAGTAAAGTATTATTCCTCTTCCCTCTTTTGCAACCATCTCCATTGCTTTCTCAAGCTGTTGTCCACAATCGCATCTTTTAGAACCGAATACATCTCCTGTAAGACATTCCGAATGTACTCTGCAAAGAACAGGCTCTCCATTTCCTACATCTCCCATAGTTAATGCAACATGATGTTCCCCTGTTGTTTTATTTTGATAACCCACGATATTAAAGTTTCCATATTTCGTTGGCATCTTTGCAACCGCTTCTCTTTTTACTGAACTGTCTCTTTCCATTCTGTATTTAACCAAATCAGCAATTGTAATTACCGTAAGATTATGTTCCTGTGCAAATTCAAGAAGTTCTGTTGTTCTCATCATTGTTCCATCTTCTCTCATTATTTCACAGCATAATCCGCAAGGTTTAAGTCCTGCTAATTTTACAATGTCAACTGTAGCTTCTGTATGACCTGTTCTTTCTAATACTCCTGCTTTTTTTGCTTTAAGTGGAAACATATGGCCCGGTCTTCTAAAATCTTCCGGCTTTGCATCTTTGCCTACAATTGCTCTCGCCGTAATTCCTCTTTCGACCGCTGATATTCCTGTTGTAGTTGATACATGATCAATTGAAACTGTAAACGCTGTGCAGTGGTTATCAGTATTAACTTTTACCATTTGCTCCAAGTCAAGTTTTTCACACAGTTCTTCTTCCATAGGCATGCAAATTAGTCCTTTTGCATAACTTGCCATAAAATTTACATTTTCAGTTGTTGCAAATTCTGCTGCACATACCAAATCCCCCTCATTTTCTCTATCAGGGTCATCTATTACTAAAATAACTTTTCCTTCTTTTATATCCTTAATTGCTTCTTCTATTGTTCCTATTGTTTTGCTCATTTTATATTCCTTCTTTCTTTAAAATCCATTTTCTATTAAATAGCTTTCTGTAATTTTTGATTCTTTCTTTTCATTACATTCTGAATAGCCTAATAGCTTTTCTACATATTTTCCTATGATGTCGCACTCGAGATTTACCGTATCCCCAACATTTTTATCCTTTAGATTTGTACTTTCTCTTGTGTGTGGTATTGTAGATACTTTAAATCCTTTTTCATCAACATACGCTACTGTAAGACTTATTCCATCAATTGTAATGGACCCTTTTTCAACCACATATTTTATGGTCTTTTTATCTGCAAATATCTCATACCATACTGCATTTCTTTCCTCTCGTATGTTTTTTATCAGTCCGGTTCCATCTATATGCCCACTAACAATATGTCCTCCAAATCGTCCATCAGCTGCCATGGCCCTCTCAAGATTTACACACGTACCTTTTTTACTTTCTTTTAGCCCTGTTCTCTTCAATGTTTCTGACATCACATCCGCTTCAAATCCATTTTTCCACATTTTTGTGACTGTAAGGCAAATGCCGTTAACTGCTATGCTGTCTCCAACTACTGTTTTTTCTAAAACCTTTTCACATTTAATTCCAATCTGATATTTCTCACTATTGCTGTTAACATATTCTATCTGACCTGTTTCCTCTATAATTCCTGTAAACATTTACTATTTTTATGTATTTTATAAAATACGTATATCTCCTTTCCTCTGATATTTCTTTTAGACTTATTTCCTTTATTTTAAATATCCGGTTAACATAATATCATTTCCTATTTTTTGTATTTCTAAATTTCTTAAGTTATATGCTTCCATCATTTTTTCGACACCTTTTCCTTCAATTGGAGATTTTGCATTTGCACCTCCTACAATCTTTGGTGCTATAAAGCAACAGATTTTATTTACAATGTTTTCTTTTAGTGCCTGTGCATTAAGTGTTCCGCCACCTTCAAGCAATATGCTGTCAATTCCTTTCTCCCCTAATATTTTCATAAGATCGGATAAAACAACTCTTCCTTTTACTTTTTGTCTTATTACTTCTATCCCCTTGTTCTCTAACCACCTTTGCTTATCCTTATCAGCTTTATTTGTACAAACAACTATTGTTTGTATCTTATTTGCCGTATTAACAATATTACTTTCAAATGGTATTTTTAAATTTGAATCACATATAATTCTTATTGGATTAACATTTTCTTCTATTCTGCAATTTAACATTGGATTATCTTCTAATACAGTATTAATTCCAACCATTATTCCCATATACTTTTTTCGCATATTTTGAACGGTTTCTCTTGCCTTTTCACCTGTAACCCATTTTGAATCACCATTTTCACACGCTATTTTTCCATCCATCGTCATCGCATATTTCATTACAACATAAGGTGTTTTATTTGTAATATAATGAAAAAATACTTCGTTTAATTTGTCACATTCATCTTTTAATACTCCGCACTCAACTTCAATTCCATTTTCTTCTAAAATTTTTACTCCCTTTCCTGCTACAAGTTTATTAGGATCCATACTCCCCACATAAACTTTTTTTATGTTTTTTTCTATGATAATTTCAGTACATGGTGGCGTCTTTCCATAATGACAACACGGTTCAAGCGTTACATAAAGCTCTGCTCCTGTTGTATCCTCCTTACAATTTGTTAATGCATTTCTCTCAGCATGAAATCCGCCTATCTTTTCATGATAGCCTTCCGAAATAATTTCATCATTTTTTACCACAACACATCCTACAATAGGATTTGGATTTGTATAACCTATGCCTTTTTTTGCTAATTCAATAGCTCTTTTCATGTATTTTGGGTTCAAAAAAAAGCCTCCTTTCATTCAAAGGGGCTTTCGCACAAATACAAATGTATATTATTCTGTTCATTACATATTCCTAATTGCGTATGGTTATTAGTAATTTATTATCAAAATCTTAATCCGATTAATTGTTATGTAAACTACATATCATTTAAATACATTTCTAAAAATCAGATTAATTTTATTCCTGATAAAGAACAATTACATCATCTATTCTTCTCCCATCCAGACTATACTGTCGGTTTTGGATTCTCACCAAATCAGCTGCTTTCGCAGGTCACGGACTCGTGCATCTTTACGCTCTGTACACTTACCGTCGGTTGGGAATTTATGCTTTATGCATATCACCCTGCCCCGAAGAATTTTTATTTAATTTCTGCTTAAAGTATAGTCACCTTGTTTTTGTTTGTCAACAAAATTTCCAATAAACTATTTTTGTTAAACATTTTTTAATATATATATGTTAATTTTTTTAACGTAAAAAACCTCTAAAATAACAGATTTTTGTATATAATCTACACATTTTAGAGGTCTTTATAATTAATTTTTATAATTTGCTAATATTCTTAAAACTTTATTATTTAACTTTTATGTTATACTCTGCTGTTTTATCACTGTTAAGTTTGCTATTTGAATATATCGCCTGTATTTTGTAAGAATAAGTTTTATTTTTCTTAATATTTTTATCTATGTATTTTGCCTGAGTAGTTGTTGCGACTCTTTTAAATACCTTTTTGCCTTCCATTTTACGGAATACATAATATTTAGTAGCCCTTGTATTTTTACTCCATTTTACATTTACACGATATATTTTCTTTTTCTTAACTTTTTTTACCTTTTTTGTCAGCTTAACATTACCTGGTGTCTTTAACTTTACACGCACATAACGTTCTGACTTAATTCCGCTTGTAGTTACAGCAGTTATTTTTGCTATGCCTACTTTTTTGGCCTGTATATTTCCCTGTGCATCAACAGAAACTATATCCGGATAATTACTCTTCCATGTAATTGTATCTGTTGTATCATCAGGTGCTATCGTAGTAGTATATTTTCCTACATATCCCCTTACAACTTTTAAAATCTTGCTTTCATTAATGTTAAAAGCTGTTGATGGCTGTTTTACATCAATTGTTGAATAGCATATTAAACCGCTGTCTGTTGTTGACATTACCTGATATTTTCCGGCCTTTAATGCAGTAAATTCACCTGTAATTCTGTTGATTGAAATACTGTTTGCATCAACAGCATCCCACATTATTTTATTTGTATATGTTGGTGTAGTATCTTTCTTATCAGTAACTGTTGTCTCTTTTTCATCTGAGGTTTTTGTTACATCTTCTGTTTTTTTAGTAGTATCTTCTGTAGTATCTGATTCATCTGTCTGAGTTGATGTAAATGTTGCTGTTAATTTAGAATTTTGTCCCTTACTTACTGTTGTATAATAACTATCTACTTTTAATCTGCTGTCTGCAATTTTCTGCATTATAAGGGCATTTTCCATTGAAACTTTTGATATTAAATTATCTTTATCATATTCACTATTTGGTAAATATTTATTTCCATATGGACTTCTGTCAAATATTGTATTGTAAATAGTACATGCTGCCAAATAACTTCCTGTTACTGATGGATGAAGATTATCTGTTTTATACATTGTAATTTTAGGATAATCCTGCATTACTCTCATGAAGTTAGTTCCTGATGCTGCAACAAGTCCATCATATTCATCAGCTATTTTAAAGTTATTTCTTGTTAAAATCTGTTCAATCTGAAAGTCGCTCAAAAATAATGACATTGAATTAACTTTAAAAGTACTTCCAATATTATTTGGCTGTGTTGCATATATAACCATTTTTGCTCCGGCATTATGTATTAAAGTATATAGAGTATTAACTGCTGCTTCTGCCTCTTCTTCTTTTTCTACTAAAACTGCCCTGTTTTCCTGTAATACTACATAATCCCATGTATTATTTGTTAATGCCTGATAAACCTGACTTCCATACATGTTAGTCTTATCTGCAAACTGGCTAAGTTTGTATCCTGGTGATGTAATAGATGTAACTTCACAGTTTATTTTATCTGCATCAGCAAGTCCTTTAAACATTTTTGGCATATCATTGTAATATGTATGACTGTTTCCTACAAACAATATTTTATATGTTTTCTGTGTAAATTGAACATCATCGGCGTATACGTTATTACTTACTGCCACAAAATATAACATCATAATTACACCGAACAATATTTTACTATATTTTCTAAATCTGGTTTTCATTTCGTTGCTCCTCGTCTAACATGTATTGCCTCTCTATCTAGTCGGCGACTAGTTATTGGAAACATTATTAAATATAAACTTCATTAATTTAGTTTCCATCTTAAGTTAATCTGTAAATATTTACGTTGTACTAAATGCCGGCCAATATTTTAACAATAATGAGCATACTATTGTCATTGCTATTATAATGATTACTGTCATTTTCCAACCCTCTTTAAGCATATACTTTGGCTGTAAACCATATCCAACAGGTATTGCTCTGATTGATGTTGGTAACATATAAGATAAATTTACTCCTACTGATGCAATGTAAACGTAAGGTATTGGATTTAAATTCATTCCCTTTACTATAGATATAACTATAGGTATTGCAACTGCTGCAGTTGCTGTATTTGATGTTACATCAGACATAAGTAAAGTTACTGTTATAATTACAAATACTGTTGTAACTCCACCTGTAAGTCCCATTCCTGAAACCAATTCACCAATTCTTTCTGCTGCACCTGATTCATTTATTAATGTTCCTACTGCAAGACCACCTGCAAAAATGTAAATCATTTCCCAAATAATTTTTGTCTGAACTGATTTCCAGAGCATAAGTCTTTCTCCATCAGAACGTGTTATTAAGAATGATAAAATTGCACAAATAATAAATACATATGCCGGTTTTAATCCTGGTAATAATGTCTGATAGAACTGTCTTGTGAATGCAAGTATTGTTGCTACTGCAAATAATCCAAGAGAAATCTTCTCTTCTATGCTCATTGGTGGGAATTTTTTATATTCATTTCTAAAATATTCTTTTGATCCACCAAGGCTTTCTGATTTTTTAACATCCCTAATCATGAAAACAATGTTAATAACAAGTAATGTAATCATAATTGGTAAGAAACGGATTACCCATGAAATATACATGTATTCTTTTCCTGTAAGCTGCTGTAAATAATCAACAGTTACAAGATTCATTGCTCCACCAAGTGGTGATGTCAATCCTCCAAGTCCTGCACCGTAAGCTATGTATAATAATAATTTTGAACCAATTCTACTATGTTCAATATCACCCTCACCTATGTACTTTAACATCGAAACTGCAATAGGTGTAATTGTTGCACATACTACTGCATTTGGTAAAATTGCAGATAATACTGTAGATAACAAAAACCAGAAAATTAACTGAATTCTTAAGTTATCACCAATTAATCCAAGTAATGATGCTGCAATTCTTTTATCAAGTCCTGTTTCTTCCCAAGATACAGTCAATATTGATGCTCCAAGTAATAATAAAATTGTCTCAGATGCATAATTTGATATTACTGCAGACATATCGCACATAGTGACAATAGCGTTAATTGCTATTGGTAAAAATGCTGTTACTGCATAATCGATAGGCGCTGTTACCCACCAAAATGCCATCCATGCAACCGTTCCTATTGCTGCTCTTTCAGCTAAAGCCGGAAATGCGCTCTCCGGTATTGCTAAACAACATAAAACAAATAATAACGGTCCTATTAATAAATAAATACGCTGTTTTGTCTTTGTCATTTTAATTCCTCATCTCAAAATACTCTTAAAATCACTCTGATTTTCTATTTACAAGTTACATTTCTTTTAATTTACGTTTAATTACTTTTCCATTAAAAGTTCTTGGAAGTTCATCTATTACCTGAACAACTTTTGGAACTCTTATCGCTTCTAATTTATCAGTCATAAATTTATGTAATGCTTTTTCATCATATTCATATCCTTCATTTATAACTATAAATAATTTAGGTGCTTCTCCTGTAATTTCATCAGGTATAGGAATACATGCACATTCTTTTATCATTTCGTTCTGTGCAACAACTTCTTCTATTTCTGAAGGTGCAATCTTAATTCCACCCATATTTATTACATCGCCTTTTCTTCCAAGTAAATATACAAATCCGTCTTCTCCCATATAGCCTAAGTCGTTTGTATATAAAGTGCCTTCATCGTCTAAAACCTCTTTAGTAATTTCAGGTTCTTTTAAATAACCAGGCATGTTCATTGCGCCCTTAAATGCAAGATTTCCCGGATTTTCTGCTGATGCATTAACTATATTTCTATTGTCATCTACAAAAATTATATTTGCATTTACGTTTGGAATTCCAATACTTCCTTTTTTATCTCCGTATTTGCTAAATTCAAGACTAACAGTACAACCAGATTCTGTTGCGCCGTAAATATTAAATAATTTTGTATTTGGGAACATTTCTTTTAATGTTTCTTTTGCTTTTTCAGATAAAGGTGCTGAACCTAACTGTATATAATGAATCTGTTCGCTATATGTTCCAAATCTATCCTTTGCAAATTTCAATAACTGTTCAAGAATTGCAGGAGCAAATGTGAGTCCTGTTACATGGTATAAGTCCAATAATTTGAAGAAATCCTCAACAAATTTTACTCCGTCAGTCATTATAACTGTTCCACCTTTATAAAAAACGGAATATGTTCTTCTAAGTCCCATAGAATGATTTAACGGTGCTGTAACCATTTCAACATCATCTGAAGTTATTCCTATAGCTTCACTTACATTCTGCGCTATTGCTATATTGTTTTTGCAGATTATCTTAATTCCTTTTGACTTACCTGTAGTACCTGTAGTAAACAAAATTTCTGATAAATCATCTGATTTAGGCAATTCATACTTGTTTACATCACATTCAGTTTCATCATTCATTGCCTCTTTAAACATTTCCTTTAAACTAATGCATTCTGCAGAAGTATCCTTTAATCTCTTAGTATCAAGAAAATACTTTGTTTCTACAAAATTCATAATTTCAAGAATTCTGTCCTCTTTTACAGCTTTTTCTAATGGACATGCAATCGCTCCAAGAAGCTGAATTGAAAATATCGAAAATAAATATTCAACCTTTTGTGCGCCTCTTAAAACTACAACGTCACCTTTTTTTACACCATTCTTTTCCAAATAAGCAGCTCCCTTATTTATCATTTTCCAAAACTGCCCGTATGTTGCCTTATTCTTTTTGTCTCCCACACATAATTTGCCGGGATTAATTTCTGAATTAGTTTTTATCGCTTCCAAAATTGAATTGTAACTCATGAAATCCTCCTAAAACTATCTCTTCAACATATGTTACTAAATTTATAGATGCCGGAGTTATAAGACTAAAATTATTCTGTATTTATACAAAATAATTATCATACCGTCTTTACTCCGGACATCATTGTATTTTCAGATTAGAATTTACCATAGAAGAATGCGCCGGCATCATATCCTGAACCGTACATTCCAAAAATAAGAATTCCCGCAATAAGTCCTAAATATAAAACCCATCTGAAAACAATATTCTGTTCTGCAATTACATCTCTGACTGTCTTATTATCTTTATCGAATTTTTCCTGTAACATACTTACACACCATACTAATACAACTAAAAGCATAGCTAATGTAAATCCATGTCTGTCTAATCCGTATGAGAATAAACTTTCATCCCAAAGAGTGTGAAGTCCAAACTGTCTAAAGTCAAACATTCTCTTTGTAAATTCAATCATTGTTGTAAATCCTGCTGAAACTGCAAAGAAAATTCTACCTATTGTCGAAAGCATAAATGTTCTAATCATTCTAAATAAATTAAAACTAAAGCATTCTGTATCAATATGAAGGAATTTACACAGTTTCTGTATTGGAATTTCAAATAACGAACTTGTTATAATTAAAATTCCATGGTATACGCCCCAAAGCACAAAGCAACTTGCGGCACCATGCCAAACACCTGTAACAATCCATACAACTGCTGCCGGTATAACTGCTGAAAATGCTCTTGAAGCCTGGTTTCCCCATTTTCTTCTTGTGAATTTATTAATTTTCTTACATAATCCTGACATTGAAACCTGATACAATAAATAATCTTTGAACCATGCACCAAGTGAAATATGCCATCTTCTCCAGAACTCAGGCATATTCTTTGAGAAGAACGGATGCCAGAAGTTTCTATCAAGATTAATTCCAAATATTTCAGAAACACCATGGGCAATATCCATACATCCCATCCAGTCTAAATATAACTGAATTGAGAATAATGATATTCCAAGTAAAAGTGGAAAACCTGTAAGCTGCTGCCAATTTGCTAATATTCCATTTGTAAATGCCTGTATTCTGTCAGATATTACCATTTTTTCAAAGTAACCCCATAAGATTAATTGAAATCCTTTAGTTACTCTGTTGTAATCAAATGGATGATCTGCAAAAAACTGTGGTGCTAACCTGTTATATCTTCCAATTGGTCCCTGCACAATATGAGGGAAATACATTGAGAATAAGGCAAGTTTAAAATAATTTGTTTCTGCTCTATATCTCTTCCAATAAACATCAAGTATATATCCAACAAGCATAAATGTATAAAAAGATATTCCAAGTGGAAGTATGAAATTAAACTCTTTACTCCAATCCATTCCAAATTTTGAAAGGATTGTGGATACACCTGATAAAATAAAATCTGTATATTTAATTACACATAACAATCCTAAATTAATAATAAAATCAACTACGAGGACTCTTCTTCTTTGTTTTGTACGTCTTTTCTTAAAAGCCTTCTTTGCATCTTTTGAAGAGAATTCACGTTCCTTTAAAATTTTATCCTCAGCATCATGCATTTTCTGAATTTTTCTTGCGAAAAAATATGTGCTTAGCGATGAAATAATTATAAAAACAATATATTTAGGTCCTGCAAATAAATAAAATGCAATACTTGCAATTAATAAAAATATCCACTGACATTTTCTAAAAACTGTAAAATACAATAAAATTACTATTAATAGAAATGGGATAAAAGATAGTGTATTAAAGCCCATTTTAGCTACTCTCCTCTGTTCAATGTAGTTTCACCATTATTTGAATACAAATAAACTGTGCTTACAACTCTTTTTAGTTGCTTATCGTATACTATAATATTAAAACCATAAGATGTTAAACTTGTACATTCATTGTCATTTAACTTTAGTGTGCTTCCTGTTGCATCAGCTTTCACAAGATAGTCTGTTCCATCACTAAATGTTCCACCTAATGAAACACTTACTGCACTGTCTTCACTCTGCTTAGCCACTTCATTGTATGTCTTACCATCATTTGTAACACTTACTATATTTGTACCAAATTCGCTATCTTCAAATATCTTTTTACTAACACCCATATTTATAAGAGTGTTCTTCTGTTCATCAGTAAATTTAATATTATTAACATTTGAACCTGCTGCTAAAATGACTTCATAATTTCCATTACTCTTATCCTGTACTTCTTTTAAATATTCATCTAAAGTTGTCGGGAAACTTAATTCACCTTCTTTTATAGATGCTTCATAATATTTTTTATATTTTTCAAAACTCTTCTTAACGCTATTATTTCCTTCTCTGTAATCAGTAAGATCATAATTTTCAGTTAAATATTTTCCCAAAAATTCTGAAGTCTTTTTTGCTCCCTTTATATTTAAATGAATTGCATCAGCTAAATCTGTTTTATAATTAAAATCAAGTTCTTTTCTAACGCTCTTAAGATTCATATCTATAAACGGAATATCATTTTCATCCGCAATTTTTTGAATATAATTATGCTGTTTTTCTTTCCAGCCTGTGTCAGGACTCTTTACGAATAATAACTTAACATTTCTTTCTTTAGCTAATTCAATTATTCTTCTCACATACTTAGCATTAACTTCATTTGGACTTTCAATTTTATCTGACTCTACTTCAAATCCATCATATAAGCCTTTTTGTGCATCCTCTTCAATATAAGTATTCATATCCTTAAATTGTGTTGATAATACTGAAAAGCCTCTAGTATAACTTTTGTTATTTCCTAAGAAGAAATCATAATCATCATAATTTAATTCTGACCATCTTGAATGATATAAAGATAATGGGAATAAATATGAAAATAAATCCGGTTTTACTTCATCTTCGTCTCTTTGAACACTATTGTATTCAATTGCATATTGAAGTTTGTTTTTTCCAATTCTCATATAATCATATGATTTTCTTGCTTTTTCCTCTGCCTTTTCAGATGATTTTCCGGCAGATTTAATTTCGACAACTGCTACTTTAATATCCTGTGTGTCTAATGCCTCTTTGAACCAAAAAAATGTTCCTATCATCGGCTGTGACATAACACCTAAATTATATGAAGAAATACCGTAATCTTCATATAACTGATACGGATCTGCTGTTGCAGCAATAACGCTTGCTCCAAAGAATAAAACTTCTGTACTGTTTTTTTCCAATTCATAAAAGCTCTTATTTGTTTTTGATGATGCCCAACGATTTTCTAACCACTTTGGTTTAAATAATCCTTCTAAAGCATTTACCATTAATACTGCCACTAGACAAAAACAAATAATTTTTACTATTCTTCCTATTTTCTGTTTCATTTTTTTCTCCATTAGTAAATAATTTTTGTATTTTAAAATAAACTTATATAACATTTAATAAAATTATAAGAATTTTAAGTCTCAAAAAAATAATAGTTTCCAAACTTGATATGCTCTTGTCCAAAAACTACTACCTATTTCTGCATAAACTTCTGTCTAACTGTATGTCATCATAAAGCACATTTTCACTAAATTAATATGTTTACTTTTTCATTAAACTCTCTAAGAATTGACACTATAATTCATTAAACCATAAAATTATAACAAAATCATTTAATCATTACAACATAATTGTTATAATTTTTTGGTTACAATTATTTCTAAATTCTTTTACCTTTATTTTTATTACTATTAAATATCTCTTTTTAATTAATTCAAATAGTTTTATTAATTAGCATATTTTTATTTATTTCGTAATAATTTTTTATAAAAATAGACATCTTATTCTTTTATTAATGTATTATAAATGTCTCTTTTTGAAACTCCTCTGTCTTTTGCTACCAATTTCATAGCAGCTTTTTTATCATTGCCTTGGTTTACATAATATTCCATATGTTCTTCAATACTCATATCTTCCCACTGTTTTCTTTTTTCTTCCTTAATCTCCTCCTGAGATTTTCCTTCTATTACAAGAACAAATTCTCCTTTTGGTTCTTTTTCATTATATTTTTCTATTGCACCATCAATTGTTGTTTTATCAGCTTCTTCATATTTCTTAGTAAGTTCGCGGCATAATGTAATACTTCTATTTCCTAACGCATCTCTTAATTCCTTTAGTGTTCTTACCAAGCGGTGTGGTGCTTCATAAATTACTATTGTCCTTGTTTCATTTTTCAACTCTTCTAACACAGTTGATTTTTCTTTTTTATCACTAGGTAAAAATGCCTCAAAACAAAATCTTCTTGTTTTTTGTCCCGACATTGTAAGTGCCGTCACGCAAGCTGCTGCTCCCGGAAGAGATGAAACTTCTATTCCCGCTTCATAGCACTGTCTCACCACCTCTTCTCCGGGGTCTGATATTCCAGGCGTTCCGGCATCCGTAATAATTGCTACGTTTTTCCCGTTTAGCATCATTTGAACCAACTGTTTTGCCTTATCATATTTATTAAATTCATGATAACTTGTCATTGGAGTCTTTATTTCAAAATGATTTAATAATTTTACACTATTTCTTGTATCTTCGGCACCAATTATATCAACTTCTTTCAAAATTCTTACAACTCTGTACGTTATATCCTCCAAATTTCCAATTGGTGTTGCACATAAATACAATTTTCCCTGCTTAATTTCTTCACTCATAGACTTTCTCCATGTTTATTTTCTATTCACAACTTAAACATTAATCATTTTTCTTTATTATAACCATATATATCATATATCTCATCTGTATATACGCCCTGTTCTTTATATACAATCAATGGTTTTTCCACCTTAACCATGGACTTACCTCCACGGCATCCTTCAATAAGAACCATATTTGCTTCCTTATCTGCAAATGGATGAACCATTCTTATTCTTTTAGGCTCAATTCTATACTGTCGCATTAGTGATATTATGTCAACTAGCCTGTGTGGTCTATGCACCATATAAAATCTTCCTTTCGGCTTTAACATCTTTGCCGATTCTCTTATTACATCTTCCAAATTGCACAAAACTTCATGTCTTGCAATCGCCTTAGGCATTTCAGGATTTTTCAATCCATGATTTTCATTCATATATGGCGGATTTGTAGTAATAACGTGAAAAGTGGCTCCGCCGAAAATTCCCGAAGCCTCTTTTATATCACCTGTCACAATATTAATTTTATCCTGCAGTTCATTCATTTCTACACTTCTTGTAGCCATCTCAGCACTTTCATGCTGAATCTCAAGTCCTGTAAAATGCTCTCCGTTGGTCTTTGCTTCCATTAAAATAGGAATTATTCCTGTTCCTGTTCCTAAGTCTAGTACATTTTCCCCTGATTTAGCGTCTGCAAATCCTGACAATAATACTGCATCCATTCCAAAACAAAACTTGTCCTTACTCTGAATTATTTTATATCCATTCCGATTAAGGTCATCAATTCGTTCTCCCTGTTTTAAATTAATCATCTAATTTTGATTCCTCTTTATCTTCAAGCCCTTTTAGCGCCTTTATTTCATCTGCTGCCAAATTGATTTTCTTTTTCTTAGGCTTGAATTTTAATTCTTTAATATTATATTCTCTGATTTCCTTTTCGTCATTTACTTCTACAATTACTTTTACTTTCTGTCTAAGAACATTTACACTGTATACTTCTCCTCGTAATCCGTCAAATGTTTTTACATTTTCACCTACACTTGGAAGATTCGCATTTAAGTATTCATATGTTTCCTGCTCATTTTTTAAGCAACACATTAAACGTCCACATACACCTGATATCTTCGTTGGATTTAATGAAAGACTTTGTTCTTTTGCCATTTTAATTGAAACCGGTGCAAATTCCGGTAAAAATGTATTACAACATAAGGGTCTTCCACACACTCCTATTCCACCAAGCATTTTAGTTTCATCTCTAACTCCAACCTGTCTTAATTCAATTCTTGTTTTAAAAACAGATGCCAAATCTTTAACTAACTCTCTAAAATCAATTCTTCCATCTGCTGTAAAATAGAATAAAACTTTATTATTATCAAATGTATATTCTGTATTAATAAGTTTCATTTCCAATCCATGTTTCTTTATTTTTTCGAGACAGATTTTATATGCCTTTTTTTCTTTCTTTTTATTTTCTAACTCTTTCTCATCATCTTCTGGAGTAGCCACTCTTATAATTGGCTTAAGTGGTGCTGAAAGTTCTTCTTCATTAATTTTCTTTATCTTTCCAACAACTTCACCATATTCTATTCCTCTTGCAGTCTCTACTATTACATGCTGGCCATTTTCAACTTCTATATCACCTACTGCAAAATTATAGATTCTTCCTGCCTGTCTAAATCTTACTCCGATTACTTTTGTCATTTTTGAATCCTTTCTCTAATAATCAAAAACAATACTTCTAAAGTTGCATCAAAATTTACATTTGACCCAATTCTTTTCTCCGCATTATCTATTTCTTCTAAAATAATATTTATATCTCTAAAGCTTAGTTTTTCACTTTGATTAACTATAGCCATATAATCATCCTGAAATATCAGCTTTTCTGAATCTTTACATGCCTTATACACAAGCATATCTCTATACCACACATACATAAGATCAAAAAATTCATCTATATTCTTTTTTAGTTCTCCCGCTGTCTTTACTGCCTGAGTTATTACATTTATTCCCCCATGTTCCATTGCAATCAATGTCTGAACCAGAGAATTTTTTAGTTCTTTAAACTCTTCTGATGTTGCAAGTTTAACAGCTTTTCCCGGATTTCCTTCAGCAAATGCCGCAGCAACACTTGCATCATAAGAACCTATGCCAAACTCACTCATTAAATAATTCTTTATTGTGCTTTCTTTTACACTTCTTATATTTAATACAACACATCTTGATAAAATTGTCTGCAAAAATTTATCTGCATTTGTAGTAAGTAAAATAATTATTCCATATTCCGGCGGTTCTTCTATAGTTTTTAATAGTGCATTTTGAGCTGCCTCTGTCATTTTTTCACAATCCGGAACTATATAAATTTTATGTTTACTGCTATACGGTTTAATCACAATATGATTGTTAATCTGTTCTCTTATCTCATCAACACCAATACCACTTTTCTCGTATGTCACAATTCTTATATCCGGTTGGTTTCCGGTATCTGTCTGATGACATGATTTACATTTTCCGCAAGCAACTCCTGTCGGAGTTTTTCCTACAGTGTTATTATCCTCACACTGTAAAGCTTTCGCAAATTGAAGCGCTAACTCCATTTTACCTGACTCAGCTTCTCCATTGATTATATATGCATGAGAAATCTTTCCCATCTTTATTGCATTTTCAAAATGTTGAGTTATGTGATTTTGACCTAAAACTTTTCCATTTGCCATACAACAAACCTCATAATCTATTTACACTAACTAATTAAATATATCATAAATACTTCTTTATGTCATTTTCAATATTATTTACACATTCAAATAATTTGTCATTTTCATATATTTTATCAATTCCAACTTCTAATATTTTTTCTCTTGAAAAATCTTCTTCATCGGCAATAAATCTACGACACAACTCTGTATATTTTGGATTTTCCTGACGTCTTTCCCTTTCTACCGCCCTAGAAAGTCTTTCACCTGGTTCAACATATATGTAAAACGGAATAACATTTTCTTCTCCATAATACTTTCTCATTCCTTTATAAGCCTCTAAAGTTCCAATATAAAGGTAATTATTGTCACTATCCAAATCTATTTGTCCATCATCTGCTGTAAAATAATTCCATAATCCGTGTACAGTATTATAGCCTCTGCACTCAATTATTTTTCCCTTATCTTTCATTTCTTCTAATTTTTGAGGAGAAACAAAATAATATTCTACTCCATTTTTTTCGCCCACTCTCATAGGTCTTGTTGTATATCCTACAACTGTCTTTAAATTCAATTGTCTATTATTTTTAATTTGCTGAAAAATTGTATCCTTACCGGAGCTGCTTTTTCCTAATATATAAAATATTTTTCCCATTTTCTTTCCTTTTCTTTAATCAACTTAAATAGTTCATACCTATTTTTTATTATATTATTAGTCATTATTAAATTAATTTAAATGTTATGAATTTAAATATTAATAATTTAATTGTTTTTATATTAATTACATAATTAGATTAATCAACAATTTTAAATTTATCATACCTAACTATTTCATAATTTCTATTTTTGTATTCCTTTATTTGTTCAACAAGCTTTACATTAACAACTTCGCCTGGAACAATTAATGGAATTCCCGGCGGATACAAATAAAGATACTCCGCAGATACTTTATTTATTGCATTTTCAATATCTACCAACTTCGTATTACTATTAACTGCATTAGAAATACTCATCTCCTGAATATTTCTTACTAATTCAAAATTTGTATTCTTAATTTTCTTTATTTCTGATTTGTTTGTATTTTTTTTGAGTTGTGCATCAATATAATCTAATGCTTTATATAATCTATCAAATCCCTCTTTATTATCACAAAAGGTAGTTATAGCCAACACATATTTTGCAGCTTCCATTTCCATTTCCAAATGAAATTTTTTACGTAAAATATCATTCATAGGTTTTCCACCCATATTTGAGTTAATTATTAATTTACTTAAATCAACATCAAAAACATCATTCGTCCCAATAAGTTCTTTTCCCGGAATATGTATGTTATGTAATTTATCACATTTTTTTCTAAATTCTTCTATGTCATTGCTAAATTTTTCATATATTTCATTTCCATTTTTATCTAAAAATGATATGCATTTATCCATATTTGCCATAAAAACATATGAAGGACTGCTTGTCTGAAAAATTGACCAAAAATGTTTTATTTTTTTCTCATCAACTCTTTTTTTTCCTTCTTTAGCTAAATGTAACAATGCAGTCTGCGTAAAAGTCGGCAAAGTTTTATGCATACTCTCAATTACTAAGTCTGCTCCCATATCATATGCTGGTTTTGGGAATTTATCTGATATTCCAAAATGCGCTCCATGAGCTTCATCAACAATAAGCACTGCTCCATTTTTATGCGTAATATCTGCCAAAGTTTTTATATCTGACACAATTCCATCATATGTAGGCGACGTTATGACAACTGCTTTTATATTACTATTTTTTTCAAATAAATTTTCTAATTCTTTTGCACTATATCCCCCATTTATCCCATATTTAGGTATATACTTTGGATACAAATATGTATTATTTAACTTAAGCAATTCACTTGCATTATATACTGCTTTGTGACAGTTTCTTCCTATTATTATTCTATCCCCCTGTGTAAGACATGAATGCATTGCTGTTAAAATGCCAACTGTACTTCCATTTACTAAAAAATATGTTTTTTCCGTCCCCCAAAATTTTTTTGCCCGTTCCATCGCATCCTTAAGCACGTCATCTGCTTCGTAGAGCATATCAAATCCATCTATTTCTGTTATATCGATATCCATTCCATACTGCTCTTTTATTAAATTTACATTTCTTTTATGCCCCGGCATATGAAATGGGTAAAAATCAGACTTACTATATTCTTTTAATTTATCATATAAATCCTTTGACATTACTATTCTTCTTCTAACTCCTCATTATCAAACATATTTTCAAATGAAATCTGCTTGTAATTGTATTGATTTTTCTCAAATCCCTCTAAAAATACTTCCATAGACGCATACTCTTTTCTGCCTTTTTTAATCAAATAAGGTACATCTATATTAAATATTACATTTTCTTTTGTCGGATTATCTTCTCGCTTCATCAATTTTTCTACAATAGCCAATGGTATAGAAAATTCAGCTACACTTTCCATAAATGTTAATTCAAATTTGGCTTCAAACAAATTTTCCGTTCTATAAACTTGTTCTATATAAACTCTTCCTACTTCTGATTTTTCAGCCTCTTCAATAACTGGAATAGACCATCCTTCATTTCCACAAATTATAATCGGATATACGTTATTGACTATTCCAACCATTGCATCAGGCAATACATGTGTTTCATCTACTGCATTTTCGTATCCAACTAATAATTCTTCTTTGGAAATCGTATTTATTACATTTTCATTTAATCCATTAACAAATTCATTTATGTTTTCTAATATAGGTTTAAAAACATCTATTTTTTCAAATGAAATAAGAAATATATTATGTGCCCATGCATATTCCTGAGCAGCACGACTAAATCCTGTCGCACTAAAATAACATCCTACATTATTGTATATATTTTCATTTTTATCCACGCCTAAATATCTATTTTCATTAATATCTGTAATAATTCCATAAAAATCTCTTATATGAGACAATTCAACTCTATTTTTTGCATAAAATTTATATTGGCAAATCATTCTTATTGGAGTTGTAAATGCTGAAGGCATATTTAAAATACCATAACTATATATTCCATGTTGTGAACTATTTCCATTTATTTCTTTTTCTTTTATAGTTACATATCCACTATCTTCTAATAATTTATTTACTTTTTTCTCAAATATATACTCTCTTGCCTGATGTTCTTTCATATATACCACCTACTCATTTGTTTATTTGCGTGCATCCTTTTATATTTTACTATTTTTTCAAGACTATATCAAATCTTATTATTTCCTATAATTATTATTTTTTTAATTTAATTTCTATATTTATTCAAACCAACTTAACTCTAAATATGTATAAAAATTATATACTTATATAATAAAAAAAGAAGCATTCCTGCTTCCCATCACTTCATTACTTATTAACGTTCCCTTATCCGACCCGTTTTTCTTGTTCTTCCCTGTTCTTCTCTTACCAAATGACATTCGGACATAGTTAGTGCCCAGTTCCGGAATCGAACCAGAGACACGAGGATTTTCAGTCCTCTGCTCTACCAACTGAGCTAACTGGGCATAAAAAATTGCGGGGACAGGATTTGAACCTGCGACCTCCGGGTTATGAGCCCGACGAGCTTCCAGACTGCTCTACCCCGCGCTGTTTCTTCTTTTTTTAATGGGCAGAGAAGGATTCGAACCTTCGAAGGCGTTGCCAGCAGATTTACAGTCTGTCCCCTTTGGCCACTCGGGAATCTGCCCATTCTTTTAAGGTAAGCCTGACTTCATTTATCATTGCTTACTTAAAGCCGATGAACGGACTCGAACCGTTAACCTGCTGATTACAAATCAGCTGCTCTGCCAATTGAGCCACATCGGCATATTAAATTTTTGTAACAAACCACTTTGCCCAATTGGCAGAGCCAAGCTTCGCTTGATTACTCTCCTCTTATCGACTTGCGTCAATAAGCCTAAATTGAGCCACATCGGCTTATTCTGTTTTATTAACAAGCTTTCCTGCTTATTTTCTTTTTACCTCTCGGTAGTGGGACCTACAGGGCTCGAACCTGTGACCCCCTGCTTGTAAGGCAGGTGCTCTCCCAGCTGAGCTAAGATCCCATGTTTCATTATACAAAAATAGAGGTCGAGAAAGCCGGCTTTTGCTTTCAACCTCCTCTTTCTCTTCTTTTATTGACGACCCGGATGGGGTTCGAACCCACGACCTCCGCCGTGACAGGGCGGCGCTCTAACCAGCTGAGCCACCGGGCCATTGTACATTCAAAACTGCACACCAACTAATCTTCCAATCTCTTTCCTTCCTTGGATAACTTTTCCTCAAATTCCTTCCTTATGGTTAAGCCCTCGACCTATTAGTATCAGTCAGCTGCACGTGTTACCACGCTTCCACCTCTGACCTATCAACCTTGTAGTCTTCAAGGGGTCTTACTACTTTCGTATGGGATATCTCATCTTGAGGGGGGCTTCACGCTTAGATGCCTTCAGCGTTTATCCCTTCCAAACTTGGCTACTCTGCCATGCATTTGGTAATGCAACAGATACACCAGAGGTTCGTCCATCCCGGTCCTCTCGTACTAAGGACAGCTCCTCTCAAATATCCTACGCCCACGCCGGATAGGGACCGAACTGTCTCACGACGTTCTGAACCCAGCTCGCGTACCGCTTTAATGGGCGAACAGCCCAACCCTTGGGACCTACTACAGCCCCAGGATGCGATGAGCCGACATCGAGGTGCCAAACCACTCCGTCGATGTGAACTCTTGGGAGTGATAAGCCTGTTATCCCCAGGGTAGCTTTTATCCGTTGAGCGATGGCAATCCCACTTTATACCACCGGATCACTAAGTCCTACTTTCGTACCTGCTCCACCCGTCGGTGTCGCAGTCAAGCTCCCTTATGCCTTTGCACTCTGCGAATGGTTTCCGACCATTCTGAGGGAACCTTTGAGCGCCTCCGATACCCTTTCGGAGGCGACCGCCCCAGTCAAACTCCCCACCTGACATTGTCCACCAGCCGGTTCACGGCTGCATGTTAGAAACCCAATACTGCAAGGGTGGTATCCCAAGGGCGACTCCTCGCAAACTGGCGTTCACGTCTCCTAGTCTCCCACCTATCCTGTACATGCAATATCGAATCCCAGTATCAAGCTA
>NZ_NALP01000007.1:0-485000 GCF_008680265.1 Eubacterium sp. LMAG:50 | reverse complement strand
CTATTGGAGCTTTTGCTTTCATTGCACTTTTAAAAGTTCCTCCTTTAAACGGTCCCAGATTGTTTCCATCTTTACTTCTTGTTCCCTCTGGGAATATAACAAAATTTTTACCTTTAGAAACCTCATCTTTCATCTCATTTATTATTCCAATTGCCTGTCTTACATCATCTCTGTCAATTAATTTGCCATCTAATGCTTTTCTAACCTGTTTTAACAATATTACATTTTCTAAATTACTTCTCATTACAACTGACACTGGATTGTCATGTGTTTCTACTATTAATAAGAAGTCAAATAATCCTTGATGGTTTGGAAATAATATATAGCCATTTTCTTTAGGTATATTTTCAGTTCCTGTACATCTTATTTTTACATGACCAAATTTATTTACATTTTTGATTACATTTCTTACTTTATTATATCTTTCTTCAAATGTGTATTTTTTACTATTTTCTGCTGATACTATGTCATGCATCATTGAAGGTATATAATAAAATCTTCTCATAACCATATATGCAATTCTATTTATCTTCACTACAATACTCCTTTATTGCTATTTCATATAAATTATTTCCTTCACAATCAATTACAACTATAACCGGCAAATTTTCTACTTCAAGTTTTCTTATAGATTCTGTGCCTAAATCATCATATGCTATAACTTCACTTTTCTTTATGCATTTTGATAAAAGAGCTCCTGCACCACCTATTGCTGCAAAATATACTGCTTTATTTCTTACAATTGCTTCTTTTACTTCTTCTGTTCGTTTACCTTTACCAATCATTCCAATTAAACCTTTGTCTAAAAGTTTTGGTGCATATTTATCCATTCTGCTTGCTGTAGTTGGTCCTGCTGATCCAATTGGTCGTCCTTCTCTTGCTGGAGATGGTCCCATATAATAAATAACATTATTTTCTACATCAAACGGAAGTTTTTCTCCCTTTTTTAATGCTTCATCCATTCTTTTATGTGCTGCATCTCTGGCTGTATATATAGTTCCTGTAATATAAACATAATCTCCTGCTTTTAATTCCTGTGATATTTTTTTATCAAATGGGGCTGTTATTTTTCTATCCATGTTTTTCTCCTAATACAATAAATTTATTTTAGTAATAAATAAGTGCTACAATGGCGTAAATAAAGATAAACTAGACCGTGATGTGTAACAATTATCTTTTTATTTAGTCTTTTAATTTTAGATTGTTCTTGTTACGTGTCTGTTTACATGACAACATATATTTATAGCTACAGGTAATCCTGCTATATGGGTTGGGTATGTCTCCACATTTACTGCTAATGCTGTCTGTGTTCCTCCCAAACCTCCAGGTCCAATTCCCATTTTATTTATTTTGTCTAATAATTCATTTTCTAATTTGCTTACATATTCTATATCTGAACTACTATCTGCTTCTCTTGCCAATGCCTTTTTTGCAAGATATGCACATTTTTCGAATGTACCACCTATACCTACACCAACTACCATAGGTGGGCATGCATTTGGTCCTGCATCCCTTACTGCAGTTAACACTGCATTCTTTACTCCTTCTATTCCATCAGCTGGTTTAAGCATAAATACTCTGCTCATATTTTCGCTTCCAAATCCTTTTGGTGCAACTGTTATTGTTATATTTTCTCCCGGAACGATTTCATAATGAATTACAGCCGGTGTATTATCTTTTGTATTTTTTCTTATTATTGGGTCATTAACAACTGATTTTCTTAGATACCCTTCTACATAGCCCTGACGAACGCCTTCATTTATTGCATCTTCTATATTTGCTCCTGTTATATGTACATCTTGTCCAATTTTAACAAATACGACTGCCATCCCTGTGTCCTGACAAATTGGTATCATATCTTCTCTTGCTATTTTTAAATTTTCATCTAACTGCTCTAATATTTGTTTTCCTAATGGTGATTTTTCATTATTACGGGCATTGTCAAATACCTTTTTCATATCATCTGATAGGTAATGATTTGCTTCTATACACATTTCCTTAATATTTTTTGTCAGTAACTGAGCATCTATTTCTCTCATTTATTAATAACCTCCCTGTTTATTTTAAAACTTATTAATAATTTATGTGTTTTATCAATCTTTACTGTTTTAATTTGTATTAGTATTTTTAGTTATTGTTAATACAGGTGAGAAAAACCTAGTTTCTCTCACCTGTCAATCACACTGTTCTTTATTATTCCTGTGTTTCTTCATCTATGCCTTCAGATTCTATTTCATCGCTTTCATTGTCTTCCTGCAATTCTTCTAATCTTCTTGCTTCTTCATCTGCTAAAGTAACACTTTCTTTTACTTTTGTTATACTTGCAACAATTATATCTTCTTGTTCACCTGTGTTCATTAATTTAACACCTGATGTAACTCTTCCAAGTACTGAAATGTCATCAACTTTTATTCTTATTATAATTCCCTGATTTGTAATAAGCATAATTTCATTTCCATCATTAACTGCTTTTACGCCTACTACTTCACCTGTCTTATCAGTAATGTTATAACATTTTACACCTTTTCCACCACGGTTCTGTAGTTTAAAGTCTGTAAATCTGTTTCTCTTACCATATCCATTTGCTGAAACGAAAGTTATATATTCGCCCTGTGTTTCAAGTTGCATTGCTACAACTTCATCTCCATTTCTAAGTGTAATACCTTTTACACCCATTGCAGATCTTCCTGTTTCTCTTATATCCTTTTCAGCAAATTTTATTGCCTGACCTTTCTTTGTTAACATTAATACATTTTGTTCACAATCAGATACTTTTACTTCAATTAATTCATCATCATCTCTAAGTGTTATTGCCTGAATACCTGTTTTTCTTATATTCATATATGCACTTAACGGTGTCTTCTTAATTGTTCCCTTCTTTGTTGCCATAATGAGATTTCTATCTTCATCAAAATCAGCAAAATGAACCATTGTTGTTATTTTTTCACCTGGCTGAAGCTGTAGTAAATTAATTATAGCCATTCCTCTTGCTGTTCTACTTGCTTCCGGAATTTCATAACATTTTAATTTGTATACTCGTCCTGTATTTGTAAAGAACATAATATAATGGTGAGTATTTGTCATAAATAAATTCTTTATAAAGTCATTATCTATGGTATTCATACCCTTTATTCCTTTTCCGCCACGGTTTTGTGCTTTGAAGTTATCCGTTGTCATACGTTTGATGTATCCTAAATTTGTTATGGTTACAACAGTATCACGTCTTGGAATTAAATCTTCATCTGACAAATCTTCTAAGTCTATTCCAATTGTTGTTCTTCTTTCATCAGCATATTTTTCTTTTATTACTAAGATTTCATCCTTGATTACTCCTAATAATTTATTTTCGTCTTCAAGAATTCCTTTGTAGAATGCAATTTTCGCCATTAAATCATCATATTCAGCCTGTAAATCTTCTCTTGCTAAACCTGTTAACTGACGAAGTCTCATATCTACAATTGCCTGTGACTGTGCTTCAGACAATGTAAATCTTTCCATTAATGCTTTCTTTGCTTCTGCTGTATTTCTTGAAGCTCTTATTATTTTAATTACTTCATCAATATTATCTAATGCAATAAATAAACCTTTAATTATGTGAGCTCTTTCTTCAGCTTTATTAAGTTCATAACGTGTTCTTCTTGTAACTACATCTTTCTGATGATCTAAGTAACATGTTAATACCTCTAATAAATTTAAGACTTTTGGTTCGCCATTTACTAAAGCAAGCATGATAACACCAAATGTATCCTGCATCTGTGTATGTTTATATAACTGATTTAATATTACATTTGCATTAGCATCTCTCTTAACTTCGATTACTACTCTTGTACCATCCTGGTCAGATTCATCTCTTAAGTCAGAAATTCCTTCTATTCTTTTTTCTTTATGTAATTCAGCTATTTTTTCTACTAATTTTGCTTTGTTTACCATATATGGAAGCTCAGTAACTATAATTCTGCTTTTTCCATTATCCAAAGTCTCAATTTCTGTAGTTGCTCTTACCTTTATTTTTCCTCTACCTGTACGATATGCTTCACTTATTCCTTTAGTTCCAAGTATATTTGCTCCAGTTGGGAAATCAGGTCCTTTTATAATTTCCATGATTTCATCCAAATCTGTTGCTCTATTTTCTTCTACCTGATTGTCAATTATTTTTACAATTGCATCAATCGATTCACCAAGATTGTGTGGTGGTATATTTGTAGCCATACCTACTGCAATACCGCTTGTACCATTTACTAATAAGTTAGGATATCTTGATGGTAAAACTGTAGGTTCTTTTTCTGTTTCATCAAAGTTTGGTACAAATTCTACTGTGTCTTTGTTAATATCTGCTATCATTTCTGTAGATATTTTGCTTAAACGTGCTTCTGTATAACGCATGGCAGCTGCGCCATCACCATCTTCTGAGCCAAAGTTTCCATGTCCATCAACTAATGGATATCTTGTATTCCATTCCTGGGCCATGTTTACTAAAGCTCCATAAATTGAGCTATCGCCGTGTGGATGGAATTTACCCATTGTATCACCAACAATACGGGCACATTTTCTATGTGGCTTATCAGGTCCGTTATTTAATTCAACCATTGAGTAAAGAACTCTTCTTTGTACCGGCTTAAGTCCATCTCTTACATCCGGTAATGCTCTTGCTGCAATTACGCTCATGGCATAATCAATATAAGAGGTCTCCATTGTACTTTTTAAATCTACTTCATGTATTCTGTCAAATATCTTGTCATCCATTATTTATAGCATCCTCCTATACATCTAAGTTCTGAACAAATTTTGCATTTGCTTCTATGAACTCTCTTCTTGGTTCTACTTCATCACCCATAAGAGTTGTAAATGTCTTATCTATTTCAGTTATTGTTTCATCGTCAATTTTAACCTGTTTCAATATTCTTGTGTTAGGATCCATTGTTGTTTCCCATAACTGGCTCGCATCCATTTCACCAAGACCTTTATAACGCTGAATTTTATTCTGATTATCACGACCTATTTCTGTAAGTATTTTATTTAACTCATCATCATTATAGGCATAATAATTTTTTTTGTTTCTTGTTACCTGATAAAGTGGTGGCATTGCTAAATATACATGTCCATCTTTTATTAACTCAGGCATAAATCTATAGAAAAATGTAAGCATGAGTGTATCAATATGAGCTCCGTCAACATCGGCATCAGTCATGATAATAATTTTGTCATATCTCAATTTTGATATATCAAAATCATCCTGAATTCCTGTTCCAAACGCTGTTATCATTGCTCTTATTTCTGCATTTGCCATAATTTTATCTATTCTGGCTTTTTCTACATTTAAAATCTTTCCTCTTAAAGGAAGAATAGCCTGTGTTGCTCTTGTTCTTGCTTTTTTAGCTGAACCACCGGCGGAATCTCCTTCGACTATGAAAATTTCACATTTCTTTGGATCTTTATCTGAACAATCAGCTAATTTTCCCGGTAAAGCAGCTACATCTAAAGCTGTTTTTCTTCTTGTAGCTTCTCTTGCATTTCTTGCTGCAAATCTTGCTCTTTGTGCTAAAACAGCCTTTTCGCATATAATCTTTCCTACATTTGGATTCTGTTCAAGGAAATATGTTAACTGTTCACTCATAACATTTTCCACAGCAGCACGTGCTTCACTATTTCCTAATTTTTGTTTTGTCTGTCCTTCAAACTGTGGATCCTCAATCTTAACACTAATTATAGCAGTAAGACCTTCTCTTATATCTTCACCTGAAAGATTTTCTTCATTATCTTTTAATACTTTTTTAGTTCTTGCATAACTATTAAAAGTTTTTGTAAGTGCTCTTTTAAAGCCTTCAACCTGTGTTCCACCTTCAGGAGTGTTAATGTTATTAACAAAACTTATTGTATTTTCGTTATATCCATCGTTGTGCTGAAGAGCAACTTCAACATAAACATTATTTACTGTTCCTTCACAATATAAAATGTCATCATATAAAGCAGTCTTTCCTTCATTAAGATAACTTACAAATTCTTTTATACCACCTTCATAATGGAATATTTCTTCTTTTGGTTCTTCTTCTCTTACATCTCTTAAAATAATTTTTAAATTCTTAGTAAGGAAAGCTGTCTCTCTTAATCTTTCCTCTAACACCTTAAACTGATAAACAGTATCTTCAAAAATTGTATTATCCGGTAAGAATGTAACTTCTGTTCCTGTAAAATCAGGATCACATTCACCTATAACTTTTAATTCACTTACAACATGTCCATATTCATATTTCTGATAATGGATTTTTCCTTCTCTACATACTTTAACTTCTAACCACTGTGATAAGGCGTTAACTACAGATGCACCTACACCATGTAATCCACCGGATACTTTGTATCCTCCACCACCGAATTTTCCTCCGGCATGAAGTACTGTAAATACAACCTGTACTGCAGGCAAACCTGTTTTTTCATTAATTCCAACAGGAATTCCTCGTCCATTATCCTTTACTGTAATAGAATTATCTTTGTTAATCTGTACATCAATTTCACTACAATAACCTGCTAAAGCTTCATCAACAGCATTATCAACTATTTCATAAACTAAATGATGAAGACCTCTTGTTGATGTTGTTCCAATATACATACCAGGTCTTTTACGTACCGCTTCAAGTCCTTCAAGAATCTGTATTTGGTCTGCACCATATTCATTTTCTACATTTGTATTGTTACCCATTAGTAACTCCTTTCAGTTAAATAGTTTTTTCAAAAACTTTTCCTTCTTTTACTTTAAATATTTTGTTAATTTTAAATCTGTTTTCTATAAATTCATCTAAACCCGTACAAGTTATAATTGTCTGTACGTTTTCTAAACTATTTAATAACTCATTCTGCCTTTTTGAATCTAATTCCGATAATACATCGTCTAACAACAATACCGGTGTATCATGTATTATGCTTTTTACTATTTCAATTTCAGCCAGTTTTAAAGATAAAGCTGCAGTTCTTTGTTGTCCCTGACTTCCGTAAATTCTTACATTCATATCATCATAATAAAAACTTAAGTCATCCCTATGTGGTCCAACATTTGTAGTCTTATACTTTTTATCTTTTTCTCTTGTTAAAACAAGTTGATTATATAACTCTAATTCATCGCAGTTTTTATCATATTTAACTATTATATTTTCTTTGTTATCTGTAATTTTTTTGTGAATTGGATTTATTATTTCGTTTATTTTTTTTACAAATTCACTTCGACGTTTAATAACTTCACTTCCATATTTAGCAAGTTGTAAATCCCATACGTCCAAAGTTTCCTCTAAATCAGGCTTAAAATATAAATCCTTTAATAGTTTATTTCTTTGATTTAATATCTTATTGTAATTTAGCAAATTATAAACATATAATTTATCTAGTTGACATAACTCCAAATCTATAAACCTTCTTCTCTCGGATGGACCATTTTTAATAATATTTAAATCCTCCGGTGAAAAGAATACAACATTAAATATCCCAAATAATTCACTTGCTTTTTTTATAGGAATTCCATTTATAGCAATTCCTTTAGACTTATTTTTTTTCAAATGAATATCAATTCGATATTCTTTATTCTTTTTGTTAATATATATTTTTATATGTGCATCATCACATCCAAATTTTATAACTTCTTTATCTTTCCCACCTCTGTGAGATTTCGTTGTGCTACATATATATATAGCTTCAAGAATATTTGTTTTTCCCTGTGCGTTGTCACCATATAAAATATTAGTTTTAGAATCAACGTTTAAATCTAATGTTTCATAGTTTCTATAATTACAAAGATTTAATTTTTCAATAACCATTATTCTACTTCTACAATTGTACCATCAAATTCAAAAGTATCTCCAGGTACAAGTTTCTTTCCTCTTCTGGTATCAACTTCTCCATTTACCTTTACTTGTCCATCCTGAACAACAAACTTTGCATCAATACCTGAACTAACAAGTCCTGCTAATTTTAATGCCTGACCTAACTTAATATAATCATCTTTTATTTTTATTTTTTCCATTTTTTTCTATTCCTAAACTAATTATTTGCTACTGAAAAGTTAACAGGAAGAATTAAGTAAATATATTTTCCTTCATCATCTCTTATAAAACATGGTGATTTAGGGTTTACATAATATATATTTATCTGTTCTTCATCTATAACCTTTAATGTATCTATTAAGAATCTTGGATTAAAACCAATCATCATATCTTTTCCTTCTTTTTGAATGTAAATTTCTTCATCCATAGAACCAATGAAAGAATTAATCTTAAATTCCATTACTCCATCCTTAATTGTAATAATAATAGGTTTCTTATCGCCTTCTTTAATAAGAAGTGTTGCTCTATCAATACAATCAAGCATTTCTCTTTTATTAATTACAACCTTAGTTTCATAATCACTTGAAAGCATCTGATTTATCTTAAAATATTCGCCTTCAATTAATCTTGAAACAACAAGTGTATTATCAAATTCAAATAATATATGGTTTGTTGTGAAATAAATATTAACAATATCATCAACTCCACCATTTAAAATTTTGCTTATTTCATTTAAAGTTTTTCCAGGAACAACAACTTTAATATCTTCATATTCAGCATTTAATTCAATATTTCTTATAGCTATTCTATGACCATCCAATGCAACAACTTTTAAATTATTACCTGATATTTCAAAAAGTTCTCCTGTCATAAGTTTATTATTATTTTTGTCATCAATTGAGAATATTGTCTGTCTTATAACTTCTTTTAATGAAAACTGTGAAATACTAATACTTTTTTCCTTTTTTATTTCAGGTAAATAAGAAAAATCATCTCCATCTCTACCTATAATGTTAAATTTGGCATTTTCACATGTAATGTTTGCTTTATATTCATTATCAACATCAATAACTACATCATTATCAGGAAGTTTTCTTATAATTTCTGAAAATAATTTAGCTTCTATAGCTACACTACCCGGTTCAATAATTTCACCTTGGACAACCGTTTCAATGCCAAGTTCCATATCATTAGCAGTCATTTTAATTTTTCCCTCAGTAGCGTCAATAAGAAAACATTCTAATATAGACATAGTAGTTTTTGAGGATACGGCTTTCATAGTAATGTTAACTCCTGAAAGTAAATCATTTTTTTTGCAAATAAGTTTCATTGTAAAATCTCCTTTATGTGTAAGTGTTGAAAAATGTATAAATTTATATAAATAAATAAATAATAATTAGTAGCAGTAGTATATAGGGGATGTTAATAAGTTAAAAACTAGTTCTAAGCCCCATGTATAAAAGAAAAGGCTGCATTAATAACAAATGAATAATTTTAAAAACTATTAACATTTTGAGGATATTGTTAATAAAAAATGTTAATAGCTTAAAAATATAAAAGTAGGATATTAACAATATATTAATAACATTTTAATACTGAAAATATAGTTATTAACATCAAAATAGTAGTTATTAATACAAAAATGTTAATAACTTCACTTCGTATTAAGCTTTTTAATAATAACTTCCACCATATTTTTAGTATTTATGTCTCTTGCCATTTCTTCTTTTATCTGATTAACTCCATATATTACGGTAGATGGATTGTCTTTATGAAGAGCTAATCCAATTTTCTTATTTGTCTCATCGGTAAGCGTTTTACAAATGTACATGCATACCTGTCTGGCATATGCTATTTCTTTAGAACGCTTCTTAGAAGCTAAATCATTAGGTGAAATTCCAAAATGATCAGCAACTACTTCGATAATTTTTTTACATGTTATTGTGTTATCTTCTTCAGGTGAAATATAATCCTTAAGAACATCTTTAGCAAAATCTAAATCAATAGTCTGATTGCTGATTTTACTAAAAGCAATAATCTTAGTTAATGAGCCTTCAAGTTCACGAATATTGAAAATAACATTTGTTGAAATGTAATCTAATACGTCATTAGGTATATCTATACCTTCAACTTCAACTTTCTTTTTCAAAATTGCCATTCTTGTTTCATAATTAGGACTTTGGATATCTACTGTTAATCCAGATTCAAACCTGTTAACCAATCTGTCTTCAAGTCCTTCTAAGTCCTTAGGCTTTCTATCTGAACTAATAACAATGGCTTTTTTATGCATATACAAATACTGGAAAGTATGGAAAAATTCTTCCTGAGTACTTTCCTTTTTCTGAAGAAACTGTATATCATCAATAAGTAAAACATCTACATTTCGATATTTTGCTCTAAAATCAGACATTTCCTGTTGATTACCGCTTTTATTACGTAGTGTTTCAATAAGTTCATTAGTAAAAGATTCACTTGTAGTATATAAAACCTTAGCGTTAGGATTTTTATTTAATACAAAATGACCAATTGATTGCATAAGGTGGGTTTTACCAAGACCTACACCTCCATAGATAAATAAAGGATTGTAGATTCCACCTGGAGACTCAGCAACTGCAAGAGATGTGTCGTGGGCTAAAATATTGTTAGAGCCTACAACAAATGTATCAAAAGTATATTTACTATTTAAATTAGCTTCAGCAATTCTGCTTGTAAGTGAAGCTGATTCATTAATTGTAATATGTTCTTCGGTTTCACTTGGTTCATCTTTAATGTCAGATGGTAAAACAAACTGAAGTTCAAGTTCCATTTTCATAATTTCTTCAATAGTTACTTTTAATGGAATCTGGTATTTTTTCTTTATATATTGAAGACCAAGCATCTCAGTTTCACCCTGATAAACTAAAGTTACGACATTGTCTTCAAAAGATTTAACCTGCAATGGTTTTATCCATGTTTTGAAGGAAACATCAGAAATATCGTAATCCTGTTTAAACGTATTGAGAATCTCAGGCCATTTTTCAATCAATGTAGAATACATAAATAATTCTCCTATTTTTTATAAAATAAACTTCTAAAAGTAAAAAAATGCGCAAAATTACACACATAATTATAATAGCAAAAAACAAAAATGTTTTCAACTTATATATAATAAAGAAGAAACTAATAAACGTGTAAAAATTTTGATGTAAAATAGAGAAAAAAGATTTTGTGGAAAAATAACGAAAAATTTTTGTAATAAGTTTACATAAAATAAAAAATAGGTTTACAAATAATTCGACAAAAAATAACAATAATTTTATTAATAAAAAAAGTTATTAATGTTAATAACTTATAAAAGTGTGAATAAATGGGAGGTAAAAGGAAAAAATAATGTGAGTTATTAACTTTTTATTAATAAAATGTTGATAACTGGTGTTAATTACCCGCAAATGTTATGTAAAGTAAATCAAAAAAATAATAAAAATTAACAAAAAATAAAATGCTTGACGTAAAATTAACTTGCCATTATAATTGAAATGATGTTTTATTATAGTGCGTAAGGAGGTGTATCGGAATGCATAAGGGTAAAATGACATATCAGCCAAAAAAGAGACAGAGATCAAAAGTTCATGGTTTTAGATCAAGAATGAGCACAGCAGGCGGAAGAAAAGTTCTTGCAGCTAGAAGAGCAAAAGGAAGAAAAGTATTGTCAGCATAGGCCGCAGTTTTGTGGCCTTTTTCTTTTCTTATTTTAAAGAGGTATTGTAATGAATAGTTATGACTCGCTAAAAAAGAATAGAGATTTTCAAAATGTTTATAAAAATGGAAAATCAAAGGCAAATAAATATTTAGTTATGTATGTACTTGAAAACCAATTAGATAGTAACAGATTAGGAATATCAGTAAGTAAAAAAGTAGGAAATAGTGTAATAAGACATCATCTGACACGTCTAATAAGGGAAAGCTACAGACTAAATAAAGAAATGTTCAATAGTGGTTTGGACATTGTCGTAATTGCACGTGAAAGTGCAAAGGACAGAAAATATAAAGAAATTGAAAGTGCATTGTTGCATTTAGGAAAAATCAATGGAATTCTAAATGAAAAAAGCATGTAAATAAGCTTTTTTATCATTTTAGAATATGTTTGTAACTTGAAAATGAAAAAAACTTCTATATGGTACATTTATGGGAGGGTATATGAAGATGATAAAGAAATTATCTAAAGGTATAAATTTTATTCTTATAGGATGTATAAAATTTTATAGAAAATTTATTTCACCTATGAAAATTACGCCTTGTTGCAGATTTATACCATCATGCTCTCAGTATGCCATAGAAGCTTTACAGAAATATGGACCTTTAAAAGGATCGTTTTTAGCCATAAAGAGAATTTTAAGGTGTAACCATTTCTCTAAAGGGGGCTATGATCCTGTGCCTTAAGGAGGAATAATTGGAATTATTATTAGCTACACAGCAGAGTGGTATATTAATGCCATTTGCTTGGATATTAGGAAAAATACTTGAAGCAATTTACTTTATTTTTTCTTCTATAGGAATTGAAAGTATTGGATTATGTATTATTGTTTTTACAGTAGTAATTAGAATGTTAATGCTTCCAAGTACAATTAAGCAACAGAAATTTTCAAAATTGAATTCAGTAATGAATCCGGAAATTCAGGCAATTCAGAAAAAATATAAAAATAAAGTTGATCAGGCATCACAGCTTGCACAGCAGGAAGAAATTAAGGCTGTATATGATAAGTATGGTGTTTCACCTACAGGAAGTTGTTTACAGTTACTTATTCAGATGCCTATTATCTTAGCTTTATATAGAGTTATTATGAATATTCCGGCATATGTAAGTTCTGTTAAAGATTATTATTTGACAATATTACAAAATATGAATGGAAGTCAGATTAAAGAATTCTTTACTTATAAAGTAGATTCATTTTCTGATTTAACAACACAGCAGGTTAATAATTGTATTGATGTTATGTCAGGATACAACAGAGCAACATTAAAAGTTGATGGATTTAGTTTAAGTAAATTAGTTGATACTATTGATAGTTCAGTAGTTGATAAAGCTTATGATCATATTCATAATATTAACAATTTCTTTTGTTATAACTTAAGTGATTCACCATCACAGATGCTTAAAGCAGGATTACCTATTATTTTAGTATTGTTAATTCCTGTATTAGCTGGTTTAACTCAGTTCTTAAGTGTTACATTATCAATGAAATTAAATAGTGCAGCAACAAATACACAGGATAATCCAATGGCCGGTTCAATGAAAATGATGAATATTATGATGCCATTGATGTCAGTTTATATGTGTTATATGTTTGCATCAGGTATTGGTATTTATTGGGTAACAAGTTCAGCAGCTATGATGATTCAGCAGATATTTATTAATATGCATTTAAAGAAAATGGATGTTAACGAAATTATTGAAAAGAATAAAGAAAAAGCTGAGCAGAAAAGAATTGCTAGAAATGAGAAAAACGGTGTTTATAGAGAACAGGTATTAAAGGCTGCATCTACAAATACAAAGTCAGTTTCAAGCAAAGCAAATTCAACTAAATCTTTTGCAGAAAAAGAAAAGATAATTGAAGAAGCTAAAATGAAAAATATGAAGAAAAAGAACGGTAGCATTGGTTCTAGAGTAAATATGGTAAATGACTTTAATGAAAGAAACAAAAAATAGAGGTGAAAGTGTTGGATTTTAAGGAATATACAGGAAAGAATATCGATGATGCTTTAACTAATGCATGTGTTGATTTAGGAACAACAACTGATAAGTTAGAGTATGAAGTTATTAGCAAAGGCAGTAACGGAATCTTAGGAATAGGAAGTAAGCCTGCAGTCATTAAAGCTAGAAAAAATCAGTCAATTGAAGACATTGCAAGAGAATTTTTAGGAAAAGTTTTTGAAGCAATGGAATTAACTGTAAAAATTAATATGGATATCAACGAAGAAGATGGTGTTGTAAATATTGATTTAGTAGGAGATGATATGGGAATACTTATTGGAAAAAGAGGGCAGACTCTTGATTCATTACAGTATCTTGTAAGTCTCGTTATTAATAAAGAAAGCGAAAAATATTTAAGAGTAAAATTAGATACAGAAAACTACAGAGAACGTAGAAAAGCTACTCTTGAAAATCTTGCTAAAAACATTGCATTTAAGGTTAAGAGAATTAAGAAACCGGTATCTCTTGAGCCAATGAATCCATATGAAAGAAGAATTATTCATTCAGCATTACAGAATGATAAATATGTTACAACAAAGAGTGAAGGTGAAGAACCATACAGACATGTTGTTGTAATCTTAAAAAGATAATAAAATATAACATAGGTAAACGTAGCAGTTATAACTGCTACGTTTTCTTTTTGAAAAATATGTGTTATACTAAATTATTATGGCTTATTATGTGTAGTTAATTTGCACATCTTGAGTAAAGAAAAATTAATGACAAAAAGTTGATTAATTTGAAAGGCTTGGTAATGAGATGAAAGTGGTTGATACAATAGCAGCAATTGCAACAGCATCAGGTAATTCCGGAATAGGAATAATAAGAGTAAGTGGTGATGAAGCAGTTGAAATTGTAGATAAAATATTTAAATCAGTAAATAGTGATAAAAAATTAGTTAATGTAAAATCACATACAATTAACTATGGGCATATAGTTGATAATGATAAAGTAATTGATGAAGTACTGGTTTCAGTTATGAATGGACCACATTCATATACAGGAGAAGATGTAGTTGAAATTAATTGTCATGGTGGAATGATAGTTATTAGAAAGATATTGGAAATTGTATTAAAAAATGGTGCAAGAACAGCTGAGCCGGGTGAATTTACAAAAAGAGCTTTCTTAAACGGAAGAATGGATTTGTCTCAGGCAGAGGCAGTCATGGATGTAATAAATGCAAAAAATGAATTTGCTTTATCAAGTTCAATAGAGCAGTTAAATGGAAGAGTTTCTGAAAAAATCAAAAGCTTAAGAAAAAAAATTATTTATAATATAGCTTTTATAGAATCAGCACTTGATGACCCTGAGCATATAAGCATTGATGGATATTCAGATAAATTAAGTAAGATTCTTGAAGAGGTTAATGGTGAACTTTCAAGATTAATTAACAATTTTGATAATGGAAGAATTGTTAAAGAAGGAGTTAAGACTGTAATTTTAGGCAAGCCAAATGCAGGAAAATCTTCTTTATTGAACTTACTTCTTGGGGAAGAAAGAGCAATTGTTACTGATATAGAAGGAACTACAAGAGATACTCTAGAAGAAAGCATTAATTTAAATGGTGTCTTTCTTAATTTAATTGATACTGCGGGCATTAGAGATTCTGAAGATGTAGTTGAGCAAATCGGTGTAAATAAGGCAAAAGAACTTGCTGAAAAAAGTGATTTAGTTATATTTGTAGCAGATGCATCGAAAGAATTAGATGAAAATGATAAAGAAATTATTAATTTGATAAAAGATAAACAGGCAATTGTTTTACTTAATAAATCTGATTTAGGAACAATTATAAACGAAAAGAATGTTTCTGAATTTGACAATAAACCTGTAATTACATTTTCTGCAAAAACAGGAGATGGGTTAGATGAATTAGAAAATAAAATAAGAGATTTATTTTATGAAGGAAAAGTTAAATATAATGATGAATTGTATATTACAAATGCAAGACAAAAAGAATCACTTATTAATGCAAAGAATAGTATTGAAGAGGTTATAAAATCAGTAGAGAATGATATGCCTGAAGATTTTTATTCTATTGATTTAATGGATGCATACACATATTTAGGACAAATTATTGGTGAGAGCGTAGAAGATGACCTTGTAAATGAGATATTTAGTAAGTTTTGTATGGGAAAATAATAAAAGTTCTATTTGGAGAGGAAAATAAAATGGCACATGTAGAAGAAAAATATGATGTAGTAATTATAGGAGCGGGACATGCAGGATGCGAGGCGGCACTTGCGTCTGCAAGATTAGGAAATAATACTATTGTATTTACAGTAAGCGTAGATAGCATAGCTTTAATGCCATGTAACCCTAATATAGGTGGAACTTCTAAAGGACATTTAGTAAGAGAAATAGATGCTCTTGGTGGAGAAATGGGAAAAAATATAGATAAAACATTTATCCAATCTAAGATGTTAAATAAATCCAAAGGACCTGCAGTTCATTCATTAAGAGCGCAGGCTGATAAACAGGAATATACAAGAGAAATGAGAAAAACTCTTGAAAATACAGATAATTTAACAATAAGACAGGCTGAAGTTGCAGAAATTTTAGTTGAAGATGGAAAAATAACAGGAGTAAAAACAGCATCAGGTGCAGTTTATTATGCAAAAGCAGTTGTTTTGGCTACAGGAGTTTATTTAAAAGCAAAATGTATATACGGAGATATTTGCCAATATACAGGACCAAACGGTCTTATGGCTGCAAATTTATTAACTGATTCTTTAATTAAGAATGGCATAAAAATGCGTAGATTTAAAACAGGTACTCCGGCAAGAGTAGATAAACGTTCTATAGATTTTAGTAAAATGGAAGAACAGTTTGGTGATAAAAAGGTAGTTCCTTTTTCATTCGAAACAGATTCTGAAAGTGTACAAAAAGAACAGATTTCATGCTGGCTAACATATACAAATGAAGAAACTCATAAGATTATAAGGGATAATATTAACAGATCCCCATTATTTTCAGGAATGATTGAAGGTACGGGACCTAGATATTGCCCTTCAATAGAAGATAAAGTTGTAAAATTTGCAGATAAAAACAGACATCAGGTTTTTATAGAACCGGAAGGAATGTATACAAATGAAATGTACTTGGGTGGAATGTCATCATCATTACCTGAGGATGTTCAGTATGCTATGTACAAAACAGTTCCGGGACTTGAAAATGTTAAAATTGTACGTAATGCATATGCAATAGAATATGATTGTATAGAATATGGACAATTATTGCCAAGTCTTGAGTTTAAGAATATTTCAGGATTATTTAGTGCAGGTCAGTTTAATGGAAGTTCAGGATATGAAGAAGCTGCAGCACAAGGAATAATTGCCGGAATTAATGCTGCAAGAAAAGTTCAGGGAAAAGAAATGCTGGTTCTTGATAGATCACAAGCATATATTGGAGTATTAATTGATGATTTAGTTACAAAGGAAAGTCACGAACCTTATAGAATGATGACTTCAAGAGCAGAATACAGATTATTATTAAGACAGGATAATGCCGATCTTAGATTATCAAAGATTGGATATGAAATTGGATTGATTTCAAAAGAAAGATATGATTATGTTTGCTATAAAGAGAAAGTAATTAAAGAAGAAATAGAGAGATTAAATAAATATGCGATAGGTGCTAACAAAAAAGTTCAGGAATTTTTAGTATCTGTTGGCAGTACTCCACTTAAGACAGGAACAACATTAGCTGAATTAATAAGAAGACCTGAATTGGATTATCAAAAAATAAGTCATTTTGACGATGAAAAGAAAGACTTACCTGAAGATATTGTTGAACAAATAAATATAAATATTAAATATGATGGTTATATTTCAAGACAAATGAAGCAGGTTGCTCAATTTAAAAAGTTGGAAAATAAAAAAATACCTGAAAATTTTGACTATACATTGGTATCAAGCTTAAGAAAAGAAGCAGTTCAGAAACTTACATTGTATAAACCTATAAACATAGGACAGGCGTCTAGAATATCAGGTGTTTCACCAGCTGATATTTCAGTTCTTCTTATATATATGGAACAGCATAAAAATAAATAAAAAGTAGGTATATATGGATAAAATTGAATTTATAAGAAATCATATTGAAAAATTAGATATAAATATTAGTGAAGAACAATGTTGTCAATTTCTTAAATATTATGAAATGTTGGTTGAAAAAAATAAGGTAATGAATTTAACAGGCATTACAGAGTTTGAAGAGGTTATTGAAAAGCATTTTGTTGATAGTTTATCTTTAGTTAAAAGTATTAAATTAAATGGAGATGAAAGTCTGATTGATGTTGGAACCGGTGCAGGATTTCCCGGAATACCTATTAAAATTATGTTTCCAAATTTGAAAATTACTCTAATGGACTCTTTAAATAAAAGACTTCTCTTTTTGAATGAAGTAACAAATAAACTTGGATTGGATAAAATTGAATTGGTTCATGGTAGAGCTGAAGATTTAGGAAAAAATTCTAATTACAGAGAAAAATATGATTTATGTGTATCAAGAGCAGTAGCTAATATATCAACACTTTCAGAATATTGTATTCCATTCATTAAATTAAATGGCTACTTTATTTGTTACAAAGCTGATGGATGCATGAATGAAATTAATATTGGAAAAAATGCAATTAAAGTATTAGGTGGAGAAATAGAGGAAATTGTTGATTTTAATTTACCTGATACAGATATAAAGAGAAAAATTATTAATATCAAGAAAATAAAAAACACACCTAAAAAATATCCTAGAAAACCAGGGTTACCTTCAAAAGAACCTATAATATAAGTTTATGTATATTGGTTAAATGTATCTATGTAATTACAAATACAGATATAGGCTAATTATTTAGTTGTTAGGAGTAAAATATGAAAAAAACTAAAGAATATTTAGAAAACAGAATTAAAAAGCTGACAGATGAGAGAAAAAAATGCGTTTCTAAATATAATAGTAATAGGCAGAAAATAATAGAGACAAATATTATTATAGAGAGAATGAAAAGTATATCAGATGAAGCTTTAGAAATATTTTCACCTAAATTTAGAGAAACAAATACATTTAATCAGCATGAAATAAAGGAATTAGGAACCAAGATTGTTACTATAGCACAAATTAACAATGAATTAGCTGAAAATATAAAAAAAATAGATAAAGAAATATCAGAAATAAATGTTTGTTTAAAAGAAATAAGTAAGTAGTTAAAAGAAGGAATGTTTCACGTGAAACATTCCTCTTTTTATTGAAAACTAGATAAATTAACTTAAATAATCAATTAATTATAAATTGAAAATAATTAAAAACAATATATATTTACCTATATAAGTGCTTGCTTTTATGTAATTATAGAATATCATTATTAAAACAAATATTAATTTAGTAATTAAGTAATGTTTCACGTGAAACATTAGTAAAATATTAATAACATAATTCATATAAGATAAAAATAAAAGTAAATAAATATAAATATATATATATTTATTTATAGTTGTTTCACGTGAAACAATTATAGTTTCTAAGTGAATATATTAAAATTATATAATTAATAATAAGTTAATTATATAAAGTTAAGTAGAAACAAAAATTTTTACTATACATTTAATAAATAGATAAAATATATATAATTTAATATAAATAGATAAACTACATTAAATTATAAAAATAAAAATAGATAAAGTACATTAACTTCAGTAAATAAAATTAATTACATAAATAGAATAAATTACATATTTAAAATAAACTATATAAATAAATAGAATACATTAAAT
Source organism: Eubacterium sp. LMAG:50 (assembly GCF_008680265.1). Lineage (NCBI taxonomy): Bacteria > Bacillati > Bacillota > Clostridia > Eubacteriales > Eubacteriaceae > Eubacterium > Eubacterium sp. LMAG:50. Next base: position 465,705 of record NZ_NALP01000007.1, on the reverse strand, counting down.
CTTATAAATTAAATAATTATATTTGTAAAATTAATCGTTTTATAAGTAATATAGAATATATATTACTTATGTAATAGTAATAATAAAAAATAGTTATATTATTTGTAGTATATATCTGCTAATTTTTATTATTAGCAATAAAATAATTAAATAAAATAGAAATGAAATATCTAAAACAATATTATGTATTTATAAATAGTTCAGAAATTCAGAAAGTTTAATAAAAAATTAATATTTCACGTGAAACATTAATATAGATTTGAAAAAGGAACTATGATACAATAATATTTGTTAAAAACATGAATTAAATTACTTGAAATATAGAAAGGTATTGAAATGGGAAAAATAATTGCAATTGCAAACCAAAAAGGTGGAGTTGGTAAGACAACTACAGCTATAAATTTGTCTGCATGTATAGCAGAAAGAGGTAAAAAAGTACTTTTAGTTGATATTGATCCACAGGGAAATGCTACAAGTGGGGTCGGTATTATAAAACAGGAACTAGAAAAGACAGTTTACGATATGTTTATTGGAGAATGTAGGTTATCAGAGTGCTTGACAAGTAGTATTGTAGATAATTTAAATGTTTTGCCATCAAATGTAAACCTATCAGGAGCAGAAATAGACTTAATAGGAGTGGATGAAAGAGAATTTATACTAAAAAAAGCATTAGAAGGAGTAAAAGACTTATATGATTATATAATTATAGATTGTCCTCCATCATTAAATGTATTAACAGTTAATGCTTTAGTTGCAGCTGATTCGGTTATAGTTCCAATCCAATGTGAATATTATGCTTTAGAAGGACTTTCACAGTTAATCTATACTATAAATTTAATTCAGGAAAGAATTAACCCGGTATTAGAAATTGAAGGTATAGTATTTACGATGTATGATGCTAGAACAAATTTATCTAACCAGGTTGTAGATAATGTAAAAGAAAATATGCATTTAAATATATATAAAACAATTATTCCGAGAAATGTAAGATTGGCAGAAGCACCTAGTTATGGGCTTCCTATACATATGTATGATGCCAAATCAGCAGGATCTGTAGCCTATATGAATTTAGCAAAAGAAGTAATTAAAAATAATAAAAATAGATAAGTAGTAAATAAAAATAATAAAAATAGATAAGTAGTAAATAAAAATTAAAAATTTATAATTGCTTAAATAAATGACGTATGACTTGTAAAATAGTATAAATAATAAAAAAAAAATACATATTTATATATGGATATGCAGGGATTTTAGAAAAAACGAGTTAAAAATATGCATTTAAAAAAATAATTATTAAATTTTCATATATAAAATAAACTAAAAAAGTTATGTAAACTAAATATAAATAAGAAGTATAAAGGAGAATATTATGCCAAGACCAAAAAAAGGCGGATTGGGAAATGGATTAGAATCAATGATACCCAATTATGGTGCAGCCATCAAACCAAAGAAAAATGAAGATAAAGAAAAAGAAGTTGTGGTAAAAGAGGTTGTAAAGGAAGTTGTAAAAGAGGTAAAGGTACCTCAGGATACGTTAGTTAATATTAATGATATTGAACCAAATAGAGAACAGCCAAGAAAAAATTTTGATAAAGATGCATTAGAGGAATTAGCTGAATCTATAAAGATTCATGGACTTATTCAACCAATAATTGTTCAGAAAAAAGAAGATTATTATGAAATTATAGCTGGTGAAAGAAGATGGAGAGCAGCTAAAATAGCTGGTTTAAAGGAATTACCGGTTGTAATAAAAGAATATACACCTCAGGAAGTAATGGAAATTGCTTTAATAGAAAATATACAGCGTAAAGATTTAAATCCAATAGAAGAAGCAATTGCATATAAGAGTCTTATTAACGAATATAACTTAAAACAGGATGAACTTGCTAAAAAGATGTCAAAAAGTAGAGCTGCAATTGCAAATTCAATGCGCTTATTAAAATTAGCAGAAGATGTCCAAGAGATGATTATTAATCAGGAGTTGTCTATGGGACATGCAAGAGCATTACTTGCAATTGAACATGAAGAATTGCAGATAGATACAGCAAGAACTGTAATTGAAAAGGGATTAAGTGTAAGAGAAACAGAAAAATTGGTAAAAAATATACTTAAACCAAAGCAAATAAGAATGGAAATTCCACCTGTTGATAAGGCTGTTTATGATCAGATTCAGGATAGATTAAAAGAAGTAATGGGAACTAAAGTTTCAATTAATCCAAAAAAGAACGGTAAAGGAAAAATTGAAATAGAATACTATTCAAGTGAAGAATTAGAAAGACTGATAGAATTATTCAGTGGAATTCATGAGTAAATTTGCAAAATATTAATATATACAAATTAATAAAACAGTCTTATAATGTAAAAATGAAAAATAAAGGAGAAAGAAAATGATACAGGAAATATTTAGCAGTGCATATACATATATTATTACAGTTGTAGTAATGTTTTTGATTTTTCTTATTTTATACATTAAGCAAAGTATGAAATTAAATAAGTTAATGAAAAAATATGATAAGTTTATGAAAGGAAAAAATGCAGAAAATCTTGATGGAGCAATAAGAGAGAGTTTTAAACAGATTGAAAAAATAAATGTAGAACATCAAAAGACAATGATTAAAGTAGAAGAATCTGTTCATAGAATAAATTCAGTGTTCCAGAAGTTAGGAATTGTAAAATATAATGCATTTAAAGAAATGGGCGGAAACTTAAGCTTTGCATTATGTATGCTAGATAGTGAAAATACCGGATTTATCTTGAATACAATGCATGGAAGAGAAGGAAGTTACACATATATCAAAGAAATAATTAAAGGTGAAGCTTACGCTACATTAGGAGAAGAAGAAAAAGAAGCATTAGAAAAAGCAATGAATTCATAATAAAGGTTAACATCATAGTTTAATATTAGAGAGTAAGTTAGATAAATATAATAATCAAAAATAATAAAAATGAGATTAGTTAAAATATAGACTAATCTCATTTTTTTTAGGGCATGACCCTATTTATGAAATTGAATTTAATAAAAAATTCAACATCAATTGTGGTTAATATAAGAATATTGGTAATATGTTTATTAATAATTATGGATAAAAATCTAAGAGTAATTAATAAATAACACGAAAAGTTAATAATTATTAATAAATACAATGCTTATATTAATAAAAACTATTAGTAATTAAATTAATACTCGTACTTATATTAATATTCATTTACTTTTATCATTGATTTTAAAATATCAAATTCTTCAGGATTATCTTTATAAATTCTTGCAGCTGCAACAATTGGAAGCCATTGGTTTACATAACGTTTAGTTGTTCCTGTCATATTACAAAATGAATCTAAATATAATTCAGCATATTCAGGCATATTTATTTTAAACCAAATATAAGTACGTGCAATATCAGCACTGGCGTTTCCCTGAGATGCATGATTCCAATCTAAAACGCAATAATCATCACCTGAGATAATAATATTGTGTGGAGTAAGATTTCCATGGCATAATTTTTTATGCTTTGGTGATGAATCAAGCATTTCTAGTAAATCAAATTGAGTTGATTCATCTAAACCTGAATTCTTAATTCCATATTGTAATTTTGCTTTTTGTCTTGGAATAGCAGTACAAAAATTAGTATGAATAGAAGTCTGTATAGTAACTAATTTATTAATATATTCTTCAATATTTTCAGGATTATTATTAATAAGTGAAAAAAGAGATTCACCTTTAATTAAATCAAATTTGATACACCACTGTCCGTATTTTTTATAAACAGAGTCAATAAAAGGAGCGTGTGCATCAAGTTCTTCAACCTTAGAAGTAATAAATGCTTCTTGAAAAACATCTTTCTTGTCGTAATCAATATTAAAAATTTTGTATGTATAACTTTCGTCGTTGTATATTTTATTATGACGTCTTTCATTCATCAATTGTAATTCCATAATAAATCTCCTCATATAAAATGTATTACTAAAATATCTGGATAGTGATTAATCGTCAGAAACATTTATAGAAAATAAATAAAGTTCATTCGATTTCATATTTAATAAAAAATTAAATTATTTATTTGAAGGTTATTATACCATAATGCATAAAAATTTACTAGAAGTAACATAATATATTGTCTAAAATAACTATAATATAAGCATAACAAATAGGTATAAAAAAGTAAAAGAAAAATCGACGAATTGTACAGAAAACTTGCAAAAATAGGGTGTTGGGGTTATAATCGAAATGGCGTGTAAAAGTAAAAATTTTTATGCAAAGGGAGAAAAGAAATGTTAGATATTAAATTTGTCAGAGACAACCCGGAAGTTGTAAAACAGAATATTAAAAATAAATTTCAGGATCATAAACTTCCATTAGTAGATGAAGTTATTGAATTAGACGAAAAGAATCGTAAAATAAAGCAGGAAGTTGAAGCACTTCGTGCTGAAAAGAATAGTCTTTCAAAATTAATTGGTGGATTAATGAAAGATGGAAAGAAAGATGAAGCTGAAGAAGTTAAAGCTAAAGTTGCTGCAGGTAATGCAAGAATTGATGAACTTACAGATGAAGAGAAAACAACAGAAGAAGAAATCAAGAAGAGAATGATGGTTATTCCAAATATTATTGATAAATCAGTTCCTATCGGAAAAGATGATAGTGAAAATGTTGAGATTGAAAGATTTGGTGAACCAGTAGTTCCTGATTTTGAAGTTCCATATCATACAGATATCATGGAAAAATTTAATGGTATTGATTTAGACGCTGCAAGAAAGGTTGCAGGAAATGGATTCTATTATCTTATGGGAGACATTGCAAGACTTCATTCAGCAGTTATTTCATATGCAAGAGACTTTATGATTGATAGAGGATTTACTTATTGCGTACCTCCTTTTATGATTAGAAGTAATGTTGTAACAGGTGTTATGAGTTTTGATGAAATGGATCAGATGATGTACAAGATTGAGGGAGAGGATCTTTACTTAATCGGTACAAGTGAACATTCAATGATTGGTAAATTTATTGGAACACATACAAATGAAGAAGATCTTCCTTACACACTTACAAGTTATTCACCATGTTTCCGTAAAGAAAAAGGTGCTCACGGTATCGAAGAGAGAGGTGTTTACAGAATTCATCAGTTTGAAAAACAGGAAATGATCGTTATTTGTAAGCCGGAAGATAGCATGATGTGGTATGACAAACTTTGGAAGAACACAGTAGATTTATTTAGAAGCATGGATATTCCGGTTCGTACTTTGGAGTGTTGCTCAGGAGATTTAGCAGACCTTAAGGTTAAATCAGTTGACGTTGAAGCCTGGTCACCAAGACAGAAGAAATATTTTGAAGTTGGTAGTTGCTCTAACTTAGGAGATGCTCAGGCAAGAAGACTTTCTATAAGAATTAGAGGAAAAGAAGGAAACTATTTTGCTCATACTCTTAACAATACAGTAGTTGCACCACCTCGTATGCTTATTGCATTTTTGGAAAATAACCTTAATGCAGATGGAAGCGTAAATATTCCTGAAGTTTTAAGACCATATATGGGTGGAATGGAAAAAATTGTTCCTAAGAAATAGTTAAAATATTTAAAAACAAGATAAATTCAGAAAAATTTTATAAATGTCGCTATAGCTCAGTTGGATAGAGCGACCGCCTCCTAAGCGGTAGGCCGGAGGTTCGACTCCTCTTAGCGACGCCTGGATGTTATACCGAAAACTTTGTAGTCAAAGTTTTCGGTTTTTTATTTTAGAATAATATATTGTTTATGGAAATAAATATTTAAATAAAACAGAATTTGATTATTTGTCAGGAATGATGGTAACACAAAATTTTAAGAAAATAAATTTTTAAATAAATATTAAATTTTTAAATAAATATTTAAGAAAGTCTCTTTGCCAAACATGGGATAAAATTAAGAAACAAATAAACTATAAAATGGAGATTATTACTTTTTAAGAATAAAATAAACAATTAAATCAAATAGATAAATAAAATATAAATGTAATACATATTGACAAGTAATTAAAATAATAAGATAATTGTAAAGTACGTGTAATACCCTATTACTCAAATGTTACAATTGCTATAATACAATTGTAAAGTACGATATTTAAAGGAAAGGTTATAAAACCGAGATTATGGATTATATTGTAATGGATTTGGAATGGAATCAGAATCCTTATGGTAAAAACAATAATCATCCTGACATACCATTTGAAATAATAGAAATAGGTGCAGTTAAAGTAAACGATGATTTAGAAGTTGTAGATGAATTTCAGCAGGTTGTAAAACCTAGAGTTTATAAAAGATTGCATTATAAAATCCAGGAAATTACTCATTTGACAATGGAAGAGTTAAATTCGGGTGAAGATTTTAGAAAAGTGATAAGAAATTTTCTAAATTGGTGCGGAGATGACTATATCTTTTGTACATGGGGATCAATGGATTTGACAGAATTGCAGAAGAACATGAAACATTATGGGATGGAAAGAATATTAGAATTTCCATTATTTTATGTTGATTTGCAAAAAATGTACAGTTTGTGTTATGAAGATGGTCATATAAAGAGAACTTTGTCATATGCAGTTGAAGAATTGAATATCAAAGAAGATGAACAATTCCATAGAGCTATATGTGATGCAGAGTATACTGCTAAAGTAATGAAAGCAATGGATTTTGATAAAGTAAAAGAAATGCTTTCAATTGATACTTTTTATTCTCCTAGAATTAAGGAAGAAGAAGTATTTGTTAGATTTCCTACTTATACAAAATATATTTCAAGGGAATTTTTAAGTAAAGATGAGATGTTTTTTGACAGGGATGTAAGCAGTATGAAATGTAATGTGTGTGATAAACCATTAAAAGTTCTTATAGATTGGTTCTCAGACAGTGGAAAAATGTATTATTGTTTGGGTGAGTGTCAGGAACATGGATATGTTCGAGGAAAAATAAAAGTTAAACCTCGGGAAGAAGATAGTTTCTTTGTTGTTAAAATCATGAGGAGTACTGATGAAGAGGGAGCAGAAAGTATTAGAGAAAAACAGGAAAGCATTAGGGAAAAAAGACGAGAGAGAAGACAAAAATCGTTAGATAGTGAGATTGTCATCGAAGAAATATGGGATGAAGATGAAATAAAATCAGAATTGGATGACAAATAATAAAAAGGACATGTAGACGGGAACGTTAACATGTCCTTTTTATTATTATTATTTTGTATTGTTGTAATTCTCCATCAATGAATCAAGTTCATTTAATAAGCAATCAACTTTACCGTAGAAGGCATCGTTATTTGTAGGAGAATCAAAATTATCTCTAATATTTGTAAGAGCATCAATAATATTATTCAATCTGTTCTTACCACTTCCGTTAAGATATAAGAAATATCTGCTACGTTCATTTTCCTGTGGTGTCATTTTCTTCAATACAATCTCGATATTTGGCTTTTCACCAATATATCTATATGTAATTGAAGGTGATGCATGGTTAAATAAGTTCTGTAAGTAGTAAATATCACCTGTTTCATGATAATAATTCCAAGCAAAAGTTTTTCTCATTGTCTGTGCTCCGATTGAAGTTAAGCCAATCTTGTGACCAACAGATCTTAAAACTCGATAAGCCTGTTCTCTTGAAACCGGTTTATCAGATGAAGCATGTCCTCTAATTAAGAATGCTTCAGGATTTTTTCCCTTAGTATAATCTTTAATAATTGCCTTCAAATCTTCTGGAATTTTGAAAGTATTTTTGATGTTCTTTGTTCCAATTTCAACTGTGATTTCATCTTTGTCAGTAACATCTTTGTTTTTGAAATTTAAAATGTCCTGAAGTTGTAAACCTGTTCCAACTCCAATTTCAAACATAATGTAATATTTATAGTCTGTGTTTTTCAATGCCTCTTTAAATTTTGATAATGTTTCAGAATCCTTAATAGGTGCAACCCAATTCATATAAACCCATCCTTTCAATTCATTGATTTTTAACGGTTACGTCTTCTTTTTGAAGCTCTTACTGCATTTAAATGGTCCATTTTCTTCTTAAAGAAGATAATAATTACTGCTAAAATAACTAAAATTACTGCAATAATTATAATTTTAAATATAGCTGAACTAAATTTAAAGTGAGACTTTGATACAGTTTCTTTTTTAGTTGTCTTTTTAGTTGTGTCTTTGTCAGAAACTTTTGAAGAATTATTTGAATTTTCAGAATCTACAGAAGTTTCTGTGTCAACTGTAGTCGATTCTTCAGGAGTAACAGTGGCATTAACACTTATTTTATTTGACACTTCACTATACAAAACAGGAGCAGTTCCAATTGTATGATTTCCATATGAGTAAGAAATCGTAGCAACGGTATTGTTGTCGTCAGAACTATCCTCGTTTAAAGTAATAGTAGAAGTTGTATCAGCAAAATTAGCATCTTTTGGAAGTACAACTACAGCATCTTTAGATAATGATAATCTGTGAAGCTTAGTTTTAAATATAGAATCAAAATTGTTAGTAAATGTTGATTTGTTTTCAAATCTAGTATCATTTTCAGATACATTTGTCAATTTAAAATTCTTAAATCCAAAGTCTAATAAAGCTGTTGTATCCACATAGGAATTTGTACCAGGCGAATTAAGAACAACAGTAATAAGAGTCATGCCGTCTCTTTGAGCACTTGTTACTAAAGTTGTTCCGGATTCATTTACAAAACCGGTCTTACCACCAATGATTCCGTCATAATGGAAGGAATTCCATGGCTGAACCATCTGATGACGCTGACTTATAGTAAGAGGTTCTTTTCGCTTGTTATCTGTAGGTAGTGTATAACTTGAGGAATTAATAATTTCTCTAAATACCGGATATTGTAATGCTGCCTGCATAATCTTTGCCATATCGTAAGCGGTTACATAATGTTTTTTATTAAAAAGTCCACATGCATTTGCAAAATGAGCATCATTTGCACCAGCCTGTTTAGCTCGTTTATTCATTAATTTGGCAAATTCTTCAATACTTCCGCTAACATGTTCTGCTAAAGCAGAGGCTACTTCATTAGCGGATTGCAACATTAATGCATATAAACAATCTTTAACACTCATTTCTTCACCAACGACAGCTCCAATATTGGCTGCTTCAGGTTCAAGAGTGTCAATAGCGCTCTGTGAAAATGTAACAGTATCATCAAGATTACAATTTTCAATGGTAAGTAATGCTGTCATGATTTTAGTGATACTGGCTGGATACATTTTCTGATGGCATTTTTTATCAAAAAGTACTGAACCGGTAGAGGCATCAATCATTACGGCAGTTTCGGCAACTAATCCCGGTCCACTAGGCCAGAAAACAGTATCTGCACTTACAACAGAGTTACTATTATATGAACAAAAGCCAAATGATGTTACCGTAATAACAATCATCATGACCATAGATAATATACGTTTCATTCTTAATCTCCTATATTTTGATGTTGGTTATAATCTATAATAGTTTAATAAATGGAAAATTAGTTTAATTAACCTAAATATCATAATATAGTATACAGCAAAATAAATGAATATAAAAGACAAAAAATTCATTAAAACTTAATAAATATAAAATGTCCTATATTGTAAATTCTAATTTATAAATGTGAAAAAAGTATTAATTAAATGTGAAAACTAACTTATAAATAATTAACACGTGGAAATAGAAAATATCCTATTTTCACGTGTTAATGTATGAATATTAATTTTTATTTTGCGTCAGCTCTAGCTTTTATTACTTTAAGCCTTGTAAATTCTTCTCGCTCTTTTTCTTCAAGCGCATTAGAAATTGTTTTAACAAGTCCTTCATATGTTGGAATTGTTATATTCTTTAGAGCATTTGCTCTTTTTTGCGTTTTCTTAATATTATAAGCAAGTCGGTAAGCTGAATTTTCAATCATCGAAAGTCTGATTGTTAAATCCTTTACTTTTTCAAAACAAGTTTTTGCCTTGTCTAGAGACTCTGTAGTTCCATAAAAAGAGTAAACAGGATTATGAACAGATTCGTTATTAGTAACAAGAGGAATTTCAGTTCCCATGATACTTCGACTTTTTATTTTTACATCATGTTCAAGAGGAACATTAAATGCAAATATTTCAACATTTTGGATTCCAAGTTCGATATTTGCTCTTTCCAAAGCAGTGTAAGCTTCAGTAAATGTTTTATCAATATCGTCCTGAATGTCTTTAGCTTTAGCATTTAAATCCATAATTTCACGAACAAGAATATTACGTTTTTTGTCCATAAGTTCAAAGCCCTGTTTCGCAAGAGCAAGAGAATTTTTTGCGGCTATTAAGTTACCTTTGGTTGGTACTGCATTTAAATCCATAAAAAACCTCCTTGTTTGAAAAATTAAAGTGAATCAGAATCTTCTTCGTCATTATTTAAAGATACACTATCGTAATATTTCTCAAGAATCTTTGTATCAATTCTATCAAGTTCTTCTTTAGGAAGAAGATGTAATAACTTCCAACCTAAGTCTAGTGTTTCTTCAATAGTTCTATTTACATTTGGTCCCTGACCAACAAATTGCTGCTCAAAAGCTTTACCAAATTCAAGATATCTTTTATCTGTAGGTGATAATTCATCTTCACCAATTACTGATGCTAAAGCTCTTGCATCACCAACTTTTGCGTAAGATGAGAATAACTGGTTAGCAACATCCTGATGATCTTCTCTTGTAAAGCCTTTACCAATACCATCCTTCATCAAACGTGAAAGGGAAGGTAACACATTAATTGGAGGATAGAGTGACTGTCCGTTTAATGAACGATCTAAAACTATCTGACCTTCTGTAATGTAACCTGTTAAGTCAGGTATAGGATGTGTTATGTCATCGTTAGGCATTGTAAGAATAGGAATTTGAGTTACGCTACCTTTTGCTCCTTCAACAATACCTGCCCTTTCATATATAGTTGCGAGTTCACTGTATAAGTATCCGGGATAACCTTTTCTTGAAGGAATCTCACCCTTTGAAGATGAAACTTCACGCATAGCTTCTGCAAATGATGTCATATCAGTTAAAACAACTAAGATATGCATATTTTTTTCGTATGCAAGATATTCTGCAACAGTTAAAGCAACCTTTGGGGTTATCAAACGTTCTACAACAGGGTCATTTGCCAAATTTAAGAACATTACAACGTGTTCAGAAGCTCCGCTTTCTTCAAATGTTTTCTGGAAAAATTCAGCAACATCATGTTTTACACCCATTGCAGCAAAGACAACTGCAAATTCTTCATCAACATCATCACCAAGAGATGACTGATTAACAATCTGTGCAGCTAACTGATCATGAGGTAAACCATTTCCGGAGAATATAGGAAGTTTCTGTCCTCTAATCAATGTTGTTAAACCGTCAATAGCTGAAATACCTGTTCTAATATAGTTTCTTGGATATTCACGGGAAACCGGATTAAGTGGTTTTCCGTTTACATCTCTCTTTTCTTCAGCAACGATTGGACCAAGACCATCAATAGGCTGGCCAATTCCGTTGAAAGTTCTTCCTAAAATATCAGGTGATAAGGCTATTTCCATAGGGTGTCCTGTTAATTTTGTATGTGTATTTGAAAGGGACATTCCTTCTGAACCTTCAAATACCTGTATAACTGCTTTATCTTTGTAAATTTCAATAATACGACCGAGACGTTTCTCGGCACCGTCATTCATTGAAAATTCTACTATTTCATCGTAAGCCGCATCTTTTACACCTTCAAGTGCAATAAGAGGACCATTAATTTCGCTTAAACCTAAATATTCTATTGCCATTTTGGTACCTCCTTATGCATGTCTAGCCATGATTGATGCATAGTAATCATCAATTTCATGTTTATAATCATCAAATTTTTCAAGTTCATTATTTGCAACATCATATTTGATAGAAATAATTTTTTCAAACATATTGTTTTCCTTTAATACTGATACAGGAATTCCAAGATTAATAATCTCAAAAGCCTTATCATTTAAATAAAGGATAAGTTGCATCATTTTTAACTGCTTCTCAAGAGGTACACATGTATCTTCAGCATGGAATGCGTTCTGCTGTAAAAATCCTAAACGTATAACTCTGGCTATTTCAAGAATAAGCTTTTGGTCATCCGGAAGTACGTCACTACCAATAAGTTTTACAATTTCCATCAATTCGCTTTCTTTATTTAAAATAGCTAAAATTCTGTTTCTGCAGTTTACAAAATCAGGACCTACATTTGTGTTGTACCAGTCTGCAAGATCATTTACATATTCACTATAACTTGTAAGCCAGTGAATAGCAGGGAAGTGCCTTGCATAAGCTAATGATTTATCAAGTCCCCAGAAACATCTAACGAAACGTTTTGTATTCTGTGTTACAGGTTCTGAGAAGTCACCACCCTGAGGAGAAACAGCTCCAATAATTGAAACAGAACCTTCTGTTCCGTTAAGGTTTTCCATATAACCCGCTCTTTCATAGAATGCTGAAAGTCGGCTTGCAAGATATGCAGGGAAACCTTCTTCTGCAGGCATTTCTTCCAAACGGCCTGAAAGTTCTCTTAAGGCTTCAGCCCATCTAGATGTAGAATCGGCCATTATAGCAACATCGTAACCCATATCTCTGTAGTATTCCGCAAGAGTTAAACCAGTGTAAATACTAGCTTCTCTGGCAGCAACAGGCATGTTAGATGTATTTGCAATTAATGTTGTTCTGTCCATCAATGGATTTCCTGAACGAGGATCTACTAATTCTGAGAATTCATCAAGAACCTGTGTCATTTCGTTTCCACGTTCACCACATCCGATGTAAATAATAATGTCGGCATTTGCCCATTTTGCAATCTGATGCTGAGTCATTGTTTTTCCTGTACCAAAACCACCCGGAATAGCGGCTGTACCACCTTTGGCAATAGGGAAGAGAGTATCAAGAATTCTCTGACCTGTTACAAGTGGCTGGCTGGCAGGATAACGTTTATTAATAGGACGAGGTGTACGAATTGGCCATTTCTGAGTAAGAGTCAATTCTAATTCTTCACCATTGTCTTTCTTTATTACTGCTATAGTTTCGTTTATTGTATAAGGACCATCATCTACAACGCTAATAACTGTTCCAGAAATATAAGGGGGTACCATTGATTTATGTAAAATGGCTTTTGTTTCCTGAACTTCTGCTATAACTGTACCACCGGATACATAATCACCCGGTTTAATTGTAACGTGAACATCCCATTTTTTTGTTGTATCAAGAGAATCAACACTAACACCACGGCTGATGAATGCGCCTGATTTTTCTCTGATTTTACTTAAAGGTCTTTCAATACCATCAAAAATATTGTTTAAGATTCCTGGTGCAAGAGTAACAAAGATTGCAGTTCCAGTTCCATAAACTAATTCGCCCGGTTTAAGACCACTAGTTTCTTCGTATACCTGAACGGTAGTCATTTCAGATGTAAGACCAATGATTTCGCCAACAAGTTTTTCTTCGCTTACGTAAACCATTTCACCCATCTGAAAATCGGTCTTTCCTTTTATATAAACTACAGGACCGTTAATACCGTATATCTTTCCTGTTTTTACCATCTGGCTGCCTCCTAAATTGAAATCGTAAACTTTTCCTGCTCCTCAGCAAGCTTTGTTTTAAAAGAATTGTCAACTAACATATTTTTATCTGAAATAATAGCTTTACAACCACCAATAAAAGGAACAGTGCTTATTTTAATATCGGCACCTGTATGACTTTGTAAATCAGATAATAAAGATTCGTCACTTGAATCAATATAAAATTCTACTGTAGTATCATTAAAATCTGAAGATATTTTGTTGATTTGTGATATAAGTTCCTTTTTATATTCTTCTGTTTTCTTATAAGCGTTCAATTTTTCAACAACTGCTGAAAAAATTTGAGATTTCAGCTTGTTTTGGTGTAATGTAACAGTTCTACGAACTTCAGCCTGAACTTTTGAAAGTTCTCTTTTAACTTCAAGTCTCACCGCATTTAGTTTTGCGCTTTCAACGGACTTAGATTCTAAAAGTGCTGTTTCTTTATGTTTTTCAAACTGTTCATCAAGAGACTGTTTGTAAGCTGTTAGTATATCATTACTTTTAGCGGATGCATTATCCAGGGAGACATTTTTAAAATGTTCCATTTTTTCTTCTATTGTCATGCTAAGCCCACACTTTCTATATTTTTATTCCGATAGCTTCATTAATATATGCTGTAATGAAATCCGGACGACGGCCTGAACCGTGGCGGTCAGGAATTTCCAGCAACAAAGGAAACGTACGGTTTAATTTAATATCATCAACAATCTCAGGAATTTCTTTTCCAAGCTTTTCTGTCATTAAGATAATTCCAATATCTTTTTGAGAAAGAACTTCGTCTAAAGCCTGCTTAATTTCCTGCTTTTCGTGAACAACAACTCCATCAATTCCTGCAAGACGCATTCCTGTAAGAGTGTCCACGTTATCACTAATGAGAAACATTCTCATAATTTGTTCCTCCTATCTGTGTAAGTGTTAAAGTTGTATGATTTATAATGCACCTAAAATCATGAATGCGATAATTAATCCGTAAAGAGCAATACCTTCTGCAAGACCTGCAAAGATAAGTGCTTTACCAAATACGCTTCCATCTTCACTAATTGCTCCAAGAGCAGCACTTGATGCACTTGCTACTGCGATACCACCACCAATACCTGAGCTACCAACTGCTAATGCAGCTGCGATGTATCCAAGACCTGAACCTAATGATAAGCCGGCAGTAGTTGTTTCAGCAGCACTTGCTGTCTGAGCAAACATAACAACAGTTGATAAAACTAATAAACCGAAAAATCCAACAACGTTTATTGCTAATGATTTTTTAAAGCGGCCTCTGCTCTTTTCACCAACAAAGTAAGCTACCATAGGTACGATAATTGATAAAGTTAATGCGATAAATAATGTGACTTTTAATAACATATTTTTGTCCTCCTAGTGTTTAATATTTTTTGAATAAGGTTTAAATTCCTTACCGGAACCTGAATAAAAACGGCCAAATAATTCATAGTATTCAAGACGCAATCCCTGAATTGCTACAACAAGGCCTTCCATACCACATACGAAAATGTTACCAAGAATTAAAACTAAGATATTTGGTGAACCTCCGTCTGTAGCTCCTGCTAATGTTAAAACTACTTCCATCATGGCACCGTGGCTGATTGCAAACGCACCGACACGAAGGAATGATAATGTATTTGAAAAATAGTTTAACAACATCTCAAAAAGTTCAAAGAATCCTTCAACAAAATACATTGCTGCTGATTCAGGAAATAACTTTTTGTTCTTTTGTACAAGATTTACTATAGGTGTCTTTAATGCAATTAGAATTAATGGAATGACGAACATTATTACAAGAACGATAGTTCCTGGAAGAGAATGTCCTGACATGTATAAAATAACTACAGCCATTAACGATGCATAAAATATAAGACCTGTAAGACCGTTAGGTCCTATAAGTAAATCTGCATATTTTTTATTTTTGAAAGCATTTACCATATTAATAATCATTGTTATGAGTATTAAGAATACACCAAATAATATGGCAGCTACAAAAACTGTGTTAAATGAACCAACTATAGGCAAATTCATTTTACTTGTTCTTGGATTAACCCATATTTGAGGAATTACACCCTCAAATCCAAATATACTTCCGTATAATAATCCAAATATGGCGGAAGTAAATCCTGCTGCTGATAAAATAGCGGCTAAAGGAATCTTCTTTATCAGGTATACAATTAAGCCTATGGCAAATATGCATAATCCCTGTCCTAAATCACCAAACATTGCACCAAAAAGAAGTGAATAAGTTATTGCTACAAAAATAGTAGGATCAAATTCGCCGTATTTTGGTAAACCGTACATTTTAACGTACATTTCAAATGGTTTTGCAAATTTAGGATTTTTTAATTTTGTAGGTGGAACCTTTGATTCATCAGTTTTATTATCAATCATACAAACAACATTAGGATCATTTTCTGTCTCGGCCTGAAGTGAAAGAGCATCCTTTGTTGCCATCCATCCACAAAGAATATGGAAAACTATGTTAGAATCACGTGTACATGCTGCAAGTTTTCTTACATCAAAATTTCCATATGCAATTTCTATTCTGTTGCAGGCAGATAAAACATGAGATTTATTTACCTGAACTAAAGTTGAAATTCTACTTTCTACAGTTCTTATTTTTTCATCAATTTCTGAAATTGACTTTGCAATATTCATACATGCCTGAGCAGGAGTACCTGAATAATTATCAGGAATTTTAACCTGTTCAAAATGTAAAGCTTCAAATGATTCATCAACTTTTTTTATTGATATTTCAGGAGCAAAATAAACACCCCATATAAAATCATTGTCAACAAGACAATCAATAAAAACAGCGTCAAGATCAGGATTAATAAATGTTTGGAAACTGTCCCACATATCTCTAGGAACACGACCAAAACGGTATTTGATGTAATTCATTCCCAAAACCTGTTTTAAGTCGTACTCTAAATTTTTAAAAGGAGAAATACAATCATAATCTTCATTTAATTTATCTTTTCTTATATTGAGAGTATTAATTTCTTCTTTTAAATCTTTGATTTGGTCATCGATGTTATTTATTACATTAGTAGCTTCTTCAACACTCATATCGGTTAATGGAGAATTAGCAATGCTTTCATCCATTAATTCAAGTAAAGCGTGACTCTTATCTAAAATATCTTTGTATGGATTAGCTTCAACGTATGGAAGTAAATTTCCTGATGAGTTAAGTTCTACTAATGCATTTTCAAGTTGTATCTCGTATTTTGATAAATACGTATCAATAACTCTGTCGATATCTGATTTAGGTCCGGCAAGAGTTACAAAACTCATTTGTACAATCACTAGATACCACTCCCCTTTCCATTTATATATTGTAATGTCTTCTCCGGACTGTATTGATAACGAATACATTCAAGAGCAGTAATAATTTTAGCTGATTCAGAGTTTTTCATATGAAAATATCCGTTTATTGCAGCTAATGAATAAGGAGATTCTTTAAAATCTTTAAAAATTATTTCATCCATAATATGATTACACTGCTCTTCAAAAGGCATTTTGCTTGTGAAATCAAAGTGTTTTCCATATCTGGTTTTTGATATTAAAGAAATAGTATCCTCAATAGTTGGTGCTTCAACTATATTTTTTATTTCTGATTTTTTTAATTTATAATTTACAGGAATTAAAAAAGTATAAATTGAAGCTGATGAAACTGAATAGTAAGATTTGCATCTGTAAATCCATAACATATTCAGAAGATCAATACGTGAACCGTATGATTCGGTAATATATGCACATTCTTTTTTAGAATAGGAATCTTTTGCTTTCCATATAGAAGCAAAATAGAATAAATCCAATCCCATTTCATAGTCAAATAGTGCAGCGTTATCTAAAGTGCTGACCTTAAGAAGTGGTGCATAATAAATAGTACCCTTTAAACAATTTATAAATTCTTCCATAGTTGTAGTCTGGGAAAGCTTCTGAGTGTCAATCTTTGAATGCTTCTCAAAATCATTCTCGATTACAGAAATAGAAGTAGATTGTCTAGGATCAAGCATTGCCCTCATATATCTTTTAAGCGTCTGAATTTCATATCTCATAAAATAAAGATTGAGATATTTACGCTGCCTTTTCTGAGCAAAACAATAAATCTTAGAAAAATCAGAATATGTTGAAAAATTAAGTAACCATTCAATCTGTCCACGGTGAATTGTAGAAGGGTCAATATCTGCAAAAAGTTCTTCATAATAAGGAAGCTTTTGCAGATATGCAAATGCATCTGCCACAGTAGTAAAGTGAGCAAGTTCTTCGTATTGTTCGTTTGTTAGTAATTTACTATGCATGGCTTTGATTTTAGTTGTCAAAGCACTGTAAGCTAATAAATTTCCACCTGTCATAGAATCACTCCTTTACAATATGGTTAAATATGGACTCAATCCATAAATCTTTGTTAGCAGTGTACATAGAATCTAAAGTTTTTAATGAGGCTTCTGTTTCCTTCTTGAAGTCATCAATAGCGTGCTCATTTTCAACAAGTAAAGATTCTTTTAATTGGTTTACCTGCTTGTCGATGCTGCTGGAAAGTTGTTCATCGAATTCTTTAGTCTTTTGCTTAATCATGCTTGCGTAAGCTTCTTTTTCCTTACGGGTGCTCTCCATAATCTGAGAAGAAGCTTTGTCGATTTTAGTTAAATCCGATATGATTGAATTAATATCATTTACCATATGCAGCCTCCTTTGTTTAATTAGTATGTATAAAATTCTCATAAATAGACTACCACTTTTTAAATAAAATGCAACAAAAAGAAAAATTCTTAAGAAAAGAAAAATGTTTATTTATTTTATAAACATTTTATTATAAAATATTATAAGTTAAGTGAAAAAGTAAATTATAAAATTAAATTTTCGGAGGATAAAATGCGATTAAGAAATGTACCGGGTTCACGAGAAGCAATTGCAGAAAGTGAATATACAATTAATGAACCAGAATTAAATAAAGGAAAATGGAAAGAAATTTTTGGAAATGATAATCCTATAAGAATTGAAATAGGAATGGGAAAAGGTAAATTCATTACAACATTAGCGCAGCAGAATCCAGATATTAATTACATTGGAATAGAAAAGTTCTCAAGTGTTTTAATTCGTGCAATAGAAAAAATGGAAGAATTAGAACTTACAAATTTAAAATTTATAAGAATGGATGCTGAAAAAATCGAAGACACATTTAATAAGGAAGAAATTGATAAAATTTACTTAAATTTTTCCGATCCATGGCCAAAAGACAGACATGCAAAAAGAAGACTTACATCAAAAGAATTTTTCAAAAGATATGACAATATATTAAAAAAAGATGGAGTAGTTGAATTTAAGACAGATAATAATGATTTGTTTGATTTTTCATTGGAACAGATTCCTGAAGCAGGATGGAATATAGTGGAATATACAAGAGATTTACACAACAATGAAAAAATGAATGAAGGGAATATTATGACCGAGTATGAAGAAAGATTTTCAAAAATGGGTAATAATATTAATAAATTAATTGCAAACAGATAATAAAAATAAAAAGCTAAGCGTCAATAATGTATTTAATAAAATTAGATTATGTATAAATACATTATAAAATGCTTAGCTTTTTAAATTAGTTTGCTAAAGATTTAATATTTAAAAAGTTATTAAATGCTTATTTTTTTACCTTCATAAAGTCCGAAATAATTTTTAAATAATCAGTAAAACTCTTTGAATTAGATTCATGCTTTATTTTAGGAAGATTAACATTTTGCTTTTCTAAGTTGTGCTCAACAATATCGTCAAGAATGCTTGAAATAACAGCAACACAAGGAACGCCTAAAAACATTCCGACAATTCCACCAATCCATCCTCCGACTGTAATTGCAAAAATAATCCAAATAGGGCGAAGACCAGTTTTGTCACCTAAAATCTTTGGACCAAGAATATTTCCGTCAAACTGTTGTAAAATTATAACAAAAATTAAGAAAGCGAGTCCCTGCTTAGGTGACACTGATAAGGATATCACTAAAATGCTAGGTATAGCACCAATAAATGGACCAAAATATGGAATCATATTTGTAAGACCAACAAATATACTAACAATAACTGCATATGATGAACCAATATTAAACAACTTCATACCTAAAAGGCATATTATACCAATGATTAATGAATCAATAGTTTTACCAATAATAAATCCACTGAAAATGTCATTTGCATGCTTAAAAGTGCTCCATACATAGATTGCACGTTCTTTTCTAAAAATTGAATAAACAATACGTTTAAAGCTTCTTGAAAGAATATCCTTATCAAGTAACATATAAATAGAAACAATAATTGCAACAATAAAATTTAATACCCATCTAACAATTGAAATGGAAGCATTGGCAATTGAAGGAGCTAAATTGGCAGCCCATGATTTAAATGTTTCTAAGTAGCTAGGCATGGCATCCTGAATTGCAGCCTGAACATATTCGACAGTTGAGTTAGGATATTTCGAACTTATTTCTTCTATATAATTAATAAAATTCTGATATATTGTAGAAATATTTCCAGCAATATCAGAAATACTTTGTATAAATGAAGGTATAATAAAGAATAGTGCTAAAATCAACATACCAAAAACAATAACGTATGAGGATATTAAAGCAACCATTTTACGTACCTTAACATTAGATATATGAATTGTGTTTGTAAAAAAACGATTCTCCAACTTTGATGAAAGGTTACCCATTATGTATGCAATAAAGAAACCAAGTAAAAATGGAGAGAGGCTGGATAAAAGACCCAAAAGAAGACTTTTAGTTTCTGACCAGTTCCAAATACATCTTATAAAAAATACTGCTACAACTGTAGTAATAAGAGCATAGATGCATAGGGTAAATAATTTTTTGTCGGGTTGAAATTTATTTTGATTCATAGGAAACCTCCATATATTTAAACTGAAAATAACAATTAATTGAAGTATAACAGTAACAAATAATCAATACAAGAAGATAATAATAAAAAAATAAAAAAAAGGGGTTGATTTTTGTATAATCATGAATTATAATATCATCGTTGTCAAAAATACTAAGCGCGATTAGCTCAGTTGGAAGAGCACCTGACTCTTAATCAGGGTGTCCAGGGTTCGAGCCCCTGATCGCGCATTTGCGGGTACCGTTTCTGTAGTGCAACTACGGGGATGGTGCTTTTTTTGTGCGTAAGCAATGAGTCCACATACACCAAAAAAGGAACAGGTTCTAGAGAAAGCTTGCTTTCAGAAAGAACCTGTTCCTTTTTTGGTGATGCGGCGAATGCCGCATCAGTGAGATATAGCGAAGCGGAATGGAACTGTATGTGGACTCATTGCGATTAAGAAGAGACGAATGCCGCATCAGTGAGATGTAGCGAAGCGGAATGGAACTGTATGTGGACTCATTGCGTTAGAAAAGAAGCGAATGCCGCATCAGATTCTCCCATACTTAGCAAGAATACCCAGCAATTTATTGATAGCAATCGGTTTAGACATATAATCATTCATTCTGACATCAATACTTCCATTCATTAGATTAACTAATTCCTTACCAATAGAAAGTCCTAATCCGTATCCGTATTTAATAAATCAGCGTAATACACAGAAGTATAGTCTCTGCAAAGAACTTCTAAAAATTGACGTTCCTGTTCTAGAGCAGAGATACTTTAATTTAAGGTAGTTTGTAAGTTTTTTTCTGCCATAAGGGTAAAAATCACTTCCTAAAACACTATTTTTATACGTTTCATAAATTTATATGTATATTAAAATATATAATATTTAAATAAATTTATATGATAATACTGCAAAAATGGCATGTCAATTAAGTTATGGGAGGGTTTAAATAAAAAAATAACTTCAAAATGTACAATTGAAGTTGAATTTGTTATAATAAAAAATTGAGTAAAATAATTGGAGGATAAAATTATGGATATGAACATTGTTTGTTTGGATTTAGAGGGAGTTTTAGTTCCTGAAATATGGATTGCATTTGCAGAGGAGACAGGAATTCCTGAACTTAAGAGAACAACAAGAGATGAGCCTGATTACGATAAACTTATGAAATATAGAATTAACATTCTTAAAGAACATGGATTAGGTCTTAAAGAAATACAGGATACAATTGCAAAGATTGATCCTATGCCAGGTGCTAAGGAATTTTTAGATGAACTTAGAGCAATGACTCAGGTAATTATTATAAGTGATACATTTACACAGTTTGCAGGTCCTTTAATGAAAAAATTAGGATATCCTACAATTTTCTGTAATTCATTAGAAGTTGCTGAAGATGGTGAAATCACAGGATTTAAGATGAGAATTGAAAATTCAAAACTTACAACAGTTAAAGCGTTACAGTCAATCGGATATCAGACAATTGCCAGCGGTGACAGTCACAACGACCTTGGAATGATTAAAGCAAGTAAAGCGGGATTTTTATTTAGAAGTACAGAGGAAATAAAGAAAGAATATCCTGAACTTCCTGCATTTGAAACATATGATGAATTAATGGATGCAATTAAGAAGGCATTATAGACAAACAAAAACCACATCAATTTGATGTGGTTTTTGTTTGTCTATATAATATTTAGTTAAAAGATTTATAGTAAATTGAAATTCCTGAGTCCTGATACAAAAATGAAATTAATACATCTTTAGTTCTCCACCAGGATTCTTTGTATCCATTTGAATATTCTCTGCTGTAAGTAGCAGGA
This sequence comes from Eubacterium sp. LMAG:50, assembly GCF_008680265.1. Classification (NCBI taxonomy): domain Bacteria; kingdom Bacillati; phylum Bacillota; class Clostridia; order Eubacteriales; family Eubacteriaceae; genus Eubacterium; species Eubacterium sp. LMAG:50. The sequence continues at coordinate 443,463 of NZ_NALP01000007.1, read as the reverse complement.
CCAAATTGGGAAGAAGCATCAGCGATAATTGAATCATAAGCTGAAGCATCTAACTTTCCATATTGCCAGCGAACTTCTATAAGTTTGTTATCTTTAAATACATAAACTAAAGATGCGGAAGCGTCGGAAACATTAGCTACAGTTCCGAATGCTGTAGGGTCATTTTTACCATTAAATGAATATGTAAGATAAGTATATCCATCAGCTGATGATGAATCATCTGGATTATCTAAAGTATCATCGGACTTACTCTCTAATGCTTTGATTTCATCCATGGATGATGCAAAACTAATGTTTCTAAAATTAATTTCTGAATCCGCAATTTCTGTCTGGTCACCGCTTTCATTCTGAACAACAACAGGTGGAACAGTAGTGCCGGAGTAACTTGAACTTGCAGCGATTGTTCCTGAAGTTGATGATGACTCGTTTTTATTTCGGGAACATTGAACAACAAAGAAAATTAAAACTATAGCTAAAAGTGCAATAGTAATAATTTCAGCAATATGCTTGTTAGAAGAAGTGTTATTGTTAGAATTGTTTGTTGAAATATTGTCAGATGAAACATCTGAATATTTATTATCGTTGTTATTATTATCGGACATAAAACCCTCCTCAAGTAAAAAAATCTATTTTAATAATAGTAAATAAATTAAAAAATCACAATAGAAAATTAATATCTCACATGATTATTTACAAAAATATACATAAAATCGCTTAATAAAAGAAAAATATTAATAAATATCAATAAAAACATTGAAAATATACTTTATATATTTTAGAAATTTGATATAATTTAACACGTAGTACCTAATACTTGATTTTACGAAGAATCGTAAAATAGAACCACTCCTAGGGTTCATAAGTATACTAACATATTTTTCAGTCCGGAACGGTTAAGGCAAGGGGGCCCTAACCGTTCTTTACGTTTATAAGAAAAAAAGGCATAATAGTACAAAATTATAATTAAGAGGTGGTGGACAAAATGAAGGGATGGCTTGTAGTTAACGGATATTTAAATAGTGATAAATTTAATGAAATATACCAATGGCTTGTAATTGCAGCAAAAAAACAGAATTGTGAATTGAAAATAATGACTAATGACAGGTTGCTATCAATTCTTGGAATAGAAAGTGGGAAAGTAGATTGGAATAACAAGCCGGATTTTGTAATATTTTGGGATAAGGATTACAAATTAGCAAGATTATTGGAAAAAACAGGATTAAAAGTATTCAATAATGCAAGGGCAATTGAGGTTTGCGACGATAAAGCATTAACATTTATTGCTTTAAAAAATGAAGAGATAAAGATGCCAAAAACATTCATGTCACCAATGACATTTGAAAAAGAATATTCAGATTATGCATTTTTAATGCAGGTTGAAGGAAGCCTAGGATTTCCGTTCATAATAAAAGCAAATAAAGGCTCGTTTGGAGCACAGGTGTATAAAGTTAACAATCATCAGGAAGCCATAGATACAATAAAAAAAATAGATGGAAATGAATTCATAATGCAGGAATTTGTAAAAAGTTCAGTAGGTAAGGATTTGAGATTAAATGTAGTTGGAAATAAAGTAGTCGCGACAATGAAGCGTTTAAACGAGGATGACTTTAGAGCGAATATAACCAATGGTGGAAAAATGGAACAGTATAATCCAACACAAAAACAACAGGATATGGCATTAAACGTGTGCAGGGCACTAGGATTAGATTTTGCAGGAGTTGATTTGATGTTTGGAGAAAATGATGAACCGATTTTTTGCGAAGTGAATTCCAATGCACACTTTAAGAATATATGTGATTGCACAGGCATAAATGTTGCTGATGCAATTATTGAATATGTTATAGATAAGTGCAAATTATAATACAAAGTCTGGTTTGGAGTTGTTAATTATGACAGGTTACATGATTTATGAAAAAAACGATGCACAGAAAAATAAAATGTATGTTGAAATGCATAAAGAAGCCTTTGCAGATTTTGGTGTAGATATAAAACTAGTACTGACAGATAAAATTTATAAAGAACATAAAATGGAGTTAGGAAAACCTGATTTTGTAATAAACAGAAGCAGGGATTATATAATTTCAAAAGAGTATGAAAAAATCGGAATCAGGGTATTCAATTCGTCTGAAGTAACAAGAATTGCAAACAATAAAGGCTTAACATATAAATTTCTAAAGGGAAAAGTACCATTTATGCCAACGGAATATGAAAAACTAATGTTAATAAGTGGTGTAAATGTTAATAACAATTTGATTTCATATCCTTATGTGTTAAAAAGTTGTAGTGGTCATGGTGGAAGTCAGGTATTTATGATTAATTCAAATGACGATGAAGAGATTGCAATTAAAAAAATTGAAAATGATAAATTTGTAAAACAACAATGCTGTACAGATTTAGGAAAAGATGTAAGAGTATATATAATAGGGAATAAAGTGGTGGCAGCAGTTTTAAGAACCTCAGAAAAAAGCTTTAAAAGTAATTATAGCCTGGGCGGAAATGTTTCTTTATATGATTTAAATGAGACTGAAAGAAAATATGTAGACACAATTACACAAATGTTACCAATGGATTTTGCTGCAATAGATTTTATATTTAACAATGGGCAGGCTGCATTTAATGAAATAGAAGATGCAGCCGGTGCCAGAATGTTATATAGCATATCTGATATAGATATCGTAAAAATGCAGGTTGAATATATGATGAAAGAATTAAAGAAGTCATGCATTGCCAAAAATTAATATGGCAAATCAGCTTTTCCTTTCATAAATTTAATAACTTTTTTCTTTTGTGCCTTATTAGTTATAATGTCAGGCTGCCAGTTATTTGTGTCGCCTGTGTATACATAACAGGGAATAATTTTACCGGACTGATTAGATAAAACTCCATCGGTTATTGTAAGCTTATGTGTGTAAATAATTGTCCTGTTTTCAGGATGCCTGTTACCACCGAAAATAAAATTACCAAGAGAGTAAATAATTGTAACTCCTTTATATTTTTCCATTGGCTGCAACACGTGAGGATGGTCGCCCATTATCAAATCAGCTCCGGCATTGATTAAATCGTGGCAGGCCTGTTTTTTCCATGATTCAGGTACATGTATAGCTTCTTCTCCTCCGTGAAAATATATAATCTGGTAATCAGAATTTTCTGATGCTTCTGTAAGCAGTTCTTTAATTGAATCTACAGCGTAAGAGTTGTACATAGATACACAAAGAATTGCAATATTAAATCCATTTTTTGAAAAATAAATATTAGAGCCTTCTTCGCCCCATTTTACATTGGCTGCATCAAGTGCGGCCTTAGTATCAGAATGTCCCTGCTCGCCATAGTCATTAATGTGATTATTTGAAATCGAAACACCGTCAATTCCGCCGGCAGAAAGAATTGCGGCATTTTTTGCAGCAGATTTAAACCAAAAAGCTCTCATTCCGGGGTCAGCATATTGTCCCTTATCACGTACTTTTAAATTCTTGCTATCTGAATAAACATTTTCGCAATCAGCCATTGTAAAATCGTCATTAAGGAAAATGTTACTGACTTTAGAAAGAAAATATTTAGGCTTCTTTTCATCAGCAACGTCATTAAAACAATTTGCATAATATGTATTTTCATCTGTTGCGCAAAGACAATCTCCAATAAAACTTAAATCAATTGTAAAAGTATTGGTTGTTGTTGGCTCTTCAGTAGTAGATTCGGCTAAATTATTAGAAGGTTCATTGGAAACATCAGTGCTATAAGCAGGTTCTGTATGTTTAGGTTCCAGTAATTTTACAGTGCCAGATATTACTGCAACAATAATTAATATTGAAAGTGCACAACCTAAAATAAATTGCTTTTTATTCATAAATCCTCCGTATTTATAGTGTAAAATAAAATATAACATATTAAAATCTTCTGATTTTGAACAAATGAAAACGATAGTATTATATTTTATTTTAAATTTTATGTTTACACGTTAAATATAAACGAATACATATTATTTTACAACTTAACATTTCCTTAAGAAATATTCGTTTTAATGACAAAAGATAGCCTGTGTGCTATAATCACGAATGATAAAAATCATTTCAAACGGAGGGATAACGAAATGGAAAAAGAAGTTAAAGTATCGGTAATTGTGCCGGTGTATAATTCAGAAGCCTTTATTAGACAGACTGCAGAATATATTTTAGGACAATCTCTTAAAGATATAGAAATAATATTTGTAGATGATGGTTCTACTGACAAAACAAGAGAGATTCTTGAAGAAATAAGTAAGACAGATGATAGAGTTAAAGTATTGCATCAGCAAAACAGTTTTGCAGGTGCTGCAAGAAATTACGGATTCAGAGAATCATCAGGAAAATATTTAGTATTTTGGGATGCAGATGATATTTTTCTTCCGGAAGCGTTGGAAAAAATGTATGACAAAATAGTAGAAGACGATGCGGATATATGTATTTGCCCGGCTGATTACTATGATAATGAAACCAGCAAGATTTTGAAGAATAATGTATACATTAAATATGATATGATTCCTGAAAAAACTCCGTTTTTTAAAGAGGATGTTGAAGATGTATTGTTTAATTTTTCAACAAATGTTCCATGGAATAAAATGTTTAAAAGGGAATTAATTACTGATAATAATCTTGAATTTCAGCAGATACAAAGGGCGAATGATAACTATTTTGTAATGACAGCTTTTTTCTATGCAAACACATTTACTTACATTAAAGAAAGCGTAATTCAGTATAGAATTAATTTATCAACAAGCCTTATTGGTGGAAATTCTAAGACCCCATTATGTGTATATGAGGCTTATAAAAAAACTTATGATAGAATTAAAGATGAAGCAGGATTTGATAAAGTAAGACAGAGTTTTCTTAACAAGGCAATGCGTGCATGCTTTTATTTCTTAAGTGTTCAGACTAAATTTGAATCATATGAAGTACTTTACAATAAGTATAAAAATGAAGTGTTTAAGGAATGGAATTATCCTGAAGATAAAGAGTTTTATTATAATGAAAAAGATTATAACAGATATCAGAGAATGAAGGAAAGTACAGCAATAGAATTTATGGTGTGCGAGTATCAGGGGGCAATAAATGAAGTTAGAAAATTAAAGAATTCAAGATATCAGCTAAGATTGAAAAATGACAGACTTAAAGATAAAAATGACAGACTAAGGGAAAAGAATGAAAAATTAAAGATTGCAAAAGAAAATTTGAAAGCTCAGGTTTCAAGACTCAAAGCTAGAATTGCAGAAATTGAAAATAGTACGAGTTTTAAAATTGGAAAAGCAATTACTTATTTACCAGGCTTAATAAAGAAAGCCATAAAAGGTAAAAAGTAAAATATAAAATAATAAAAAATAAGAGAGTGAATAAATGTCAAAAAAGAAAGATAAAACTAAGAAAAATGGAATAACTGTTTTAATAGGTCTTATCGTAGTTGCTATTATAGTGATTGCTGTGGTAGCTGTTATTCAGTCGACCACAAGTTTAAGTACTCATAAACCAACAAACGCTGCAAAGAACTATGTAAAGAGTCTTTTAAAGGAGATGGATTATGATCTCGTGGTTAAAGGCGCAGAAGTAAAATATCATGGAGATCTGGATAAAGCTAAGGAACTGTATGGAAGTGAAGTAGATAATAAAAATTCCATAGAAGATTATTGCGTAGTTAATGTAAAATTAATGACAAGCACAGGAGATGAAAAGAAGTATATAGTTGATTGCATAAAATACAATGGCAAATGGAAGGCTATGGGTGTACATTCTGATTATAAAGAGTCAGAAAATAGTAGTAACAGTGCAATCGATAATCTGCCTAAAATTAATCTTGATGGAGAATCTAAATAATGAGCGTGGTTAACAATTTTTTTGGACATTTAAGAACAATAACGAAACATAGGCATATGGTTATAAAACATTGTAAGAAAGCAGGGATACTTTGGCAGGGGTTAAGACATGACTTGTCAAAATATTCACCAACAGAATTTATACCTGGAGTTAAATACTATACAGGTACAAAAAGCCCTAATGAAGGTGAACGAATTGATAAAGGGTATTCTGTCGCATGGTTACATCATAAAGGAAGAAATAAACATCATTTTGAGTATTGGATGGACTATAGTAATGTTACTCATAGAAATGATCCGGTAGAAATGCCTTATAATTATGTAGTGGAAATGTTTTGTGACAGAGTTGCTGCAAGTAAGATTTATAATGGAAGTTTATATAAGGAAACTGATCCTATAGATTACTTTAATGCAAAACATGGTCAAAGAACAATCCATCCAAAAACATCGGATGAGATTGAAAAACTTTTGAAAATGCTTGCCAGTGAAGGTGAGGATGCTACATTTGCCTACATTAGGGAGCAAATGAAAAAATTTAGAATTGAAAAGAAAAAACATATTAAATTGAAACGAAGCCTGCGAAATTATTAACATTTTTAAGTAGATAATAAATAAACATGGGCTATCAAATGCTTAACAAAGAGTAAAAAAAGAGCACCATAATGTGTATTAGATTAAATTTGTGATGCCAAGGTCAAAAGGTTTAAGCCCACATGAGCTTGATCATGAGTGGGTGAAAGACCTTTTGACCCTGCCATCAAATTATTATAAAATACACTTTTGATGCTCATTTTTATATGTATTTAATTTTCAACTTCTTTCTTAAAGATTACAAGTTTGCTTAAAACGTAATTTAAGACAATAACTACAACACTTATTGTAACTTTGCTAACCATTCCCTTTATACCGAAAATTGTTCCGTTTACACCTAATTTTACAAGGAGAGGTGTTCCAAAAACCTCAATTATACCGGTGAAAATTCTAGCGGAAATAAATTTGCCAAATTCAGCAATGACAAAAGAAGGTTTCCAGCTGTAACTTTCAAAAACCCATATTTTATTTGTAAAATATGCAAATATAACAGCAATTGTCCATGAAACAATACTTGAAAGTAATACATTTGTGTCATCGGAGAACGCTGAGAATACGAAGGTGAAAATTGAATAAGAAACCCAGCTTATAAAAGTAGTTGCAAAACCCATAATTAAGTACATAATAATTTCTTTGTACTTAATAAATAATTCCGAAAATTTTTTCATAATATTAATCTCCATATAGTATTATGTTGTTTATGTACTAATGTACTAAATACAACCTTTATAGTATAACATAGGCACAACAGCGGTTCAATAGATAGGAAAGTTGCACTGATAAAATTGTCGACTAATATCCTAACCTGCTGTATAATTGTTCTTTAGGAGTTTGAAATTTAAAGAGTATTTGAAAGAGTTAAAATAAAAAAGTAATATTAGGAAATTAGTATACAAACAAGGGTATTATTTGAAAGAAATATATTAAAAGAAAAGGAAAGAAAAATGAAATTTGATTATTTAATAGTAGGAGCAGGATTGTTTGGAGCAGTATTTGCCCATGAAGCAACTAAGGCAGGGAAGAAGTGTCTTGTAATCGACAAAAGAAACCATATTGCCGGAAATATTTATTGCGAAAAGATAGAAGATATTAATGTTCATAAATATGGTGCACATATTTTTCATACAAGTAATAAGAAAATATGGAACTATGTTAATGAGTTTGCAGAATTTAATAATTACATAAATTCTCCTGTGGCAAGATATAAAGATGAATTATATAATTTGCCATTTAATATGAACACATTTAGTAAATTGTGGAATATTGCAACACCGGCTGAAGCTAAGGCCATTATTGAAAAACAGAAAGCGGATTTGAATATTAGTGAGCCTAAGAATTTAGAGGAACAGGCATTGTCATTAGTTGGAACAGATGTATATGAAAAATTAATAAAAGGATACACTGAAAAGCAGTGGGGAAGAGATTGCAAGGATTTACCGGCATTTATTATAAAGAGACTTCCGCTTAGATTTATTTATGACAATAATTATTTTAACGACAGATATCAGGGAATCCCTATTGGTGGGTATACTGAAATTGTTGAAAAAATGTTAGAAGGAAGCCAGGTAGAACTTGGAGTAGATTACTTTGAATTTAAAAAACTACATCCTGATATTGCTGAAAAAACAATATATACAGGTATGATTGATGAATACTTTGATTTCAAATTAGGACATCTTGAATATAGAACTGTAAGATTTGAAACAGAAGTTTTAGATACTGATAATTATCAGGGGAATGCAGTTGTAAACTATACAGAAAGAGAAGTACCTTACACAAGAATTATTGAACACAAGCATTTTGAATTTGGAAATCAGCCAAAGACGGTTATTTCAAAGGAATATTCATCAGAATGGAAGCCGGGAATTGAACCATATTATCCAATTAATGATGAAACAAATGGAAAGTTATTTGAACAGTACAAAGAGTTGGCAGATAAAGAAGAAAATGTAATTTTTGGTGGAAGACTTGGAAATTACAAATATTATGATATGGATAAGGTAATAGAGGCAGCGCTTGATTGCGCGGAGAAAGAATTGGCGTAAGGAGTTTCTATGATTCAGCATACAATAACGCATACATTAGAGAAAATGGGATATCAAAATATTTCAGGAAATACTGTTACCGCAGATTGCATGTTTAGATTTAAAGATGGCGAAGCAAAATTTTGTGTCATAGTTAAAAATTGGGGATTGAATGCACTTAATTATGAAGAGGTTGTGGAATCTACAAAAGAGGTGGAAAATAAAATTCTATTGACCGGTGGAAAAAGCTTTGAAGCGTTTTATATAATTATCACCGATAGAAAAGAAAATGTAGAATGGTTTCAGCAACATGGCATGAAATTCTGGATAGCTGATTTAAATACAAAAAAGTTGTTAATCTATGAAAACCAGCCGGATGATTTTGAAGGATTAAGAAGTATTGTAGAAAGTGAACTTGAAAAGACTGACATCTCAGATGGAAAATATGAATATGACTGGAATGAGGTTAAGGTAAGAGATAATAATGGAGAAATTGTAGACATAACAGACCATTTTAGACAGAAGAAAAAGATTCCGATAATAACAATTTTATTGGTAGCGATAAATATAATTGTATTTATAATTGCTCAAATATTTGGAAACACGGAAGATGTTGATTATATGATAAAGATAGGCGCAAGCAATTATGAAGATGTGCTTATGAATGGTCAGTTTTACAGGCTTTTCACATCTATGTTTCTGCATTTTGGAGCAGAGCACTTACTTAATAATATGTTTATGTTGGCTGTTTTAGGAAATGAATTGGAAACTAAAATTGGAAAAAGACATTTTGCAGGAATTTACTTAGTAAGTGGACTTTGTGCAAGTATAGCATCTGTTGTGTATCACTATTATATAGCGGATTATGCGGTAAGCGCAGGAGCTTCAGGAGCAATATATGGTATATTTGGAGCGTTTATTGTGTTCATGATTATGAATCGTGATGATGGAAGAAAATTCAGCATAGGAAGAATAGCATTTGTTGTTTTCCTTCTTATATTTGGAAGTTTTCAGGAAACAGTGGATTTTGTAGCACATATAGGTGGATTTATAGCCGGAGCAGTGCTTGCAATAATCCTTTGCATAAATAAAAGAAAGACAGAGGTGTAAGACAATGGTAAATGATGATTGTATTTTTTGCAAATTAGCAAATGGCGTATTTGAAACAAATACACTTTATGAAGATGATGATTTTAGAGTTATTTTTGATGCCAGTCCTGCAACAAAGGGACACGTTCTTATTTTGCCAAAAGAGCATGCGGCAAACGTATTTGAACTTTCAGAAGAAACAGCTTCAAAAGTATTTGTACTCGCTAAAAAAATAGCAACTGTATTAAAAGAAGTTACAGGATGCGAAGGAGTTAATATTTTGCAGAATAATGGTGAAATTGCAGGTCAGACTGTATTCCATTTCCATATGCATATAATTCCAAGATATAAAGGCGATACAGCAAATATCAAATGGGTTCAAAATGAAGTTGACCAGGCTGTTGTCGATGAAATTATAAGCAAGGCAAAAGATTTATTATAATGATGTCAGAATTAAAAGGCTTTCACCAACGTATGAGCAAACTCATGTGGGTGAAAGCCTTTTTAAATTTGGTATTTTAATTTATAAAGTAACGTCCTTGATTAACGAAATAATAGTGTCTACACCATTAGAAAGTCCGGAAACACGCATTGATTCAATGTAATCAGCACGGTTGTCATAAACTTTCTTAATTGTATCTAAAAGAACATCAGTTGTCATTGTATCTTCGTCTATTACTTCACAGAATCCCTGCTTCTCAAATGATTTTGCATTTAAAATCTGGTCGCCACGACTTGCATTTGCAGACAATGGAATTAAAACACTTGGTTTGTTAAGTGCTGCAATTTCGCAAATTGAATTTGAACCGGCACGGGATACAATAATATCTGCCATAGCAAAGAAATCTTTCATTTCATCACTTATGTATTCAAATTGTGCATAACCTTTTGTACCTACAAGGCTTTCGTCAAGTTTACCTTTGCCGCAAAGGTGAGCAACCTGAAAATGTTCAAGTAATTGTGGTAAAGCAGCACGAATTGCATCGTTAACTTTTTTGGCACCAAGACTTCCACCTACGACTAATAAAACAGGTTTGTCAGTAGTAAATGAACACATATTAAGAGCATTAACTTTGTTTCCTTTAAACAATTCTTCTCTTAATGGAGAACCTGTAAATACTGCTTTATCTCCAAGAAATTTAGCTGTTTCAGGAAATGTGTGGCATACCTTAGTTGCGTAACGCATTGCTATTTTATTTGCTAAACCGGGAGTCATGTCGGACTCATGAATAATTGTTGGAATTTTGTAAGCACTTGCTGCCATAACAACAGGAACAGTTACAAATCCGCCTTTAGAAAATACAACGTCCGGTTTATATTTCTTAATAATTTTTCTAGCTTCAAAATATCCCTTAATTACACGGAAAGGATCAGTAAAGTTTTGCCAACTGAAATATCTTCTTAACTTACCTGAAGAAATTCCTACGTAGTTTAGACCTTCTTTTTCGACTAATTGTTTTTCCATTCCGTTATAAGACCCGATATATTTAATGTCAAAACCGGCTTCTTTTAATTTAGGAACTAATGCTATATTTGGTGTTACATGTCCTGCTGTACCACCGCCTGTAAGAATAATCTTTTTCATAATAATACATCTCCTTGCATAATATGTAATGACTCCGCCTAATGGTTGGTGGATAATCATAGAAAACAGTTAATAAACTTTGTTAATTTTAGTTTAACAAAACTTAAATTGTTTCCTGATTTATAATCATAATTTTGGGGCCAAAATCACATTTTGACCCCATGAGTGTCGTAATATAACAACATATAATTTTATTTTTTATCTGCATTCAAGCTGTCTACATAAGCCTGAACAGTTTCGTAATCTTCTCCACCTAAAACTTTTTCTATGATAGAAGAAGCATTGGCAACAGAAGTTTCATCAATTGACAAAACAGATAGATTCTGTCCGTTCCAAGTACACTGTTTATAGCCGTCATTTAAACCACTAACACTGTATGAAACAATGTTCCAGCCATTGTAACCGGCACTTAACTGTTTCTTTAATTGAAGATTTGCTAAAGAACCTAAATCCATGTCAGTCGTAAAACTTGAACCGATTGCATTAATAATTTTATTGTAATTAGTTAAAGTTGAAACTGAAAGCATTTTATCAGTCATTGCTTTTATAACTGAAATCTGATTTTTGTTACGCTGAACATCACCATTTGCAAATGAATGACGCTCACGTGCATATGTAAGAGCTGTTGCTCCATCCATTTTCATTTTACCCTTAGTAAAAGTATATTTCTTACGTTTTGATTTATTAGTCTGCATATCTTTATCAGTGTAGTTTGCATAAGTATATGTGCTGAAACCTTCTTCAACATTAACAGTTATTCCGCCTAATTCATCAATTAATTCAGAAAATCCTGTAAAGTTTAATCTGAGATAATGATATTCAGGACTGTCAGTTGTTAAAGCTTTACCATTAATCTGTATTCCGTATAAATTAGATAATGTGTTCATTAAAACCTGATAACCCGGTTTCCATGTTACTTCCTGTCCCCAACCCCATTCACTAGGACTTGTTGGTTCTGCCGGTTCACCACTTCCGTATAAACCACAGTGAGTAAGTTTATCGTATGAATCTGCAGCAATATTTTTACCTGCCTGAATTTCTACATAATAATCTCTAGGTGTTGAAATTAAAGCAACTGTATTTGTTTTAGGATTAACAATAGCTAAAATATTTGTATCTGAACGACCATTTGACTTAGAGTCAGCTAATTCACCGAAAGTATCACTTGCTGAAACATACACAACAAATGGGTCTTCAGAAACGGCAGCCCCTTTAGTATCAATAATTTTTGTTAAAGGTGCAACAAAATATGTACCTAAAAGACAAATAATAATAACTATAATAGAAAGTATCTTACCTATACGTCTTAAAATAGTTCCCCTTGTTGCAAATATAATTGCAATTAAGAAGAATATTCCAAGAACAACGCCAAGACCAATTGTAAGTGGCATTGTTAAAATGTTGATAGTTACCAGTTTAATCATTAAAAAGACTGAAGTAACTAATTGTAATATTGATAATATAATTCCAAATATTGTACTAACTTTATTTGGATTCTTTTTCTTTCCTGAATCTGAATAATCTGAATTAAAATCTTTACCATATACAGATTTATATTCATTTCTTGATTTGCTCATATGTACCTCCAAAATAAATGAGAAAAATCAGCCTGTAATTAAATACAAGCGTACTTGCTGTGTAATTATACTATATTGAATAAAAAAAAACAAACTAATGAAGGCGATGATGTCAATAATTAAGAAAATTTTAAAAAGTTCACAAATATGGCATTAATTGACAAACATTATAGGCTTTGATAAAATTAATAGAATTATGTACACTAATAAATAGTAGTAGTTTAAACGGACAGGAGTAGTTATGAGGGAATCAAGTGCGTTTAGAAGATGTATTATATTGTTGCTTCAGGCAATAATAATTGTAGCGCAGACTTATACGTTCTGGCATTTTTGGGACACTTATTATAGTGAAGGTTTAACAAGAATGTTCTTCTTTAAAGGACATATCGTAATTGTTTTTTTATATGCATTATTGTTTGGCGTGTTTGCAAACGTTTATGGAGCATTTCAAATAAGCAGATTAAGATTTGGGGATATGGTATTTTCTCAGATTTTATCATTCGGATTTGTTAATGTGGTAATGTATTTGCAGATTTCAATGCTTTCATTAAAGATGGTTAATGTAGCTCCCATTTTAGGAATGAGCTTTGACAATCTTTTATGTGCATTAATTTGGAGCTGCTTTGCAAAATTAGTCTACAGATGGTTATATCCACCAAGAGATTTGTTGCTTGTATATTGTGATAGAGATTCTGAGGGGTTAGTAAAGAAAATGAACTCCCGTAAAGACAAATATGACATTAAGGCATCAATTCATATAGATGAAGGCAACGAGAATGTATATAAGGCAATAAGAAAGCATGAAGCAGTATTGCTTTGTGATATACCGGCACAGAGTAGAAATGAAATATTAAAATATTGTTATGGATGCGGAAAAAGGGTATATGTAACACCTAAATTATCAGACATTATTTTAATGGGTGCCGAAACAAATAATATATTTGATTCACCATTACTTATTACCAAGAGCAAGGCTTTAAAATGGGAACAGACAGTAATCAAGAGAATTTTTGATATTGTTATTTCACTTATACTTTGTATTCCAACAATCATTTTGACAATTATTGTGGCAATGTGTGATTTGGTATACGACCGAGGTCCTATATTTTATACTCAGGAAAGACTTACTTTAGATGGAAAGAAATTTAAGATATTTAAATTTAGAAGTATGAAAGTAGATAGTGAAAAAGACGGAGCAAGATTGGCGGCTAAGGAAGATGACAGAATTACTCCAATCGGAAGAGTACTTAGAGCTTCTCATTTAGATGAACTTCCACAGGTATTTAATATATTATTAGGAACAATGTCTATTGTAGGACCAAGACCGGAAAGACCGGAAATTGCTGAAAAGTATTTGGAAAGTATTCCTGAATTTTCATTTAGACTTAAGGTTAAAGCCGGACTTACAGGATTTGCTCAGGTTTATGGAAAATATAATACTACACCATATGATAAATTGAAATTAGATTTATATTATATAGAACATTATAGTTTTTGGCTTGATATTAAACTTATTCTTATGACATTTAAGATTATGTTTATGAAAGATAATACAGAAGGTGTTGAAAAGAATCAGAAGACAGCGACAATAACTAAAGATGTATTGAAAAAATAAAGGCAGGGTTATAACTTTGGAAAATTATTCTGTTTTAATGTCTGTTTATTATAAGGAACAGGCAGAAAACTTAAGAGAGGCCATAGACAGTATTTTAAATCAAACTGTAAAAACAAATGAATTTATTATTGTAAAAGATGGCCCTTTAACAGAAAAACTGGATAATACAATAAAAGAGTATGTGGAAGAATACCCGGGTGTATTTAAAATAGTTACTCTTAAAAAAAATATGGGACTGGCAAAGGCATTAAATAAAGGTATTGAGCAGTGCAGTAACGAAATTATTGCAAGAATGGATAGCGATGACATCAGTATGCCGGACCGAATGGAACGCCAGTTAGAAGCAATGGAAGCAAATAGAGCAGATATTCTTAGCGGAACTATTGTGGAATTTGATGAAAGCGTAGATAAGCCGACTGCCAAAAGAGAGCTTCCTGAAAAAAATGAGCAGATTATTGAATTTGCAAAAAAAAGAAGCCCATTTAATCATCCGGCAGTTATGTATAAAAAAAGTTCAGTTTTAAAATCAGGATTGTACGAAGATTATACATATTTTGAGGATTATAATTTATGGGCAACAATGTTAAATGACGGATGCATAGGATATAATGTAAAGGAACCGGTGCTGTATATGAGAGCAGGCGAAGGAATGTACAAACGCCGTGGAGGATTAAAATATATATCCTATATATATAAATTTAAAAAGCATTTAAAAGATATTGGATTTATAACAACAGGGCAATTTATAGGTGATACGGTAGCAAGAAGTATTGTGAGTATAGTCCCATATAAAGTTAGAAAATTCATATATGCAAAACTTTTACGCAAGTAAGGTAATGAGAAAATGAACAAGAATGTATTAAGGCTTTTTTTTAAGCCCTTAACAATATTAAATAAATTTACTGCAAAGGATAGCAGGCTTATATTCTTTTATTCTAATTTAGGATTTAGGGACAATGTTAAAGCTATGTATGATTACCTCATTGAGGAAAAATTCAATATGGGCTATAAGTTTGTAGTAAGCATAAATGATTATGAAGACTATAAGGACAATGCCCCTGAGAATGTTACATTTGTAAACAATAAAGAGGGCATTAAGTATTTTATGAAGGCAAAATATGCTTTCTATTGCTTTGGCAAATATCCTATTAAGCCATCAAAAAAACAGACAGTTGTTAATTTGTGGCACGGTATGCCGTTAAAGAAGATAGGGAATATGGAGTCAGGGTTAGAAAAAATAGATT
This sequence comes from Eubacterium sp. LMAG:50, assembly GCF_008680265.1. Taxonomy (NCBI): domain Bacteria; kingdom Bacillati; phylum Bacillota; class Clostridia; order Eubacteriales; family Eubacteriaceae; genus Eubacterium; species Eubacterium sp. LMAG:50. The sequence goes on along the minus strand of NZ_NALP01000007.1, from coordinate 427,899 downwards.
ATAATTTTTTTACTGATATAGTTTCTACATCAGAATTATTTAATCCTATTTTGATGAAAAGTTTTAACTGCAATGAAAAACAGGTAATTATAACAGGACAACCTAGAAACGATGAAATGTTCAAGGAAAATCCTATCATGGATAGTGCTGTAAGAAGAGGTGCCGATAAAGTTATTTTGTGGTTGCCAACTTACAGAAATGAGGAAAAAGATTTTCCAACACCGGTGCTTACTGAAAGGCAGGCACTTGAATTAAATGAAATGCTAAAATTAAGAAATGCTAAGCTTATAGTAAAAATTCATCCCCTTCAAAAATTGTCAGGTGAGATGAAAAAATATTCATATATAGAATTTGTTACACAGGAACAGTTGAATAAATCTGAAATGACAGTTTATTCATTACTTAGAGCAGCAGACGCACTTATAACAGATTATTCATCAGTTTATTTTGATTTTATGATGTTAGACAGACCTATTGGATTTACGGTAGATGACATAGAGGAGTACAAAAAAAACAGAGGTTTTGTATTTGAAAATCCTTATGATTACATGCCGGGATATAAAATATCTAATTATGGTGATGTTCTAAGTTTTATAGAAGATGTAATAGAAGGAAATGACAGATACGCTAAAGAACGTAGAGAGTTAAATAAAAAAATAAATTTCTACAATGATGGTAAAAGCTGTGAAAGAGTTGTAGCTAAGGTATTTAGGAGACATAACTCATGAAAAAAATAAAAGATTTGTTGAGATGCATTATGCTTCTATACAAAAGAATGTTGTTTTTTATTGCAAAAATCACAACAAAAACTGATGAAAAGGCTGTGTTTTTTGAGTCATTTCAGGGAAGAAGCTTTGCCTGTAGCCCAAAAGCAATGTATTTGCAAATGCAGCAGGATGATAAATATAAAGATTTTTCATTTTTCTGGGGTTTGAGAAAAACAGACAGAGAAGATTTTAGTAATAAAAAAAATACTCAACTTGTTAAATTTGAAAGTTACTCATATTATAAGGCGTTGGCAAAAGCAAAGTATTGGATAGTTAATTCAAATACAAGGTTATTTTTGAAACCGGGTAAAAAACATGTTTTCGTCCAGACATGGCATGGAACACCTCTCAAAAAAATAGGATGCGACATTACATGTACAGGAAATGCAATGACTAAATATGAAAATATTCAAAAAATTTACGATGGAGAGGCTGAAAAAATTACATATATGATTTCTCCGTCACAATACTGTACAGAAAAGTTTATTTCAGCATTTGATTTGAAGAAATTTGGAAAAGAAGATGCAGTGTTAACTGTAGGTTATCCGAGAAATGATTATTTGTTTAAATTTACTGATGATGAATGCAAAAATATAAAATTAAAACTTAATATTCCAATGGATAAAAAAGTTATTTTATATGCACCAACATTTAGAGATAACAAATATAGTGCAAAAGATGGTTTTAAAATTCAGAATTTTATGAATTTTGATAAAATGAGAGATAAATTTGGAGAAAATTGCGTTATATTATTTAGGGCTCATTATTTTATTTCGGGAAGAATTGATTTCTCAAAATATGCAGGATTTGTGTATGATGTGTCAAATGTAGAAGATGTTAATGAATTGTATGTAATCAGTGATATACTTATAACAGACTATTCTTCAGTATTTTTTGACTATGCAAATCTTAAAAGACCTATTATATTCTATATGTATGATTATGAAGAATATAAGAATGAGCTTAGGGATTTTTATATAGATGTAAATGAACTACCCGGCAGAATTGTAAGAGATGAGAATGAACTCGCAGATGCAATAGAAGGGTCATTAAACGATTTTAATGTAGATAATAAATATCTGCAATTTAATAATAAATTTAATTATCTTGATGGAATTGATTCCAGCAGGAGAGCATTGGAAAAAATTATAAATTAAAGGAGATTAACCAATGAAAAGAGTAATTACTTATGGAACATTTGATTTGTTGCATTATGGTCATATCAATTTATTAAGAAGAGCTAAGGAATTAGGAGACTATTTAGTAGTTGTTCTTTCAACAGATGAATTTAACTGGAATGAAAAACAGAAAAAATGCTATTTTTCATATGAAGACAGAAAGAAAATGTTGGAAGCAATCAGATATGTAGACTTAGTAGTTCCAGAAGAAAATTGGGACCAGAAGAGATCTGATGTACAAAAGTATAATATTGATACTTTCGTAATGGGAGATGACTGGAAAGGCAAATTTGACTTCCTTAAGGATTTATGCGAAGTTGTTTATTTACCAAGAACACCGGACATTTCAACAACACAGATTAAAAAGGATTTAAACAAGAAATAAGGTTCAAAGGAGCAAAGTAATGGTAAGCATTATTGTTACACACAAAAAAGGATTGGCATATTTGGAAGATTGTCTTGAAAGTATTTCAGAGCAGGAATTTCAGGATTATGAGACAATCCTTGTTGTAGATGGAAATGAAGATGATCCGTCTGAAGTAATCGAAAAATACAAAGAAAGCGCAAAGATTAAATTATTCAGATTAGAAGGAAAACATGGTGTTTCCGCAGCTAGAAATTTAGGACTTGAAAAGGCAACAGGGGAATTTGTTTATTTCCTTGATGGAGATGATTATCTTGACGGCGATACAATTGGAAAATTAGTAAAATTAATGACACCTGAGGATGATGTTGCATATGGAGATATTATGTATACATGGTTCCAGAAAAAAGCTTTCAACGAAGAGCAAAAAGGTGAAAATGAAGATAACGACAGCGAAGATAAGAAACAGATATATACTTACAATGATATTTTCCAATACAGATATAACATGTACAACAGATTAAAAACAGTAACAGTACTTGGAATGCTTTACAGAAAAAGTTTCTTAGATGATAACGATATAAGATTTGACGAAAATCAGTTGTATTATGCTGACGCACCTTTCTTTACAAAGGTTATGTGTTGTGTAAAAAATTATAAATGTGATGAAAATGCAATTTATGTAAAGCGTTATCATAATGATAAAGAGGATAATCCTTCAATTAATCAGATTGTAGATGAAAATAGAGAGCAGCATTACATAGCAAGTTATAATCTCGCTATTGAATATGCAAAAGATAATGAAAAGATAAAAGCACATATGGAAGAGATAATCTGCAAATATTTTGTCAGATTTTATGCTCCAAGATTCCATTGGGATAAAGATCCTAAGTGGGATAATGAAAGACTTGTGCCATTCCAGACAGCTATTGCAAAGACAGATAAAAAATCACTTGTTACAATGCCATTTTTACATAAGGTATTGATAAGCAAGGTTAGAAAAAATAATTTAAAAGCAATGAAGCGCTGGACAAATATTATTTTGATTAAGAAAAAACTTGGAAAAATGCTTACAAATAAGAGACAGTTCTTAAGAGCTGTAAACCTTCATATTTTCTATAAAATGAGCATGAAGGAAAACTGGGTAACATTTGAAAGTTTTGTAGGAAGAAATTATTCAGGACAGCCTAAGTATGTATATCAGTATATGCAGAAAGTTTACGGTGACAAATATAAATACATTTGGATTGTAGATAAAAAAGGTATTAAGATTGATGGAAAACATACAACTGTAAAAAGATTTGGATTAAGATATTTTTACTATATGACACGTTCTAAATACTGGGTTAACAATATGAGACAGCCAACATGGCTTCCTAGAAAAGAAGGTCAGATAATGCTTGAAACATGGCATGGAACACCTTTGAAGAGACTTGTATTTGATATGGACGACGTACATGCGGCTAATCCACATTACAAAAACATTGTATATAAGCAGTCAAGAGGATGGGATTATTTATTGTCAGACAATCCATTTTCAACAGAAAAATTCCAAAGCTGCTTTAGATTTGATAAAGAAAAAATCCTTGAAGCAGGTTATCCTGCAAATGACCCTCTTTACGCAGAGGATTTAGAGGAACGCTCAAAGGCTATCAAGGAAAAACTTGGAATTCCTTTAGACAAGAAGGTACTTTTATATGCACCAACATGGCGTGATGATAATTACTATGATGCAGGTGAATATAAATTTGAACTTGCCCTCGATTTGGACAGATTAAAGAAAGAATTTTCAGACGAATATGTAGTGCTTCTTAGAATGCATTATTGGATTGTAGACCAACTCGACTTATCTAAATATCCGGGATTTGTATATAACGGAAGTGATTATGATGACATAACTGAGTTATACATGATTTCAGATATTTGTATGACAGACTATTCATCTGTATTCTTTGATTATGCGAACTTAAAGAGACCAATTCTTTATTACATGTATGATTTGGAAAAATACAGAGATGTACTCAGAGGATTCTATCTTGACGTAGAAAAAGAACTTCCGGGTCCAATACTTCAGACAAACGATGAAGTTGTGGAAGCAATAAAAAATATAGATAAAGTAACAGAAGAATACAAAGACAAATATGCAGAATTTTATGACAGATTCTGTTGCATAGACGATGGACATGCAGCCGAAAGAGTCGTAAAAGCTGTATTTGAAAACTAGTTAGCCATTCAACACAAAAAACCAAAAGAACCCTTATGCTTGCATAAAAGGGTGCTTTTGGTTTTTTGGTTATGTGGCGCTTAGCCACAGTGAGATGAAGCGAAGCGGAATCGAACTGAATGGCTAACTAGCAAAAAGGAATGGCGCTTAGCCACAGTGAGATGAAGCGAAGCGGAATCGAACTGAATGGCTAATTTTCTCAAGAGGATTATGACAATATAATTAATTATGTAAACTAAAATACGGATGATATAAATAAGTTAAATATCATCCGTATTTTTTATTGAATTAAAAATATCCTACAATTTCTTTATTGCATTTCCAAATTCAGCCCAATATTCAGTTAATGTACCTTCCATTAAGACTTCGTCAAAACGCACATTTCCTAAAGAACGCTTGATTTCACGTTTGAAAAATTTCTGGTTATATTTTGTCACATAAGGAAGTGCATACCATACAAGTACACGGACTTCTTTCGGAATATTGTTGTTAAAATATACTTTATATTTAGTGTCAGTAAAGGAAGTAGTAAGTATTGTAACATCAGTTGTTCTATATTCGTATGATTCCAATTTCTTACGAAGATTTTCATAAAATGTCATATCGTTATAATTAGTATTTACGCATATTAAAATCTTTTCTTTATGAGCCTCTAAGCCATTGATAACAGAATACACACCGTTTCCTTCAAGTTCAGAAACAGGTTCTCTTCTAAACACTACATCCACTAAACGTTTGCAGGAATTGCCATCATCGTTATAAATACACCATTGCGACATGTCCTCATGAAGTTTAGAGTAACGTTCCAAATACTTTTCGCGAATCGGATTAACAAGTTCCGATGTACAGATATTTCCAAGAGTAATGGAAATGTCATTTATATTGGAGGACACATATCCCGGAAGTCTGCTGACAGGAACATATAAACCACGACCTGACTGATATTCTTCTAAATCCGGAACGTAGAAAAGAATAGGTTTCTTAGTTGCCAGAAAGTCAAAGAATATACTTGAATAATCAGATATTAAAACATCAACAACAGATAATAATTCATTAGTATCAATTGTAAATGGAATTAACATAGGTCTTAATTCAGGGTCATTTGCCAAAATCTTATAAAGGAAATAGTGAACACGAAGATAAATACGATAGTGCTCAGTGTCAATATTTTCGGATAATTTGGCAACGGTCTTTTTAAAATCCTCTACGTTATAATCTAAATTATTATATAAAGTGCCTTTCCATGTAGGGGCATATAAAATAATCTTTTTATCAGTGTGAATGCCTGCAGTGTTAAGTTTTCTGTGGACATCTAAAGTGTTAGCATTAACAATGGCATCACTTCTCGGATGACCTAATTCAAGAATTTTTCCCTGAAACAGTCCATCTAATTTGTAAGCACGTTTATACATAACCTCAGTCATAAACTGATTTGCAGAAACTAAATAGTCTGCAAGAAGAAAATTACGTGCAGGACCTCGGGCATTTTCCACTCTTTCAGCAGTATGCTCGTATCCCATATATTTTGTAGGAACACCATGCCATGTATTAATATAAACCTGGCTGTTTCGCTTTTCAAAATAATATCCAAAAGTTGAGTTATTTATTAAATACTTGCTTGTTGCCAAATATTTGTAATAATCCTCAGATTCACGCTTTACAATAATAACGTTATCTAAAGATGAAAATTCAGAAATATTATCTGCGGCAAGTTCCGGATTTTCAACAGACCATATATGAGTGTATGATTTAAAATCCTCCTGATTTAACAAATATTTAAAAATAGCTCTTGGGTTGTCCAAAATTCCTAGCCCGGCAAATGCTTCATAAAAAATAAATTTGTCATTAACCGGCATAGAAAGAAATTTGTTATAAAGTAACTTGCCCTTATCTTTTTCGGATATACGAAAAGGCTGAACAATTTTTTTTACTGTACGTTTTAATTTATACTTAAAACCTTGCGGAGCATTAGCAGTATATTTCATATGGCGATTCCTTTCTTAAAATTATAAATAATGTTTTTGATAGAGATTAATTATTCATTAATAATATCTTCAAATTGTTTGATTGTAATATTATTATAATCGGCGTATTCAAATTCGCAAGTAGGAACTTCATTATTTATAAATGCAATTAATCCGTTGTAAATATCATCAACAGAATTGCCAATTACAAGTTGTCCGTTGTCAAATAATGAAGAAGCTGCGGAACTGAAATTTGACATAATTATTGGAAGTTTTAACAAACGCGCTTCCAACAAGGAAACAGGTTGACCTTCATGAAGGGATGGAAGAATGAAACAACTGCAATCCTTCATAAGCATAAATGGATTATCCAAATTTCCTGTTAAAATAACTTTGCCATCCAGATTTAAACTATGAACGAGACCTTTAAGTTCACCCATAAGGGCACCATCGCCAATAATATACAATCTTAAATTCTTATTTGCATCATAAGCTTTTGCAAATGCCTTTATTAATGCAGCCTGATTTTTCTCAGGTGAAAGACGGCCCATGTTTACAAATGAAATTAGGTCTTTATTTAATAAATCAGGAAAACCTGCTTCATTTGCAGATTCAGCCGTATAGGATTCTTTAGAACCGTTTATTACACGTTCAAAATTAGCAGCATTTCTTACAAAGCAACATTTATCCTTTAATTCACTATATCCGATTTTTTCTAAATTAACTTTCATCGTTGCCTCTGAACAGCCTACAATTTTGTCATAAAACTGATAAGTTGAAAAAACAACCCTAAGTTCTCTGCTGTGAGGTTTTTTGTGATTAACGATTTTATTCTTATCTGTTAATAAATCATTGTGTTGCCAAATAAGCTTCTTAGCATTTTTTGCACTTAAAAGCAGAATTGAATAAAATGAACCATATCCTGAGTAATCAATTACTGCGTCGAAATCACTTGTGCCAAAACAACGGATAAATTCTCTGTCATACATTGCTTTTGGGTAAATTTTCTTCATTAAAGGAAAATTAAATCCAAAAACTCTTAAAAAGTCATTTCGAATCTGCTCGCCAAATGTGGCGGGAGTATATGATACTCTGGCAAAAATTCTGGCTTTATCATTAAATGTACAAATCATATCCTTACTGTCAGCAAATTTTAAATTGCCGGCATAAACTGTTACGTCATATTTATCATAATCGATGAAATCAAGCATTGTTCTAAGAGCAGTGGAAATTCCGTTCATGCGAAGTCCGCCGCCAAAGAATAATAATTTCTTCTTTGTATTTTCACATTTAATAATGCGGTATGGATTACCATTTGAATCAGAAGTATTTCCTCTAAAAACAATGTCAACAATTCTTGAAGAAACATTGCCATCATCGTATGGACATGCAAAATTCTTGGCTTGTGAATAACTATCTTTATATTTATTAATAACTTCACCCAAATTGTTAATAGAATTTCCAATTTCCTTAACAGATGTTAATGCAGGTCCGGGAAGCTTGTCAGGTTCCATGTATAAACCACGATAATTTTTATATTCTTCTAAGTCAGGAATGTAAAATAACACTGGTTTGTCGCTTGCTAAAAAATCAAAAAATATACTTGAATAATCTGATATTAAAATATCAGTAATAGACAAAAGTTCGTTTGTGTCAATAAAAGCAGGAATTAAGGAATTGCTAAACATACCTGATTTTACCAACTCTTTATATACAACCTGGTGGGGCTTAAGAAGAATCTGATATTTGTCCGTATCTATATATTCTTCCAATTCTCTTTTAAAATTATAATAGTCATCAGGATTTACTTCAGGCTTATTATAATCAGCACCTTTCCATGTAGGGGCATATAAAATAACCTGCTTATCTTTTTCGAGTTCTATTCCGTACTTAAGAAGAAGTGATTTTATTTCTTCTTTAGGACAATTTAAAAGGCGGTCATTTCTTGGATAACCTTCTTCAATAATACTTCCATTGTAAAGTCCGCGTAATTTGTATTTATCTAAATAAACTTCTGTTAAAAACGGATTCGCAGAAATCATATAGTCAGCAGAAAGCATATTTCTAAGAACATTTGAAATAGTGGCTGCTGAACCCGGAATATCGTATCCTAAGCTTTTTATAGGAGTGCCGTGCCATGTGTTGACAAAAATCTGTCCGGGCTTTTTGCAATAATAAAAAGGCAGAGATACATTTGAAATAATATAATGTGCAGTCGCTAAATATTTCAAATGGTCATTACTATGTCTTCTTATGCCATAAATATTATCGTGGTCTGCAAACTGTTCCATAACAGGTTCATTGCCTACACGGTCATCTACAACCCATACATGGGTAAAGTTGTCAAATTCAGAATTTGAAAGTAATTCTCTGAAAATTGCATAAGGATTGCAAAGCATTCCACGGCTAAAATATGAGTCGTATAAAATAATATTGTCTTCGATATCGTAATCTTTATAATAATGCGCGTATTTGCTACGTCTTGCAGTTTCTTTGAAATTGCCTAATTTTGTCTTAATTTTACTTAGCATATAAACCTCCTAATGCTATATACATATAGGAAGATTATAGTATACACAACTGTATTTTTCAAATAAGAAAGAGTTAATTTTAAATGTGGCAATTGTCTGGCAGATGGCATAAATCCTTTGACGAAAAAGAAAGAACCATTATAATGTAACGTAGAGTTTAGAGGAGGTAGCTATGAAAGAGAAAACATTAAAAAACATAAGCAAGTTGCTTGTTGCAATTATGATAGCCACTATAGCCTTACCATCAGGTGCTTTTGCAGGTCATGGAAACTATAAACAGGATAAAGTCATGGCAGCAGAAGTAAGCATAGCTGATAGTGAACAGGAAACAACAAAAGAAAACACAGAGACAACAAAGCCGGCTGAAGAAACGAGCACGGATGAAAGTAGTACTAAGGAAACAGGAACTGATGAAACATCTACAACAGAAGAGTCATCAACAACTGAAACAACAACACAGGCACCGACAACAGAAGTGCCAACAACAGAAGCTCCTACAATTAACCCTGATTTCGTAATTGAAAACGGAGTCCTTACAGGATACAAAAAGGCAGCAACAGATACAACAAATAAAGAAATTGTAATTCCAGCAAGTGTTACAAAGATTAATGCAAATGTATTTTATCAGTATAAATATATTGAAAAGGTAACATTTGAACAGGGCTCATTACTTCAGGAAATTGGAGAAAATGCTTTTAAAGAATGTACAGCATTAAAGACAATTGAATTACCTGAAGGATTGCAGATTATTGGAATTGAAGCATACAGAGGATGTAGTGCCGTTACGGAAATTAAATTACCGACAACAATAAAGTATATTTATAAGAGAGCTTTTTATGGAATTAAAAAAGTAAAAGAATTAACTTTGCCTGAGGGCTTGCAGAAAATAAATTATCATGCATTTTACAAAATGACAGGGCTTACAAGTCTTACAATTCCAAGCACGGTAACAAGTACATATGAAATAATCGGCAAAGGGGCAAATGTTACAACAGTTACATTTGCTAATGGAATGACAAAAGTTCCAAACAGAGTTTTACTTAATGCAAATTCAGTAAAAAAAGTTATATTACCGGAAACACTTACTTCAATAGGATATCAGGCATTTAGCGGATGTACTCAATTATCAACAATAAAGATGGTTCAAACAATTAAGAAAATTGGAGAAAGTGCATTTAAGAATTGTACATCACTAAAAAAGCTTACATTATATAAAACAGTTAAGACAATAGGTGCAAATGCTTTTGCAGGAGCAACAAATTTAACTCTTAAGGTATATTCAAATTCAGCAGGAAAAAAATATGCAAGAGTTAACAATATACCTTGGGAATATACAGATTCTGAAAAAGAAAGAATGGCTGAGGATTTAAGAGTATACGATATGCTTGTAAATAGTGGAATTCAGTCAGTAAAGGATAAATACATATTATTATCTCTTAAAAATTATGTACCACAGGGAACCTGTGTTATTGGAAAATACATTGTAGTTTCAATGTATCACAAGAATTTGACAGCAAAATCAATACTTTTGATATATAATAAACGGGGTAATTTCGTAAAGAAACTTAAATTGACAATAAAAGATCACGTAGGTTCAGTAACAAATGTAAAGAAAAATTTAGTAGTAGGTATAAATAACCTTCCGGGTGCAGTAGATAAAGTAGGTATAATTACATATAAAAAACTTTTGAAAGCTAAAAATGGAAAGACAATAAAATTTAGCTATAGAGTAACTCTTAGAGGATGCGCAGACTTTGCAGCATTTGACGGAACTCATTTCTGGGCAGGAAGAAGTGCAAACAGTAATTCGTGCCTTATGTATGGATATAGAGTTAAGCGAAATAAAAAGACAAAACGATTAACATTTACAAATCAATATAACCTTTATGTTCCTGCAAATACACAGGGATTGGTTGTAAATAAGATTTCTGCTACAGAAAGAAAGTTTACATTGTCCCAGTCATACGGAAGAATAGCAGATTCATATTTAATGGTTTATGAACCGGTAAATATTGTGACAGCATCCGCACTTGATACACCTGTAAAAACAGTTGTGCTTCCATCAATGATGGAAGGAATTTGTGTAAGCGGAAAGAAGACATATATGGTATTCGAATCTGCAGCAGGTAAATATTGTTCAAATCAGGACAATACGTCAGAAATTCAGATTGATAAAGTAAAAGTAATTAAGACATGGAAATTGCTTGCACTTAACTAATTAAAAAATATCTATGACAGATGCATTGAAAAATGTAGAATAACAAAAATTACCACAGATTAATTCTTAATTGTGAGGGTTTGTAATATTAACTAAATAACGCTCGCGCTGAATTCAAAAAAATTATCTCAGATAAAAAGCTTTGGCTGGTAAAACTGGAAAATTTCCCAGATATACATATTCACAATATGCTGATTTTAATGCACTACTTTCTAAACAAATTTTGTTACGAAAGTGGTGCATTTTTATGTGTGTAACAAAAGTGGTAACTATTACTAATTCTTTAAGTCAATGCTATTTATATCATTATATTTCCCATTAATTTGACATAAAAAAATTATAATATATAATAAGATTAGTTTATTGTCGGGAATTTAATCTTATATGGATAAACTATAAAAATAAATGCTTCAGTTTTGGAGGTTATATGAATAAGTACGTGAAAAATTTTGCAAGATACAGATATTTATTAATCGAACTTGTAAAAAAAGGAATTAAGTTAAAGTATAGAAGATCATATCTGGGACTTATATGGACAATGCTTGAACCGTTACTTACAATGATTGTTCTTACAATCGTATTTGGACAGTTGCTTGGTAAAGGTGACAGATTATATCCTGTTTACATTTTGTGTGGACGACTTATATATAGTTGCTTCTCAAGCTCAACAAAGATTGCGATGAGGTCTATCAGGGCAAATCAGGCAATGATAAAGAAAGTTTATGTACCTAAGTATTTGTATCCGCTTTCAAGTTGCATTTATAACTATATTTTATTCTTACTGTCATTAATAGTTCTTGCAGTAGTTTCAGTAGTTTTAGGTGTTCCACTTACATGGCATGTAATTGAAGCGGTTATTCCTTTGACAATTTTGTTTATTTTGTCAATTGGTGCAGGAATGGTATTGTCAACGGTATGTGTATTCTTTAGAGATATGGAATATTTGTGGGATGTTGTGTTGATGCTTGTTATGTACTGCTCAGCAATTTTCTACAAAATCACAAGTATGGGACAGGGATTAATTCTTATCAAATTAAATCCGCTTTACGGAATTATCAGTAACTTCAGAGCTGTATTGTTAGAAGGTCATTCTATGTTTAACAGTTATAGTTACGGAGTGTCAAATTTAAAATTATTTGCATACTCAGGAACCTGTAGTGTTGTATTACTGATATTTGGAATATATGTATTTAAGAAAAATCAGGATAAGTTTATTCTTCATATTTAGGAGGAGTTATGGCAAAGAATGATGTAGCTCTTAGAGTTAATGATGTTAGTATTTGTTTTAATTTAAGCAAAGAAAAAGTTGATAATTTTAAAGAATTATTTATAAAGAAATTAAAAGGCGAAAAGCTTCGTTTTAATGAATTTTGGGCGTTAAAAGATGTTTCGTTTGAATTGAAAAAAGGCGAACGTCTCGGAATACTTGGACTTAATGGAGCAGGAAAAAGTACGCTTCTTAAAGTAATTGCAGGTGTTTATAAGCCGACAAAAGGTTCAGTGCAAAGATATGGACATATGGCACCTATGATTGAACTTGGTGCAGGATTTGATCCTAACTATACAGGTAGGGAAAATATATTCTTATATGGCTCGGTTCTTGGATTTTCAAAAGAATTTTTAATGTCAAAATATGATGAAATTCTTGAATTTTCTGAGTTAGGAGAATTTATAGACGTTCCAATTAAAAACTATTCTTCAGGTATGAAGGCAAGACTTGGATTTTCAATTGCTACAGTTGTAGAACCGGAAATTCTTATTTTAGATGAGGTATTATCAGTTGGTGATGCTAAATTTAGAAAAAAATGCGAAAAGAAAATGAAAAAAATGTTTGATCATGGGGTTACAGTTTTATTTGTATCACATAGTTTGGCTCAGGTTAAGAGATTGTGTAACAAGGCAATCATTTTGGAACATGGTCAGTTAATTGCCAAAGGTGATATAGATGATGTTGTAGAAATTTATGAAAAGAAGATAGACGATTAAAAAGCCTTGGATAGGAGTGCAGTTATGAATTATAAGACAAAAGGAACGTGTTCAAGAGAAATTAGTTTTGATGTTGTTGATAATAAAGTTACTAATGTAAGATTTCTTGGAGGATGCAGTGGAAATACACAGGGAGTTGCTGCATTAGTCGAAGGAATGGATGTGAACGAAGCAATTAAAAGAATGGATGGAATTGATTGTGCAGGAAGAGGAACTTCATGTCCGGACCAGCTTGCAAAGGCATTAAAATTGTACTTAGAAGAAAATAAATAAAGGAACAGGTGTAACGTGTTAGGAATAATTGGAGCGATGGACAGCGAAGTCCAGGAATTAAAAAATGAAATGCCGAATGCGAAAATTACATCAGTTGCAGGAATGGATTTTTATGAAGGACATATTCATGACAAAGATGTAGTTGTTGTAAAGTGTGGTATAGGAAAAGTAAATGCAGCTATATGTACACAGATTCTTGCGGACAGATATAAAGTAGATTCTGTTATTAATACAGGAGTTGCAGGCTCATTAAATAGTGATATTGATATTTGCGATATTGTTATATCAAAGGATGCCATTGAGCATGATATGGATGTGACGGCGTTAGGCTATGAACGTGGAGTGATTCCTGATATGGATAACTCTGTATTTCATAGTGACAGCAGATTAATTGATGTAGCAGTCAAAAGTATAGAAGAGGCAAATCTTTCTGTTAAGGTATTTACAGGAAGAGTTGTTTCAGGCGACCAGTTTATTGCCGGTAAGGAAAAGAAAGATGATTTGGTAAATACATTTGCCGGAGATTGTGCAGAAATGGAAGGTGCTTCTATAGCACATGCAGCATATGTTAACAATATTCCATGTCTTATAATCAGAGCGATTTCTGATAAGGCAGATGGAAGTGCAGAAATGGATTACCCTACATTTGAAAAGAAAGCAGCGGCTAATTCAATTAAAATATTAAAACAGTTAATTAAGAATTTGTAGAAATTTGACGAACGATTTATAGTGTTAAAAGACCTCTTGTATGATAAAATTTTATTGTATAAAGGAAACAAAAAACAAAGTTTAAGCATTAATGTTTCCGACTATCGGCCACCAACAAAAGGCTGGTCAATACATATCGTACGAGGAGGTTTTTTATGTTTGACAAATGTATGTCATGTTTTAATGTTAATATGGAAAAAATCACATCAATAATTGAAAATAAAGCGTACTTCCTATGTTTATTAGGAAGTATTTTTTTAGTAGGAATTGTAAGTAAATGTCTGGTAATGTGGATTTTTGGTAAAATGATTAAAAAGGCAGAAAATATGGATAGCCCAAAAAGTAATATTCTTCGCCAGATAAAATTGAAATTTGAAAGTATTAAAACCATAAACGGCACGGTGGCTAATCCCATGCTTTTAGTAAGTAGGTACATAAATAAGTGTAAAATAGGCATATTTTATCTTGATTCCATAAATAAAATTATTAGCTGGTGTGGATTTTTGTGTGTGGCAATAGGCGGATTATGTGGATATATACTGTATAATCAGGGATACGGAAAGACAACGGCGATGTCGTATATTCTTGTAGGATTTTATTTTGCACTTGCATTATTTGTAGTTGAAAATACAATTCATACAAATGACAGAAAAACAGAACTGATATATGTTATTACGGATTTCTTTGAAAATAGTGTTAATTTGCGAGAGCAGATTAGTAGGCGGGAAAATGATTACAACATAGAAATAGGTAGCAGCAAAAATGAGCAGGAATCGGAACAGAATGTTAATGTAAATGAAATAAATAATACAAATAAAAAAATAGAAAATGAAAAACAGGGTAGAATAAATATTACAAAAGAACAGGAGAGAATAATCAACGAAGTTTTAGGAGAATATTTGCAGTAAAGATTTAAATGGTTTTGCAAAAATAAATTAAGATTTAATCATATAAGTTTTGTAGAAATGTTTACAGGTTCAATTGTATAATTTATATAGAAATATTCGCAGGTTGAAACAAATATGTTTTAAGGAAATATTTGCAGATTAAGCAAAATAGTTTCGGGGATATATTCTCGGGTTGACTCCAATAAAATTGTTTCAATAAATATGCTAAAAACATTGACATATGACGACAAAATATTTATTGTATATATGTTAGAGAGAATTTGAAGGAAATTTTACCGGTCGGCATGAATATTATATTATGTCGATAAATAAACGCTTTACCGGACACTGTGGATTTAGTGGAGAGATACCATGACAGTTTGCAAGGTGTACGGGATAGCAGGATTTGAAATGACGGAGGAAAAAGATATGGCTAAGGTAACATTTGATTACTCAAAGGCATCAAAATTCATCTCAGATGATGAAGTAGTAGCAATGAAGAAAATCGCAGAAGATGCAAAAGAAGTTTTGGTTAACAAATCAGGAGCAGGAAATGATTTCTTGGGATGGATTGATTTACCTGTAGATTATGACAAGGATGAATTTGCAAGAATTAAAGCAGCAGCTAAGAAGATTCAGAGTGATTCAGAAGTTTTAGTTGTTATTGGTATTGGTGGCTCATATTTAGGAGCAAGAGCAGCAATTGACTTCTTAAGACATGGTTTCTATAACAATGTATCAAAAGAAATCAGAAAAACACCTGAAATTTACTATGCAGGAAATAGCATTAGCCCTGCATACTTAAAGGGATTATTAGATGTTGTTGGAGACAGAGATTTCTCAGTTAACATTATTTCTAAGTCTGGTACAACAACAGAACCTGCTATCGCATTTAGAATTTTCAAGGAAAAACTTGAAAAGAAATATGGCAAAGAAGAAGCAGCAAAGAGAATTTACGCTACAACAGATAAGGCAAAGGGAGCTCTTAAGAATCTTGCAACAGAAGAAGGATATGAAAGCTTCGTAGTACCTGATGATGTAGGTGGACGTTTCTCAGTTCTTACAGCAGTAGGTTTGCTTCCAATCGCAGTAAGTGGTGCTGATATAGATAAATTAATGGAAGGTGCTGCAAGCGGAAGAGAAAAAGCTTTAAACAATACATTTGAAGATAACGATGCAGTAAAATACGCAGCAATCAGAAATATTTTATTAAGAAAAGGAAAATCAATTGAAATTACAGCTAACTATGAACCAAGTTTACATTACTTTGGTGAATGGTGGAAACAGCTTTATGGTGAAAGCGAAGGAAAAGACCAGAAAGGTATTTTCCCTGCAGCAGTTGATTTGACAACAGATTTACATTCAATGGGTCAGTTCATTCAGGACGGATCAAGACTTATGTTTGAAACAGTTGTAAATATTGAAAAGACAGATGCTGATATCGTAATTCAGGAAGAAGCAGATGATCTTGACGGATTAAATTACTTAGCTGGAAAAGATATGGATTTTGTTAACAAGAGTGCAATGAATGGAACAATTCTTGCTCATACAGATGGTAATGTTCCTAACCTTATGGTTAATGTACCTGAACAGAACGAATTCTATCTTGGAGAATTATTCTACATGTATGAATTTGCATGTGGTGTAAGTGGATATATTCTTGGAGTAAATCCATTTAATCAGCCGGGTGTAGAAAGCTACAAGAAGAATATGTTTGCATTACTTGGAAAACCGGGTTATGAAGACATGACAGCAGAATTACAGAAAAGACTTTAATTATAAGATAACACGGAGCGATTCGTGTTATATCCAGTAAATTTAAATAGTATATAAATATCCCCTCTGTATCGGTTGTCCGGTAAAGAGGGGATATGTTTTCTATAAGGCTTTTTTGTCAAGAATGATTTTGACCCCAACATATTAATCTTCTTCGATAATATAAAAATCTAAATAATCAAAATCAATATGTTCAATAAAACTGTCCTGATAAAATCTGGTTCGTGAAATGCGTTTGAATTCATCAATGTTATTATCAAGCCAGATTGGATTGCTTAAATCAAATTCCCCGCAAATATCTTCAAGTGCTTTGAAAACTTTGTGAGTTCTCGTCATCTCAGGGTTATCTATTTCGATTGTGGTATTTTTTATCATTTTATTATTTTTAAAGGTTCTTCCCCATATTCTAAACATATAAACTATCTCCTGTTTCATATTTTACTAATGTAAAGATGCCGGATAATTGTGAGAGTGCGTAGCACTGAACAATCTGTAGGCATCATAGTCGTGGCGGTTAACCCTGACATCATTTAATTAAGGGTAATTTTATATGAAATAATAAAACATGTAAAGAGTATATTAGTAATCTGTTATGGCTTATAAAGTAGTATAGTGGAAATAAAAATTACAATATGGTATACTAAATAATTAAAGTGCGTTAGAAACGTTGTAAGCTTTTTATATTTTAAAGATATACAAATATAAGGCAGAGATGAAGAATAAAGCAAATTAGAGGTGCTTATATGTTAAATGATAAAAAAGTAGCATTAAATGGGAAAATTACAAAGTATTTAAGGTGGCCTATAAATCTTAGTATACTTTGGATAGTAGTAACGGCTATAATATTTTTTATTGACAAAAGAGCCGGGGTGGTTATGGCGTTTGCAACAATTGTGTTTATTGTAATAGCGATTGTTATGATGCTTAGATTTTATCCTAATATTAAAAGATATCTTGTGGATTTTGGTGCAGAGTATAGTCAGATACAAAGACAGATGATGCATGAATTTGAAATCCCTTATGCGTTACTTGATTGTAATGGAAAAATGCTGTGGCATAATAGCGAAATGGAAAAGGCATGCGAAACTAAACTTTTAAATATGAGAGGAATTGAGTCTATATTTAAAGAGTTTACAAAGGATAAATTTGAATTTAAAGAAGAAAAGAAAGAGTTCAAAGTTGAGTATAATGAAAAAATATATAGAGCTGTGCTAAAGAAGTTTAAAATGAAAGATGCAGTTGATGAAGTGCCTATTGCAGTACTTGATTCAGATGATGACGATGCGGATATGTTTGCACTTTATTTATTTGATGATACAAGAATTCAGCAATTATCTAAGGAAAATAAAAATGATAAGATGATACCGGGACTTATCTACATAGATAATTATGAAGAGGTTCTTCAAAGTATTGAAGATGCCAGAAGAACACTGTTAGTTGCATTGATTGATCGACAGATACAGCGATATTTTGCAGAAATGGACGGTCTGGTAAGAAAACTTGAAAAAGATAAATATTTTGTAGTTGTTAAGGCTAAAAATATAGCAATTATGCAGAGTAAAAAATTCTCACTTCTTGATGATGTAAAGAATGTTAAGATAGGTAATGAGCGAACAGCTACAATCAGTATTGGATTCGGAATGGGTTCAGATTCGTATGTTCAGAATTACACGTCAGCCACAGCAGCTATCGATATGGCACTTGGCAGAGGTGGTGACCAGGCAGTATTAAAAGATGGCGCAAAGATATATTATTATGGCGGTAAGAGCAAGTCTGTCGAAAAGAATACCAGAGTAAAAGCCAGAGTAAAAGCTCATGCATTAAGAGAATTAATTGAAACAAGAGATAAAGTATTCATTATGGGACATCATTTGGGTGATAATGATTCTTACGGCGCAGCAATTGGTTTGTATAGAGCCATAACTACAATGGGTAAAAAAGCTTATGTGGTAACGGGAACTATGAGTTCTTCAGTAAAACCTTTGATTGATAAGTTTACGACAGATAATGGCTATGAAGAAGATATGTTTATTGCAGGAACATTGGCTACAACTATTTTAGAAAAAAATGATATGCTCATTGTAGTTGACTGTAATAGAGCAGGATATACTGAATATCCTGAATTAGTGAGAAGAGCACAAACACTTGTAGTAATAGATCATCATAGACAAAGTGCAGATGCAATAGAAAATGCACATTTATCATACATTGAACCATATTCATCATCAGCATGTGAAATGGTTACTGAAATTATGCAGTATATGGTTGATTCAGTTAAAATGAAACCGTATGAGGCAGATGCATTGTATAGCGGAATTATGATGGATACAAATAATTTTTCTAACAGAACAGGTGTAAGAACATTTGAGGCAGCAGCTTATTTGCGAAAAAATGGAGCTGATATTGTCAGAGTTAGAAAAATGTTTAGAGATGATATTGGAGATTATAAGGCAAAAGCTAAGGCTATTCAAAATACAGAGATATTTATGGATAAATACGCTATAGCCATTTGCCCGTCTGAAGGAACAAGTATGCCGACAGTTGTTGGAGCACAGGCAGCGAATGAATTGCTTAATATTAAAGGCATAAAGGCAGCGTTTGTATGTACGTTTTATAATGAAAAAGTATATTTAAGCGCAAGGTCAATAGATGAAGTTAACGTTCAGTTAATTGCAGAAAGATTAGGCGGTGGAGGTCATATGAATCTTGCCGGAGCACAGATTGAAGATTGTACATGTGAACAGGCAAAGACCTTGATAAAAGAGATTATTCAGGATATGACTGATGAAGGTGAAATATAGTTATTTACACAAGTGATATTTGACCTTAACATTAATATAGTTTGACGGATCGAATTTGAAAAAATGAAATTAATTGCTTAGATATAATAAGTTTATTGCTTTGAAAGGAGACATGAATATGGAAGTTATTTTATTAGAAGATGTTAAAGCGTTAGGAAAAAAAGGTGAAGTAGTAAAGGTAAGCGATGGATATGCTAAAAACTTTATTTTAAAGAAAAAACTTGGCGTAGAAGCAAATAGCGCAAATAAAAATGATTTAAAACTTCAAAAAGCTAATGAAGCAAAGGTTGCTCAGGAAAAATTGGATGCAGCAAAAGCTTTGGCAGAAGAATTAAAAGATAAAAAGGTAGTTATAAAGATTAAAGCCGGAAATGGAGACCGTGTATTTGGCTCAATTTCTGCAAAGGAAATAGCAGCAGAAACAAAGAAGCAGCTTGGTTTAGAAATTGATAAAAAGAAGATTGTTATGGAAGAAGGAATTAAAAATCTTGGAGTCCATACAGTAAAAGTTAAATTGCACAAGGATGTAATGGCAACTTTAGACATAAAGGTTGAAGCTTTATAGGAGATAATTATTAATGGAAGATCCAATAGTAAAAAAAATACTACCTCATAGTTATGAAGCAGAACAGGCAGTAATAGGTTCGATGATTATGGATCCGGATGCTGTTCCGATAGCTATGGAGTTGATAAATAAAGATGATTTTTTTAACAGACAATATGGATTGCTCTTTGGGGCAATGACAGAATTGTATCGTGAAGGAAAAAATGGAGATTTGGTTACCATAAAGGCTAAATTGGAAGAGATGGATGTTTCTAGTGAAGTAATCAGCCTTGATTTTATCAGGGAAATATTAGAAATGGTACCGACTTCAGCAAATATAAAGCAGTATGCGACTATTGTATATGAAAAAGCAATGTTGCGTAAATTAATAAAAGTAAATGATAATATTTCAGCTAAATGTTATGCAGGAACGGATAAGCTTGAAGATATAATGGAGAGTACTGAAAAAGAAGTTTTTGAAGTGCTTAGATCACGTTCAAGTGGCGACTTTGTCCCAATTAATAAAGTAGTTGCTAATGTATTTGATAAATTAGAACAGGCATCGCTTACAAAGGGAACTGTTACAGGTTTAGCAACCGGATATATATATCTAGATAATCAGTTATCCGGATTGCAGCCATCAGACTTTATTTTGATTGCGGCAAGACCTTCAGTTGGTAAAACAGCATTTGCACTTAACGTAACAGAGCATATAGCTATACGTAAGCCGAATGCAGTCGCTATATTTAGTTTGGAAATGTCAAAGGAACAGTTGGTTAACCGTCTTATATCACAGCATTCAATGGTAAGTTCTCAGAAAATGAGAGCAGGAGAACTTAATGAATCTGAATGGGAAAAAATTGTAGAAACAGCGGATATTATAGGAAATTCAAATATTGTAATTGACGATACGCCAAGTATTACGATTGGTGACCTTCGTTCCAAATGCAGAAAGTTTAAATTAGAAAAAGATATACAGCTTGTGGTTATTGACTACCTACAGCTTATGAGAGGAAATGGTAATTATCCAAGCCGTGAACAGGAAATTGCGGATATTTCAAGATCATTAAAGGGAATTGCCAGAGAGTTGAATATTCCGGTAGTTGCACTTTCACAGCTTAACCGAAGCGTAGAATCGAGACCTGACCATCGACCTATCATGGCCGATTTGCGAGAATCAGGTTCTATCGAGCAGGATGCCGACGTTGTAATGCTTTTATCAAGAAAATACAACAAAGAGGACGAAACAGAAGACAGAAATACTATTATTGTTGATGTTGCTAAGCAAAGAAACGGTCCTGTAGGAGCTATAGAATTATTATGGTTACCTGAATATACAAAATTCGAGACAAAAGCAAGAGAGTAGATTTGCTTGTTTGTCCGCATTTTAAAACAAATGTGAGAGAATAATTAATATATTGTTAATCAAACAACTGGTGAAAAATATAGGCTCAAAATAAATGTGAGAGAATAATTATGCTAAGCCATATGCGAATTTGAACGAAAAAAATGAGATGTTTACACTCATTTGACGGCATTCGTCATTTGCTTAAAAAATAATTGAATATGGGACTGTCAATTCGTTGAATTGAGTAATAGTCAGAATTATACTAATGTTAACAATAATTTGGAAATTATTGTTAACATTATTTTTTTGGAGGGGAAAATGGGAACGCGACGATATATTATTTCAGATGCATCTAAAATGCTAAAGGTAGAATCTCATGTGTTAAGATATTGGGAAGAAGAACTTGAGATAAAGATTCCCAGAAATGAAATGGGACATCGATATTATACGGAAGAAAATATTGAATTACTTCGGAAAATAAGGGATTTAAAA
This sequence comes from Eubacterium sp. LMAG:50, assembly GCF_008680265.1. NCBI lineage: Bacteria > Bacillati > Bacillota > Clostridia > Eubacteriales > Eubacteriaceae > Eubacterium > Eubacterium sp. LMAG:50. The sequence goes on along the minus strand of NZ_NALP01000007.1, from coordinate 405,838 downwards.
GAACAGGGATATGGTCTAAGAACTATAAAAATGATGATTAATGGAGAAATTGACATTAATCGTTCAAATCCTAATACAGTCAACATTAGAAATCTTTTTGACAAACCAAAGAGTGAAAAAAATACATTTTATAAAGAAGATGAAGAAGGATGTAATAATGGTGTAAATAATAAAGAAATTATGGACACAAAAACAAAAGATAATAGTGGAAACATAGAAAAATATAGAGGATTAGAAAATAAAACATCTTTAACTGAAAGTGCTAGCTCAGAAAGTAAAATGCAGCAATTTCAGGAAATTATGGGAAATATAGTTTCGAGAGCCTTAGAGGAAAATACCGAAAGTATAGTTACCAGAGCGATAAATAAGTCGACTCAGAACATGTCAAAAGAAGTAAGCGATTGTGTAAGCGAAAAAGTTTTAAAAGGTGTAGATTATATAATTAGAATGCAGGATGAAAGAGAAGAAGAACGTTATCGAAAAATTGATGAAGTAATAAGAAAGAAACAAAGAAGAACCAGAAAAGAGCGAAAAATGGAAAGCCGCATTAATAAAGATGAAAAAGCTATGAACAAAAAAGCTGAAAGGGCTCGAAAAAAAGCCGAAAAAGAGCGAGTAAGGTCTGAAAAAAATAGGGAGAAGTCTAAAAAATTGGCGTTTAGCACATTGAGTAAATGAAATTATGTACATAATGTACAAATTGTGACTAAATTATTAAAAAATATTGACTAAATGACGAAAAGTATTATAATAATACTATCATAAAGAAAACGTTTTAAACATTTAATACATAAGGGTTTTCGATGTAGATGCAAGTAAATACAGAGGAGGAAACAGCAATGGAATACGCGATATACGCGACGGTGGGTTTGCTCTCTGGATTATGCTTTTACTATCTGGCGAGATACCAGATACAAGTAAGAAGTATATATGATACAGAAAATAAAGGACAACGAATAAACAACATAGGTTACAGAATAGCATGGATGGTGGTTCCGGCAGTATTGTTTGTAGGTATAGCCCTTAAAGAATTTGATTACTGGCAGACAGTGCGATATATGCTTATCATATTGATGGCAATAAATGTAGCAGGAATTGATATGTTGATAAGAAGAATACCTAACGCATTATTATTGGGAATGTTACTTTTACAGATATGTAATATGGTAATTACAAGTAACGGATTAGATTTGTTTATGGATACATTTTTTAATTCGTTTATAGGAATGATTGTTGCGTATGTTTTATTTGTTATTCCTGGATTATTTAAACTGAGGATTGGGGCTGGCGATGTGAAATATAGCGCCGTAATAGGTTTTATGTTGGGTCTTCAAGGTTATGTTGAAGCAATGGCAGTGATGGGTTTTACAATATTTATCTATTATCTGTTCTTAAAAATCACAAGAAGAGGCAACTTAAAAACAGCAGCTCCTATGGCACCGTTTTTATCGGGAGGGGTTTTGGTTTCATTATTTTTCCCGCTAATTTATTAAATTTATAATTAAGCACGACGGAGTAAAAGATAGTCGTATGCAAGAAGGAGGAAATATTATGAGAGATGTAAAGAATTTCTTAATGGATGAAGATGGACAGGGCATGGTTGAATATGGTCTTATCATCGGATTAGTAGCTTTAGCAGTAATCGGAGCATTAGCTGTATTAGGACCAAAGATTGCTGATATGTTCACAAATGCAAGCGATCAGCTTACAACAACAGCAAGACCATAAAAGTTACAAAAAGATTATATTCTAAAATAGAGGGGCATCAGCCCCTCTATTTTAGAATATGAGGAAATTATTTGAGAGGTAGCATCAATGAAGAAAAGAGAAAAAGGACAATCGGCTGTTGAATTTGCTTTGGTTTTGCCTATATTACTTTTAATTGTATGCGGGATATTGGACTTTGGGTGGCTATTTTACAATCAGTTATCAGTTGAAAATGCCTGTAGGGAAGGCGCACGAGTCGGATGCGTAAATGCACAAGATGCACAATTAGATCAAATTGTAACCGATAAGGTGGAAGCAATATTGCCGAAAAATCTCAATTCAGTAGTGGTTGATTCAAAACTTACAAATCCCACAAGTCCACTTGAGGGAGATTTGAAAGTAAATGTTAAGGCAGAAATGAATACACTAACACCGGTACTGGGAGTTATATATGGAAAGACTAAGGAACTATCTTATACAGTAACAATAAAAACGGAATCGTAAATTAATAAAAGACTAAAAATAAGAAACAGAGGGGTACAATTACCATGAAGAGAATTTATTTGATTGCACTTATAAGTGCATTGGTTGCAGGAATCGCAACATATATGTTTGCACAATCAGTTATAAGCAATAATGATCCAAATAAAGATAAGACAGAGATTGTGTATGCTATAGCAGATGTTCCAGCTGGAACACAGGTTACAGCTAATAATGTAAATAATTTTTTTAGTACTAGAATGATTGATAATGGTGCAATTGTAGATGGCGCAGTAAGAAGTCTTGATGAAGTTATAGGAAATACATCATCGGGTTATATTTATGCAGGTGAGCAGGTATCAATAAAACGATTTGGAACTGAACAGGAATCGAATGCCGGACTATCTTATAATCTTGCGGATGGAATGGTTGCATACAGTATGACAGCAGATGGTGTTACGGGTGTAGATGGATATATCCTCCCAGGAGATACAGTAAATGTTTTGGCAATGAAGACAGGCGATGGTAAGGCTACTGTAGATACAGTTTTGAGCGATGTTAAAGTATTGAAAATATCAACAAATGATGTAAATACAGATACAGCAAATGCAATAGTAACATATTCATCAATTACATTTGAACTGTCATATGATGATGCTAATATTTTATACGAAGTAGAAAATTCAGGAGAATATTCAGGTTATAAACTTATATTAAATAAGAGAACTGCGGAGGACGGAGAATAATATGGAAAGTATAAAAGTTGTTATTATTTCAGAAGATACATCAATTCGTGTTAATTTGAAAAAAAAGTTAGCGGATAGAGATATTCAAATTGTTGGTTATGCAGATTTTAAAGACGAGTCAAGATTGAAAGTAGATGGATTATTTCCGGATGTAGTTATTGTTGGTGTTAAAGTACCAATTGACCCGGAAGTATTTTCATTCGTTGAGAGTATGAAGTTCCAGAGTAAAGGATGTGCAGCAGTTGTAGCTACAGATGACGTAACCGTTGATTTAGTAAACTATGCAGCAAGATTTGGAATAAGACAGGTATTACCTTTGGATATGAAGGATAATGAATTTTATTCAAGAGTAGTACAGGTTAATGAATACGAAAAAGTAATTCAGGCACAGCTAAATATTCAGAAAAGAGTAAGATCAAAAGTAATTGCATTTTTCGGATGTAAAGGTGGTACAGGAAAGTCCGTAATGGCAACAAACCTTGCAGTTGCATTATCTAAGAGAGGAAGTAATGTTATTCTTTTAGATATGGACTTAAGATTTGGAGATCAGAATATTCTTTTAGATTTGGAACCAAAAGATACAATTGTGGAATTGGCACAGGATCCGGAAGGAATATCAATTGAAAGAGTTAATGCATTTAGTATAATGCATTCTTCAGGTGTAGTATTGCTTGCAGCACCAAAAAGTCCTGAATATGCCGAATATATTAAACCGGAACATGTTACAAAGGTTATACGTAGTGTAAGACCATATTATGAATATGTAATAGTTGATTTAGGAACGAATTTTAGTGATGAAACAATAGCTGCATTACAGGAATGTGATGAGATTATGATTGTGAACAATCCTGACATTTTATCACTTAAAGCAGCAAAAGCAGCTGTAAGTATATTAGAGCAATTAGGAATTAAAGAAAAAGCAAGGCTGGTAATGAATAAGAATGTTAATAGTTTAATCCGAATGAAGGATTTCGAATCAATGTTGGAGATACCATTTTACGCTTCAATATCATCGGATAAGATGTTTAACAGTAGTGTAAATAAAGGAGAACCGTTTGTATTAAGAACAAGTAGAACGGTGGCAGCAAAAGAATTCTCAAGTTTTATACAAAGGGTTATTGCGGATAAAGGTGAGTAAATAGTCGGAGGTTAATCGTATATGGGATTACTTGACATAATAGAAAAGAATAAGGAAGAAAATGGGGAAGAAACAACTACTCAACAACAGAAAAAGGTTGAAGAGGTAAAGGAAATAAAGGTTGAAGACCCATATGACGCTGTAAAGAAAAAAATTCACGGAAGAATTATTTTGACATTAAACAGAGCGGGAAAGGCTACTGTTGATAGGGATGAAATGGAAAAACTTCTTACGGAAGAAGTTGATAAGGATGAGTACAATATTCCGAGAGTTGAAAGAAAACCGATAGTAAAGACTTTATTAGATGATATATTAGGATATGGTCCAATTCAGGATTTAATTGATAGCGATAATTGTAGTGAAATAATGGTTAATGGACCAGATCATGTATATATTGAACAAAAAGGGAAATTGGTTCTTACAGATATAAAATTTAGAGATGAAGAACATCTTATGAATATTATTGACAGAATCGTTACTCAGGTTGGACGACATGTAGACGAGGCCAGCCCTATGGTTGATGCAAGACTTCCGGACGGTTCCCGTGTAAATGCTATTATTCCACCGATTTCACTTATTGGAGCAGTACTTACAATTCGTAAATTTAGCTCTACACCAGTAACAGCAGCACAGTTAGTTGAATGGGGATCATTAAACCCGGTAATGCTTTCATTTTTAGAAGCGTGTGTTAAAGGAAAATTAAATATAGTAGTATCTGGTGGTACCGGTTCAGGTAAAACAACATTGTTGAATGTATTATCATCGTATATTCCTGAAGACGAACGTATTGTAACAATCGAAGATGCAGCGGAAGTTCAGTTACATCAGGAACATGTTATTACACTTGAATGTAGACCGGCAAACCTTGAAGGAAAAGGAGCAATAACAATTAGAGCTCTTGTAAAGAATGCATTGAGAATGAGACCTGACCGTATTATTGTCGGGGAAGTTCGTTCTGAAGAAACATTGGACATGCTTCAGGCTATGAATACAGGTCATGACGGATCATTAACTACGACTCATGCAAACTCTCCGAGAGATGCTATGTCTCGTATTGAAACAATGGTTATGATGTCTGGTATGGAATTGCCGGTAAAGGCAATTAGAGATCAGGCTTCCTCAGCTATAGATTTAATAATACAGCAGAGCAGACTTAGAGATGGATCCAGAAAAGTAACATCTATTACTGAGGTTGTTGGTATGGAAGGTGATGTTGTAAGTTTGCAGGATATATTTGTATTTGAGACAGACGGAACAACAGATTCCAGAGGAAAGTTCAAAGGACAATTTAGAGCAACAGGTGTAGTTCCAAAATGTATTGAAAAGATTAGAGGAAATGGGGTTGTTGTAAAAAATGAATGGTTTGCTAATTAGTATGATTTTCTTAGTTGTGGTCATGATGGGAGTTACATTTGTGCTTGTTACAACTATAGTTGGTAAAATAACTGAAAACAGCAGAAATGTAAAACGAAGAGAAGATTACATCGTAGGAAAGAAAAAGGAAGAAAAAAAAGTTGCAAAAGTTGAGAAACAAAAAAATAACAAAAAGCAGTCTGTAAATAATAATGGAAGTGCATTTGCCAAAATTAATAAAATTTTAGCTGAAGAATTGGAAAAAAGTGATATTTCGAAAAAAACCGAAGATTTTATTATAATATGGATAGTAGTAACATTTGTTCCGGGATTATTGTTTATACTTATTTTTAAAAATCAGTTAATAGCACCGATGCTTATGATAATAGGAGCTATAGCACCAATCCTATATATGAAAAATAAACAAAAAAAGAGACGAGATATGTTTGAATCTCAATTGAGTGATGCTTTAATGATTGCAAGTAACTGCTTAAAATCCGGATTAACATTCAATCAGGCGATGGACACAATTTCAAATGAATGTGATGATCCTATAAAGTCAGAGTTTAAGAGAACTGTTAACGAAATAACTTTTGGTAGTTCGCAGGATGAAGCATTAGAGGCGATGGCTGAAAGAGTAAAGAGTGAAGATTTTAATCTCGTTGTTTCTGCGGTTAGTGTCCAGAGACAAACAGGTGGTAATTTGTCAGAGATACTTGATACGATAGCTGGAACAATTCGTGAACGATATAAGATTAAAGGCGAAATAAAAACAATGACAGGGCAAGGAAGAGTATCAGGAATGATAATTGGTATATTGCCTATTGCATTACTGCTAATAATGAGTTTAATAAATAAAGAATTGATAATGACTTTGTTTACTACAACGATAGGAAAAACTTTGATAATTATATCTGTTTGTTTAGAAACTGTAGGTGCAATTGTTATTAATAAAATTGTAACGATTAAGTTCTAAAGGAGAATAAGCATATGGAATTTATGGTATTAGCAATTAGTGCGTTAGTATTCTTTGTTGTTTCATCTATTGGATATAATAAAGGAAAAGAAGATGATGCAAAAGAAAGAAAAATAGAGTACATAAGTGGTAAAAAGAAAGTACAGAATGAAAAAGAAGGAGAGAAGTCTTCAAAAAGATTTCTCTCATCTCAAATACAGGCACTTAACAATATGGCAAATAGAAGTGCAGCAAATGTTAAGAAAAATGCTAAGTACAAACTTGTTGAAAAACAATTAAGATTAGCAGGACTTTCTATAAGCCCTGAAAATTTTTTGTTTTACAAAAAAGCGATTATGGTTTTAATAATAGTTGTGAGTGCATTTATAGCTATAATTACAAAGACGATATTTCTTATATTAATTGGATTATTAATAGCTTTGTTAATTCCAAATTTATATTTGAATAGTAAAGTGAAAAGTCACCAACAGGGGATAAGAGATCAGTTGCCAGATGCTATGGATCTTTTAGGAGTTTGTATTGAATCAGGATTAAGCTTTGATGCATCTTTATTGAAGGTGTCAGAAAGAATGGAAGGCCCATTTATTGAGGAATTGTTGAAATTATACAGGCAGATTCAGATGGGTGTTCCTAGAGGAGACGCATTAAAAAATATGGCAAATTCATCAGAAATACCAGAATTAAAGACATTTATCGCTGCTTTGGCACAGGCAACCCAGTTAGGTATTCCAATGAATAATATTATGAAGGTACAATCTGAAACATTAAGAGAAACAAGAATGCAGATGGCAAGAGAAAAAGGGCAGAAAGCACCAGTTAAGATGCTTTTACCTATGGTAGGTCTTATTTTCCCAGTACTATTTATTGTAATTTTAGGACCTGTTGTAATTAATATTATGAGTATGGGAGTTTTTTAAAGAAAAAGTAAAAATAATTTGAATTAATAATGCAAATTTATAAAAAAAGTGATAGAATCGAGGTATGGATATGGTTATAACGTGTGATAGTCAGATTATATGCACGAAAGCTGAATATGCAAATACATTTTTTAAGAGATTTAAAGGACTTATGGGTCGTAAATCTTTAGCGGAAGGAGCAGGACTTTTAATAGAACCGTGTAATCAGATACATACATTCGGTATGAAGTTTGCTATAGACACATTGACATTGGATAAAGATAATGTGATTTTGTATATAGACCATGAAATTCAACCGGGAAAAATAAGAAAAATGGTTTCGAAGGGCAGAAGGGTGTTAGAATTGCCAAGCGGAACTGCAAATAAATATATGTTACAGGTTGGACAAGTTATTTCAGTGGAGTAGGAAACATTGAAATTGGACTCCAGCATTTATACATTTCAATTGAAATGTAAAAAATCTAGGAAAAGGAGTTGAGAAGTATGGCTAAGTTGTCAAGAATAGCTAGACCACAGACCAGGTTTATGCAGAGCAACGAAATTGGGGAGGTTGCAGCAGAAGAGAATGCTTATGGATTTAATCATGCGGTAAGAGGATATGATCCTGAAGAAGTAGATGATTATATTAATAACCTTTTCGGCAACTACAAAAACACACAGAATGTTTTAAATAAACAGAAAGAAGAGTTTGAAACAGAACGAGAAATGCTTCAATGTGAAATCAATGATTTACATGGGAAAAATGGTGCTCTTCAAGAAGAGAATGATGAACTTAAAGCAACAATAGAGGAACTTAGAGAAGAAATATTAGCATTAGCAGAAGGAGCAGGAGATTCACAGCAGAGTGTAGCACCTGCCGCTCCAGTAGAAAAACCGGAACCTGAAATTGTATACGTTGAAGTGCCGGTAGAAAAACCATCTACAGACGATGGAAGTGCTGAGTATGAAGTTCTTTATGCCGAGAATAATGAATTAATTGGAAAGAACAGGACTTTAAGTATTGAGAATGCTAAATTGCAAAAGAGTGTAGCTACAAGTGCTATGGAAGCTAAAGAAGCAACGGACAAATTAGGTGAAATTCAAAGTAGATTAGACGAAAGCGAAAATAAATTAGCAGATAATCAGAATAAACTTGAAGAATGTCAGGCTCAATTAGAAGACAGTCAGGTTCAGTTATTGGAAACTCAGGAAAAGGTTGAAGAAGGTCAGACAAGAATTCAGAGCATGGAAGAAGAAATGACTAAGATGCGTAAGAAGATGGAAATTGTTGATAGTAAAGAATTAATTGATTCACTTATTTCATCTATGGGAAGTCTTGAATCTGTACTTAAACAAAGACAGGAATAATTAGTGGGGGTATGAATTTTTGTATAGAAAAGATCGACAAAAATTTTGTCGGTCTTTTTTTATGTAGATTAAAAATAGTGTATAAGAGGGAGGTACAGTGCATATTAAGCACATTGTGTTTAGAAAATCTAAATGCAAAAAAATAAAATGAATAAATTTAGAAAAATAATAAGTATATATATAACAATCACATTAATAATAACTAGCATACAAGTGTTTGCTACTAAAGCAGATACAGTTGACGAAATATTTGTGACGGGTGGAGTCAAGTATAAGATTACTTCAATTGAGAAAAAAGAGGTAGTGGTTGTAGGTGGACAAGATTCAAATACAAAACAGTTGTACATACCAGGGAAAATAAAAAATGGCGGAATTGAATATAATGTAAGGCAGATAGCAGATAATGCATTTAAGAACTGTAATGAGTTGGAAGAGGTAAGTCTGCCGGACACAATGGAAACAATAGGAGCAAATGCGTTTCAGAATGATAAAAAACTAACAGGATTAAAACTACCGAAGAATATTAAAACCATGGGGTATGGAGCATTTGGAGAATGTACAGGATTGACGGAAATAGAGATACCAAAAACATTGGAGAAAGTATGGTGTGCATACTATGATTCAAAAAGCGATGGAGCGTTCAGAGGCTGTAGCAATCTTAAAGATGTAAGGTTCGAGGAAGGAACAAAGACAGTAACAGAGTATGTATTTAAAAACTGTACGGGACTTGAAAAGATTACAATACCGGAGGGAATAGAAACAATAGGAAACGGAGCATTTGCCGGTTGCAGTAACTTAACAGACATAATAATGTCGGAAAGTGTAACTAAAATAGGAGAATGGGCATTTTCAGAATGTAAAGGTAATGAAGAAATTGTAATATCTGGAAAAATAGAGACAATAGGAAATGGAGCATTTGCAGGCACAAGAGAACTAAAAAGAATAGAAATAGGCGATGGAGTAAAAATAATAGGAGACAATGTATTTGAAAATTGTGAAAAGTTGGAAGAGGTAAGTCTGCCGGACACAATAGAAACAATAGGAGCAAATGCGTTTCAGAATGATAAAAAACTAACAGGATTAAAACTACCGAAGAATATTAAAACTATGGGGTATGGAGCATTTGGAGAATGTACAGGATTGACGGAAATAGAGATACCAAAAACATTGGAGAAAGTATGGTGTGCATACTATGATTCAAAAAGCGATGGAGCGTTCAGAGGCTGCAGCAATCTTAAAGATGTAAGGTTCGAGGAAGGAACAAAGACAGTAACAGAGTATGTATTTAAAAACTGTACGGGACTTGAAAAGATTACAATACCGGAGGGAATAGAAACAATAGGAAACGGAGCATTTGCCGGTTGCAGTAACTTAACAGACATAATAATGTCGGAAAGTGTAACTAAAATAGGAGAATGGGCATTTTCAGAATGTAAAGGTAATGAAGAAATTGTAATATCTGGAAAAATAGAGACAATAGGAAATGGAGCATTTGCAGGCACAAGAGAACTAAAAAGAATAGAAATAGGCGATGGAGTAAAAATAATAGGAGACAATGTATTTGAAAATTGTGAAAAGTTGGAAGAGGTAAGTCTGCCGGACACAATAGAAACAATAGGAGCAAATGCGTTTCAGAATGATAAAAAACTAACAGGATTAAAACTACCGAAGAATATTAAAACTATGGGGTATGGAGCATTTGGAGAATGTACAGGATTGACGGAAATAGAGATACCAAAAACATTGGAGAAAGTATGGTGTGCATACTATGATTCAAAAAGCGATGGAGCGTTCAGAGGCTGCAGCAATCTTAAAGATGTAAGGTTCGAGGAAGGAACAAAGACAGTAACAGAGTATGTATTTAAAAACTGTACGGGACTTGAAAAGATTACAATACCGGAGGGAATAGAAACAATAGGAAACGGAGCATTTGCCGGTTGCAGTAACTTAACAGACATAATAATGCCGGGAAGTGTGACAACAATAGGAAACAGTGCGTTTGAAAATACAGGAAAAGTTAAGAAAATAGAAATAGAAAGAGGAACAGTAACAATAGCAGATAATGCATTTAAGAACTGTAATGAGTTGGAAGAGGTAAGTCTGCCGGACACAATGGAAACAATAGGAGCAAATGCGTTTCAGAATGATAAAAAACTAACAGGATTAAAACTACCGAAGAATATTAAAACCATGGGGTATGGAGCATTTGGAGAATGTACAGGATTGACGGAAATAGAGATACCAAAAACATTGGAGAAAGTATGGTGTGCATACTATGATTCAAAAAGCGATGGAGCGTTCAGAGGCTGCAGCAATCTTAAAGATGTAAGGTTCGAGGAAGGAACAAAGACAGTAACAGAGTATGTATTTAAAAACTGTACGGGACTTGAAAAGATTACAATACCAGAGGGAATAGAAACAATAGGAAACGGAGCATTTTCTGATTGCGGTAACTTAACAGAGATAATAATACCGGAAAGCGTAATGAAAATAGGAGAGTGGGCATTTTCAGGGTGCAAAAATTTAAAGTCTGTAAATATTATGTCAGAAGTTAATGAACTAAAAAGAGGAGTTTTTGCTGATTGTACAGAATTATCGAAATTGAATATTGGTGATTCTATTGAAAAAATTAATGGTGAAGCTTTTAAAAATGTAAATGATGTAGTTGCATATGTTAATAAATATTCAAAATCTATGTTTACTTTTATAGATAAGAATATAAATGTTCAATTTAAGAATACAATAGATCAAAGTAATAATGATAGTATATTAAGAAAAGAAAAAACTACATATTTTGTAAACAGTGTGACTTCTGATGGACAAGTAGCATTAAATATAGATTTTTACTTAAAAAATAATGCATTAGAAAATAGTGAAGAAAGACAGCTTAAAGTAAAATTACCATTAAAATATTCAATAAAAGGAATAAAATACAATAATAAGATACTAGATACTAGTGAATTTACAATTTCAACAGATAATGTAGTGACGTTGCCAATAGAAGAGGAAAATGGAAGATATACTATATATACAAATTTAGGTAAAAGCTGTTTAATATCAAGCTATGCAAAATTAGAATACAAAAAGCAAAATAAGTTATATAACGAAAATATAGGGGCTATAAGTGAAAAATGTTTTAATATTTCTTTTGATACAAGTGATGAAATTAATTTCTCAGAAGGTGAAAGTAAAGTAAAAACTTTAATCAGAGGAGAAGGGCCTAAAAATGAAAATGTAGATGTATATGTGGATGGTAAGTTGGATAAGTCAATAAATATATCTAAAACAGGTCGATTTGAAACAAATGTTGAGTTGCTTAACCCAGAAGCTTATAAGGAATATGATATAGAAATAAAATCAACAAGTGCTGATGGTAAACAAAAGGTTGTTTCGAAAAAAGTGACAACTTTATTAGATTGTCCTAAATTAATAGAGGCATCTTTATATATTGAAGCACATGAATATAAAAATGGTTACAATGAATTTAATATACTTAATGCAGACAAAATAAAATATATTACATTTCAACCTGGGAAAAATTACAATTTTAAAATTAAGTATAAAAACAGAGAAAAAATAAGTCATGTATATGTTATAAGCAATAGGGATGGAGAAGAAAAAAAATTAGAAGCTAAATGGAACGAAAAAGAAAAAGCATATATTACAGAAGGATTTTTTGGTGATGATGCAAGGTATGTACCAGGTAATTTATCGATAATTTATACAAATAAATTAGAGGAAAAAACAAAAGTAAATAGTGATAGTAGTATTGAATTATCTAAATTTGATAAATTAAATATACCTGAACAATGGAAAAATGCTGAAGCAAAACAGGTAAAAGATTCTGATAGTGACTATGAGGCTAATATTACATTAGGTAGTGGTGATGAAATTAACTATAAATTTGATAAATTATCATTTGATGATTATGCGGAAGAGTTACAAGGTGAATTAAATAAATCTCCAAGCAATAGCTTGATATCAATGTATAGTAATGATGAAAATGAAATAAATACTCATTTAAGTGATAAAGATATTAAAGCAATAGGAGATATAATTAAGACTATAAATATGCATTCAGGGGATTCTGCATCATATACAAATGATGTATATGATGCTTTAACTAAATATGGATTTGAAAAATATGTAACGGGAGAAAGAGATTTTGTCAAGGATTTACTTATGATGAAAACAGAAGTCACTCCAGAAAGTATTATTACATATATGATAGATCCTTCTAGTAATGATAATTGCATTTATAAATATGTAGTGAAACAAGCAAACAAAAATGCAACAAGTTCAGTTTGTAAGGCAATAGGAATAGATAAAACATTAGTGGGATATGCAGCAAATGATATGTTTGCAACAGCTACTTTTGGAGTTGATTGTTTTGATTTAATGACAACCAAAATGGATATATATATGAATCCAAATTTAACATTAGCCCAAAAACAGGCAAAAAGTGCCCAACTACAAAAAATGGCAGCTATAAGTTTTGAAAAATTAATGTTTACATATTTATCAAATGCAATTGGAATTACTGCGTATATGTGTGCTGGAACCGGAGTTGGTGTAGGTTTATCATTAGCATTGTTAGCATTAAATTATTATGTACTTCCGTCTATAGAATCAGGAGATTTTGATGACTATTTGCAAGGGAAAATCAGTTTGAGTGATTTATTCCTGAAATGGATTATTGATCCAAGTGGATATGTGTATGAGGGAGTTACAAATAATAGAATTTCAGGGGTAAAGACCACTATTTATTATAAAAATAATTTGAAGGATGAGAAACCAATATTATGGAATGCAGACGAATATGATCAGTATAATCCAATAGTTACAGATGATTCAGGGTCATATGCATGGGATGTCCCGGAGGGATATTGGCAGGTTAAGGCAGAGAAAGCAGGATATGAAACTACATATTCGGAATGGTTGCAGGTACCACCAATACAAACAAATGTATTACTTAAAATGAAAAATTTAAATAAACCAAGTGTTATAAATTTTAAGGCATATGAAACCTTTGCTATAATAGAATTTGATCAATATATGAACCCTGAAACTGTAAAAAATATGACAATTACAGATAAGGAAGGAAAAGTAATAGAATCTAATTTATCATATGATACAGAAGAAAAGGATTCGATTGGAAATGTATATGCAAAAGAGTATAGAGTGGATTATTCGAGTACAAAAATACAAAAAGGAGATGAAATTAATCTATATGCCTCTGATGAAATTTTAAATAGCGATGGCATTGCTATAAATGAAAGGCATTTAAGAGATAATGCAAAAAGTGACATAATGTTAGAATGTATAGATTATTTATATCTTGGATTAAATACGGAACATGTTATAAAACTAAATACAAATGGTTCAACAAGAGATAATATAAAGATTTATGCTGAAAACAATAATATTGTTGCTATTGGAGAGTTATTAGAAGCAAATGATAAAAATAATTATGAAATACAAGTATTTGGTAAGATAAATGGAGATACAAATTTACATATTGAAATAGAAGGAACAAATATTGAAAAGATAGTACCTATATATGTTGGAAGTTCAACAGAAGAGGGAAAATTAAAAAAAGAAACAATTGTTGTTCCAATTAAAAATGACAGTAAATATATCATTAATGATAATAGTAATGATAGTAATCAGGTAACTAGTGAAGAAACAAATGTTAATAAAAGAAAAGATGATAGAAATAAAGCAGAAAATCAAGTGATTAATAGTGAACACAATAATGAACAAGTTTCTATAGAAACAGAAAAAAAGTTATGTGATATACAGAATACAAGTATAGTAAAAATATCTAGAAGAAAGAAATCATTGATAATATATTGGAAGAAAGCGAAAAATGTATCAGGATATCAAATACAGTATGGTTTAACTAAAAAATGTAAAGGCAAGAGAGTAAATGTTAAAGTAGGTAAGAAATGTTCAAAGAAAATAAATAAGTTGCGACCAAATATAAGATACTATTTTAGAATAAGAACATATGTAGTTAAAAATAATATTACATATTATTCAAAATGGTCTAAAGTTAAAAAGAAAAAAACAAAATAAAATATAAACAGGGTTGTCATTATGACAACCCTGTTTATATTTTTCTAATATTTAGATTCTAAATATTAATCGTCCGATTTTAAATTAGTCTAAAACGATTGAGTCTGTTGGGCAAGCTGCTGTGCAAGCACCACATTCGATGCACTGATCAGCGTTGATTACGCAAGCACTACCGTCGTTTGAGATTGCTCCAACTGGACAAGCTCCTTCACAAGCACCACATCCGATGCAACCATCTGTAATTTTGTAAGCCATTATGTATGCCTCCTTTATAGTTTTATACAGTAATAATAATACAAATAATTACATATTGCAACATCTAAGTGATGAGAAAAATAAACATTTTAGGTAAAAAATGGACCTATAAAATATATGAAAAAATGTGCATATATTAAAAATAATATTCATATCCGGATAGAAGTAAAAGAATACTCATTTATTGTTATAAATCTGGGAATTACTGCTTGTATTTAATTTATTTGCAATTATAAAAACCTACCTTATAACCGTTAGTACGCGTCCGAATACATACCATTCAGATGGGTCAGTAGCAACAATATCTTTTCCAAAACCATTTACAGGTTTAAGCACGGAAGGAGTGCCATACTCATATTTTCTGATATAAACATGACGTCCTTTAAGAAAAATACCGGTTTCTCCGTAGGCAGGAGAACGGTCATTTGCAATAATCAAAACATCGTCTTTAAGGTATGCCGGATGAAGTGATTTATTAGTGACTTTTATTCCGCACATCATAGATGAACCGAATTCCTCCTCATAAGATGAAACATCTATGTAATCGGCATAAAAACTGTCAAATAACATTTCGTCTCCCATGCAACCGGTTGGAACAATGACAGGAATATAGGTTTTGCCCTGAAGTTGATTTAAGTTGTACAATTTTGTTTCAAAATTTGCTATTTCAGAAATTAGATTACATGCTCTTTCAGGGAGCTTTGTGTAATCTATATTTAGATGTCTGTCAAGTCCTAATAGATAATCTATTGAGACACCTAATGCTTGAGATAATTTTATTAAGTTATATGTTGTAGGACATCCGGTATGACCGCTCATCAGTTTTTTTAGAGTGTCATATGAAATGTTGGAAACATCAGATAATTTCTTTAAAGTCCAATTTCTTTCATTGAGAATCTGATTAATTGTCTCTACAACAGTGTTAGTATATTGTAATAAGTCAAATTGTTTAAGATTCATTTTGGTTCCTTCGATGGCACTTTTTAAAATTTTAGAAAATTAAAATAGTGCAATTTAAGTTCTTTTAAATAACTTTGGTTACAGTTATATTTTATTATAAGAATTAAATAAATTCAAGTTAGCTGTAGGTGACAAGCTTGGGGTGTGGCTTATCATATAGCAGAATAAGGCGAAAATACGACTTATTCATTAATAAAATATTATGAGAGCAAGGGGTGTTTTAATGAGTAAAACCAAGATTGTAGTAATTGACAATGACAAGAAGGCAGTATGGGAGCTTAGTAAAAGCTTAGAGTGTGAAGAAAACATTGAGGTAGTATCAGTTGAAGAAAATGGAATAGACGGATTGGAAGCAATTAATAAATATAATCCGGATATAGTCATAATGGAACTACTGCTAACAGGAATAGATGGATTTAGTATTATTGATTATATAAAAGAATGCAAATATGATATAAAAATAATTCTTACATCTGTAATTAATCAACAAAATATAGTTAGGGAGGCCTTTGATAAGGGAATAGATTATTTTGCTGTTAAGCCATATGATGTAAACACAATAGTGAACAGAGTTAAGCGTATAATCGGAGAAAATAAAAATAGTGAAACATTTAGTGCAATTTATAGTGTAGATTCTATAATTGCAAATTCACTGATTCAGTTAGGTATTCCAGCAAGTTTAAAAGGATACAGATATGTAGCGACAGGAATAAAAAGAGCAACAGAAGATCAGGGAGTGCTAGAGGGAGTTACAAAAATATTATATCCTGACATTGCAAAGGAATATGATTCAACACCGCAACGAGTTGAAAAGGCAATTAGACATGCAATTGAAGTTGCTTGGAATAAAAATAGTGACTGTGATTTAAAAAACAAATTTTGCGTTAATTTAGATAAAGGAAGAAAAAGACCAACAAATTCAGAATTTATTGCAACAATGTCACAATACATAATTAATTCATATAGGTAGTTAGGCAAAACTCTATATGGGGAATGCTTTAAGCTATATTGGGGTAAAAGACAAAAAAGAACTGCTATTATTAAAAAGAAATGCGATGTATGTGTAGCATATTTGATAAATTACTTTGTAAATTTACACCGAAGTAATTTATCAATTCTTTAAAATAATAGTGGTTCTTTTTTTATATAATTATTAGGTAATTATGTCTGTTTTTATAATTAAAATTATTTTTTTGCGAGTGATAATGAGAAAATAAATTCTGTTCCCACTCCTTCGGTGCTTATAACATCAATAGTTTCATTGTGCGCTGAAATAATTTCTTTTACAATGGAAAGCCCAATCCCGGAACCGGTTTTATCCATACCTCTTGAAGAGTCTGTCTTATAAAAACGCTGCCAGATTTTATTAATATTATCATGGGAAATACCAATTCCATTGTCTTTGATAACGCAGAATAATTTACCGCGATTGTTGTATAGTCTGATAATAATTTCAGAATCATTAAAACTAAATTTAATGGCGTTATCAATGAGATTATATATAACCTGTTCAATCTTACCTTTATCGGCAGTGACAATAGTTTTCTTTGCTTCATTAACAATAGTTAATTTTATATTTTTCTTTGAACTTACAGCTTCGAGAGTTTCAATAGAACTATGTATAAGCTCAAGTATATCAAAATCTTCTAAAATAAGTTCAGGACCTTTATTGCTCCAAACATTTAAATCTCTTAGACCGTTAGTTAAATGCTCTAGTCGGTTTGCTTCAGATAAAACAATTCCAAGGTATTTATTTTGCATTTCAGGTGGAATGGTTCCATCCATAATAGCCTCAATATAACCTTTTATAGAAGTAAGAGGAGAACGAAAGTCATGCGAAATATTTGATATAAATTTTTGCTGATATTCGTTGCTGTCTCTTAATTGGCTTGCCATATAATTTAATGAGTTGGCAACATCACCAATTTCATCATCTGAATATATTTTTATAGGATCAAAATCAAAATTACCTTGAGCATATTGCATTGCTGCAGTTCTTATATCCTTTAAAGGTGCATATATAAACCAAACAAAATTGAAGAAAATAATTAACGACAATAATAAAATTATAAAATATGTTAAATAAAAAATCTTTGTTATGGTGTAACTTGAAGATTTTATTGATGCTGTGGAAACATGTACAAGCATATAACCGTAAGGGCTTGATGAACCGGATTTAATCGGGTGGACAACATGAAGCATGTCGGTTTTAAAAATGTTGTACATATTGCTAATCTGATAATGACCTCCGTTCTGGTAATCTGAAGGGTCAAAGTTTGAAATAATAATTGACTTTGAAGAGTCAGAATTTAAATCAGAGCCATCACTTGAATACTTTAAGTTAAAATCAGAGCCTAAAATCCAAACTTCTGCATTTAAAACTTTATTAAAATCTTCTACATATGGTTCAAAATCAGTAATATCTGAAATTGAATATTTGCAATCGTCTGCAATATTTTTGGAGGCAACAGTAGCGTAGTTGTATAATTGAGACGCTGTAGTTTCAACCAAATGATTGTAGGTTATATTTGTTGACCAATAGGTAATAATAAGCATACCTAAAATCGCAAATGAAATATAACCAATAAAAAATTTCTCAAGAATAGAATCTTTCATAGTAATCTCCAATTTGTAAATAGCAACATAATCTTTATTTGTTATAATGGCGGGTCACAATGTCCTTTACCCACTCATGAGCAAGCTCATGTGGGCTTAGACCTTTTGACCCTAGCATCTTGATAAATTATGCTTTGCTGTGTACTTCAAATTTGTAGCCGATACCCCATACAGTGGAAAGAGCCCATGTGTCGCTGTCGTGAATTTTTTCACGAATTCTTTTAATGTGTACATCGACAGTTCTGGTGTCTCCGGCATATTCATATCCCCAGATATTGTCTAATAACTGTTCTCTTGTAAATACCTGATTTGGAGAGGAAGCAAGGAAATATAAAAGTTCAATTTCCTTAGGTGCCATTTCAAGAGTTTCACCTTTATAAACTACTTCATAATTAGAAAGGTTAACTGTAAGGTCTGGGAATTTAACGACTTCAGCTCCACCGGTAGTAGTAGAAGTTGTCTGGTTTGCGCGACGTAAAAGAGCTTTGACTCTTGCGACGAGTTCCTTAGAATCGAATGGTTTAATCATATAGTCATCTGCTCCAAGTTCCAATCCAAGAACCTTATCAAAAACTTCTGTTTTGGCAGAAAGCATAATAATTGGTACATTTGACTCCATTCTTATTTCACGGCATACCTGATAACCGTCTTTTCCGGGAAGCATAATGTCTAACAAAACAACATCAGGCATATATTCCTTAAATGCTGTGATTGCAGACTGTCCGTCATGCTCAATACGGGTATCAAAACACTCTTTTGTCAAATAAAGAGAGATTAATTCTGCAATATGTTCATCATCATCTACTATTAAAATTTTCTGTTTACTAACCATAATATCCTCCAATTATATTCACATAAATATTTGAAATTATTTATACATATACGGTTGCTTTCGCAAAGAAGCAACATTTTCATATGCATAAATTAACATAATAAAGTGTAACATACATAAATGAACAAACATTGTATATATTTTTATTTAAATGTAACGGCAGAAACTTAAAAAATAATATTCATTGTTACATTCGATTATTGTTATTATTTAAATGTAACAACAGTAGCTCCGGCACCGCCTTCGCCATGCTCGCCGTTTCTGTATGATTTTACATAACTCAGATTTTTCAAATGATTCTGGATAGCACTTCTAAGAGCACCGGTTCCCTTTCCGTGAATTATGTAAACCTGAGGCAAATGTGCTATATAAGCGTCATCTAAATATTTGTCTAATTCAAATATAGCTTCATCTACAGTTTTGCCAATTAAATTTAATTCCATTTTTACGTTTTTAGCCTTGTCCATTTTTATCTTACCTGTGTTGCTTCGGACAAGACCAGGTGCTTTTACATCAGGCTCATCTAGAATCTCTAAATCAGAAATGTTAACCTTGGAATTTAAAATACCCATTTGTACATTAACGTCTCCATTGGCATTTGGTAAAGTAGAAATCGTTCCTTTTAAATTAAGACTAAGAACCTTAACTCCTGTTCCGATTTTAAATTCAGAAGGCTTGTGCTTTTTCTTTGCAGCGGAAGCTTTCATGGAAAGACCGCTTTGGTTTTCCTTTAATTTGCTGCCGAGTTTGCTTCTGGATTTTTCCATAGCCTTTGTATTATGAGATTTAGAGCCCTGATTAATTGTTCTTATTGACTCGTCAGCTAATTCTTTTGCATCCTTTAAAATATCAACCGCTTCTTCACGGGCTTTAGTAATAATTTTTTCACGTTGTTCATCTAAACGTTTATTTTTTAATTCATAATCCCGCTTTAATGATTTAATTTGCGATTTATAGGCTGCAATTTCCTCACGGTCTTTTTCAATTGTAAGTTTGCTCTCTTCTAATTTTGCAATGACATCTTCAAATTTTTCATTTTCTGAATCAATACGTTTCTTTGCATCATCAATAATGTAATCAGGAAGTCCGAGCTTTGAAGAAATGGCAAAAGCATTACTTTTTCCGGGAATTCCAATTAACAGTTTATATGTTGGACGAAGAGTCTCAACATTAAATTCGCAGCAGGCATTTTCTACACCGTCAGTAGAAAGGGCAAATAACTTCAATTCACTATAATGTGTTGTTGCCATTGTGCGTGTTCCGATATTTTTTAAGAATGACAAAATGGAAATTCCAAGAGCAGCACCTTCTACAGGGTCAGTTCCCGCGCCTAATTCATCAAACAAAACGAGAGAATTTTCGTCAGCTTCGTTTAAAATATTTACAGTATTTACCATGTGGGCAGAGAAAGTACTAAGACTTTGTTCAATACTTTGTTCATCACCGATGTCGGCAAATACATCATTAAATACAGCTAACATACTTCCTTCAAATGCAGGAATGTGAAGACCGGACTGTCCCATTAATGTAAGTAAACCTACAGTTTTTAAAGAAACTGTCTTACCACCGGTATTTGGTCCGGTTACTATTAATAAAGTAAAATCTTTTCCTAAATGTATATCAATAGGAACTACTTTATGTGGGTCAAGCAATGGATGACGTCCCTGTTTAATATTAATTTGCTTATTATTACTAAATATAGGTTCACTTGCTTTCATATTCTTAGCAAGTATAGCCCTTGCAAATATAAAATCGAGTTCAGCAAGAGTATCCATATCTGTTTTTAATTCGTATAAATGCTCAGCACATAAAATGCTTAAATTTGCTAAAATAACCTGAATTTCATCAGCTTCTTTTGATGCAAGTTCACGAAGTGTATTATTCAAATTGACAACCGCCATAGGCTCAATAAAAAGAGTAGAGCCTGTTGAAGACTGGTCATGTATCATGCCGGGAATTGCACTGCGGTATTCCTGCTTGACCGGTACACAGTAACGACCGTCACGCATTGTAATTAATGCATCCTGCAAATAAGTACGCCCTGACTGAGAATTAATTATTGAATTCAATTGAGAATGAATTCTATCATTAGTAATCTTTATCTGTCGACGGATATTTTTCAAATTAGCTGAAGCGTCATCGGCTATCTCATCTTCTGAAAGAATACAACCTGTAATTTCAGAATTTAAGTTTGACAAAGGTTCAATGCTGTCAAATAATTGGTCAAGACTGTTGGGTTCACCATCTGCATCTTCTTTACGTGCAAATGTTTTTACGCGCAAGGCAATTTTTAACAAAGAACTAATTTTTAAAAGTTCTCCGACACCAAGTGCACTGCCAATTTCAAGTCTTTTAAGACTTGCACTTATATCATGTAATCCGGAAAATGATACGCTTCCCTTTTGCCACACGAGTGATAGAGCGTCAGCAGTTTCCTTTTGTAATTTTTTTATTTTATTTAAATCTGATATCGGCTCAAGCTTGCGACATTTTTCTTTTCCAAGCTCAGAGCACGCACAATCTGAAAGTCTGTCTATAATTTTGTTATATTCAAGAGTTTTTAAGACCTTTTTGTTCATGATAATACTCCAATTCTTGTATTTAAATTCATAATCAATTATAATAAAGAACAGTTGCAAGGTAAAGGGAAAAATGCCTTAGTAAAATTAGTGTAGTGGCCATTTGGCTTAGAAAGAGGAAGAAATGAAATATATTGAAGCATTGAGAGAAGGCGAAAGGATTCAGGAAATCTATTTATGTAAACAAAAGAATGTCGCAATGACAAAGACAGGTAAAGAATATGAGAATGTAATCCTTCAGGATAAGACAGGTTCTTTGGATGCCAAAATATGGGATCCAAGATCAATGGGAATAGATGATTTTGATGCATTAGATTACGTCGAAGTAAGTGGTGACGTAACTGTATTTAATGGTCAGACACAGTTATCGATTAAAAGAGCAAGAAAGGCAAAAGAGGGAGAATATGATCCTTCTGATTATTTGCCTGTTTCAGATAAGAATCTTGAGGATATGTTTAATGAATTATTAGGATTTATTTCAAAAGTTGAGAATACATACTATAAGCAGTTGCTTAGCAAATTATTTATAGAAAATCAGGAATTTGCTAAAGCATTTAAAAATCATTCAGCAGCAAAAAGTGTTCATCATGGATTTATTGGTGGCTTACTTGAGCATACAGTTTCAGTAACAAGATTGTGTGAATTCTACACAAAGCAGTATCCAATGTTAAATAAGGATTTGCTTATAACTGCAGCAATTTGTCATGATATTGGAAAAGTATATGAATTATCTTCATTCCCATTAAATGACTACACAGATGTAGGACAACTTTTAGGTCACATAGTTATGGGCTCAGAAATGGTAGGAGATATTGCCAGAACAATTAGTGGATTTCCAAAAACTCAGTTAGTGGAATTAAAGCACTGTATTTTGGCTCATCACGGAGAACTTGAATATGGTTCACCAAAGAAACCGGCATTAGTTGAAGCTATGGCTCTTAATTTCGCAGATAATACAGATGCTAAGATGGAAACAATGGCAGAATTGTTTAAGGCTAATGCAAATAAGTCTTCAGATGAATGGTTAGGTTATAACCGCTTACTGGAAACAAATATCAGAAAGACAAGCGAGTAAAGGAATATTCATGGTTAAAAAGAACGACATTATAGATTTAACAATTGAAGATTTAGGAGTAAACGGAGAGGGTATAGGCAAGGTTGATGGCTATACTCTCTTTGTTAAAGATGGGGTAATTGGTGATGAAGTTACTGTCAAAGTAATGAAGGCGAATAAAAATTTTGGATTTGCAAGACTTATGGAGATTAATAAACCATCAAAAGATAGGGTGACTCCACGTTGTAGTGTGGCAAGACAGTGTGGTGGATGTCAGATTCAATGTTTAAGCTATGAAGAACAGCTTAAGTTTAAACAGAATAAAGTGTATAACAATCTTGTGCGAATTGGTGGGCAGAATGATTTTGTAATGCAAGATATAATTGGAATGGAGGAACCGTTTAATTATAGAAATAAAGCACAGTTTCCTGTGGGCATAGATAAAGAAGGAAATATTGTTTCAGGATTTTATGCCGGAAGGACACATTCAATTATTGGAATTGACAGTTGTGATTTAGGACTTAAATTAGATGGCAGAGACATTAATAAAGAAGTTATGGATATTGTAAAAAAATTCATGACTAAATATCAGATTGAACCATACAACGAGGTTACGCATAAAGGATTAGTGCGTCATGTCCTTATAAGAATAGGTGCAAAAACAAAACAGATAATGGTATGCATCATTATAAATGGTAGAAAGTTACCAAATAAAGATGAATTAGTAGAAAAGTTATGTAAACTAGAAGGTATGCACAGTGTGTCCTTAAATATTAATACAAATAAGAGTAATGTAATTTTAGGTAACAAAATTATAAATTTGTATGGACCGGGATATATCGAAGATTATATTGGAGATGTAAAATTTAGAATTTCACCATTATCATTTTTTCAGGTAAATCCTGTTCAGACAGAAAAGTTATATAATAAGGCTTTGGAATATGCTGATTTGTCAGGAAATGAAATTGTATGGGATTTATACTGTGGAATTGGAAGCATTTCCTTATTCCTCGCAAAGAAGGCAAAGAAAGTGCTAGGTGTAGAAATTGTACCTGAAGCAATTGAAGATGCAAGATTAAATGCAAAAATAAATAAAATAGATAATTCGGAATTTTTCGTAGGAGCAGCGGAAGATGTTGTTACAGAGTATTTTTCTAAACACGAAAATGAAGCTGAGTGTAAACCGGATGTTATAGTTGTTGACCCTCCGCGAAAAGGGTGTGATGATAAATTATTGTCTACAATTGTAAAAATGAATCCAAAGCGTGTTGTGTATGTAAGTTGCGACAGTGCAACACTTGCAAGAGATGTAAAATGGCTTAGCGAGAATGGATATAAATTAAAGGAAGCAACGCCATGCGATATGTTTGGTCAAACCGTTCATGTGGAGACGGTCTGCTTGCTCAGCCGAAAAGAACCTAACTAAGGGGCAGGTAATGCTAGATAAAGATTTGGCAGAAATATATGGCTATAAAGGCCAAAAGTTAGAGGCTGACATTTTGATATGTACCCCTTTTACTGGACATCCAATGAAAGGGATATATATCATTTTGTACAGTTGCTAAATAAAAACAGAATCTAAAATACATAGGTGTTCATTGAGAAAGATTTAGTGCTACAATAAAAGAAAAACTGAAAGGCTGAAAAATGAAAATAAAACTATTACATACTTTAAAAAATTATGATAGAAAAAATCTTATAAAAGATATAATTGCCGGAATTATAATAATGGCCGTGTCTATTCCTATATCAATGGGATATGCTCAGATTGCGGGATTGCCGGCAGTTTATGGAATATATGGTTCAGTATTTCCGATACTTGCATTTGCACTTTTTTCCACATCACCACAATTTATATTTGGAGTCGATGCGGCTCCAGCGGCTCTTGTTGGCTCTGCTTTATTAAGCCTTAATATAGAGTTAGGTTCAGACGAGGCAATTGCAGCAGTTCCGGTAATGACATTTTTTGTGGCAGTATGGTTGCTTGCATTCTATTTTATGAAGGCAGGAAAGCTGGTAAATTATATTTCAGCACCTGTAATGGGTGGATTTATAACAGGAATATGTACAACGATTATATTAATGCAGATTCCGAAAATAATGGGTGGCAGCTCCGGAACAGGAGAATTTTTTGAGCTGGCAGAGCACATATTTGAAACAGGAAAACACATAAATATTCCATCTGTAATAATGGGGGTGATAGCTCTTGTTATATTATTAGTTTCAAAAAAATTAATACCAAAGTTTCCAATGGCAGTAGTGCTTATGTTTGCGGGAACAATAATAACATTAAATATGCCAATAAGAGATTGGGGAATAAATACTTTAAGTGCCGTGGAACCGGGGCTCCCAAAGTGGAGCATTCCGGATTTTTCTATTATTTCGATTCAGCAGACAATAACAATAAGTTTATCTGTAGCAGTAGTAATAATGGCAGAAACCTTATTGGCAGAAAATAGTTTTGCACAAAAAAATAATTACCGCATAAATGATAATCAGGAAATTCTGGCTTTTTCGGTTGGAAATTTTATGGCGGCATTTACAGGATGCTGCCCAATTAACGGTTCTGTTTCACGTACTGCAATGGGAGAACAATATCAGGCAAAAACTCAACTTACAGGAATTGTTGCAGGACTTACAATGATAGTGTTGCTTATTTGTGGAACAGGGTTTATAGGTTATTTGCCAATACCAATTTTAACAGCAATTGTTATTTCAGCACTTTTGGGAGCAACAGAGTTTGACCTTGCAGCACGACTTTGGAAATTGAGCAGAACAGAATTTCTTATTTTTGTAGGAGCATTTTTAGGCGTACTCTTACTTGGAACAATAAATGGAGTTTTAATAGGAATAATTCTTTCGTTTACAGAAATGATTATAAGAACTTCAAAACCATCAAGATGTTTTCTTGGAATACAGCCGGGTCATAGACATTTTAGAGATTTAAAAGAAGGAAACCAGATTCACGCCATTGAAGGTGTAATTATTTACAGATTTAGCAGTAATTTGTTTTTCGCAAATGTTGGAGTGTTGCAGCGTGATATAGAAGATAGTATAAAACCTGATACAAAGGCAGTAATTTTAGATGCAAGCGGAATAGGAAGCATAGATATAACAGCAGCAGACAGACTTGCAATGTTATATAAATCTTTGAAGGAAAAAGGAATACGATTTTACATGACTGAGCATATAGCAAAGGTAAATGAACAGTTAAGAACTCTTGGGCTTGGATATATGATTGAAGAGGGAAGGGTAAGAAGAACAATACATATAGCATTAAAAGATATGGGAATCGCAAGACCATATCCGTTAGAGGGTGGAATTGAAAACGAAGAAAGAAGTGCTTCAAGAAAGCGTGCGGATAACAAAGTACAGGAATTCGTATGGGCGTTTGGAGCTGAAAGCGAGGAGCAAATAGAAAAACAGATAGTTTTACAGATTCAACAGCTAAAGAAAACGGGAGATATCGAAAAACTTTTCCACGGAAGCTGGTCACACATGGATGCATTTGACGAGGATGAATGGTTAGAACATTTAGAAGAACATTTGAAGGAAATCGTTAATATTTCAGGAAAAGATGAAAAGAGCATTGCTACCAGATTTGAGGAACATAGAAAAGAAATCCATGAGAGAATCAAAAATGAGCATCCGGAAATGGCAGAGCGATTCAAGAAAAGAAGGCATATTATTGATGAACATTTAAGACAAAGACATCCTGAAGTATTTAATCTTATTGAGCATTTAAGGGAAAGTGATGATAGTAACTAAATCGTTCATATACCGGATTTCTAATATTCGGTCTGTATTTTTTATAAAATGATGATAGCAACTTAATTTTTCCTGTACCCAGTATAACAGAATCGGGTATAGGAAAAATTAAATGTATTATTTTAATCTAATACACAATACAACTAATAGCGAATCTGTTTAACTAACCGCAATTATATAAAATCATCAATTTCGCATAAGCAGCTTCGCAAGAAATATTGTAAAGAGGAGTTACACCGGTATCTATAATTTTTGCACTGCTGTCGTATAAGGCTGCATCTTTGCTTTTAAATGATGCACAGTAAAAATCTATTCCTAAATCTATACATTTTTTTGCAAAATCAATAATAGAATAACTGTCAGTTGTACATGCCGTTGCTGAATGATACATATAATGAAGGACAGCTTTTGGCTTTGCACTTAAATCAATGTTGCCATATTTTAGACCCGGATAAGGACGAATTAATAATATCCCATTGTTAAAGTTCCCACTCCATAAAGCAGAGTGAGCGTCTGTAGTTTTACAGTGCTCCGAATTATTGCAAATATTATTAAAATCAGGTGCATTTTTAAATGATATATTTAATTTATGGGATTCTGACAAATGAGGATAGCTCTCGTTAGCAAAAAATCTTTCATCAATCATTTGGCCAAAATATTTGCCTGTAAAACTGCGAAACTGGTCCGTAAATGGGTCAGATTCCACAATATGAGTAGAAAGATAAACAGGCATTTCCCCCTTATTATTTTCAAAAATAGTGAACGCACCATGCATGTGAGATTCTTTAATAAAACATACAGCATTTCTGAAATTGTTCATGCCATTACTGCCGGGAAGTCCCAAAGCAAGATTGCTTGCAACAAGTACAATTGGAATAGAACAATTTTCAAACATTGTTCCAATTAAAGCTGATGTATAGGAAAGTGTATCAGAACCATGTGTTATAATGATTCCCTGATATTTTTCAAAATCTAATTCCAAAAGGCAATTGCATAAAACGCCCCACTCTACAGGAGTAAGATTTTCACTTAAAATATTAATCGGCTGAATTACTTCAAATTCAGTATCATCAGCATATTTCTCATTATATAACTGAAGAAGTCTATAAGAGGAAGCAGCAGTGGTATTGATAATTTTTCCCTCGACTTTGCTTCCAATAGTTCCTCCGGTTAAAATGACTAAAATTTTCTTCATAAATTGCTCCTAAGTATTGGAAGCGTTGCAAAATTATGTACGAACCTTAATAATTTTTCCATAGTTTATTGCAGGAACTCCCATTTTATATGGACGGATTCTAAAATAATATGTTTTCTTCTTTTTCAAATGTTTTTTATATGTAGATGTCTTGCCGCCTGATGCACGGACGGTTTTGACACCTTTTTTAAATGACTTATCATAGGAATACTGAATAAAATATCCGTCACAATTTTTATCAGTTTTCCATGTAAGCTTGAGTTCTTTAGACTTGTTTAGTTTCTTCTTTGCAAATTTAACGGAATCAAGTTTAGGTTGCTTTTTAGTTTTTGCTGAAACTGTTTTACTCCAATTCCCAATTCCTACATTATTAGTATAAGCACGCATACGTATATAATATTTTGTATTATAAGGAAGCTTTTTGATGACGGTTTTTGAATCCTTTCCGTCAACCTTAATAGTTTTTACGTGCTTTTTAAATTTTTTGTCTTTAGAATATTGTATAGTGTACCCGCTTACTCCGTTTTGGGTAGTCCATTTTAAATTAATTTCATTGGAACGGCTAATTTTAGCTGATGTAATTTTAGCTTGCTTTGGTAAAATTAAAAAATCAGCGGAACATGAACTTAAATATTTAATCTCATTTCCTATTACTTTAACAGAACCTACGCCGGAATATACATTGTCTGAATAATCGACAGTGTAATTGTCAGGAGATACAACCTGTCCGTTATAAGTTACTGTTACGTCAGGGCGTTGCTCTGAGCCGTTGCACGTATAAATGTTTTGGCTAAGAGTTACAGAAGCATTTTTCAAAGAAACATATGGATTATTTTCCTGGGCATCTGTAGTTATTTCGCCATTTACAAAGTTAATTTTAACATTACCGTCTGTAGTACGGTAAGTTTTAATAAATCTTCTAGCCAATCGTTTAAGAACAGATGGTTTTGGAAGAGTAGTCTCATTGCCCCTTTCGGATGAAATAACAGCCATTGATGGTGCACATGCATCTAAAAAATCCGCACATGAAGATAATGCGGCACCATGATGACCAACTTTTAATACATCGCATTTAAAATCAATTCCCATTGCCAATAACTTTTCTTCCATCGTAGAAGGCAAATCTCCGGTCAACACAACTGATCTGTCATCGCAGGTAACTTTTAAAACAAGACTACATTCATTATAAGTTGAGCCCATGGTTCCATCATATAAGCATGTGACTGTGGCATCGCCAAATGACCAGCTTTGAAGATATGAAGGGTTAGAATAAGGGCATCCTTCAGCTTTTAAAGCTTCCATAAAGGCATAAAATACATCTAAATCTTTTGAGCATGGAGAACAAAAAGTTTCTCCGATTTCAAATTCTTTAAAGATACGGGCAAATCCACCGACATGGTCTCCATCAGGATGCGTGGAAACAACATAGTCAATTTTTGAGATTCCGAGTGATTTAAGATAAGTAACAATATTTTCAGTTTCTGTATTAACACCTGAATCAACAAGCATATAATGTCCTTCACTTTCCATTAAAATGCAATCTCCACGTCCGGCATAAATGGCAGTCATTGACATTTGTCCTGCGTTAGCATCAACAATAAATTGAGGCAGATATAATTGTAAAATAAAAATCAGGCATACAAAAAATATATGCCTGACAGATTTTTTCATTCGTAATGAAAAATTAATACTCATAATGTTAAACCTCGGCTTTAATATTATTTTTGTGAATTATAATTTTCATCAATATAGTCTAAACACCTTTTCGCTAATAAATAGTATACAACAATAAGACAAATAATTACAAACGTAAAAAGATTGCCGGTTACAATTAAAGCATGATAATCGGAACCGAGCCAGTAAACAAAAGTTGCCAATACAAATCCCACTACGCTTACATACCATGTAGCTTTTATCCAACCACGCTCATCACGACATGCAATTCCCGGAGCTAATTTAAGAAAGCCGTGAGTGTAAAAAAATGTTGTTATAACACCAGCGAACAAATATGCAAAACCAATAGCAAATACTAAATTACAAAGTAATATTCCATTAACGAAAAATGGCAGAATATAAATAATAATGCTGAGAATTAAAGAAATAATACTGAGTAATATAGCATAATTAAATTGACGGCTGCCTTTGTTCTTGAGAAGAAAAGCGGCGATTGCAATTAAAATAAATCCGACAATATCATTAAAAATATCTATATGAATATTGTCAAAAAATACTTTGTCAATTACTTTGGCCTCGTTAGTTGAAACTGCATCTGAATTATCATCAGACAAAGAGCTGTCATGCTTGTCTTCTATCATTTTATAAGTACAGGAAGCTCCATAAGTTGATTTAATATTATAATATTGAAATTCGCCAATAACGTTGTCAGAGTTATTGTAATTGTTAGGATATGCTATTCCTGTGTCGATATTAACATCTAAAACAATAAATAAGAAACCAAGTAAAAATAAAATTATACTAAGTTTACCACGGGATAATTTCATAGAATCCTCCTTATTAATATGTACAAAATTAATATGTATAAACTAAAAAAATAATACAAACGTCATATTTTTTTAAAGTGTATCCATTGATGTCACCAAATGAAATTTTAAAGAGATAACATTTGTAATAAATATTAATAATATAATATGTGTGATGCCGGTAGGAGTACGTAGTACGTAACAATCCATGGGCGTAAAAATCGGGACTTTTGCCACAACATCATATGTGTATGATGTGAATTGAAACAATTTTAATAAGTCGATTATAACCTATTTAAAATTAAAATCCAATAGTATTTGATTATTCAAAATTTAAAGTGTATAATATTTTACGATTATAAATAACCCTTATATTATAGGAAAGGAATTATGGAAACAATGAAGAAAAAATTAATGATGTTAGTACTTTCATTAGTACTTTGTGTTACTACAGTTGGTCAGTTTAGTACACCGGTACAGGCTGAAGAAAGAACAGATTACGTTATTAAAGTTAATAAAGGGACAAACTGTGTTACAGTCTATGATAAAGACGGGAAGCCGGTTAAGGCTATGATTTGTTCTCCAAGTAATGAAACACCTGTAGGAACATTTTATACTCCTGTAAAATATAAATGGCATGAAATGATTGGTAACTGCTATGCACAGTACTGTACAAGAATTACTTGGGATGGAATACTTTTCCACTCAGTTTGGTATTACAAAAATGGTGATAAGTCAACAATGTCAGTATCAGCATACAACGTAATGGGTA
Organism: Eubacterium sp. LMAG:50; assembly: GCF_008680265.1. NCBI lineage: Bacteria > Bacillati > Bacillota > Clostridia > Eubacteriales > Eubacteriaceae > Eubacterium > Eubacterium sp. LMAG:50. The sequence continues at coordinate 374,585 of NZ_NALP01000007.1, read as the reverse complement.
ACAAAGCATCTCACGGATGTGTTCGTTTACTTTGCAAAGATGCAAAATGGATTTATGACAATTGTGCATTAAAAACAAAGGTAGTTATTTTTAACGGAACAAAGAAAGATGATCCATTAGGAAGACCATCATTTACACCACTTTCAACAAAATCACGTACTTCATGGGACCCAACAGACCCAGACCCAAAGAATCCATTCAGAGGAAACAAGCCAACAATAACAGCTAAAACAGCTACAGTTAAACTTGGTTCAAAGGTTAATGTAAAAGACTTAGTTTTAATTAAGGATTCAGCTGGAAATGAATTAACAGCTAAAGAAGCAAAGGTTAAAGTAAAAGGAAAAGTAAATACAGCAAAAGTTGGTAAATATAAAGTTACATATAGAATAACAGATAAACTTGGAAAGAAGACAAGCAAGACATTTAAATTTAATGTTATTGATAATAAGAAACCTACGATTTTAGTTGATAAAAAGAAAAAGACAGTTGCGATGACAACAACTCAGAATCTTTTAAATGGTGTAACAGCACAGGCAGCATCAGGAAAAGATTTGACTCAGAAAATCAAGGTAAAAGTTATTGATGAAGCAGGCAACAAAGTAAGAGTAAAACAGGGAAATGTTACATTTGATAAAGCAGGAACTTACAAAGTTGTATACAAAGTAACAGGAAATAATAAGAAAACAAGAACAACAACAGTTAAGTACAATGTTGTTGACAGAGGAGTTAAATTAACTGTAAACACTAACATTACAATTAATCAGGGTGAAATATTTGAACCATTAAAATATGTTTCAGAATTAAAGACATTTAAGGGCGTTGCTATTGATATCGCTAAGAATGTAAGCATTACAGGTACAGTTAATTCAAATGTTCCCGGAACATACAAGGTAGTATATGCAGCAGCTAACAGAGGAATTGCTTATACAAGAAGAGAAGTTGAAGTAACAGTAACAGTAGTTGCTAAGACACCTGAAACAACTACTGTACCGGAGACAACAAAGGCTCCAGAAACAACTACTACACCAGAAACAACAAAGCCTGCTGAGACAACAAAGCAGGAAGAAACAACTGCACCACAGACAACAAAAAATTCAGCTAATCAGGATAAAGATTGGTCAGAAAGATATTAAGATATGTATACATTTGAAACAATGATAAGCTACAGTGCTGTTGACAGAAATGGAAATTTGCCACTATATGGAATTTTAAATTTGCTGCAGGATTGCACTAATATGCAGTCTTCAAGCATAGGAATGGGAGTTGAGCATATGAAACAGGTTAACAAAGGATGGATACTTGTTTCATACAAAATCTCATTAAAAAAGAAGTTAAGATATGGCGAAAAAGTCCGTGTTGGAACGGCAGCAAGTAGTTTTAGCAGCTTTTATGGAGACAGAAAATTTCAAATAGAATCGCTAGATGGTGAAAAATTAGTAGAAGCCGATAGTATATGGGTTTTAATGGACATGGAAACACGCCATCCCATAAGAGTATCCGAGGAAGAAAGAAAAGGATATGTAATTGAAGAAGGAATAAATGATTTGAAGGCTGACAGAAAAATCAAATTCTCTTCTGAAAGGGAAAAAGTTGGTGAATTTAAAGTCCTAAAGACTTATATAGATAATAATGGTCATATGAATAATGCTGATTACTTAAGGGTTGCAGCAGAATTTGTACCTGCAGATTTTGAATACTATGAGGTTGATATTATCTATAATAAGGAAGCTATGGAAGGCGAAATGATGACAGCATATTTGCATCGTGAGGAAAATGAAATTGAAATTACATTTGAAGATAAAGATGAGAATGTACTGGCAAAGGTAAGACTGCAAAATAAATAGCATTATAAAATAAAACAATTCATTACTCAGGAATAATGATAAATGATTTTAGACTAACATTTTAGGAATAATGAATAAAAATATTAAGGCGGGAGTAGAAATCTCCCGCCTTATAAAATATAATAAAGTCGTAAATAATTAATAAAATGTCTGATTAAAATTAAAAAATAGTTAGAAAATATCTTATGGCAGGCATTTAAATATTTATAAATAAAAACAGATACAGAAAGGACGGAAACACATGATTGAATTAGGAAAATATCAGATATTAAAGGTAGTTAGAAAGTCAACAATAGGAGTATATCTTGGGGATGAAAGAGAACAGGTATTGTTACCAAAGAAACAGGTACCACAGGATATTAGTGTTGACGATTCAATAAAAGTATTTATATACAGAGATTCAGAGGACAGACTGATTTCTACTGTAAATCAGCCACTATTAACATTAGGTGAAGTAGCAATGCTTACAGTAAAAGATGTTTCAAAAAATGGAGCATATCTTGACTGGGGACTTGAAAAAGATTTGTTCCTTCCATATAAAGAACAGACAACGCAGGTAAGACCGGGTGAAAGATACTTGATAGCTTTATATATTGATAAGAGTAGCAGATTATGTGGAACCATGAATGTATACGATTATTTGGAAGATAATCCGCCATATGTGAAAGATGATCAGGTTTCAGGTATAGTTTACAATTATAATGAAAGATTTGGAGCATTTGTAGCAGTAGATAACAAATATCACGGAATGCTTTTAAAAAGAGAACTCCACAGAAATGTTCAGATAGGTGAGCAGATTGAAGCAAGAGTTATAAATGTAAGAAAAGATGGCAAGATGGATTTGAGCCTCCAGAAGAAAGCATATTTGCAAATGGAAGACGATGCAAAGAAAATATATGAAATAATAGAGGCAATGGGTGGTGAATTGCCATATACAGATAAGGCAAAACCGGAAGTTATTAAAAATGATTTTAATATGAGTAAAAATGAATTTAAGCGTGGTATCGGCAGATTGCTCAAAGAACGTAAGGTGTCAATTGGGGTAAATTCAATAAAATTAACAAAAGAATAATGCCGATATACAATTTAGCCAAATTATAAAATTATATTTTGGCTATTTACAATATAGAATTTTCTCTGGGGCTGATTTACAATAACCACTGTAATAAAGAAGAGTACGGAGGCGTGATTTGCGGAGTATGTTGCGCCAGGCACTAGATATTAGAGGAGGAACTTATGGCAAGTTTATCATTAAAAAACATTAGCAAGGTATATCCTAACGGATTTGTTGCAGTAAAAGATTTTAACCTTGAAATCAAGGATAAGGAATTTATCATTTTCGTAGGACCATCAGGTTGTGGTAAGTCAACAACACTTCGTATGATTGCAGGTCTTGAAGAAATCTCATCAGGAGAATTATATATTGGAGACAAGTTAGTTAACGATGTAGAACCTAAAGATAGAGATATCGCAATGGTTTTCCAGAACTACGCTTTGTATCCACATATGACAGTATATGATAATATGGCGTTCGGTCTTAAGTTAAGAAAAGTACCTAAGGCTGAAATTGAAAGATTAGTTAAAGAAGCAGCTAAGATTCTTGATTTGGAACACTTACTTGACAGAAAGCCAAAGGCTTTATCAGGTGGTCAGAGACAGAGAGTTGCTATGGGTCGTGCAATCGTTCGTGATCCTAAGGTATTCTTAATGGATGAACCTCTTTCAAACTTAGATGCTAAGTTAAGAGTTCAGATGCGTGTTGAAATTGCTAAGATTCATAAGAGATTAGGAGCAACAATCATTTACGTTACTCATGACCAGACAGAAGCTATGACACTTGGTACAAGAATCGTAGTTATGAAAGATGGTGTAGTTCAGCAGGTAGATTCACCTAAGAACTTATATGATAATCCGGTTAACTTATTCGTAGCAGGATTCATGGGATCACCACAGATGAACTTCATCGACGCTGAAGTTGAAAGAGATGGAGAAGATGTTAAACTTCACATTGGTCAGGCAAGACAGTACATCACAGTACCAGCTGATCAGGCTAGAGCTTTAGTTGAAGGCGGATATGTTGGAAAGACAGTTGTTATGGGTATCAGACCAGAAGATATTCATGATGAAGAAAGCTTCATTGAAATGTCACCTGAAAGTGTATTTACAACAACAATCAGATTATACGAATTATTAGGTGCTGAAGTTTACTTATACTTCGATGTAGAAGGATTCGATTGTACAGCAAGAGTAAATCCTCGTACACAGGCTAGACCTGGTGATGAAGTAAGAATGGCAATGGATCTTACAAAGTTGCATATCTTTGATAAAGAAACAGAACAGGTTATCACAAACTAGTAAAAATGAAATAAATGTGAAAAAAAGAGGAAATGCACAAAAAAAGTGTATTTTCTCTTTTTTTTTAATGAAAATTATATTAAACTATAGAATAAGAATGTGTTGAGTTTATTTTGATGGAAATAAAAAGATAAACTCTAGTCAGAAAAGATTTACGTACACATAAAATTTATAATTTTAAATTATAATTTCTTAGAAAACAAAATGTTGGGATGCATTAAATTAAAAAGAAATAGAGGTATACAGAATGATTTCAAATCAGATACTACAATCAACAATCAAAGGAGTAAAAGACATATCAAGAGTTGACTTATATGTTGCTGATACAGATGGAAAAATAGTTGCCAGTACTTCCCAGATTGGAAACCAGTTTAAAGATGCTATAATTGCATTCGCAGGTTCACCGGCAGATAGCCAGTCTGTTCAGGGATACCAATTTTTTAAGGTATATGATGAGAACCAGTTAGAATTAATTTTAATAGCTCAGGGAGCAAATGATGATGTATTTATGATTGGAAAGATGGCAGCCTTCCAGATACAGAATCTTTTGGTAGCGTATAAAGAAAGATTTGATAAAGATAATTTCATAAAGAATCTTTTGTTAGATAATCTTTTGTTGGTTGATATTTATAACAGAGCTAAGAAATTGCACATAGACATGGATACAAGAAGAGTTGTGTGCATTATTGAAACAAAGAATGAAAAAGACAGTGTTGCATTAGAAACTGTCAGAACATTATTTGCAACACAGAAGAAAGATTTTATTACAGCAGTAGATGAAAAGAGCATAATATTAATTAAGAATCTTGAAGAAAAACAAGGATATGAAGATGTTCAGAAGATTTCAGAAACAATTGTTGATATGTTAAATACAGAAGCAATGGTTAAGGCAACAGTTGCATATGGTACAATTATTTCAGAATTAAAAGAAGTGTCACGTTCTTATAAGGAAGCAAAGATGGCTTTAGATGTAGGAAAGATTTTCTATAGCAATAAGAGTGTTATTGCATATAACAACTTAGGAATTGGACGTTTGATTTATCAGTTACCTATTCCTCTTTGTAAGATGTTTATAAAGGAAAACTTCAATGGAAAGTCACCTGATGATTTTGATGAAGAAACACTTACAACAATAAATAAGTTCTTTGAAAATAATTTGAATGTATCTGAAACATCAAGACAGTTATATATTCATAGAAATACACTTGTATACAGATTAGATAAATTACAAAAGAGCACAGGACTTGATTTAAGAGTGTTTGAAGATGCAATAACATTTAAGATTGCATTAATGGTAGTAAAATATATGAATTACATGGATAGTATGAATGAATTCTAAATACGGCTATAATGGAATGCGCAGTTTTTCTGCGCATTTCAAATGCTTTTAGGAGTCACGGCAGGGTGAGAGGACAAAGAAAATGATTACTTTTGAAAATGTTACTAAGTCGTATGGTAATGGTGCACCGGCGCTAAGTAACCTTAATATAGAAATTGAAGATGGAGAGTTTGTATTTGTTGTAGGAACAAGCGGTTCAGGCAAATCAACATTTATTAAATTACTTTTGAAGGAATTAGAACCGACAGAAGGAAAAATTATCGTAAACGATACTGAATTAAGAAAACTAAGATCAGGAAAGACTGCAAAATACAGAAGAAAAGTAGGAGTTGTATTTCAGGATTTCCGTCTTTTGAAAGATAGAAATGTATATGAAAATATCGCATTTGCACAGAGAGTAATAGGTGTGTCCACAAGAGAAATAAAGAAAAATGTTCCTAGAATGTTATCTTTAGTTGGGCTTTCTGAAAAATATAAGTCATTTCCAAATGAGTTATCAGGTGGTGAACAGCAGAGAGTTGCACTTGCAAGAGCGTTGGTAAATAAGCCGGCATTGTTATTGGCAGACGAGCCAACCGGAAACCTGGATCCGGGAAATTCATGGGAAATCATGAAATTGTTGGATGAGATTAACAAACAGGGAACGACGGTAGTTGTAGTTACGCATAATATGGAAATAGTTGAGCGAATGCAAAAAAGAGTAATTACAATGAAAAAAGGAATAAAGGTAAGCGACAGTAAGGTGGATTAAAGATGAAAATTAGAACAGCATTATATTGCCTTAAGCAAGGGCTTGTAAATATAAAGAGAAACAAATTATTTTCACTTGCTTCGATTAGTACAATAGCTGCCTGTGTATTTCTGATTGGTATGTTTTATACAATTGTAGTAAATTTCCAGTACATTGTAAAATCAGCAGAAGACCAGGTAGGAATTACTATATTTTTTAACGAAGGAATAGATCAGGCAGGAATTGATGCCATAGGGGCGCAGATAGCTGCAAATGATAAAGTGGCAAATTACACATTTACTTCAGCAGAAGAAGCGTGGGATATTTTTAAAGTAGAATATTTTAAACAGAATGAAGATTTAGCAGAAGGATTTAAGGATGACAATCCGTTGGCAAATTCAGCATCTTATACAGTATATTTGAAAAATATAGAAGACCAGAAAAGCTTTTCAGATGAGATGTCTCAGGTAGAGGGTGTAAGAGCAGTAAATTATTCAGAAGGAACAGTAAGCGCAATGACAAGCTTTGGAAGGCTTGTTGGATATGCATCTGTAGCCATAATTGTTGTATTGCTTGCTGTAGGTATTTTCCTTATTAGTAATACGGTAATGATTGGTATTTCTGTTCGTAAGAAAGAAATAAAAGTAATGAAGTTAATTGGTGCTTCAAATATTTTTGTAAGAGCACCATTTATCATAGAAGGTATAGTTATAGGTTTAGTAGGAGCAACAATTCCATTAGTACTTATTAAAGTGTTATATGAAAAGGTTGTCGAATTCGTAATGCAGCAGTTTAGCGCATTATCTTCTATAATTGTATTTTTACCACAGAGCACAATTTTTGCAGTATTGGTTCCTATGGGATTAGGAATCGGTGCAGGAATTGGATTTGTAGGAAGTATTTTATCAATTAGAAAGCACTTAAAGGTTTAAGGAGGAGGAAACAAAATGAACAAAGTTCATTTTCTATAAATGTTTCCGACGAATAGCCGCCGACCGAAGGGAGGGGGCAACACATATATGAGGAGAATGTTCATGAAAAAAAGAAACAAGATATTGTGTGGATTTCTTGTCCTTAGCTTAATAATAGGAACGGCAGTGCCGTCTAGAGCTACAATTAAGGACGAAAAAGATAAATTAAATAATTTGCAGAATGAGCAGGAAGATGTTCAACAGCAGATTAATGGTTTGGAAAAATCAAAGGCTGACGCAAAAACATTTATTAATACAGTGGATTCTCAGGTTTCAGCTATTTCAAAACAAATGTATGACAACGAGAATGAACTTGATAAAACTGAAAAGAAAATAAAGAAAAATGAGAAAAAATTAGAGAATGCTCAGACAAGCATAGAGAATCAGTATGCTGCGATGAAACTTAGAATACAGTTTATGTATGAAAATGGCGATACACAGATGTTGGATTTGATTTTGTCATCAAAGAGTGTTGGAGATTTTCTTAATAAGGCAGAATACATATCAGAAATTTCATCATATGACAGAAAAATGTTAAATAAAATGAAAGAGACAAAGCAGGAAATTGCTGATACTCAAGTTGCGTTAGAAGACAGTAAAACTAATTTAGAGAATTTGCAAACAAAGCTTTCAAAACAAAAGAGCGATTTGCAGATATTGTCTGATGCAAAAGAAAAAGAAATGGAAGAATATAATAACCTGATTGCTGCAGGAAAGAAAAGCAAAGATAATATAGATGATGAAATCAGCAATCAGAAACAGGTTATTCAGGAAATGGAAAGCATTGAAAAGGCAAGAGAAGAGGCAGCAAGAAAAGCAGCACTTGCAGCTCAGAATGCTAATAAAAGTACAGGACAGAGTTCTGCTTCAACAGGAGTAACTCAGACAAAACCAAATACTGACAGCAATGCAGGAAGTACACAAAATACCGTAAATTCTGCAACAGGATATATTTGGCCTTTGCCTGGATATAGCACAGTATCATCTGATTTTGGATACCGTTCAGATCCATTTACAGGCAAACAGTCATATCATTCAGGTATAGACATACCGGCTCCGGCAGGAACAAGAATTGTGGCAGCCGCATCAGGACAGGTTGCGTGGGCAAACTATAGTACAACAGCAGGAAACTGGATTGGAATAGATCACGGCAATGGTGTATATACTGTATATATGCATTGTTCTGCATTAATTGTATCAGCAGGACAAAATGTAAGTGCGGGAGACGTTATAGGGCTTGTAGGAACAACAGGTTCGTCAACAGGAAATCATTTGCATTTTAGTGTACGATTAAATGGGGCATATGTAAGTCCTTGGAATTACGTGAGCAAATAAAGAAAACGAAGGCACACTACTAAGATAAAATAGTGGGTGCCTTTGTTCTGTTATATACGGCAAAAATATAAATAACTATTATAAGGAGACATATAAATTATGAAAAAAAAGAAAGCTGCTAAAATAATAGGCGTAATTTTGGTTGTTGTGTTTGTATTTGGAGGTGGATTTGCAGCAGGTACAATTTCAACAATAATTAAGACAAATAGCTCAGATAACATTGCATCACAAGTACAGACAAAGATGAATTATCTAAATAAATTGATTGATGATTATTATTTGGATTACAATGACAATAAGAATGATGAAAAAATAAAAGACAGTATTTATAAAGGTCTTTTAAATGGATTAGATGATCCATATTCTGTGTATTATACAAAAGAAGAATATCAGTCATTGCTTGAAAGTACTAGCGGAAGCTACTGTGGAATAGGTGTTGTTGTTAGCCAGAATAATGATACGGGAGTAATTACTGCAGTTAGAGTATTTGACGGAGCACCTGGAGATAAAGCGGGTGTTAAAGCTAAGGATATTATATATAAAGTAGAAGATGAAGAAGTAACCGGTGAAGATTTAAGCTCCGTTGTTGCAAAGATGAAAGGAGATAAAGGAACTAAGGTTAAAGTCACAGTATATCGTCCATCTACATCAAAGTATATTGATATGGAAATTGAAAGAGATGAAGTTAATGTTCCTACAATAGAAACAAAAATGCTTGATAATAATATAGGATACATGCAGATAACAGAATTTGATGAGGTTACATACAATCAGTTTAAAGAGGGCTTGGAAAGTTTAAAGAAGCAGGGAATGAAGTCTATTATTTTTGATGTTAGAGATAATCCGGGTGGAATGTATAAAACTGTAGTAAATATGTTAGATGATATTTTGCCTGAGGGAGTTTTGGTGTACACTGAGGATAAAGATGGCAATAAAGAGGAACAAAAATCTGATGCAAATTGCCTTGATATGCCTATGGTTGTTTTACAGAATGAAAACAGTGCCAGTGCAGCAGAGATTTTTGCAGGGGCAATTAAAGATTTTAAGGCAGGTACAATAATAGGATATACATCATTTGGAAAAGGAATTGTACAGACAATAATGCCATTATCTGACGGTTCGGCAATAAAACTTACGATACAGAGATATTTTACACCAAGTGGAGTTAATATTCAGGGAACAGGCATTGAACCGGATATTAAAGTAGAAGAAAATTCTGAGACAGAAAGAGATGACCAGTTACAAAAAGCAATAGATACATTGTCAGAAGAATAAAAAATTGTTAAAAGCGTACAGAACAAAAGTTCGATTTTGTTCTGTACTTTTTTTTGCCTGAATGATATACTAATCAGGTAGCAATACTAAGAAGATATCGAATAGAGTAAAAGTTTTATAATGAAATAATATGATGCTAGGGCGAAAGCCTCTATTTGTGAGCAAATAATGCTATTTATCAACTCTTTATAAAATTCGTTTGCAGGGCGACCCCTATTTGTGGGCAAACTCATGTGGACTTAGACCTTTTGACTCTGGCATCACATAAAATAAGGGGATAAATATAACAGAGGTATTTTATGGATCATTTTGAATTAGTATCAGAATTTAAGCCGACAGGGGATCAGCCCCAGGCAATAGAAGAATTAGTTGAAGGATTTAAAAAAGGTAATCAGTGTGAAACCTTATTAGGTGTAACAGGTTCAGGTAAGACATTTACAATGGCGAATGTTATACAACAACTTAATAAACCAACGCTGATTATTGCTCATAACAAGACTTTGGCAGCTCAGTTATATGGTGAATTTAAAGAATTTTTTCCAAATAACGCAGTGGAATATTTTGTCTCCTATTATGATTATTATCAGCCGGAGGCGTATGTGCCAAGTACAGATACTTATATAGAAAAAGATTCGGCAATAAATGATGAAATAGATAAATTAAGACATTCGGCAACAATGGCTTTGATGGAAAGAAAAGACGTTATTATTATTTCGTCAGTTTCCTGTATTTATGGCTTAGGAGATCCGATTGATTATAAGAATATGGTTGTTTCCCTAAGACCGGGAATGATTAAGGATAGAGATGAAGTAATAAGAAAATTAATAGAGATACAATATGATCGCAACGATATGGATTTTAAGCGTGGTACTTTTCGCGTAAGAGGGGATGTTGTTGAGGTATTTCCGGCTTCATATGGCGACACGGCAGTCCGTATAGAATTTTTTGGAGATGAGGTGGACAGGATAACGGAAATTGATACATTAACAGGTGAAGTTAAGAACAGACTGGAACATGTGGCAATTTTCCCTAATTCTCATTATGTTATTCCACCTGAAAAGATGGAAGGTGCGATTGCGGCAATTGAGAAGGAACTGGCAGAACAGGTAGCTTATTTTAAGAGTGAGGATAAGCTGATTGAAGCACAAAGAATTGCCGAGCGTACTAATTTTGATATGGAAATGCTTAGGGAAACCGGAATTTGCTCAGGCATAGAGAATTATTCAAGACATATGGCAGGATTAGAGCCGGGTGCGACACCTCATACATTAATGGAATATTTTGGAGATGATTTTCTAATAATAATAGACGAATCGCATATTACAGTTCCACAGATTAGAGGAATGTATGCAGGCGATCAGTCAAGAAAGACAACACTGGTGGATTATGGATTCAGACTTCCATCAGCAAAAGATAACAGACCACTTAATTTTGATGAATTTGAAAGCATGATTGATCAGATTATGTTTGTTTCGGCAACACCGGGAGAATACGAGAGCCAGCATGAGTTATTAAGAGCACAACAGGTTATCAGACCTACAGGTCTTTTGGATCCTGAGGTTGAAGTGAGACCGGTTGCAGGGCAGATAGATGATTTAATTTCTGAAATTAATAAAGAAGTAGAAAAGAAGAATAAAATATTAGTTACTACTTTGACTAAGAGGATGGCAGAGGATTTGACTGACTATATGAAGGAAGTTGGAATCAGGGTTAAATACCTTCATTCGGACATAGATACATTGGAGCGAGCAGAAATTATAAGAAATATGAGACTTGACCAATTTGATGTACTTGTAGGAATTAACCTTTTAAGGGAAGGTCTTGATATTCCGGAAATTGCATTGGTAGCAATATTAGATGCAGATAAGGAAGGATTTTTAAGATCGGAGACATCGCTTATCCAGACGATAGGACGTGCCGCAAGAAATGCTGAGGGTCATGTAATCATGTATGCGGACAAGATTACTGATTCAATGAGAGTTGCCATAGATGAGACAAATCGTCGTAGAGATATACAGATGAAGTACAATAAGGAGCATGGAATTACGCCAAAAACTATTATTAAAGCAGTGCGTGACCTTATTAGTATTTCAAAAGAAGTGGACAAGAAGATTAATGATATTGAGAAAGATCCAGAATCAATGGATCCGAAGGAAATTCGCAAATTGATAGATAAACTTACAAAGAAGATGCAAAAGGCTGCAGCTGATTTTGATTTTGAGTCAGCAATAGAATTTAGAGATAAGATAGCAGATTTGCGAAAATATTTGAATTAAACAGATTTGAATATAGGCATAGTGTAAGAGGTTTGAGAGAAAATATAATTATAATAATTGTAGTGAATTTACAGTTTGTTATTTTTAATTAATATTCAGAACACCCTGCATGTAGAGAGGACAGACAATTGGATAATAAAAAATATATAAAAATCAGAGGTGCAGCAGAGCACAATTTAAAAAATATAGATATAGATATTCCAAGAGATGAATTTGTCGTATTGACAGGTCTTAGTGGCTCAGGTAAATCGTCTCTTGCATTTGATACAATTTATGCTGAGGGGCAGAGAAGATATATGGAATCATTATCTTCTTATGCAAGACAATTCCTAGGACAGATGGAAAAACCACAGGTAGAAAGTTTAGAAGGACTTCCTCCGGCAATTTCAATAGACCAGAAGTCAACAAATAGAAATCCACGTTCTACAGTTGGAACTGTTACGGAAATATATGACTATTTAAGACTCTTATTTGCGAGAGCAGGTATTCCGCATTGCCCGAAATGTGGCCGCGAAATAAAAAAACAGACTGTTGATGAAATGGTGGATAAGATAATGGCACTTCCTGAAAGAACAAAGATTCAGGTTCTTGCACCAGTTGTTAGAGGAAGAAAAGGACGCCATGAAAAAGTGCTTGAAGGAGCGAAAAGAAGTGGATATGTACGTGTTCGTGTAGATGGAAATATGTACGAACTAACAGAAGACATAACATTAGATAAGAATATAAAGCATAATATTGAAATAGTTGTAGATAGACTTGCAATTAGAGAAGGAATGGAAAAGAGACTTAATGACTCTATTGATAATGCGCTTAAATTAGCAGATGGTTTAATGATTATCGATGTAATTGATGGAGAACCAATGACATTTAGTCAGCATTTTTCATGCCCGGATTGTGGAATTAGTATTGATGAAATTCAGCCGAGAAGTTTTTCGTTTAATAATCCGTTTGGTGCGTGTCCTGATTGTTATGGATTAGGATATAAGATGGAGTTTGATGAGGATTTAATGATTCCTGACAAAAGTTTAAGTATTAATCAGGGAGCGATAGTTGTTCTTGGGTGGCAGAGTGCAAATGATGGTAAGAGCTTTGCAAATGCCATTCTTAAGGCTTTAGGTAAAAAATATAATTTTGATTTAGATACACCATTTGAAGACTATCCACAGGAAATTCATGATATTTTGATATATGGAACAAATGGAGTTTCCGTGCCTGTTCATTATAGAGGACAGCGTGGAGAAGGTGTTTATGATATTGCATTTGAGGGGCTTATAAGAAATGTTGAAAGACGATATAGAGAAACAAGTGCAGAATCAACAAAGGCAGAATATGAGACATACATGAGAATTACACCGTGTAAGAATTGTGGCGGACAAAGATTAAAAAAAGAATCGCTTGCTGTAACAATTGCAGATAAGAATATTTATGAGATGACAGAAATGCCTGTTAGGGATTTAAGAGAGTTTTTGGAAAATGTTGAACTGTCAGAAATGCAACATAAAATCGGCGATGAAATTCTTAAAGAAATAAAGGGAAGACTCAAGTTTTTGGTTGATGTAGGATTGGACTATTTAAGTCTTTCAAGAGCAACGGGAACATTATCCGGTGGAGAAGCTCAGAGAATACGTCTTGCAACCCAGATAGGGTCAGGGCTTGTTGGAGTCGCTTATATATTAGACGAACCAAGTATAGGTCTTCATCAGAATGACAATGATAAGTTACTTGCAACACTTAAACATTTGCGTGATTTGGGTAATTCATTGATAGTAGTTGAGCATGACGAAGATACAATGAGAGCAGCAGATTTCATAGTAGATATAGGTCCGGGAGCAGGAGCCCACGGAGGTGAAGTTATAGCTACCGGAACGGCTGAAGATATTATGAAGAATCCAAACTCAATTACAGGAAAATACTTAAGTGGTGAAATAAAGATTCCTGTTCCAAAAACAAGAAGAAAACCGACAGGTTGGCTAAAAATCGTTGGAGCAAAGGAAAATAATTTAAAAAATATAAATGTAAAAATTCCTACAGGAGTACTTACATGTGTAACAGGTGTTTCAGGTTCAGGTAAGAGTTCACTTGTAAATGAAATTTTATATAAATCTCTTGCAAAACAGTTAAACAGAGCAAGATATATTCCCGGAAAGCATAAGACAATAGAGGGAGTAGAGCAGTTAGATAAAATTATTGATATTGATCAGTCTCCAATAGGAAGAACTCCACGTTCTAATCCGGCAACTTATACAGGGGTATTTGACACTATTAGAGATTTATTTGCAAATACAATGGATGCTAAGGAGCGAGGTTACAAGAAAGGTCGTTTTAGTTTTAATGTTAAAGGCGGCCGTTGTGAAGCTTGTTCAGGTGATGGTATTTTAAAGGTAGAAATGCATTTCCTTCCAGATGTTTATGTGCCATGTGAAGTATGTGGTGGAAAGAGATATAATCGTGAAACATTAGAGGTTAAGTATAAAGGAAAGAGCATATACGATGTACTTGATATGACAGTTGAGGAGGCATTGGACTTTTTCAAAAATGTACCAAAAATTCATAACAAGATACAGACTTTATACGATGTTGGATTGTCATACATTAAATTAGGACAGCCATCAACTACATTATCCGGTGGAGAAGCTCAGAGAATTAAACTTGCTACAGAATTAAGTAAAAGAAGTACGGGAAGAACAATTTATGTACTTGATGAACCTACAACAGGACTTCATTTTGCAGATGTACACAAGTTAGTAGAAATTCTACAAAGGCTTGCAGCCGAAGGAAACACGGTAGTTGTAATAGAGCATAATCTTGATGTTATTAAAACCGCAGATTATATTATTGACATGGGTCCTGACGGAGGAGACAGAGGTGGAACTGTTGTAGTTTCGGGAACTCCTGAGGAGGTAGCAAAACACCCTACATCTTATACTGCAAAATACGTAAAGCAGTATTTAGAAAAAGACAAAAAATAATAAAGTTGACATTTTAAAATATTGTGTATTTTTCATAAAAAACAGGAAAATAAAAAGGATTTAAAAAGGCCAAAAACAGCAATGGTTACAAAGATTAAAAACATGTTTTTAAACCCTTTAAAACTGCATAAAAATGTGCTAGATTATAGTTACAAGTTAAAGGAAAAGTACATTAAAACTTAATAAGAAATTAATACCGTAAAGCTTCTAAAAATTATCATTAGAACGTGTCATGAGATGAAAATTAAGTAAGTATCCAAGAGGAATGTTTAATGGGAAAAAGTCCTATAGGAGAAAACGAGAGACTCCAATATTTATTTAATCCGTACTAGGAAAACAGAACAATTGGAATCGAGTGAATATTAGTCAAATATAGGTAAGAAAGGAGTTACCGGATTATCTACATAAGGTACAACGGATCGGAAGAGTTGTAAGAAGAGAGTGGATTGAAGGATGGTTATTGATCTCCAAGTGGCAAAGTTGTTACAGAGATTTGAAAGATAACATCTTTATATATGTAGATATATTAAATTATTTGCAGATGGTATTTTTGAAACACGATTTTGATTAGGTATGATAAATCGAAAGTAAAGTAAGGGAATATAGTTTCATATAAGATTAATGATTAATGAAGTTTGATCTGCAGCTAATGAATCAATTTTAGAAGTAAGGTATTTAAATACGAGCACCTGATATTAATAAATGTCAGGTGCTTTGTTAATTTAAGAAAAGGTTTATATTGTTATGGTTTTAACAATAGCCTACTTGTTTTAATATTAAAAATAATGTAGAATTGTTAATGATTTGAAAAAAATACAATTAATGATATTAATAGCATTTATCGTATTTTACAATAAATTGGTTAAAGTCATTATAGGAGAAAACAAAATGAATAAAGTTTAGTTTTAATAAATGTTTTCGAAAATTAGCCAACGATTTAAGTGGAAACACATATTAATTAGGAGGAATTATAGTGAAGAAAGAATTAGTAATCGTACTTGATTTTGGTGGCCAGTATAATCAGCTGGTTGCAAGACGAGTTCGTGAATGCAATGTATATTGTGAGATTTATTCTTATAAGACTGACATTGAAAAAATAAAAGCTATGAATCCAAAGGGAATTATTTTAACCGGAGGACCTAATAGTTGTTATGAAGCTGATTCTCCAACATATTCAAAGGAATTATTTGAAATGGGAGTTCCTGTTTTAGGACTTTGCTACGGAGCACAGCTTATGATGCATGTTTTAGGAGGAAAGGTAGAACGTGCAGACGTTCGCGAGTACGGTAAAACAGAAGTAATCGTAGATAAAACAAATTCACAGATATTTGAAGGCGTTTCACCTAAAACAATTTGTTGGATGAGTCATTTTGATTATATATCAAAGGTAGCACCTGGATTTGAAATATCATCTCATACAAAGGACTGCCCTTGTGCATCAGCAGAAAATGCAGATAAGAAACTTTATGCAATACAGTTCCATCCTGAAGTACTTCATACACAGGAAGGAACAAAGATGCTTTACAATTTTGTTCGTGGAGTATGCCAATGCTCAGGTGAATGGAGAATGGATTCATTTGTAGAGGAATCAATTAAGGCAATCCGCGAAAAAGTTGGAGATGGAAAAGTATTGTGCGCATTATCAGGTGGTGTAGATTCATCTGTTGCAGCAGTAATGCTTTCAAAAGCAATTGGAAAACAGCTTACATGTGTATTTGTAGACCACGGTTTACTTCGTAAAAATGAAGGAGATGAAGTAGAAGCTGTATTTGGTCCTGATGGTCCATATGACTTAAACTTTATTCGTGTAAATGCACAGGAACGTTACTATAGCAAATTAGCAGGAGTAACTGAACCTGAAAAGAAGCGTAAAATTATCGGAGAAGAATTTATCCGTGTATTTGAAGAAGAAGCAAAGAAAATCGGAGCAGTAGACTTTCTAGTACAGGGAACAATTTATCCTGACGTTGTAGAAAGTGGATTGGGTGGTGAATCAGCAGTAATCAAGTCACATCACAATGTAGGAGGATTACCTGATTGCGTAGATTTTAAAGAAATAATCGAACCACTCCGTGACTTGTTTAAGGACGAAGTAAGAAAAGCCGGCTTAGAAATGGGCATACCTGATTATCTTGTATACCGCCAGCCATTCCCGGGACCGGGACTTGGAATCCGTATCATCGGTGAAGTAACAGCCGAAAAAGTTAAAATGGTACAGGATGCAGATGCAATTTATCGTGAAGAAATTGCAAATGCCGGACTTGATAAAACAATCGGCCAGTATTTTGCAGCACTTACAAATATGCGAAGCGTAGGTGTAATGGGTGACGAAAGAACATATGACTACGCCATTGCACTCCGTGCAGTAAATACTGTAGATTTTATGACAGCAGAAGCTGCAGAAATACCTTACGAAGTATTATCAAAGGTAATGAGCAGAATTATAAATGAGGTGCGAGGAGTCAATAGAGTAATGTATGATTTGACGAGTAAGCCACCTGGAACTATAGAGTTTGAATAAGCGAACATACGTTTGAATGCCCCGCAAACAAAGGGAAAGCACCGAATATAAGTCTCTTATGAGAACATTTTGAGAACAAAATCAAGAATAAGAAGAGTTATTTTGACTAATAAGTTGAAATAGCTCTTCTTTTTTGCTTGAAAAGCCGATAAATAAAGGAATCTGGAACTTTAAACTTGATAAAAAGACAAATTTGTTTAATGTTGGTTACAAGAGAAAGAAGAAGTTTATTAAAGGAAAAGGTATAGTGCCACTAACTCCTATTTGGAAAGTAAAAGGACTAAAGTAGAACTACGGTCAAACAAAAACAATTTAATCAAAAGAGAGAAAGGAGATTACAAATATGACAGACAGGATGTTTATGGAAGTTCAGGATGTAACAGAGATGTTAAATGTTTCAGAAGGAAAGGCATATGAAATCATAAGAATGCTTAATGCTGAACTAAAAGAAAAAGGATATATCGTAGTTCGAGGAAAAGTAAATACAAAGTACTTTTTTAAGAAACTTATTTACAACGAGGAGTAGGAGGAAAAAATGTCAGTTTACAAAGATGAAAAAAGAAACAGTTGGTATGTAAAGTTTCGTTACGTTGATTATTACGGAGTGAAGAAACAGACAACTAAACGTGGATTTGCAACAAAGAGAGAAGCAAGTGAATGGGAAAATGCTGAAAAGCTTAAAAGAAATTTTAATCTGGATATGACATTTTCAAAATTTTATGAAATCTATGAGGCTGATGTAAGGCATAGGGTTAAGGAGACAACCTGGGAAAACAAGGAAACAATGGTAAAAACAAAAATTATACCATTCTTTGGAGAAAGAAAAATGATAGATATATCTGCAAAAGATGTAAGACATTGGCAGAAAGAAATGATTGAGTTTAGGGATGAAAAAGGAAAGTCATATTCCCAGTCATATCTTGCAACATTACACGCACAGTTAAGCGCAATATTCAACCATGCTGTAAAATTTTATGATTTGAAAAATAATCCTGCAAAGATTGCCGGCAGTATGGGAAGTAAAAGAGGAGGCAACATAATGTTTTGGACCCAGGAACAATATAAAGCATTTATTGAATGTGTGATGGATAAGCCATTATCATTTTATGGATTTGAAATGCTTTATTGGTGTGGATTAAGAATTGGAGAATTATTGGCACTAACTCCAGAGGATTTTGATTTTGAAAAGAAGACGGTTTCTATTACTAAAAATTATCAGGTAGTAAGAGGTGAAAAGCTAATATTAACTCCTAAAACTGCAAAAAGTGTAAGAACAATATATATGCCAGAGTTTTTAAATGAAGAAATGGAAGACATGATTAATAGTATGTATGAGCCTGACGGAAAAGAAAGAATATTTCCATTATCAAAAAGATATTTTCAACATGAAATGGAAAGAGGCAGTGAAATGTCAGGAGTACCAAAAATCAGATTGCATGATTTAAGACACAGTCATGTTTCACTTCTTATAAATATGGGATTTTCAGCATTGGAGATTGCAGAACGAATGGGGCATGAAAGTGTAAGAATTACATATCACTATGCACATTTGTTCCCATCAAAGCAGTTGGAGATGATTAATAAACTGGATGAAATTAAAGGAGAATTAGGAGATGTCTGATAGAAAATTGGATAGCAAAGGAAGATGGCGCAGCAGAGTAGTTGCATTTAGAGTTTCTAATGAAGAAGCAGAGTTATTAAACAGACTTGTAGACATATCAGGACTTACAAAGCAGGATTATTTAATAAAGAAAACAACAGACCATAAAGTAGTTGTAAAGGGTTCCATTCGTGTGTTTGGAGCCCTTAAGGCGCAACTTACATATGTGTATGAAGAATTAAAAAGGCTGGATAAAGTTACGCCTAAAAATGATGAATTAATTGAATTGATTAAAGTAATTTCAATGATTCTTTTAAAGATAGAAGAAAACGAGAACCTAAAAGAGCAGCAGAGAGTGGAGAACTTTGAAAAGAAAATGGCAGAACAAAAACGACTTAAAAACAGTAGTATGGGAAACAGAAAGTTAAAAAGTTTTAGAGACGAAGGAGAGAAAACAAATGTGTAAAATAATAGCAATAGCAAATCAAAAGGGTGGAGTAGGAAAGACTACAACAACATTAAATTTAGGAGTGGGTTTGGCAAGAGAAGGGAAGAAGGTCCTTTTAATAGATGCGGATCCTCAGGGAAGTTTGACAATTAGTGTAGGTGTAAATGAACCGGACCAGTTAGATTATACGCTTGCAAATGTGCTTATGGACATAGTAAACGAAGAAAAATTGCCAGCCAATAGAGGAATAGTTAAGCACGAAGAAGGGATAGATATATTGCCATCAAATATTGAATTATCAGGAATAGAAGTTTCTTTGGTGAATGTTATGAGTAGAGAATTGCTAATGAGAGAGTTTATAAGAGAAGTAGAAGATGATTACGATTATATTTTAATTGATTGTATGCCTAGTCTTGGAATTATTACAATTAATGCCCTTGCCTGTGCAGATACAGTATTGATACCAGTGCAGGTTTCATATCTACCGGTAAAAGGTTTACAACAGTTGATAAAGACAATCGCAAGAGTAAAAAGACAGATTAATCCCAAACTAGAGATTGAAGGAATTTTGCTTACAATGATGGACTATAGAACCAATTATGCAAAGGACATTTCAACAGCAATCTATGAAACATATGCAACAAATATTCCAATATTTAAGAGCATAGTGCCAATGTCTGTTAGAGCAGCAGAAACGCCAATTAAAGGTACAAGCATATTTAAACATAATCCAAAAGGAAAAGTAGCACAAAGTTATGTGAAAGTTACAGAGGAGGTTTTAGAACATGGCAACAAGAGAGAAAATTAAATTAACAAGTTACAATGAGTTACTTGGTGTAAACAACGATATGATTAGTGAAATAGATATAAACAAATTGCATCAATTTAAAGATCACCCATTCAGTGTGATTGATAACGAAAAAATGCTTGAGCTGGTTAAATCAATAGAGAACAATGGAATATTATCACCTTTATTGGTAAGACCTTTGGGCAATGGTGAATATGAAATAATTTCAGGGCACAGAAGAAAGAGAGCCTGTGAAATTGCAGGAAAGGAAAAAGTTTCAGCAATTATAAAAGATATAAGTCATGAAGAGGCTATACCACTTATGGTTGATGCAAACTTTCAAAGAGAAGATACATTGCCAAGTGAAAAAGCAAAAGCTTATAAAATGAAAATGGAAGCCTTAGCACATCAGGGAAAAAGTTCAGATGAAATGTCATCGGCAAAACAGATAGGACAGTTGGCAGGAATTTCAGACAGACAGGTTCAAAGATACATAAGACTTACGGAACTAATACCAGAGTTAAGCAAATTGGTGGATGATAAACAAATAACATTTGTACTAGGTGTAGAGATTTCATTTTTAAAAACGGAATATCAACAATTAATTTATGAAAACATTTGTAAAGGTAAAAAGGTAAGTAAAGACAATGTACGGATGATTAGAGAAAATCAGGAAAATTTGTCATTAGAAGAGGTAAGTCAAATACTCTTTGCTGACAAGGTAAAGGTACAAAAAAAGATATGCAATGTGACGCTTAAAGAAAACAAGTTGTCTCAATTTTTTGATTCGACTTACACAAAAAAAGAAATGGAGAAAATAATCTATTCACTGCTAAAGGAATGGAAGAAAGGAAAGGATTAGTGTATGGCATTTGAATATTATTATGGAAAACAAGCCGACCAATATAGTTTCATAAAAGTACCTAAATTGTTAGTACATGATAAGGCGTTCATTGGATTATCAGTGGACGCTAAGATGCTATATGGTTTGCTTTTAGACAGAATGAGTTTATCTATGAAAAATGGATGGCTGGATGAAGAAAATAGGGTTTATATTATTTATCAAATAAAAGATATTATGAGCGATATGAATATGGCAAGAGCAACAGCTGTGAAATATCTGCAGGAGCTGGTAGATTTTGGATTGGTTGAAAAAAAGAAAAGAGGTTTGGGGCTTCCAAACATATTATATGTTAAAAGTTTTCTTGTGGAAAAAGAAAGCACAGAACAAGAAAAAACTTTTGGTGGAAGGTATACAAATACACCAGAAACGCCGAAGAATACACAGAAGTTCAACAATTATACTTCAAGAAGTTCAAAAATTGAAACTCAGGAAGTTCAAAAATTGAACTACAAGGAGTTCAATAATTATACTTCCGGCAGTTCAGAAAATGAAATTCAAGAGGTTCAAGAATTAGACCCTAATAATACTAATATAAATAATACTAAAAATATTAATACTAATATCTTATCTTATCCGCTAACAGAAGTCGAAGAGCCAGATATGACAGGTGCAGATAATTGGATGCATAAAAAAGGGCTTAGTATAACTATGCCTAAAGCAGATAGGATGGGATTCGATAAGAAAAAATCTGAATATGAACTTTATATGGATTTGATCAAAGATAATATTGAATACGATGCATTAAAAGAACGTTATCCACTTGATGCAGAACTTATAGATGGAATAGTTGAAATGATGACAGAAGTTACAGTTAGCACGAATGATTATATTGTCATAGCGAGTAATTCGTTTCCGAAGGAAGTTGTAAAATCAAGATTTCTTAAACTTAATTTTTCACATTTAGAGTATGTTATGAGTTGCTTTAAATCAAATACAACTAAAGTGAAAAATATCAAAAAATATTTGCTGGCATCATTGTTTAATGCACCATCAACAATGAATGGGTATTATACAGCAGAAGTAAATCATGATATGCCACAGTATGCATCTAGGAGGTAAGGCTATGGATAGAGCAAAAAGTTTAGTGAAATACATAATAGCAATTATAATGTTTATATGCAGAGTGACAATTGCGGTACTGGGAAGTTTACTAAAGATATTTTTAGTATTGACTATAGCAGTATTTAAAATTGTGTTTTCTTTAATAAGAGTTGTAGAGTATAATTAAAGACAGTTATTTATAACTTGGGAGGTTTGCCAAATGATAAAAAAATTAAAAAGAACGCTTATAATTGTGGGAATATTTGTATTGATGATGGGAATTGGCACAAATATTCAGGTAAAGGCTGATACTTTGGGACAAGTAAAATCAATAAAAACAAAAACTAATTATAAGTATTATAAAGGCATAGTTAGTGCCAAGGATATGAGAAAAAAGAAAATTAAATACAAATATGGAATTAAAGCTTCATGGAAAAAGGTGAAGAATGCAAATGGATATGAGATATATGTTTACGGTGTTGCATCAAAGAAGTGGAGAAAAATTAAAGATACAAAAAAGACAAGTTATGTATTCACCAATTTATTAGAAAAGGACAAATTTAAATTTAAAGTACGGGCTTATAGGAAAATAAATGGAGAAAGAGTTTACGGTAACTGGTCAAAAAAGAAGACAATAAAAACAAATTCGGCACTTTATAAGATAAATAACAACTTTAAATTGCCGGGAAAATATTATGATAGATATGCAGCAGAACAGGCTTTTGTATTGCAGAATGAATATAGAAAAAGTGCTGGAAAACAAAGTATTGTTTGGTCAGATGTTTTATATGAAATATGTAAAGTAAGGGCAAAGGAACTTGTTAATGATTTCAGTCATAATAAATTTATAAGTACATCGACAGAGTTATTAGAAAAAAAGTATGGACTAAAAGATGGTGGAATACCATATGAGGGAGACGATGGTTATATACATTATCATATGTATGCAAATGCAGAAAATATTGCAATGGGGTATTACACATATAAGTCTGCTATGGAAGGATGGAAAAGTAGTCCGGGACATTATAGAAACCTCATAGACGAAGAACATAGAGCAGGTGCCATTGCTTGCTATAAACAAGGTGGAAAAACATATTGGGTAGCAATATTTGGTGGAGTGGATTTAGATAAGGAAATAAAAAAGTAATTAAAAATAACTTTGCGACATAATGTCGTGAAGTTATTTTTTGCTTTTACACTCCTGCTGAAATATAAATTTAATTTTAACAGCATGACTTTTAGGTAAAGTAGATAATCAATGTTAAAATATAATTGTCAGTAACCGGGAATGACAAAAAACAAATTAATAGATTAACGCCAAGATGAACTCATTATATGTGAGTTTTAGTCTTGGCGTTTTTTATTTTATCAGGAGGAAAGTAAATGTTAGGTAAATTAAAAAGAATTACAGCAACAATATTAGCAATTGCAACGGTAGTAACATCAATTCCTATAATTAATGTTGCAGCAGCAGGCAATGGAGAGAAGAAGCAGGCAGGTATAGTAACTCTTGGGAAACTTGGAACAGTAAATATCGGATCAAAAAGTGAAAGTGGAACATGGGTAAAAACATTAGTGGATGGAAATGATGTGTTTTGCTTAGATTTAGGAAAGGCATGTCATACCGGATACACCTACATTGCATCCAACAGTACAATATCAAGTGATAGTTCTAATAAGAAAAATGCTTTGGAGGCTAAAATAGGATATTGGTATGATCAAACAAAAACGCGTTCAAACAAGGCATGGGTGTATGCACAGTGTCTTATATGGGCTGTTGAAGAAGGCATTACAAGTGAAACCGGATTAAAGGATATCATTAAACAAGTTAAAAACAATACAGGATATTATGCAAATGATAGCCTTTATGCTGATATTTTTGAAGGGACAAGCGTAGTTAAGTGTACAATTACAAAATGGAAATATAGTGGAAAAACTGATAGTGATGAAGTTCAGGAACTAATGGAAATTGTAGGAAATACAAAAGAATACAAGTATACACCTATTAGTAAAAAAGATTACTACCGTCAGAGAATTACATTACAAAAGTGTGATGAAGATGGAAAAGAACTTCCACAGGTCACTTTTAGATTTACAGCAAAGAATATAAAACAGTTATATTCTTATCAGTACAATGGCTGGGGAGATTCTGTTAAGGAAGATGTAGATGATGATGCTAACAAATTTAGTCAGGAAGTAAAAACAGATTCAAAAGGAAAAATCGTATTTCGTTTTACATACGAACTAAATTCTAAGAGTTATTATTATGTAGCAGATGAAGAGTTAAAGGATATGTCATCAAGTGATAAAAAACAAATTAAGGACGAATTAGATGATAAGGGATATGATTATGCATCAGATTTGTCAAAAGCAGGAGCAGAAAAGTTAATAAAGAATGACATCAATGATCAGATGGATGATATCTCAAACAATTACGTAATTGAAGAAATCTCATCAGGTAACAACAACATTCTTACATCGTTTGTTGTTGATGCAGGTTTAAATAAGATTACCAGTCAGTCATCAAACAAGGTTACAGTAACACTTACAAAGTCTGATTCATGGAAGAAGAACAGTGATGGAAAGTGGCCCGAGACTGCAGAAGAGTCATACAGTAATTACAAGCTTGCATACAAGCCTGTTCTTAAGGACAAATACAAGAAAGTAAAAATGACTGTGTGGAAAAAGGATTCTGAAACAGGCAGTACACCACAGGGAGATGCAACATTGGAAGGCGCAGTGTATGGAGTATATTCAGATGTAGCATGCACAAAACTTGTAAAGTTATACAAGACCAATGCCAAGGGTACATTTGAAACAGACTATTACAGATGTGGTGTAAACATGTACTTAAAGGAAATTACACCGCCTGAAGGCTACCTTAAAAATGACAAGGTATACACAATCACAAAGGATGGTCAGCAGTTTACCAACGAATACAATTCGGCAGAAACACAGGTTGATGACGACGTGGTAAAAGGTGACGTATCAATTATTAAGGGAATGGGAAATGGTCTTGCAGGTATTGTTGCACCTGAAAACAAGGCACAGTTTCAGATTTACCTTGCAAGTGCAGGTTCATATGACAAGGCAAAGGCAACAGAAAGAGACATTCTTACAACAGATTTAACAGGTTATGCAAAGTCAAAGAAGATGCCATATGGAACATATGTGGTTCATCAGACTGTTGGAGCTGCAAACACTGAAAAGTGTCCTGACTTTTACGTGAATGTGAAGGAAAACGGAAAGACATACAAGTATCTTTTAAACAATCCGGAATTCAACGCATATCTAAAAATTGTAAAGAAGGATTCAAAAACAAATCAGACAGTTTTAAAGGCTGGAACAACATACCAGATTTATAAGGTAAATGAGGATGGCAGTGAAACTCTTGTTACACAGACATACAGCAATGGAAATGCAATTGAGGTTGTGGACAGATTTGTAACAGATGAAACAGGAGAAATCATTACTTACGAAAAGTTAAAAGCCGGTACATACAAGGTTTATGAAATTGAAGGTCCGGAAGGATACAGGGTAAACAGACAGCCGGTGATGGTTGAGATTAACAGTAACTCATACAAGACAATGGTAGACAAACTTGGTAAGGAATATCTGTATGCAGAATGTGAGTATTATAATGATGTGACTTATGGAAAATTTACAATAAATAAAATTGGTCCTGAATTATGCAAGAAGGAAGATGAAAATGATTCTGCAGATGAAAATACGGATGGTATAGCAAAGACAGATTTAGTAAATAAAAATGGTAGTGAGGGTGAAACAACAGGAAATGATGGCAATAAGTCAAATGACATTGTTGTAAATCTATTTAACTATAAGGACACATTGCTAAATGGTGTTGTATTTGAACTTACTGCAAGAGAAGACATCATGTCACAGGATAATCAGGGAACAGTATTGTTTAAGAAGGATTCAGCTGTTGCAAAAATTACAACAGGTGAAAAGGCAGAGTTTACAAACGATTGTAATGGTATCTGTAATTTTGTGTTAAACGATGACGGAACAATCACACTTAATGTCCCACTTGGAGAATACACTTTAAAGGAAGTAAAGACAAAGTATGGTTATGTTCTTCCAGAACAGTCATTCTGTGACTTAAGTTTTAAGTGGAATAACAAGGATGATGAGTATGTGTTTGACATTTCTGAAAACTCAAAGGATGGAAAGATTGACATACACAATGACATGGTAAAGACAGACATTACACTTGAAAAGCATGATTCAAAGACAAATGAGCCTGTTGAAAATGCAAGATTTGGATTTTATTCAAGGGACAACATTTACGATAAGAATGGGAATGTGATTGTTGCTGCAGGTGAAAAGATTGCAACAGTAACAACTGACAAGGAAGGAAAGGCGAAAATCCCATTCGATGTACCTGTAATGGATGAAGGTTATGGAAAGACGGAAGGCAACTTAAATTCAGGAGATTACTATTTCCTTGAAGAAAGTGTTAGCGACAGTTATTACATTAACAGGGAAAAACATCAGGTACATCTTGAATACAAGGATCAGGAAACCGCAGTTGTATCAGCCAAGGCAGTAGTTAAGGAAGACCAGACTGAAACAGTAATCAGTAAAAAAATGATTGCATCATCAGTTGAGATTAAGGACTGCCATTTAAAAATCAGTGATGAAAATGGTAATGAAATCGTAAGCTGGATAACAGGTGAAATTTCATCAGTTAAGTTAAATGAAAAGATTGATGAGATGGGATATGATAACGTTCGTGTAGAAAACGGTGACGGTTATGCAGTTAAGATATACGGATTGCTTCATGACAGGGAATACACATTAACAGAAACAAAGCCGGCAGACGGTTTTGCAACTGCAAATGACATTACATTTAAACTTGTGGAAAGTGATGATGAAAATGCAAAGACAAAAGTACTTGTTAAGAATGGAGACAGTTTCACGGAGAATGTTGACAATCAGGTGATAATGTATGATGACACAACAAAGATTGAATTTTCAAAGACAGACATTACCAACGGAAAGGAACTTCCGGGATGCCACATGCAGGTAACTGAAAAGGATACAGGAAAGGTAATGGATGAATGGGTTTCATCAAGACAAAGTCATGTGATTGAAGGAAAGTATGCCGTGGGAAAAACTTATATTTTAACAGAAACAAAACCAAGAGACGGATACGCAACAGCAACAAGTATTGAGTTTGCAGTAGCAGACAATGGAGATATCCAGAAAGTAAATATGGTTGATGACACCATCAAGGTTGAATTCAACAAGATTGCATCAGACACAAAAAAACAGCTTGGTGGTGCAAAGTACAAGGTATACGACAGCAAGGGCAAGAAGGTATATGAGTTTATAACCGGAAAGAAAGCTGAATTCATAGAAGGAATGTTTAAGGCAGGAGAAACTTATAAATTCAAGGAAGTGGATGCACCAGAACATTACAAGGTTGCAAAGGATAAGAAAATAAAAATTAAGGATACGGGAAAGGTTCAGAAACTTACAGTTACGGATGAAAGAATCCCTGTGGTACCTGACACACCACAGACAGGCATTAATGGAAGGACTGCAGGAATGGCAGTTTCAGTTATTTCATTATTACTTGCACTTGGATGTTTTGCATGCGTAAGAGCAAAGGACAAGTCAAAATACAATTTCAAAAAGGAGAAGGACGATGAAGAGGATAATTAAAATATCTCTGATACTTCTTTTAGTGGGGATGGCTGTGATTGCAGCTGTCCCTTTTTTAAAGGAAAAAAGAGCAAAGAGAAAGTATGAGAATGATTTTAAGAAGATATGGGAGAGCGTGACAGAAAAGAAGTCTGATGTAAATGGTCTTGTAAAGAAAAACAAGGACTGCATAGGATATGTGGAAATACCGGGAACAACCATAAATTACCCTGTTATGCAGACAAAGGATAATCCAGATTTTTATTTAAATCATGATTTTAACAGGAATTACAGTTTTTATGGAATACCTTATTTAAGTGCATACTGTGATGTGAAAAAATCAGACAGCCTGATTATTTACGGACATAACATAAACGGAGGAAAAATGTTTGGAGCATTGGAACAGTATAAGAATAAAGAGTTTTTTTACAAGCACAAGAAGATATATTTTACAACGGATAAAAAGAGGGAGTATGAAGTGTTTGCAGTGATGAGTGTTAACATACATGAGTTTGAATACTGGAAATTTGTAATGGCAAGGAATAAGGAAGAGCATGATGAGTTCATTGACAAGGTAGAGGAGCATAGTTTGTGGAGACAGGGGAATAAACCTAAGTATGGGGAGCAGATGCTGATGTTGTCTACTTGTGATAATGGGAAAGGGGATGATTGGAGAATTGTGGTTATAGGAAAAAGAAATATGGCATTATGGTAATAGGGATGTTTAGCAATAATAGAATTTATATTATAATAAAAGTACGCTCGTCTGCGTACAATGATAATAAAAAAATATGCTATAATTATTTTGGAGGTACGAATTATTGAAAGAATTTGCAAACAACTTAAAGAAACTTAGAAAAGAAAGAAATATGAGCCAAGTCCAGTTAGCTAATATATCTGGCATTTCAGTTAAAACAATACAGAATTATGAACAAGATAGAAATGGTATGGCCCCTACACTTCCCAATCTTATGATGTTGGCAGATATTTTCAGTGTTACGCCTAGCTATTTATATTATGGAGGAGATAAAGAGATGTATATGGATGATTTATTATTTGAACTTGCACAGTTGTCTACTGAATCAATAAAAGAGATTCATGACAGTGAAGCAAGCGGGGGTAGTTTACCAAAACTATCTATTTCTAACGCTATTATCAATAAAATTACATATAAATGGAATAAAGATGTAGTTTTACCTAAAAGAGGATTTTATAAATCTTATGTAGAGCAAACTATTATAAGATATGCACAAAACCGGAAGTTTTGGAAAGAAAAATTTGAATTAATTTAAGCCATATATTTAGAGCAACATTGGAAAAGCAAATATCCATTCAAGATGATATTTTTATTATATCATTTAATTACAAGAGGTAAGACATATGGATAGGAAAACAATAATAGCAGAAAGTCTTAACTATATCGAGAACAACATAAAGAATAAAATAACCATTGAGGAAATAGCTGGTAATATAGGTTATACGAAATTTTATTTTTCAAGACTATTTAAACAAGAAATGAAAGTTTCTGTTATGGAATATGTCAGGGAAAGGAAAATGATATATGCAACCAGAGAAATATTAAATGGAACCAAAATTCTCGATGTGGCAATTGAATATGGTTGGGAATCGCACGGTGGATTTATTAAAGCTTTCAAAAGTTATTATGGTTTTTCACCTTCACTCTTGTATGCAATGAAATTAGAAATAATGCATTTTGGAGGTGGAGATATGAACAATTGTAACTTTTATAAAATAATGGATGGACATTTATCAAAAGAAGAACTGTTCAAAGTATTGCACGAAAAAATAATAGAACATGGATATGATAATCAAAAACTAAATAATATTTATAATTTTTGTCAGAGTATATATGGAGGCAGAAAAAGATATTCGGGTGATGATTATGTAACGCATTTATTAAATGTATCTTTGTTGCTAGTGCAAATGGAAGCGGAAGAAAGTGTCATTTATGCAGGAATGTTTTGCGATGTTTTTAGAAAAACTAATGTAGCAATTGATGAGTTAAAGGAAAATTTGCCTGATAGTGTGGTGCAGATTTTAATAAGATTAAAGGACTACGATATTGAAAAAGTAGGTCTTGAAGATGAACAATGTGCTGTTATAAAGATTGCAGAACGACTTCATAACATGAGAACTATAGAGTATATGGAAGAACGAGAAAGACAAAAAAGAGCAAAAGAAACAATAGCAATATTTATGCCTATTGTAAAGAAATTGCAAGATGACAAATTAATAAGTGAGTTAAATGAGATTTCGATAAATTGTTTAAAATAGGAATTATATGCAAGTCGGTTTTGTGAATTCAAAACCGGCTTTTTCTTTCAATAGCTAAATGTATATGATAATATTATAAAAGAATAAGAGTTGTGAATCTAAAAATAAGCAGAATTGCATAGTATTTGCAATATCGAATACTATTTGGAGAAATAATATGTTAGGAAAGATTGTAAAAGTTACGGTTGATAGACCAATGGGGACATATCACCCAAAGCATAAAGATATTTATTATCCGATAAATTATGGATATATCGAAGGCATAATGGCATCTGATGGAGAAGAACAAGATGCTTATATATTGGGTGTAAATAAACCGGTTGAAGAATTTACAGGGAAAGTAATTGCAATAATTCACAGGTTAAATGATGTTGAAGATAAATGGGTTGTGGTGCCAGAAGATAAATTATATTCTAAAGAACAGATAGAAGAACATGTCAAGTTTCAAGAAAAATATTTTGAGTATGAAATAGAATGTGCGGAAGAGTAATTCGTAAAGGAAATTTGGACAGATTACATCATGAAATATATTTATCTGATGCAAGAAAGGTTGTCCCAGAAAAATGGAAAATGGTTATTAGACATCCTATAAGAAAGATTTAGACAAATTACATATAGTCACTGAGTTAGAGGAGAAAGAATATGCAGGATTGTGGATTTACAAGAGAAAATAAATGGTTTAGATATCGCGCAGCAGCAATAATAATTGAAGAAGATTGTGTGTTATTTGCAGGAAATGAAATAGACGATTATTATTACTCAATCGGTGGTGGAGTTCATGTTGGAGAAACATCTGAGCAGGCAGTAAAAAGAGAAGTGCTTGAGGAAACAGGTGTAGAATATGAAATCGACCGTCTTGCAGTTATTCACGAAAATTTCTTCAATGAAAATCAGGGAAGTTTAAAAGGAATGGATTGCCATGAAATGTCAATGTACTATTTTATGAAGCCTAGAGGAACAAAACAGCTTAATAGTGATAGTTATAGCCAGGGAGTAAGAGAAACAATGCATTGGATACCAATAAAAGATTTGGATAAATACAAAGCATTTCCAACTTTTTTGAAGGGATATCTTAGTAAGGAACATGCTGGAATTGAGCATATAATTACGGATGAAAGAAAATAATATATTTTCAAAAATAGTCAGAAATCAATAGTCATTAGTACAGAAAAATATGTTGTTGAACATTTTTATTCAATATAATATATGATAGATAAATTATATGTAGGTGTAACAACGAGTGAAGTGAAATAGTTAATTTTATTCAATTATGTGAATCTTGAGGACATATAAAATTGATGTCAAAATTATAAGTTAGGAGAAATTGATAAAGTGATTAGGTTAGTAGAAGAAAAAGATTTCTTACAGTTAGCTAATATGAGATGGGAACATAAAAAAGAAGATGATGCTATATATGGGGAGGATAATATCAAAGGAATAGAGAGTGATGAATTTATAAAAGAATATATAAATTTCTTAAAAACAGAGAGCGTATATAAAATATTTGTAATGGAAAAGAACAAACAAATAATTGCAACAATGTTTGTAACAATGATTAGAAAAGTTCCAAAACCCAATAAAAAAGAATCGTATATAGCATATTTGACAAATGTATACACTTTAAAAGAGTACAGAAATCAGGGAGTAGGAACAGAAATGTTATCTTACATAAAAAATTACCTGAAACAAAACAGATGTGAAAATATAATTGTGTGGCCAAGCGATAAAGCTATTGAATGGTATGTAAGAAATGAGTTTAAATCGGAAAATGAAATTTTAGAATGTGAATTATAGTATGGTTGTATAAGTCAGGGAGAAAGAAAATGAACATATTAGTAATAGGTGGAACAAGGTATTTTGGAATACATATGGTTAATAAACTTTTAGAGCAAGGTTATAATATAACAATAGCAACAAGGGGGAAAACACCTGATTCATACGGGGACAGAGTAAAGCGCATCATCATTGAAAGAACAAATGAAGAGAGTATGCGAAAGGTATTACAGGGAAAATATTTTGATGTGGTTATTGATAAGATTGCATATTGCTCGGATGATATCAGGTATGTTATGGATTATGTTGATTGTGATAAATACATATATATGTCTAGTACATCAGTTTATAATCCAAAACATATGAATACTGTAGAATCAGATTTTAATGGATACTCTAATGATTTTGTGTGGTGTAACAGATTTGAATTTCCATATGAGGAGATAAAGAGACAGGCAGAGTATGCATTATGGCAAAAATATTCAGATAAAAAATGGATTGCTGTCAGATATCCGTTTGCAATAGGAAAAGATGATTATACGAAAAGACTTCTATTTTATGTAGAGCATATGATGAAATCAGAGCCTATGTACATAGATAATATAGATTATCAAATGAGTTATATCCGTTCGGATGAAGCAGGAGAGTTTATCGCATATTTGGTAGATAAAGATATTGATGGTGCAATTAATGGAAGTTCTATAGGAACTATTTCACTTCGGGAGATAATTGATTATGTGGAAGAAAATACAGGAAAGCATGCGATTTTAAGTGATGATGGAGAAGCTGCACCCTATAATGGGGAACCTGAATATAGCATAAATACGGAAAAAGCAGAGAAGATAGGATATCATTTTTCTAATTTAAAAGAGTGGATATATCAATTATTGGATTATTACATTGAAAAGGTAAACATGGGAAATTAGTCTCGTAAAAACTTTTATATAAGGAGAAAATTTATATGATAGGTTTAATAGTAGCCCGTTCAAAAAATAATGTTATTGGAAAAAATGGAAAAATTCCGTGGAAAATAAAGGGAGAACAAAAACAATTCAAGGAACTTACAACAGGAAATGTTGTAATAATGGGACGAAATTCATACGATGAAATTGGTCGCCCGCTTCCAAATAGAGAAACGATAGTTATTTCGAATACTAAAAAATATATAGGTGAAAATCTTCATACAGCATCTAGTGTAAAAGAGGCTATAGAATTTGCAAAAGGAAAAGATGTATATATAGCCGGTGGTTATGGAGTATACAAAGAAGCCATACCACTAGTGGACGTAATGTACATTACTGAGATTAATATAAATGTAGAGCAAGGGGATGTCTTTTTCCCAGAATTTGATGACAATAATTTTAATATATCTATTGTAGAAACATCTGAAAATAATGAACAGTTTATAAGAAAAATTTATAGAAGAAAGAATAAGCAATAGTAACTTCCAGTTTTATTAACGATAATAAGGAATTAGACGGGTAAATTTTAAAATGTTAGAAGAGATGGAAAATATTAAATATGGAAATTTAGAAACTGCAATGGAATATTGTAAGAGAAATCGAACAGAGGAATGGATACAACAATTCCTTCGTTGTGATGGACATAATGTTGCGTTAGCAGATGGATTGTTAATAGAAGAACGATTCTATACAGGAATAGTTCAGTTTGATATTACTTTATTACATAATATTAAAGAAGGCGCTCCAGAGTATTTAAGTAAAAAAGATGATATGGATTATTTTTTTAGTATAGTTGATGAGATGGTCGAGTCTACAGCTTATTGGAATCCACCACCACTTATTATTGAGTTTAGAAGTGACAATGGTTTTTATGTATGCGATGGAAGACATCGATTGGAAATGTTTAGACAAAAGAATGTAAAAGCTATTCCGGCAATTGTGTGGACAACAGGAAAAGATGATTATGAGAAATTAAAGGAGATTATAAAATGTTAGAAATTTGTTCTAAGTGTGGAAATCATGAATGGGATAAGGAGGTTGATGGAAATACAATAAAATGTCCAAAATGTGGTTATGAATGGAAGTTTGAAAAGTTACCCATATATTTTTTGACTGGTTGTAGTGGAGTTGGAAAAACAACTACAGCAATTGAATTGCAAAAATTAACAGATGAATATGTTATTTTGGACGTAGATTGGCTGCGCAATGTTGCCTGGCCACAAAATGATGAAGAAGAAAATAATTTGATAGAGCAGATTTTTTATTTGACAAAGGATATTTCTCAAAGTAAAAAAGCAGTGGTATGGACAATGGCTGGTGGCTTAGATAGACTTTCTCGCGCTTATGGAAAAAGATTTTTTTCTGAAATAAAAGTTTTAGCACTTACGGCAGAACCAGAAACTATTAGAAAGAGAATGACTGAAGGAAGAGGTATAGATGATGCCGGTTGGATTCAGAGTTCAGTAGATTATAATAATTATTTCAGAACCCATGATATTCTGGATGATACAAAGTATGACACGTTAGATTGTACTAATGGAACTCCTGCAGAAATTGCACGGAAAGTCCTTGAATGGTTAAGAAAGTAGTCGCTGAAGATGTAAATTTTATCGCTGAAAAGAAATCAATAAAATCCAAATTTCAGGGACGTAAAAGTCGGAATTTGTAGAAGGGTGCATGTTACAAACAATAATGATATTTCCAGAGCTTGACAATATTGATTAACCCACATATTACGGTTGGCAAGTTAGACGATGCACAATCACTTAATAAAGTTTTTGAATATATTAGAGAGTCATATTAGAAACGTAGATGACAACTTCTAGATAATATTATTTGTAACAGTATAGTAAATCTTATGAAGCATTATTTTATCATCCTAACTGTAATTTCCCACAAAATTTAACACTCCTACTTTTAGGTAATTACCCATCTCCATGATATTATATATCTATCAGAAGCCTAGGACTGATACATAACAATTTAATAAGCAAATTAGGAAACGCCAAGAATGAACTTAGTGAGTTAAGTTCATTCATTGGCGTTTTTCTTTTTGCAAAATTCATATTAGCAGGAGGAAGACAAAATGATGAATTACGAAGAATTCAAACAGAAAGTTCAGAATGAATTTAAAAATTATCTTGGAGAGGAATACAAGGACGCAGAAGTATTTATTAGAGAAGTAACAAAGGTTAATATGCAGGTAGATCAGATGTCATTGTTAAATCTTCCGGGAAATGATTTTGCATCACCTTCAATATCATTACAGAGCATTTTTGAGAATTATGAAAAAACAGGTGACTTTGAAGGTGTTATGGAAGCATTAAGCGAAACTTTTAAGGAGGCTATTGAAGGCTTTGAAAAGTCACCATTAAACAATGGATTAGATTTTAGTAATGTAGATAAAAATATTATTTTTACATTAGTAAACGCAGAGCAGAACAAAGAACTTCTTGAAAATGTTCCACATAGGAAATTTGAAGATTTGGCAATTATATATCGTTGGAATGTAGGAGTTGACAGTAATGGTTTATATACCAACATAGTGACTAATGAATTTGCTGAGAAAATTGGAAAAAGTGAAGAAGAATTATATGGTCTTGCAAAGGAAAACACTAATAGGATTTTCCCGTCAGAAGTTAGAAATATGGCTGAGGTTATAAGTGAAATTATTTTTGGAGAAGATGGTGAGTTAATGCCGGAAGATGAAGAGTTCAGAAATATGATGACAGAAACACCGGATGACAAATCAATGTATGTTATTACAAACAAGTCAAAATTGTTTGGAGCGGCAGCAATGCTTTATGAAGAAAATTTATATGATTTATCACAGCAGCTTGATTCGGACCTTTATATATTGCCATCATCTACGCACGAGGTGATTGCTATTAGTGACAAGTTTGGAGATGCCAATGAGCTTGCGGATATGGTTTATGAAATCAATATGGATCAGGTTGACCTTAGTGACAGATTGTCAAATCAGGTTTACCACTATGATAAAGAAGCAAGAACATTAAGACTTGCAACAAACAAATTTGAAAGAACAATCTCTGATGACATTAAGGAAAAAGCACCGGAAATTGAAGAGGGAAAGGCTAGGTAGAAAAATGGATAAAAAAATTGAAGTTAAAGAAATTGAAGATGTGATTGAAATAATTAAGAACACATTACAAGGCTTAAGGGAAGATGAGGAAGTATATATAAGCGTTGAGGTGATAAAACATGGAAAAAACAAAGTTGAATAAAGTATCTATTAGGTTGATAAATGATGCACCACTTGTATCAGATGAACAACTTGATACGCCTAAAAAGGCAGCAAAAATTGTAGGTGATTTTATTAGAAATATGGATAGAGAAGTGCTTTGTGTTGTTAATTTTAATTCAAAATTGCAACCAATTAATTTTAATGTGGTAAGTGTTGGAACAGTCAATCAGTCATTGGCTGTTCCAAGGGATATATTAAAATCAGCAATACTTTCAAATGCAACAAACATAATGATTCTGCATAATCACCCAACAGGAATTTTAACTCCTTCAACAGAAGATATAAAAACAACTTCGAAACTAATTGATACTTGTGACATGATAGGAATTCCACTTTTGGACCACATTATTGTAGGTTCCAACAGAGATGAATTTTTCAGTATGAAAATGAAGGAAGTTGTTAAGTTTAACAAAAGTGTAAATTATGAGGTTAGCCTGGAATTCTTAAAATTTAAAGAGCCTAATTTAAATCAGCTGACAGAGAAAAATAACAAATTAGCTAGGTAGAGGTTTTAGGATACCTCCTAAAAAGAATGCATTTGTAGCTACAAATGCGTATCTTGCAATATACATACCCGCTACCTGTCTAGCTAATAATACAAAAAATGAAGAAGGTGATTGTATTGAAAAAGAACAACAAGGATATTACAAAGCGTGTACGTCTTACAGAAAATGAATGCAGAAAAATTATGAAGGAAGCTAAAAAGAAAAACATGAATTTTTCAACTTATGTAAGATATGTTGCAAAGCTTGATAAGAATATGGATCCTGAATTTATAAAAGCAATTTATAAGCTGGCAAATGAAATCAACTACATAGGTCATAATATTAATCAGGTTGTAAAAAACAATAACAGTAAATTGTATTCTGAAATTGATAAGGCAAGATTAATGGAATATATGAGAATTTTAAACGAAAAAGTAGAAAGTCTTTTAAAACAGAATGGCTATAAGCAAAATTCTTCATATTAATCCACATATGAATTCGGAAACTTATCATTTAAAAACCGGATTAAATTACATTACAAAAAGTGAAAAGACTATGAATGGACTTTATGTGGGAGCTGTTAATTGCATGGTGGAAAATGCATATGAATGTATGCGAACTACCAAGGAGATATACGGCAAAACTGATAAGAGACAGGCATATCATCTTATTATCTCATTTGAAGAGGGAGAAACAAATCCTGAGACAGCATTTGAAATAATAAAAGAGTTTGTTAACAGGTATTTGGCAGATAATTATGAGGCTGTTTATTCAGTACATAATGATACCAACCACATTCATGGTCACATCATCTGGAACAGCGTGAGATTTACAGATGGTTACAAATACAGATACGAAAAGGGAGACTGGGAAAGACACATTCAGCCGTTAGTAGATGAAATTTGTGAGAAATATGGACTTCATACACTAGAACAAAATAAAGCTAAAGATGATGAAAAGGAATGGGATGTTTCTAAAAATGGTCCGTTTGTTTGGAATGAGCAGATAAAAAAAGATGTTGATGAATGCATTATTGTGGCAAAAGATTTTGATATGTTTATACAGATGATGGAAGAAAAGGATTATACAATAAAGTATGGCAAGTACATTTCTGTGAAGCCTAAGAGAATGGAGAGGTTTAGAAGGCTTAAAACTCTGGGAGAAAACTATTCGGAGGAAATAATCAGAAAAAGAATATCACAGAAAAGTATAGCTGGATACAAATCTATTGATATGCCAAAAGGACTAAGAATTAAAAGTTACAGAGGACATATTAGAAAGAAAAGACTTACAGGATTGCAGAAACAGTATTTTGCCATACTTTATAAATTAAAAAAGATTAAGAAGCGTTCATATTCTAATAACTATAAATATAAGGATGACATTAAGAAGTTGAATATATTGCAGAAACAATATATATTTCTTTCAAATTATGACATAGAGACTATGGAGGATTTAGAAAAAGCGCAGGAGTTAATAAAGGCTAAGATTCAGACAACCAATAAGGCAAAAAAGATTTTGATAGAGGAAAATAGTAAGCATAAAGAAATCTTCAAAGCAGTAAGAACGATTAAGAAAGAAAAGCAGGCAGCAGCATTTTATAAGCTGGGAGATAAAACGTTTGAAAAACAAAATAATCTTGTAGAAGAGGCAAGAAAAATTTTAAAATGCAAAGAACTTACTTACAAGGAAGCGGAAAAGTTAGAGGCATACTATCAATCGTTAATTGATGAATGCAATAGAACAATTAAGAAATTAAAAAAAGATATGAGAATATCTTACGGAATCTTAAAAGACATTAGATACAGAGAACAGAAAGAAACTTTACGACATGATGTCGCAAAGCAGGAAAAAATAACTTCACGACACGATGTCGCAAAGTAAAAGAAAATAACTTCCCGACATAATGTCGTAAAGTGTGAATGGAGGAAAAGATGGGACAGGAGTTTGAATGTG
Organism: Eubacterium sp. LMAG:50; assembly: GCF_008680265.1. Taxonomy (NCBI): domain Bacteria; kingdom Bacillati; phylum Bacillota; class Clostridia; order Eubacteriales; family Eubacteriaceae; genus Eubacterium; species Eubacterium sp. LMAG:50. The sequence goes on along the minus strand of NZ_NALP01000007.1, from coordinate 335,787 downwards.
CATATAAGAATGCACAGAACGAGAGAAAGAAATCTGAAAGATTAAGGATTGAAAAAACGGAGGTACCCAAGAAAAAATTTGGATTATTAAAAAAGGTATTTTTATCAAAGAAATACAATGACAGTCTTGTAAGAAAATTGTCAGCAGGAGAACTTACTGTTGCACAATTAAAGCAAATTAATAGAGCAATCAAAAGTGGTCTTTCAGACAAGCAACTTAATTCTATTATAAATAGTAAAAAAGATGCTAGTAGAATGTCTGTGATAATAGACATTGCTATAAATGTTAATAAGATGAATCAGAAAGAGGTGAAATGTTAATGGCAGATGAAATTATGGAAGCAATACAAATGTTAAGGTTTGGATATGATGGTATAAAGTTAGGATTAGATGTAACAGGTTCCTCAATAAGAGAGGCAAAAAATCTAACAATATTCATTGTTGGACTTTTAAATCATGAGAAAACACAAGGAAAAACAAGTCTTAAAAAGATGCTTAAAAATAGTGGTAATCTTCAGGTACTTCAAATAAAAGAAAAAGACGTAAAGGAATTTGAAAAACTGGCAGGGAAATATGGAATTTTGTATTCAAAAATGCCGGATATAAACAAAGGTGATGGTATGAAAGAATTTATCTTTCCGGTGGAGGCAACTCCAAGGGTAAATGCATTGATAGAAAAACTAGGTAATGGCAAGCTTGAAGATATTGCAGAATATGTAAGAAATGGAGATGGAAACTGCAAGAATACAATGGACTATCTTAAGAAGAAAAAATTATTACCGGAAGCACCAGTATCTGTTACAGCAGAAAGAAAAAAAGAAATTGTAAATGCAGAAAAGAATATTAAGTATAACGAGAATATTAATGACCTTGAAAAAACAGATATTACAATTTCAAAGAATCTTGTTGAAAGTGAAAAAAGAGATTTATTCATAACAAGAGTACCGGGAACGTTTGGAGAAAATGTTAAATATCTTACTATAAAAAAGGAAGACATAATAACAATAAATGGAGGAAAGACATTTCTTACATTTTTAAACAAAAATCAGGAATATGAACTTCTTGATAAAAATAAGAAACCGGCAGGAAAAATGCGTGGTGAGGAATTAAGGGACAACTATTATGACAAAGTTGGAGAAGAGATAAGAAAGAGAGCGAATAAGCAAAGGGACAAAGAAAGACAGAAAAAGGAAAAAGTGAAGAAACATCAGGAAAGGGAAAGTAAGCCTATTGCAAAAAAGAAATAACAAGATGTTAGTTCCTTTTCTTATTGTAGGAGAACTTTTTGTCTTATTTATTTCATACATTATAAGTGGTGTATGGAAAGAAGGAATGGATGTAATAACTTTACTTAACAAGGTAAATGATGCATTAGATCATCCATTTAAAAATTATTGGACTGAACATAGTTTAAAGGCTATGATAGTCGGAACACTTATTTATTCAATGGCAGTACTTTTGTATATTACAAGCAGAAGAAATTTTATGCATGGAAAAGAGTATGGTACTGCAAGTTTCGCAAACATAGATCAGGTAAATAAATCTATAAGTGATAAATCTGATGAGAAGAACAGAATACTTAGCAAGCACGTAAGGATGAGTACAGATACTAAAGTTACAAAGCTAAACAACAATATGCTTGTAATCGGTGGTTCAGGTGCAGGTAAAACATTTTATATTGTAAAGCCAAACATAATGCAAATGTTACCAAAGGGTTCGTTTATCGCAACAGATCCAAAGGGCGAGCTGCTCAGAGCAACTGGTGGTATGTTGAAGAAAAACGGATATAACGTAAAAGTACTTAACTTGATAGATATGGCTAAGTCGGATTGCTACAATCCATTCAATTATATAAGAACAGAAAATGATGTGATAAAGCTGGTCACAAATTTAATTAGTAATACAACGCCAAAGGAATCAGCCCCTACAGACCCATTTTGGGAACATGCGGAGGGGATGTTACTTCAGGCGTTGTTTTATTATGTATGGCTTGAGATGCCATCAAACCAAAAGAACTTTCAATCGGTTTTAAAGTTGCTGTCAGAGGCAGAGGTTAATGACAAGAAGGATTCAAAACTAACTATACGAATGAAAAAACTTGTAGATACAAGTTCACTTGGTGAACATCATCCGGCATATAGGCAGTATATGAAAGTGGTAAGAGGTGCAGGAGATACTGTAAGGTCAATTATTATTTCAGCAAATTCACGGTTAGCATTATTAGAAAATCCGCAGATATTGAGAATTTTGTCAAAGGATGACCTTCATATTGAAGAACTGGGAATAGGGACAAAACGAAACAGGAAAAAAAGAACAGCATTGTTTTGTGTAATACCCGATTCAGACAAGTCATACAACTTTTTGGTTGGGATGCTTTATACACAGCTATTTCAGGAACTTTATTATCAGGCTGACTTTAAGTTTGGAGGAAAACTTCCACTTGATGTCACACTTATGTTGGACGAGTTTGCCAATGTGGCGTTACCTGATGACTTTTGTTCGTTATTGTCAACTATGAGAAGTAGAAGAATCAGCGCAATTATCATTATTCAGAATTTGGCACAAATAAAGGCACTGTTTAAAGAAACCTGGGAAACAATTACAGGTAACTGTGACACCCTTGTATATCTTGGTGGAAATGAAAAGTCTACCCATGAATATATATCTGAGTTACTTGGTAAAGGCACTATAGACAAAAGGTCAACAGGTGAAACAAGAGGTGTACATGGTTCGGCATCAAGAAATTATGATGTGCTTGGCAGATCCCTTATGAATCCTGATGAAGTAAGAAATATGGATAACAAAAATTGCCTTATTTTCATAAAGGGATTTAATCCTATATTTGATGAAAAATATTGGCCTTTTGACCATAAGAATTTTAAACAAACAGAAGATGGAGGGGCAAAGCCTTATACACACAATATTAGGAAAAGTAACAAAATTAAGGATGGATTAAAAATTTACAGTGAAAGAGAAATCAAAGAAGTTGAGAAGTCAGGAGAAAAAGTTAACATTATTGATTTGACTCCACAAGAGATTGCAGCATTACAGGAGAGTGAGTTTCAGATGGAGACAAAACCAACAGATGAAGACTTAAGAGAGGAGCTTACAACAAGACTATGTACAATGGATTTTTCAGCAGAGCAAATGGACGAAGCAAAAAAGGCATTAGCAATAAAAATGGATTTGGAGTATTTGCTTGAATATTTAAAACCAGAAACATCCATTGAGGAAATGAAAGAGAAACTAGAAAAATATCAAAGCAGATAAGGAGAAAATCAGATATGAAGAGATTTAAGAAAAATATTGGAAACATAAAAAACTGTTTAATTGGGGCAATGTATATGACAGTATTTCAGGTAAATAACGTACTTGCTGCGGGAGATGCAAGTTCAGTTACAAAACCACTTGATAACTTAAAGACACTGGTGCTTGCAATCATTGGGGCAATCGGCGTAATCATTCTTGCAAAAAATGTAATGGAGTTTGCACAGGCATATCAGGCAGCTGATTCATCAACAATGAACTCGGCACTTAAGGGAATTGTTGCAGGAGTAATGATGGCAGGCATTTCATCAGTACTTGGAATATTAGGATTCTAGAGGGAGGTGCAACATGAACGAAGTGAATATTTTGGAACGCACCGACCGACTTGCCGACGAGCAAAGCGAGGGGGCGTTACCGAAGGGAGGTAAGAGATTATGGACATATTTAGCTTAGGCGGTGTAATCCTTGATCTTTTGCAGACGGTTGTTGATTTCTGGAATGACAAGGTGTCTCTTGTTTTTGAACTGCTGGGGCAATCCCCGGTAAGTTTCAAGAACGGAGGCCCATGGGCAGTGGTGGCAAACCTTGAACCCATATTTGTGGCGGTTGGTTCGTCACTGGTGGTTCTGTTCTTTGTAATAGGTTTCTGTTCGGAGAGCATTGACGTAAAGGAAGAGGTAAGATTTGAAACCATACTAAGGATGTTAATGAGAATAGGAATAGCAGAATGGCTTGTTGCAAACAACGTGACAATAATGAAGGCATTCTTTTCATCAGCAGGAAATCTGGTGGGGCTCATGACACAGGGAACAACAACCAAGCTAAAGATACCAGATGAACAGCAGACAATCATAAAGGACCTTGGATTCGGAGAAAGCCTTTTAATGATGATACTTGCAGTAATCATTGCACTTGTAATCATCTTCTGCGGTTTCATGCTTATATACACCGTGTATTTCAGATTCTTAAAAATACTTGTGATTGTACCCTTTGGTGCACTTGCGTTTTCAACAGTAAGCGGAAACCGAGTGGTAAGTCACTCGGCAGTGAGTTATGCAAAGTACTTTCTGTCAATAGTGCTGGAAGCTGTGACAATGGCACTTGCAATAATAGTCTGCAATGCATTTTTAAATGCAGGACTTCCTACATTTACAAGTGATTACGCGGACTGGACCAAGGCACTGATGTACATGTGTGAACTTACATTCAGCGTGGCAATGACAGTCGGAGCAGTGAAGGGAGCACAGAATCTTACAAGTAAGGCACTTGGATTATAGAAACAGGAGGAACAGATGAACATATCAATTAACAGGGACATAGAAAAATATCAGGAGTCAGTGGTGATGGGACTTACTGCAAGACAGCTGATATTTTCCATCGCATCAGTTGCATGCGGCGGCGCAATAGTTCTTCTTACATACAGATACATGGGGCTTACGGGAAGTGCATACATTGCTATTCCCGTGGTGGCACCACTTGCATTAAACGGATTTTATTCATATCAGGGAATGAGTTTTACACAGATGTTTAAAAGAAAACTGTGGTTCGCTTTTAAGAACAGACCACTTACGTACATTTCAGAGGAAAGTGAGAAAATCATAAAAAGAATGAGAATGGAAGAGGAACGGCAGAGAAAAAAGGAAGACAAAAGGAAAAACAGGAGAAGTAACAAAAACAGAAAATGAGAAACATAAAGGAAAATTTAACACAGGAAAATAAACGGAGGAACAGGAATGAACATATTTAAGGACAGGTTTTCTGAAATAAAGAAGGCATCAGAGCCACTTTACAAATCACCAAAGTCGGTGCAGGAAACAATAGAAATACTAAAGATTTCGGAAAGCGGAATATTTGAGGTGGCGGATGGAAAATATTCAAAGACATACAGATTCAGTGATGTCAATTATGCCACACGTTCAGAGGAGGAACAGGAAAGCTTCTTTCAGAGATACTGCAGGTGCCTTAATTCATTTGACTGTACATTCAAGATAACAGTCAACAATAAAAACAAGGACATGGATGTGCTGAAAAATGAGGTAATGCTTAAGTACAGAAATGACGGATTCGATAAGATGAGGGAAAGCTACAACAGAATCATTGAGGAAAAGATACTTGAGGGAAGACAGGGAATTGAGCAGGAAAGATATCTTACCATAACAATTGAGAGAAAGAACTTTGAGGAGGCAAAGGCTCAGTTTGCAACAATTGAGGCATCAATATTTAGAAGTTTTGCCGAACTTGGTTCAAAGCTGACACCACTTACAGGAAATGAAAGGTTAAAGATTCTTCACGACTATTACAGACTTGGAAGGGAGGATGAATTTAACTTTGACATAAGACAGGGAAGAATTACAGGAACAGACTTTAGAAATGAAATCTGCAACACAAGGATAAAATATCATTCAGACTGTTTTGAGGATGAGGGAAAGGTTGGAAGGGTTCTTTTCATAAAGAAATATCCCACATACCTGTCTGACAGATTTTTTACGGAGCTGACATTTCTGCCGGTGCATTCGGTTACAAGTGTGGATGTGGTTCCGGTGCCAAAGGATCTGACAATGAAGATGCTGCAGAAAAAATATTTAGGTATTGAGTCAGACATAATAAAACAGCAGAGAACAAGAAACAGAAACAATGACTTCTCATCAGACATTTCATATGCAACAAGACAGAAGAAAAAGGACATTGAGGAGATAATGAACAACGTAAGGGAAAATGATGAAAGCCTTTACTATGTTTCAGTGACAATGATTGTCATGGCAGATGACAGGAATGAACTTGAAAGCATCTGTGAGACAGTGGACTCCATTGCAAAGGGAGCAGGATGTGCTGTTGACACATGCATGTACAAACAGAGGGAAGCAGTTAACACAACACTTCCCATAGGAGTAAGACAGATTGAGACAATGAGAACAATGCTTACACAGAGCCTTGCAGTGCTGATGCCGTTTAACGTGCAGGAACTTTGTGACAGAAACGGCATTTACTATGGCGTAAACCAGATATCCAAAAACATAATTGTGGGCAACAGAAAGAAACTCTTAAACGGCAACGGATTCATATTTGGTGTGTCAGGTGCAGGAAAGTCATTTCAGGCAAAGATGGAAATGGGTTCGGTTTTACTTTCAACAGATGACAATGTAATTGCAGTGGATCCAATGAATGAATATGAGGATGTCACTGAAAAATACAATGGAACTTACATAAACATTTCAACAAACACAAGGAACTATATTAATCCCATGGACATGGATGTGTGGAATCTTGATGTATTGGACAGTAAGGGCTGGGTAAGGGACAAGTGCCAGTTCATGCTAAGTATCTGCGAGCAGATAATGAAGGAAATAACACCACAACAGCGTTCAATCATTTCAAGATGCGTAAAGGATTTGTACATGGACATTGCAAGAAGCAGGGAAAAATACGTTCCCACAATGGAAGACTTGTACAACAGACTTCTTGAACAGGAAGACAAGGAAGCAAGAGACGTGGCACTTGGACTTGAAATATTTGTTACCGGAGCACTAAACATCTTTAACCATCAGACAAACATAAATGTAAACAACAGATTTATTGTGTATGGAATAAGAGACCTTGGAGAATCCCTTGCCCCACTTGCAATGCTTGTAATGATGGAAACAATACAGCAGAAGATAATCGACAACGGGGAAAGGGGAATAGCAACATGGTTTTACATTGATGAGGTGCATGTTCTTTTAAATTCACCGTTCAGTGCAGAATATCTCCGCCAGATGTGGAAAAAGGTAAGAAAGCAGGGAGGACTTTGTACAGGAATCACACAGAACATAGTTGACCTTCTTATGAGTGAGACAAGCACAACAATGCTTTCAAACTCTGCATTCATATTGTTATTAAATCAGTCAAGTAAGGACATTGAAAAGATAGTGGAGTCTCTGGAAATATCAGAAGAGCAGCTTAACTATGTGATAGATTCACCGTCAGGATGCGGGCTTATAAAATGCGGAAGCAGAATGGTACCGTTTGACAATGTGATTGACAAGGACAGCGAGTTGTACAGACTGTATAACACTAATCTGTATGAGAAGATGGAAAATCGCAAAAAGGATGAGTAAATCTATTAGAGAGTAGATAAAATATAATTGCTGGGAGATGGGCGGTGTGGTAGAATTGTGTAGGTTAGAATGTAAATGAGTGCAACATAAATTTGCACTCATATCTTAGGAGGGTAAAATGAAAGTAATAGCAATTGCTGCTGTGACAGCAGGTGGAAAAACAACTATAGTTAATGAACTGAAGAATCAAATCGCAAATACGAAAGCTTTGTATTTTGACGATTATTCTTTTGAAGGTGAAGTTGATAATTTTTATGAATGGACGAAACAAGGAGCAGATTATAATGTATGGAATTTGAGTCCATTGGTAGAAGATGTTATTGATATAAAAAATTCAGATTGTGAATATCTATTGCTAGATTATCCTTTTGCATACTGTCACAAAGCCTTAAGAAACTATATTGATTGTGCGATTTTCATAGATACCCCATTAGACATTGCAATGGCAAGAAAGGTTTTGCGAGACATGAAAAACGCTACAGGTGAGGAGATTAGACAAGAGATGGAGACATACCTAAAGTATGCCAGAATTGCTTATGTTCAAATGTTAAAAGATATTTTGCCGTCATCTGATTATGTAATAGATGGGACAAAAGAATTATCTGAAAAGGTTGACGAAATAAAAAAGATTATTTTATCGCTATAGCATTAATTTGCCAGAGCGGTTTATCGTTAGAGGGAGTGATGAAATTGAAAATTGAAACTGATAGATTAGTAATTCGTTCTATTCAGTACGGAGATGAGAAGAGTTTTGCAGAGATGGCACAAGATGGTAGCTTGGAAGCAATAGGATTTGATTGTAATTGTTCTGAATGGATTGAAGATTGGATAGAAGAAGCCGTTGAATATGATAAAAGGGATAACCCGGAAAATGATTATTTGGCATATACAGTTTGTCTCAAGAAAGACAATAGAATTATTGGTTCGGTTGGGTGTTCATGGTACAATGATTTTGAGCAAACAGGTGTTACATATTTTTTAGGAAAGGAATATAGAGGAAAGGGTTATGCTTTGGAAAGTTTGAAAGCATATATAGAATATTTCTTTAAGCAATATCAAATAAATAAAATTATTGCTACTATTCGAGATGATAATATAAATTCATGGAAACTATTGGAAAAGACAGATTTTTATTTGTGTGAAAAGAAAATGTGGAAGGATTACGATGATTCAAAAGAATGCATGTATAGGTTTTATGAATTTGTGAAGCAATAAGAAATGGAAATGATAACAAATAAATTGAGTGAGGACAATAAAAATAATGGAATATATATTTGAAACAAGAAACTTGAAAATTAGAAGATTTGAAATACAAGATGCACAAAAATTATATGAAAATCATCTTGAAGAAGAAGTTAAAAAATGGATACCTAACGAAAGTTATGCAGACATTCAAGAGGCACGGGAAGCAATAAGGTTTTATGCAGAGTGTGTTAATGAAAAGCATTTACCATTTGTATTGGCTGTAGAATTAAAGGAAAATGGAGAATTAATTGGAGATACAGGCATAAATGAAGTTGATGGAAAACCAAATGAGGTAGAAATCGGTTATACAATTTGTAAAGAATATAGTGGAAATGGTTATGCAACAGAACTTGTGCAAGGAATGACAAGGTTTGCATGTGAAACCTTTAAAGTAAAGATTTTATATGGTCGTGTTATGCATGGAAATAATGCTTCGGTATGAGTATTAGATAAGAATGCATATTCATTTGTTTCAGAAGAATTTGATGCAGATGACGATCCATACGGCAAGGGAATGTTAATTTATAAGAAAGAATGTTAGTTTTATATTGATAATATAAGAAATATTGGAAAGAAAGGAAAAAAGTCATGGAGAAAGGAAAAATTATTTTCTTAAATGGAGTAACCAGTTCAGGGAAAACATCAATTGTAGAGGCATTGCAGGATACTGACGATATATTCTTTTATGTTGTGGCAAATGATTTGTTTGAAGAAATGATTGGAGAAAAATATTTAAGGGAGAATTACTGGAAATATTTAAGTGAAGTGATAATAATGATGTATCATACAGCAAAATTATATTCCGATATGGGTAAAAATGTTCTAATTGATGGAATTTTAGTCGAAAGAGATGAGATAAAACCACATTATAAGCAAATGTTAGAAATTTTTAATGATAATCCACTGGATATAATTGAAGTTTATTGTCCTTTAGATATATGCAAACAAAGAAATATTGAACGAGAGAATAGATATGCGGAGCAATCAGCAGAACAACATGAAATAATGTCAAAGGGCATAAAATATAGAATGCGAGTTGATACTAGCATACATAGTCCCAAAGAATGTGCAGATATTATTTTGAAGGAACTGTTTAAATAATTTAACAATTTACAAATTATATAGAAAACTAAAAGTATTATATCTAAACGCCAAGTTAGCATAAAGCTAGCCTGGCGTTATTTTTTACCCAAAATCAAGGAGGACAACATGAAAATAAACAAGGAGCAAGAAGTTAAGACAGAAATACACAAGAAAAAGACCGGAAAGATTCATAAAAAGAATGAAGCTAAAATTGACAACAAATCAATGACAACCAGAGCCAAAAGAAGTGTAAATTTAGCAGGAATAATGGCTGAATTAACTAATACTGAAAATGTTGAGGGTGGTGAAAACATTGATGGAGCATTTGAGGCAACAGGCATTGCAATAAGAGCTGTAAAGGGAGCGATAAGCGAAGGTAACCGAATTAGAAAAAAGGTGAGCACGTCAAAACTACAAAAGGAAGTGGCAGGCAAGAGAATCAGAAAGAAAGCATCGACCAAAGGTAAAGAACTTGCCAAAAAGTCAGTCAAGAATACATCAAGAAATGTGGCAAAGAAAACATCCAAAAAGGTAGTCAAGGATACAACAAAGGAAAGTACAAAACTTGCAGTAAAAACCGGCACTACAGTTGCTGGTTCAGCGGCAGGTCCTGAAGGAACCTTAATAGGAATGGCTGCAGGTGAAGCAGTGGGAATGAAGATTGAAAACACATTTTACAGGGCAGAGCAAAAGAGCAGAATGATGAAATATTTTATGGACAAGCTAAAGTCCGGTGAGGAGCAAAATGACAGTCTGTTTAAGCTCGTAGGAAGCATTGTAAAAAACAAGGTGGCATACATAATTATGCAGGTGATGTCACTACTGGCACCATTAGTAGTTCCGATTCTCATAGTGGTGATGGTCGCAACAGGAATTGTGTTCGCTATCATTGCAGTTCTTTACAATTCACCATTTGCAATATTTCTTCCACCACTTGAAAGCGGAGATACAATACAGACAGTGACAACGCAGTATGTATCTGAATTTAATCAGGAAATACAGACACTGGTGGATGAACACAAGGATGCGGATGAGGGCAGAAAGGTGTATGTGGACTACGAGGGAATGAACAGCGAGCCATCAAACTACTATGACATCATGTGCGTGTACATGGTGAAATACGGTTACGAAAACACGGCAACAAAAATGAATGAAACAAACAAGCAGAATTTAAAGGCGGTGTTTGATGACATGTGTAGGTACACAACAGAAAAGGTAACAGAGAAAAAGGGAAAAAAGAAGAAAAAGTACCTTGAAGTGAGAATTACATTAAAAAGCTACACGGAAATGTCAGTGGAGTATCAGTTTGACGAGGAAAGACAGGAAACACTTAATAAGCTGATGAGTGCCTGCATTACAAGTAATCCGTCAGGCGGTCAGACAGGTGGAAGTCAGTTAAGTGGCTTGCAGGGAAGTCTTACAGCACAGGAGATAACAAGCATAACAGACAAAATAACAGATCCAACACAAAAGACAGTGGCATCCTTTGTATTGTCAAAGGTTGGATATCCATACAGTCAGAGCTTAAGAAACAGTGGAAAAGCATTTGACTGTAGCTCACTGGCATTCTATGGGTGGAAATCAGCAGGTGTAGACATATCATTTAATGGTTCAACAACTGCAGCTGCGGAAGCAGAAGGACTTAAGGACAAAACAGTCAAGGAAAAGGACATACAGCCAGGAGACCTGATATTTTATAGCTATACAACCAATGGAAGATACAAAAACATAAGCCACGTGGGTATTTATGTAGGTAACGGAAAAATGGTTGAGGCTGTGGATGAGGCACACGGAGTATGTTTGGGTAATTATCATAATGGAGGATTGGTGATGATATGTAGATCAGGAAAATAAGAACCCTAAGGTATAGCAACACTAACTCTTAAATCAGATGGCTTTAATATATCATAACCATACATGGTTAAAAAATTATATTTATAAAAATAAGAAAAAGGAATTAAGGAAAGGAGACTAGCTATGAATTATAGTATAAAAGTAAACAAGTTAGAAAAAGAAAATTGGAGTACAAAGGCTTTTGTTTCAGTGGTATTTGAAGAAAGCTTTAAGTTAACAGACATTACAATCAGGGAAACAAAAAATGGAGAAACATTTGTGGCAATGCCAGGATATAAAACAAGTAAAAAGGATGAACAGGGAAATCCAGTTTACAAAAATTACTTTTATCCAACAACAGCAGAGTTTAGAAAGGAATTGTACGATAACATCATAAAGGCATATGAAAGCAATGCGAAGGAACTTAATATAACATCTGGAAAAGATAAGGTTAGTGTTTCAGTGGCAATGTACCCATGCAATTTTAATGAAAAGATAGAAAGCATCGGAAAAATTTACATAGACAAGTGTTTTGTAATAGATGGTGTCAGAGTAATTGAAGGTGAAAAAGGTAGTTTCGTTGCAATGCCGACAAAAACCACCGAAGGTAAAGATGGAAAAACAGAGTATTCAGAAGTATGCTATCCAGTAACAAAGGAGTTCAGGGAGCAGCTTTATGGAGAAATTATAAAAAAGAGCAATGCGGTAAAGGAGCAGAAAAAAGAGATTGGAGGATTTGAACCTATAAGAGACTTTGGAGATGAAAAGTTGCCGTTTAGATAAAAATTTAAAACAGTAAATCACAAAAAGCTTAAAATGAATATTTTACAAAGTTACATAATCAGAAAATAACTATAGTTATGATTGAGAAAAATAAATCTTGACAGTGAAATATAAAGATTATACAATGTGGCTGAAAAAAGATACATTGTGAAATATTAGAAATACATAGTTTGTTGAATTATCTACTATCACAATAAAGTTTTATAATCAGCAAACATTGGGAGATGATAAGGAAGCATGGTGGCTTCCTTATTTTTACATTATGAAAAAATATTTGAAATTTAGTGTGTTAAATTAAAAACAAAACCAAAAAACAAAAATTTGAAATTTTGCACCCAACGTTTGAAAACAATCGTGTTCTATATAGAAAGAGAAAACTTTCAAATAAATCAGAAGGGAGGAATTATATGTATAAAGAATATGCCGGCATGAGCTATGAAGAAGTTATAGAAAAATATTCTGATTACATAACAAGAATGTGTGTGGTATGGACACAAAATGAAGAAGCAGCTAAAGATTGTTTTCAAAATACATTTATCAAGCTTTATAAGAGTTCAAAAACATTTAATGACAGTGAACATTTAAAAGCGTGGTTGCTTAAGGTGGCTAGAAATGAGTGTAACGATTATCATAAGTCCTTTTGGAACAGAAATGTATCCGTTGGTTTAGAAAAGGACAGGCTGGAAGGAATGCAGAATAATTCAACTAATGGACTACAATTAGATAATGACACAGAAATTCTGGTAAAGGTGTTGAGAAAAATATCTTTAAAATATCGTGAAGTTTTAGTTCTTTATTATTATCAGGAATATAGTACAAAAGAAATTTCAGATATTCTTCAATTAAGTGTTAATACTGTGAAATCAAGATTACAACGAGGTAGGGAAAAACTTGCAAAAATTTTAGAAAAGCAGGTTTAAGAGATTATAACCAAAAAAATTGGAGATTGGAGGCAAATATGAATTTAAAAAAATTGGATACAATTAAAACTCCGGAAAATTGGAAAAAAGAATTGCTTAACCAGCAAATCAATGTGTCAAGTGAAGAGAGCAATGGTAGGTTTATAAAAATAAGAAAAATGAAATGGGTAGCAGTAAGTTTGGCAATAGTTGTGGTTTGCGCAACAGGAATAACTGTTGGAGCAAGCACATCTGATTCCTTTAGAGAATTTTTACAGGGAGTATTTGGAATTAAAAAGGTGCAGGAAGTCAAACTGGAGACTACAACAAACAGTGAAAAAACAGAAGAATGTAAAACACCAGAAGGAGAAATTAAATTAAGCGATAACATGGAAGTTGTGGGAAGGAATGAAACCTTCATATTGGAATACAGCAAAGATGATTCTGAAAATGTTAAAAATGTATATTCCATAAAAAACAATAAGCTTCTTAGCGAACAGGTTAACAAATTTCAGGGAAAGTATAATAATGAGGCGTTTTCTTTTGACTATGTTATAAGAAATAAAGAAATTTGTGGATTTAATTATAAAGGTGCTGTAAGTGAAATTTTTCCGATTATGAAAGGAAGAACAATTTATGCAGCCTTGTATCAGGAAGAAAAGGGTAAGGTAGTCAATGAAGCAATTGCAGAAATTGATTTGGATACAAATGAGATTGTGAAAATATCAAATGATAAAATGATTTGTAATTTTGTTATGTCTCCAAATGGAAAAACACTTCTTTGTAATTTCAGATCAAAAGGATATTGGGCAATATTTGATTTGGACAGCAAAACTGAAAAGAAATTCAACAAAAATCTTATAAACGGATACGCAACAGTTGATGAAATAAGTTTTGTGGATGATTACCATATATTAACTTTGGGTAAACCGTTTACAAAAGACAAAACAGAATATTATAGTAAATATTTAATAAATCTGAAAAACGGAAAAGTTGAGAAGGAATTTTTCAGCACACAAACAGATATAAACTTCAACCATACTTATTCTTTTGACAAAAAAGTAATGACAATTGAAAATATAATTGAAGGCTCTAAATTTAAGATTAAAACTAATGAAAAAACAATTGAACCTATTGGTGCATCAGAAAAATATGCAATGTTTAATACCGGCTCAAATGGAATAATGTATTTGATAAATCTTGAAAAAAAGGAATGGCTAAAAATAAATATTCCGGTCAAAAGTTGGGAGAACATGAATTTGTATTTGATGGGAAAAGAAAATAAGATGTTAATTACATTTGATAAAAAAGCATATATAGTGGATATATCAGATTTAGGAAATATGAAATAATCAAAGAGGCTGTTCTAAAGGGCAGCCTCTTGGTATTTATGAAATTAAATATATTTAAGAACATCATAGAATAAAAGAAATAAACAGTTAATATGCAAAAATAAATTCAGTATGAAAGAGTAAATTTTAATTTATGAGAAAAATATATGTATAATTGTTTTGTAGAATTTAGAAAGAATATATGATAGAATTAAGCAGGAATTTTTCGAATAGTAAAAAACAAATTGACAAAACAGAACATATGTTCTAAAATCTACTTAAGATAAAACCCTGGACATTTTTGAAGGTAAATGTTAAAATTTAGGAAAAGGAGGAAAATAATAATGCCATATGCAATAGATTTATTTTGTGGTGCTGGTGGAATGAGTGAGGGACTTATTCAAGCAGGTTTTCACATCCTTTTCTCAAGTGACATAAATCCAGATGTTCAAAGAACCTATATGAACAGACATGAGCAGTTGGGATTACATCAAGGTGTAAATACTTATTTTCATCGTGGTGATATAAGAGAATTGACAGGAAATTTAATTAATGAAAAAATAGGTAATCTGGAAATATTCAGAAATCGAGATGTCCCTGAGATAGATGCAGTTTTTGGAGGACCACCATGTCAGGGATTTAGTAGAGCGGGACGTAGAGATCCTAATGATCCAAGAAATATGCTTTTTAGAGAATATTTAAGAGTAATTAATGAAGTTCGTCCAAGATATGTAGTTTTAGAAAATGTTACAGGATTTATGGATACGAGGTTCTATGGTTTTGAAGGGGTAACAGGTCATAGATATCCAGATGGTGAAATAGTTCCTAATATATTAATAAATGAATTTCAATTAATAGGATATCATACTCTGCAACCCAGAATTCTAAATGCGGCACATTATGGAGTGCCACAGAGAAGAAATAGAGTAATTGTTATGGCATATAGAAACGATATGGTGCCACCTGTATATCCAGAACCAACGCATGACGATGATACAGCGTTAACAATTACAGATGCAATAAGCGATTTAATAAGAAATGAAAATATTCGCAATCAGGTGCACGATACAGACACAGATTTTCAAATTGCTTCAAGAGAAGGTCGCACACCGGATGTTAATGGGAACACAATTGATAGTAATGGAATAGTATATAATAATGAGATATCTGCACATCAACAAATTATTGCTGAAAGATTTGCTTTATTTAGAGAAGGTGAAGATGGTGCAGGACTGAAAAATCGTGTAATGAGTGAAGGGATAGATATTTCTAATTATCCGGCGCTTATTAACCATTGTGTTAATGCGATGGGATTGGAGCAAGAACAGGTTATAGAATTATTTAGAGCAGGAAATGTTAGCAGAGAGAATGTAGATATTCTTTTAACAAAGAAAAATATTAGAACTAGGTTGGATAGAAATAAGCCATCAGCAACAGTTATGACTATAGCAGATGATTATATTTCACCGTTTGAACCAAGAACGTTTTCTGTAAGGGAACTCGCAAGATTACAATCGTTTGATGATAGTTTTGAGTTCCTTGGAAAGAGGACAACAGGTGGATTGCGTAGACGTGTGGAAGTACCACAATATTCTCAGGTAGGTAATGCTGTACCACCATTATTAGCTAGAGCTGTAGCTAATGAAATAATGAGAGTTTTGTAGATAAGTTAGATGGGCAATCTGGTTTTCAGATTGCCCATTCTTTATGGATTATAAATCATCTTATAATTCTACTAATTCAATTTCACCGAACAAATTTTGCTTCGCATATGGTTTAATACGCCAGGCATTGCCGTGGTTTTTCCCAACATATTTACCTTCTTTTGTAGTATATCCCCGCCAATCATAAGTAATTAAGCCAGCTTTAATGAGGGAGAGGAAAGTTGTAAATTGAGGAGCTCTGGAAAATTCAATTTCGTTATATTTGAATTGAACCATTCCAGAAATTTCTCTACTTTCTGCTTTTACCCATAATGTAGATGGATGTTTCATATATAACTGCTGTTTTAAGTCGTCAAATGACCAATAAGCAGCTATTTCAGGTTTACCTGTAATTGGATCGCACCATATAATGTTAACTTGTCTGTTTTCATCATTTACATGTAGATAGAATCCTTGGTTATTTTGAGGTGCATCCATTGAACCAATTGTTATGTAGAGACTACTATATCCAGGGTGAGAATCGGAATCATATCCGTATATTCTGGCAAAAGCGGAAACTCTGTTTCTATCTATTGGTTCGTATGCTGCAACCCTTGTACCTTCAAAGTGTGGTCGTAAAGTAAAAAGTGTATCTAAAGTTCTGCCACCACCTTTTGATTTGACTTCTATTAGACCGTTATAATCTGCATCTGAACGGTTATTCGTGTTTATTCCAAGAAGATATTCTAAAGTGTCACCAACATCCTTTGGAGCAATTGGACCATATCCTTTAGAGTTATCAAAAAAGCCACCATGAATAATCTCATGCAAACGAGGTTTGATGTCATGGAACAATTTAGTAATTGCATCCATACCGATGGCATTAATTAAATCACTTTCACTTGGAATATTGTGCGTTAAGTTAATTATGTAAATTAAAGGTGTATCATTTGCTCGTTGGAAAACAGAAATATAAAGAAGATCCCCTTCATTGATTTCACCATTTTCCATCCTTCGTTTTATGGTTTCGATGGAAAAACGTCTATCACCTCGAGTGTTAGCAACTCTGTAAAATTTTAGTTTAATAAAGTCTGTTTTACCGTGCTGAATAAATAAAGCATTATAAGATATGCCAAATTTGCCACCATGTTCTAGTTGGTCATAATCTACAAGACCCCAGTCAAATAGGAGATCTCTAAGAATAGCATTTGCATCTAGGTTATTTTTATCGATCATAGTATATGTCATACGTATTAATGCATAATCCTCGTTTCGTATGCGTTGTATCATATTAATCACATTAGATTCATCTGAGTAAGGTGTAAAAATCATATATCCTCCTTAATTGAACTTCTTAAAAATAAATTGTACATTTCTACGTCTATGGTATAAGCCATAGCGTAAAGAGTTTTAATTGTAGGATTAAGTGCCTTTCGGTTTACTAATCTACTTATCAGTGCTGGCTGAATATCGGTTGCTCCATATATTTCAATCTGTCTAAGTTGTTTACTTTTCATAATTTTTTGAAAATTCTCAATAAAGACAAGGAGATAGTCATCCTCAATAAAGTTACCGGAGAAATTTAAACTATTGTATCCTAAGTCCGAGAGATAGTTTCTTGAAAACAAAGCAGGAAAAGATACATTAAGTTTTCGAGCAAGATTTAGAGCGGTCAAATATTCAATGTTTTGTTCACCGTATTCTAAGGCTGAAAGGCAATTACGATCATAATTTATTGAAGTGGCCAAATCAGAGATAGTGTATCCTTTCATCTCACGAGATTTCCTAATATTGCTACCAAATACTAATAAAATTTCCGACGGATCAAATTCCCAGTTCACTTTATCACCTCCTTCTTAATAGCTATTATATTTTATTTAACCCTTAATGTTTTGACTTATAACCATCAATTTAAAGGGAAACAACATATAGTAACTATTTATAAGAAAAATACAAAATGGTGGACATGTCTGAATGTACATTTATATGCAAAATAAAGAACTCTTTTTTGTAAAAAGAGATTTAAGGAGAATGAGAATTTTTTGCGTTAAATTTTTCAATTAAAGGAGAATTTTTTATCTCATAAGTCCCGTTTATCGTACAACCTATAATGTATAATTTGAATAGTGGGGCAATTTTACCCCTTAGATTTACTAATAAATATAGTAATTTGTACATAATAGGAGCGATAATTATGCTTAAAATGAAAGACAACAATTATATAAATAATATAGCAGCTATTCGTAAGAAACATGGAATAAGCCAGACTCAATTTGCTAATGCAATTGGTGTTGAAACCAGTACTATTAGCAGGATAGAAACCGGTAAGTCTGATCCGTCTGCAGTTACATTATTTGCTATTGCTAAATATTTACAGGTTTCGGTTGATGAATTATATACAAGGAAAACTGCAGAACAAATCAAAAATGAAAGAGAGCAGGAATTTTTCAAGAGAAATATTAGATATTATGTATCAACAGTTGAAAGTAAGGAAAATTCTTAAGACGAACATATTTTCGAAATATGGCGTATACGCTATAGAAAACCAAAATTATTTTCGCTATAGTTTAGATACATTCTTAAAAGGGGTGTGAGATCAGCTTAGCTAGGGCATTGGATTTGATGCTACGGAATACTAGCGTATTATCTGCAGGATTTATTTCCCTTATCAAGCAGGTATTTATTGTAAAAACAAAAATACTGATTAAAGGAAGTGAACAAAGGAATGAGCAATTCTATGAAGGTATCATTCTGTTGCAAAGACTGTAAGAGAAGAATGTTTGACTATTATGCAGGAAATTTAAACTTGTCTATCAAATGCAATAGATGCAAAAGAGTTTTAACACTTAAAAAGATAGATGAGAAATATGTAGCAGAGAGAATGATTAACGGAAAACTATTTGTGTGAGGTGTAAAAATTGATTTACAAGTATGGCATTGGAGAACATGTGTATATCATAGAAAATGGAATGCACATAAAAGAAGTGATAATAGTTAATATAGCTAATGGCTTCTATCAGGTTTGCTTTACGGATAGAAGAGGCTCAATTAAATTAAGAGAGTCAAGGCTATATAAGACTATCGGAGAAGCAGCAACAAAGAACAGTGCTGCGAAAAATGAATTAAGCAAATTACATAAGAAAAAAACATACCATTCACCATATGATTACGAATGTGGATATTATGGATGACTGAAAACAATTTATTATAAAAAATTAAATAGGCCCACCTGATAAGGGCATACAGTTATTGAGGTAACTGTAGGAGCACCAGAGACGCAGGGGAAAATCAGTAAGAAGTAGATTTACTTTACAGGATTTCCCTTGCGTCTTTTTTGCGCATAGAAAAACATATATGTAATTAAAGTGTCAGGTGCAGACAACGAACCTTTCTGGTTTTCCAGAAAGGAAAAAGATGTTTTATTACGATATTAAGGAAAGTGGAAAAAGAATCAAAGAGTTAAGAAAAGCAAAGGGATTAACACAGGAAAAGTTGTCAGAAAAGATTGGAATTTCAGGTCAGGGTTTAAAGATGATTGAGTGTGGAATAAATGGAGCCAGAATTGACACATTTGTTTATTTGGCAGAAGTATTAGATACAACGATTGATTATTTGGTTTTAGGCAGAAGTTGTATGGTTATTGATGATGAGTAAAAGGTATAGTGCCACTAACTCTTATTTTATATTAAAAAACAGTATATTAAAAGAGGCTCAAATGAGCCGGGCAAACCTCCTTTAAGGCAATGCATGAAATAGTTTCTACTTATTATAATTATAAGTTTGAAGTTGTTGACTATGCCGTGATCCATAGTGAAATATGGTAGCAAGCTACAGCACATATACTGGCGACGGACAGAGGAAAGAAACAAAGCAGTAAGTAATGATTGGCGTGTTATATTACTGAAGATGCATCAGACGTGATGCAATGCATTGCAATAGGGGAGAAAATCAGGAGGAATAAATGGAATACAAAGGTTTAGAAGTTGGAAACATAATTAAATCATTAAGAATAAAAAAGAATGTATCTGTATTTGAATTGGCTTACAGAGCAAAAATAAGTCAATCACATGTATATCAGTTGGAAGAAGGAAGTAATAAAATGAGCATTGACCTTTTGTATAGGTTAATGGATGCACTGGATACAGATGCAAATACGATATTAGGAATAAAGGAAAAGGATGAAGAATCAGTGGATGAAAGATTGAAAGAGTTAAGTCCTAAGATGAAAGAAACACTGAAGGAGTTGTTTTTAAAGACAATAGATGGGGTGGAGAAAATTTAAAAAGTATATAGAAAATATTGGCCCAGGGTTACAATCCTTGGGCTTTTTTTATGAAAACTATTAATATTATGATTAACGTCTTACTTTATGCTGGTTCTAGGAAATGCATTAATAATAGTATGTATGTAACGATAAAAATAGTTATTATTGTGAATAGAATTGAAGATGTGTATAATTATATTTATAAAATTAAAATTTGGTTGGTTAAAACATCATAATAGCAAGTGAATGGAAAATTAACTGATTTTATTATTTACAAAATATTAATATTAGATAAACGTATACGATGTCTTGGACGTTAAAAAAGAAACTTGAGGATATATTAAATGGAAGAAAATAAAAAGAAATGTGTTGAGTGGGTAATATTGAATTTGATTGTACCATTAGCACCTGTAGTGATTAAACTCGCAATATTATTTTTGGGTAAAGATGGAATATTAAAAACAAACATAATTGAGTCAGCAGAACTTATTTATTATAACTTGTTTATATGTATAATTTTTTTAAATATTATCAACAAGAAAAAAGAGACTAAAATTATTGAAGTGGTGTTGGAAAACGCATTTAAAATAATTTGTGTTATAGATTTGATTATGATTATTTTAATATATTTGGGAAATCAGAGCAAAAAGGTTACTTATATAGCAGTAATTTTGACCGTTATAATTCCTGTTTTTGTGGCAGTATATTATTGTAATGAAGTAATAGGAGAAGAGAAAAATGATAAATAAATTTATAGATGTTATACTTATAGCGTTAATGGTATTAATAATAATAGTAATTGTAGCAGCAACAATTATGTATAGCTGCAAAAAATATAATGAGGTGTATTTTAGAGATTTAAAAAGTGATGACTGGGATAAATATGATAAGAAAAAAAAAGGAACTGTTTATGCCTTTGTAAAAAGGATAAATGACATTTTTTTTGGAATTTTAGGGAGTGTATTAGCTATTACTATTTTTGTTTTCGTTGCACCGATTATTTTAATTGAAGATGGAGGACCAATTTTTATTAAAAGAAATATTATAGGGTATGGAAAAAAGAAATACACATATTATACATTTCGAATTATGAAAAAAGAATGTAACGGACAGAGGCAATATTTAAAAGTAGGAAAATTTTTGTATAGAACATCGCTCGATTTTATGCCGATATATTTTTCATTATTAATTGGAAAAATAACAGTAGTTGGATTGTGTAGGCGAAGACTAGAAGATAGTCTTACAGAAGAAGAAAAAGAAATTTATTTGTACGAAAAACCAGGTTTGGTTAATATGTATACAATTTTTTCGGAAAAATTGAAGGACAGTGGTGCAGATATAAAACTTTACAGCGATAGGTACTATCTCTATAATCGCTGTATAAGATTGGATGTACAGATTATATTATGGTGCATTAGGACAACCGTGAGAAAGTAAGCATGATAGAAAGTTAGAATTGACAGATAGATACATAGTGTTGTATTAAAATATGAAATATAGTTATTATATTGTAAGGCACAGAATAATGATAATTGATAATTAAAAAATGCCTTGAAAATATGACGGTCATAAATTATAATGTAACCAATAGGAGGTAGTGGTATGGCAAAGGTTGGCAGACCAAAGATAGAAAATCCGAAGGTTAATAAGATTTCGGTTAGACTATCAGATGAGGAACACGAAAAACTCATTGAGTTTGCTAAGGAGCATTCAATGACAAAAGCAGAGGCTTTTAAAAAAGGTTTAGAGCTTTTGTATGAGCAATGCAAATAAATTGCAAGCCACCCAGTACTATTCTTCAGCATGACCACATCGTGGTAACAAAAATTTAATAAGTCAAAATAATTTAAAATAGTATTAAACTAAAAGGCTAAATACGGACAGAAAGAGCAAATAAAAGAACCTGTTAACCGTCAGCCTTTTTAGAGTTTGAATAAGCTACAAGCCGATTAGCATAAAACAAAAGCCAACAGTGGGAACATTTATGTTCACTATCTGTTGGCTTTTATTTTATACGTAAGTGGCGCCAGCCACTCATGAGCAAGAAGCGAAGCGAATTGCGAATGAATCGGCGTTGCGGAAGATGGAAATGCATTTATGGATTTCTCACACTTCTTGTATTTTCGGTCTTATACGGCGATAGCCGTCAGTTAGGTGTAGCAAAGCGAAATCTAACTGAGTATGGCGCAAAAAAGAAGATTTTATTTTTTATATATTTTGATATAATTAATTTAACAAAACTTTTAGAAAATATAAATGGATAAAAATTAATAATTGGAATGTTATAGATAATACTATTTGTGTCACCGGTGGTGACACAAATAAGATAAACAAGTAAAAAATTATCTGAAAATAAAATTCATAATAGATGAAGGATAATGAAAAAATATGTTAGGAATGGAGAGGACATTATGGAGCTTGAACTAGACGTAGAAGATTTATTAAACAAAAGAAAAATAGAATCAGACCGAATAGAGTTTAAGACTGGGTGGAATCCTGATGATATCTACCATAGTGTCTGTGCATTCGCAAATGATTATAATAATGATGGTGGTGGTTATATTGTTGTAGGCGTTGAGGAAGAAAATGGTGTTGCCAAGCGTCCGGTAAAAGGTTTACCTGAATATATGTTGGATTCAATACAGAAAGATATGTTGGGGTACAATAATTTGATTTCTCCACCCTACTTTCCACAGGGGATACCAGCAGAAGTGGATGGAAAATGGATTTTTGTAATTGTTGTCAGAACAGGACAGCAGCGACCTTATAAATCACCAGAGCATGTAACAAGTAAGAAAGAAAAAAAGTACAATTATTATATTCGTTATCAGACAAGTTCTGTTAAGGCAAATAGTGAACAGGAGCGAGAACTGATTAATATGTCAGATCAAACCCCGTTTGATTGCAGAGCAAACCATAAGGCAACATTTGAGGATATTTCACCGGTGCTGTTAGAAGATCATTTGAGAAAAACCGGTAGTAAACTTGCTAAACAGGTAAGGGAACGTGGTGTTGAGGAAATACTTAATGATATGCAGCTATTGGTTGGTCCTCCAGAACTCAGATATATTCAGAATGTGGCAATTATGATGTTCTGTGAGCATCCAGAAAAATTCTTTGGATATACTTATGTACAGATGACCTCTTTTCCTAAAGGAAGCATTAAGAATCCAAGTATTAGTGAAGATTTTCCTAATATTACAGGTTCGGTGCCTCAGATGATTCAAGCAACAATGGAAAGATTTCGTAATTTGATTATTAGAGAAAAGGTAATTAAAGTACCAAATCAGATGGAGGCATTAAGGATATTCAATTACCCATATCAGGCAATAGAAGAGGCTGTGGTAAATGCCTTTTATCACAGAGATTATATGTCCTTTGAACCAGTAACTATAGAGATAGAGCCGGATTGCATAAATATCATGAATTTTCCGGGGATAGACAGATCTATTTCAGAAAAGACAATAGCTGAAGGAAAGAGATTTGTTTCTAGGTTTTATAGAAATAGACGACTCGGAGAGTTTTTAAAAGAACTGGATTTATCAGAGGGGCATTCTTCTGGCATCCCAACAATACAGGAAGAACTTGAGAAGAATGGCTCACCAAGAGCGGAGTTCTTTACGGATGAAGATAGACGAGCTATGAGAATAAGAATTCCAATCCACCCGGCATTTTTGGAAGCGGATGATGAAGTTTTGCTGCCAGATGGATATGAGAAAGCGACGAAAAAAATATCAAAGAAAAAGATAGAACAATATGATAAAATCCTAAAATTATTGGATGATGGCGAGTGGCATAAAACAGCTGAAATAGCTGGTAATCTTGGATTAAAGGATACTAGAACAAAGGAATTATTAAAAGAATTAATAGTACTTGATAAACTCATCGATAATGGGAAAACAAAAGGCAAGTTGTATAGATTAAAATAATTCGTCGCTTTTTTCGTTGAAAAAGCGACGAAAAAAGCGACGAAAAAAGTGCACTTTGTGAGGTGAGATTGATGAACAAGATTATCGAACAAATAGAAAAAATCAAGCAAATAAATTCAAATGAGAATCTTGTGATTTTTGTGGGGGCTGGAGTTTCTAAAAATTCTGGAGTGTGTTCATGGTGGGAGTTAGTTAAAGAGATTGCTGATAAAATCGGTGAAAATAAATGTACATCATGCGAGATAAAAGATTTGTTATGTGGAGAAGCTGACTTGTAAAAGTAAATTCCGTGTGAAAGACTAAATTCCACCCACTGTTAAAAATCAACCTAAATTTAAAAGTTTTTGGTTGAATAAAGGGTAATAAGTGTTAAAATTTAAGTACATTTTTCTTTAAATCTGAAAATCAAGGCATAGGAAACAGACCTCTGGAATTCTTGTGTGAAAGATTAAATTCCACAGGTCGGTGTGAGAAATGTGAAATTTGTGGCTCTGATGACGGGATTTATAAAAATGTTATTTTAGCAGCTTTGGTGTGAGGATTACATCATCAGGTGGGATGTATTTAAGCTGCAGGGCCCGGAGAATCTCCGGGCCAAATTTTTCAAGTGATGCCTGATATGGTGTTTTACCATTCAATCCTTCCCTCACATAAGAATTGATGTGATTAACACATTTCTTTATGTCCCATTGTGTAAGATGCGTGAAAACGGTTCCTTTTGGGATAATCATTCTCAACAGGGTATGTGCTTCCTCAATGCCCCCCTTCTGATTACTTCTCATGGGATCACAGTAATAAATACTCATGCGTTCAATGCCGTTAATACCCGTTTCAAGCGATATCGGGTCGCTGAATTCACTGCCACGGTCAGTCAGGTATTGAAAACGGATAGAAAGTCATATGTGCCAAGAGCCCTCTCCAGTTCGTTAATGGCAACCTTAACAGCTCCTTCAGTACAACGATTTAGGAGTCTGGCAATAAACAGTTGTGTTTCAGGGCTGTAAAAAGTCAGAATACATTTATTGGAACCTTTAGCCGAAATAACAGTATCCATTTCACAGAAATAATCAGGATTCAGTTGCTTAAAATCAGCATAAGTTCTTCCGACGAAAACTTCCCTGTTTTTGATTGAAGGTTTGGAATCATCTTTTCGTAACTTAAACTTGACCTTACGTTTTAAATCAATGTTTCTGGTGAGAAGAACACCCTGTTCAATGTAGTTGTAAAGTGTTTTCACACTGATGCCCAGTTCCGGATGGTTGGTGACAATTACATATGGAGACTGTCCCTGTTCTATCAGAGGTGCAACCACGGCATTCATTTGAAGAGCTTGATGTTTTGTGAGATTTACACCGGTTCTTGAAGAAGTACGGAGTTCCTCATATTTTCGTTGTGCAAAAACAGCATCATAGCGATATTTATGCGAAACGCTACAGCGATGGAGTGGTTTATCACAACCATTGCAAACGTAAGGAGCCCGGTCCACTCGCAAACAGGATTCCTTTACGAAAGATTTGCATACCTGATTACATTTATTGCATGATGAACACTTAATGTCACAGAGGATAATCTTTTCACATACATTTGTCCGTTTGCACCTAAATCTCCTGGTGCAAAAGTTGTGTGGATTATTAAATATCCGTTTGGGTTGGATGTCATCAACCCGATGAAGACGGATTTCTTTTGAAATGGTAGTCGGATCCTTACAAAGATATTTGGCAATCTCCTTGAAGGAAAGACCTTCATTTAGAGAGTCTTCAATAATTTTACGGTCATCTAAAGTTAAGTGTTTCTGGTTTACCGGTATAAGGTTAGACATATGTACCTCCTTCTACCGTCATCAGAGAGCATGGAACAAGCATACAAGGGTAAAGATAAATATGCAAATGAATAGAATAAAATGGTGCGAAAGATTAAATTCCACTTATGTAAAAGTAAAATCCACTGTGAAATGGAAGAGTGGAATTTAAAATTTTAATTTTGGATGAGCCTATAATTCTAAAAAATTAGAATACAAAGTTAATCTGGTAAATGCTATAATGAATATATAATTAAGGTGTAAAAGAATAAATGATTAAAAGGAGATTTTATGAAAAAAGGGTTTAGTATAATCATGGCGTTTGTTACGGTTATGACAATGCTTTTTAGTGGCGCAACTTTTGCTGATGATACGAATGAAAATACAGAAAATAAAACAAAAGAAAGTAATTTTACAAATCTTATAGTATTTGCAAGATTTTTAGATGAAGATGAATTTATAGATAATTCTTATAATGGGGAATCTGTTAGAAAAATTACAGATAATTCTTACAACAATGCAGATTTTAATGTTTCAGATTATTATGAAACTGCTTCAAATGGAAAATTACATATGAATAGTGTGTATTTATTCGACAAGGGTGGTTCTATACAATTGTCACATCCAAGAGGTTACTATGCTGAATACAGCGATGAAAATCCTGAAGGCTATACGGACAATGGCGAAAAATCACAGCGTATGTACGAACTAAAAACAGACTGGTCTGAAGCTATAAACAGAGCTATATTAGCGGGCAATGTGATTACAAATTATGATGGTACAAAAAAGTACAACTTTTCTGAACTTGATAAAAACAATGATGGGGTAATCGATGCAATCACCATTATTTATAAAAATACAACTCAGAGTATCTCTGTGGGTTGGTCCTCACCTTTGTGGAATTATAAGGATTATGCAGATTACGTAAAAATAAATGCAGATGGAAAAACAATTACAAGTAAAAACTATGTACAGGTGACAAATTCCTATAATTATTTATACAAGGATAATCGGGAAAACGTGATTTTGCCTATGGCAGTGGCAACTCATGAAATGGGGCACATTTTAGGATTTAAGGACTTGTACAATAGTTCAAATAGTTCGCCGGTATATTATATGTCTGCAATGGCAAAGCATATGTCACCTGTGCCACAGTTTATATCTGTAAAAGAAAGAGAAGCAAAGGGGTGGCTTACATCTGACAATGTTAAAACAATTTATCAAAATGGACAGTATACCTTAAAGGAAGCATCGACTAGAGGAGATTCACAGATAGTCGGATACAAATTAAATTTAAAAGGAACCAATAAAACACTGTACTTAGAATATAGAAATTTTGGCACAGGTGGTAATAAATATGATTGTCAGTCAAAAGAATTGTATAAAACAGATGGAACGAAGCTAAAAGGATTGATAATTGGTTCAGGACTTGTTTGTTATTTGGTGGACAAAGACACAAAATTCCCAAACAATATGGGATGCGTTGCAGGAAAGTGGAATTATGAAACATTAGGTGGCACATATGCAACAAAATCTGACGCACCATTAAAACTGAATCAGAGCTTGGAAATAACTGATGATATGCATGTTGAAGTCACAAATATAACTGATAATCAATTAACATTTAAAATAGAGGGTGATTTTGAAGAACAACAGACTGAAACTAAAGAGATATCAGACAGGGAAAAATATGATGGAAGGGACGATGGCATAGTAACACCTGTAAAAGATCAGGGAGATACCAATTTGTGTTGGGCATATTCAAGCATTGCAGCAGCAGAATCATCCATTTTGAAAAGTGGAATTGATCCTACAGTAACAAAAGATACATTATCATTAAATCCGATGGCGGCAGCTTATAGAGTTTTTAAGAGAGAAAGCGATCCATTGGGAAATACAGATGGAGACTGGCAATCAGTAAATTATTTGACGCAGTCAGGAGACCCACTAAAAATTGCCAAGTTATATTCAATGTGGTGGGCACCGGTATCGGGTAATGTGGTTACGACAAACCCATATGAAAATCCATCATATAGATTTGAAAATGCAATTTATATACCTGAAAACAAATCAAATCCGGAAGAATACATTAGGTCAATAAAAAAAGCCATAGCAAAATATGGGGCAGTAACATTTCAGTACAATAATGCAAGAGAAACGTTATACTACAATCCAAAGAATGAACATAGCAGTACAATTTCTCCCCATGCATGCACAATCATTGGCTGGGATGACAATATTCCATCAGACAAATTTGTACCAAATGGTGCTACCAAAAATGGTGGTTGGCTTGTAAAAAACAGTTACAAATCATTGGAGTATTTTTGGCTGTCATATGACAATACAAGCAGTTGTTCTTATGCATTTTCATTTGCACCAAAGGACAAGTATGACTTTAATTATTACTATGATGGAAGTATGGACGATTTCCCATTAAGAAAAGATAAGTCAGTGGCAAATGTGTTTAAAGCAAAAAAATCTGATAATCTAAAAGACGAATATATAAAAGCAGTAAATGTAGCTATTGGTGGTGAAAATGTAACCGCTAAAGTGGAGATATATAAAAATGTAGATTATCCTTATGGTGGACAGGACAATGTACCAGTTTCAGGTGGTTATCTGGCAAATACTACAACAGCATATTTTGAAAATAGCGGATATGTAACAATAGAACTGAATCAGCCGGTAAAAATCGAAAAAGACCAATGGTTCTCTGCAATAGTAAGTGTTTCAAATGAAAAGGGCGACGCCAAAATAATGACTTCATATAAAAATGGCAGGGAAATGTCATATATAAACAACGGTAGTGGATGGACACAACTTAAAAATTATGTAGGAAGAATAAAGGTATACACAAAATTGGAGAACAAAGTGGAAAATCCAACTGTAGAAGCGCCTACAACGGAAGCACTAACAACGGAAGTGACAACTACATCAGAGCCAACAACAGAAGCACCAACCACAACTGAAGTGACAACAACATCAGAGCCTACAACGGAAGCACCAACCACAGCGGAAGTGACAACAACATCAGAGCCTACAACGGAAGCACCAACCACAGCGGAAGTGACAACAACATCAGAGCCAACAACAGAAGCACCGACCACAGCGGAAGTGACAACAACACTAAAGCCAACAACGGAAGTGACAACTACATTAGAACCAACAACTGAGAAACAAACTGAGACAACTGTCACAGTAGAACCCACAACTGAAATATTGACTACAGAAAATACAACATCAGAAACTACTGTAGAAAATCAAACAACTGACGAAACAACATCAGAAAAAGATTCAACTACAACTTTTGGACAAGTTGTAACAAAGGAAAATGAACCAACAACTAACGGAAAAACTACAACTCGTGTTGACGGTGTAAATAAAAAGAGTTTAAAGCAAACAAAAATTCTAAAAGTAAAAAAATTTAAAAATAGAAAAGTGAGAATTACTTTTAAAAAGGTAAGTAAGGCTAAAATATATCGGATACAGTATTCAACTGACAGAAAATTTAAGAAAAACGTAAGAACAAAACGTACAGGAAAAAATACATATCTGTTAAGAAAATTACGTGTTAGAAAAAGATATTATGTAAGAGTGAGAGCAATAGTTGGAAAAGACAAAGGCAAATGGAGTAGTGTAAAATCTTTTAAAGTGAGTAAGCGGTTTTATAAGTAATTGACAGTTATTCCATATTTGTTATAATACCGTCACTTGGTAGCGCAATGGTAATGTCAATTTACACACTTACAGATGCAATTGTAATTGGACAGGGAGTTGGGGCTAACGCCCTTGCGACACTTGCATCAGGGCTTATGGGCTGTAATGCCGGTGGTGGAAGTTTTGGTGTTAGGGTGGAGTGTAGTGTTTTTGAAAAATATAAAGTATAATACAAAATAATAAATTTCTAGCTAAGGAGACCAACTATGTCAGAAATTCAGAATACACAAAATAATATGGATAAAGCTCTTGCGAGGATTACTTCTATGGAACCATATCATTGCAATCCATTTGATAATCCGCCGGAATTAAGACGAAGAGCGGAAAGATTATTAAAAGAAATTGAAAGTCTAAATGAAGATGAAGTTGCAAAGAAAGAAAAAATTATGGAAGAACTTTTCGGAACGTATAATAAGCTTGCGTTTCCGGGACTAGGATTTAAATGTGATTTTGGATTGAATATTCATTTTCACGGACTTGCAGTTATAAATTATAATGTGGTGATGCTTGATACATCACCTATAAATATCGGGCATGGAGCGTTTATAGGACCGGGGGTATGTCTTGCATGTGCGGGGCATGCCATTCATCCGTCCCAGAGAAGCAACGTTCTTACCAGTGCGCCGATTACGCTTGAAGAAGATGTATGGTTAGGAGCAAATGTAACTGTATTAGGT
This sequence comes from Eubacterium sp. LMAG:50, assembly GCF_008680265.1. Classification (NCBI taxonomy): domain Bacteria; kingdom Bacillati; phylum Bacillota; class Clostridia; order Eubacteriales; family Eubacteriaceae; genus Eubacterium; species Eubacterium sp. LMAG:50. The sequence goes on along the minus strand of NZ_NALP01000007.1, from coordinate 305,225 downwards.
GGAGTGACAATAGGAAAAGGAAGTGTAATTGGAGCAGGAAGTGTTGTGACAAAGGATATACCGGCAGGAGTTATTGCTGTGGGAAATCCATGCAAAGTTAAAAGAAAAATTACAGATAAAGATATGTTTGATGATATACAAATATAATGATATTAGATAAATGCTACAGTAGTAAGAAAAGTGTCTGCAAAATTTGTGGATAGACATTATTTTTACTACTGTAGTTTTTTTGTTATCTGTGTGCCATTTGATTTTAAAATTAAAATCGATTCAATTTAGAAAAGCCCCATTTTATGGAATTATTTAATAGGTATGGTTACTAAAATATGGTAAAATTATTTTATATATATTGAGCGGGAATTTAATTAATAACATGAAATTTTAGAGATAAATTTATGCAGAATATATAAATTTATGTAACAAAGAAAAAATTACATTTCTACAAATTTATGTAATAAGGAAAAGTTTATACTTTTGTATTAATTTGTGTTACAGAGACGAATTTATATCTCTGGGATATATTTATGTCTAATGTTTTTTGTTATACGATGGGTGGCAAAATGCCTCACAAAATGTTACGGGGAAAATTAAATAAAGAATTAGGCAGGTGATAGTTTGAGAAAGATTTTTTTTAGTTTACTTATAGCACTCATGCTTTTATGTATAACACCGAAAAATAATGTTACACAGGCCAAAGAAAATGCGACTCTTACAGTGTCATCAACTATAACAAAAAATGACAAGGCAGTTATAGATATTGATTTAAGTGGAAACAGTGGAATTTGGGCACTTAAGTTTAAAGTTAGATATAATCATTCAGCATTAACTTTGGAATCGGTACAAAATGGCGAAGTGTTTTTGGATGGTGATTTGACGATGCCGGACAAGCTGGATAAAGAAGAGTTTGTTTTTGTTGCAAGTTCAAATAGTCTTAAAGATATTAAGGGTAATGGAACGGTTGTGACCTTTAATTTTAAAATAGTAGATTATTCACCGGAAGGGAAATATCCTATAGAGCTTACGTTAATCCAGGCAATAGACGTAGATGGAAACATTATTAAAATGGATACACAAGATGGCACGGTTACTGTATCTTACGATGTAAAAAATGATGATATTGTATTTGATAAGGCAAAGAACGAAGAAATCAAGATGCCGTTGGAAGTTAAGGAAGCAGTTAAAAAAGTAAAAATAAATGAAACGGAAATTAGTGAAGATAGTTATACTGTTGATTCAGATGGAAATGTGGTAATTGGTTCGGATTATTTAAATACTTTAAAAAACGGAAAATATAAAGTAAATGTGGAAACAGAAAAGAAAAATTATGCAGCAGATATTTTTGTAAAAGAAGATGTGGAAAAAGAAATAGAGGAAAAGAGTAAAGAGGCAAAGGAGGAAAATAAAAAAGGAGAGGAAAGTAAATCAACAAAGAAAATAAACGGGAAGGATAGTAAATCGGAAAAAGGGGTAAATAAAACAAAAAATGGTAGAACAGGACAGAAATCAAATATTGCAATTGGCATATCAATTATAGTAGTGATGATTATTGCAGGGATTGTCTGTGTACTAGTGAAGAAAAGGAGAGTGAATGGATGAAGAAAAGAGTGTTAACCCTATTTTTAGCAATTGCAATTATTGTTTCACAAATGCCAACTCAAGAAATATTTGCAAAAACCAGTGGAAACATGTATGGCGATGTAAATGGGGACAGAGTAATTGATTTAAGAGATTTGCTAACACTAAAAAAATATATTTCTGAAGAAAAAATAAAAGATTTTGTATTTGCAAATTCAGACATAAACGCAGATGGGCAGGTTGACTTAAAGGACTTTCTTATTCTTAAAAAATATTTTGCAGAATGGGATGTTCATTTAGGAGCAAAACTTTTAACAGTATCTTTTTATGACGGAGACAGACTAATAGAAACTTTGCCGGCTGAAAAGGATTATCCTTTAGGCGAATTACCATCAAAGGAAAAGGCAACAAAGGACAATGCTGTTTTAGTTGGATATTATACTGATAAAGAATTTACAACACCTTTCTATTCAGATGATGTTGTTACAGATAATATAAATGTTTATGCTAAATATCAGGAAATGGGAGGAAAAGAAGAATTAAATATTACTTCATTTGCTCAAATGGACCAGACTCCTGATATGACTTTTAGTATAAAAAAGTGTCAGGCGATATTGAACCACAAGAAGCAGCAACATTAGTTGTTAAAGATGGTTCTGACAATGTGGAAATTAGTATTGAAGACAATGATGGAGATGGCATATATACAGTCAGCGCACCGAATGGATTTAATGAGGGATGTTCATATGAGTTAAATCTTGCAGATGGCTGGGTGTTTGACGGAAAAGAAGAAACAATACGAACAGCATCATTTTCAATAGCCATGAAGGAAGTTGAAAATCTGGAAATGAATGATGACATAGTTTATATAAAGGATACGGATGAAATAACTTATTCTGTTGATGGAAAAAATTATGACGTATTGACTTCAGAACAGATAAATGAAAACGGTGGAAGTTTTGAATATGATGAGGCTTCAAAACTTAATGAAGATGATATTATTTGTCTTTACGTTGGTACAAAACCAACTGAAAGAAATACTGATGAAACTTCTGAATTATTAGATCCGGCAGTTTACGTTAAGGTAGCAGCAATAGATGGAAATGAGGTAACATTTGCAGCACTTGATGAAAATGATCAGGCAAAAATATATAACATGCCTGATAATTTCCCATTAATAGTACAGGAATTGCCAACTGAAGAGACCGGAACAATAAGTATTGAAGAGTTAGATGTAGATATGTACGCAAATATGATGGGAGATGAAGGTACATATGAAAATGCAGTAGATTCAATAGGAACAGGTGATTTTGTTACATTATATGTTTCAACTGATGAAATTGAATCAGGAAATGATGTATATTATGGTGAAATCACAGATTATGATAAAGATACAGAGTTAATTACATACAAAAAAGTAGAAAAGAATGATATAGAGGAAAGCATGGACCTCTATTCTGAGATTCCTATTTCCGGAAGTGACATCATTAGTGATGAAGAATGCGAACAGTTAGAAAATGTCGTACAGACACAGATGGAAGACAGTGGATTTGGCGAAGAGGCAGCAGACATTCTTTGTGATATGGTAACAAAGACAGATGGCTTCAAAGAAAATACGAGTCTTCAAAGCCTTGTTTTAACAGATGAAAACGGTCAGCAATTATCAGCAAAGCAACTCAGAAAAATGAATGTTGGAAAGAGCTTTGAACTAACAGATGATGTAAAGCTTTCTGTTGAAATAATAAATAAAGGTGAACAACTTCATTTTAACAATGGAATCCAGCTTGCAGTTGGTGTTGAAGCTGAATTTGAAGTAGAGGTAGAAGATGGTACGGTAAAGATTGACCTTTCAGCAACATTTGTTGAAGAATGTGAATTAGTGCCACGAGTAAAAGGAAGCATTGTTACAAAAGAGATTCTTTTTATCCCTATTCCGGTTGGTATTTGTGTAAACACATCAATGGATGTAAAGAATTTTACAGCATTTTCATTTAACGCAAATATATATACAGTAGCAGAAGAGGAACAGTCTCTTTGGGAAAAATTCAAATCTATTGCTGATGATCCGACAGAAGCATTAGGACTTTCTAATTTGCCAAGTGGACTTAGTGCAGGTCTAAAGTCTGTAAAAGATGTTATGGATAAGATTGAAGAAATTCAGACAAAGATAGACCAGGCAAATGATACAGCAGAACAGATAAAAGGATATAAAGAAGATTTAAATGCTCTTTGGGAAGTAATGGAAATGAACGGAACAGACAAAGAGCAATGGAATGAAATGTGCAAAACATTTGAAAAGTCAAATGTTGCAAGTGATATTTTAGATGTTATGGATTTAAGCACTGAAACAGAACTTGGCACAGAATTTCTCGATGGAATGCAGGCACTCATGGATAAATATTCAGAGACACTGCAAAAGGAAACAGACTGGGTAACACTTGTAAACAAAGAAATCTGTTCAACAGAAGTATGTTATTTCGGCGTTGTAATTGGTACACAGGTAAACTTCCTTGTTAGAGCAGATATGAACATAGCAATCGGTTCAAATTTGGAATACGAAGTAGGCAAGCGATACAATTTCTGGTTTAAAGTTGGATTGTTTAAACCGTCAGCAGGTTCTTCTACAATGGATTTGTTAGATGAAAGATTCGATTTCCAGTTTTATGTAATGGGTAAAATTGGTTTAAAAGCAGGAATAAGAGCTAAGCTTTATGCGGGTATTGGTAGTGGCAAATTTGCATCTGTAGGTATTGCGGCAGAACTTGGACCATATGTCAAATTATATGGATTCTTTATATATGAATATTCAAAGTATCGCCCGGCAAATACGCAAAATACTGTAAGTAAAGAGCGAATGGCAGGAGCTTTGTATCTGGAATTTGGCTTATATTTTATGATGAGTTTTGAGGCAAATGCCATAGGAAATCTTTTTGAATACAGCAATGATTTCGTAAATGAAGAAATACCATTGCTGACGGCAGGAAGAAATGTATTTTATTACAATACAGCTTACGAGCCACAGGAGGATGAGGTAATACTTGTAAAGGATGAGGATGGTGACAGCACTAACGGAATTACTATGGATGTTCCGGCTAATGTATTAGCATTGTCATATGTAGAATTAAATACAGGTATTCAGGGAGTAGAGTCACTACATCCTTCAAATTATAATATTAGATTTACAAACAGAAACTTTAGTGTTGATTATAAAACAGGAAAAATTAACGTCAATGTTCCTAAAAACACACGTTATATGACTGCAGAAATGACTATTACTTACCTATATAGTAAGGTTGCATTCAGTCAGTATGACATGACGGTAACAGTTCCTGTAGTATGGACAAACCTTACAACTGAAGAATTAAGTGAATACTATACTGCATCAGTTCGTGTTGGTAATGATACTGACGGTTATAAGACTGTATGGAACAAAAAACTTTTAAAGAACGAAGAATTTGATTTGCCAACAGAAGACGAATTAAAGAACTTACTTAACTGGAATGACTACAAGTATACTTTGACAAAAGGATATGATGGTCAGAATACGGAAAAATTAACACTTGTTGATAACTCAACTTATGACTTCTATGTAGATTACAAAACATATGCAATTACTGTAACTGATATACAGAATGCAAATGGTACAACAAGAAGTAAGACATTTTATGCAAAATATGGTGAAAGATTTGATTTCTCAGAATTAGAATCAACAGGTTCTAACCGACAGGGTGCATATAATAAATTCGCAGGAATTACAACAACGGCAACTATAAATGTAAATGGTTATCCACAGACTATTGATTTGACACAGCCGATTAACAGCAAGGTTGCAGAAGCCTTAATGCAGGGTGTTACAGCAAAAGCAAATTATGTGGATGACAGCGTAACAGCAACATTTGTATTTAACGGAATTGATGTAGAAAATACTGTAGTTAAACTAAAAAGAGGTACAGTTCCAAATTATGATTATTTTGAAGTAACTCAGGAAAATAACACGGATATTATTGGAATCAGCCCTGAAGTAGATAAGATATCAACACCAACAACATATTACGTTGAATGTAAAAATGTAATTAAGAAACTGGTAACAATGACATTTGATACAAATGGAGGAAATACAGTTGATCCGATAACAAGAAAGGAAACAACAATTCTTCCTACAATTCCAACCCCTGTTAAAAGAGGATACGAATTTGATGGATGGTGTACAGATGCCGCATGCGAAAATATGTTTACATCAAAGACTGTTCCAACAGAAGACATAACACTTTACGCAAAATGGAAACCGGCTGTATATACACTTACATTTAATGTTAATGGTGGAAATGAATTAGATAAAAATACAAAGAGAGTAACATACGATGAAAAATATGGTGAAATTCCACAACTTGTAAGAGATGGTTACGCATTCCTTGGATGGTACAATAAGGTAGAAGGAGGCGAACAGATTACAGCTGATGACCAGGTATTGATTACATCAAATACAACACTGTATGCACATTGGAGAAAATTAAAACCTATTCCGGCTGAAACATTTGTATTTAATCCACAGACATACTACTATGATTCAGCTATAGAACGTGCTACAGAGTATACATTTAATCCACCGGAAGATGAAAATTTAAGCGAAGAAGAAACATATACCGAAGACAGTTTTACATTTAAATTTAAGTCACAGAGTAAGGACGAATACGAAAATGGATTCCCTTCAGATATAGGTGTTTATGATGTTGTAATAACACGTCCGGCAGATCAGTATTATCTGAAATTTGAAACATTATACGAAGGAGTTTTGGTAATTAAGCCGTATGACTTAAATTGCTCATATTATAAGGTTTATGTTGATTGCAGAGATTCAGTTGGTGGATCGCAGAAACTTAATAGTACTGTATCCTGGTCAAATGGAGCAAAAACTTCATTCTCAATTGAAATGGATACAAGCACTAATTATGGATATACAACAAATTATGCTTGTTATCCGACACAGATATATATGGAATCAAGTGGAAGAATGGTTGGTCAGCATGTATGGATGACAACAAGGGTACATGATATCACAGATAACATAAAATCGATAAAGAACAGACATAAGGAATATTGGGCAAACAAACTTAATTATACATGGGGACTTGGAAGTTATCCAACCGTTAACTATTCAGCTGGAAATTATGAAGTCAGCAAGGATGGAAAGATAAAGGTTAGATTTACTACATATGGAAATAACGGAGCAGTATCGAATCTAACATATTCAACGTCATGGGATGGTAACAATAATGATTCCTGTGTAACAGTAGACGGAAATTACTTTATCATTGATGGAAGTAAATTAACAGAAGAAAAACATACTATTAATGTATATGCTAAATATGGTGGTTCCGGCTACTATCAGGTAGGAAGATTTACAGTTAGTCCTATTGATGAAGATGAATAGAAACAGTACGGTATAACAGCAATATTATGAGAAAATGAACGTGAAGGAGGTTTTTCCATATGTATAAATTAAAAAAATCCGGCATTCGCAAGTTGTTTGCCATGTTATGTGTAGTATTTATATTTGCAAGTGGTATTTATGTAAGTGTACCGACATTTGCACAGACAGAAACTAAAGAAAGTACAATTTCAGTATCTTCAGATACAGTTGAAAAAGGTGATAAGTTTTCTATTACAGTTGATATAAAAAACAACCCGGGTATATGGGGGCTTAAGTTTAAAGTAGGATATGACCATTCTGCATTAACATTGACATCAGCAAAGAATGGAAATGTATTTGATAATGAGGATGCAACTTTACCAAGTGCTTTAGATAAGGAAGAATTTATATATCTTGCATATTTAAACAGCCTTAAAAATAACACTACAGACGGAACTATTTTAACTTTAGAGTTTACAGCAAAAAATGAAGCAGAGTTTAAACCATACATTATTGCAATTAATGTTGAACAGGCAATTAATGTTAATGGTGACGATATAGCTTTAAAATCAAATAATGGTGCTGTTTCTGTAGTTAAATGCGTACATGTAAGTGACACAAAATGGGAGAGTGATGCTGATACTCATTGGCATAACTGCAAATATAGTGACTGTAAAGAAAAGATATTAAAGACTGTAGAAAAACACACAGTAGAAGTAATACCGGCAGTAAGTGCAACATGTACAGAGGATGGATTAACAAGCGGAAAGAAATGTTCTGTATGCGGATATATTATTGAAAAACAGCAGGTAGTTAAAGCTACAGGGCATACATCGGTTAAACTTAAAGCAGTAAAGGCTACGACAAAAAGAGAAGGATTAACAAGTGGAAGAAAATGTTCTGTATGTGGAGAAACTTTGGTAGTGCAACAGGTAATTCCTAAAATTACATATAAGATGAAAAAGGCTGCAAAGACAAATGGCAAAATAAAAATGTATAAAAAGAAAAAGCAGTCATCAAAGGTAGTTCAAAATGTAAAAAAAGGAGAAAAAGTTACCATAGTTGATATGGACAAAACATGGTATTTAATTAAATACAAAGGTAAAGTAGGATATGTAAAATCCACATCAATAACATGGAATGCAAAGGTAAATGTAACAAAAGGAAATCTTAGAATAAGAACAGGGGCAGGACTAAAATATCCAATTATTTCTTCCCGTCCAAATGCAACAAAAGTATCAGTTGTTGGAAGAACTGCAAATGGTTGGTACAAAGTTCAGATAAAAGAAAAGAAAAAAAACATTGAAGGATATATGTATTCAAAATATGTTAAATAGAAGTTAATAAGTGTTGATGGAAATTAATAAATATTAAATAAAAGTTAATAGATGTCAATAAAATAAAAAAACAGGGCTTATATGGATTTGAGAAATTAAAATAATTCGTATAGGCTCTTTTTTTATATTTTGGGTAGAAAAACAATACTAACATCACAATCAAATATAGGATTTTTTTACGAAATAGGAGAAAGCTATAAATGAAAATAGTACGAGTAGTTGCAGCAGTTATAAAATCTATAAATGAAAAAGGACAAACAATTATATTTGCAACACAGCGTGGATATGGAGATATTAAACAAGGAAAGCCAATTCTCAAAGAACATGAAGCTGCAAAATGGCTTACAAAAGGACAATTATATGATGTAGATTGGCTACCGGCAGATGTAACGTTGATAGATAAAATAAAGAAAAACATTTGAGATATAGAAGCGTAAAAAATGTTTCAAAATGATATTTTGATTTAAAATGAAACGTTGCTATATATCATAATTAATATTATAATAAATAGATAAAAACGTTACAGAGATATGTTTGAGAGGTTACATAAATGAAGCAATTATTAATGGGGAATGAAGCAATAGCTATGGGTGCGATAAGAGCCGGAGTTAATTTAGTTTGTGGATATCCGGGAACACCCTCTACAGAGGTTTTAGAAACAGCAGCAAAGAAAAATGACGGTTCATATTATATTGAATGGTCAGTAAATGAAAAGGCAGCTCTTGAGGTTGCAGCAGGCGCATCGTATGCAGGTGCAAGAACACTGGTTACAATGAAGCAGGTAGGACTAAATGTTGCATCTGATCCTATCATGAGTTTATCTTATGTAGGAATTAAAGGTGGAATGGTAGTTTTAGTAGCAGATGATCCGGGACCGATATCCTCTCAGACAGAACAGGATACAAGAGAATTTGGCATTTTTTCAAAAATACCGGTATTCGATCCATCAACACCGCAGGAAGCTTATTTGATGATGGCAGATGCTTTTGAAATGTCAGAAAAATATAACACACCTGTAATTTTCAGACCTACAACAAGAGTATGCCATGGATGTGCGGATATTGAAATTTTAGAAAATATAAAAAGAGAGCCACCGGAGGGATTTATAAAAGATACTCAGAAATGGGTTATTTTCCCAAGAACATCTTACCTCAACCATATTAGGATAGAGGAAAGAAATGCAAAACTTACACATGTACTTTCTGCAGATAGTACAGATGAATTGGATTTATCAAAATGGAACAAAATTCATCTTTGTGAAGATAGTAGGAAGGCAGTTGTATCAGGCGGAGTTTCAAGAAAATACGTTCAGGAATACTTAGATTATGACAAGGCAGGATTTTTGGAAATAGGAATTTCATATCCTTTTCCGGAACAACTTGTTGCAAGATTTTTAGAGGGAGTGGATGAAGTTCTTGTAATAGAAGAATTAAGTCCGTTTATAGAAAGAGAAATCACATACGTATGTGGAAAATATAATATTAAATGTAAGGTGTTAGGAAAACTTACAAAAGATGTACAGTGTGCAGGAGAAAATACTGCAAAATCAGTAAGAGAACAGCTTACTAAATTTGGAGTTGCAAAAGATATAGATGACGAAACACTTAAGGAAGTAGGCGAAAAACCGGAATTACCTGTAAGACCACCGGTACTCTGTGCAGGATGCCCACATAGAGCTTCATTTTATGCCGTAAAACAGGCAATGAAAGAAAAAGAAGCAGTATTTTGTAGTGACATAGGTTGTTACACACTTGGAAATGCAAAGCCATTGGATATGACTGATACATGTCTTTGCATGGGAGCGGATGTAACAATAGCGCAGGGGCTTCATAGGATTGAACCTGAGAAAGTGCATTTTTCATTTATTGGCGATTCAACATTTTTCGCATCAGGAATTACAGGAGTGGTAAATGCTGTATATAATGAGACAGACATAGTCCTTATTGTGTTAGATAATTCTACTACAGCAATGACGGGACACCAGCCACATCCGGGAACCGGTGTTACAATGATGGACATGGTTAAGAAAAAAGATACTAATCCAAAGGGTGAAATAACTCATAAGATTTCTATTGAAGCTGTTTTAAAAGCAATAGGAGTTGTAAGTGTTGAAAAAGTAAATCCATTTGAACTTGATAAGGCAATAGACGCGGTTAAGAGAGCAGCACAGATGAAAGGCGTTAAGGCAATTATATTTAAGAGTCCATGTATTGCTGTGAATAAGCCTAAAAAGGCTTATACCGTAAGCGAAAAATGTATTAAATGTAAGAAATGCATTAATGAAATAGGTTGTCCTGCAGTGACAAATATAGATGGAAAAATTGAAATAGATTCATCATTATGCTTTGGTTGCGGATTATGCAGTCATATTTGTCCGGTTCATGCTATTGAGCAGTAGAACTGTTGACAAAATAATTGCCGGAAATCGAAGATTACAAATAATATGCATGAAAGGTTTGGTATAAATATGAATTGTTTACTTTGCGGAGTTGGTGGACAGGGCACAGTTTTAGCGTCAAAATTACTTGCACAGGCTGCAATTGATAAAGGGATAAGTGCAAAAACAGCAGAAACAATTGGAATGGCTCAGCGTGGAGGTAGCGTTGTAAGCCATGTAAGAATAGGAAATGAAATAAAAGCTCCAATGATTCCTGAGGGAGAAGCGGATATAATTATCGGATTTGAACCGGGTGAAGTTGTAAGAAATTTAAATTATTTAAAAGAGGGAGGTACAGTTGTTGCAAATACAAAGCCGGTAATGCCAACAACTGCAAGTCTTGGACTTCACTATGATGGTAAAGAGATGATAGAATATTTACAAAAGCAAAATATTAATCTTATTGCTGTGGACGGAGAAAAGATTTGTAAAGAGTTAGGAAGCTCGAAGGCTTTAAATGTTGTACTACTTGGAGCAGCAGCCAATAGTAATGAATTAGGAATAACAAAAGAGGAAATTAAAAAAGCTATAGAAACAAAACTTAATCCGAAATTCCTTGAAATGAACATTAAAGCACTTATGGCAACAAACTAGTATATAAGTCTAAAAGACTTTTTATAAATTATGGACAAATGAAGAGGCATTTGTCATAAATACATAGAGGAGAAGAAAAGGTTAGAAGAAATAAAAAAGAAAGGAAAAACAATGCAAATCATTCTTTTAATCTTGGATTTGCGCCTTTCAAAGACATGAAAATGCATAGTTGAAAGGCTAGGTATAAATTATGAAAATGAAAGAAGAGCAGTTTGAACTAATTAAAGCACAGTTGAAAAAACTTACAAGTCAGGATTGCTTTTACCAGAAAAAATTGGAGGGTATTAATGTAGATGATATTAAGTCTCAGGAGGATTTTGAGAAACTCCCATTTACATGGAAGGGAGATTTAAGAGAAGCTTATCCGTTGGGACTTCGTGCAGTGCCTGAAGAAGAAATTGTAAGAATACATTCATCTTCAGGTACAACAGGTATACCTGTTATTATTCCATATACAAAAAAAGATATTGATGATTGGGCAACAATGTTTTCACGTTGCTATAAAATGGCAGGAGTAACTAATAAAGATAGAATTCATATTACACCAGGTTACGGATTATGGACCGCCGGAATAGGATTTCAAAATGGTGCTGAAAAGCTTGGAGCAATGACTATTCCTATGGGTCCGGGAAATACAGATAAACAGCTTAGAATGATGGTTGACTTGGAATCTACAGTTCTATGCGCAACATCATCATATGCGTTGTTACTTGCGGAAGAAATTGCCAAGAGAGGTATTGGAGATAAGATTAAACTTAAAAAAGGAATAATTGGTTCTGAACGCTGGGGAGACAAGATGAGAAAAAGAATTGCAAATGAACTTGGCGTTAAGCTTTATGATATTTATGGACTTACAGAAGTCTATGGTCCTGGAATTGCAATCAGTTGTGAACATGAATGTGGAATGCATTATTGGGATGATTATGTCTATATAGAAATTGTTGACCCTAAGACAGGAAAAAATCTTCCTGATGGAGAAATTGGAGAAATAGTTATTACAACATTACATAAAGAAGGGGCGCCACTTATCAGATATCGTACACATGATCTTTCAAGAATTATTCCGGGAGAATGCCCATGTGGTTCTAAATATCCAAGAATCGATGTCATTTTAGGGAGAACAGATGATATGGTTAAAGTAAAAGGTGTAAATATCTTCCCATCACAGATAGAAGAAATGTTAAAAGGCATTAATGGGGCGTCAAGTGAATATCAGGTTATGATAGATCATTTGAATGGAAAAGATATTCTTACATTATTTGTTGAAATAAAGGACGATGCAAATGCTTATGAAATGGAACATGAAATTGGAGCAGCATTCAAGGCTAAAATAGGTATCGCAGCAATAATTAAGCCTGTTGCAATTGGCGATCTTCCAAGAAGTGAGAAAAAATCAACAAGAATTTATGACAACAGATACTAAATTGTGATTTAGAAAGTGATAAATCAATGGAATTAAGAGTTTTGCGGTATTTTTTTGCAGACAAATATTCAGGCGAAAGATATATTAAATATGATAGAAGAAGAGTATGGAGCATCAAAATATGGTTCAGTAAAATACAATTTGAATGAACTATATTGGATAGGATATCTGTATCGGTACTTTTCATACACTTATAATATGTCATCAATACAAGTGTACAAGATTGTAAAGCCAAAAGAGTTACGAGGATTGTATTTACCATATCACACATTAGATCCAAGTCAGGCAATAGAAAGAATATTAGGATCAAAGAATCTATTATTAGATGAAAAAAAGAATTAGAGAGACAGTACGAAATATTCAAAAGAATCCGAAATGAAAATTAAAGTAAAAATTACAACTTGTTAAATCTAAACAATACGTAATTTTTATTTTATCTACCTTAAAGCATAAATTACAAAAGAAATAGAATTTTCTAACTACAGCCGGCAGAAATTTTCATAAGCAAACGATAGGCAGATTTTTACAATTTTGCGAGCATAGCGTAAGTTCAAAAGATATGTCTGAGCCGATAGGCGAGTTTATCTTTTGAACTTACAATAAGCGGCGCAGCAAAATAAAAAAATCAACGTGTTTGCTATGAAAATTTCTGCCGGCTGGGGTTGTGAAAGTTGTGTTGCTTATGGATACTTCTGCTGGTCGTGGGAAGGTGAAACAACGTGTTTGTTTATGAAAGTTTCAGTCGACTGGAATATCAGTTAATTATAGTGTTTAAAATCAGTAAAACTACAAGAAATACAATATTTACAACTGTAAAATAAAGCAAATATTTTCCTTTTGTGCTGTTGTTATTATGTGCATACAATTTGTAAGAAATTAAACTTGCCATTGAAGCAATAAGTGTTCCAAGACCACCAACATTTACACCTATAAGTAATCCTTTATAGTTTGTTGTAAAACCAGATAAAAGCAAGGCAGAAGGAACATTGCTTATCACCTGACTCGCAAGTACCCCAATTCCAATTTCATTTCCTATAACAATTGAAGCCAAATACTTATTTGCCATTGGAAGTGAACCAATATTTCCCGTAAAAATAAAAAATCCAATGAATGTAAAAAGTAATGCGTAATCTATTTTATATAGCACATTTCGCTGTATAAAAAACACAACAATAAACACAAGAAATATAAGAATATAATAAGGAATTAATTTAAATACAGTTCCTAATGCGATTACAAATAAAATTACATAGAAAAATAAGTTCCCCTTATATTGAATAATATCATTTTCTTTACCATCAACAACAATTTTACTTTTCTTATCCTTAATAAAAAACAAAAATAGTAAAAGAAGAAAAAATGAAACAATTGAATAAGGTAAAATATTTTTTATGAATGTAAATATGTTAACTCCCCATAAACCATATAAATATAAATTTTGAGGGTTGCCAATTGGAGTAAGCATACTTCCAAGATTAGCTGCAATTGTTTGCAAAACAATTATTGGAATCAATAAATTTTGTTTTTCACATTTTCCTAAAATCATCATCGTAAAAGGAACAAATGTAATAAGTGCAACGTCATTTGTAATTAACATACTTGAGAAAAAACAAATGAATACCAATGTTATACTTAGCTGCCATACATTTTTCGTCTTTTTTAATAATTTATAACCTATCTTTTCAAATAATCCATTACAACTTAACCCTTCCATGATAACCATAAGGCTCCATAATATTCCAAGCGTTCTAAAATCTATGTAATCTATGTATTTAATATTTGGTTTTACAAAAAATGCGGATATAATTGCCAAGACCCATGCAATTACTAATACTGTTTCTTTACGTACTAATTCTATAAATTTTTTCATCATTAAATATATCCTTTTTTAACATGATTATAGCATATTGCTTAAACAGGATTTTTGTCAATTAATATATGGCATATTTAGCAAATATTTTTCAAGGAAAATAATATATTTAACATTGTTTCAGCCAACAGAAAATCCATAGACAACACAATTCCCACCCCTAGTCGACAGAAACTTTCATAAGCAACACACTTTCCTCGCCCCAGCCGGCAGATATTTTCATAGCAAACACGTTGATTTTTTTATTTTGCTGCGCCGCTTATTGTAAGTTCAAAAGATAAACTCGCCTATCGGCTCAGACATATCTTTTGAACTTACGCTATGCTCGCAAAATTTCAAAAATCTGCCTATCGTTTGCTTATGAAAATATCTGCCAGCTGGGGAAAGGAAAATCAACGTGTTTGCTATGGAAACTTCTGCTGAATAATAATTTAAATAAAGACTTCAAGATTATATTATGTTAAAATTATAATATAAAAAATGTAGTAGAAAGGAGCTGCCTATGAGAAAGTATTTTAGCCTTATTCTAAGTGTAATGTTGGCAACATCATTACTACCACAAAATATTATGGCACAACAAACAAATAATGTTATAACTAAAGAAAATACGAAAATTTCCGTATACGAAAATAACAGTGACGCTTCAATTGCCCAAAGCGATAATTCTGAAACTAATGAAAATTTAGTATACGTAACAGGAGACATAGTTTCAGATGATGGAAGTAATGTTGTAACATGGACAAAAGATAAAACATATGTTGTATGTTCAAAAAATATAGTTGAATTACCATATGTTAAATGTAAACTTGTAATCGAACCGGGAACAACAGTTTTATTTGGAACAGGAACGGGAAATGTTAACGGAGTAGAAAATTCAGATGTAGTTTATAGACTATATTCTATTTTTAGAGTAGAAGAAGGTGGAAGCATAGAAGCAAAAGGTACACAGGATGAGCCTATTGTTTTTAAAAATATTGATACTCACGCAGGGTGGAATGGAATAGAGATAACACTTCCTGATAATGGAGAAGTGACAGACACATTTGAATATTGTTATTTTATAAACGGTGGAGCACAGTTTAGAGATTTCACAGAGGGATTAATTGATGTATCTCATGGGACAAAGAATACGAAGTTTAATCTTACAGTAGACCATTGTATATTTGATAGTACAGAGTTAGTAAGCAAAAATATTTTGCAACCGAGTGAAATAGGTGCAGGATTTTTTTATGGAGATTATGATGCAAATACTGTTGAATCAAATATTAAAATATCAAATTCAATGTTCAAATCACTTTCAATGGGAATTGAAGGTTATACAAAGGATTTAGCATATGAGTATTTTTATAATGATAAATCAAAATGTAAAATAGAAAATAATACATTTAAAAACAATATTCCCGGTTCTTACAATCCGTCTGTTAACTGGGGAGGAAATGCGGAAATAATAAATAATGAATTTTATACAACAGAAGGTGGAGCATTAACAAAAAATGCGTTGAATCTTGATGGACAATGTGATTTTGTAATAGAGGGAAATGTATTCCACGGAAGTCAATCTAATGAATCATCAGAAATGAATAAGTGTGCACCTATACGAGTTCAATTTGGAGCAAATGTCAATGCTGATAAAACAAGAACTTATGCGAACAATACATGCGATTACTCAGCTGTATTTGGAAAGTACGTTGAACTTAGTGGCTCAATGATAACTCCGGAATGTACATTAGGAGAAATAGACGGTCTGGAATATTACTTTAAAAATTGTACTATAGGATATAACAATGGAAATGATGCAAAAGTAATATTGACTTCAGAACATCCTTATGTAATTGCATCGTTAGATATTATGTATAATGGAGAGCTGATTGCAAAAGGAACAAAGGAAAATCCTATTAAATTTGTAGGGGCTTCTGACAGAGGATTAACAAATGCAAGCAATCAAATTTCCATAACGCAGAATTCGTCTTCGGATTATTTAAATGGAAAAGCCGTATTTGAAAATTGTGAATTTGATAATGTTAAAATGCAGGCAAACATAATAAGCAAAAAGACCGGATATGAGGGAGAAATTCCGCAAATACTTACAGTAAAGGATTGTAAATTTACCAATGAATCAAGTGGAATGTATGTTACACTTAACAGCTATAATGATTACATTTATGGAAAAATTTCTGTAGAAAATACAATTTTTGAAGGAAAAAACAATGATTCTTTCACGGGATTAAGCATATCAGCTTATGGAACAAAAGTACCAAAAGATAATATTTTCAAAATTTCAAATTGTATTATACATAATTTTAATAAGCAAAATGATGGAATTGGTCTATCATTAAGTGTAGAAGAAGATTTAATTGAAAAAATAGTTTTGGAAAATGTTACAATTGCAAACTGCTATTATGGAGTAAGCATAGGCAGATATATGACAAAACTTCCGATAATAAAAAATTGTATAATAGCCGGAAACAAGAGAGGATTTAAGAATCTAAATGACGATACAGACACATCAAATATAACATATACATGCATATATAATGATAGCTGGAATGGTAACACTTATAATTATGGAATAGGATGTATATTTGAAGAACCATTATTTGCAAATATAGAAAAAGGAAATTATCATTTGAAATCTAAAGGCGGAAGATGGAATGGAACGATGTGGATTGCGGATGATGTTACAAGCCCTTGCATAAATGCAGGTGACCCGTTAAGTGATTATTCAAATGAACCGGCTCCTAATGGAAGTAGAGTCAATATGGGTGCTTATGGAAATACGGCAGAAGCTTCAAAAACAGATGATGGGACTTTTATTCCAACTGAATGTGAGCACAAAAATACGACAATTATAAATAAAAAAGATGCAACAGAACAAGAGGAAGGATACACAGGAGATACTTATTGTAACGATTGTGATAAAATAATTGCAATAGGAAAAACATTACCAAGAATTATAGCATCAACTTCTGAGACAACAAAAGAAGCAGATTCTACACAAACAACAAAAAAAGCAGATGTAACTAATACGACAACACAAAAGCAGCCGGAAAGCAAAACTGAAACAACAACAAATCCGCAGAACACAACTGCTGTAGTTTCAACACCGAAGACTACAAAGATTATTAAGACAATTGCTAAAAAGAAAGCAATTACTTTGAAATGGAAAGCAGTTAAAAACGTAAAAGGATATGAAATTCAGGTAGCAACTGATAAGAAGTTTAAGAAAAACAAAAAGACAATATCAGTAAACAAACAAAAGGCAACTATATATATTGTAAAGAAATTAAAAGCAAAGAAAACATACAATGTTCGCATCCGTACTTACAAAATAGTAAATGGAAACAAAGTATATTCAGCATGGTCAAAGACAAAAAGAGTTAAGACAAAATAGTAAAAAATAATTAAAAATTACTAAGGTGAAATACCGAAGGTCTATTGTTAATAGATTTTCGGTATTTTTTTAAATTAAAGTATGAAAAATAGAAAATTTAATCAACTATATCCGATTTTAAAGAACTATATAAATTAAATCACCCAATCTGTCAAAACTTTTTATAAGCAACAAAATTTCCATACCCCAGCCGGCAGAAATATCCAGAGCAACAAAATTTCCACACCCCAGCCGGCAGATATTTTCATAAGCAAACGATAGGCAGATTTTTGAAATTTTGCGAGCATAGCGTAAGTTCAAAAGATATGTCTGAGCCGATAGGCGAGTTTATCTTTTGAACTTACAATAAGCGGCGCAGCAAAATAAAAAAATCAACGTGTTTGCTATGAAAAAATCTGCCGGCTGGGGGGAAGGAAAATCAACGTGTTTGCTATGAAAAAATCTGCCGGCTGGGGGGAAGGAAAATCAACGTGTTTGCTATGAAAAAATCTGTCGGCTGGGGAAGAAATTCAAAATATAAAACATAATCAAATTAACATATGATATAATTTAATCACAATATGAAAAGAAAAATTATGGAGGCAATATGGAAAAAGTAATAGAGGTAAAAAATCTAACTAAAGAATATAAAGAACAAAAGGCAGTTGATAATTTATCATTTGATGTATATGAAGGAGAAATATTAGGATTACTTGGACCTAACGGAAGTGGTAAAAGTACAACTATAAATTCAATTTTAGCATTGCTTAAATATCAGAACGGAAGCATAAAAATATTTGGTAAGGATATGAAACCCGATTCGTACGATATAAAATCGAAAATTGGAGTCATTTTTCAGGAGGTTGCAGTATTTAATGAATTAAATGTATATGACAATATAAACTATTTTTGTGGATTATACATAGAAGATAAAAATATCAGAAAGCAATATGTAGAAGATGCCATTGAATTAGTAGGACTTGGTGAATTTAAAAAATATTTGCCAAAACAACTTTCAGGGGGACTTTTAAGAAGATTAAATATTGCCTGTGGAATAGCACATAAACCAAAACTTATTTTTCTTGATGAACCAACAGTAGCAGTCGACCCACAGAGTAGAAACAATATTTTAGATGGAATTAAGAAATTAAGAGATGATGGTGCTACAATAGTTTACACAACACATTATATGGAAGAGGTAGAGATACTTTGCGATAGAATTATAATTCTTGATAAAGGAAAAATAATAGCTCAGGGAACAAGCGAAGAACTGAAACAACAGGCAAATATTGAAGAAAAAATAGAACGTGTAGGACCTACATTAAATGATGTATTTTTGAAATTAACAGGAAAGGAATTAAGAGATTAATGTTTATTCATAATTTGAAATATACGATAAAAACATTGTTTAAAAATAAAATATTAGTCTTTTGGACATTTGCCTTTCCGATTATTCTTGGAATATTTTTCAATATGGCATTTTCCAACATAGAAAAAGATGAAGTATTAAAAGTGTTTGATATTGCAGTCGTAGATAATGACGAATTTGAAACGCAGGAAATATACAAAAACGCATTAAAAGAATTATCGGATAATGATAATAAAGACAAATTATTTAATATCAAATATGTAAGTAATAAAAAAGCAGATTCACTATTAGATGATTCTAAAATTGAAGGATATGTTGTATTTAAGAACGACGAACCGCAGGTTGTAGTAAAGGCAAATGGTACATATCAAACATTACTTAAGTTTGTCATAAATGAAATCAGACAGAATGAAACAATAGTAGAAGAATTGACCGAAAAAAATATAGAAAACGAAATAGCAAACGGGAATTTTACATTTGATACAGACAAAATAGTAAATCAAATATTAGACAAAATTAATGATGAACAAGTTAATTTGAAAAATATTTCTAATTCAAATTTAAGTTATATGCAAATAGAATATTATACTTTAATTGCGATGATGTGTATGTATGGTGGAATATTCGGGTTGACTGCAATAAATAACTGTCTGGCGAATATGAGTAGCAAGGGAAAAAGAATTTCCGTGTCACCAAATAAAAAAAGCACAATTATTTTGAGTTCGACTATAGGAAGTTATGCGGTAAGTCTGGTAGGACTTGCGGTACTTATGGCATTTTTGACATTTGTAATAAAAGTTGATTTTGGAGAAAATCTTTTGTTAATTATTTTACTTTCCATGGTAGGAAATCTGGCAGGAATTGCACTAGGGGTAGTAATTGCTTCAATATTCAGAGTGTCAGAAGGTGCTAAGACAGGAATAACTATTGCTGTTACAATGTTCTTTTCTGTTTTTTCAGGAATGATGGGAGTTACATTAAAATATGTAATTGATAAAAATGTGCCTATAATTAATCTGATAAATCCAAATAACTTAATAACTGATGGCTTTTATTCATTATACTATTACGATACTTTAGACAGATATTTTAGAGATATCATTTATTTGATTATATTTATCATAATTTGTCTATTAATTTCGTTTGTTAGCTTAAGGAGGGAAAAGTATGACAGTATTTAAGACTATTTTAAAGATATTAAATAAATTAAAGGGAATGATTATTTTATATACTGCCATACTTGTTGCAATAACAGCACTTAATCAGACATCAGGTAATAATATGACAAATTTTGAAGATTCAAAACCAAGTGTGTTAATTGTAAATAAAGACAGTGAAGATAATATTGCTAAAGGCTTTGAGGATTATATAAGTAAACATTCAGAAATAAAAGATATAGATACAAAAGACGAAGACAAAATAAATGATGCAATTTTTTACAGAGACGTAAATTATGTAATTTATATACCAAAAGATTTTGGAAAAAATTTATTAGATGGAAAGAATCCTTCGTTGGAATATAAATCATGTGGTGATGAATATTCTTCATATGCCCAAATGATGGTGGAAAAATACATAAAAACCGTGCTTATTTACAAGGATTATTATAGTGGAGCTGAGTTAATTTCAAAAGTAAATAAAGTTGTGGACAAAGATACAAAGGTTTATATGAAAACGACTTTAGATACATCAAAGTTAAGCAGCATGACACAGTATTTTAATATCCTAAATTACGCCTTGCTTGCAGGATGTGTGTATTGCATCAGTATGATTTTAGCAAGTTTAAATGATGAGACTGTAAGAAAGAGAACAATTATAAGCAGTTTCAATTACAAAAAATATAATAGAATCGTACTATTATCAAATTCCATAGTAATATTTGCAATGTGGATTTTATATATGATTTTGGCATTGATTTTGTTTAAAGACTTAATGTTTAGTTCAAATGGTTTAGGCTATGTTATAAATTCATTTGTATTTACGATATGCAGTCTGACCATAGGATTTTTAATTGGAAATATTACGCAGAATAAGAATGCTATTGGTGGAATAGTAAATGTAATAGCACTCGGCACATCATTTCTTTGTGGATGCTTTGTGCCATTTGAATACATGCCTGATTATGTATTGAAAATAGCACATATATTGCCAACATATTATTATGTAGCAAATAACCAACTGATAAAAACTATGGAAGTTTTTAATTTTGAAAGCATTAAACCATTGTTAATAAATGGGGCAGTTATAGTAATTTCCAGTTTTATATTTGTCGCAGTAACAAATTATGTAAGTAAAAGAAAACAGATAATAAATTAAGAATTTTAAAAATGCTATTTTATAGTTTTTTATCAAAAATACCCGGTTGTGAAAATGGTTCACAACCGGGTATTTGTTTTTATTATTTGCTACATTCTAAAACAAAGGCTTTAGCAGCAACTTCGGAATTTTCATAGACACCTGCTCCTAAATAATTAGCCTCCATTCTTAAAGTTTTTTAAAACTTATAGTCCTTCTTTAATACAGTTATTAAAATTGAATAATACCTGTTTCATATTAATAGGCTTTGGTATATGAGCATTCATTCCGGCTTCTTTACATGCCTTTATGTCTTCAGCAAATGCATCAGCAGTCATTGCTACAATAGGAATATTTCGTATATACGCATCTTCGTTTTTCCTGATTTTACGTGTAGCTTCTTTTCCGTTCAGTACAGGCATTTGGATATCCATTAAAATTAAGTCATAAAAGCCTTTGGAAGAGGAAGTCAAAGTGTTTATGCATTCAAGACCATTTACGGCACGGTCACATGAAACTTTATATTCGGAAAGCATTGTTTTAATAATTTCCCAATTTAAATCATTGTCTTCTGCAACAAGTACATGTAATGAAGAAAAATCATAATTTTTTTCATATAATGAATCCGGATTTACTGTATCTAAATGCTTGTGTTCGTTAAGTACTGCTAAATCAAGGTAAACAGTAAATGTAGTTCCTTTCCTTAATTCGCTTTTACAATCAATTGAGCCGTTCATTAAATCTACAAGCTGTTTAATAATGGCAAGGCCTAAACCGGTTCCCTGAATTTTATTAGTTCGACTGTCAAGAGCTCTGGTAAATGAATTATACATTGTTTCCTGAAATTCTTTAGTCATACCGATTCCGTTATCAGAGACAACAATTTTTAGTCGTATTTTTTCGTCATCATCCGGTAATCGTGACTGACTTATATCAAATAAAACTTTTCCACCATTGTCAGTATATTTTACGGCATTAGTTAAAAGATTAGTTATTATCTGATTAAGTCGTAAAGGATCAGCTGACAAAGTTTCGTAAATAATGTCATGCATATTAACCTCAAGCGAAATGCCTTTATATTCAGCCTGAGGGCGAATAATACTAACAACTTCATTTACACAGTCCTTAAGTGAAAAAGGTTCTATAGAAATAGCCATTTTCCCACTCTCAATTTTTGAAATATCTAAAATATCATTTATTAATGTTAAAAGATGATTTCCGGCAAGAGAAACTTTATCCAGACATTCGCCCATATATTCAGGATCATTTAAATGTTTTTTCGCAATTTGAGTCATTCCCAAAACGCCATTCATTGGAGTACGGATATCGTGGGATATAGTGGACAAAAATTGTGTTTTTGCCTGACTTGCATGTTCAGCTTCACTTGCAGCTTTTCTTAAACTATGATTAATTGATAATATGTAAAATGTATCAAGAATTGTTAAAAACAATACTGTTCCACATATAATTGCAACAATACTCCAGTTCATATTAACTGAATTAATATCCTTTACAGGAATATATCCTATGATGTATAAATCTAAATTTTTTCCAAAACTTGAATAGTACCAATAGCAATTTTCGTTACGATAGTCTTTGTATTGAAGCAAGCCACTATCGGACGATTTAATTTTGTTAGCAAGCTCGTCGACTTTATTGTAATCATTTTGAAAATTGTATCCGCGAATATAGTCATAAAAAGTTCTTGATTTCATCGAAGGAGACTGAATAACATATTCACCGTTAGAGTTAATAAGACTGATTTCTGCTGATTTATATTCAGTTGGAAATGCACATGCATTTTTTAGGTAATCAACAGGAAGCAATCTTAAAAGCAGGTAAGGCTTTGTCTTATTGTTACCAATATTTAAATAAACTCTAGTACCAACACTGATGACAGTCTGTTGTAGTCCGTCAACGCGATATTTACCAAGAACATAAACCTGACCGGATTGTGATTTAAACATATTCTGCATTTTTTTAATCATTGCATGACATGCATTGGTATCTGTATCATAAAATGTTTTGTAACAGTTAACAGAGTAATTTCCATTTTTATCTGCAATAGTAGAAATAGCTGAGAAGTCATCCATATCAACGAAGTGTGCATAGCGGTTGCCCTGTGTGTTAATATTCTGCACAAATTTTATTGCTTCATCTATAGTCATATTATTGCTGGAAATGTAGTGAGCCCAGTTATCGACATATCCTTTTTCTGCATGTAAATAGCTTTCAGTAAGCTGTTTCATAGAGTCAGTAGAGTCGCAGAAATTATCTAAACGTAAGGCGACGCTTTTGTTTTCCGTAGTAATAGAATAGGAGTAGGAAGATAAAAGTGCCACTACAATCATAATAATATTGCATAAGAGTAAAAGAAATTTTTGGATACTAGTTTTTTTAGTATACTTATTTGTATATTTATTAGCTGAGTTATCTTTTGAATTATCTTGTGCCACAATAATCTCTCCTTTCGCAAAATTTAGTAATAATTTGCTTACAAAGAAGCAATAAAAGTATTAATTTTCCGAACCAAATTACATTATCTAATTATAACATATTGAGTAAAATTTAACTATAATAATCCCTATAATGTGATACAATATTTAAGGTATGACTGAAAAAGGAAAGGATAAAAATTAATGGAAAAAAAGAGGGACGGGTTTAAGAGTAGAACAGGCTTTGTAATTGCATGCATAGGGTCAGCAGTAGGAATGGGAAATATTTGGAGATTTCCTTATATGGTGTCAGACTGGGGAGGTATGACATTTTTAATCCCATACGTTTTATTTGTTATTTTAATTGGGGCAACAGGGCTTATCGAAGAAATGGCGCTTGGAAGAGCTGCTAAAGGTGGACCGATTAAAGCGTTTGGCAAATGTACTGAAGTTAGGACAGGTAATAAAAGAATCGGAGAAGTGATTGGTGCACTTCCGGTTATCGGTTCATTAGCATTAGCAATAGGATATACGGTAGTTGTAGGATGGATATTTAAATATACATATTTAGCAATTACAGGTCAGCTTTCTGATATGGGACATGATATGGATGCTATTGGCGGAATGTTTGGAAGTACAGCTACAAGCTATGGAAATAACTTATGGCTTGTAATCGCAGTAATTGTTACAGCCGTAATAATGGCATTTGGAATTGCCGGTGGTATCGAAAGGGCAAACAAATTTATGATGCCACTTCTTTTTGTATTGTTTTTGGGATTAGGAATTTATGTATTTACGCTTCCGGGTGCAAGTGATGGATATAAATACATATTTACAATAAATCCTAAAGGATTGCTTGACCCGAGATTGTGGATTTATGCATTTGGACAGGCATTTTTCTCATTATCAATAGCAGGAAATGGAACAGTAATTTATGGTTCATATTTAAGTGAATCAGAAAATGTAGTAAGTTCTGCAAGAAACGTAGCAGTATTTGATACAGTAGCAGCATTACTTGCAGCATTTGTAATAATTCCGGGAATGGCTGTTGGTGGAGCAGAATTGTCTTCAGGCGGACCGGGACTTATGTTTATCTATCTTGTAAATGTATTTAATGGAATGCAGGGTGGAAAGATTGTAGGAATAATTTTCTATATTTGCGTTTTATTTGCGGGAATGAGTTCTCTTGTAAATTTATATGAGGCACCGATAGCAACATTGGAAGAAAGATTAAAATTTAAAAGACCGGTAGCTGTTTTGAGTATAGCGGTAGTTGGCTGCGCAGTTGCGCTTGTTATTCAGGGGATTGTTTCAGGATGGATGGATGCAGTATCAATTTATATTTGTCCATTAGGTGCAATGCTTGCAGCAATTATGTTCTTCTGGGTTGCAGGGAAGGATTTTGCAATTAGTGCAGTAAATAAAGGCAATAATAAGCCGATTGGCAAATGGTTTATGCCACTTGGAAAATATGTGCTTGTACCATTAGCGTTTATAGCACTTGTGGCCGGAGCAATGCTTGGAGGAATAGGCTGATAATGTTAAAAAAAGAAACAGTATATTATCATCTTCCCGGATTATTTGAATTTTACGGGTTGTACCGTGAGTTTTTGCCATTGTTTCGTGAACATAGAGAATATTTTTACGACTGGTGCGATATAGGTTCTATATATGGAGCTCCGGCAGATTGTGTTTGGGGCGGAGGCCGTGTCGGATTTGGAGAAAATAATCCAAAAGAAGTTTTAGCATTAATGAAGGAATATGGCATTTCAGCAAGACTGACATTTAGTAATTCATTGTTAAGAACTGAACATCTTTCAGATAAAAAATGTAACGACCTATGTGCTATGTTTGGAGAAAAGAATGGAATACAAAATGGTGTAATAATTCATTCAGATTTGCTATTAGAGTATTTAAAAAATAAATATCCGGAATTCTATTTTGTCTCATCAACAACTAAGGTGTTAATTGATTTTGAGCAATTAAAACATGAGATGAATAGAAATGATTTTCTATATGTTGTTCCGGATTTTCGGTTAAATAAAGAATTAGATAAATTGAATAGGTTATCAGAAAAGCAGAAGGATAAAGTTGAATTTTTATGCAATGAATGCTGTTGGTTTGGTTGTGCTGACAGAAAAAAATGTTATGAAACTGTAAGTCGCAAAAATCTAGGAGAAAAATTTACAGAGCATCGTTGCGTGGCTCCTGATGCAGAGAGTGGCTATAAATTTTCTAAAGCAATGACAAATCCCGGTTTCATTGGTATAGATGATATAAAAAATATTTATATGCCTATGGGCTTTTCAAATTTTAAAATTGAAGGACGAAGCTTAGGAAGTGCTTTGATTCTGGAATTTTTACTTTATTATATGACTAAGCCTGAGTATCAGATTCATGTCAGAGAAAGAATTTACTTGGACAACATGTTGGAGTTATTTTAAAAGTAGCATAGTAGCCTGGCATTTGGTTTGTGACTTGGATTTTATCCCAAAAAGATGTTATGTATTTAAGCAAATTTTATTTATATAAATCTGAGCGAGGAAATGGATATGCACATTAAATGTTGGAATTTGTCATTAAAAATGCAAAAGAACTTAAATTAAATGGCATAGTTAATAACTATATGTTATTAGGAATAAGGAGAAGGACATGAAAATAGCTATCGTTGATGATAATGAGGATGACAGAAAGAGACTGCAAGAGGAAATTACAAAAATTTGCGATAACAAATCAAGAAAAGATTTTGAAATCACAGAATTTTTTAGTGGAGAAAATTTTATAAATTTAATAGAGAAAAATGAAAACAAAAAATATTTTGACATTGTATTCTTAGACATTTATATGAATGGAATTACAGGAATTGAAACGGCAAAGAAACTAAGAGAAACAGACAATCAGTCAAAGATAATATTTATCACAACAAGTAATGAATTTGCCAGTGAAAGCTATGAAGTTAAAGCATATGACTATCTGATAAAACCATTTAGTAAAGAGCGTATACTTAGAACTATAGAAAGAATATTTGAGGATGAAAAGAATAATAAAAAAATATTAGATTTACCGGATGGACAGATTATACCAATTGATTCTTTATTATATACAACTTTTTCAGGGCATTATGTAACAATTTATCTGATTGATGGAAACAAAATCCAATTAAGATGCACACAGAAAAATTTTGAAGCATGTATACAAGAACATAAGGAACTTGTTCAATGCTTTAAAGGAATAGTAGTTAATATTACAAAAGTAGACGGGCTTGAGGAAGACAGATTTAAACTGATAAATAAAGAATATGTTCCAATTAGCAGGAGAAAATATGCAGAAGTAAAGAAATCTTACACAGATTATCTGATAGAGAGATTAAGACAAGGGGAGGATATATAAATGTCTAATTTAAGAATATTTGAGATAATATTATATTCGTGTCTTAATTTAATTCCATACTTAGGACTTGCAATTTATCCCTTTATTGATAAACTACGTTTTTCAAAGAAAACAACAATGTTTTTTGCAATTATTCTTACAATATTTCAAAATGCGATGGGAATATATGCAACAACCTGTTCGCAAAGTCAGAAAGGACTTATTTCCTTAATAAGTACAGTAAGTTATGCAGCGTTCGATTTTATTGCCATAAAAGATTATTTTGGAAAACTTGTATTTGTGCTTCTTATAGTATCAAATTTTGCTAATTTTATTGTAATGGCAGGAAAATGCATGGAAGGTCACATATTCCCACAAATGGCCATACAGAATAACCGTTGGACATTTTCATTATGCACAATAATTATGCAGATAATATTTGTACCAATTATATTTATGTATTTTAAAAAATATATAAAAGGTCTTGCAGACATTAAAATTAATGGAAAAATGTGGAGATACCTATGGATGATACCTGCCACATTTTATTTATTCTGGTATCACGGTCTGTATTTTAATACTAAATCTTCATTGGAACTTGCTTTAAATTATGTCAGTCTAATATTTACATTTTTAGTAAATGTAGGTGCGCTTCTGGTATATGGAGTATTAATCAGTGCAATGTTTGAATTTGAACATAATTTAAAATTACGTGATGAAAATAAACAATTGGCACTTCAGAATCTCAGGTATGACGAAATGAAAAAACAGATGGATGCAACAAGAAGGGCAAGACATGACTTGAGACATCACATAAGTGTTGTACATGCAATGGCACAGAATAATGAATGTAAAAAAATAGAAGAGTATCTGGGAAAATATCTTAAGCATTCATATTTGAAAAATCCAATTGTATATTGTGGAAATTTTGCATTAAATACGGTGCTTGTATATTATGTGCAGGAGGCTGAAAAATCAGATATAAGTATAAATGTAGATGTTTCTATTCCAAATGAAGTAAATATCAGCGATTCAGATTTGACAGTGTTATTTGGAAATTTGCTCGAAAATGCTATTGATGCATGCAAAAATATTGAAATAGAAAAAAGAAAAATTGATTTAAAAATACATAAACCAAATGCAGAAGCGATAGTATTTTCAATAGATAATGCATTTGACGGAAATATAAAAATGAAAGGAAACAGATTTTTGTCAACAAAAGAAAATGGTAGTGGAATAGGAATTGAATCCGTAAAATATGTTGTAAATAAATATGAAGGAGACATTAAAATAGAAATTAACGAAAAGAAATTCTGTGTTAGTGGAGTATTATTGCAACCACCTGAAATATAAAGAAAATATAGAAATAAAAAGGATACCGGCTTTATATGAGTCAGGTATCTTTTTTATTACAACCACTTGATGCCTAAAATTAACCGTTTGACGCCAGAACATAGAATTGAAATATAGTCTTATTCTATAATAAACATGAAGTAAATTGGAAAAATATACATATCTAAATGGGAGGGCAAATATGAGAAAAAAAGTGACACGATTTTTAAGTATTACACTATCGTTGGCAATGATTTTTACTAATAATTTCATGCCTGTCAGTACATATGCAGCTACTGATAATAGTGAAGAAAACGTAATGTATGCAGACAATATAGCATATGACAAGACTACAGGACACTTGTATAAATTGACAAGTGAGGAAGGAAATTATGAGCGGGTTTTGGCTTTGGCAAAAGAAAGCGGAGGCTATCTTGCATGTATTTCCAATGCAAGGGAAAATGACATTGTTGCGAATGTTATTTCAGAGCAAGGTGCTAATACATCATCTTATATTGGACTTATAAGAAATGAAGAAAATCTTGATGAATGGCTGTGGGCAGATGGAAGTGAAGTAAGTTATACTAATTGGAATGATGGCGAACCAAACAACAAGAATGAAAAAGCAGGAGAGGTTTACGATAATAAAAGATCAAATGGTGCAGGAAAGTGGAATGACTGCAATACGACTTCACTTCGCACAGGTGTTATAGAATATGATTCATGTATTCATCCTAAATCACAGAACGTTATAAAGGATAGAACTTTAGCTGACTGTGAACAGGGAGGCTATACCGGAGATGTTTACTGTGGATTTTGTAATGAAAAAATAAGTGACGGCGAAGAGATTGAAGCTAGAGGACATTCTGATGCAGTATTAGATGAAAGCACAGTTAAAGAAGCTACATGTACTGAAACCGGTTATTCGGGTGATAAGATTTGTCCTGTTTGCGACAAGGTATTAGAGCAGGGCAAAGTGCTTAAGGCAAATGGACACAAAGAGGCTGAACAGGTTAGAAATGCCAAAAAAAGCAGTTGCTATCAGAAAGGCTATACAGGAGATAAATACTGTGAAGTATGTGATGAAACTTTGCAGGAAGGAAAGGCAATTCCTAAGCTTGAGCATGAATACGAAAATGATGTATGTAAAAACTGCGGAAGAGTAAATAACGCTCAGGTAGACGTAACATATAGCTTAACGAAAACAATAGATTGTCCGTATACAGTATTTCAATTTACGGCACCTGAAAGTGGGGGATACACATTTACAGGAGATTCAGAATGGGATAGCTATGGATATCTTTACAAGGCAGATAAATTTAATGATTCCGTAATAAGTGCAGGAATGGAAATGTATTATGCCAGATTAAAGGACAATAATGCATCAACACCACGATTAAAAGATTATTGGAAAAATGATGATGATAGCGGAATTGGTCCAGCGCCTAAGATAACTGCAGAACTAACAAAGGGAGAGACATATTACTTTGTTTTTGGACCTTATATAACAGAATATGGAGATTTTAAGCTGACAATAACGTGTGCGCATACAAAAACGCATGTTGAAGGAAGAACACTTGAAAGCTGTGAGCAGGGAGGCTATACCGGAGATGTTGTGTGCGATATATGTGGAAAAGTAATAGAAAATGGCACTACAGTTGAACCTTCAGAGCATACGCCGGGTGATTTAGAGAATGCCAGAGAGAACAGTTGTTATTTAGACGGCTATACAGGAGATAAATACTGTACGGTATGTAATACGCAACTTCAGCAAGGAGAAGTAATTCCTAAACTTGAACATGAATACGAAGATGATGTATGTAAAAATTGTGGAAGAGTAAATAATGCTCAGTTAGATATAACATACACTTCAAAGACAACAAAAGATTATCCGTATACAGTATTTCAATTCACGGCACCGGAAAGTGGAAGATACACATTTACAGGAGATTCAGACTGGGACAGCTATGGATATCTTTACAGGGCAGATAAATTTAATGATTCCGTAATAAGTGCAGGAATGGAAATGTATTATGCCAGATTAAAGGATAATAATGCATCAAGACCACAATTAAAAAACTATTGGATAGGTAATGATGGTGGTAATAACCTGGCACCGAAGATAAATGTAGAACTAACAAAGGGAGAGACATATTACTTTGTTTTTGGACCTTATTCAACAGAATATGGAGATTTTAAGCTGACAATAACGTGTGCGCATACAAAAACGCATGTTGAAGGAAGAACGCTTGAAAACTGTGAGCAGGGAGGCTATACCGGAGATGTTGTATGCGATACATGTGGAAAAGTAATAGAAAATGGCACTACAGTTGAACCTTCAGAGCATACGCCGGGTGATTTAGAGAATGCCAGAGTGAACAGTTGTTATTTAGATGGCTATACAGGAGATAAACACTGTACGGTATGTAATATGCAACTTCAGCAAGGAGAAGTAATTCCTAAATTCGAACACGAATATGAAAATGATGTATGTAAAAACTGTGGAAGAATAAGAAATGTACAGAAGAATAAAGTATATGATACTCAAATAACTAAAGACTTACCAATTCAGGTAATAGAATATACTGCAGATAAGGATGAATATGTTAGTTTTTATTGTAGTAATAAAACCGGTTGGGACAGTTATGGATTCTTATTTGATTCAGAGAATTATAGTGATGAAATGATAAGAAATGAGCTTGATAAATTCTTTGATGAAGACGAATACAAAATACGATTTAATAATGCTCTTGACTCTGATGATGATGGTGGAAACAATGGAGCTCCACAGGTTGAATACGAGCTTACTAAGGGTGAAAAATATTATTTTGTAGTTGTACCTTATGGCTATAATGATGAGTATGAATATGGCGAATTTACCATAACTGTTGGTTGTGCACATTATAATATTCATGTAGAAAATAAAACAATTAATAGTTGTGAAGAAGGAGGTTATACCGGAGATATTATCTGTGATGATTGTGGAGAAACAGTAGAAGAAGGAGTAACCATAGAACCTCACAGTGAACATTCTTATTATGAATATAACAGAAAAGATGCAACGTGTAATGAATATGCAAAGACTTATTACAGATGTAGGTATTGCAATGCTAAGAAAACTGAAATAGATACTAATGCAGGATATGGTTCACATAAATATGAATTTGTAGGTAGCATAGAAGCAACATGTACAACAGACGGATATCTTGGAGATTACAAGTGTATATATTGTGGAGAAGAAAGTGAAAATCAGCCTACAAATAAAATTATAAAAGCATATCATGATTATCCGGAAGGAAGCAGAAATCAATATTTTATATATGATTATAATATGGTCAAGGCAACATGTGAAAAGGATGGTTATACCGGCGATGTATACTGCCCAATTTGTAAAGAAACAATAGAAAAAGGCAAAGTAATAAACAAATTAGGTTATTCATTTAAAGATGGTGTTTGCGAGGAATGTGGTGCAGAAGAAGAATTCGTAAAACAACAAAAAGACGGATATTTTGAAATTACTACATTTGAAGACCTGATATTATATTTGAAAAATATTTACAGTGGTATTAATGGAAAACTTATGAGTGACATTACATTCCCTGAAAACTATGAGGATGAAGATGATCTTATAGGAAATGTGAATGCAGTAAATATTATTTTTGATGGTAATGGCCATTCGATATCAGGAATCAACCAAAGAGGAGAAAACAGACCATTATTTAATTTTGTTTATTCTAGTGAAATAAAGAACATTAATATTAAATATGTAAATGAAAACTTTACAAGTGGAATGGCTGCAGACATAGCAATTGGAGCAAAAAATTCAGTTTTTAGAAACTGTAGTGTTAGTGGTAACAAAAATCTTAATAACCTTAATGACTGTTTATCAGCAATGGTTTGTTTTGCGGATAATTGTAAATTTATCGGTTGCACAAATAATGCTAATGTTACAGGTACGGGATCAGGTGGAACAGCAGCAGGAATTGCATATATAATAACTGAAAATACTATTGTAGAAGATTGTGTGAACAATGGAAAATTATCTATGCAAAATGGCATGGCAGCAGGAATTGCAGTCAATGTATATTCAAGCACAATTAAGAACTGTATAAATAATGGTAGTATTAATGGCTATAATATAGCAAGCGGAATAGTAATTGATGTTCAGGGAGAACTTATTCCAGGGACAACTGAGATATCAGGTTGCATAAATAAGGGAAGAATAGAAGCAAATAGTTACTATGATCATTATGCATCCGGAATCTGTTCTAAATATAAAGGTAATTTTGATTCACCGGGGAAACTAATAATAAGTAATTGTGTAAATGAAGGATATGTCAAAGGTGGTACAGTAGCCGGAATTATTTGTGAAGCCAATGGAAAGTTAGAAATAACAAGTTGTGAAAACAATGGAAATATTGATGGAGATGATAGCGCAGCAGGAATCTGTGAATATATAAATAATACAAAGAATCACAACAAAATAAAAATTAGTAATTGTAAAAATAACGGAGATATATCAGCAGAAAGTGCAGCCGGAATAGTTGATTATGGATATTACTTTGATATTAACAATTGTATAAATAATGGAAATATTTTATCTGACAGATGTGGCGGAGGAATATTAGCATATGTATATGGTGTAAATGGTTCTGAATTAATTAATAATGGCGATATAAATGCATACGAATATGCTGGAGGAATTTGTGCATATGATGAAGGAAAATCAACGTATGATAAATTATACAATTCAGGAAAAATTGATACTAGAAATATTGCAGTAGATAAGAATAGTCTTGTAAATTCTGATGAAGAAATAAACGTAACTAACTCAGAAGAAAAACATGTACATAACTATGATAGCGAAGCAAATATTATTAAAGCAACATTAGAAGCTGACGGTTACAGGGAATTTAAGTGTTATTGTGGTGACAGTAAAAAAATTGCAATAAGCAGAATTGATAGTGTTAATATTTCAAATGAAAAATATGAATACACTGGAAATTCAATTGCATTACCAACAGTAACAGTTACTGATGCAGCTGGTGAAATTGTATCAGACCAGTATTATACAGTTACATTTAAAAATAAAACTACAGGTGCTGCGGTTACTGAAATTAAGGACGCAGGAACATATGAAGTTATAGTAACATTTAATACATTATATGAAGGTGAAGTTGCAAAAGAAATTACAGTTGTAAATAATTCCGGAACAACTCCGGCAGATACAACACCGGGAGGTACAAATAATTCCGGAACAACAAATGTAAGCAATTCTGATACAACAAACAAAACAGACAATGATAACTCTGTTACAAAACCGGGCAAAGTTAAGAAGGTGACAACAAAGGTTAATAAGAAAAAGAGTGTTATCATTAAATGGAGAAAACAGAAAGCTGTTACAGGATATCAGATTAGATATTCAGTTAACAAAAAGATGAAAAAAGCAAAAATTAAAACTATTACAAAGAATAATGCAAAAACTGTTCTTAAAAAATTGAAACCTGGAAAATACTTTGTTCAGATTCGTGCATACAAAGTGGTGAACGGAAAGAAAGTAGCAGGAAAATGGAGTAGCAAAAAGGTTGTAAAAGTAAGTAAATAATGTATAATCTAGAAAGAGGGTCAGATTTATCTGGCTCTCTTTTAAAGTAAAATTTGCAACGAATAGCCGTCGATTAAAGAGAGGGCAAATATCATATTATTAAGGGAAAAAGCAAATTAGATTATAATTACATAAAAATTAGAACAGCGTAAATAACATAATATTAGGAGAGAAAGCATGTCAGGATATTTAATAAAAGATACAACAAGAGAAGAAAGAAAAAAGATAGTTGAGGAGTCGCTTGGAAACATAGAGGCTAACTGTGACGGATGTATGGCCGGACTTGCTGAAATGTATAATGATTACATTGATGGAAAGAGAGAAATAAGAGATATCAATATGGAATTTAATGCAAGATATGTTAAAGGCGATATGGAAAAAGATAATGGAAGAAGTTGCCCAATGTAGATGGGCAAACTACTCCGTTATTTAAAATAATTATTACAATATTTACAATTTTTTCTGAAGTAAAAACAAGCGGTTCATACCATCCTGCCACGGATAAGGAAATTCAAGATAGCGAATAATCTCATAATGTTTTTCAAAACTTTGCTTCCATGAAGCAGTATCCAACTCACGATATCTAAGAACGCCATTCTCCTCGAAAAGATTATCATTTATCTGAGTGAATCCCCATGCCTTCATATCAGATTTCTCATAATATGGATTGAGTTTAACAAACATGAGCCCTTTTGGAGCGAGTAAATCAGTAAGTCTTTTGAAAGTTTTCAAAGCAACATCCTTAGGCATAACATCTAAAACGTTAGACAAAATAATACCATCAAAACTATTACTATTATAATTATCAAAAAAAGAAATATCGCCAATTTGGAAATCAAGATTGTGATAATTGTTTACGGAAGCAAATTTTTTAGCAAATTCAATTCCTGTTTCAGATAAATCCACTCCTAGTCCTGAATCTGTATTTCCAAATTCATAGCACTGAAAAAGAATATCTCCTGTTCCACAACCAAAATCTAATATGTTTTTGCATTTGCTTGCAAATATATCAAGGCAAATATCAAACATAGGCTCAACAGATAATGATTTTCCCTTTAAATCTACAATTTTACAATTAGAATAAACATCATTCCACATGTTTATTGAACGGTCGTAATCACGCTTGATAAAGTCTCCATTATTAGCGGTATTGTCAGAAGAATCGGATAATTTGTTGATATTTTTTTGAAATTTTGATTCCATTTTAATTCACCCCACTTCTAAGAAAAAAATTGATTGATAATAGAATAATTATAACTTATTAAAAAATATTTTGTTATTTTTATTTTTACAAGTATACAATTTTATCTTTATTTTTGATATAGTGAATAGTGAGATTGTAGAGGAACTAATGATGAAAATGGGGAGAGGAAAAAAATTATGACATTACAGGAATTTATTACCAAATTCAATGTAAAATTAAATAAACAACAGTTAGAAGCAGTGCAGAGCGTTGAAAAACCTACACTGCTTTTAGCTGTGCCGGGAAGCGGAAAAACAACAGTTTTGGTTACAAGATTAGGATATATGATTTACTGCTTAGGAATTCGTCCGGAAGAAATCCTAACAGTTACATATACTGTGGCTGCAACAAATGATATGCGAAAAAGATTTGCATCTATATTTGGAGACGAACTTGCTGCAAGACTTGAGTTTAGAACCATAAACGGAATATGTGCAAAAATAATAGGATATTGTGAAATATGTGTTGGGAAAAAAGCATTTGATTTGTTGACTGATGAGGGATATAAAACAAAGCTTTTGTCTGCAATTTACACAGAACTCGTTCATCAATATCCGACAGAAAGCGATTTGAAAAACATAAGCACATTAATTACATACATAAAAAATATGCAGCTTTCAAAAGAAGAGATAGATAAAGTTGGTAACGAACAGGACATACCACTTTTAAAAATTTATAGCGCATATTGTGATGAAATGAAAAAGCAATCACTTATGGATTATGATGACCAAATGGTGTATGCCCTGACTATGCTAAAAGTATCGCCACAGATTTTAGAATATTTTCAGGAAATGTATAAATATATTTGTGTGGATGAGGCACAGGATACCTCTAAAATTCAGCATCAGATTATCGCCTTACTTGCAAGTAAATATAAAAAAGTATTTATGGTAGGAGACGAAGACCAAAGTATTTATGGGTTTAGGGCAGCCTACCATGAGGCACTTCTTTCATTTGAAAAAAATTATAAAGACGCAAATGTATTGCTAATGGAAGAAAATTTCAGGTCAAATGCAAAAATTGTTACTGCAGCAGACAGATTTATACAAAAAAATAAATTTAGACATGAAAAACACATGAAGGCATTTAGAGAAGCAGGGGCAGACATACAGAAAATTCATTTGAAAAACCGACGGTCACAATATACATATTTGACAAAAGTGGCTGAAAATACAGACACGGAAACAGCAGTTCTTTATAGAGACAATGAAAGTATTATTCCGTTGGTTGATTTACTCGAAAGAAAAGAAATTCCATATAAGATAAAAAATGCTGACCTGACTTTTTTCTCGCATAGGGTTGTGATGGACATAAAAAATATTATCAGATTTGCAATGGAGCCAACGAATACAGAAATTTTTATGCAAATGTTTTACAAGATAAATACTTATATGAGTAAAGCCGTGGCAACACAAGTATGTAAAATAAGTCAGGAAAGAGGAATTACAATTTTGGATGCAGCCATTGATTATGGAGATGTTCCCGCGGGAACACGAAAAAGTATAAAATCGATGCAGACACATTTGAAAAGAATGCTTGAAGAAAGTGGAGGTAAGGCAATTTATAGAATTATACATTCTATGGGATATAAGGAATATTTAGACAGGTCAAATATAAAGGATAGCAAATTAAGTATAATTCAGGCAATCGCATATAATGAGCCGTCTGCATTAGCTTTAATAAACAGATTAGATGAACTTGCGATGCTTATAAAAGAAAAGCCTTACGATAATGGATGCAAATTTATTTTATCAACAATTCATTCAAGCAAAGGTTTAGAGTATGACAAAGTATACATAATGGATGCAGTTGATGGAATTTTTCCTGAAAATGTTATAGCAAATTATGAAAATAGTAAGAAAAAAGACGATGAAGCAAAAGAATATGAAGAGGAAAGAAGACTTTATTACGTAGGTGTAACCAGGGCAAAAAATGAACTTTGCATATTTGAATTTGATGACGGTTCTACATTTACAAATGAACTGCTTGGAATAGAAAATAAAAATAGTGCAAATTCTAGTGATATATATGGAATAACAGGTATATCGTCAACCCGAAGTATGTCAAAATCATCGTCTTATAAAAATAGCATAGATTTAACTAAACCAACTTCTTATCAGAAAACGGAAACGAAACGCAAAAAAATTACGGAGTCTGAATATGCCGATAAAATAGAAGAAATTTATTTGACAGGAACAGTTATGCATAAGAAGTATGGTTTAGGTAAAGTACTTAAAATATCTGGTGATTTGCTTGAAATCGAGTTCGATGGAAGAGTAACAAAATGCAAATTAAAGTTTATGATGGAACATTCGCTGATTGAGTAAATTACGCAGGTTGTCTTGTGGAAAAGAAAATAATTGTATATAATTGTGAGAGTGCTTGGCACGGAACAATCCGTAGGAATCAAAGTCGGGGAAGTTTGCCACGACAACATATAATGATGTCGGCACAATTTAGTTAAAATAAACATTTGGAGAATAAAATGGACGAAAATTTGAAAAAAGAAATAGAAAACAGAAGAACATTTGCAATCATTTCCCACCCGGATGCAGGTAAGACAACGTTAACAGAAAAATTTCTGTTATACGGAGGTGCAATTAACACAGCCGGTTCAGTAAAGGGAAAGGCAAATTCAAAATATGCGGTTTCTGACTGGATGGGAATTGAAAAGGAAAGAGGAATTTCAGTTACTTCTTCAGCCTTGCAGTTTAATTACGAAGGATATTGTATCAATATTTTGGATACTCCGGGACATCAGGATTTCTCAGAAGACACATACAGAACATTGATGGCAGCAGATTCCGCAGTAATGGTAATTGATGCATCAAAGGGTGTTGAAGCACAGACAATCAAACTTTTCAAGGTTTGTGTAATGAGACATATTCCAATTTTCACGTTTATCAATAAGATGGATTTGGAAGCAAGAGACCCATATGAACTTTTAGAAGAAATTGAAAATGTTTTAGGAATAAAGACATGCCCAATTAACTGGCCAATAGGTTCAGGTAAAAGATTTAAAGGTGTTTACGATAGAGATACAAAGAAAATATCAATGTTTCAGGCAATATCTGTCGGTGGTGCAAAAAGTGCAGCAGAAACAACTTATGATTTAGAAGATGAAGCGTTCAAAGGTGAAGTTGGGGATGAATTATATGACCAGCTTATGGATGATGTAGAATTGTTAGACGGAGCAAGTGAACCATTTGATCAGAATTTGGTTGATAAAGGTGAATTATCTCCGGTATTCTTCGGTTCAGCTTTAACTACATTTGGTATAGAAACATTTTTGGAGCATTTCTTAAAAATGACAGAATCACCACTTCCAAGAATGTCAGATATAGGATTAATTGATCCGATAACAGAACCGTTTTCAGGATTTGTATTTAAAATTCAGGCAAACATGAACAAGGCACATCATGACAGAATTGCATTTATGAGAGTATGTTCAGGCAAATTTGATGCCACAAAAGATGTGTTCCATGTACAAAGTGGAAAGAAAATGAAATTATCAAGACCACAGCAGATTATGGCGCAGGATAGAAAAGTAATAGATGAGGCATATGCAGGAGACGTAATTGGTGTATTTGATCCGGGAATTTTCTCAATTGGTGATACAATTTGTACTCCGGGCAAAAAATTCACTTACGAAGGAATCCCTACATTTGCACCTGAACATTTCTGCCGACTTGTAGCACTTGATTCCATGAAGCGTAAACAGTTTATGAAAGGTGTAACACAGATTGCACAGGAAGGTGCTATACAGATTTTCCAGGATTATAATCTTGAAATGTCAGAGATAATCGTAGGTGTTGTAGGAACTCTTCAGTTTGACGTATTAAAATACAGAATGGAAAATGAATATAGCTGTGATGTAAGACTTGAGCCATTACCTTACGGTCACATCAGATGGGTTAAAGATCCTGCAACAGATTTGAACAGCATAAAATGCCCAAGTGATACTAAGAAAGTTAAGGACATGAAAGGAAATCCTTTGATTTTATTTACAAATGAATGGTCAATAAGACTTTTATTAGAAAGAAACGAAGGAATCGAGCTTACAGAATTTAAGAAGAATTAGATTGATTGGAAAACCGGTTCTGAAAACTTGTAATTTAATTTATAAATGAGTTAAGGAAACCGGTTTTGGAAAACTTGTAATTTAATAAAACCGAATTAAAGAAAATATAAAAAGGATGGAATCTTTGTTATGGGATTTCGTCCTTTTTATATTTTAAAGTCTGGTCGCGGATTATGTAGATTAGAAATAAAGGGGGAAATTGTTGCTTTAACGGTATGTAAAATAAAAGCAGGCTTGAAATTTCTCTTTTGAAAATTCCCAAATGAGTAATAAAAAAATGACATAATACAAGTTAGAGAATAAAACAAGCCCGGGAAACATGATAAACAGGCAGGCCACAACCCGGCAAAAAAATAAATGTGATATTATTCTTTCCTGAATTGTTATATTATTAGAAAGATCTTTCAAAGCAACAAGGAGGAAAGCAGTGGAAACGCAAAAGTACAAAGAATTTGTATCGGAATATGCAAATATGGTATTTAAAATTGCTTATAATTATTGCCGAAACAAATATGATGCCGAAGACATAGTCCAGAATACATTTTTAAAACTTTTACAATATAAAGGCGAATTTGCTGATGGTGAACATGCAAAAAGATGGCTTATAAGAGTGACTGTAAATGAATCGAAAAACATGTGTACATCATTTTGGCACAAAAGAATAGTTTCGCTGGAAGAATCCAAATCAGATGCCGAATTTTCTTTTGAAAATGATGAAGAATCAGAACTATATGATGCAGTAATGAAGCTTGGCGAAAAATACAGAATAGTAGTTCATTTGTATTATTACGAAGAATATTCAGTAAAAGAAATCGCAGAAATATTAAATATAAAAGAGACTACAATTCAAACAAGACTTATGAGAGCTAGAGCAAAAATTAAAAGTATGGTCAAAGGAGATTGGTTAGATGAATAAATATAAAGGAATGTTTGACAAAATAAATATTTCAGACGAGTGTTTAAGAAAGGTGGAACATATGGAAAAGAATAATCACAAAATAAAGAAATTCAGAATACGTTATGTGGCAGTTGCAGCAGTTATGCTTGCTATATTTGCAATGACAGATGTTGTGTCTTATGCGGCAACCGGAAATGGAATAACAAAGCATGTCCATGTATTTTTGGATAACAATAGTGACAAAAAAGAAATTAAAGAAAATGGCAAAGGAAAATACATTTACGAGGGCGAAGACAAGAAGTACGAGCTCGAAATGAATGAAGATGAAATGGAAAAAGAGGGCATAAATGCTGAGGTAAATGTTGATGAAAGTAGCGGAGAGGTAAATATAGAACTAAAGGCAAATTAATCAAAAAAATAAATTTAAAAATAAATATATGTCGACAAACAAAAACAAACAAAAGAAGTCCACAGGCGAATTAAAATTATGAAATTCTCTTGTGGGCTGTTTTTATGCTTTAAAATAAGTGAAAACAGAACAGAGTTTCGAAAAAATAGCAAAATCGAGTACTGAAAAAGGGACAGTGAATGTGAGAAAATGGAGTCATAAAAGGAAAAAGAAAAATAGCAGCTATAAAGGAGGAAAAAAAGATGGCAGATAAGATTTATTTTACAATTACAGGAACAGGATTTTTTGAAGGTGACGAATTTTTTGAAAAGGATATGGAAGTGTTTCTTGAGAAAGAACCGGACAACAAATATGACCACGAAGCAATTCTTGTAAAAATGCCGGGAATTGGAAAAGTAGGGCATGTGGCAAATAGTTGTAGTACAGTCATTGGCGAGTCATATAGCGCCGGACGTATTTATGACAAAATTGGCGACACAGCAGTTGGAAAAGTGCTTTACAAAATGCCAAGAGGAATTTTGTGTGAATTAGTAAAACCGGTAGATGAAATTAAATTTTAAAGAAGTTATTGGAATTAGAATTATGGTGTAGCTGAAATGGAAAATGATAGTACAAATAATGAAATAATGTATAAATAAGGAGGCAAATTATGGGATTTTGGAACGGAAAAGTAGATGGACCTTTAGATAAGATGTTTGATTTTAACAGAGACGGAAAATTAAATGCTTGGGAAAGAGCAATGGAACTAGGATTATTAATGGATGATGAAGATGACTACCAGGATGATGATGAATTTGATGAGGATATGGATAGTGACTTTGATGATGACGAGTTTGACGACGATGAAGAAAGTGAAGAACTGATGGAAGAAGATTGGGATTCAGATTACGATGAAAGTGATGAGTGGTAGAAGCAATTATAAAAATAAATTGACATAACGTTATATATATAATAAGATTGAGTTAACAATTTCTACTTCAGTAGATTAAGATAATTTGGTCTGATGTATCGTATATAACGCTACAAAAAGCGTTATATTTTTATAAATTAATTTAAAAATTTTGACATTATCTTATAAAAGAGGAGGAGCAAAAATGAACAAAAATGAAACAATATTTAGTGAAACTATAGGACAAACGTATGTATCAAAAACATTAAAAAATACAATGATTCCAATTGGAGCAACACAATTAAATATCGAAAAGAATGGATTAATTACAGAAGATAAGATAAGAAGTGAAAAGCGACAAGAGTTGAAGGAAATAATGGATGATTATTATAGATACTTTATTAGTAATATGTTGTCAGGAAATTTAGCCAAAACTATAGAATGGGGGGAATTATTTGACGCAATAGATAATAACTATATTAATAATTCAGATAAAACGAAAAATGAATTAGAAAACATTCAAATGAAAAAAAGAACGGAATTAAATAAACTCTTTAAATCTAATGATGATTATAAAAAGATGTTTAATGCAAAATTATTATCTGATATTTTACCTGAATTTATAAATAAACAAAAAATAAGTAATACCGAAAAAGAAGAAAGATTAAACACAGTAAACTTATTTAATAAATTTACTTCATCCTTTACAGATTTTTTCACAAATCGAGAGAACATTTTTGCAGATGATAAGTCTACTTCAATTTGCTACAGAATTGTAAATGAAAATGCATGGATTTTTTATCAAAATTATCTAATTTATAACAAGATAAAGGAAGATGCGGAAAAAGAAATTATAACAATAGAAAATAATAATGTAGATGGCTTAGATGGATTTACATTAAATAGTATTTTTAATTTTGATTTCTATGGTATGTTAATAAATCAAAAAGGAATAAGATTCTACAATGATATATGTGGAATTGTGAATGCACATATGAATTTATATTGCCAAAAATATAAAAAAAAGGCTGCAAAATATAGACTCAAAAGAATGCATAAACAGATATTGAGTATTGATGAGTCAACATTCGAAGTACCTAAAATGTTAGAAAGTGATAAAGAAGTTTATGACTTAGTCAATGGTTTTTTATACAAGTTAAATGAAAAAAAGGTTTTAGATAGAATAAGGAAAATCAGTGAAGATGTAACAAGCTATGATTTAAATAAAATATATGTATGTGAAAAAAATTATGAAAATTTATCTTTGTTTATGTGTCGAAATTGGAGCATACTTAGAGATTCTATAAAAGCATTTTATCAGGAAAATACAACAGGAAGTAGCGCAGGAAAAGAAAAAAAGATAGAGAAATTAATGAAAGAAGATAAATATAGAAGTTTACAGAATATAAATGAATTAATTAATAAATATAACAGTAATTCTATAGAAAGAAAGGCAGAAGAATATATTGTTAATATAAATGAAAAATTAGAAAATAAAGAACTTGTTCAATTAACAAATAACGAAGATATAAGTTTAATAGAAGATGAAGAAAGCGGAGAAGAATTAAAGCGTGTTTTAGATTTAATAATGAGTATAAATCATTGGATAAAAATGTTTATTATTGATGAAGAAGTAGATAAAGATATGGCGTTTTATACTGAAATAGAAGATATATATTATGAGTTAGAACCGCTTAAATCTATATATGACAAAGTACGAAATTATATAACTCAAAAGCCTTATAGCAAAGAAAAAATAAAGCTCAATTTTGGAATCCCTACATTAGCAAGTGGATGGTCAAAAACTAAGGAGTATGATAATAATGCTATTATTTTAATTCGTGAAAATAAGTATTATATTGGAATATTCAATGCAAAAAATAAGCCGGACAAAACAGTTATTGAAGGACACAAGAAAAAAAGCGACAGCGATTATAAAAAAATGGTGTATATGTTTTTACCAAAACCATATTTAATGCTTCCAAAGGCATTTCTTTCTAAAAAGGGAATTGCGACGTATAAAACTTCTGAATATATACTAGATGGATATAAAAAGAAAAAGCATATTAAATCTAGTAAGAATTTTGATGTAAATTATTGTAGAGAATTAATTGATTATTTTAAGGAGTGTATTAATAAAAGAGATGAATGGAAAGGATATAAATTTAAGTTTTCAGAAACATCCACATACGAAGATATAAATGATTTTTATAAAGAGATTGAAAAGCAGGCATATACAATTCAGTGGACCTATATAGATGAAAAAGATATAGATGAGATGAATGAAAAGGGACAATTATATTTATTCCAAATATATAATAAGGATTTTTCAGATAAAAGCACTGGAACTAAAAATCTTCATACTATGTATTTTGAAAATTTGTTTAGCGAAGAAAACTTAAAAAATATTGTACTTAAATTGGATGGAAATGCCGAAGTATTTTTCAGAAAATCAAGCATTAAGCAACCTATTATTCATAAAAAAGGAAGTATTTTAGTAAATAAAGGTTACAATGAACAAAAAGAAAATGAAGAAAGAAAGACTATACCTGATGAAGTATACACAGAACTTTATAAGTATTTTAATAAAATTGGAGAAGTAAAATTATCAAATGAAGCAAAGA
Organism: Eubacterium sp. LMAG:50; assembly: GCF_008680265.1. Classification (NCBI taxonomy): domain Bacteria; kingdom Bacillati; phylum Bacillota; class Clostridia; order Eubacteriales; family Eubacteriaceae; genus Eubacterium; species Eubacterium sp. LMAG:50. Next base: position 260,660 of record NZ_NALP01000007.1, on the reverse strand, counting down.
AATTAATAGATGAAGGTAAAGTTGAGTACTTTACATCTGATTACGATATTGTAAAAGATTATCGATATACTGTAGATAAATATTTTCTCCATTTACCTATAAAGATAAATTGTAATGCAGAAAATTATTCACCTGTAAATGATATTGCATTGAAGAATATTGCTGAAAATAATGATATGCATATTATTGGTATAGACAGAGGAGAAAGAAATCTTATTTATGTTTCAGTAATTGATTTACATGGAAATATTATAGAGCAGAAGAATTTCAACATAATTAATGGAGTGAACTATAAGGAAAAATTAAAACAAAGAGAAAGTGAACGTGACAGTGCCAGAAAGAATTGGAAACAAATTGGAAAAATCAAAGATATAAAAGAAGGATATTTGTCTTTGGTTATTCATGAAATAACAAGCTTAGTATTAAAATATAATGCGATAATTGCTATGGAAGATTTAAATATGGGATTTAAGAGGGGGAGATTTAAAGTTGAACGTCAAGTATACCAGAAATTTGAAAATATGTTGATAAGTAAATTAAATTATTTAGTTGATAAAAATAAAGCAGTAAACGAAGAAGGAGGAGTATTAAAAGGATATCAAATGACATATATCCCTAAAAGTTTGAAAGAATTAGGAAGACAATGTGGATATATTTTTTATGTTCCGGCAGCATATACCTCAAAAATTGATCCAACTACAGGTTTTGTATCCGTTTTCAATTATAAAGAAATGGATGATGAAAAATTTGTGACAAGTTTTGATTCAATCAAATATGATAAGAACAGACAAAAGTTTGCTTTAAAATTTGATTATACAAATTTCATAACGCACAATGTTAAATTAGCAAAAAATGAATGGACAATTTATTCTAATGGAACAAGAAAAATAAGAAAGTATAGGAATGGCAAATGGAATTCACCGGACAATGTTAATTTAACGAATGAAATAATTAAATTAATGGAGCAGTATAACATTCAATATGATAATGAACAAGATATATTAGAACAGGTGGAGACATTAGAAACTAAAAATAAAAATAATTTCTGCAAAGAAATGAAAAAATTAGTTAAGTATATTGTGCAAATGAGAAATAGTTTACCTGATAATAATTCAATTGAATATGATGAAATTATTTCACCGGTATTAAATGAGTCAGGAGAATTTTATAATTCAGAAGAAAAAAATAAAAAATTACCTCTGGATGCAGATGCAAATGGAGCATATTGTATAGCACTTAAAGGATTGTATGAAGTAAAACAAATCAAAAATAATTGGAAGGAAGGCGAAAAGTTTCCTAGGAAAACACTAAAAATATCTCATAATGATTGGTTTGATTTTATACAAAATAAAAGGTATTTATAATGGATGATATTATTAAAATTTCAAATATAAATGATTTTATATTTTGCCCAGTTTCCATTTATTTTCATAATTTATATGGAAATCAGGAAAAGCTGATGTTTCAATCGAAATATCAGCTTAATGGGACAAAATCACATGAAACTATAGATAAAAATAAGTATTCAACAAGTTCTGATAAGATTACTTCGTTAGAAGTATATTCTGAAAAGTTTAGAATAATTGGTAAAATTGATATTTATGATAAGAAAAAGGAGCTTTTAGTAGAAAGAAAAAAACATATAAAAGAAATCTATGATGGATATGTATTTCAATTATATGCTCAATATTATTGTATGACAGAAATGGGATATAATGTTTCAAAACTTCAAATTAGAAGTTGCGATGATAATAAAATATATAAAATCAAATTACCTGATGAAGATAAATCAATGAAAGAAAAATTTGAAAATACAATTAATGATATGAGAAATTTTGATATAGAACAATATCATCAAGTTAATGGATTAAAATGCCGAAATTGTATATATGAGGATGCATGTGATAGAGCTATGAATCGAGGGGAATAATATGTTAAGTGCAAATGATTTTAGCAAAAAACAAATAATATTCTTGTTTACTAATACAGGTGAAAAATTATCATTTTCAAATGATAACATTGTAATAAAGGACAAAGAGGGAAAAATAAAACACCAGTCTACATGCTATAGATTATTTATGGTATGTGTGGTTGGAAATATATCAATAACTAGTGGATTGATTCAACGCAGCAAAAAATTTGGATTTGCAATTTGTTTGATGTCAACTACGTTTAGAGTATATGAAATAATAGGAAGCAGAATGGAAGGAAACACAATGCTTAGAAAACGTCAATATGAATACACTCAAAATGACATAGGCAGAAAGATAGAACAAAATAAGATAGCAAATCAAATGGATACTTTGAAAAATATAAGAAAAAAGACTGAGGAAATAAAAGAAGGAATAGAATTTCTTCAAGATATGATTGACAAATTAAATGAACCTTTAAATTATTTGGAAGTAATGGGAATAGAAGGAAATGCTGCAAGAGTTTACTTTACGAGGGTGTTTAACAATGTTAAGTGGAATGGAAGAAAACCTAGAATAAAAAATGACTATATTAATGTTACATTGGATATAGGATACACAATGTTGTTTAATATTGTAGATGCAATATTACAAATATATGGGTTTGATACTTATTATGGAGTATTTCATAAATGTTTTTATATGAGAAAATCTTTAGTATGTGATTTGATGGAACCAATGCGTCCAATTGTGGATTATTCAGTTAGAAAGGCAATTAATTTAGAACAATGTAAAAAAGAAGATTTTGAAGTGTATGATAACAGATGGGTATTAAAGTATAAAATGAATTCGAAATATATACAGTTTCTCATGAAAGATATTCTGGAATATAAAGATGAAATTTTTGTTTATATACAAAAATATTATAGATTTTTTATGAAAATGAAAAGTGTTGAGGAATTGCCGAGGTTTGAAGTACATTAGAAAAAAGGGGAGAAGAATATATGATAGTGGTGAGTTACGATATATCAGATGATAAACTGAGAACTAAATTTTCAAAATATTTATCCAAATTTGGTCATAGATTACAATATTCAGTATTTGAAATTGACAATAGCAAACGTATAGTTGATAATATAGTTACTGATATAAAAAATCGTTTTGAAAAATGTTTTACACAACAGGATAGTGTTATTATATTCAAACTGTCTTCAAGTTGTGAAGTACTTAGATTTGGTTATGCAAAAAATGATGAGAAAGATTTCTTTATAATAACATAATGCAAACCTAAGTCTTAATTAATTAAAATAAAAGTTATTCAACAAAATTATGTGCAAAATAAATAAAAAAATATATAAATATAAAGAAAATTCAACTCAAAATTGTGAATAATGACAATGTAGGAGTTTGAATAACTTATAATTTCTACTAATTTGTAGATGGGGTGATTATTGGAGCAGAGCGACAAGGTTTGAATAACTTATAATTTCTACTAATTTGTAGATAAGACCAGGATTTTGCGTTTGTTGATGTTTGAATAACTTATAATTTCTACTAATTTGTAGATTTCATTGGCATCAGCTTTTACGAGAGGTTTGAATAACTTATAATTTCTACTAATTTGTAGATTTAGATTTGACTAAACTTATAGGTACAGTTTGAATAACTTATAATTTCTACTAATTTGTAGATCAATATCCTTGAATGCTTTTTCCTGCAGGTTTGAATAACTTATAATTTCTACTAATTTGTAGATTTGCCAACCCTCCCACCCTTTTTATTTGTTTGAATAACTTATAATTTCTACTAATTTGTAGATTTACTTGTGTCAATTGGGTAAGTAACGTTTGAATAACTTATAATTTCTACTAATTTGTAGATTCACAGCTTGCCAAATCTATAAAATGGTTTGAATAACTTATAATTTCTACTAATTTGTAGATTCGAAAAAACTTATAATTCCATTTAAAGTTTGAATAACTTATAATTTCTACTAATTTGTAGATTGAAATAAATAGAACATCACCGAAAAGTTTGAATAACTTATAATTTCTACTAATTTGTAGATATAATCCGCGTTTAGGTATATCAGATAGTTTGAATAACTTATAATTTCTACTAATTTGTAGATGTCTGTGCATTAAGTACAATTTTTGCGTTTGAATAACTTATAATTTCTACTAATTTGTAGATAGTTCTCTTTTATCATTTAACACAAAATAGTTTGAATAACTTATAATTTCTACTAATTTGTAGATCACTAATTCTTCTATACGTTCATCTATGTTTGAATAACTTATAATTTCTACTAATTTGTAGATTTCGACAACATAAGTTAAAAAATCAGGTTTGAATAACTTATAATTTCTACTAATTTGTAGATAAAGGTAAAAAGCGATATTGGCGTTCGAGTTTGAATAACTTATAATTTCTACTAATTTGTAGATTGAGTCTGCTCAGTTGTGTTTGCATTAGTTTGAATAACTTATAATTTCTACTAATTTGTAGATTTAGATTTGACTAAACTTATAGGTACAGTTTGAATAACTTATAATTTCTACTAATTTGTAGATATAACGGTGTTACTATGTGGCACAAAGTTTGAATAACTTATAATTTCTACTAATTTGTAGATTTAATTAAATACGCTCCACCCACTACCGTTTGAATAACTTATAATTTCTACTAATTTGTAGATAAATAGTCCAACATGAAGGTGATTTAGTTTGAATAACTTATAATTTCTACTAATTTGTAGATAAAGTGACATATAATTCTACTTATGCGGTTTGAATAACTTATAATTTCTACTAATTTGTAGATTTACTTACTAATTCTTTTTTCTTGAATGTTTGAATAACTTATAATTTCTACTAATTTGTAGATGTAAACTCCAAAAGTACAACACATGGTGTTTGAATAACTTATAATTTCTACTAATTTGTAGATTTATCGCCCCGCTGCATACGTTCATCGTTTGAATAACTTATAATTTCTACTAATTTGTAGATTAATCGTCAACATCTATACCTTTAACGTTTGAATAACTTATAATTTCTACTAATTTGTAGATTTTTAGGAGGTATGATTATGGGACATGGTTTGAATAACTTATAATTTCTACTAATTTGTAGATAGAGAAGTAGAAATGTTATTTATAAGGTTTGAATAACTTATAATTTCTACTAATTTGTAGATAAATAGTGGCGTTTGCTTTGGGCTTCGTTTGAATAACTTATAATTTCTACTAATTTGTAGATTTTTCTTCACATTGTGCCTCATACGATTTGTTTGAATAACTTATAATTTCTACTAATTTGTAGATAGGAATCGCAATCAGGGAATTGATCACAGTTTGAATAACTTATAATTTCTACTAATTTGTAGATTCCCACAATTTGAGCAATATTTAAATGTTTGAATAACTTATAATTTCTACTAATTTGTAGATTAGAAATAAATGTAGATACAAGAGCCAAGTTTGAATAACTTATAATTTCTACTAATTTGTAGATTGATTGACCTGCTCCATTTCTTCTGTCGTTTGAATAACTTATAATTTCTACTAATTTGTAGATAGGAACCAAGTCAACTTTATCCGTCAAGTTTGAATAACTTATAATTTCTACTGATGTGTAGATAGTCAAATAAAGCGACTGTGCTATTAGGTTTGAATAACTTATAATTTCTACGGATGTGTAGATAAAATACGATGATAGACCGTTCTGGAAGTTTGAATAACTTATAATTTCTACGGATGTGTAGATCGAGTGGATTTAATCTGTCGTTAGTGTTTGAATAACTTATAATTTCTACTGATGTGTAGATTGACAATTAACTCATCCCCGGAAGAAAGTTTGAATAACTTATAATTTCTACTAATGTGTAGATAGCTTTACGACAAGCATCTAAATCAGGTTTGAATAACTTATAATTTCTACTAAAATATGGTAGATAGAACCTTGTAGTTTCGAATAAATATAAAAATTGGTTGCAAAGGTAACTGCTAGTTTGCAAAAGTAGTAGCATGGAAAAACTAGCAGTTTAAATTGCAATTAAATCTTTAAATATTCCCCTACAAGTCCCATCTATTGGACACCAAATATGTGATAATTACCTCAATAAAAGAAAAACATTCTTTTACCACACAATTTGTAAAATATTTATAACACATGATTGGAGGTTAATTATGGGAATTTGGAATGGAAAGGCAGATGGACCGTTAGACAAGTTTTTTGATTTTAATAAAGATGGTAAATTAAATACATTTGAAAGAGGCATGGAATATCGCTTTATGAACGAAACAAGAAATCAGAATAGCCAGAGAAAACAGTATGGAGATTATGAAGATAGTAGTTCCAGATATCATAACAATGAGGAAAACAATGGCAGGACCTACAGCAAGAATAATGATAAGAGTAATAACAACAACAATAATGACAAGAGTAATAGCAACAACAATAAAGTTGACAACAATGACGATAACTATGGCAAACAAAATGGTGGAGGTGATTCAACCATGAAAAACAACAAATCAACTTCAGTTATAAAATTTGTCATATTAATAGTAGCCATATTTGGATTAATATACGGCTTTAAATCAATTTACACTAACATAAAAACATGCGCAGAGCCCGGTTGTAATTTTAATAAAGAAAAAGGATTTGATTATTGCTATCGTCATATGAAAGAGCATGGGCTTGATTATGATTTTTCTGATTTGGAAAATGATACAACAGAAAATGATGAAACCTACGAAGAAGAGACAACCCGTTATGACATCATAAATAATATTCAGAAACCAACTAGCAACAGCGACACATATGAAAGAGAGACAACAAGAAAAACTTATAATTATTCAAATAGCTCTAAAAAACATTATTATTATGATGACTCATACGACGATGGATATGATGATGTAATATCAGATGACGACTATGATTATGACCGCTATGATGAAGATGATGATTATGCAGATGGTGTTGACGATGCAATAGATGAAATGATGGAAGAGGGAGAAGGCGATTGGTAGATTTGAAGAAAGTGCTTAAGTTTTATTGAATTAAATCCCAAGTTTACCCGCTTAATATAGAAACACAAAGTACTACAACAACACAAAAAATGTCATAAAATTTTGCTATAAAAAATCCATAAAATCTTTGCAAATAAATTTCAAATCTATTCCCTCAACACCCATTTTATGCTATAATACTAGTAAGAAATCGAGACAGGCTAGGACGGTGGCTTGCTCATATGGAAACTCAGGATTGCATTGACGAAGGTATGTAATTCTGGGTTTCTTTTTTGACAAAATTTATTAAAAAAATTACGGAAAATGGAGTAAGGTCGCAACTTAAATAGCAAATAATTGTGACCGTAAGTTTTGCATATGGATTTGACGAAGGGAAATATAACAGGAAAATTAATTAAATTTGCATTGCCTCTTATGTTAGGAAATATTTTGCAGCAGTGTTACAATATTGCGGACACATTGATAGTTGGAAGATATGTGGGAAATGATGCGCTTGCAGCGGTAGGGGCATCATACACTTTGATGATATTTCTGACTTCGATAATATTGGGATTAAGCATGGGAGCCGGAGCTTTCATTTCTATGGAATTTGGGAAAAAAGATTATGACCGAATGAAAAATGGAATTGTATTAGCATTTGTGTTAATAGGCAGCATTACTTTGTTAATAACTTTTATATTTTTCGCGGAAATTAATAATATAATTAAGTTTTTGCAGATTCCAACTGAAATAACGAAGCTTACAAAACAGTATCTTCTTATTATTGGAATTGGAATAATTGCAACATTTTTTTACAATTTTTTTGGAAATGGGCTTAGAGCTATAGGAAATTCAGTAATGCCACTGGTATTCCTTGGGGTTTCAGCGGTTCTTAATATTGTGCTGGACCTTATTTTTATAGTTAAATTCAATCTTGGAGTTGCCGGAGCAGCTGAAGCTACCGTGATTTCACAGTATGTTTCAGGAATGGGAATAACCATCTATGCACTTTTAAAATCTACACATTTTAGAATTAAGCTCAAGCACTTAAAATTTGATATGAATATTGTTAAGGAACTGGCAAATCTTTCTATATTAACAGCTTTGCAACAGTCGGTTATGAATTTTGGAATCTTACTTGTGCAGGGATTGGTAAATAGTTTCGGAACGATAGTTATGGCGGCATTTGCGGCAGCAGTAAAAATAGATACTTTAGCATATTCACCGGTACAGGATTTTGGCAATGCAGTATCAACTTTTGTTGCGCAAAATTATGGAGCAGGTAAACACAGAAGAATAAAGGATGGCTGGAAGCAGTCTATGATTGCAGCATCTGTTTTTTGTGTGTGCGTGAGTGCAGTAGTGTTTATATTTGCTGAAAAATTTATGGGCCTGTTTGTGTCTGATGGAACTGAAATTATAAAAGTGGGAGCAGGATATTTAAGAATTGAAGGAAGTTTTTATATTGGAATTGGCATATTATTTTTGCTTTATGGATTTTATAGGGCAGTTGGAAAACCGGAAATGTCCTTGATTCTTACAATCATTTCACTTGGGACAAGAGTTGTGCTTGCATATGCATTATCAGCGATTCCTAAGATTGGTGTCATTGGAATATGGATATCTGTACCTATAGGATGGTTTTTGGCTGATATGACAGGGCTTTTATATATGAAAAAATTACCACTGTTAAAAAGTAGATTTAGAGAGAAATATGACTTGCATATATGAAATATTATCGAAATATATGAAAAATAACCAAAAACTCAATTGACAATTTGGCTATTTATACTATACTTAGATTGTTGTAAGGGATTTAAGGGGTAGATTCTAATGCAATTATTGGTTGAGGTGAGAAAGGATGGGAGTATGGCTAAAACACTTACGGAAAAATTTGAAAGCGAAAGAAAAGAATGCGTAACATCTGAAGATTTTTTAAGATTAATTAACAGATGGAGAAACATTCAGGGAGAGAATGTAGTAGGAGTTGAGTACTCAAGAAAAGCAATGCAATGTCTGAAGAAATGTTAGTTTACATTTTTGGAGGCATTTAAACTACTAGTTGATATCGCGGAGAATATTAATATGCCGCTTAACATTACATAAAATGTTTAAAGTCATCTTATTATTGATAAATAAGAGGGCTTTTTTTATTGATATAATTTGATAAAATAAAAGCATAGATTATAGCAGAGAAGGAGACGGGATAATGATTAAACATTTTGTTATATTTACATTTGAAAAAGATTTTTTTAAAGAAGAACATTACAAAGAATATTGTGAGGCATTTGACAAAATAAAGAATGCATTTGATGGAATAAAGGATGTAAAGATTCATAAAAATTGCGTGGACCGTCCGGCAAATATGGACCTTATGATTGAGATGGATTTGGAAGACGAAAGCGTTCTTGGACAATATTTAAGCTATCCTGAGCATGTGAGAATGGGTGAAAAATATAATCCACATGTAACAAACAGGGTTTCATTTGATTATAAAATGTAATTTGATATGTATCAGGCGGATATTTATTAAGAGCGAAAGAACGCTGGAATATCAGCCATGAGTTCTTTAGTTGTATCAGACAGATATAAAATAAGAGCGAAAGTTATATTTATATCATGTGGGCAAAAATAATTGCCGGAAAATTATGGATTTTGATGGGAGGTAAAATGGAGTTAAAGAAGGAACAGTCAAACGAAAATTTAAAATATGACCAGTTAAGTATAGAATTGCAGGAGCGAATTAAAGACGACAGAAAGCAGGGAAAAATTAATCCTTACAGATGCAATGATGATATGGTAATCAGAAGAAATATGGAACACGACAATCCTAATTTATGGCGACCGGCATTTGTGCGTGATATTGAGAAAATTATTCATTTGCCATATTACAATCGTTATGCGGATAAAACGCAGGTGTTTTCATTTTACAGTAATGATGATATTACAAGAAGAGCTTTGCATGTTCAGCTTGTGTCAAGAATTGCGAGAAATATAGGCGCGGTGCTTGGACTTAATCTTGATTTAATTGAAGCCATTTCTTTGGGACACGATATTGGGCATACACCATTTGGCCACGCAGGCGAAAGATTTTTAAGCGAATTACTTCAGAATGAAACCGGACGTTTTTTTAATCATAATGTACAGAGTGTAAGGGTTCTTGAAAATATGTTTGCAAGAAATGTCTCACTTCAGACTTTAGATGGAATTCTATGCCATAATGGTGAATTTGAGCAACAGGAATATCGTCCGCACTTTGGAAAAACATTTGCTGAATATGACAGGGAAGTAGAGGACAGTTATGTAATCGGTCACGATGCAATTTCACGTCTTGTACCGCTTACACTTGAGGCATGTGTGGTAAGAATATGTGATATTGTTGCATATCTTGGAAAGGACAGACAGGATGCAAGAATTGCAAAAATAATCGACAAAAATTATCAGTTTAAGACTAATAAAATAGGTGCGGAAAATGCCGCAATAATTAATAATATGACTGTTGATATTTTGGAAAACAGCTACGGAAAAGATTACATATTGTTAAGCAAATCTGTATATAATGATTTGAAAACTGCAAAAAGAGAAAATTACGAAGTTATATATAACAACAAGAAACTTGAAGAGCAGTACAATGAAATTATTAAACCAATGTTTAAGGAAATGTATTATAAATTATTGGATGATGTTCATAACAAGAGCACAGATTCAATAATTTACAAGCACCATATTAAGTTCATAAATGAAAATTTAAAGTACTATAAGCATAAAAATTATCTTGATGAAGAGGAAAATCAGATTGTTGTAGATTTTATTGCCAGCATGACTGACGATTATTTTATAGAGCTGCATAAATATTTGTTCCCTGACAGCAAATATAAAATAGAATACAAAAGCTATTTTCAGTAAACAAAAATTATTAAGAAAAAATTTACTTTTATTAGAAACACTGCTGTACTATAATGAAGAAGTTGTGTGAAAAGATAATTAAAAAATATCTACAGATTTATTTAGACTGATTTAAATAGAGAAAAAATTTTATTTAAGAAAAATACTTTCGTAAACTGTAGGTATAAAATCTTTTTCCGAATTAACAAGTAAATAAAATTGGAGGACTTTATATGTTGGAGTTTATTGAATGGCTTAAAGTTGTTTTCCTTGGAATTGTTGAAGGAATTACGGAATGGCTTCCTATCAGCAGTACAGGTCATATGCTTTTGGTAGATGAGTTTATCAAGTTAAATGTAAGTGATGCATTTAAGGAAATGTTTTTTGTAGTTATTCAGTTGGGAGCAATTTTAGCGGTTGTAGTAATTTTTTGGAATAAAATGTGGCCTTTCCAAATGCCAAAAGAATCTCAATCTATAATTAAAAAAGACAGATTCTCATTATGGTTTAAGGTAGTTGTTTCATGTATTCCGGGTGCAGTGGTTACACTGTTGTTTGATGATTATGTTGAAGCACATTTTCATACACCTGTAGTAATTGCAATTGCATTAATTTTCTATGGTATAGCATTTATCATTATTGAAAATAGAAATAAAAATAAAGTTGCAAGAATTAATACATTAGAAGAAATAAGTTACAAGGATGCATTTTTAATCGGTGTATTTCAGGTGCTTTCAATTGTTCCCGGAACATCCCGTTCAGGCTCAACAATCATCGGTGGTTTGTTGATGGGGATATCAAGAGTTGCTATAGCGGAATTTACATTTTTTATGGCAGTGCCTGTAATGTTTGGCTTAAGTGCAATCAAAATAATAAAATTTGGATTTAACTTTACACACACTGAGCTTGCAATTCTCATATGGGGAATGGTAATAGCGTTCACAGTATCAATCATTGTAATTAAATTTTTAATGAGTTACATAAAGAAACATGATTTCAAGATATTTGGCTGGTACAGAATCATATTGGGTATAGTAGTGTTAGCATATTTTTTATAGAGATAAGTTAAACATTTTATAGATATAGCTTAAACATTCTATGGAGATGCATTAAACATTTTATAGATATGGATTAAATATTTTACGGAGATGAGTTAAATATTCTATAGAGATAACTCAAATATTCTATGGAGATAGGAATCGATATTCTATCTTGACATAATAAATAAACAATATTAATATATCAAAGGATTAAAACCTTTAAGGGGTGGATTTTTAGAGAGAAATCTTTTTTCGCCACACAATTACAGAAGTAGTTGTGTGGCTTTATTATTGTTATAAACAATTAGCAAAAAAGAAAGGTAGGATAAAATGGATCAGAGTTTTATGAAAGAAAAGAAAATTTTGCCATTAGTATTGTCGATGTCGCTGCCTATGGTTATTTCAATGGCAGTAAACTCGATGTATAACATAGTAGACAGTTTCTTTGTGGCAAAATTAAGCGAGAACGCAATGACATCTTTGGCACTTGTATACCCTGTTCAGAACATAATAACATCAATTGGTGTCGGTATAGGAATTGGAATAAATTCGACAGTTGCGTATTATCTTGGAGCGCAGGATAAGAAAATGGCAAATAAAGCAACTACACAGGGTGTTGTCTTGAACTTTATACATGGATTGCTATTGACAATTTTATGTACAGCGTTTATGCCAACGTTTTTAAAGATGTTTACAAATAATCAAAATATAATTTCTATGTCCTTAGAGTATGCAAACATAGTATTCATGTTTAGTGTGGCAAGCACTGTAGGTATTACATTGGAAAAGATTTTTCAGGCTGTGGGACAAATGAAAGTTTCCATGTTTAGTATGATTTGCGGATTTGCAACAAATATAATTCTGGACCCACTAATGATTTTTGGAATTGGTCCGTTTCCTAAAATGGGGATTTCAGGTGCAGCCTATGCGACAGGAATAGGACAGGTTATTTCGCTGTTAGTTTATATAATTGTGTACTTTGCGAGACCAATTCCTGTAAAAATAGAAAGAAAATCATTAAAGCCGGATTTTAAATTGTTAAAGAGATTATATGGAATAGGAATTCCAGCAACATTAAATATGGCATTACCGTCATTTTTAATATCTGCGTTAAACGGAATCCTCGCAGAATTTTCAGACAAATATGTACTTGTACTTGGGGTTTATTATAAACTTCAGACATTTATCTATCTTAGTGCAAATGGAATTATACAGGGAATCAGACCACTTGTTGGATACAACTATGGAGCAGGTGAACATAAGCGTGTAGAGAAGATTTATCGCACGACATTAAAATTAACAGCTTTAATAATGGCGCTCGGAATGTTGCTCTCATGGATTATTCCATCTCAGCTTATAGGTTTGTTTACCACAAATCCTGAAACAATCCGAATTGGTGTCTTGGCACTTCATATAATTAGTTTTGGATTTATAATTTCTGCAGTATCAGTTACTTCCAGTGGAGCATTAGAAGGCTTAGGAATGGGAAATCCTTCATTGATGATATCGTTACTTCGTTATGTGATAGTGATTATACCGACAGCTTTTATTTTAAGCCGGTTTATGGGAGCAAACGGAGTGTGGATGTCATTTGTCATAGCAGAATTTGCAACAGGAATTATTTCGTATTTTATTTATCAGAAATATGCTAAGAAAACTATTGAATAGATATACAATGATAGAATATGCGGTTATGAAATTAGATATTTAGATGCAAATCGAATTTGATAATTTGAGATTAGAAAAATTAGAAGGTGAAAAATCTAACAAGTATAGACAATAATTAGCCAAGAAAATTCAATTATTTTGCAAAGCATTATAGTATAATGTGTTCATATATTTTATAAAGGGGGTTAAAAATGAATAGAAAAAGAATAATTGCTTCAACAATTGCTATTTTAATAATTTTAGGATCGCTTGTTGGATGCAATGAACCAAAGAATAAAATGAAGATGAGTAACGTAAGATATATGGAAGACGATGAAAGTCAGAATGAAATAAGGACATTAAAGAAATGGCCGGATAATAGCTTTACAGAAGGTTTTCCGGAACTCAATAATGCAGACTCATATTCTTATACGGAAGATAAAGAGAATAAAATGTATTCACTGTTTATAGATGGTATAAGCAAGAAAGAGATTGAAGAGTACATAGAAAAATTGCAAAGTTCCGGAGTCGAAACTGTAGGATATATTCATGATGATAAAAATAAATATGAAATGATAGAATACACGGGAACAAAGGATAATGTTTCAATATCAATCTCATTTTCTGATAATGGATGTGTAATTGGTTTTATGGAACAGTAATGCAACATAATGATGCCAGGATAAAAAGACCTAAGAACACATGAACTTGCTCATAAATGGGTGAAAGACTTTGGAACTCGTCACGATATGAAAATCAAAGTTGTGGCTTTTGACCACAACATCATAAAATATAAAATTTATAAAGAGTTAAAAAAATTACCTTAAGAAAAAGTATTTGAGCTTAGTCTTAAGGTAAATTTTTTGTTATGGAATTATAAAAGTAAAATAACATTGAAATATAAATATAATATTTGAAACCAGACCAAGATTAATCTCAAGGTTTAAATATCAGGAGCCAAAAAGTTTATCAAAGGTAATACTTAAGTATAATATTTAAAATAAAATCTCAACCCTTAACATCCATAATTGTTAATTAATAAACAAAGATAATATACTAATTGTGCAATATTACTAAAATTAGTAACGTTTTTATTGAAAAATAGGGCATAAATATTAGTTAATCTGCTTCCATTGTAAATATTGACAAATAAAATAAACAATGTTATTATTAGTTTAACGTTAAACGGTATAACAAACTTACAAATTAGTTTATAGTTCTTTTGATTGGGGAGTTTGTAGAAGGCACGTCGGTATATTATATTCATAATTGAGTTTAACGTTAAACTTGATTAATATATTATTATATAATGTAGAAGGGAGTATTTATATGAGAAAGAAACAGTTACTTAGTTTGGCATTAATTGCCGCGTTGACAACAACAATGTTTGCAGGATGTGGAAGTTCAGGGGACAAGGATTCAGCCAAGAAAAAGGCAGAGAAAGAAGGAAAGACAGTTCTTTCATTAGGTATTTGGCCGTCAGCAGATTTGGTTGATGATGTTAAGAATTTTGAAAAGTACAAAGAGACAATGAACGAACAGCACAGTGATGTATATGTTGAACCTGCAAGTTATACATATGCAACAGACACATTTGTATCATTAGCGGAATCAGGAAACTGTCCTACAATTTTTCAAACATGGTTTACAGAACCAAAGAAGTTAATTAAACAGGGGTTGGTAGCAGATGTTACAGACATTCTTAAAGAAAGAGGATGGATTGATGATATGAGTCCATCAGTATTATCTCTTATGTCAGATGAAAATGGTCACGTATATGGTGTTCCAAGAGATGCTTATGCATTAGGACTTATGTGTAATGTAGAATTATTTGAAGAAGCAGGACTTGTCGATGACAATGGTATTCCAAAGTTCCCACAGACATGGGATGAACTTGCTAAGGATGCTAAAATTATTAAAGATAAGACAGGAGCTGCAGGCCTTTGCTTATTGGCAAAAGATAATTCAGGCGGATGGCATTTTTCTAATATTGCATGGTGCTTTGGCGCTACATTGTGTACAGATAATGGCGACGGAACATACACTTCACATTTAGATTCAACAGAAGCTGTTGCAGCTATGGAATATGTATATGATTTGAAATGGAAATATGATGTTTTAACAGCTGATCCAACAGCAGAAGATTGGGCATCAGGATTCCAGCAGTTAGGAACAGGTGCAGCAGCAATGTACATCGCAGCTAATGATGCAGTTGCACAACCAACACAGGTTAACGGATTGCCAACAGATAAGTTGGCAATGGGAGCAATTCCAGCCGGACCTAATGGTGATCAGTATTCATTAACAGGTGGTACACCTTATATGTTCTCTAAGGATGCAACAAAAGAAGAAATTAATGCAGCTTTAGATTTCCTTGAAATTATGGGTAAATCTCCTGTAGTTAATGATACAAGTATTGAAGGTAAACAGGCAGATGCAGCTAACCGTGTATCAAACGGAGTTCCTGTAATTAAATCATTCCCATGCTGGATTAATCAGGATTATGTAGATGCTGAACAGAAGGTTATTGATGAATACAAGAACGTTGACTCAGCGCTTTATGATTCATATTTCGAAAAGACTGGAGCTGAAGGTAACTTAAGAGCGGAAGAACCGGGAGATACACAGTCAATGTACAAGGAACTCACAAAAGTTCTTCAGGAAGTTGTTACAAAGAAAGATTGTAATGTAGAAGAACTTATGAAGACAGCAAATGAAAATTATCAGAAAGTTTTAGACAAATTAAACAAATAGAATATTACCAAGGAAGGGTGGGCGACTAGTCCGGTTGCCTGCCCTTTTTCTAAAAACAGGAGAAGGTTTTACTATAAAATTAAGGAAACAGAATTGTTTTCTACAAATGTTTCAGAAAATTAGCTACTGACTAAAGGTGAGGGCAATACATATTATGTGAGGAGGTTTCCAGGTGAAAAGTAAACAACAAGTTCAAACAAAACAAACAAATTATAAACCTAAAAAACATAAATTTTCTAAGAGAGATTTACTGGGATGGTGCGTAATGCTCCCATCAATATTGTTATTCACATTCTTTGTTTGGGAACCGCTACTTGAAAGCGTGAGATTATCGCTATTTTCAGCAAAGGGAGTTCAGCTCCAGGAGTTTGTTGGGTTAGACAATTATATAACAGTAATTAATAACGTTAGTTTTAAAGCAGCGTTTCTAAACACATTTAAGTACATAGGATGGTCCTTGATTATAGGATTTTTTGTACCGATTATTTTGGCAATATTCATCAGTGAGACCGTTAGAGGAAAGAGCTTTTTCAGATTTGCAGTTTATTTTCCAAATATGATTCCGGGAATGGCTGTTTCACTTCTTTGGGTTTATTTCTTCAAACCGGGTCCTACAGGTGTTTTAAATATTTTACTATCTAAATGTGGTATAGAGCCACAGGTATGGTTAAACAATGCAGCGTTGGTTATCCCGTTGATTATTATAGCAATGACATGGAAAAGTGCAGGCTCCACATCCCTTATTTATATGGCGGGAATAAGTGGAATTAATCCGGAATATTACGAGGCTGCTGCAATTGATGGAGCGGGTGTATTCCAAAGAATTTTCCATGTAACTCTTCCTTGCATCTTAAGCTTAGGAAAGACAATGCTTATTCTTCAGGTTATTTCCGTATTCCAGATTTTATATGAACCATTAGTTTTGACAAATGGTGGACCAAATAATGCAAGTTTATCAATAATGCTTTTGGTTTACCAGTATGCGTTTACTGAATTTAATTATCCATGCGCAGCAGCGTTGTCAGTAATGATTTGTATAGTATTAATTTTGTTGAGTGGATTATATATGTACTTAACAAGAAAGAAAGATGATTAGGAGGAAAGGCTGATGTATTTTAATAAGTATGCAGACAAAACAGACGGTGCCATCAGAGGGTTTGACGTCAAGTCGACAAAAGTAAAAATAATCTGCCTATTCTTCGTGGCAGTATGTATCTTATTTGCAATAATTGCAATGTTCCCTGCAATATGGGTATTTTTATCAGGATTTAAAGATTTAAAAGAGTTAACAAGAGAAGCAACATTGTTCCCTAAATCGTTTAATTTTTCAGGATTTAAGGAAACATGGGATAAATTAAATTTCGGATTGTATTACAAGAACTCATTCATCATGGTTATTGGTTCAGTTATATGTGCAATTATTTTTAATGGAATTTTAGCATATGGACTTGCCATATTAAAACCAAAAGGATATCAGATTATAAATGGTCTTGTAATGTGGAGCCTCTTGATTCCTGCAACAACAAGTGTAGTTGCTTTGTTTGTAAATATTAACAGAATTGGTTTAAATAAATCATTTATTCCATTGTGGCTTGCATATGGAGCAAATGCCTTTTGGGTAGTTTTATTCAAAGAATTCTTTGAAGGGCTTCCACCTGAACTTATTGAAGCGGCAAGGTTGGATGGATGTAATGTAGTACAGGTATTTTATAAAATTGTATTACCTTTATCAAAACCAATCATTATGGTAATCGTAATTTTTGCGGTTACGGCAGCGTGGTCAGATTTCCTTCTTCCATATTTGATTTTAAATGGATCAGGAAAAGAAACAGTTATGGTTAAGTTGTATACATATTCAACTTCAAGAACAACAGCGATAGATATGATTAGAGCAATCTTCTTCTCGCTGATTCCACCTACAATTCTGTTTTCTATATTCCAGAAACAGATTACAGATGGTGCAGCCGGTGGGGCTGTAAAGGGTTAAGATATTTGGATACTAACATCCCCTTACGTTAGTAAAAAATATATTTGATAAAGATTATTTCTGTATAAAACTGACAGTAATAATCTGGAAATGATGTGTGCTGTCGGCAATTTCCTCCGTGGTTTAGAAAGACCATGTTTCTCATATTGTCGACAGCAGGAAAAGATGGAGAAGAATTATGGCGAAAATAGCAGATAAATATTTTAAAGTAGATTCTTGGAAAATAATTGAAGAGGGTTTTAATCCGAATTACGGAGAAGTATCAGAATCTATATTTTCATTAGGAAATGAATATATGGGAGTTAGAGGATATTTTGAAGAAGGATATAATGGACCAAAGTTAATCGGAAGTTATTTTAATGGAATATATGAAAGAACAAAGCCGGATTACGGACATTATAAAGGTATTGTAGATTTTACTGAATATATGGTTAATTCCGTTGACTGGTTATATACAAGAATATGTGTTGATGGGGAAGAATTAGAAATTTCCAAAGCAGATATCTCAGAATTTGTTCGTGAATTAGATATGCGAAATGGAGTATTAACACGTTCATTTATATGGAATTTATCAAAAGGTAAAAAAATAAAAGTTGTATTTGAAAGAATTCTTTCGATGACTGATGTACAGGTTGGTGCACAAAGAGTTAAGCTAACTGCATTAAATTTTGATGGAGATGTAGAAATAAAGTCAGGACTTGATTTTTCGAACCCGCATTGCATGCAGAAAATGAACATGTGGGAAATAAAAGACATATTATATAAGTCAGGAAAGAATGCATTTGCCGGAATAGAAGGTGAAACACTTCATACACAGCAAAGAGTATTTAGCGCATGTGCAATAAAAGCGGATGTGAATGAGTTTGACAATGTTAAGGAAGAAAAAAAGGCAGTTGTTAGATTTAATCTTTCATTAAAACAGAATGAAGAAAAAATATTTGAAAAGATAGTTAAGAATTTTACATTAAAGGAAGAAATAGAAAAAAATAAATTCCGTGAAGATGTAAAGGCAGTATATGAAGAATTTGAAACAGAAAAGGAAAATGACATAAGTGCTATGTCATTTAAACAGATAAAAGAAGATAGCACTAAGTGGTGGAAAGAAATCTGGGAAACATCTGATGTCACAATAGACGGAGATGAAGAAAACCAGCAGGGAATCAGATTCTGTATTTTTCAATTGTTCCAGACTTATCACGGTGCAGTAAAAGGCACAAATATTGGTGCAAAAGGATTAACAGGCGAAGCATACAATGGAAATGCTTTTTGGGATACGGAAACATATTGCTTACCGTTCTTCCTTTTTAATAACAAAGAAGCAGCTCAGAATCTTCTTTATTTCAGATATAAGACATTAGATGAAGCAAGAGAAAGAGCAAAGGCATTAGATTGTGAAGGCGCATTTTATCCAATAGCGACAATAAGCGGTAGGGAATGTTGTAATTTATGGCAGCATGCAAGTTTACAGCTTCAGGCATCTACAGCAGTTGCGTATGGTATTTGGTTCTATGAAAAACTGTATCATGATGAAGAGTTTATGACACAGTATGGATTAGAAATGTTGATTGAAATATCGAGAATGTTAGTTACCCGTGGTGATTTCTCACAGGATGGTAAATATGGTTATTACTGCGTAATGGGACCTGATGAATTCCAGATGATGGTTCATAACAACTGTTATACGAACTTCATGGGTAAATTCACATTAGATTTTACACTCAAAGTAATTGAAGATATTAAGAAAAATGATAAGAAGGCTTATGACGAAATAGTTGGAAAAATTAACTTCGATGAGTCAGAAATGGACAAATGGAAAAAAGTTAGTGAATGTATGTACATTCCATACTATGAAGATAGTCTTTTGTACGAACAGCATGAAGGATTCTTTAAACTTCCTCATTTGAATATTGATTCAATTCCAATTGAAGATTTCCCACTATATAATCATTGGTCTTATGACAGAATATATAGAAATGACATGATTAAACAACCGGATGTTTTAATGTTTATGCTTTTATTTAATTCTCATTTTACAGAGGAACAGTTAAAGGCAAATTATGAATATTATGAACCAAGATGTATACATGAAAGTTCATTGTCACCTTCAGTACATTCAATTTTAGCATCACAACTTCATAAAAAAGATGAAGCATATGATTTCTTTGGATTTGCTACAAGAATGGACTTGGATAACTATAACAGAAATACAAGAGAAGGTATACATACAACAAGTATTGCAGCAGCATGGATGAATATTATTTATGGATTTGGCGGACTTAGAACAGATGGAGATATTATTCATATTACACCTTCAATTCCACAAAACTGGAATAAGTACACTTTCAAAATCCATTATATGGGAGAAGTTATTGAAGTGATGGTTACTAAGGATAAAGTGGAAATCAGTACTAAATATGGCAAAAATATTTTAGTTCAGGTTTATGACGAAAAAATTGAACTTGGAAAAGAAGCATATATTTGTGACGTCAAATAAAAATAAATTTAATGCCGGGGCAGAATACAAAGTGTTTTGTCCCCGGACAAAATGGGAGGTAAATAAATGAATTGGGAGTTGACAGAAAACGGGTTTAATTCAGAAAAAATTGCTCATTTAGGAAATAAATTTCTGACAGGTAATGGATATATGGGAATTAGAGGCACTCTCGATGAATTTGATTCCCGGGATTTAGTAGCTGTTAATTTGGCAGGAATTTATGATCAGGTAGGTAATAGCTGGAGAGAACCGTTGAATGCTCCAAATGGTTTTTACAGTTATCTGATTGTTGATGGAAATGTTTTAAAGGTTCAGGATAATGCGCCTAAAGAACATTTTATAAAATTAGATTACAGACATGGAATATTTAAAAGACATACAGAGTGGACAACGAAGAGAGGAAACATTGTACTTGAATCAGAGCGCTTTGTAAGTATGGATGATGTTCATATTGGAGTAGAGAAATACAAAATTACGGCGGATTTTCATGCAGACATTAATTTTTTAACAGGAATTGATGGCGATGTATGGGACATTAACGGACCGCATTATGATGAAATTATTATGGATGAAGATGACTGTATAAGCATAGTTGGAATATCTCATGAAAAGAAATATCATGTGGCGGTAAGTGTAAGTGAAGATGAAAATTTCCCATGTGAAAAGAAGATAATATTAAAAAAAGAGGACAAAAAGATAATAAAATCATTAAATTTTGTCTCAGATATTAATAAGTGTTACGAAATTCACAGATTTATGGCAATTTATACATCAAAAGATTGTGAGAATCCTTTAGATAATGCAAAAGAAACGGCTATAAATATTAGAAATAAAGGATATTACGAATTGCGCGATGAACATTGTAAATGCTGGGAAAGCATTTGGGACAATTCAGAAGTGGAAATTGAAGGCGATGATGATGCGATGGAAGCATTGAATTATTCCTGCTATCATTTGAACAGCATTTCGCCAAGACATGCAGACAGTCTTTCCATTGCAGCCAGAGGATTATCGGGACAGACATATAAAGGTGCTGTTTTCTGGGATACGGAAATGTTTATTTTAGACTTTTTACTTATGACAAACCCAAAAGTAGCAAGAAATGTAATGAAATATAGAATTGATACTTTAGATGGTGCAAAAGAAAAAGCAAAAAGTTATGGCTATGATGGTGCATTTTATGCATGGGAAAGTCAGGAAGGCGGATATGACGCCTGCTCAGATTATAATGTTACAGACGTTTTTACAAAAAGACCGATGCGAACATATTTTAAAGATAAACAGATTCATATTTCAGCAGCTATTGTATATGGAATTGGCAGATACATAGACCTTACAGGTGATATGACAATTTTATCTGAAGGTGGAGCCGAAACAATAATAGAATGTGCAAAATTTTATTATGATTTACTGCTAAAGAAAGTGTCAGGCGGATATTATGAACTTCATGATGTTATAGGACCTGATGAATACCATGAAAGAGTTAATAATAACGGTTATACAAACCGAATGGCAAAATATACATTTGAACAGGCTGTTAAAGTAATTGATTCAATTGATGAATTAAACGAACAGTATGCAATAAAGTTGTGTAAAGAATATAACTTAAAACAATTAAAAGAAAAATTTGAAATGGCTGAGCGTAATATTTATATTCCACAGCCAAATGAAAATGGAATCATTCCACAGTTTGACGGTTATTTTGATTTAGAAGATGTAAGCGTAAATACTGTAAGAAGCAGACTCTTAGACCCTAAGGAATATTGGGGAGGAGCAAATGGAGTTGCAGCACATACACAGGTTATAAAACAGGCAGACGTAGTAACATGGCTTACAATGTTTCCGGATGATGTAAGTGATGAAATAAAACTCAAAAACTGGCAGTATTATGAGCCAAGAACAGAACATGGTTCTTCATTGAGCGCATGTATGTACGCTTTATTAGCCTGCAAATGTGGAATGAAAGAAAAGGCTTATCCGTTGTTTATGAAATCAGCTTCAGCAGATTTGAATGAGGGTGGAAAAGAATGGGCAGGACTTGTTTATATCGGAGGAACACACCCTGCAGCAGAAGGCGGAGCTTATATGGTGGCAATAAAAGGATTTGCGGGAATTTATTTTGAAGATGGAAAAATTAAAGCAAAACCTGATTTGCCAAAAGCATGGAAAAAAATGAGATTTCATATTTGTTATAGAAACAAAAAATACAAAATTGAAATAGAAGATAATAACGCAAATATTGTGGAAATATAGGAAATGAATACAAAGCAAAACAGTGCAAGTGTAGGATTTAAAATTTATATGACAATATAAGTAGCATTTATAAGATTGTTAGGATTCATTTGAAATCTCCTTAAATAAGAAAGAAGCGTTAGAAAATACTTCTAACGCTTTCTCTTTCTACAATAGAAGTTGGAAGTGATACTTCGCATGGATTAGGCATTCTGTGTTCTAACAATTCCAACATAAATTTAACGGCTGTACGACCTTTAAGGTCCATATCCTGATGAACAGTGGTAAGAGCCGGAGTTGTAATGTTACATATATTTAAATCGTCGAATCCTACTATTGATATATCTTCAGTAATACGAACACCTTCTTTATGAAGGTTAGCCATAATATTTCCTGCAAGAAAATCGGCAGTAGTAACGAGTCCTGTTATTTCAGGATGAGAAGATAAATATTTAGCGATATGTTTTGTATTTTCAAGGTCCATACCACATTCAAAAACAAGGGAATCATCAAATGGAATACCGGCTTCTGTAAGGGCAGCCTTATATCCGAGGAAACGCTCCATTAAAACGCCACCTTCTTTTATGTGAAGAGAGGCAAATGCAATTTTACGATGACCTTTGCTGATTAAATACTTGGTTGACTGGTTGCTTCCACCAAAATCTTCTAATCCGACATTACAAATGTTCTTTTCATGAACGTAACTGTCAACGAGAACGATAGGAAGCTTTTTAGCACAACTTGCAATGGCTTCAAAAAAGTCATCGCGGAAGATACCTGCTAAAAACAAACCGTCAAGATCCCATGTTTTTAAGAAAGCTTTAAACTGTTCAGGCGTCTCAACAGTACGCAACATTAAAAAATAACCATTTTCACGAAGAACCTGTTCGAGAATTCCGATAAATCGGGAAAGAAAAGGGTCTTCCATGAAATTTGAGTCTTTATTAGTAACAATATGGTTTACGAAACCAATAACTTTTGATGAACGTGAAACCAATGATCTGGCAGACATATTAGGTACATAACCTAAATCATCAATTGCTTTATTAATTTTAGCGACGGTTTCAGCAGAAACGCGACCGGTTTTTCCATTGATAACATTGGAAACGGTTGTTGCACTTACGCCTGTAGCCGAAGCAATATCTTTAATAGTAACCATATAATAAATCCTTTCTGTTTTTAGAATAGGTAAAACGTAAAACCTATATAGAAATAGTAACACTAAAATATGATTTTGAAAACAAAAAAATGTAAAGGAGAAGAGAAAAAATGAAGGGTGTAATTTTTGATTTAGATGGAGTTTTAGTTTCTACAGATGAACTTCATTATCAGGCTTGGAAAAAATTAGCTGATGAACTGGGAATTACTGAATTTAACAGAGAGGACAATATGCGACAGCGAGGAGTAAGCCGTATGGCTTCTTTGGAAATTGTTCTTGAAAAAGGTGATAAAACATATACACAGGAAGAAAAGATGGAGCTTGCAGACAAAAAAAACGGATATTATGTTGAAATGCTCCAAAAACTGGATTCAGGTGCTGTACTTCCGGGAGCAGTAGAAACTTTGAAAATGCTAAAGGAAATGGGAATTATGTCAGCAGTTGGTTCGGCAAGTAAAAACGCACCAATAATACTTGAAAGGACAGGTCTTGCACCTTATATCGACAAAATAAGCTGTGGATTAGATGTAACTAAATCTAAACCTGACCCTGAAGTATTTTTAGTGGCTGCAAAGAAATTAGGACTTAATCCGGCGGATTGTCTTGTAGTTGAAGATGCAGCAGCAGGAATAGAAGCAGCAAAGAGAGGCGGAATGAAATCCCTCGGTGTAGGACCGTTTCATGAAGAACTGGGAGCAGATTTTCATTCCAAAACACTTGCAACAGTAGAAAACTGGAGGGAAATTTTATGTTAAAAGGAAAGGAACAAAAAACAGGGGAAAACAATAATTCAAAGCCAATGGGCAAAGGATTTTTTGTAGTTGGATGTGTAATAATTTATTTCCTTATTGTAGGAATAGTAAGCGCGGCAATTCATTTGCCTGTAGCAATAACAAAAATTTCAGACAATAGTGAGATAAAAAAAGCCAAGGTTGTATTGTATGATGGACCTAAATCACTTAAAGATGCTACAGATGCTGATTTGGAAAAAGCATCAGAAGAAAAAAGAGATATTTCATTAATGCATTGTGTTGATACTAAAGTTGCGGTAAACGGCAAAGACTGTTATGTATACGATACAAATGTAAATAACACACATACATGGATGGGTGATTATATGCCGGCAGAAGACAGAACACCTATTACATATTTTGATTTTGAAGGAAAAGTTAAAATAACAGTTACAGTTCCTAATACAGATATTGAATATGTAAATATCAGACCATTAAAATATAACATTAAGCCGGAAATTAATACTAAAAAGCATACGGTGACATTTACAATTGACACACCGGATGCTTATACAGTTGAATTCAACAAGAAAGTAGAACGTGCAGTACATATTTTTGCAAATGAAATTGAAAAAGATGTTCCGGACAAAGATGCTGAAGGTGTTAAATACATTGGACCTGGTGAATGGAATATCGAAGATATGGTATTAGAAGATGGAGATACAATTTATATCTCAGGTGGAGCAGTTGTACATGGAGCAGTTACAGCATCATTTGCTAAAGATGTAACAGTTAGAGGAAGAGGCATTATTGATAATTCTAATTTAGAAGGTTGGAAAGGTACAAGTGCTACAGTTCCACTTAGATTTGATAACTGCCAGTACGTAACTGTTGAAGGAATTATTTCATTAAATGCAAATGCATGGTGCTTCCAGGGTTACAATTCAGTAGCTGGAGATATCAGTAATTTAAAGATTATTACAGCAAGACCAAATGGTGACGGAATTTCATTACAGTCATGTAAGAGTTTTGATGTAGAAAATTGTTTTGTACGTACATGGGATGATTCATTAGTAGTTAAGAATTATGATGTAAATTCAAACAATATCAAGTTCAAAAATGTTCAGGTTTGGACAGATTTGGCACAGTCAATGGAAATAGGTTATGAAACAAATAAAGGTGACAAAGAAAACTCGACAATTGAAAATGTTACATTTGAAGATATAACAGTACTTCATAACTTCCATAAGCCGGTATTGTCAATTCACAATGCAGATAATGCAGCAATTTCTAACGTGACTTATAAAAATATTGTAGTTGAAGATGCATGCATGGGACTTGGAGATGGAACAAAAGAATTAATTGATTTACAGGTATTAACAAATTCAGGATGGTCAACAACTTCTGACAGAGGAACTATTTCAAATGTTACAATTGACGGCTTTAAGGTACTTTATGGAAATGAATCACTTCCTTCACAGATTAAAGGATTTGACGAAGAACATGGTATTGATGGAGTTTCAATTTCAGGATTAAATATTAAGGGTAAAGATATTAAATCATTTGAAGATGGTGAATTTGAAGTAGATGAAGACACAGTAAAGAATGCGGAAATAAAGTAGGAGGAGCATTATGAAGAAAAAGTTTATAATTATAATGGGATGTCTTGCCGTAGTATGTGCAGTAATGTCAGCTGTTGTAGCTGTAGGCAATTCATCAGTAAAAATGTCAAATAAAAATTTGACGGTAGTAACAGCTCCTGACCAGAAGGAAGCGATGGAGAACGATGCTTTTAAGGAAGAAGAATATGTTGCACCTGAAATTGATGGTACAAATGTGGCGTTAGATGGAAGAGCAGATGCAAATGGATTTAATGATGTTTATAGAGCACCGAATATAATTGATGGCAGCAGATTAACATACTGGGAAGGTTCTCCAAATGAAGATAGCCAGATTGTTTCTGTAGATTTGAAGAATTCATATACAATTCATACAGTTGTAGTTGGATTAAATCCGGCTCAGATTTGGGGAAAGAGAACTCAGACATTTACAATTGAAGCAAGTGACGACGGACAAAATTATACAGAAGTAATACCATCTACAGATTATGATTTTGATCCAAAGACAGGCAATCAGGTCGTTATAGACATTGATAATGTTAAAATGCAGTACATAAGACTGACGTTTACAAAGAACACAGGTGCAGTAGCAGGACAGATAGCTGAACTCGAGGTTTATACAAACGACAAATAAAATTGTGTGCAGTTTAAAGAGTTTAATTAAATATAATGTGTTTAAAAGATACTTCGCGTAGAACCAATATATGTTGAAATATAATTTGAAACACAGCAAATAAAAAGAATCATACTTGTTATTATCGGTTTATATGAAATAAATCTGATAAAAGTATGATTCTTTTTTGTTTAAATAGTACAGGTTCATGTTTAAGAATCAGCAGAATGTTCTTTATGTTTGAATACATTGTCAGACTAAATTTAAGAATCAGCAGAATGTTCTTTATGTTTGAATACATTGTCAGACTAAATTTAAGAATCAACAGAATATTCTTTAAATTTAAACGTATTGTCAGGAACACACTTGTTAATTAGTTTTATGTATGCTTTAGACATACTCTTAGGTACTTTAAATTTGGCTCTAACATATATTTTTGCGAAAGCCTTTTCTCCTATAGAATCTAAAGTATTGCTCCTTATTTTAACATATTTTAAATTTGAAAGCTTGTAGAAAGCCTTTTCTTCGATTGTATTAACGCTATCTCCAATAATAACTTCTTCAAGTTTAGTACAGTTTACAAAAGCCTTTTTAGGTATAATCTCAACTTTGTTTCCAATTTTTAAATGCTTTAATTTTGTTAAATTATCAAATGCTTTTTTAGAAAGTGTTGTTACATCAAAAACTCTTCCCTGAAACTTAATAGTTGATGGAATTTCTAAAGACTTAATACTATAGTCTTTAACTCCTTCAAAAGAAACAGTTGAATTTGATAAAATTTTGAAATTATAACCATCAACTTCACAAGTTTTATTAACAGAGGATTCAACCTCAAGTGAACCGTCGTACCAGTCAATTTCATTAAATGACATTGCATTTTCAAATGAAGTTACAGTTGGTTTTTCTCCGCCGTATTTTTTATACCAGCTTGATGGATATAAAACATTTTTGTTATAGTGAGTTAAACTTGTGCCTACATCTGAGGATTCATTTTTTCTAAGCTTTCTGCAAACGACAACAGTTCTATAATCGTGTACTTCATATGAGCAAGTGGATAACATTAAAAGTGAATCTTTTTCATTTATATCTACAGGACATTTATAGGATGAACGAATCTCTATCTGATATACAAAATTTAAAAATTGTTCCTTTGTCTGAAATGTACTTTGTAGATAATTGAATCCGTCGCTGCTTTTGAAATCTCCTGCCACTCGCATATATCCTATTATTTTCCACTTGCTCTCTTTATATAAGGTGTCAAATGTAATTACCGGATGTTGTTTGTAAAATTCAATATCTTTATATTTTAACAACTGATGAAACATCATTCCTGTTGAATCCATATTGTGTCCGTGTATTACAAGATTTTTTGAGCGAGGTTTGATTTTTGAATTGCTTTGTATGTAAAGACAACCATTTTTATCACGACCACCTTCAAAATCATGCTTTAAATAAAATTCTGAGTTGCCGGTTGACTGCATTACCGGATAATCGATATTAGTTCCGGGAACTTTTAACCAACCTCGTATGTCCGAGTTTATTTCCAAAAGCTTTGAAAACTTTAATAATATTCCATCAGCTCCCTTGGCACCTTTTTCATATGATTTGTCCAAATTAATGTCAACAGGGGTATTCTCGGACGAATCGTCATCTATAACTTCATTGTTGCCGTCAGATTCAGGAGAATCTGAAACTGAATAATATAATGATTTATATTTATTGTTAAGCTGTTTGGAATGATAAGGCTGTATGCCTAAGTAATAAATCAAAAAAATAACGCATCCAATTAACAATAAAACAGAACAAATCATTACCGTAAGTCTGATTTTTTTCTTGCTTTTAATACTAATCATAAATATCTCCTATTGGATTTGGAAAAGTAAAATAAAGATAATAATGACAAAATATATTTATTTAATTTTCATTATAAAGAGTGTTTAGGGGGGAGTTTAAAATAGTGTTGAAATATAAAAATGCTTTCGGATTGTTCTGTATTATGTAACAGGAAAATCCACATTTAACTTTAAAATAATTATAATTGTAATAATAAAAAAAAGCAATAAAACATAAAATTAATAGTAGGAAATAAAGTCAGGTTATATATTGGTAAAACCGTTCCCAAAACAAAGCAGAAGACACAAGCGTAAACATAAAAAATATAGACATAAAATACAAAATAATTGACAATTGAAAGGTTTTTTTGTGCAATAATAATAAAAAAATGGGTGGTTTTTGGTTAAAACGCACCCACCAAACAGATTGACAAAGGCATGGTGCCATGTTAATATTAGTTTAACGTTAAACGGATGTGGGAAAAGTGATTTATTGGGGTGTGTCCGGGGGGACAATTTTCAAAAAAATCTTTTATTTTACCCAGGAAACAAGAAACAATTAAATAAGTGAAAATCTTTAAACCGTTACAAGTTTAACGTTTAACTTATTCGAAGAAAGGAAGAGGTAGAGAAATGAAAAAAACATTTAAAAAGTTATTAGTTATGGTAAGCGCTGTTGTTCTTACATTTAGTATGAATGTAGCAGCTGCAGAGGATATTGTGTTGAATGATAGTGGAAGTCCATTTATTAAATCGTTTGATCCAGGAACAAGTGGAGAGTACAAGTATTTAGGATATGCTTACTGTTTTGAAGTAGGACCTGAATATAAATATTTACAGATTACATATACAGGTGATCCTACAGCATTTGATGAATTAAGATTAGAATTTGTAGTTAACTCAGACCCATCAGAGGAAAAGAAATTAACTCCTGTATGGTTCAGAGAAAATGACGAAGGTACAGTTAGAACAACAGACGGCGGATTAGTTCCTAATCCTTCAGATAAAGAACAGACAGCAGTAATCGATTTAGAAAAATCAGGAATTGACTTATCAACAGGTATCAGAGCGTTCCATATACATGATACACCTGGTAAAGGTAAGTTTACAATTACAGATGCAAGATTAATGACTAGTGCACCAAAGGGTGGAGCATCAGCAAGTGCAAGTGATGTTAAATCATCATCAGATGATAAGAAAGCAAGCAGTGATTCAAAATCAAGCTCAAGCACAGAAAGTAAGAGTTCGGATTCATCTTCAAGCAAAGACAGCTCAGCATCATCAGCTTCAG
This sequence comes from Eubacterium sp. LMAG:50, assembly GCF_008680265.1. Taxonomy (NCBI): domain Bacteria; kingdom Bacillati; phylum Bacillota; class Clostridia; order Eubacteriales; family Eubacteriaceae; genus Eubacterium; species Eubacterium sp. LMAG:50. The sequence continues at coordinate 230,455 of NZ_NALP01000007.1, read as the reverse complement.
CATCTTCATCAAGCGATAGCTCAGAATCAGTAGGAGGTGGAGCAACAGCAGCACCTACAACAGGTTCAGCAACATATCCAATTGCTATAGCTATAGGAGGTATTGTAGTAGCAGGCGCAGCATTAGTTGCATCAAAGAAAATGAAAATCCAGTAGTTTTAAGAAAGGAAGAAGGTTCATATGAGATTAAAGAAAATTAGTAACAAAGCAATTGCTTACGCATGCGTCGGAACATTGGCGGTAAGCAGCTTGGCAGGGGTGAACTTTGCATCAGTAAAAGCGGATGAAGAGAGCGGAACAGAAGCAGAAGTTAATTCGTATAAGGAAGTTAGTATTCCATGGATGGTTAAGGAATATGATCCGGGCACAGATGGTGATTACAAATATCTTGCAGGAATTGATCTTGCAGCACTAGAATTGACTAGTGATTATAAATATTTACAACTCACATATACAGGCGATGCTACGGCATTTGATGCTTTAAGATTTGAAATGGCAGGAGCAGATGGCTCTTTAGGAACATATTGGTTTAAGGAAAACCCACAGGGAACAATTAAGACATCTGATGATACATTAGTTGCAGATCCTTCAGAAGAGGAACAGACAGCAGTAATTGATCTTGAAAAATTAGGAATTAGTGGTGCAGACTTAATTACTACGATTCATATGCATGATTCACCGGGAAATGGTAAGTTTACAATTAAGGAAGCTAAGTTTACAAACAGTCCAAAAGAAGTTAAGTCGATTAGCATTCCATGGATGGCTAAAGAATATAATCCTGGAGAGGGAGAAGGATATCAGTATCTTGCAGGAATTGATCTTGCTGACCTAAATGTAACAAAAGATTACCAGTATTTACAGTTATCATATACAGGTGAATCTACATCATTTGATGAACTTAGATTTGAAGTAGTTGGAACAGATAAAGGATTAGGAACATTCTGGTTTAAAGAAAATCCACAGGGAACAATTAAGACAGTAGATGACACATTAGTTGCTAATCCAACAGAAACAGAGCAGACAGTTGTAATTGACCTTGCAAAATCAGGAATTACAAATGCTGAAGGAATTGCTACAATCCATATGCATGACACAAAGGGCAAAGGCGCATTTACAATAACAGATGCTCAGTTTACAAACACACCATTTCAGGTAACTAAGACACCGGTAGAACCTGAAGAAACAACTCCAGAGGAAACAACACCTGACAATAATGGGGAAACAACACCGGAAACAACAACAGAAAAAGTAATTGCAGATGGAACAAATGACATCATTTTAAATGGTGATGACCAGGGCAAGAGTGCTATGATTGGAACTTACTCAATTAAGAAAGGCTCTGTAGAAAAACCAAATTACAAATATCTTGGATGGGCAACATTTAAAGACTTTGCAAACGAATCATACAAATACTTAAAGATTACATATACAGGTAATATTAAATTACTTAGATTTGAATTTGAAGGCAAAGGTGGAGAAAAACAGGGACCATTCTGGTTTGATCCTGAACAGGCAACTCATTTTGTAACAGAAGATGGTAGTGCAATTCCACTTGTTGGAAACAACACAACAGTAGTAATTAATCTTGCTAAATCAGGCGTTGATATGAGCAAATATAATTCAGGTGTACATATGCACTGCTCAGCAGAAGACGAAGATGTAAATATTTCAATTACAGACGCAGTGTTATATGGTGGAAAGAAGAGTGAACCACAGCCAACAACAACTGCAGCACCAACAACAAAACCAACAACTGTAGCACCAACAACAACTCAGGCAGCAAAAGTTTCAGTTGGAAAGACAGCTGTTAAGAGTGCAACAAAGAAGAAATCAGCAAAGAAAGCTTCTGTAGTACTTAAGAAAGTTAAAGGGGCAAAAGGATATCAGGTTAAAATTTCTACATCTAAGAAATTTAAGAGTAAAGCAACAAAGACAATCACAACTGCAAAAGTTAAATTTGTTGTTAAGAAATTAAAAGCAAACAAGAAATACTATGTTAAGGCTAGAGCATACAAAGTAGTAAACAAGGCTAAAGTTTATGGTAAATGGTCAGCAGTTAAACAGGTAAAAAATAAATAATAATAACAGTTAATTACTAGAAAGCCCTCACGTAATAAACATGTGAGGGCTTTCGTTTTAAAAGAAAGGGCAAATGAAAGTGAAGAAGGGAAAAGTTTTTACAGCTATATTGATGGGAATAGTAATGACAACAGGGGGAAATATGACATTTAATACAGAAGTAAAGGCGGATATAAGTTCAGAATTTGAAATTCCTCAAGCAGATGAGGCAGGAAGAATTGGTGCAAGCATGCCCTATCTTAGATATGATTCAAAAGATGCAGAGATTGGAAATGGCGCAAAAATAGAAGAATCAGTAAAATCTGAACGAACAAAGATTGCAAGTCAGGCGTCACAACAGTCGTATGTAAGTCTGCCGGTTAAAGATTCATATGCAGAATGGACTGCAGTTAAAAGTGGTTCAGGTGTAACAATGAGATTTACAATGCCGGATTCAACAGACGGTAAAGGATTAACAGGTAGTCTTGATGTATATGTAAATGGAGAATTTTGTCAGAAAGTTGATTTGACATCTTATTACATGTGGCAATATTTTGCAGGTGGAAATCCAAGTGATAAAAACAACGGAGGAGTTCCGTGCTTTGCATTTGATGAAGTACATTTTATTTTGAATAAAACTTTAAATCCGGGGGACAAAATAAGAGTTCAAAACTCAGGAAGAGACAATTTAATTTATGGTGTAGATTTTGTTGAAATCGAAGAAGTTCCACAACCTATTTCACAACCTGCAAATTCTTTGAATGTTGTAGATTATGGTGCGAAGCCAAATGATGGAAAAGATGATTATAATGCAATAAGAAATTGTATAAGTGCTGCTAATATTCAGGGAAAAGATGTTTATTTTCCAGAAGGAACTTTTAATATAGGCAGAAAATGGACTTTTTATGGAAAGAACATAAAAGTTACGGGAGCAGGAATGTGGTATACAAACATTCAGTTCACAAACAGTAATGCGAATAGCGGAGGAATTGCATTTGCAGGAGAAAATTCATGTTATAATGTAGAATTTTGCAATATGTATATTAATTCAAATTTAAGCTCAAGATATAATGAACAGGCATCATATAAATGTTTTAGTGATGTTCCGGGAAATGGAAGTGTAATACATGATATTTGGGAAGACCATTTTGAGTGTGGATTTTGGTTAGGAGATTATAGTGGAACAGTTGATTATTCAGATGGAATGAAAATAATCAATTGTAGAATTAGAAACAATTTAGCTGACGGAGTAAATTTCTGTCAGGGTACAAGCAATAGTGTGGTATATAACTGCTCAATAAGAAATAATGGAGATGACGGACTGGCATGTTGGAATAATAATTATTTGTCAGCGAAAGATGAAACAGGAAATGTGTTTGCATATAATACAATAGACTTTATTTGGAGAGCCGGAGGCATTGCAATATATGGAGGAGATGGATTTAATATTTACAATAATTATATTTGCGATACATTCATGGCATCTGGAATTCATTTGAATACAACATTTGATGGATATAAATTTAATAATACGAAAAATATAAAATTCGAAAATAATACATTGGTAAGATGTGGAACATATAAAGATAGTTGGGGTAGTTCTTTAGCAGCTATAGATATTTCGCAAAATGTAAAGAATGTTTCATTTGTTAATACAAAAATATATGATGCATGGCACGATGGAATAGCTTTAAAGGACAACATACAAGGGATAAAATTTGAAAATACAATAATTTATGGAAGTGGAACTGCAGGACAGAAAGTGTCAGGAAATGTAGGAGCAGCAATTAAGACATCGGGAAGTCCGAAAGCTCAAATTGATAATATAAGTATAACTAACAGTGCTTATAATCATAATGACAAACCGTATCTTTTTACAGGAAGTTATAATGGAATTTCAATTTTGAACGAATTGTTGTATAATAATTTGGCTTATGAAGTACCGGGATATCCTGAAGTTTCAGATGTTACAAAGGATGAGGAGACAATAAAACCAGGTGATAACGAGACAACACCTGGAAATGACAACCGTAATGATACGGGAAATTTAATGAATTCGGGAACATCTTCGAATTCAGAAACAGTTTCAAATCAGAATGATGAGACTAAGAAAAAAATAACAAAGAATAAACCGGGAAAAGTAAAAATTAAATCTGTAAAAAAGACAAAAGGTAAAATGAAAATTACTTTGAAAAAATTAAGAGGGGTTTACAGGTATCAGATTAAAGTTTCAACTTCAAAGAAGTTTGTAGGCAAAAATACTCTTACTAAAAACTTAAAGGGGACAAAAGCGGTTTTCAAAAAAATCAATGTAGCAAAAAAGTATTACGTTAAGGCTAGAGCGTATAAAATTGTGGAAAAGAAAAGATTATATGGAAGATGGTCGGGGGTCGTATCTAAATAACCAACACAATTGCGAATAGTTGAACGTAAAACTTTAAATAAAATAAGAAGGAGAAGAAACATGAGAAAAAGTATTCAAAAGGTTTTATCATTTGCTTTAGCAGGGGCAATGGTATTACAACCTTTACCTTCAGCACAGAGTGTGTTTAAGGTAAACGCAGGGGTGGCTTCGGAATCAAAGTTTGATATTCCGCAAGCTGATGCAAGTGGACGTGTAGGAGCTAAGGTTCCTTACACAAGATATGATTCATTACAGGCGAATATTGGTGGCGGAGCACAGATTGCTTCATCAAAGAATTTCGACAGAATGAATATTGCAAGCCAGGCTTCGGAACAGTCATATGTAAGACTTCCTGGAAAAGGAGCTTACACAGAGTGGACAATGAACACTACCGGAGATGGGGTTACAATGAGATTTACAATGCCTGATTCCAGTGATGGAATGGGACTTAAAGGCTCATTAGATGTGTATGTAAACGGACAGTACAAAAAGACAATTGATTTAACATCTTATTTTATGTGGCAGTATTTTGCCAGTGGAAATCCAAGCGATAATAATGATGGTGGAGTGCCATGTTTCGCTTTTGATGAAGTACATTTTAAATTAGATAACTCTTTAAAAAAGGGTGATACAATCAGAATTCAGAGCAGTGGAGCCAATGCTTTAGAATATGGTGTAGACTTCCTTGAAATTGAAAATGTACCTGATGAAATTGCACAGCCGGACAATTCTTTAAATGTTGAAGATTTTGGAGCAGTTCCTGATGATGGACAGGACGACTATGATGCAATTTATCGTTGTATAGAAGAAGCAGACAGATCAAACATGGATGTTTATATCCCGGCAGGAACATTTGAAATCGGACAGGTTTGGAGATTATATGGTTCAAACATGAAGATTACAGGTGCAGGTATGTGGTATACAAATATTCAGTTTACAAATCCTGATGCCGGTGGCGGTGGTATTTCCGCCGGATGGCAGACAAGCGGTTCAAAGGATGGATATTGTAATAATATTGAATTTTGTAATATGTATATTAATTCAAATCTTAGATCACGTTATAATCAGCAGGCAGTATATAAATGCTTTATGGATGTATTCACAGATGGATCAGTAATCCATGATATTTGGGAAGAACATTTTGAATGTGGATTCTGGTTTGGTGATTACAATGGAAAAATGGATTACTCAGACGGAGTTAAAGTAATGGACTGTAGAATTAGAAATAATCTTGCAGACGGAGTAAACTTCTGTCAGGGTACAAGCAATGCAACAGTTTACAACTGCTCTATCAGAAACAATGGTGATGATGGTTTAGCATGTTGGAATAACAGCTGGGGCGGAGCTAAAAATGAATCTGGAAATGTATTCGCATATAATACAATTGATTTCATATGGAGAGCTGGTGGTATTGCAATCTATGGTGGTGATAATTTCAAAGTTTATAACAATTACATTTGCGATACATTTATGGCAGCAGGTATTCATTTAAATACAACATTTGACGGTTACAAATTTAGTGAATGTAAAAATATGACATTTGATAATAACATCATAGTTCGTGCCGGATGTACAAAGGACAGCTGGGGTGAAGAACTTGGTGCAGTTGATATCAAGCAGGAAGTCAAGAATGTAACATTTAACAATACTCAGATTTATGATGCTCAGCATGATGGTATCAGAATCCTTGATAACTCAGCAAGTAATGTAGTGTTTAACAATACTAAGATTTTAGGCTCAGGTATAGATGGTCAGCAGGGAAATTATTCATCAGTTCCTCATGCAGGTGCAGCTATCAGACTTGGAAGCTCATCATCAGCTACATTTAATGGAATCGAAATTGCAAATTCTGCGTTTAAGAACGAAGAAGATGGATCACCATATTTCTATACAGGTGGAACAGATTCATCATGCGTGAAGAATGCAACAATCTATGATGATGATGTTACATATACAGTACCGGGTTATCCTGAACCATATATTGATGGTGGACAGCAAGGTGGTGTTACAAATCCATTAGAAGGTATTACAGGATATGATATTGCTTTAACAGGTTTAACATGGAAAAATGAAAATGGCTCATCAGACCTTAAAAATGGAGATAAGGTTACATTCTCTGTTGCAATTACTAATACAAGTAATGTAGATATTCCTGAAGGAGTAACAATTGGATTCAAAGTTGTAGTTGATGGAACAACAACTTACAGAAATCAGAAATTTAAAGATGGTTTGAAAGCAGGACAGACAGTTAAACTTTCAACAACAGGTGCTTGGACAGCTTCAAGAGGAGGTCATACAATCGTTGCAACAGCAGATGATACAAATAAACTTCCAAATGAAACAGACAAGAACAATAATACAAGAACAAAGAAATTTAATGTTTATGGAGATGCAGCTACAAATCCTGTAACAAGAGTTTCAGGTGGATATGACTTAGTTGTATCAAAGATAGTTGCTAATAAGCAGGACATTGCTGTTGGAGATCAGTTAGTATTTACTGCAACAATTACAAATGCAGGTGATACAGCTATTCCGGCAGGAACAACTATTGGATATCAGTTACAGATTGATGGAAATACATCAAATATTTTATGGTGCGATACATATAATAGCGGATTGGCAGCAGGACAGTCAGTTGATTTAACAGTAAATTCTGGTTCAGCACAGAGAAATTACTGGACAGCTACAAGTGGAAAACATAGCATAATGGCATGGGTTGATGATGTTAATAGAATTCAGAATGAAGTTAATGAAGATAACAACAAATATACTATTTCATTAAATATTCCAACAGCATCAATGATTGAAAATCCTGATGCACCTGATGATTTAAACAATCCTGGACAGGTTGAAACAACAAAGCCGGTTGAAACAACAAAGGCACCTGAAACAACGACAAAACAGGCTGAAACAACTACAAAACAGGTTGAAACAACAACTAAGGAGTCAGAAACTTCAAGAGATACATCAGGAGATATTGTACTTAATGAATTCATGAAAACATGGTCAGTAGGTACAGGAAGCGGATATCAGTATATGGGTCAGGTAAATTACAATGCACCTGCAGGATACAGATATCTTCAGTTGACATATACAGGTGATACAAGAGCATTTGAAGAACTTAGATTAGAATTCTTTACAGATATGAAGAATCCATACTGGTTCAACAAAAATCAGGCAGTTAAGTTTGTTACAACAAATGGAGATGTAGTTAGTGCTCCATCATCTATTGCAAAGACAGTTGTAATTGACCTTCAGAAATCAGGTTTAAATATTAACCAGACAAATACAGGTTTCCATATTCATAATACACAAGGATACGGAAGCTTCACAATTACAGATGCACGACTTTACAAAACAGCAGCTGTAGAACAGCCAACAAAGCCTGTTGAAACAACAACAAAGCAGGTAGAAACAACAACAAAGGCACCTGAAACAACAACTAAACAGGTAGAAACAACAACAAAGGAACCTGAAACAACAAAACCGGCAGAAGCTCCATCAATGGTTTCAGATAAAGTTATTGTACATGGATATCAGATGAGTGCTAAGTTCAACGGAGTAGAAGGAGATATGGGAATTCGTATCGTATATTCTGTAGAACCTGAAATTGATGGAAAGAAAGTAGAAAAAGCAGGTGTTATTTGCGGAATAGTATATGGTGACAACCCAATAACAAAGAATGACATTGTATTAAACAGTAAGAATTCTTATGTAGCAAGCTATGAAGCAACAGACAAAGGTTTAATTGGCGATGTAGTTGGCGATTCAAAGACAGCAAAGAATTATGTAAGAACATTTGGATTAAAAGATTACAATGCAGCAGGACTTTCAGCAACATATTACACAAGATCATATGCAATTTTAGAAGACGGAACAATTGCATACAGTAATGTAGAAGAATTTAATATTTATGAAATCGGAAAGAAGATTTACCAGAAGAGAACAATGGTAAATGAGGCAGCTCATAATTACTTATATGATAAGATTCTTAAGGTGGTAAATCCTGCAGAATTACCAATTGATTATAATTGGAGCAATACAATAGAAAAATAAATAAAAGATATTGAAAACGGAGGCTATCGCTTCAACATTTAGGTTGTTGAAGCGAAGCCTCTTTGTGTTATATATGGGACTTTATTATGAATCAATTTTAATGAAATATTTGTATAATTTTTGATGTAATACTTGTATGATTTTTAATAAAATATTTGAAAAAATTACCGCAATATTTGTATGAGTTTAAGCACAATATTCCAGGGTTTTGGTAGAACATTTTACACTAATATGATAAAATAAAATAATAACTTTATTTACAATTTAATAGTGTCAAATGCGTATAACAACACAAAGGGGTGATTATTATGACAAATGACAAAGTAAGAATTCATCAGAGAGTACAGGATGTAATGAACGTGGATGAACTGTACAATTATATTTACAGATATGTGCATGATAACAACATGGAACAGTCAATTATGGCATTGGAAATGGCGAATGAATGCCATAAGGAACAGACAAGGATGGAAGGTGGACCGTATATTATTCATCCGTTAACAATTGCAAGACATGCAATATCCTTAGGAATTAAAGAAGACAACATAATTGCAACGATGCTTTTACATGATGTGTGTGAAGATTGTAATATTTCGGAAACAAGTATGCCTATAAATGATATTGTTAAAGCCGGGGTAAAAGCAATGACATTTGAAGTTAAGCCGGGTGAGGATAAGGAAGAAGCAAGATTAAAATATTTTGCAAGGCTAATTGATAATAGAGAAGCAACGATAACAAAGATGTTTGACAGGTGTAATAATGTGTCGACAATGGCTTTAATATTTTCGAGAAAAAGACTCGTTAAGTACATTAATGAGACAGATAAGCATGTCATTCCTCTTATTCAACAGGCAAGGATAAGATATCCTGAATTCGAGCAAATATGCTTTGCAGTAGAATATCAGATGAATTGTATGTTAAACTCGGTAGAAATGTTATTAGAATTTAACGATTCAAAGAGAGTATAGACTATTAAATGTCTATATAGTTTACAGAAAACGGTATGCAGTTATAAATAAATGTGACGTGATTAAAATTTGTGCAAATAACTACCATTTCATAGCTGTAAAAAATATATATTTTAAATACCCCCTAAAATATAATAGTGAAAGGATTGCATAATGGATAACAACCAAAATATTGAGACAGAAAAAGTTCACAAAAGAAGGGTAAGATATAAAGGAACACACCCGAGAACGTATGCAGAAAAGTATAAAGAACAACAGCCTGAAAAATATGCTGATACAATAGAAAAAGTAATACGAAAGGGAAGTACTCCTGCAGGTATGCATATATCTATTTGTGTAAAAGAAATATTAGAATTTTTACAAATAAAGCCGGGGCAGAAAGGATTGGATGCAACTCTAGGATATGGTGGACATACATCAAAGATGCTCGAATGCCTTGAAGGAAATGGTCATGTATACGGATTAGATATAGATCCGATAGAAATAGAAAAAACAAAAAAGAGATTAGCAGACAAAGGATTTGGAGACAATATATTTACAGCTATTAATACTAATTTTGCAAATATAGATGAAGTGGCAAAAGAATACGGTCCATTTGATTTTGTATTGGCAGATTTAGGTGTATCATCTATGCAGATTGATAATCCGGAGAGAGGATTTACTTATAAATATGATGGCCCGCTTGATTTACGATTAAATCCGCATAAAGGAATTTCAGCAGCTCAAAGATTGGAAAATATCAGGGAAGATGAACTTGAAGGGATGTTTATTGAAAACTCAGACGAACCTTATGCCGCTGAAATTGCAAAGGCTATAGTGGAAAGGAACCGAAAAGGACAGAAAATAACAACAACACTTATGCTTAAAGATGTAATAGAAGAGGCATTATCTTTTATTCCACAGAAAGAAAGAAAAGAAGCAGTGAAAAAGTCCTGTGCCAGAACATTTCAGGCTTTAAGAATTGATGTAAATAATGAATTTGAAGTGTTATATGATTTTCTTGAAAAACTACCGGATGCAATGGCACCAGGTGGAAGAGTTGCGATTCTGACTTTCCATTCAGGTGAAGACAGACTTGTAAAGAAGGCATTTAAAGCCCTATATAAGCAGGGAATATTTTCAGAAATTGCAAAGGATGTAATAAGACCGTCTGCAGAAGAATGTAATATGAATCCGCGTGCAAGATCAACAAAAATGCGTTGGGCAATAAAAAATTAACAAATTAGTAAAATATTGTTTTGAGTATATAGAATATTTGTATTATAATGGAAAATGTATAAGAACGTGAATAGTTACATCGCACAATGAAAAATTGGAAATGATAATATAGTTGTGCGTAAAGGATAAAAGGAGGAGGAAATTAATGAATCCTATTATTTTAGATAAGGTAAGGGGTTGTATGTTAGGTGGTGCTGTAGGTGATGCACTTGGTTACCCGGTTATGAATCTTAACATTGATGATATTCGTAAAGAACATGGTGAAAATGGTATTAGCGAATATTTATTAGATGAAAATGGTAAAGCAGGAATATCAGATATAACACAGTTATCGTTATTTACTGCAAATGGAATTTTATCAGGAAAGACAAAAGCCTGTAAAATAGGTACTGAGGGACCAGATGTTGCAACAGTATGTCAGGCATACAAAGATTGGGTTAAAACACAGGAAAGTGATAATACTAACGAAAGCCATACAACATGGTTATATAATATAGAAAATTTGCATAGTAGAAGACATTCATTAGAATCAGGAATAGATATTTTCAAAGGCGATTTTGGAAGTGTTGAAAAGCCTGAAAAGTTAGGAATGGATTTTGGAGCTATTACAAGAATCGCTCCTGTGGGACTTTATTTTAAAGAAGAAAATATGCAGATTGAAGAAATAGATGTGTTTGCTGCAAATGTAGCTGCATCTACACATGGATATGATGCTGCTTATATTTCAGCTGCAATATTAGCTCATATAATAAATAAAGTAACATATACGGAAATGACTTTAAAAGAAGCAGTATCAGATGCAATGAACACAGTAAAAAGATTATGTGGATATAAACCACATGTTGAAAGTGTCATGGAAGGATTAAGCAGAGCCGTTTCTTTAACAGGTGAAGATATAGATGATAAAGAAGCAGTATCAGAAATCGGTATAGGAAATAGTGCCGATGAAGTACTTGCAGCAGCAATTTACTTTAGTTTAAAGTATGAAGAAGATTTTGAAAAAGCAATCCATGCTGCTGTCAATAATGACGGTAAAAGCGGAGCAATAGCATCCGTAACAGGAAATATACTTGGTGCATATCTTGGAGCAAGAGCAATTCCTGAAAAATATTTAGAAAAATTAGAGTTACGCCATATAATCCAGATAATAGCAGAAGATTTACACGAAGATTGCCCGAATACAAATTATTTTGACAACTTCAATTGGATTTGGGAAGAAAAATATGGCGAAGCCTGTTATATTATTTAATAATTTAGAATTACAAAAAACTGCCTTCATGTTCGCATGTAAAGGCAGTTTTTCTAAGAAATCAAAGCCATAAGGAATGAGTCTTACAGGGAAGAAGCCGAATGGAAGGGGCAATACAGATTAATAAAGGAGGAAACAAAATGAACGAAGTTCATTTTTTATAAATGTTTCCGACGAATAGCCGCTGACCGAAGGGCGGGGCAATACAGATTAATAAAGGAGAATATGTTGGACGACAAATTAAAGCAACAAATATTTTTAGAAATAGCAATGCCTATTTGTACCAGAGAAAAAGTAATGCTTATGCATAAGTTTGTACAACATGGAAAAACAAGTTGCTTAGAACATAGCATAGCTGTAGCATACAATAGCTTTTTGATGGCAGAAGCCATGGGAACTGAATATGATAGGGAAAGTCTTATAAGAGGCGGCCTTTTGCATGATTATTTTTTATATGACTGGCATAAACCTCATGGAAGATGGCATGGATTTAAACACCCGGCAATAGCATTGAAAAATGCTACAAGGGATTTTAAACTAACAGAAATAGAAAAGAATCTTATAGTAAGACATATGTTTCCGCTAGTACCGATACCACCTAAAAATATTGAGGGTGGTATAGTATGTATGGTTGATAAGTGGTGTTCACTTAAAGAAACATTTTGTAGCGATATTTATAAAAAAGATGGAATGGTTCAGCAGATAATTAAAATAGTTGAAATTAAACTAAGAGAAGAAGAAACAAGAGAGTCAACGGTTAATATTTCACAGAGACATGTTGTTTTATAAAAATATACTTTTAGGCTGCAAATAACAAAAGATACAATAAAAAACAAAAGAGTGACTTTAAAGTTATTAATTGGATTAGTATTTTATGTAAAACAAATCTGAATGAAGCATTAGGAGGAATAGTATGGCAGGATTAGTTTTAGAAGGCGGAACATTCAGACCTATTTTTAGTTGTGGCGTAATGGATGCGTTATTAGATAATGGTATCGAATTTCCTTACGTAATAGGTGTATCGGCAGGAATAACGGATGCGATATCATACATTTCAAAACAGAAGGAAAGAAATTTACTTGTATTAGAAAAATATAGAAATGACAAAAGATATATCGGAATAAATAATTTTAAGACAGATAAAAGTTTATTTGGTCTTGAATTTGCATATGGAACAGTTCCAAATGAATTAATGCCATTTGATATGGAAACATATAAGAAATACACAGGAAAGGTAAGAGTTGGTGTAACTAATTGTATTACAGGAAAAGCTGAGTATATGGATGGCATGGAAATGGATGATAAATATACAATGCTAAGAGCAACATGTGCAATACCCGGGTTCTTCCCAACGATTAATATTAATGGAATACCATATTATGATGGAGGAATAGCTGACCCGATTCCGATACGTAAGTCTATGGCGGATGGAAATGAAAAAAATCTAATTATCCTGACACAGCCTTTAGAATATAGAAAAACATTAAATGCAAAGACTAAATTTGCAGCGAATCGTGTTAAAAAGAAATATCCTGAATTAGCAAATGCCCTATACACAAGACACATCAGATATAACGAGACAGTAGAGTATTGTCATAAATTAGAAGATGAGGGAAAGGCAATAATACTTCAGCCAAAGGTGAAACTCAACAGCTTTGAAAAGGATGTGAAAGTGTTGAGACAGACAAATGAAATGGGATATGAAATGGCTATGGACAAAATGGATTTAATAAAAGAATTAATAAAAAAATAAAAACATTTTTATCAAAAATAAGCGTAAAATTGTGTTTTTTCGACACTTTTTTGCGCCATTTTTTTTGCAAAAAAGGCAAAAACACCAAAATGAAAATTTTGAAATACCATAAAATAGTAAGGCGTTTGTGCATAATCAACAAAAAAACAAATAAAATAGACATTTTTTTGATGATATATTGCAAAAAATGTTTTTAAATTCTAATATTTTAAATATAGAACGACATATATATTGGGAATATGTTGGGGGTCGGATTCAAAAAAGCGGGCAAGTCAGCCTGATATTTCGTGAGTTAATGCGTGTATTGAAAACTTTTAATATACGCTTTATTTTTATCTTGGTAATTTAGAAAAATAAAAATTACCAAATAAATATGTATAGAGTTTTGAATTATTATTGTAAACCGTGGAGTGATAATAATAGAAATCAGAAAGGGTTTTTATTAATTATATTATGCGGAAAATGTTGAGATTGGGCAAATATTTTACGTAATCGCAGAAAGTGAATAAAAACGCATAGCGCGTTTTTTTATAAAAAATATGAAGGGGAGGTTTTTATTCAATGAGAATTAAAAATCTAAGAAAAGTGTCAAAAAGAGCAGCAAGTTTTGCACTTTCAGCAGCGTTGGTAGTTGGAGTAGTACCTGCGCAGAATTTAATGCCTACTGTAAAGGCAGCGGATGACAATACACCATATGTTATTTCGAACGGAAGAATGGTATATGCTAGTTCATCTGTAGAAAACAGTGATCCGTCTTATGCAGTGGATGGCTCAACATCGACAAGATGGGAAAGTTCATGGAACAACAAAAATGAATGGATGTACGTAGACCTCGGAAAAGTTACACAGATTACAGGTGTAAAACTTATGTGGGAAGGTGCGTACGCAACAGCTTACAAGATTCAGTTTTCTGATGATGAAGAAAACTGGAGAGATGTTTACACAAACAATTCATGTAAGGGTGGAAACGAAACAATTGATTTAAGTGGCTCAGCAAGATATGTAAGAATTTATATGACAGATAAAGCTTTGACTGCTTATGGATACTCATTATATGAATTTCAGGTTCTTGGTTTAAACGGAGTTACACAAAGACCAGTAGATTATGGAAAAAATATAGCAGAAGGTAAGAATGTAACAGCATCATCGCTTAGAGATGTATGGTGGATGTATGATGACAAAGGAGTAATTAATCAGTCGACAGTACTTGCTAAGAATGCAGTAGATGGAAATATGAATTCATACTGGACATCAGGTGAAAAAGACAACCAGTGGTTATGCGTAGATTTAGGCAGAAACTATGAGATAGGTCGAGTAATTATAAATTGGGCATCAGATGCAGGAAAGATTTATGATATTCAGACATCTACAGATGGAAATAACTGGACAACATTATACAGACAGACAAAAGGTTCAGGAAATAAAGTAGACAATGTAGAACTTTATGCTAATGCACGTTATGTAAGAATGTATGGATACACAAGAGTTGAGACAGGAAGTGGATTTAGCATTAATGAATTACAGGTATACGAATATAAAAATGGAGACAAGAAGGTAACACATAATATAGAAGCACTACCACAGTCTCAGGTAAAGAAAACAGCTAACAATAAAGGAAGTTATTTGTCAAATGATATGTACGAAGCAAAAGCTAAACTTCCGGTTTATGCAGCAGATAATATTAAAGTTCCTGTTGAAAGTAATGACTGGTGGCAGTCAATTTTAATTAACAAGTTTGGAAATATGTTATCAACACTTCCATTAAAGACAAAATATTCAACAAAAGGACTTGGAGTTTTAACAGCTACAGAAGGCTGGCTTCCGGCAATGGGCGAAACAGATGTAAATGTTTCAGTAGTTTCAGAAACAAAACCTGATTTTTACATTATGCCTGAGAATCTTGATACAGCGTCAGCATGTGACAAAGTCATGGATTACAGTGATTACTCAGTAAAAGTTGGTTTATGTGATGATAATCATGTAGCAATGCAGTCAACACATATAAAAGGTTCACCATATATTTTTACTGAATATGGAACAACAAGAACAATTTATATTTCATCATCAGCTGATGCACAGTGCTTTGATGCAAATGGAAATGCCATTTTAGCAAATAATCTTGATAAGATTACAGCTGACCATATTGGACTTCAGGTTACAGATGATGACAATAAGAACGGTACAAAGAACTCAACAAGTTATTATTGTTTAACAGTACCTGAAAATACAACATTTAAGAAAATCGGAAGTTATATTAAAGTAACATTCCCGGCAGACAACGGATATATGTCAATTGGTACAATGCAGGCAAAGAACCAGTTAGAAACATTCTTTGCACATGGATATGCATTTGTAACAGATACAGCCGTAACATATGATTATAGTGATGACAATGCAAAGATTAATTCACACTATAACTTAACAACAACAGTAAAGAGAAATGGATTTTCAAATGAATCTATGTTATGTATGCTTCCTCATCAGTGGAAAAATTCAACAGATGATAATAACGCATTCACAACATATACTTCAGTAAGAGGTGATTTAAAGACAATCATTTCAAATAAATTTACTACAACAAAAACATTTGCAGGTCTTATTCCAACATTTGCGATTCCATCAGGAAGTGATTTCGACAGTGAAGAAGCACAGATGTATTTAGCACAGTTAGATGATGCAACAAAGAATTTAAACCCTGCAGCAGATGCTTATTGGGAAGGTAAGAATTTACATCCGTTAGGAATGGGAGTTCTTATGGCTGACCAGTTAGGGGATACAGAATTAAGAGATGAATTCCTTGCTAGAATTAAGAAAATTCTTGTTAACTGGTTTACATATGATGGTAAAGATGACATTAGTTATTTCATTTATGATAACAATTGGGGAACACTTTATTATGCACAGAGTGAATTTGGTGCAAATGCTTCAATTTGTGACCACCATTTCACATATGGATATTTCATGTTTGCTGCTACAGTATTAGCAACATATGATGAAGAGTTCTACAACGATTACAAAGAAATGATTGAAATGTTAATCAGAGATTACGCAAATCCATCTGATAATGATAGTGAATTCTGTAGATTCAGATCATACGATTTATATGAAGGACATTCATGGGCAGGTGGATACGCAGACAATGATTCAGGAAACAATCAGGAATCAGCAAGTGAATCATTATTCAGCTGGGTAAGTTTATACTTATGGGGAACACTTACAGGAAATGACACATACAGAGATGCAGGTGTATTTGGCTTCTCAAATGAAATGGATGCAGTAGAACAGTACTGGTTTGATTATGATAAAGATAACTGGGTTAAGGAATGGCCATACGATGTTGTAGGACAGGTTTATGGAGGAATTAACTTCTACGGTACATTCTTTGGTGGACAGCCATTATATGTATATGGTATTCAGTGGTTACCAATTTCTGAATATTTAACATACTATGGTATGAATCAGGAAAGATGTGCAGAAATTTATCAGGGATTATTAGATGATACTGATGAAGCTATGAAGAAAGCAGTTATCGTAGCTAGAAATGAAGGAAAGACTGAAGAAGAAATCAAGACAATGTTAGATACATATCCACAGGCAGATACAGGTTGGCAGCATATTACATGGCCATTCTTATCACAGACAAATCCAACATTGGCATTACAGAAATTCCTTGCAAATGATGATAAGGTACAGAAAACAGATACAGCAAATACATACTGGTTCATTAACAGTATGAAAGAATTAGGAACAAAGACAACTGATATTGTAGCAACAGGAGATTGCTCAGCAGCAGTTTACTACAATAAGAATACAAATAAATATACTGCTACAGTATGGAACCCAACAAATGCTACAAAGAAAGTAACATTTAAGAACGCAAATGGAACAACTTTAGGAACAGCAACAATTGGTGCAAAGGCGTTAGTAAGCTTTGAAGTATACAAAGATAAGAAATTTGATATTACTCAGGCTCAAACACCTGAAATTTCAGTTCCAACAGGTACATATGATGATACACAGTATGTAGAAATTAAGTCATCTACAGAAGGTGCAACAATTTACTACACAACAGACGGAACAAGACCAACAACTTCATCAAAAGTTTATGACGGCATTATTCCTGTATCAAGTACATCAACAGTAAAAGCAATAGCAGTAAAAGACGGATACATTACATCAGCAATGGCATCTTCAACAATTACAGTAAATGGTGCAGAAGTATCAAAGAATACTAACATCGCATTAGGAAAGAATGTAACAGTATCTTCAAGTGAAAATCCATCAGTAAGTGGTGACAAATTAGTAGATAATGATGGAACAACAAGATGGTCATCAGAATTTACAGATGATCAGTGGTTCAACATTGATTTAGGTGGAAATTACACAATCAACAAAGTAACACTTGATTGGGAAGCTTCATATGCAACAGCATATAAGATTCAGACATCAGTGGACGGAAATAGTTGGAATACAGTTTACAGTACAACATCAGGAAAAGGAGGAGATGAAGAAATTGTATTTGATGCAACAAAATGCAGATATGTAAGATTCCAGGGCGAAAAGAGAGTAATGCAGTATGGATATTCTCTTTGGGAAGTTGGAGTATATGAAGCAAAGAAGGTTGAACAGCCAACATTTAGCTTAGCTTCAGGAAATTACTCAGGAAATAAGAAGTTACAGATTAGCAGTGCAACAAAGGGTGTTGAAATCAGATATACAACAGATGGTTCTACACCAAATGAAAATTCAAAACTTTATGTACCAAGCATTACTTTAAATAAGGATACAACAATTAAAGCAATAGCATACAGAAAAGGAATGATTGCTTCAGAAATTGCAACAGCTACTTACACAATTAATGGTGGAAGCACAACAGAACCTGAACAGCCAACAGAACCTTCAAAACCAGATGAAGGAGAAACAACATTAGTAAATGTTGCTAAAGGTAAAACAGCATCAACATCAGGAACAGAGACAGATGCAATGGCAGCAGCAAATGCATTTGATGGAGATGAAGGAACAAGATGGTCATCAAATTTTGCAGATGATGCATGGATTGCAGTAGATTTAGGAAAGACATATGCAGTTAGCAAGGTTGTACTTAACTGGGAAGGTGCATATGGAGAATCATACAAGATTCAGACATCAACAGATGGAAAGAACTGGACAACAGTAAAAGATGTAACAGGAAAGAACGGAGGCGTTGATACAATTACATTTAACACAGTAAATGCAAGATATGTAAGAATGCAGGGTGTTAAGAGAGGTTTACCATACGGATATTCATTATGGGAAATGGAAGTATATGCAACTGTTAAGGAAACTGCAGAATATGGCGTAGTTTCTAAGAACAAAACAGCAACAACATCAGGAGCAGAGACAGAAGCAATGGCAGCAGCAAATGCATTTGATGGAGATGAAGGAACAAGATGGTCATCAAATTTTGCAGATGATGCATGGATTTCAGTAGATTTAGGAAAGACATACGCAATTGATAAAGTTGTACTTAACTGGGAAGCAGCATATGGTAAAGCTTATAAAATTCAGACATCAACGGATGGAAATAATTGGACAACAGTAAAAGATTTGACAAATCAGGATGGTGGAGAAGACACTATCACGTTTAATGCAGTAAATGCAAGATATGTGAGAATGCAGGGTGTTAAGAGAGGTTTACCATATGGATATTCATTGTGGGAAATGCAGGTGTTAACAAAATAATGCGTTGCAGAAAAAACGAATAATGCCGGTGTTACAATTATTGACATTAACTGAATAATACTTTGAAAAAATCAGAGAAAAAATTTTAATTATCTTATAAAATAATTTCTTATCCTTCACCCCATTTGGGCAGATTACAATCTACCCAAATGGGGTATTTTAATTTGACAAAAAAATTAATATTCTCTATACTCCATATAGTAGTAAATTAACAATGATTTATATATTGCCCCGAAGCTTGTTGATATTAAGAGAAAGAGCATTTGTCCCCGTCGGTTCAATGTTTTGCCATGTGGAATGATTAGAACCAAAGGTTCTAAAGTCAGACCATATGGCAAAACGTTAGAACCGCTACGAGGGACAAGCAGCGCGAGCGTTCTTTCGTTAATATCAACAGGCTTCGGGACAGATAATGAATAGACATAATTGAATATTAAAATGGAGAGAAAAATGTATACAAAAATAGTGGGAACAGGAAGTTATCTTCCAAAAAAAGTATTAACAAATGATGATATAGCACAGCTTGTAGATACAAATGATGAATGGATCAGGGAAAGAACAGGAATACAAAGCCGTCATATAGTCGAAGACGAAACTACGGTTACTATGGCATCAATGGCAGCAAAGGATGCACTTGAAAATGCAAATTTGCAACCTGAGGATATAGATTTAATAATAGTAGCAACTGTTTCAGCAGATAATCTTTTGCCTAGTACAGCATGTAGCGTTCAGAAGGAGTTAGGGGCTGTAAATGCAACTGCATTTGATATAAATGCAGCATGCTCAGGATTTTTATTTGCACTCAATACAGCAGATGCGTACATAAAAACGGGCATGTATAAAAATGCACTTTTAATTGGAGTGGAGACTTTGTCAAAAATCGTAGACTGGAATGACAGGGGAACATGTATTTTATTTGGTGACGGAGCAGGTGCAGCAGTTGTTGCAGCAAGCGAAACACCGGGAATTTTAGCAGGAATACAGGGCGCAGATGGAGCAGGCGGAGATGTATTAGCGTGCAAAGGACGTGAAAACAATAATCCTATTGTGAAAGGAGATTTGACACCGGGATATGTCTCAATGGAAGGTCAGTCAGTATTCAAATTTGCAGTAAAAAAAGTTCCTGAATGCATAGATGAAGTCCTAAATAAGGGAGGAAAGAATATAGATGATGTTGAATTATTTGTGCTTCATCAGGCAAATTTAAGAATTTTAACTTCTATATCAAAGAGAAAGAAAATACCTATGGACAAAATTCCTGTAAATCTGGATACATGCGGAAACACTTCTGCGGCAAGCGTACCGATACTTTTAGATAAAGTAAATAAAGAAGGAAAAATTAAAGAAAACGATTTGATTTTACTTGCCGGATTTGGTGCCGGATTAACTTGGGGAGCGGCACTTATACAGTGGTAAAGTTTTTTATCCAGGAGGAAACAAAATGAACGAAGTTCATTTTCTCTAAAAGTTTCCGACGAATAGCCGCCGACCGAAGGGCGGGGCATTACATAATTTATATACAGTAATTTAATGAAATAATGGAATTAGGTGAAATGGAACAACATACACATAGAAAAGAATTTGTAAGGGGAATAAAAAATGGAATACCAATAGCCATGGGATATCTGGCTGTGGCATTTACATTAGGAATAGCGGCGAAAAAAGCAGGAATTACAGCATTTCAGGCAGGATTAACAAGTTTTGGACTTCATGCATCAGCGGGAGAGTATATTTGCTTTACTTTGATTGCAGCTCATGCAGGTTTAATAGAAATGGTTGTTATGGAAGTGGTTGCAAATGCAAGATATTTGCTTATGTCATGTGCATTGAGTCAGAAAATTCCGGCAGACACACCAATTTGGAAAAGGCTCATAATGGGATATTTTATAACAGATGAAATATTTGGAGTGTCAATACTGACAGACGGGAAATTAGACCCGTATTATAATTTCGGAATGGCAGCAGTTGCATCACCTGCATGGGTATTTGGAACTGTATTTGGCGTAGTGCTTGGAAATTTTCTTCCTATTTCAGTGGTTAGTGCATTAAGCGTAGGTTTATATGGAATGTTTATAGCAGTTATCATACCTCCTGCGAGAAAGAATAAAATAGTTGCAGTATTGATAATAATCAGCTTTGTCGCAAGTTACATATTTAATAAATTAGCACTATTTTCAGCTATATCAAGTGGTGTGAAAATAATAATACTTACAGTAGTAATTTCACTTGGAGCAGCAATTTTGTTCCCTGTAAAGGAGGAAAAATAATTGAACAGTAAAATATATATTTATATATTTGCAATGGCACTTGTTACATATCTGATAAGAGTGCTTCCTCTTACATTAATAAGAAAAGAGATAAAAAATCAGACATTAAAGTCATTTTTATATTATGTCCCATATGTAACATTGGCAGTAATGACGTTCCCGGCAATTTTGGATTCTACGCAGAGTACGTTATCTGCAATCATAGCACTTATTACGGCAGTTGCACTTGCATGGTTGGGAAGAAGTCTGTTTCAGGTGGCAGTTATCAGTTGCGTAGTAGTGTTTGTAGTAGAATTTGCTGAAAAAATATTAGGCATACTATAAGGAAAGAAATATCGGAGTTATGATAATGCGTAGTAAAAAATACGGAATAACAGTTGCTAATTTCAAATAAAGAAAGTGTTTTTAGTTAACAAAAGTGTGGCAAAAATTCTGAAATTTAGCGCATTCTATTGTAATAATTTATATATACAGTAAAATTGAAAAAGTGATGAGAAATCGATATTTTACAAGAGAGTTTGTAAAGTATATGCTAGTTACAATATAAATTTGAGTCAAATATACAATACTATATAAAAGGAGACCAACTATGAAATCAGAAGCAAAGAAAAAAGTAGCCGTTTTTCTTGTGGCGGCACTAATTGCTACGACGGTGCCATTTAATTTTACAAGTGTAAAGGCACAGGCAAAAACAAATCAGAATAATAAATATTCAGTAAGGGTAAATGCTGAAGAAGAACCGGTGACTGTTGATGGTAGTCAGCAGGAAACAACAAAAGAATCACAGGAAACTACAGAACCATCAAAAGAGACAAGTACAATAGAGACAAGTACAACAGAAACTTCTACAGTACAGGAATCATCAACTACAGATATTACAACAACACAGCCTGTAACTGAAACAACAACACAGGCTCCTACGGTAGAGACAACAACACAGGCCCCAACAACACAGGTCCCAACAACGGAAGCACCAACAACATCAAAAAAGACAGCATGGGGAGAAAGTAACGGTAAATTCTATAATGACAAATTAAAGCAAATTACAGGCGCTGTTGCAAAAGGTTTAGATGTAAGTCATCATCAGGGAAAAATAGATTGGGAAAAAGTTAGTAAATCGGATGTTGACTTTGTTATTATCCGTTGCGGATATGGAAACAATTTAACAAGTCAGGATGACAAATATTTTGCACAAAATGTTGCAGGATGTGAGAAGTACAATATTCCTTATGGAATTTACATATATTCGTATGCTTTAAGTAAGTCTGATGCAAAGAGCGAAGCAAATCATGTTTTAAGATTAATTAAATCTACAGGCGCAAAACCAACATATCCTATTTATATAGATTATGAAGATTCATCACAAAACGGACTTACTCCAAAGCAGTTAGGAAATTTTGCTACAGCATTTTTTAATAAGACTATTGCAGCAGGCTATAAGGCAGGCGTTTATGCAAATCTAAACTGGTGGACAAATAAACTAACAGACAGTAGATTTAATCAATGGACAAAGTGGGTAGCACAATATAATTCGGCATGCTCATATACAAAGCCTTACCAGATATGGCAGTCAACATCAACAGGAAAAGTTCCCGGAGTAAATGGAAATGCAGATTTGAATTTCCTTATGCAGTTTGATTGTATAGAAGACGGACATATTTATTCACAGTGGGTAACTACAAAAAGTGCAACTATATTTGCAAAAGGAACTAAAGTAAGAATTTGTAGTGTATGTGGAAAATTACAGACAAAAGAGACGGCAAAACTTAAGCCTACAGGAAAATTAAATAAAACAAAGGTTACACTAAGATTCCGCAGAAAATATAATAGAATACGAGTATCAAATTTATCAGCAGGCGATAAAGTAAAAAGTTATAAATCATCTAATAAAAAAATAGCTACCGTTAATAAAAAAGGTGTTATTAAAGCGAAGAAGAAGAAAGGAAAAGCTACAATTACAGTAAATCTTAAGAGCGGCAAGAAATTAAAAGTTAAAGTAACTGTAAGAAGAAAATAAAAGATGAATAAATTACTTGTTATATAGTAATAATAAATAATGAAAGTAATTTTGCAATTTATAAATGTAAAAAATGTGTTTTGGTTTAGTAAAACTGAAGCACATTTTTTATTGCCATATTGCATATCTAAATTATATGGGATGAATTACATTTGAAGCATTTATAGAAGAAGTTAATTTTTTGTATGGCAATTAGCTAAATGTTATTGGTGGATATAATAGATTTGTGGTATAATATAGTTTTATGATGCTAGGATTGTGGGAGTGCATAGCACGAAACAATTCGTAGGAATTAAAGTTGGAGGCTTTAGACCCCCCCCAACGTCATTTTATATTACATATGAATTTGATAGAGGTGAAGAAAGATGCCTATTAAAGTAAAACAGAATTTGCCTGCACAGCATATTTTAGAGCAGGAGAATATTTTTGTAATGACAGAGCAGAGAGCTATGACTCAGGATATACGACCATTAAATGTTTTAGTATTGAATTTAATGCCGACTAAAATTGTAACTGAGACACAGCTTTTAAGAAAATTATCTAATACTCCATTACAGATTCAGGTGGAATTTTTACAGACAGTAACATATAAATCGCAGCATACAGACAGTAGTCATTTAGATGAATTTTACAAATCATTCGATGAAGTAAAAGATCATTTTTATGATGGATTGATTATCACAGGGGCACCACTTGATTTTATAGATTATGAAGATGTCGATTACTGGGATGAAGTATGCAAGATAATGGAATGGTCAAAGAAACATGTACATTGTACATTCCATTTGTGCTGGGGCGCTTATGCGGGCCTTTATTATCATTATGGTATTAGAAAGAGAGACAGAATACCTAAGTTATCAGGAATTTATAAACATCATATTCTTAAGAAAAATGCTCCACTATTTAGAGGGTTTGATGATGTATTTTACGCTCCACATTCAAGAGCAACTGAAATTACAAAAGAGCAGATTCTTGCGGAACCTAAACTTGAATTGATGGCAGAATCGGATGAGGCAGGAGTAGCAATTGTTAAAAGTGAAGATAGCAGACAATTCTTTGTATTTTGCCATTCGGAATATGATGCTGATACTTTAAAATTAGAATATATACGAGATACGGAAAAGGGAATGAATCCTAAAGTTCCTGTAAACTATTTCCCTGATGATGATCCAACAAAAGAGCCGGTTGTTAATTGGCGTTCAGCAGGACAGTTGTTATTTACAAACTGGTTAAATTATTATGTATATCAGACAACACCGTATGATGTAAATGCAGTTAAAAATGAGTAAATAGGGAGGTTTGTATGTTTGGACCATATGATAAGAAATTTGATAAAAATAAAAACGGAATAATGGAAGACGATGAAAAGTTAGAAGAACAGGCTTACATCAGATATTTAGCAGAAAAAGATGATGAAGGTGAAGAAGAAGATGATTTTGACAATGGTGAGTCAGTGTAGAGTTTAAATAGTTAACATAATGAACAAACATTAGCGTGTTAAAGTTTGTTTATTATGCCTATGACATTTTGTCGGTTAAAGGAGTATAATAAATACATAGCCGAAAAGAAAAGTCAGAGGTGAGATAAGTGTTTAAAATAGGAGAATATGTTGTACACGGCAGAAATGGGGTTTGTAAGATTGATGACATTACTAAGTTAGAGATATCGGGTGCCGACAAAGATAAGTTATATTATGTTTTGGTACCAATGAAATCTGAACAGAGTAAAGTATTTTATCCTGTAGACAACAACAGGGTAACAATGAGATCAGTTATTTCGAAAGATCAGGCGGAAGATATTGTAAATGAGATTAAAAGTATTGAGCCGTTGTGGATTAACAATGAAAGACTTAGAGAGGCTAAATATAAAGAAGCAATTTCGTCATGTGATTGTGTTGAATGGATTAGAATTATTAAGACATTGCATATGCGTAATAAGGAAAGAGTTCAACAGGGAAAGAAAATTACATATGTTGACGACAGATATTTAAAAGAAGCAAAAGAAAATCTATATGAAGAATTTTCAATTGCTTTAGATATTGAAAAGGACAATGTGGAACAGTACATAACTGACCACCTATAAAAAAAGACCATCATTTGATGGTCATTTTTTATTCTAAAAATATTAAAATTTTATAAGCATAATCTATTCATCTAAATTATCATGGTTGTTGTAATCGTAGTCATTTGAATTATTGTTATAATTTGAATTACTGTTGTTGTCATAACCTGAATTGTCGTTACCATTGCCATATTTATTATCATAGCCATTGCTATAGTTATTATCATCATAGCCACTACCATAGCCGGAGTTACCATTACTATAATCGTTGTCATAATTATAACTATTGTTATTGTAACTATTATTATTACCATAACCATTATTGGTATTATAACTATTATAATTTGTTCCGTTATATCCATTATTAGGTTTTGAACATAAAGCTACATACAATTCCATGTCAGTATATGCCTGATATGGTGCCACATAGAAAAGACCGACAAGACCTAAAGTTAATGATGACAAAATATTCCAACCTATAAATGACAAATCAAGAACGAAGGCATTCCATTTTTCACCATCCATCATAGAGCGGCTTCTTGCAAATGCTTCATCTGTACTCATATATGGATTCTCAGCAAGTAAATAAGGAATCATACGATATTCATAAGATTTAACAATGCCTGGAAAGACAAATAACAATGACCAGAAAAATGTGTAAAGCTGTTTTAAGAACATTGTTTTTGTAACATTTCCATATCCTTCTTTAAATGTAAATCCTACACTACCAATATTATAATTGTCTTCAGTTCTTGAACGAATAAACCAATGCTGGCACCCAACCTGCAAAGGATTAAATACAAAAACATTTAAAAGTATTGAAAGTAATCCAACTATTAATATTATTAATGAGAGTCCTTGAAGTATTGTATTAACATTTACTCCTGGGAAAATGGAAGATATGTAATTCTTCATGTATGCTGACATATCTGAATATGATGAGTCAGGAATAGGAGAATCAGATAGTATATTATTAATATCTGAACTGCTATAATAATTATCAGAAGTTGCGTTAGAGAAACTGTTTCCAAAAGAAAAAGTTCCCAATGTAATTGATAAGATAACAGCTACAACAACTGATGGCCAATAGTTAGAATGAAATCTTTGCTTTGCAGCTGCTTTAAGTTCTATTCTGTTCCACATAAAATAATCTCCTGCGAATGTATTTATAAAATTTAGTTACTGTGTTATTATAATACAAAACAAAAAAGAAATAAATAAAATAGCATTTTTTTTCGTATATATATATGGATGCTTAATTTAAAACACAGGGAGGATATGTACATATGTATTGTAAACATTGTGGAACTCAATTGGCAGATTGGCAGAAGACATGCCATATATGTGGAACGCCGGTTGATTCAGATGCTAAGAAAACTTTTTTAGATGATATCGATTTCTCAGAAACAGAGGAACTATCGGATGCAATTAATGCGGATGAAGGCAAGACAAAAATCTTTAACGTAGAAGAAGATGATATATCTAAAACTCAGGATTTATCAGGCATGGCTGATACAAAGATTTTTGAAGAAAATAAAGCTATGGAATTTGAGGACATAGAACCTCAGGAAGTTGATGACTTTAATTTTAACACTACAGATTTTCAGTTTGATGATGAAGCGGAAAATGCTCAGAAGGAGAGAGCAGGAGTTATAGAAGACCTGTTTTACGGAGAAACTGACGATGATGGTATAGAAGAAGACGAATTAGAAATATTAAGAGAGAGCAATAAGAATAAAAAGATGAGTATTATTGCATTAGCATTAGCAGTAGCAGCAATACTTATAGTTGTTCTTGTAATTATTCTTGCAAATAATCTGACAGGTGGAAATAAAGATGCTAAAGAAACCGAAAATACCACTCAGGAGACAACAACACAAGAATATACAACAGAAGAATACACAACAAAAGCAACAGTTGTAACAACTTACAAGAAGGAAACAACAACAGAAGAAAAGACTACAGAAAAGAAAACAAAGAAAGCTAAAGAAACAACAACGGCAGCACCAACAACAGTGGCACCAACAACAGAGGCAGCTACAGTGGCACCAACAACAGTAGCGCCAACACAGGCGGCTACAGTAGCACCAACACAGGCAGCGGCACAGGATAATGATAATAATGCAGCAGATTCTAATGATGGAGCAGAATAGATATAGAATTTTAACAACAGGAAAGGATGACATAAAATGAAAGTATTAGAAAATTTACAACCAACAAGTGTATTTAAATATTTTGAAGAGATAACACAGATACCACATGGTTCAAAGAATGTAGAGAAAATAAGTAATTACCTTGTAGATTTCGCAAAGGAACATAATTTAAAGTATATTCAGGATGAAAGCAAAAATGTTATTATTTTTAAAGATGCATCAGAAGGATATGAAAATGCGGATACGGTAATCATTCAGGGACACATGGATATGGTTGCGGTTAAAGAAGCTGATTGCAACAAAGACATGGAAAAAGAAGGCTTAGATTTAGAGGTTAATGGAGATTACATTAGTGCAAAAGGAACATCTCTTGGCGGTGACGATGGTATTGCAGTGGCAATGACTTTAGCCATTTTAGATGATGACAGCATTAAACATCCGGCAATTGAAGCAGTATTTACAGTAGATGAAGAAATTGGAATGTTGGGTGCAGCAGCACTTGATACATCAGTTTTAAAAGGAAAGATTTTATTAAATGCTGATTCAGAGGATGAAAGAGTATTTACGGTAAGTTGTGCAGGTGGTGGAACAGTAGAATGCAAAGTTCCATTTCAGCATGAACCTGTAAACGGACAGATATTTGAAATAAAGCTTGATCAATTTACAGGAGGACATTCAGGGGCAGAAATTCATTTAGGAAGAGCTAATGCAAATGTTGCTATTGGAAGAATCTTATTAAATCTTGTTCAAAATATGGATATAAGAATTATTTCAATTAATGGTGGAGAGAAAGACAATGCAATTGCCAAATTAAGTGAAGCTGCAATTGCCGTATTACCTGAAAACGTTGATAAAGTAAAACAGATAGTAGAAGAAACATTTGAAGAGATAAAGGATGAATACAAGCATACAGACCCTGATATGAGACTTACAACTAATGTTCTTCCAAGTCAGGTACTTGATGTTGCAACAGTTCCAACTACAATTAGAGCAATTATGACTTTAGTTAATATGCCACATGGTGTACAGAAAATGAGCCATGATGTAGAGGGATTAGTTCAGACATCACTTAATTTAGGCGTGTTAAGAACAAATAAAGATGACATAATATTTACTTATTCAGTAAGAAGTTCAAAAGATTCAGAAAAGAAATATTTAATAGAAAAAATTCGCTCATTAGCGGATTTACTTGGAGAAGAAATAAGCATAAGCGGAGAATATCCGGCATGGGAATATGTTGAAAATTCTAAAGTGCGCGATATTATGGTAGATGTATATAAGGAAATTTACGGTAAAGAACCTATAGTTGAAGGAATTCATGCAGGACTTGAGTGTGGAATCTTTTCATCAAAATTAGAAGGACTTGATTGTATTTCATTTGGACCGCAGATGCATGATATTCATACGACAAAAGAAGTGTTATCTATAGCATCAACAGAAAGAACATGGGAATTATTGTTAAAAACTTTAGAGAGACTTAAATAAATGATAATAGAGAAACTCTTGCATTAGGATTTAATTTTTTGAAATTAAATCAAAGCGAGAGTTTCTTGTGTTTATATAAGAAGAGAAAGATTTGGAGATACAGATATGAACGAAAAAAGATATTTACAGTTACTTTCAGAAAAATACCCAACGATACAGTCTGTGTGTACAGAAATTATAAATTTAAATGCAATATTAAATCTTCCAAAAGGAACAGAACATTTTATGAGTGATTTGCATGGAGAGTATGAAGCTTTTTGTCATTTGTTAAATAACTGTGCAGGTGAAGTAAGAGACAAAGTAGACAGAATGTTTAGTGACATTATGACGAAGGAAGAACGAAAAGAGATATGTACATTAATCTATTATCCGAAAGAAAAAATGAATTTGCTTAGGCAGGAAGACAAACTGACGGACGGTTGGTATAGGGATAATTTGAAAAAACTTATTAATATAGCAAAGAAATTTTCATCAAAGTATACACGTTCTAAAGTGAGAAAAGCCATGCCTCAGGACTATAGATATATTATTGATGAACTTTTACATATGCAGGAAGATGAAGACAATAATCAGATTGTTTATCATGAAAAAATATTAGACACAATTATTAGTATAAAAAATGCAGAGGAATTTATAGAAGCATTATCGACCCTGATAAAGCGTCTTGCGGTAGACCATTTGCATATAGTGGGGGATGTATTTGACAGAGGAGAACATCCTGATGATATTCTTGATTTGCTGATGGAACACCATTCAATAGATATACAGTGGGGAAATCATGATATTTTGTGGATGGGAGCAACAGCCGGAAGTGATGCGTGTATTGCCACGACAATAAGAAATAATATTCAGTATAATAATATGCAAATGCTTGAAAACGGATATGGAATAAGTCTTAGAACTTTAACGCTTTTTGCAGAAAGATTATACCCGGATATGGAACCTATGAAAGCAGCATTAAAAGCAATTTCAGTCATTTTATTTAAATTAGAAGGACAGATTATTTCAAGACATCCCGAATATAATATGGATGATAGAAGACTTTTACATAAAATAAATTATGAAAATGGAACTATTGAAATTGAAGGAAAAACATATGAGATGAATGATGTTAATTTTCCAACAGTTGATAGAGAAAATCCGTACGAATTATCATCAGAAGAAAAGCAACTCGTGAAAGAACTTCGAAGAATGTATGTTAATAACAAACGTTTAAAACAACATATAGAATTCTTATATGCAAAAGGAAGTATGTATTGTTGTTTCAATAATAATTTGTTATATCATGGCTGCGTTCCTTTGGATGAGGATGGAAATTTTGCTGTTATTAAATTAAATGACAAGAATTATAAAGGAAAAGATTATCTTGATTATGCTGATAAAATGGCGAGAAAAGCTTATTTTAATAAGAATAATCAGGATGAACTTGATTTTATGTGGTATTTGTGGTGCGGTGAAAAATCTCCGCTATCAGGAAGAAGAATAAAGACATTTGAAAGAACTTTTATTGATGATAAAAATGCATGGAATGAACCTAAGAATCCATATTATGATTTTTATAAAGATGAAAAAACATGTAATATGATTCTTCATGATTTTGATATGTATTCACCAATGTCTCATATAATTAACGGCCATACGCCAATCAGGGTAACAAAAGGAGAAAAGCCGGTTCATGCAAATGGCAAACTTATAATAATTGATGGCGGATTCTGCAAAGCATATCATGATACTACAGGTATTGCAGGATATACGTTAATTTATAATTCCCACAGCATGAGACTTATGTCACATCAGCCATTTGAAAGTATTGAAACGGCACTTGAAGAAAATAAAGATATTGAATCAACTGCAGATAGAATAGAGACTATAGATAAACGAGTTATGGTTAGAGACAGTGATATAGGAAAAAATATTAAGAAGCAAATAAAAGAACTTGAGGAATTACTCGAGGGTTATAGACAAGGTGAAATAAAGGAAAGAGTATAACTGTATAACAGCCCTTTAAAATATAATCAGGTTAAAGAATATAGTCGGATTTGAAGCTAGATTAAATTAAGAGTACAACTTGAAAAGAGCCATCACTTGTTCTGAATTGACATATGAGTTAACAACTGATTTGACAACTGACAAGACAGATGATATAATGCCACCTAATGAAAACACGAAAGGAAAATACTGGTTCTATAAAACATAATGGCGAATCAGTTCAGGTGGAAAAATGGAAAATATGATAGCACGTATTGAACAGTTAAAGCAGGAGAAAGATGTTGCAATAGTAGCACATTACTATGTAGATGGACAGGTGCAGGATATCGCAGACTATGTAGGAGATTCATTTGCATTAAGTAAGATTGCAACAATAGTTCCACAGAAGAATATTTTGTTCTGTGGTGTACTTTTTATGGGAGAAAGTGCTAAGACATTAAATCCTAAGAAAACAGTTATGATGCCGGACTTATCAGCAGATTGTCCTATGGCTCATATGGTTACAGTAGAAGATATATTAGATGTAAAAGAAAAGTATCCTGATGTTGCGGTTGTATGTTATGTAAACTCAACAGCAGAAATAAAAGCATATTCAGATGTATGTGTAACTTCATCAAATGCAGTAAAAGTTGTAAAGGCATTACCAAATAAAGACATATTCTTTGTTCCTGATAACAATTTAGCGCATTTTGTAGCAAAACAGACACCGGACAAGAACTTTATATTCAACGATGGATATTGTCATGTACATAAAAAAATAACAACACAGCATATTGCAGACGCAAAGAAAAGACATCCCGGAGTTAAAGTCTTAACACATCCGGAATGTACAGAAGATGTATTAGCTGTTTCAGACTTTATAGGAAGTACAGCTGAAATTATTGACTATGCAACAAAGTGTGAAGATGAAGAATTTTTAATTGCCACCGAAATCGGAGTATTTTATGAACTTCAGAAAAGAAATCCGGATAAGAAATTCTATCCGGTTAAGGATTCACAGATTTGTCCAAATATGAAAAAGATTACACTTGAAAAAGTGTTAAACGTATTAGAAACATTTGATAATCAGGTTGAATTACATGAAGAGATAAGACAGAAGGCTAATTATCCATTATCAAGAATGCTTGAATTAGCAAAATAAAGATTAGAATTCGTTAATAAGAAATTAAAATATACAGATTAAATATAATTTATTTTTTTTAGAATAGAAAATCTCTTTATAGAAAGTGAAGTAAAATGAAAACAGATATAGTAATTGTTGGAAGTGGATGCTCAGGACTTTATTGTGCATATAATCTTCCAAGAGATAAAGAAATATTAATAATTACAAAAGATATAGTTGAGCATAGTGATTCATATTTAGCACAGGGTGGAATGTGCATGTTGACAGATGAAGAAGATTATGACAGTTATTTCTATGATACAATGAGAGCCGGACATTTTGAAAATGATACAGCTGCAGTAGAAACAATGATAAAATCTTCACCGGATATAGTAACAGATTTGGTTGAATTTGGAGCAGATTTTCATAGAGAAGAGGATGGCTCATTAAGTTATACAAGAGAGGGTGCACATTCAAGAAACAGAATAATATTTCATGAAGATGTAACCGGAAAAGAAATTACAAGTCATATTTATGAAAGAGTTAAACAACTGCCAAATGTTACAATAAAAGAACATTGGACAATGGTGGACATTCTATGTGAAGATAATGTATGTTATGGTGTGGTGGTAAAGAAAGATGACGGCACACTTGATACAATAACGGCTAATTATACAGTATTAGCAAGTGGTGGAATTGGTGGAATTTACAGATATTCTACAAATTACAGACATTTGACAGGAGATGCAATTGCACTCGCTTTGAAACACGGAATTGAACTTAAGAATACAAATTATGTTCAGATTCATCCTACAACATTTTACACTGAGAATGAGACAGACAGAAGTTTTCTTATTTCAGAATCAGTAAGGGGAGAAGGGGCAGTTCTTTTGGATAAAAAAATGAAAAGATTTACAGATGAACTGCAACCAAGAGACGTTGTTACCGGAGAAATAAGAAAACAAATGAAGAAAGACGGAACTGATTTTGTGTGGCTGTCTATGAAACCAATTGACAGAGAACAGTTGGAAAGCCATTTTCCAAATATAGTAAAACATTGTAGAGAATATGGCTATAACGTGCCTGATGACTGCATTCCAGTAGTACCGGCACAACACTATTTTATGGGTGGCATAAAAGTAAATCTTGAAAGTAAGACATCAATGGACCAGCTTTATGCAGTAGGAGAAACTGCATGTAATGGGGTTCATGGAAAGAACAGACTTGCAAGTAATTCGTTATTAGAAAGTCTTGTATTTGCGAAAAGAGCAGCAATCCAGATGGGAGAACAGTATAATACTACAAAACAGAAGGAATTTGAAAACATAGATATAACAAAATACCAGGATGGAGATGCCCTTGCAAAAGAGTACAAAAAACTTGTTTTAGATGAAATAGACAGATTAAATAATGAAGCACAACAGGCAGTTTAAATAAATAAGTTAAACAATCAGATTAAATGATAGATATAAAGTGAAAGATTAAACAGTGAGGTATTATAAATGTACGATCCAATTACTTTGAAATTAAGCGTTGATCCATTAGTATTAAGCGCATTAAAAGAAGATGTGACAAGCGAAGATGTAACCACAAATGCTGTAATGCCAACAGCACAGGCTGGCGAAGTAGATTTAGTATGCAAGGAAGATGGAGTTATTTGTGGACTTCAGGTATTCAGAAGAGCATTTGAACTTTTAGATGAAAATACAGAATTTGAATTCTACGTTCAGGACGGGGATGAAGTAAAAAAAGGACAGCTTATGGCAAAGGTAAGAGGCGATATCAGAACTTTGTTAGTAGGTGAAAGAACAGGACTTAATTATCTTCAGAGAATGAGTGGAATCGCAACATACACACATTCTATAGCAGTATTACTTAAGGATAGCAAAATAAAATTATTAGATACAAGAAAGACAAGCCCGAACAACAGAATATTTGAAAAATATGCTGTAAGAGTTGGTGGTGGAAATAATCACAGATACAACTTGACAGATGGTGTTCTTTTAAAGGATAATCATATAGGTGCTGCAGGTGGTGTCAAAGAAGCAATAATGGCAGCAAAGGAATATGCACCATTTGTAAGAAAGATAGAAGTTGAAGTAGAAAATCTTGAAATGGTAAAAGAGGCAGTAGATGCAGGAGCAGATATAATCATGCTTGATAATATGAGCCATGAAGAGATGAAAGAAGCAGTGGAAGTTATAAATCATAAGGCAGAAATTGAAATTTCAGGAAATGTTACTAAAGAAAACATTGCAAAATTAATTGATTTAGGTGTTGATTATATTTCTAGTGGTGCATTAACACATTCTGCACCAATTATGGATATTTCACTTAAAAACCTTCACAGAATATAAGACACATGAGAGATGGCACTTAATATATTTGATATTAGATATATCAAATTTATATATTTAAGGGCCGGACATTAAACATTCATATATTTAAATTTGTAGGAGAGATGGAAATTATGAGCGGAGAAAAGAGAAGGGAAAATCTGTTGAAAATATTGCAGGAAAGCACAAATCCTGTATCGGGAACGGAATTGGCTGAAAAATTTAATGTAAGCAGACAGATTGTTGTTCAGGATATTGCACTTCTTAGAGCAAAAAATCACGAAATTATTTCTACTCATAAGGGTTATATTTTAAATGACGAAGAAACATTTAAAAGGGTGTTTAAAGTAAAACATACAACAGAGCAGATTCCTGATGAATTAAATCTCATAGTAGATTTAGGCGGAGTGGTAGATGATGTGTTTGTGTACCACAAAGTATATGGTGTCATAAAAGTTGACATGAACATAAAGTCCCGTCGTGATGTAAAAAAATATATTGAAGGAATTGAAAGTGGCGTGTCTACACCGCTTATGCAAATAACTTCAGAATATCATTATCATACTGTATCTGCTGATTCAAAAGAAACATTAGATGAAATACAAAAGGAACTTGACGAAAGCGGATATTTGGTAGCTTTAAGAGATTATGAACCCGTGGATTTCTGGAGCAGAGTAGATGAATAAAGACGAGGAGAATTGTAATGCAAACTTTTTACTATACGGTAGTCAGCATTGATGGAGACTATGCAAATTTAAAAAGAACAGATATTGAAAGTGAAAATATAAAGTTGGTAGCAAGAGCTTTACTACCAGAGGGAATAAATGAAGGCACAAATCTTAAATATGAGATGTTACAATATGAAATTATTGAGTAAAGTACTATAGGATGATGGCATATCTATATTTGAAAAAATAAATATCCTCATAAAAGTGTTGGAATTGATGAAAAGTTCCCTCATAAAAATGTAAATATTATAAAAAGTTCCCTCATAAAAATGTAAAAAAGTTAAAAAAATCGCTCATAAAAATGTAAAATAGTGTGATGTTTTATTCAGAAATAAATTATCAAAGTACAAGTAAGATATTTTCAAATAAAAAATACGCACAATATTTGAAGGAGTATTTAATATTAAATGATATATTGGCCAATACACTTGGTGGCGTATTTGGACATGAAGTTTATGCAATAGTTAGTAAAAAACAGGGAAAAGCTTTCAATTGAAGGCTTTTCCCTGTTTTTGGTTTATATTTATTTGTTCTGATTATCGAGTGATGCGTTAACAAATCCAAGGAATAATGGATGAGGTCTGTTAGGTCTGCTCTTAAATTCAGGATGTGCCTGAGTAGCAATGAAAAATGGATGAGATGGAATTTCTACCATTTCAACAATTCTTCCGTCAGGAGAAATACCTGAAAGCATCATTCCGTTGTTTGTTAAATCCTTTCGATAGTCATTGTTAACTTCATAACGATGACGATGACGTTCGTGGATTAATTCTTCTTTATATAATTTGTATGCTAAACTGTCTTTAGCTAATTTACATGGGTAAGAACCAAGCCTTAATGTTCCACCGATATTATCAACACCTTCCTGATCAGCCATAAGAGAAATTACAGGATGAGTAGTTGCTGAATTAAGTTCAACACTATGTGCATCTCTAAATCCTACAACATGTCTTGCAAATTCAACAATTGATAATTGCATACCAAGGCAAAGACCAAGGAATGGAATGTTGTTTTCACGTGCATAACGGATAGCAGAAATTTTCCCTTCAATACCACGGCTTCCAAATCCGCCCGGAACAAGGATTCCTGAAACATTGCCAAATACTTCAGCAGCATTTTCATCTGTTACAGTTTCTGAGTCAACCCATTTGATATTTACACTTGCGTTAGCAGCATATCCGGCATGCTTTAATGATTCAACAACGCTGATGTAAGCATCGTGTAATGCAATATATTTTCCAACTAAAGCAACAGTAACCTCTTTTGTAGGATTCTTTGCTGATTTAACCATTGCTTTCCAATCATCTAAGTCAGGTTCAGGACAATCAAGATTTAAACTTTCGCATACAATTTCTGCTAAATGTTCTTTTTCCATTGCAAGAGGTGCTTCATAAAGCATGTCTACAGTTAAATTTTGTACAACATGGCTTGCAGGCACGTTACAGAAAAGACTGATTTTATCTTTTAAAATATCATCAATTTCAAATTCGGTACGGCATACAACGATGTCCGGCTGAATACCAAGTCGCTGTAATTCCTTAACACTCATCTGAATTGGTTTTGTCTTCATTTCCTCAGATGCTGGGAGATAAACCATTAATGCTACATGAATAAGAATGCAGTTTTCATGTCCAACATCATGCTGGAACTGTCTGATTGCTTCGATATATGGCTGTGATTCAATATCACCAACTGTTCCACCTACTTCAATGATTGCGATTTCAGTTTCTTCATTTAAACTTCTGTGAAAACGGCTTTTGATTTCATTTGTGATATGAGGAATAACCTGAACAGTTCCCCCACCAAAGTCGCCACGACGTTCTTTAGTAAGAACAGACCAGTAAACTTTACCGGTTGTTACATTTGAATTTTTTGTAAGACTTTCGTCGATAAATCTTTCATAATGACCTAAATCAAGGTCTGTTTCAGCACCGTCATCAGTTACGAAAACTTCGCCGTGCTGGATTGGATTCATAGTACCGGGATCGATATTTATATATGGATCAAATTTTTGCATTGTTACTTTGTATCCACGAGCCTTAAGAAGTCTGCCAAGGGAAGCAGCCGTAATTCCTTTTCCAAGGCCGGATACAACACCACCGGTTACAAATACGTATTTTACTGACATAATTTTCCTCCTATAATTCAATCAGAAAAAATTGATTTTATCAAATATATTTAAGTCCGAAAAATAATTAAAACAATATTTCTGAAAGTGTTTTGTTGTACCTATTTTATTATATTAAAATGCTCATTTTCTAAAAAAACAAACACGATTAAAATATACAACATATAAGAACGCAATACTATAAAAAATCAGAAAAAATGAATTTTTGAAAAAAAAACTTTTGATTATATAGTGAAATACAAAAAATATGTAATTATTATGCATACTTTAGTTTATAATAATAAGAAAAAAGCACTGACAAATTAAAATAAATAATTATAACTTTTATAATAAGCACTTTAGATAATTGTTAAATAAATATAAAGTATAAGTGATGGTTATATGAGAAAACAAAAAAAATAAAGGTGATATATAATTACCGGATTATTTGAGAAAACGAAAAAAAATAAAAATTTAATATTTGTTAAATCTTTTTTCATAAAATAACATTAGTATGGTATGTGAGATAAAAAATATGCTATATAACTGGCATTAATTCATGCAAAATGATAAAATAACTACAATTACACAGTTGACAGGAGAATTTTAGATGGACAATAATTTTTATCAAAATAACAATCGAAATAATAATGGCAACAATAATGGTAATAACGGAGATAATAATGGTAATGGCAACAGACCTAATAAAAACACGATTATACCTATAGTAATAGCTATAGCTGCCGCATTTTTATTTATGTCACTTTCATCTTATATGACAAGTGCGTTAACAACAAAGGAAATAACTTACAATCAGTTTATAGCTTTGTTGGAGCAGGACAAAGTTGATACGGTAGTATTTGACAAAGGAAAAATTGTATTAACTTTAAAAGGATCAGAAAACTCATTTATTCAGTATAAATATTGGACAACAGATTTAGAAGACAGAGATATTTCACTGATTCAGGAATTAAAGACTAAATATACTGATGTTAATTTTAAGGCACAATTTGATAGTGGGTCACAGGAAATAATTTTCTATGTAATACAGCTTGTTATTATGTTTGCCGTATTCTATTTTATCTTTGGCATGATGATGAAAAGAAGTGCCGGTGGCAAAAATGGAATATTTGGAGTTGGAAAGAGCAATGCCAAAGTTTATATCCAGAAAGAAACAGGTGTTACATTTAAAGATGTAGCCGGACAGGATGAAGCTAAGGAATCAGTAGTTGAACTGGTAGATTTCCTTCACAATCCCGGAAAATATGCAGAAATTGGGGCGAAACTTCCAAAAGGAGCTTTGCTTGTAGGACCTCCGGGAACTGGTAAAACCTTACTTGCAAAGGCAGTAGCAGGTGAAGCTAAAGTACCGTTCTTCTCATTATCAGGTTCAGATTTTGTTGAATTATATGTTGGTGTAGGTGCATCAAGAGTTAGAGATTTATTTAAACAGGCAGAGGAAAATGCACCATGTATTATATTTATCGATGAAATAGATTCTATTGGTAAGAGCAGAGATTCAAAATACGGTGGAGGCAATGATGAAAGAGAGCAGACGTTAAATGCATTGCTTGCTGAGATGGATGGATTTGATTCTTCTAAAGGTATTTTAATCTTAGCTGCAACTAACAGACCGGAAGTACTTGATCCGGCATTGTTGAGACCGGGACGTTTTGACAGAAGAGTAATCGTAGATACACCTGATTTACAGGGAAGATTGGAAACATTAAAAGTACATTCTAAAGATGTTAAGATGGATGAAACAGTAAATCTTGAAGAAATTGCATTGGCAACAAGTGGAGCTGTTGGTTCAGACCTCGCAAATATGATTAATGAAGCAGCAATTAATGCAGTTAAAGCCGGTAGAAAAGCGATTTCACAGGCTGATTTATTTGAAGCTGTAGAAGTTGTAATTGCAGGTAAAGAAAAGAAGAACAAGATTCTTGGAGCAGAAGAAAAGAAGATTGTTGCTTATCATGAAGTTGGTCATGCTCTTGTAACAGCAATTGAAAAGGATGCAGAACCTGTACAGAAGATTACAATTGTACCAAGAACGATGGGTTCTTTAGGATATGTAATGACAGTACCTGAAGAAGAAAAATATTTGATGTCACAAAGCGAACTTGAAGCAAGACTGGTTATGCTTCTTGCCGGAAGGGCAGCAGAAGAAATTGTATTTGATTCAGTTACAACAGGTGCTTCAAATGATATGGAAAAGGCAACAAAGATTGCAAAATCAATGATTGCAATGTATGGTATGTCAGAGAAGTTTGGACTTATGAGTCTTGAACAGGTAGAAAATCAGTATTTAGGAAGAAGTACAAGTTTAAATTGTAGTGAAAAGACAGCTTCACAAATTGAAGAAGAAATAAAGATTCTTTTGAAAGAAAAATACGAAGAAGCAAAGAGAATTCTTACAGAAAACAGAGACAAGCTCGATAAGATTGCTGAATATTTATATGAAAAAGAAACAATTACAGGAAAGCAGTTTATGGAAATTTATCATCAGTGCCAGGCTGAGGAAGCAGGACAGCAGGATGCCGGTGAAACAGTAGAACAGCAGAACGATGACAATGCAGATAGTCAGGTGACAGATGATAATCAATAATTAGTCAGATAGTCAGACGACGGATGATAATCAATAATTAGTCAGATAGTCAGACAATGGATGATAATCAATAATTAGGTAATATGAATTGATGTAGATGTAATGAAATCAATTCATATACTATACAAATAAAAGTGAATTAAATTAATTAATTCATAAAATATATAATTAAAACAAAGACTATACTTTTACTGATACGCGACACTCATATAGGACAATGAAATATAAAAGTCTTATATGGGGGAGCATATCATTTTAAGTATAGTCTTTATTTCATTAAATTGAATTCATATGCAAAATGCGTGCAATGCCGTGTCCATAGTATTGAAAATCACGCCCACAAAATCACACCAAAAAAATCTGGTTAAAGCCCCAATCGATTATTTTGCCCCATAAATAGTTTTATGATAAAATGACTTTGAAGCCTACGGATTGTTCAGTGCTACGCACTCCCACAATCCTACCCAATATTCGCATATCGTGGGAATTATCCCACTTTTTTGCTCATATTGGGGCGGGTCTCAAGGTCTTTTACCCACTTATGAGTAAGCTCATGTGGGCTTAAACCATTTGATCCTGGCATTAAATTATTAATAAGCACAAGAGGTAAACATGGAGAGAAATTGGGATTTGTCAGAGATGACAGATGGAAAATCATATACAGAAAATGATTTGGCAAGGATAGGATGCAACGAATGTGAGGGATGCAGCAAGTGTTGTCACAATATGGGAGAGTCGATAGTGCTTGACCCATACGACATATATCAATTTGCAAAAGTAGGAATTACAATGGAAGAACTTATGAGTAAAGCTGTGGAGTTAAATGTAGCAGATGGTGTTATTTTGCCGAATTTAAAAATGCAGGAAGATGGTGGAAAATGTTTCTTCCTAGATGAAAATGGAAGATGCAGTGTGCACTCAAACAGACCGGGGATATGCAGATTATTTCCGTTAGGCAGAATATACGATGATAATGATTTTAAATATTTTAATCAGATTTATGAATGCCCGAAGAAAAATAGAACTAAGGTTAGAATAGATAAATGGCTTGGAATAGATAATATAAATAAATACCATGAATACATTGTTATATGGCATTATTTCCTAAAAGACATACAACATATATTGAAAGGAATGCAGGATGAAAGTCAGATTAAAACAATAACAATGTATTTGGTAAAATTATTTTATTTAATGCCATATGATGTGAATAATGAATTTTATTTGCAATTTACACAGAGAATAAATAAGGTGAAAGAAGTAATAGGATAGAATGTTTAATTTTCAGGAAGAATTAAAAAAATTGCCGGAAACTCCGGGCGTATATCTTATGTATGACTCTCATGATGATGTAATTTATGTTGGAAAAGCAGTAAAGTTAAAGCGAAGAGTGAGTTCATATTTCAGAAAAGATGTAAAAAAAAGAGGACCGAAGATTGAATCAATGGTTCAGAAAATAAGCAGGTTTGAATATATTCTTACAGATTCAGAATTAGAGGCGCTCATATTAGAATGCAATCTTATAAAAGAATACAGACCAAAATACAATACAATGCTTATGGATGATAAAAGTTATCCGTATGTGCAGGTAACGATAAATGAAGATTATCCAAGAATTTTATTTGCAAGAAGAATGAAGAAAGACAAGAGCAAGTATTTTGGACCATTTACAAGTTCAGGAGCGGTAAAGGATACGATAGACCTGCTTCAGAAAATGTATCACATAAGAAATTGCAATAAGTCAATAGTTACGGATGATACACTGACAGCTGATGGTGAACATAAGCAGGTGCCCAAAATAAATGGAAGACCGTGCCTTTATTATCATATAGGACAGTGTGATGGGGCTTGTCAGGGCTACATTTCAAAAGCAGATTATAGAGAAAATATAAATAAGGCTATAAAGTTTCTTGAGGGAAATTATAAAGATACAATAAAAGAATTAGAAGAAAAAATGATGAAGGCATCAGAGGCTTTAGATTTTGAAAAAGCCATGGAATGCAGAGATTTGATAAATAGCATAAATCATGTTGCCGGAAATCAGAAAATTACAACGCATCAGTTTGAAGACAGGGATATTATAGGATATGCAGAGGAAGGAAATGATGCAGTAGTTCAGGTTTTCTTTGTCAGAAATGGCAAATTAATAGGAAGAGAACATTTTTACATGAATACTGTTCCGGGTGATACAGGGATGGATATCGTAACTAATTTTATCAAACAGTATTATGTGGGAACTCCGTTTATTCCAAGAGAGTTATTTGTGCCAACAGAAATTGAAGATGAAGAACTGATAAGCAAATGGCTTAGCAGAAATCAAAACTTTACGGTAAAAATTGTAAAACCGAAAAAAGGTCAGAAAGAAAAACTTGTGGAGCTTGCAAATAAAAATGCGAGAAATCTCCTAGAACAGAATAAGGAAAAATACAGAAGAGAAAAGCAAAAAACAATCGGAGCCGTAAAAGAAATTGAAGAATTACTAAATTTAACAAATATTCACAGAATGGAAGCCTACGATATTTCTAATACTAACGGATATGAATCAGTAGGCTCGATGATAGTTTATGAAGATGGGAAGCCAAAAAGAAACAGTTATAGACGATTTAAAATTAAATGGATAAAGGGCGCTGATGATTACGGAAGTCTTACGGAAGTTCTTACTAGAAGATTTTCCCATGGATTAGAGGAAAGAGAAAAAATGGATGAAGACGGAAGAGATTATGAACTTGGAAGTTTCAGCAAATTTCCTGATATTATTATGATGGATGGTGGAAAAGGACAGGTTAATGTTGCCCTTGAAGTGCTTGATAAACTTCATTTGAACATACCGGTATGTGGAATGGTTAAGGATGATAATCATAGGACAAGAGGGCTATATTATAACAATATAGAAATTCCGATAGACAGAAATTCGGAGGCATTCAAATTAATTACAAGAATTCAGGATGAGGCACATAGATTTGCAATTGAATTTCACAGAAGCCTTAGAGGTAAAAAACAGGTTAAATCTATTCTTGATGACATCCCGGGAGTTGGTCCGGCAAGAAGAAAGGCTCTGATGCAACATTTTAAATCGATTGACAATATAAAAGAGGCATCATTAGAAAATTTAGAGCAGGCACCTTCTATGACAAAAAATATTGCAAAAAGTGTTTATGATTTTTTTCATTAAATTAGTGTACAAAGAGTGTTTATGATGTTAAAATCTAGGAAGAATATATTACGGAAATAGTAAAAAAGGGCTTAAGAATAGGTTTATGCAACATATTCTTATGTGAAATAAAAAATAGGAGGAACATAGATATGGCAAAAGTAAAGTTTTCAAAAATAATAGAAAATTATAATCTTAAAAATTATATACCGGAAATTGATACTAATAAGATAATGATAACAATTCCGGAAGTAAACAGACCGGCTTTGCAGTTAGCAGGATTCTTTAATCATTTTGATAAAGAACGTGTACAGATTATAGGAAATGTTGAGTGGGCATATATTTCAGAAATGACTCATGAGAAACGTATTGAAATGTATAACATGTTAATGACAAGCGGAATACCTTGTTTAGTAATA
Organism: Eubacterium sp. LMAG:50; assembly: GCF_008680265.1. NCBI lineage: Bacteria > Bacillati > Bacillota > Clostridia > Eubacteriales > Eubacteriaceae > Eubacterium > Eubacterium sp. LMAG:50. Next base: position 186,606 of record NZ_NALP01000007.1, on the reverse strand, counting down.
TGTCAGGGAATTGAGCCGGATGAAGATTTGATTGAGGTAGGACGAAAGAATGGAGTACCTGTTTTATCAACAGATATGACAACGTCAAGTTTTTATGCTGATTTGACAAGATGGCTTAATGTAGAACTTGCACCTTGTATTTCAATTCACGGAGTTTTAGTTGATGTTTATGGTGAAGGTGTTTTGATTATGGGTGAAAGCGGAATTGGTAAAAGTGAAGCTGCCCTTGAACTTATTAAAAGAGGACATCGTCTTGTAACAGATGATGTTGTAGAAATAAGAAAGGTAAGTGAAGAAACATTAATTGGAACTTCACCTGATATAACAAAACATTTTATTGAACTTCGAGGAATAGGTATTATTGATGTTAAGACTTTGTTCGGTGTTGAAAATGTTAAAGATACACAGAACATTGACATGGTAATAAAATTAGAAGAATGGAACAGAGAAAAAGAATATGACCGTTTAGGGTTAGAGGACCAGTATATTGAATTCCTTGGAAATCAGGTTGTATGTTACTCAATACCTATAAGACCGGGTAGAAACCTTGCGGTTATTGTAGAAGCAGCGGCAGTTAACCACAGACAGAAGAAGATGGGTTATAATGCAGCAAGAGAACTTTATAACAGAGTTCAGAATAACATTATGAAAAAAAGTGAAGAAGATGATGATTAGGAGGAAAATAAAAAAATGAAGAATTATTGTTTTGGCATTGATGTGGGAGGAACAACAGTAAAGTTAGGACTTTTCAGCACAGCAGGAGAACTTTTAGACAAATGGGAAATTACTACAAGAACAGAGAACTTTGGTGAAAATATCCTCTCAGATATTTGCGAGGCAATGGAGGCTAAGTTAGCAGAAAAAGAAATAAGCCTTGATGATATCGAAGGCGTAGGAATCGGACTTCCGGGACCTATTACAAATGACGGAACAGTTCTTCAGTGTGTAAACCTCGGATGGGGAACATTTAATGTAGAAGAAAAGTTATCTGAAATGTTCAGAGGAATAAAGGTTAAGGCAGGAAATGACGCTAATGTTGCAGCTTTAGGAGAAGCATGGCAGGGTGGCGGAAAAGATTATGATGATATCGTAATGATTACACTTGGAACAGGTGTAGGCGGTGGAGTTATAATTAATGGAAAGATTCTCACAGGCTACAATGGTGGAGCAGGTGAAATTGGTCATATGCATGTAGATGATAATGAAACAGACAGCTGTAATTGTGGAAGAAAAGGATGCCTTGAACAGTTTACATCAGCAACAGGTGTTGTAAGACTTGCAAAACGCTTAATGAATAATACAGATAAAGAAACAAAGATGAGAGAATTTGGAGAAAACATCACAGCTAAAGATGTATTTGACCTTGCAAAAGAAGGAGATGCAGGAGCAAATGAAGTTGTTGAAACAATGGGTACATATCTTGGAACAGCAATGTCACATATCGCAGTAGTTGTAAATCCTCAGGCATTTATCATAGGTGGAGGTGTTAGTAAGGCAGGACAGTTTCTTATTGATGCTATTAAAGATAAATACCGTGAAACATGTTTTGCAGCATGTGGTGACGCAGCAGTACATCTTGCAACATTAGGAAATGACGCAGGAATGTATGGTGCAGCAGCAATGATATGTAAATAAATATCAGTTTTTATAAAGTAGATTTGTAGCAAATGTTAATCATAAATGTATTTTTTTGTGAATTTAACATATTTGCCTTTAAATCTAATATAGAAACATAATCAAAATAGTTGAATGGAGATTTTTTCAATGAATAAAAGTCTGGAAAACAGATTAAAATTAATTGCCGGTGATAGTAATGTGCGATGTGATGAACCGATGAGTTCACACTGTACATTTAGAGCCGGAGGAACTGCAAAATACTATGTAATCCCTGATGAATATACAAAAGTCAGGGATGTTCTGCGTTTATGTGTAGAAGAAAATATTCCATATTATGTCATTGGAAATGGAAGTAATTTATTAGTACAGGATGATGGATTTGATGGTGTGATAATTGAAATTGATTCTGCATTAGCGGAAATAGAAATAAATGGAAATGAGATAGTTGCAAAGGCAGGAGCCAAATTATCTAAAATTGCAGTAAAGGCATTAAACGAAAGCCTGACAGGATTTGAATTTGCCCATGGAATTCCGGGAAACTTAGGTGGAGCGGTAACAATGAATGCCGGTGCCTATGGTGGGGAAATGAAGGATGTTCTTAAGTGGGTTAAGGTACTTGATAATAATGGAGAAATGAAAACTCTTAAAGCAGAAGAACTAGAGTTAGGGTATAGAACAAGTATTATTGTAAAAGAAAAAATGATAGTACTTGAAGCATGCATTGAGTTGCACGAAGGCAACAGAGATGAAATAGAAATGCATATGAAAGAATTAATGGCTAAAAGAAAAGAAAAACAGCCTTTAGAATACCCAAGTGCCGGTAGTACATTTAAAAGACCGGAAGGATATTTTGCAGGCAAATTAATTCAGGATGCAGGATTAAAGGGCTACCGTGTAGGTGGTGCAATGGTATCTGAAAAACACAGTGGATTTGTAATTAATTATGATAATGCAACAGCAACAGATATCATTAATTTGATGAAAGATGTGAGAAAAAAAGTATACGAAGAATTTCAGGTGACTCTGGAACCGGAGGTTAAAATATTACCGGCTGTTAAATGGTAATAAAATGAAAGGACAATTATGAGATTTGTTATAGTTACAGGAATGTCAGGCTCAGGTAAGATAACAGCACTTAAAATCTTAGAAGACAGCGGCTATTATTGTGCAGATAATCTTCCTATAGAACTCATAGGAACGTTTGCTGATTTAGTTTATAGTCAGACGAGTGAAGTTAACAGAGTAGCCATAGGTGTGGACATTCGTAGTGGACAAAATTTGGGCAAAATAAATAAAGTTCTTGAGCAAATGAAAAATAAAGGTCAGGAATATGAAATTTTATTTTTAGACTGTAGTAAAGAAATGCTCATCAAGCGATTTAAAGAAACAAGAAGAGCTCATCCTATGGGTGAGAATAAAAGTGTTGCCCACGGCATAAAAGTTGAGCAGGAAAGGCTTGCTTTCTTGCGTGAGCAGGCGGATTACATCATAGATACAAGTAATCTGCTTGTAAGAGATTTGCGCGTAGAATTGGAAAAAATATTTGTTCAGAGTAAAGGGTACAAGAATCTGTTCATATCGGTATTGTCATTTGGTTTTAAACATGGAATACCGACAGATTGTGACTTAGTATTTGATGTAAGATTTTTGCCAAATCCATATTATGAACCGGAGCTTAAGCATAAAACAGGGCTCGACAGAGAGGTACAGGAATTTGTTTTAAATGCAGATGTAACTCAGGTATTTCTGGAAAAATTAATTGATATGGTAAGATTCCTTATTCCAAATTATATCGCAGAAGGAAAAAATCAGCTTGTAATTGGAATTGGATGTACAGGAGGACACCATCGTTCAGTAACTGTTGCAGGAGAACTGTATGCCGCACTTGATGTTGAAGATGCACAATACGGAATAAAAATATCACACAGAGATATTAACAGATAGTTGTTTTAAAAACAAAAATAAAATAGCTGTTAAAAGACGGAGATATTTTAATGACAACATAATTAATAGATGTTAGCAGACAAGAACTTTTTAGTAGGAGTAAAAATGTCATTTTCAAGTGAAGTAAAAGAAGAATTATCGAGGCAAATGAGTAATGCACAGCATTGTAGAATTGCTGAAATTGCCGCAATTACAAGTATGTGTGGAAATGTAATTATTTCCTGGGATAACAAATATTCTATCAAGATGAGAACTGAAACATTGGCTGTTGCAAGGAAGTATGCAAATTTAATAAAAAAATCATTTAGAATAAAACCTGAAATTTCCATAAGGACAAGTGCATATTCTAATAAGTCAAGAACATATACTGTTAATATAAAGAATCATGAGGAAAGCCTTAAAATACTTCAGGCAACAAAATTAGTCAATAATGATGGTGATATTGAGGAAATATTGTCAGTACAAAATAATATAGTAATAATGAAGAATTGCTGTAAAAGGGCATTCCTTAGGGGAGCATTTATGGCAACAGGATCAATTAATGACCCTAACAAATCGTATCATTTTGAGATAGCATGCAATAATGAACTTAAGGCTAAACAGATACTGGATATACTGAATATTTTTAATATTGAGGGAAAAACGGTTGCAAGAAAGGGTAATTGTGTGGTATATATCAAAGAAGGCGAAGGCATAGTGGATGTTTTAAATGTTATGGAAGCACACGTTGCTCTTATGAAAATGGAGAATGTAAGGATTCTTAAAGGTATGAGCAACTATTATAACAGACAAGTTAATTGTGAAGCAGCCAATATTAAAAAAACAGTTAATACGGCATGCAGACAGATTGATGATATCCAATACATAATAGATAAAGCAGGCATAGATTATTTGCCGGGTAAACTTCAAGATATTGCCATGGTGAGACTGGAGAATCCGGACTCTTCATTGCAGGAACTTGGTGGATTGCTTGAGCCACCACTTGGAAAATCAGGAGTAAACCACAGATTACGCAAAATAAGCGAAATCGCAGACGATTTAAGAGGTAATACCCAGGGAGGATTAGATCAATGACGACAAAGGACATAACAATAGGAATTCAGACAGGATTGGAAGCAAGACCGGTAGCGGTATGTGTACAGGTGGCAAGTCAGTTTCAGAGCAAGATTTATGTAGAACATGGAAATGTTAAGGTAAATGCAAAGAGCATCATGGGAATGATGACATTAGGACTTGCATCAGGTGAAACAGTTACTGTAACAGCTGACGGTGAGGATGAAGTTCAGGCTATTGACAAAATCGAAGAATATCTTAGCAATAATGCAGAGTAAGATATATTAATATTAGAAAGATAAATATATATATATAATTATTGGTAATAGGATAAATAAAAAGATGCTGTTGTGTTGAACGCGACAGCATCTTTTTATTTGAAAATTATAACTCTTTGTCAAGCGTAGTGCTGTGCAAAAGTCACCTCGAAAATCGTTCCCCCAGTCTTGCCTGATTTGATACAAATACTGCCATCATGTACTCTAACGATTTCACGGACAAAAGCAAGGCCTAGTCCTACGCCACCCAGTTCCCGGCTTCTGGATTTATCCACACGGAAGAATGGCTCGAACACTCTCTCCCTAAGCTCCTTTGGTATTCCGCTTCCCGTATCTTCTACAGACAGATAAACATGCTTGTTTCTCTGATATGCGGTTACTGTAACCTGTCCGAGCGGATGATTATATTTGATGGCATTCTCAACCAGATTGTATACAAGCCTATAAATAAGGATATCACTGCCTATCATAGTGGCATCCTCACATTTTCCAATCAGCTTTATATTCTTTTCCACGGCAAGAGGCTCAAGGTCTGCCAAAACCTCTTCAACAATAGCATCCAATATAATTTTATCATCCCTTCCCACCGTCTGGAGCTCACTCATGTCAAGAAGAGTCTTTACCATCCTGTTTAATTTATCATTTTGTTCCGTAACCATTTTTATGGTCTGCAAAGTGTCTGCATCATTTCCCGGGTGAGAGGCAGAATTATATAAATCAAGCTGTACCTGCATTAACGCTAATGGAGTACGCAGCTCATGTGCTGCATTTGCAGTAAACTGTCTCTGTATCTCAAATGCTTCCGACAGACGCTCAAGCATCTTATTATAAGAAATACCCAGCTGGTTCAGTTCCTTAACATTGTTTTCCTCTATTCTTGAATCAGACAAATTCTGAGCCTGTACCTCTTCAATTTTATCTGAAAACTCCCTGATTGGTCTGAGTGTATGCCCACTTATAAAATAAGTGACGACACCTCCCAAAAGCGCCAGCAAAACCGTGATTATCAGACTGTTTCTTTTATAGCCGGCCTTATTATTGTACACCTGAATCGAAAATTCATCCGCAAACTCATCCCACTTATCGTCCGGTATGCTGATATATATTTCATCTGATTTGTTTCCTTTTTCATTCCCCTGTGACTCTACCGCATCCTGCAGAGAATCGATGTAATGCACACCATTTTTATAGACAAACATAGTCAGGCAGCCACATATAATAGCAATACACAATGTAGTAATGCACGTAAGTCTCCACTGTAGCGACATTCTTTTCATCTGTCAGACTCCTCCCGTATTTTATAGCCTTCACCTACCTTGTTCTGAATGGGATCATATCCCAGCTTAGCCTTAAGCTTTTTTCTAAGTGAAGACATATGTACCCTGATTGCTCCGCTAAAGCTGTCTGCCGTGGCATCCCACACATGCTCTATCAGCTCCTCCTGACTCACCGGTCTGCCTATATTGATAAGTAAATATTCCAAAATACCATTCTCTTTTCTTGTCAGTGGAACCGGCTCTTCCTTTGCATATGCCTCGCGTTTAATCGTATCAAACTTTATTTCTCCGCATTTAAGACATATATCATTCTGTACAAATTTTCTTCTTGTCAGGCTTCTGATACGTGCCTCAAGCTCCTGCAGATGGAATGGTTTTTCCATGTAATCATTTGCTCCTGCATCCAGTCCCTCTACCTTATCAGCAATCTGACCTCTTGCAGATAATATCAAAACCTTAGTTTCATCATTGTATTTTCTAAGCTCCTTAAGAAGCTCCATACCATCCATCCCCGGCAGATTCAAATCCAAAACTATCAGATCATAATTCTCCGACAGTATACATTCAAGAGCCTCTTTCCCATCATAACAGGTATCCACCTCATAGCCGGCAGCATACAGACTCTTTGCAACCATATCACATATTTGTTTCTCATCCTCAACAATTAATAATCTCAAAATGTTCTCCTGCTTCTTAACAATAATTTTACAACCTATATTGTATAATACCAAAGTCAGCTGGTCAACAATACAACAAAAAAGGAGCAACATTATGTTGAAATACCAAAAAACATGTCAAATCATTCTGCTTATCCTTGGTGTATCCATGATAAGCTATGGTGCAGTCAGAGGTGAGGCGGCTACAGTGCTTGGTAAAGCAATAAAACTATGTCTGGAGTGTGTCGGAATTGGATAAGGAAAAGAAATTACTATCAAGAAAACTGGCAAAAATACGTGGCTGGATACAGGCCGCAGCAACGCTGCTGACCAATATTCATATTCCAAATTTATTTAAGGGTAAAATATATCAGGGCAATGCAAAAACAGTATGCGTACCCGGATTAAACTGCTACTCCTGCCCTGCCGCGACAGGAGCCTGTCCAATAGGGGCATTTCAGGCAGTTGTCGGATCATCAAAATTTAAGTTTTCATACTACATAACCGGATTTTTTATTTTACTTGGTGTAACTCTCGGCAGATTTATATGTGGTTTTTTGTGCCCATTTGGATGGTTTCAGGATTTACTTCATAAAATCCCCGGAAAGAAATTATCCACAGCCAAACTAAAGCCTCTTAGGTACCTAAAATATGTCATTCTTATTGTTTTCGTTATACTTCTTCCGATGCTTGTAACGAACTCTATAGGAATGGGAGACCCGTTCTTCTGCAAATATATCTGTCCTCAGGGTGTTTTAGAGGGTGCTATACCGTTATCTATTGGAAATGCTGCTATCCGTTCTGCGCTGGGAAAGCTTTTTTCTTTCAAGTGTATGATTTTAATTGCAGTGATTGTACTAAGTATCTTATTTTACAGACCCTTCTGTAAATGGATTTGTCCGCTTGGAGCAATCTACTCATTATTTAATAAGGTCAGCCTGCTCAAAATCACCGTTGATAGCAGCAAATGTGTCGAATGCGGTCAATGCTCAAAGGCATGTAAGATGGATGTGGATGTGTGTAAGACACCGGATCACCCCGAGTGCATACGCTGCGGTGCCTGCATAAAGGCCTGTCCGAAGGACGCCATCTGCTACCGGTTTATGGGAAAATCATGTCAAAAAAATGACAACAGATAGCTATTAAACATTTTACTATTATTTTAAAGGAGAAATTACTCATGAAAAACAAATTATTATTTATTTCTATTTTTACACTCTGCATAGCATTATCACTTACAGCATGTGGCTTAAAGCAAGCTTCCACAACAGATTCTAAGAACACTCAGACTGAAGCCGGCTCAGAAGCATCCGGCAAATCAGATTCCAGGCTTGATGATTTATATCAGCAGGAAAATCAGCTTTTTGCAGATCACGCTGATGTGTGGAACAAGGCATTTGGCATGATGAACAAAAGTGACGCCGATCCAAACGGAAATTATGCTGATTATCTTGCCGGTACCGTAGAATCAAACAAGAATTCATTCACAGACGATGAGCTTAAAACACTTAATGAGGATATTGAAACCATACGAAAAATCGAGGAACAGATAGCAGAGCTTGAAAACAAAAATACATCATCAGACGATAACAAGAAGGATAGCTCTAAAGCCTCATCTGTATTCAGTGATTTTTCCGGTGAGGATTTTGATGGCAATAAGGTTGATGACAGCCTGTTTTCCGGTAATGCAGTAACAGTCGTCAATTTCTGGTTTACCGGCTGCAAACCATGTGTCGCTGAATTATCCAAGCTTAACGAATTAAATGATGCTATCAAATCAATGGGCGGAGAAGTTGTTGGCATCAACACTGAGACCTTCGATGGCAATAAAACAGCTATCAAAGAGGCTGCCTCTGTTCTTGAAAGCCAGGGTGTCAAATATCGTAATCTGTCAATTGACTCCTCTAGTGCTGCCGGTAAATATGCCTCAGAAATCATGGCCTTTCCAACAACTATACTTGTTGACAGAAATGGCAATATTGTAGGCGAACCAATGCTCGGCGGAATTGATAACAAGGACAACTATGATGCCCTTATGAAGCAGATTCAGTCTGTAATTGATGCAGACAGCACAAATAAATAGATGTCTACATATAAAAAGCTCCTGTGCATTGCACAGAGAGCTTTTTTTGAACATTACTATAATGTCAAGGAATCGCTCTTAATTGTCGTTGGGGAAAGAGTAATTATAAAGCGTTGAAATAAATCTCTTAATATAATAAAATTAAGATAAGAAAAAATATATTAAGGAGAGGGTGTTATGAACGTTAAAAAAATCATTATTTATGCAATGTTTACAGTTATAATTTTAATAACCAGTGGCTGTTCAAATGATAATATAGAATATACAAAAAGTGATAAGAAGGAAGAAAAAGGCATTGAAATTAATGAGAAAAATTTTCCGAGTGAATATGTAAGAGAATTAGTCAGCGAATCCTTTGATTCCAATAATGACAATCAATTGAGCCAAAATGAAATTGATGCAGTAACAGAATTATGGATAGATCCTGATGATACATATACTTATATGGATGGATTGGATAATAGTAATTTCAAATATTCTGTTATTGACTGTAGAGGACTGGAAATATTTAAAAATGTAGAGAAAATAAGAATCTGTGTGGAAATTGTTGAACATAATGATGAAATAATAGAAGAATATGGCTTGTTAAATTTTGAAAAATTATATGAATTAGATAAAGTTAAAGAATTGTTTATATCAGGAGAAAAATATAAAGCAAAATATGAATTAAATCGCTTCCCAAATTTGGAAAAAGTACAATTGAACTATATTAAAAATTTAGATCAAATAAAATTTGGAGATAAAATAAAACAGATAAAATTTAATTCTGTATATACCGATAGTGTTATTGACCTTTCAAAAATACATAACTTAGAAAGATTTAAGGCAATAGGATTTAATTGTAATGGCATCGTGTATGGTCAAAATGAGAAACTTAAAAATATTTCCATGAAAGAAATAGGTAAAGGAATAAAAGAAATAGATGTATCAAAGTTAAAGAATTTAAGAAGACTTGAAGTATGGTACTCAAAATATTTAAAAAATATTAAAATTGGAAAAATAAAAAATATAGATTTATATGAATGCAAAGGAATAAAAGAATTAGATATATCGAAATGTGATAAATTGAAGAGAGTGACAGTAATAGCTACGGGAATTGATAAAGTGCGAATGAGTAAAACGCCATCAATAAATCATTTATGTTTATCATTTAATAAAATAGAAAACATTGATTTAACAAATGCAAAAATTCATTCTCTTTCTTTGCAAGGAAATCCTATAAAAAACATAGATGTATCAAAGGCAAAGAGGATTGATAAGATATATGTAAAAAAATGTCAAAATGTAAAAAAAGGAGATAAACAACAAATTAAAATAATAAGGAGGTAGCATATGAGAAAAAAGCATCCGGTTTTTATATGCATTACTGTAATCAGTAAATAAGTATATAAAACCGGATGCTTTTTATAGAAGAATGTAAAAGTCTTATCCAAATTTTCTTTTGATTTCAGCTATAAAATCTTTCGGGTTAAAAGATTTACTTTCGGAGTTTGCGTTTCCTGCATTTCTTTTTGCTTCGTTCATTAATACGGTATGATTATCGATTGGCTCATTGCTTGTAATTATGGAACGGTATGTGCCGTCACTACGCATAATACGGGCTTTTGTGTTATCAGCCTGTTGAACTTCAATAAAATGCATTATTTTTTCTTTTACAGTTTTATCTTTAATAGGACATCCTACTTCTACACGTTTATCCATATTTCTTGTCATAAAATCGGCTGATGAAATATACATAATTTCATCATTTCCGGAGCCAAATAAATATATTCGGGAGTGTTCTAAGTATCTTCCAACAATACTCTTTATAAAGATATTATCAGTTTTTCCTTCAACCTGAGGAAGAATGCAGCAAATACCACGAACAATCATCTGAATATTAACACCGGCAAGAGAAGCCTCAGCTAATTTATTAATAAGAGTCAGGTCAGATATTGAATTGAATTTAACAAAAATACGTCCTTTTGTTCCTTTAGCAATTTCTCTATCAATAAGTTTAATAATTTCTGACTTCATTGAATTAGGGGCAACAAGCAAGGTGGAATAGTTTCCTTCAAGATTCCCAATTGCCATGTTTTTGAAAAATTCATTTGTGTCAGTTCCTATTTCCATGTCAGAGGTCATAAGTGAAAAATCAGTATATTGTTTTGATGTCTTTTCGTTGTAATTTCCGGTGCCTATCTGGGTAATATAGGAAATTTTCCCACGCTCTCTTCTTGTGATAAGGCAAACCTTTGAGTGAACTTTATAACCTTCAAATCCGTAAATTATACGGCAGCCTGCCTGTTCTAAACGTTGTGACCAGTCAATGTTATTTTGCTCATCAAATCTGGCTCGTAATTCTATAAGTACAGTTACATCTTTATCATTTTCTGCAGCTGCACATAAATAGTCTACAATTTTAGCATTTTTTGCAAGACGATATATTGATATCTTTATTGAAATAACAGAGTTATCATATGCAGCCTCCTTAAGTAATTTTAAAAACGGATTCATACTTTCATATGGATAGGAAAGTAATAAATCTTTTTTCTGCAGTTGTTTTATTATGCTTTCATTTAATCGGATATCATTACTTGGCTGTGGCTCAAATGGTGGATATACTAATTCACTTTTCACACTACCTGATATTTTGTCTTCTAAACCAAATGCGTAGGACATTGTTAAAGGTGAAGAAGTAATGAAGACCTGAACTTTGGTCAATTCCAATTTTTCACATAAAAAGCGAAGAAAATTACCACTGATTTTATTCTTTAATTCAAGCCTTACCGGAGCAAGTCTTTTTCTTGAATTTAACAATTGTTGCATTGCATCACGGAAATCTTCATCTACATCAAATGCCTCATCTCCGGAAGAAATATCCGCATTTCGTGTTACTGAAAACACTGTACTTTCAAGAATTTTATATGAATTAAATATTGTATCAGCAAAATAGGAAACCACATCACTTGTAAACACATATCTAATATCTGCACCGGGAAGAAAAATTACTTCAGGAAGAGCAGTCGGAATAGGAATTATACCAAATAACTCAGCATCTTTCTTCTCATTATCATTAGCTAATGTAGCACCGACATATATGTTTTTGTTTACTAAAAACGGAAATGGATGATGAGGGTCGATTATTTGAGGCGAAAGAATAGGATTAATTTGTGTCAAAAAATAGTTCTTAAGATATTTTAATTCTTTTTTCTCAATTTCATTCATTCTCAGACCGTGAACACCATATGTTTTTAGTTGCTCAGTAACATTTTCATAAATCTCATCTCTGAAATTAATTAAAGGTTTTACAACAAAAAAAATTGCTTCAAGCTGTTCAGATGGATTCATTCCTGTTTTATTATCTTTATGATTACTTTTAATCTGGCTCAAATCATGAAGTGTACCAACACGAATCATAAAAAATTCATCAAGATTACTTGTGAAGATTGATATAAATTTAAGACGGTCTAATAAAGGTACTGTTTCGTCTGTAGCCTCGGATAAAACACGCTGGTTAAATCTAAGCCACGACAATTCTCTATTTTGTGTATAATTTTGTAATTTCTCTTTCATTCAAATCTCCTTATGTGATTGTTATCTATAGTTTTTAAGTGAATATATTTTTATCTTGTGGACCGGATATTAATAGGTAAAAGTGCATTTGACACCATCAGTACAAAATGAATATTCTGTCTACAAGTAAAATGTAGTGGTTTAAAAAGTCTTGCCTTCCAATATATTTAAAAGATATCCTTCACGTACACCATATGGACTCACAGTGAAATTAGTGCAACCGTAATGCTCGGCAATTGAATTTATAATTGAAATTCCGGGTATTATTGTGTGGATACGTCCGGGAGTAGCTTTTATGATTGCCGATACTAATTTAGGCTTGTCTTTTTTTGCTGATTTCAAAATTTTGCTTAATCGTTTGCATTCAAAACCCGTATATCCTGAGTTCTCGTTAAAAAGCTCGTCGCTTAATTTACAACAGGCACGTGCAGAACCACCTACGCCAAACAAAACGGTTGAGTTAACAGCTTCAGGCGAAAGAGGTAGGGTATTAAGAATTTCACTTACATGATTATTGATATTTTTGATTTCTGATTTAGTAGGAATGATATCTTCAACATAATTTGTGTACATATTTAATGAACCAACAGGTATTGAGCATGTAGACAATAATTTTCCGTTTTCAAAATAAACAAGTTCAGTACTTCCTCCGCCTACATCAACTAATAAGCCGTTTCCGGATGAAATGCTTTTCATTGCACCATAGTAATCGTACAAAGCCTCTTCTTTGCCGGAAATGATTTCAATATCAAAACTAAAATGTTTTTTAATTTCAGCTAAAACTTCTTCTGAGTTACTGATATTTCGTAATGAAGCGGTTGCAAATGCATGAACTTCTTTTACAGCCACACTTTCTAATATAATTTGAAATTTGCTTAAGGCTTCGATAGCTTTTAAAATACCTTTTTTCGAAAGCATATTGTTATTGTCAATATAACCGGCAAGCCCGGCAGGAATTTTAGAATTAAGCATTTGCTGAATCTCATTGTTTATTACTTTATATAAAACCATTCGTATTGTATTTGAACCTATATCTATAATTGCGTACATATAAACCTCCGGAAAATCTGATTTAAAATATTTAAAAAGAAATTGCAAATTAATTAGCAAAATTTATGTAATTAATAAGAGAACATTAGTTTAAATATTTTATTGATAGTATTTACATATAGAAGAAATTATAAACAGTCAAAGTAAAATCTAAATATGACCAATGTATATTGTACATAAAATTAATAAGTAACATAAATCATAGGCGAAAGTGAATAAAAATATTTTTGTTTAGAGAAATTATTTAGTAAAATCCAATAAAAAATTACGCGAAAAATTCAATAAAAAACAAAATTGAAAACAACAAAATACAATAAATGCCAAAAATAGAAAAGAAATTAAAAAATAATGTTACCATAATAAAATTTGAACCCTTTTTTTTAGTAAAATAAAAAGGTAAAAATAGTATATAAGAAAAAGTACTTATCGCGATTGAGAAGCGATATCACAAAAAAATAAAAATATTTTTAGGAGGGTTTTATGAGAACATTGAACCGTTTTGCACCAGGATTCAAAAGAATTATGGTTGCAGTCTTAGCTATTGCTATGCTCGTATCTTCAGTTTCATTTTCAAAAGGTACAAATGCAAAAGCAGCAGCATCAACTATTGGAAGCGCAGAAGACTATTCTGTAACAGCAACGGACGTATCAGACAGTCTTTGCAGAATCACATTTACACCAACAAATCCGGCAGCTTATGTAATTATTCATTACAAAGTTAACGATGGAGAGCAGGTTAATGTTGGAATGAACGCTAAGGGTTCATGTTTCGAATACGATATCAACAATGTTAAAAAAGGTGATAAAATCGATTGCTCATTTACATATAACAAAGGTGGACTTCAGTATGATTCATCAATGATGACATACACAACAGGATCAGCTCCTGTAACAGATACAAGTATTGAAGCACCATTTGGTTTAGTAGTTGCAAGTCCTGCAAATGGAGAAATCAGTGTAGTATGGGGAAGAGGAAACGTTGACTCATATAATGTTTACATTGACAATGCATTAGTAGGAAGCAAGTTGGGATGTGGATATTATGTTTATAAAGGATATGCAGCAGGCACTCATACAGTAAAAGTTACTACAGTAAGTGGTAATAAAGAATCAGCAGCTGCAACAGCTAGCGTAAATGTTACAGGTTCTGTTGCCCCAACAACAAAGGCACCTGAAACAACAACAAAAGCGCCACAGACAACAAAGGCACCTGAAACTACAACAAAGGCGCCACAGACAACAAAGGCACCTACATCAAATATTGAAGCACCATTTGGATTAGTAGTAGGAAATCCTGAAGCAGGAAAAATCAGTGTAGTATGGGGAAGAGGAAATATTGACTCATACAATGTTTACATTGATGGTAAGAGAGTAGCATCAGCTGTAGGTTGCGGATATTATGTATATGAAGGATATGCAGCAGGAAGTCATACAGTAGCAATTACTACAACAAAGAACGGAAATGAATCAGCACAGACTACAATGACAGTAAATGTTGCACAGTCAGCAGTTGCCCCAACAACAAAAGCACCAGAAACAACAAAGGTACCACAGACAACAAAGGCACCACAGACAACAAAGGCACCTGAAACTACAACAAAGGCACCACAGACAACAGAAGCAATTGGGGTTGACTCAAGTCTTCCTGCACCATTTGGTTTGGTCGCTTCATCACCTGTAAATAATCAGATTACAGTAGTATGGGGATATGGAAAAATTAACTCATACAATGTATATGTAGATGATACAAGAGTTGCAAAGAAAGTAGGATGTGGCTCATACAAGTTTAAAAATATCGTAGCAGGAACACACACAGTTTCAGTTGCTACATATAAAGATGGAAAAGAATCAGCAAAAGTAAGCGTAACAGTAACAGTTAACGGTTTAACTGAAATTGTTACAACAGCACCGGCTGAAAAACCAACATACAGTGAAGCAATTCCTGAAACAAGAGCAGACTTAAAAGCAAACGATGACAGAATGTATTTCCAGATGAACAATAAGACAAAAGGTCAGTATTCAGATGATCAGGTTTATTGGTGCATACTTGGAAAGAATCCAAAAACACATGAATTATGTTATGTTGATACAAATGGAAATTTAATCCCTGTAAGCTTATCAATGAATACAGTTAAAAAGGGAGACAGAATGTGTGCAAATATCTGCAACACATTAGCTCAGAAAGATTATGTTTATATGCCTGACATTGAATCAGGAAGAATGTACTTAAGCTATGGTTCACCTGTTTATATTACAATTAACCAGGGTGCAGATGGAAATATGGGATTTGCAGGACCTGACCTTAACAATGCATCAGACCCTAATGCAGATGTATTATTTGAATTTATTGAATTTACAATTACAAACAAAGAATACTGGGGCAACACATCAAGAGTAGATTTCTATAGCTTCCCAATGGCTACAAGATTAATTGGTGAAGGTGGATGGAACAACTTCCCTGGTGATGCAGATGTTTACGATAAGACAGTAGGTGATTTAGGAACAAGAGCAGAAATGTTTGCGGCATTTAAAAATGAAGTACCTGCTGCATTCCAGACATTACTTACAGACAAGAGAATTATGGCACCATGTAAACTTACATTCAACGAAGGAAAGCAGTATTCAAATTATTTTGATAACTATATCAATAAATTCTGGTCAAAATATTCTACACAGGATTTAGTATTCTCATGTGATGCCGGAACATTCAGAGGACGTGTACATGGAGATACAATGGTATTTACAAAAGACGGTGTTGGTGGAACATACACAATTTACAAGCCAACAACTCAGGATGTATTAGAAGGAAAAGGCAACATGGCAAGAGGTAACTCAACAGAATTAGTTATCGAAGCACAGCTTTGCGCAGCATTTAACAGAGGTGTTGCAACAGAACCTGAAAATTATGATAATGAAAGTGCTTACTATAAGAATAGCAATTCAAACTTCTATTCAGGATTCTTCCACAATCATTCATTTGACAGACTTGCATATGGCTTCTGCTATGATGATGTAAATGACCACAGCACATTATTACATTACACAAATCCAACAGGATTAATCATTGATCTTAAGTGGTAAGAAATTAATAAACTGTAAACGGAAATAGAAATAAAAGACGTTGTTCTTACAATGAAAATTGTAAGGATGACGTCTTTTATATAATAAATAATTGTTAGATTTGCATCTATAAATAAATATATAAAGTAATCGGAGTTGTATATAAATATATTGATACAATATTAAAAATTTATTAATATAAAAAATATGTAGACAAAACATAAACAATGTATTACTATACAAAATAGTTAAACGATAATGTTTAAACAAAAAAGAAAAAAGGAGAAGATGGGATAGAGGGGTTTTAACCATTTTCAAATTTGTTTTCTTTAGTTATTGGTATGAGTAGTAGTAAAAACTTAAGAAAATATTTATAATGAAAAAATTCTAATATTCTGTAAAAAAGTATGAACAAATTATTTAAGAAAATGATTGCATTTATTCTTATATTTGCAATTATGACAACAAGTATCAATTTATCTGTATTCGCAGATATAGTCTCAGGACCGATTATGTATAACAATACTTCTTATGACACAATTGAGGAAGCTGTAAATAAGGCAACAGAAGATGGAGATGAAAATCCGGTAATTTATCTGAAAAGAAATATTGAATTTGGTGGGAGTGTAACACTTTCAGAAAATCAACATATGACAATTAGTTCGAATGATGAAAATAAAGTTGTGATAAGTTTTACATGTAATACAACAAAGTCAGATACGTTTTTCACAGTACCGGAAACAGCAAATTTAACATTTCAAAATATTGATGTAGAAGGAAATAGAGTTAAAACTACACAGGAAGATGGAAAAGTAAAATATGAAAATAAATATGCGGCGAACAAGAGCTTTATTATTGTAAAAGGAAAGGTAGTTCTAAATAATACAATATTTAGGAATTTTTCAGTAAATGATGATAAATCTATTTTTGAATTGAATAATGGTGCGTTAGAAATGGATAAGAACTCTGGAATTACAGAATGTGATAATCAGGGGATTTATGCAAGCAATGCTCTGATCAGAGTATATAATAAGGGCAATATAACTGGTGGAACAGTTTCAAATGTTAGAGGGTGGTATGATATTGGAGTAGGATGTGTTTTCTATTCTAATGATTTATTGGAAGTAAGTGATGTAAATATTAGTAATGTTGTAATAAGAGTTGCAAGAGCCAAGGAATTCACAATGAATAATTGTGATATTAGTGAGATATATTCATATGGTGAAGCGATAGATGCAGAAAAATTATATATTAAAAATTCAAAGTTTTATCATAATGGTTCTCATTACGGAACAAGTACATTAGCATTTGATTATGGTGAGATTATAAATACATCATTTGAAAAGGAATATGTAAGATATGGTTGGACAAATATTTTAGTAAGAAAAAGAGCAGTTATGGCTGGTGTAAAGTTTGTTAATAACAGGAACGATATTAAGATTGAAAAGAATGCTTCGGTTATTGTTAAAGAAGGAAAGATAGATAGTGAAAAATTTGGCAAGGATATTGAAGTAAATTCAAATGAATTTAGCGGTAATTCAATGTGTGCATTTTTTGTTGATAGTACAGCAACACTTATTGTTGAAGAAGGAACGTTTAGTGGGAACAATAATGATATGGGTGGTGCAATTAATAATCAGGGTAATACAATATTAAAAAAAGTATCTATTTTTGATAATAAGGCTAGGAATAGTAATGATAAGAATGTTAATAAGGTTACATATGGAAACGGAATTTATAATAATGGCACATTAGAGGTATATAGCTTAGCAAACATTCAGGATCAGATTATGCTTGGAGAAGGTAAAATAGTTACCGTTAAAGAAAAACTTATGTATCCTATAGATATTGTTGTAGAGGAGATAATTGGAGATGAATTTAGAGCTATTGCGCAATATGAGACGGAAGAATCAGAGGCAGATGCTTATATAAATGCTACAGAAGCTATATGGAAATTATCATCAGTAACAGACGATAAGCAGGATAATATTACAGCCAGTGGAAACAGAATTGGATTAGTTAGTGAAATTAATACACAGAATATTAAGTGTGTTGACAATAATAATCAACCTATAGAAGGAGTGAATTTTACTCTTTGGAAAGTAATTAATGGAAGAAAATATAAAATGGGAATTACGGGGGCTACAAATGAAGATGGCATACTCGAAATTGTACGTTTGCAAAAAGGAGATTATTCAGTAACATTAGATAAATATCCTGATGGATATTATCCAAATGAAAAAATAGATTATTTATTTACTACATCAAATGATAATACAGTAAAAATTATAAATCTTGGAGAGTTTAATGCAGAACCGACAGCGATTATTACATTAGATAAGGAAAAGTTTGAAGTAGGTGAGACAGTAAACTTTTCAGCTGCTGAATCTTATGATGATCATACTGATAAAGAAAATCTTAAATACTCATGGGATTTTGGGGATGGAAAGAAATCTGGCAGCTTAGAAGCAACACATAAATATTATTTGCCGGGAACTTATGTTGTTATATTAACAATTACAGATGAAAAAGGAAGAACAAATACTGCTGTACAGGAGATAGAAGTAGAGGGCTCTGATACATATAGAAAATTAAAAGTAAGGGTTGAATCGACGGAAACAGGTGAATTGCTTACGGGAGTTGACATATATGTGTTAAATGACAATAATGAAGCAATTTGGAATAATTCTAATAAAACAGGTATATTAGAAGTTTATTTATTACCTGGAGAATCATATAGTGTATATGCAGAGGATAAAAATGAAAGGTATTTGCCACGTCAGTCAAAAGTGATAATGGGTGAAGAGGATAAGGAAATAGTATTATATCTTAGCACTAATGATACAGTAAAAGGTAAAGTTACTGCTTCTGAAATGACATATGGAGAGATTAAAGAAGCAGGAATTGACATGGACTGTGATGATAACCAAAGGATTATCAAGTATGAAGTAACTTTAGTATTTGGTCCTAAAGCATCTCAAACATCAGATGTGCGTAGTTGGGAAATTTATTCAGAAGAGGTTTCAGGTGACATAAAAATTAAAGCAAAATCAGAAACTACTTCCGGAGAATTTAAAATCAATACATATATAAAAGGAAATTCAGTCTTTTTCTTAATTGTTGATGGAACTACTAAATATTTGTGTGATATGTTTCATGTGCAATTAGTGGTGTTTAATACTTCAACACAGGAATTTATTACTGATTGCGAAGCAAAATTATGTCTGCCGGATGGATTAGCACTTGCAAAAATGATTGAAGGAAAATCTAATGAAGCAATTAAAAAAATTGGAAGGATTGATAAATCTAGTGAGGCTTGTGCTGATTGGTATGTAAGAGGGGAGAAAAACGGAGATTATAAGGTGTCGACGATTGTAACCGGAAAGATGGATGATGGGACAGGCGAGACGGAACCATATGAATTTATTCATCAGTTTGAATCTCAAGACATTCTTCATGTAACAGGAGAGGCAGCTTTGGAACTGAAGATTGCAGCTAATTCTATTGCATTTTCCGGAAAAGCATATCCTATTAGAATGACATATACAAATGTTTCAGATAAAACTTTATATGGATTGAAGTTTTTCTTTGATAGGGAAGAACAAAAGGCTATTGATGGAACAATATATTTAGAAGAGTATGATACGACACATAAAGTAGTAAACCATCCAGTAGAGAAAATAGAAGGAAAAAATGGTATTTTTTGTGAACGTTTATTACCAGAAGAATCATTTACAATTACATATGTAACAACTATTGAATTCTCTAAATTAAAATCATATTTAAGTGGTATTGTGACAAGAGTTTTAGAAGGTTCAAGTACAACATTTAGAAGCACTTCGTATGAAATTATAGAGGTTCCGGATTATGATAATGATTGGAATATTTGGAAAAATTCAATTGAACATTATGTAGGAGAACCAGTAAATTTGTATACTGGTGGATTTACATATAAATATACAGATATAATTGCAAGGGGAAGACATGAATTAACATTTGAAAGAAATTATGATTCCAGAAGAAAAGTTGATAATGGACTTGGCATAGGATGGTCATCAACATATGATTATGTACTAACAGATGATAGTGAAAACGATGAAATAACTGTTAGTTATCCAAATGGAGAAAAATATATATTTTTTAATCCAAACGATAATGGAATATATGAATCTTATGGTATGTGTGGAAAAACGCTTAAAAAGAATAATAAAGAATATATATTAACTGATGTAGCAAATAAATTAAAATTTGATTGTAATGGTAAGTTGATTTCTATTATAGAGAGTGATGGTTGGGAGACTGTATTAACATATAATAACGGATTGTTGGAAAATGTATCAAGTGATGCAGGCGAGATGAAATTTATTTGGGAAAGCACAGGATATAATGGCGATAATGAAGAAGTGGGTAAGAGTAACACAAATTCATTAGAGGATATTATTAAGAATTATGATCCTGCAAAAATTGAATGGGATGCAAATAAAATAAAAGTCACTCCGAAAAAAATAGAAAATCATATTAAAACGATTAACATCAATGGAGAAAATATCACATTCACTTATAATGGGGATAATCTAGATACAGTTACAAATCTTGATAAAGATACTATGTCATTTAGTTATGATGATAATTATAATCTTATTAGTATAAAAGATTTTGAAAACGTTGAAACTATAAAAAATATTTATGATAGAAAGTGTAGAGTGACTAGTCAGGTATCAAAGGATGAAGGAACATTCACATATACTTATGATGATGAAAAATATAGAAATATATGTAAAGGGGATAATGGATATAAAAATACTGTTGAATATGATGAAAATGGAGCAATCATTCGCGAAATTGCAGGTGATATAACTGAATATACATATAATGGATATGGAAAAGTTGTAGGAGCAAAAGATTCAGATGGTATTGTATATACAGCATATGATAATAACGGAAATATTGTAAAAATGGTATATCAGGATGGAACATATGAAGAGTATACTTATCAAAATAATTTGATGACATCATATACAAACAGAAATGGTGAAATGCAGAAATATGTTTATTCAAATGAAGGACTTTTACTTAAACTCATAGATGCTAATAATAATAGCATATCTTATGAGTATGATGTAAAAGGAAATCTGGTTAAAGAAAAAACAAGTGAAGGCATCGTTATTAAATATACTTATAACAAAGCAGGATTGGTGGCAACAAAGACGGACGGTAATGGAAACGTTATCAGATATACATATGATGATTTTGGGAGGACTGTCAAAGAAACTGATAATGATGGTAATGCAAAAGAGTATACATATTCGAGAGCAGGTAAAGTTTTAAGTGAATCTGATGAAAACAAAAATACTATTAAATATAAAGTAAACAAAAATGGATTTATAACAGAAACTGTAGATACTTGTGGCAATTCTGAAAAAACAACATATAATGCACAGAGCAAGATAACAACAGTTAAATCAAAAGCCGGTTATGAAACAAAGTATGTTTATGATAAAATGGGAAATGTTACATCAGAAACAGATGCGCTTGGTAATAAAGTGAAATACACATATGATTCTTACGGAAATGTGACATCAAGAGTTGATGAAAATGATAATATATGGATGTATTCCTATGATAAGAAAGGGAGACTTAAGTCAATATCAGATCCTTATGAAAATAAAGATACATATATATATGATGACAATGGTTGGTTAATATCAAAGAAAGATGCTAACGGAAATAGCTATTCATATGAATATGATGGAACTGGCAAGGTATTGGCTGAAATTGATGAAGAAGGTAACAGAAAAACATATAACTATGATAGTAATGGCAATTTAATTACAGAGACGGATTTTAACAACAACGTTACTGTTTATACATATGATGGAGATAATAGATTAAAGAAACTAGAAACAGATAAGTGCATAACAAAATATACATATGATAATTGTAATAATGTGATTGCCATTGAAAAAGTAGATAATTCAAAAGAAAATGATAAAGTATCGAAAATATTATATACTTATGATTTCGCCGGTAGAGTGACAAGCTTTACAAATGCTAATAATAGTGCAAAGGGAAGTGATAAAGTATTATATACATATGATAAGGCAGGAAATCTTGCAACTGTAACAAAACAGAATGGGACAATAGATGCCGGAACAATTACAGAAACAATAATCTTGTTTCATTAAAGAATGAAAGAGGATATGAGGAAAAATATGTCTATGATGAGCAAAGCCGATTGGTAAGTAAAACGGATGCAAATGGCGAAGTTTCATTATATGAATATGATTGTGATGACAATCTTACATTTGAATGTAAACCAAACAATTATTCTGAAAAATACGAATATGATGCAGTTGGTAAAGTTAAAAAAATGACATACGCCGAGGGAAAGGGTGAAAATTATTTACCGTATGCTGATTATTTATATGAGTATGATAAAGCAGGACGTTTAATTAGCGAAAAGGCTAAGGATAGTGAGTCCAAGTCGACAGTCGAGTTGGGACACTATACATACGATAAAGCAGGTAATGTGAAAACCATAACAGATGGATTAGGTAATGAAACATCATATGAATATAATAAGCGTGGAGATGTTACTGCTTATAAAGATGGAAATGGAAATGTTACAAGATATAGCTACGATGGAAATGGTAACATTATAAAAAAAGTAGAGGCAAATAATAATGAGATTACTTTTGTATATGATTCAATGAATAATGTTATTGAACAAAAAGAAAGTAGCGGTAAAATTTGCAAATGGGAATACGATGCAAGTGGTAATATTACAAAATATGTAGATTCAGAAGGTCATACGACAAAATATGAGTATGATTTAAATGGAAATAATACTAAGATTGTTGATGCAAAAGGTAACTATGTATCAATGGAATATAACTATTTGAATCTTTTAAGTAAAAAGGAATCTAACGGAAAATTACTTGAAACATATAGTTATGATAATGCTGGAAATTTGATAAAGAAAATAGACAGCAATGGAACTGTGTATACATATGAATATAGTGCAACAAACCAAATCACAAAAATGGTTAAAACATCAAAAAATGGTAAGGCAAAATACAGTGAAATATATTCATATGATAAGGGGGACAATCTAAGTAAAATTACTTATGACGATGGGACAGAAGAGTCGTTTACATATAACGGGAATGGAGATGTTACATCTTATAAGGATAAGAATGGAAATAAGACTTTATATTCATACAGTTATAATGGAAATCTTGTTAAAGTAACGAAACCGGATGGAAACTTTAACTGTTATAGTTATGATGAAAATAACAATTTGACAGTTAAGGAAGAATGTGATGCCAAAACAGGAGAGAGTCATTTGACTAACTATAGTTACGATGCTAATGGTAATTGTACTAGAGAAGGCGTAAGTCTTGGAGAAGATAAAAAATATATATACACTTACTATAAATATGATTGCATGAATAATCTTATAAGTGTAAGTGATTCACCAAATGATGCAAAAGCACCTAATAAGACATATAAATATGATTTAGATAATAATGTTATTGAAAAAACAGAAGGTCAGGATACTATAACTTATTGTTATGACAAGGACGGCAACTTAATTTCAATGATTACACCAAACAACGAGGTGTCGTTTGATAGAGATAACCTTGACAGAATTGTTAATACAAATCAGAATGGAAAGCATGTGTCATACGAATATGATGCTGATGGAAATAAAAGTAAAATAACATATTCTGATGGAAAGGTTGTATCATATGAGTACGATGGAAATGGAAATATTATTTCTTTAAAAAATGATAACAAGTCAACATATTTTACATATGATTATTTAAATAATATAACAGAAAAGTCATCAAATGGTGTTGGTGAAACATATAAGTATGACAACTCACATAATCTCGTTAAGGTGTATGCTACAGAGGGAATAAGAGCTTATCTGATTGACAACTATGAATACGATGCTAATGGAAATATTATAAATCATAAAGAGTCAGGTAGATATACAGAAAAAACAAAGGAAACAAAATATGAATATGATGTTGAAAACAAATTAACCAAAGAAACAATTATTTCAGATGGGAAAGAATCAACAACAAAATATGAATATGATGGTTTTGGCAACTTAATATCAGAAACAAAAGATTCGTATAAAACATATTGCAAATATAATCATTTGAATCAGTTAATAGAGAAATATAATGATAATGATATAGATGCTTCCGGACTAATTAAAGGAATAAAGTATTCATATGACAGTCATGGTAATCTCGCATCAATAAATGATTATAAATCAAGTGTTATTGCGAAATTTAGTGCAACATATAATGAAAATGGACAGATTAAGACAGCTTTCAAAAATGTTAATACAAATGGAATCAAAGATATCACAAGTAACTATGAATATGATGGTTCCGGAAATTTAATAAAAGAAGCAAATGTGGTTCAGTCGTTGACAAATAAGACATCAACAGAGACACAGTATATTTACGACTATACGGAAAAGAACCCGACAGTTTTATCAGAAATAAAAAACAATGGAGTAACAATTGATTATGCATATGGATGTGACAATAAAAAAACAGATGTTACAGTTGATACAAACATACTTTACAAAAAGACTCATGAGACATATAGTGTAAGCACAGACATAATAGGCTCTACAAGATGGGCGTTTGACTCAATAGGAAATGTTTGTGCTAGCACGGAGTATGATGCATGGGGAAATGTAACTGAAAATTCAGGTTTAACTGTTAATGCGTCAGTGCCTACAGTTAATATTACAAAGAGTTATACGGGACATATTTATGATGAGGGAACCAGATTTTGGAATGCAGGCGCAAGAGAATATGATCCGTTTACAAAAAGATTTACATCAATGGATCCAGAAAACGGAAACATATATATGCCGGAAACATTACATAAATATTCATATGCTTCGAACAACCCGGTAATGAATGTTGACTTAAATGGACGCTTTACAACATCAACATTTGAAAAAGCAGCATGTTCGGCTGTAAAAGCGGCAATAGGAGGAATATACACATTTACAGAAACAACGGTTAATGTGTGGAATGATTTTAATAATCTGATAGACAGAATACCGGCTCCGGTAAAGGCAGCGGTAGCAATTGCAGGTACAGGTGTGGCAATTGCATCAGGAGTTGCACCGGGAGCAGCAGTCTTAACAATGGCTATGGCAATGGGAGAAGGAGCAGCGGTAAATCTGGCTTTCTATGCAGTGGGCAGTTATGTTACAGGAAAACAGATGACATGGAAGGATGCTATAAAGACAGCCGGAAAAGGAGCGTTAGACGGAGCATTCCTTAATGGAATAGGACAGGGCATTGCAGGTGCAGGAAGGATTCTGGTTAATAATAAGGCAGGAATAAAGAACTTTTATGTAGACGAGACCGGTTCCGTTAAAATAGATGGGTTAAGTGATGGTAAGAGTGGTAGTACTTCTAATACTTCTAATACTTTATACCATTATACCAATAAGAAAGGTATGAATGGAATTATTGATTCAAATCAATTGAATCCGTCATTGAAAGCTAATAATCCTAAAGATGCTAGATATGGAAATGGTCAATATTTATCAGATATAACACCAGATTCAGTAACGCCAGGGCAGCTTGGAAAGAAATTTATTAATGTTCCAAACAAATACAAATATACCAATTATGTTGAAATAGATGTATCGGAGTTAGATGTGGTAAAAGGTAGAGGTGGAGTTTTTGTAATTCCGAATAAAGTTCCGTTAGATTTAACAAATAGAATTATCAGTTATGGAAAGGTGGGACAATAAATTGCTAGATAAGAAATATATTTATCTCCAAGATGAGGGGGATAAGTATTGGATAGAATTAGATGGAGAAAACTATGCTGTTCGACAAATATCTAGGGATACTTGTGGTAGATATCATTTATCATGTTTTGAGGATTGTCTGGCAGAAGGAGTTTTTGAGGAAAAATGTATCGAAAAGATAATATCAAAAAATGAATTTCAAGAATTGTGGTATAGTTGTTTAGCCAGATTTTCGAAACAATGGAAGTCTGTTAAAACAAAATATAAAATTGGTTCAAATGTTCTGGGGAGAGTAGAATATTATTATCCACAAGGAATTATTTTGAAAGGTACCGATTTTACTGCTTTATATAGGGGAAAAAATAACTATAGATTGCATGAAGAAGTAAGTGTAAGAATAGTTAAATATGATGATGACAACATGTGGTTTGTAGTAGAGTAATTTGTTTAAAGGTTGTGATATAGTTATTATTTCACAGCCTTTACTCTATTACGAGCAGTAGAATTACATAAGATTTACTTTTGAAAAGCAGTAATTTTAGTCCAATTATTGCTTCAAAAGGCAGTAAATCACATACAGATTTTTGATGGAAAGATGGTATCGGATTCTTTTGATTTTACTTTCAAGATATTACGAGAATCCATTTTTATTTAGAAATTTAGCTGTTACGTAAGATTTTTTCGTAATTAAGTTTCACTTTATTTAATATGAATTATGACATTCAGAGACAGATAATAGCCTGTTAAATGCAGACAACTAAGAGAATGAAGTGTCAATTTCCAGTAATCTGAAACTATTTGCATCTGAGAATACCAAAATTCTCCAATCTTAATCCACACTTCCTAACATCATATCTCTGTTTTGATTCATTTTGATTTTCTGAATATAAATCAAACTAATATCTCCAGAAACCAGCTCGTCCATCGATAATGCATATTTCCATAGATCCGTGGAATATTACTTTTATCATAGTGTTTGAATTTTGTATATGCTCGATTATCTGAAGCAAGAATTGTAGCTTCAAAAAACAAATAGTTCCGGGAATTTGATAAAAGAGGCAAATGAGGTTCAGTCGTTGACAGACAGAGACACAGTACGGCAATAGGAGGAATATACACATTCACAAAAACAACAGTTAATGTGTGGAATGATTTTAATAATCTAATAGACAGAATACCGGCTCCGGTAAAAGCGGCGGTAGCAATTGCAGGTACAGGTGTGGCAATTGCATCAGGAGTTGCACCGGGAGCAGCAGTCTTAACAATGGCTATGGCAATGGGAGAAGGAGCAGCGGTAAATCTGGCTTTCTATGCAGTGGGCAGTTATGTTACAGGAAAACAGATGACATGGAAGGATGCTATAAAGACAGCCGGAAAAGGAGCGCTAGACGGAGCATTCCTTAACGGAATAGGACAGGGCATTGCAGGCGCAGGAAGGATTCTGGTTAATAATAAGGCAGGAATAAAGAACTTTTATGTAGACGAGACCGGTTCCGTTAAAATAGATGGGGTAAGTGGTGGTAAGAGTAGTACTCCATCTTATGGAGCATATAGTACTAAAATCGATTCCAAGGTTACTGCAGTAGAAAAACAAGAATTGCCGAGTTGGTTAATTGATACCTATAAAGATGGGCAATATCGTACTGTAGTAACTAATGAGGAAATTACTGTATATCGTGCATTTGGATATAATGCGGAAGCTGGTGGTGCATTTGCGACAAGTAATCCTTCTATAAATAGAGTACAAACAAAAGTTGATAGTGCAATACTACTAGAGTGGAAAAATACGCTCAGGTATGAGGCAGAGATTGTTATCTCCAAAGGAACAACTTTGAATATAGGACGTGTAGGAGAGCAATATACTATGAGCGGAGCAAGACTGTCAGGAGGCGCGGATCAAATCTTATTGCCACAAAATTGGGATTTGAATTGGATTAAGAGTATTAGAAATATTAAACCTTAAGGAGCATTTATATGAACACTATATTAGAATTAAAAAAACAAATTGAAAAGGTAATTTTATTGTTAGAACAACGCTTGATAGATGACCCAGATAGGCCCATTTTAAAAACTTTATATGATAGATATGTGAGGGCTGAAGAAATATTAAACAATAATGACGATATTAAAAAAATAATGATTATTGGTGGGTGTAGAGCATATTTGGATGCATTTAGCGATTATATGAATCCATTGCTAATTGAGATGGACAAAGCAGAAAAAATGTTTTCGAATATGAATGTGAAAAAATAAATTGAAAAAACAAAAAAATCAACGGTATTCCATAATCTTAGAAACATTATGAAATAGCGCTGATTTTCTGTTAGTCTTTAATAGTCAGCTAGTTGCATCAATAAGGAAAAAAGAATTGCATGCCTATGCAGAAAACAACTGCCGTGTAAGCGGATTTTTATGCTTGTATGGAATCTGTCGACTGCATTATGACTTTTCTCTGCACATCCGACAAGTAAAGTTGTTTATATTTATCATGGAGTTTATTCTCTTGTCTTGTGGTTTCAAGATAGTTGGCATTATACTTTATGTTATGGTGTATGTTGTTATAAGGCCGTTCATCCAAGCAGCTGGCAGTTATGTTGCAGGGAAGCAGATGACATGGAAGGATGCAATAAAGACATCCAGAAAAGGAGCATTAGATGGAGCGTTTCTTAATGGAATAGGCCATAGTATTGCAGGTGTAAGAAGAATACTTTCTAATAACAAGGCAGGAATAAAGAAGTTTTATGTAGATGAAACCGGTTCTGTTAAAATAGATGGGGTAGGTGGTAGTAAGGCTGATATTACTACAGAAATTGGATATAATGCGGGAGATACTCAGGTAAGAGTAGATGGTGATTGGACTGAAAATGATATGAAACAAGCATTGTTAGGACATCCACCCAGAGGTAGATGCTGGAATATGCAAAAGTATAGTTACTATGTATTCACATGAGGGGGAAACATTACAGGAAATGCAAATAGATTTTTATGAGGCATTATTAAAATTTGGTTTAAAATGTGACGAATAGAAATTGATTAAAATAAAAAGAGCTTGAGATATACCTCAGGCTCTTTTTTGTGTTATAATAACATATACTATGTGCATTTGTTAAATACTTATGGATAAAACCTGAATAATGAAATGGAGATAGATATTATGAAAAAGGACTGGAAGAGAGAATATTTTTCAATCCCAAATTTAATGGGATATTTTAGACTGATTTTAATACCGGTATATTTAATGGTATATATTCACGCAGATGGAATGAAAGATTATGCAATTGCGGCGGGAATTTTATTGCTGTCAGCGCTTACGGATTTCTTTGACGGAAAAGTTGCAAGAAGATTTGACATGATAACTGATTGGGGAAAAATTCTTGATCCTATAGCAGATAAACTTACTCAGGGAATTGTTGTTATAAGTTTGATTTTCAGATACAGATTTATGGCGATTGTGTTGGTTATATTTATAGTCCAGCAATTGGGACAGGGAATTTTAGGACTGATATATATTAAAAAAAGCGGAAAAGTTGAGGGCGCGAAAATGTTTGGAAAAGTAAGCACGGCATTTCTTGACTTTATGGTATTAGTTTTAGTTATATGGATAGATATACCGAAAAATGTTGCATTGGCAATGATGACAGTGTCAGTATTTTTAATGACAAATTCATTGCTTAGATATTTTGATTATTATTACAAAGAGATAAGGAAATAAAATGAATGAAGTTCATTTTCTAAAGATATTTCCGATGACCAGCCAACAATTAAATGGCTAGGCAATAACACATTTTTTATAGGAGATTAACATATGAATTTTGCTCATTTACATGTGCATACAGAGTTTAGTTTGTTAGACGGCTCGAGTAAAATTAAAGAAATTACGGCAAGGGCAAAGGAACTTGGAATGAATAGTCTTGCGATTACTGACCATGGTGTTATGTATGGGGCGATAGACTTTTATCGCGCTGCAAATGCCAATGGAATTAAGCCGATTATCGGATGTGAGGTTTATGTTGCACCGGGTTCAAGATTTACTAAAGAAGCAGGGGAGAGCGAAGACCGTTACTATCATTTGGTTTTGCTTGCCGAAAATAATAAAGGATATAGCAATTTGTCAAAAATCGTATCAAAAGGATTTGTTGACGGATTTTATTATAAACCACGAGTAGATTACGAGGTGTTACAGGAATTTCACGAAGGTATAATATGCCTAAGTGCATGTCTTGCAGGTGAGGTGCAGAGATATCTGGCAAGAGGAATGTACGAAGAAGGAAAAAAAGCAGCGCTTAAATATCAGGATATTTTTGGAAAAGGCAATTATTTTCTTGAAATGCAGGACCATGGAATTCCTGAACAGCGTATGGTTAATCAGCAGCTTATGCGTATGAGTCAGGAGACAGGTATTGAGTTAGTGTGCACAAATGACGTGCATTATACTTATGATACCGATGTAGAAGCGCATGATATTTTGTTGTGTATCCAGACAGGTAAAAAGCAGTCAGATGAAAATCGTATGAGATATGAGGGAGGGCAATATTATTTAAAAAGTCCCGAAGAGATGGCTGAATTATTTAAATTTGCGCCTGAAGCATTAGAAAATACGCAGAAGATTGCAGACAGATGTAATGTTACATTTGAATTTGGTGTTACAAAACTTCCTAATTATGAAGTGCCTGAAGGTTACACTCCGGCAACATATTTGAGAGAATTGTGCAATAATGGATTGCAGAAGAGATATGTCGATACAAAGCTTGATTATGATTGCCCGATGTCTTTAGGACAATTGAAAGAACGCTTAGATTACGAACTTAGCACAATTGAAACCATGGGATACGTGGAATACTTCCTTATCGTATGGGATTTTATAAATTATGCAAAGACAAATGGAATTGCAGTAGGTCCGGGACGAGGTTCGGCAGCAGGAAGTATAGTTTCGTATTGCCTTGAAATTACGGATATTGACCCTATTAGATATAACTTACTTTTTGAAAGATTTTTAAATCCTGAGCGTGTGTCCATGCCCGATATTGATATTGATTTTTGTATCGAAAGAAGGCAGGAAGTTATTGATTATGTAGGAAGAAAATATGGCAAAGACCATGTCGCTCAGATTGTTACATTTGGAACTTTAAAAGCCAGAGGTGTGCTTAGGGATGTAGGTAGGGTACTTGATATGCCATATGCACAGGTGGATGCAATTGCAAAGACAATTCCTAAGGAATTGAACATTACTCTTGATGGAGCTTTGAAGGAAAGTAAAGAGTTTAAGGATTTATATGAGAGTGATGAACAGATTAAATATCTTGTTGATATGTCACGAAGACTTGAAGGGCTTCCACGTCATGCTTCAATGCATGCGGCAGGTGTAGTAATTTGTGCAAAACCTGTTGAAGAGTATGTTCCGCTTTCAAGAGCAAGTGACGGTTCAATTACAACCCAGTATATAATGACAACATTAGAAGAATTGGGACTTTTAAAAATGGACTTTTTAGGATTGAGAAACTTAACTGTAATTCAGAATGCGGTTAGATTTGTTGAAAAAGACCATAATATAAAATTGGATATGCATAGCATAGATTATGATGATAAAAAAGTATTGGCTTCTATAGGAACAGGAAATACAGAAGGAATTTTCCAGTTGGAAAGTGGCGGTATGAAAGGGTTCATGAAGGAATTAAAACCTCAGAATCTTGAAGATATAATAGCCGGAATATCACTATATCGTCCGGGTCCTATGGATTTCATTCCTAAATATCTTGAGGGAAAAAATAATCCGGAAGCAATTACTTACGACTGCCCGCAACTTGAGCATATATTAGAGCCAACTTACGGCTGTATTGTATATCAGGAACAGGTTATGCAGATAGTTAGGGATTTGGCAGGATATACATTAGGACGAAGCGACTTGGTTAGAAGAGCCATGTCAAAGAAAAAAGATTACGTTATGCAGCAGGAAAGACAGAACTTTGTTTATGGAAATAAAGAAGAAAATGTACCGGGCTGCATAGCAAATGGAATAGATGAAAAGACTGCAAATAAAATTTATGATGATATGATTGATTTCGCCAAATATGCTTTCAACAAGTCTCATGCGGCGGCATATGCAGTTGTTGCCTATCAGACAGCATATTTGAAATACTATTATCCGGCAGAATTTATGGCAGCTATGCTTACATCTGTCATGGATAATGCAGAAAAAGTATCTGAATATATTTATTCATGCCGCTCAATGGGAATAAAAATACTTCCTCCGGATATAAATGAAGGAGAAAGCGGATTTTCTGTATCTGAAAATTGCATACGATATGGTTTGACTGCAATTAAAAGTGTAGGAAAAAATATTATTGATGCGATTGTAATGGAAAGAAATGCAGCAGGAAAATATAAATCATTAGAAGATTTTATCTCAAGAACAAGTCCGCTTGGAGTTAATAAGAGAGCTGTTGAAAACTTTATTAAGGCAGGGGCTTTGGATTCACTTGGAGCGACAAGAAAACAAATGATGATGGTTTATGTTCAAATCATGGATTCAGAGGCACAGGAAAGAAAAAACACCATGGCAGGTCAAATGAGTTTATTTGATTTTGTAAGCGAAGAAGATAAAGCAGATTTTGAAATTAAAATGCCTGATGTTGGTGAGTATTCAAGTGACCAGATGCTTGAATTTGAAAAAGAAGTTTTAGGAATCTATGTTAGTGGACATCCTTTACAGAAAGAAGAAGCAAGATGGCGTAAGCATATTACAAATATTTCCACTGATTTTGCTGAAGTAGGAGAAGATGAGGAAAATACAAAAGTCGAAGACAAGGCAAGAGTAACAATAGGTGGAATAATTACCGGAATTACAAAAAAATATACAAGACAGGGGCAGCCTATGGCATTCTTAACATTAGAAGATTTGTTAGGTTCTGTTGAAGTAATTGTATTTCCAAGACAATATGAAAAATATAAAACACTGATTGCTGAGGATAATCAGATATTTGTTAACGGACAGGCAAGCTTAGAAGAAAATGCAGCAGGTAAAGTTATTGCAAATGATATAAAAGTATTTGATGAATATGGTACAAGTCTTTGGATTGCATTTGCAGATAAAGATGATTATACAAATAAGGAAGCAGAGCTGTTTGAATTACTTTCTGAAAATAAGGGAAAAGATAAGGTTATAATATATCTTGTGAAGGAAAAACAGAGTAAAATGTTGCCTGCTATGTATAGAGTAGATTCAAATGATACATTAGTTGAAAAATTAAAGGCTATGTATGGAGAAAAATTTGTGACAAAAGTATTAGAGTAGCATTTGTGACAAAGATATTAGAGTAGCATTTACAACAAAGATATTTTAGTAACATTTGCAACAAAGATATTGTAGTAATAGTTGCAACAAAATTGTAAGGTAACATTTGTGACAAAGAGATTAGAATAACTGATAAATAATAAAATTATCAGTCATATATATGGGAGTAAAAATGAAAGTTGATAAAGCTATAAAAGCTACATTCAATACAAATTTAATAATTCTTAACGGCTTTTTAGTTGCTCTTTTAGTAGGAACTATATTGTTAATGTTGCCCGTTTCCTCTGCAAGTGGAAATGGAACAGATTTTATTACGGCATTGTTTACGGCAACAACATCCCTATGTGTAACAGGGCTTGTAGTTGTGCCTACATATGCATACTGGAGCATATTTGGAAAAGTAATAATACTTATATTAATACAGCTTGGCGGGCTTGGGATTATTAGTTTTACAATTGGATTTCTAATTATAATAGGAAAGAAAATTTCTTTGAAAGAAAGAAAAATGATACAGGAATCGTATAATCTTGATTCGGCACAGGGTGTATTAAAAATATTGAGAAAAATATTTGGAATCACTGTAAAAATAGAAGGAATAGGAGCGATACTTTATTCCATACAGTTTATTCCTGAATATGGAATCGTAAAAGGAATCTGTTACAGCGTATTTCATTCGGTATCTGCGTTTTGTAATGCGGGAATAGATATAATTGGAAATGACAGTCTTGTTAAGTATCATGGAAATGTGCTTGTCAATTTTACAACTGTGATGTTAATCATATGTGGTGGTATTGGATTTATTGTATGGCTTGATATCGGTGGCATAATAAGTGAAATCCGTAACAAAAAATTGAGCCCAAATAAATTTATAGAAAGAATGAAATTGCATACAAAGCTTGTATTGATTACGACAGCCATTTTAGTTGGAGGAGGATTTTTATTTATTCTTTTATTTGAATATAATAATCCGGACACGCTTGGAAATATGACATTTGGAAATAAATGCTTAGCGGCTTTATTTGAAGCGGTAACGCTTAGAACAGCAGGATTTATTACTGTGCCACAGGCAGGATTTAGAGATGGAACATTTATGATAATGTGCGGTTTGATGATTGTTGGCGGTTCCCCTTTTGGAACAGCAGGTGGAATTAAAACAACTACATTGGCACTTATTTTTCTACTAACCTGGTCAACTATAAAAGGTAAGGAGGATATAGAGGTTTGCAGAAGAAGAATAAATAAACAAAATGTCAGAAGTGCAGTAGCAATCGGAACAATAGTACTTAGCATACTTGCAGTAGCAATTATGGCGTTAAGTTTTACGGAAGATGCACCTTTGAAGGTAATTACATTTGAGGCTGTTTCAGCCCTTGGAACAGTTGGACTTAGTATGGATTTTACAGCAAGTCTTACAGCTATAGGAAAACTTATTATAATAGTACTTATGTTCTTTGGAAGAGTAGGACCTATAACTATTGCCATGGCAATGGCAGGCAGAGCAAGAAAAAACAGAAAGATAACGAATTATCCTGAAAAGAGAGTAATGATTGGATGAAATTCAAACAAGTAATGTGATTATATTTTTAAAATGTAATATTCAGTAATAAACGGATAAAATTTAAATGAAATAAAGTATGCAGAAATTATTTTATATTAAAAAATTCTGTATACAGTTTTAAACAAATGAATTAGAAGGAGCATAAAATGAAGGACGTAGCGGTTTTTGGAATTGGAAAATTAGGAAAAACATTTGCAGTAACTTATTCAAAAAAAGGTGGAAAAGTTTTTGCAATTGATAGACGTCAGGAAAGAGTAGATGGAATTGCAGATGATGTGACATATGCCATAAGAGCCGATGTTACAGAGGAAAATGTTGTAGAAAATTTGGGAATCAATAATGTAGATGCGGTAGTAGTTGCCCTTGGAAATAATTTTGAGGCAAGCATAATTGTTACTACAATATGCAAATCTTTAGGGGTTCCATACATTGTTGCTTCAGCGATGGACAAATTACAGGCAGATGTACTGATGAAAATTGGTGCGGATCATGTTATTTTACCGGAAAGTGAAACTGGAAAAAGGCTTGCAAATGGAATGGCAAGTGGAGGGCATTTTCAGGATATTGCTGATTTGTCAGATGAATTTAGCATAATTGAAACTAAGGTTCCAAAAGAATGGATTGGTAAAAGCTTAATAGAATTAAATCCGAGAAAGAAATTTGGATTTAATGTAATAGCAGAGAAGGTAAATGGTGTTTATAAAAATAATATAGATGCGGATAAACCTTTTGGAGATCAGGAATCAATAATTGTAATTGGTGATAATGAGAAATTATTAAAAGTATTTAAAGAGGGCTAAAAAATGATAATTACATCAAATACAAATGAACAGATAAAGAATTTAATTCATTTAAAGGATAAGAGCAAAGCCAGAAAAACTTCAGGAACATTTATTGTAGAAGGAATTAAAATGTTTCAGGAAATACCAAAAGAAGATTTTATTAAGGCTTATGCTTCTGAAAGCTTTTATGAAAAAAGAAAAGAAGAAATATCAGATTATTTTAAGAAAAATAATTTAAAAGAAGATGTTCAACTTGTTAGCGACAGTGTATTCAAAAAAATATCAGATACAGTAACGCCACAGGGAATATTAGCTGTTGTAAGACAAAAAACATATTCTATTGAAGATATAATAAAATCAAGAAATAAAGAAAAAAGCTGTATTGTTGTACTTGATAGAATTCAGGATCCCGGGAATCTCGGAACAATAGTAAGAACAGGCGAAGCTGCCGGAATTACAGGAATAATTATGAGTAGTTCAACTGCAGATATTTATAATCCAAAAGTTATACGTTCTACGATGGGGTCAATTTATAGAGTGCCATTTGCAATAGTAGCTGATTTGCCTAAAGCAGTAGATATATTAAGAGAAGATGGTATAACATGTTTTGCAGCACATTTAAAGGGTGAATTATATAATTCAGGAACACTTACAAAGGATTGTGCTTTATTAATTGGAAACGAAGCAAATGGATTAAGTGATGAAGTAGCAAATAAAGCAGACAAACTAATTAAAATCCCTATGGCAGGAAAAGTAGAATCACTAAATGCGGCAATTGCAACATCAATATTAATGTATGAAGCAACAAGGTAAAAAGGTTCTAAACTTTGGATTTCTCCATGCTTGACAAAGAAACAAAAAAACTCCCACATTTGTATCTTATTCTTGTAAAGTTCTATGATATCAATAAAGAACGCCCGCGCTGCTTGTCGCTCGTAGCAGTTCTAAATATTCAGCACACAGACCGGCTTTGAAACCTAAAGTTTCAGCCGGTCTATGCACCGAATATTTGAACCGACGGCGCCAAATGCGCTTTATTTGATATCATAGAACTCCACAGTTATGAGAACAAATGTAGGAGTCTTATTTTATAAAGCTGATAATTTCTCTACAGCTTTGTCATCAAGTATTTCTTCAAAATGTTCAAGATAAAATAAATCTTTTGCATACGTTGCACTTTCAATTTGACCGTGTTCTGTGATAAATCCTAAAATTTTATTTAATACTGAAGGCTCAGTTGATTCTAAGCATATAGATAAATAATATTTATTGTTATATGGAGATTTATATACAGAACTATCTCCTTTAAAATAAGGCATGATTAACTTTGTTACAGTAATCACATCGCTTAAATTATCATATATTGAAATATTGTAAAGCAAGTCAGAATCACCGGAATTATCCGATACTTCGTCCTTTACAGATGAAACAATGTTGTCTAATTCTTCCGGATTAATATCGTCAAATGGATCAAAAGCATCTTCCTCTTTATTAGAAGAAAATAATTTAGCTAAACTGCTTCCACGCTCATCTCCATCTTCAACTTTTGTAATCAATAAAACGATATTTTCAGGAGAAACCGGAATTGCTTCAACCATAAGAGGTTTGTCGTTTACTTCAAATCCAAAATCCTCATTGGCCTGACGCATCATATCTTGAAAAAGTTCCTTTGTTTTCCCTGCCCCAAAAGCCAATTCACTGAATTTAATATGTCTGTCTTCTAAATCAGCACGGCTTATTGTGCAACGAATCTGCTTATCATTGATTTTTTCAATTTTCATAAAATCACCTCACTAACAGTTTAGATTCGTATAGTTTATTATATCCACTATAAAAAAATATGTAAAGTTTTCATCCATATTTTAATATGTAATATATTGCAAATATGGAAAAGTTTCAATATAAAATAAGGATATTTGACAAAATATTCTTATTTATATTTATATTATACGTCAAAAAAGAACACAATATGTCAAAAAAATGAAAAATATATGATATATATGATAAATAAGATGTTGGGGTAAAAAGCCCCAACTTTGACGCCTGCGGATTGTATTTTTTAACAAATCGTTCTAAATTAATGTTGCGTATTTTATACAATATGTGTATAATGATTGAGAGAAGGAGTATATGTTATAATATGGGTAAGAACACTTCTTTGCAACTATTGGAATGCCGATATGCAACGACTTACTATTAATAAGTTTTATGAAATGTTAATATATATCACAATTATTATTTAAAGTATTAATAGTTTGACCTTTTATAATACGGAGTATACGGAATTTCCCTTAAACAAATAAAAGAGCCGGTTATATATAATAATATTTGTCAGATAATGTATTTGAACAATTATTATAATAACGGGCTCTTAGTTTTTTGCTAATTTATTTTATAGAGAACACATACACCATTTTCCATAAACACGTTTACCTTTAACAATTTTAAAAGGTCTGATTTTTACATATAAATATTGTTTTGACGGATTGTTTGAATCCGTATTAATTTTTCCGTTTAATACAACTTTTGCTGAAGTGTTTTTTCTGCCAACATCCATAGCCTTGTATTTTTTGAAGTTTTTATTTGTAGCATATCTTATCTGATATCCTGATGCTCCGGTAACCTGATTCCAATGGATTGTGCCTGAAAATTTTTTCTTGTTTTTAAACTGACTTAATAAAGAAATATAGGCATTTGTTTTTGCAGATTTAATTCCGGCAGAATAACATATTCTCAAATTATTACAACCATCAAAAGCTGTATCCGAAATAGAAAGTTTGTTACCGTTAATTGTAATATTTTTAAAATCAGAACAATTGCTAAATGCAAAACTTTCAATATTTGTCACGGAATATGGAAGGGTTATATTCTTTAATAAAGTATAAGCAAAAGATGAGTTGCCAATAGTTTTAATACCATGTCCAAAAGACACATTTGTGAGTGGATTATTTTCAAATGCACCTTCACCAATTATTTCAATATTATCGCCTAAAGTTAAATCAGAAATACTATTGCGACTAAACATATGATTTGGAATTGTCTTAAGGTTTAAAGGAAAGTTTATAGTTCCAATAGCGTTATCAGCAAATACATAGTCACCCCATGTAAGAACAGTTTCAGGAAGTGTTATGCTTTTAAAATTACATAATCTAAAAGCACGATTTCCTATATAATATAATTTGTCAGGAAAATTAATTTCCGAAAGATATATGCAACCATTAAAGGCATCATCTCCAATTTTTAAAAGAGTAGATGGAAGTATAACTTTTTTAAAAGAGTATATTGAGTCTGTTACATATGAGTTAAATGCGTTAGGAGCAATTTCTGTTACTCCCTCGGGAATTTCAACAGTCGAAAGTCTGCCGTTATAACCGATAACAACATTGTCGTTTGTAATAAACATACCATTTTCAAATCTCAGTTTATTGCCAAGAGCCAGTGAAAGATGATAAATATCTATGCGGGCTAATGAACTGTAAAGAGTAGAAATGCTTAAGGAATCAAGTGTGTCTGATCCAATTGCAATGTCAGTTACAGAGGTCTGAGAAACAGAGGCCTTAGCAAAATATTTATCTTTTTCTATGGTTGTAACGCTTCCGGGAATCACTAGTTTTGTAAGATTAGTACAGCATGCGTAAGCATCGGAAGACGAATCTGTCTGGGCATAAAGAATAGACTGAAGGTTAAATTCCTGACAACCATCTTCAATAATTAGTTCAGTTCTTTCAGAAGGAACACGAACTATGTTCAAACCATTTTTAGAATAAATTATACCATTTATAGATTTATATGCAGGGTCTTTTTTGTAAACTACAAGATTGTTTGTTTTTACTGTTGAAACTACATCTAACTTAAGAGACGATGAAAACTTAACTGTTTCAATTATAGTATCTCCGCTTATGGAATCGTATGCATCATCCCCCGGGAGTGTCTTAACATTATAATT
Source organism: Eubacterium sp. LMAG:50 (assembly GCF_008680265.1). Taxonomy (NCBI): domain Bacteria; kingdom Bacillati; phylum Bacillota; class Clostridia; order Eubacteriales; family Eubacteriaceae; genus Eubacterium; species Eubacterium sp. LMAG:50. The sequence goes on along the minus strand of NZ_NALP01000007.1, from coordinate 146,654 downwards.
TCCGGGAACTGATAATTTAGACAATGAATCACAAGAAGAAAATGCACATTGTCCAATAGTGCTAACAGTGTTTGGTACTATAATCTTTTTTATTTTTGTTCCGTAAAAAGCGTAACAATTTATGACTTTCAAAGTGTTTGGAAGCTTAACTTTTTGCAGATTTTTACAATTATAAAATGCGTATTTAGAAACAGATGTAACGCCATTTCTTATAATAACGGTATGTATTTGTCTGTTCTTTTTAAATGTCATTGAGTTAGGCATTTTACCTTTTCCATAAATGGTAATAGTTCCATCCTTTATTTTATATTTGACGGAAGCTATCTGAGTGGAAGAGCTACTTTGATTGATTTTTGCTGCCGCATTTACATTTTTTAAAATTGCACTATTTCCAAAAATAAATATAGAACAAAAAAATGTAAGGATTAATAAAGTTACACCAGATTTAAAAGTTTTTGCCATATAAATCCCTCCTCTCACAGCTTTGAACAGCTGGATAAATTTGAAATTTTTCATACAAATAAATATGTATTTTCCGCTCATACTAATTGATTTAATTATACCAAAATATAGTCTGAAATTAAACAAAAGTTATTAAATCTTAAGATATATAAAGATGAAATTATGTTATATATATGTTATGATGTAGTAGTTAAATATTTGCAAAAAATATGCTAATAAAATGATGTGAATATCAAAAATATGCATAATAAATTGGTAAGCCTATAGTAGTGTTCAATTTAGGAAGATATTCACAGAGGAGGAAGAACAAGTGAGAAAGAGCATAAAGTATATAATGACAATGGCTACAATTTCAGCCATGGCAATGACAATGACAGGATGTTTTGGACCGGAAACAAGTAAAGAATATGTTACTTTGAATGATTATATGATGCTTCATTATACAGATGATGATGGAAATGAGGTTACAGCGACATCTGCAGATGGAAATGAAATGGCAGCAGTTGCCTGTGATAATGAATATGTAAATAAATATGCATTTGAAAAAGATGGCGATACTTATATGGATATAAGTGGCGTGAAAAAATATATTGATGACAGATTTTACTATGACAGTACGGAAAATACAGTTATGTATACTAATGCAACTACAATATATACAAGCCCTGTAGGCAGCAATGAAGTTACAAGCAATACAAAAGAAAATCTTGATTTTACATCATCAGTTATGGATGGTGAGATATGTTATGTAAATTTAAAATATATAAGCAAATACATTGATTTTGATTATAAATATGCAAAAGCAAATGGGGATAAGCCTGCAGTTGTTGTAGTTAATACAAAAAGCCGTGAGGATAAAAATGGCACTGTAAAGAAAAATACTCAGATTAGAACAGATGCAGATTATATGGCTGATATTGTTAGTGACGTAAAGGCTGATACAAAACTCACAATTTTAGATAAAGGTGATGAATGGGATAAAGTTGCTACAGACGATGGAGTTATAGGTTATATTTTAAATAAGAGAGTTAAAGTAGGAAAAACAACAAAAGTTTCATATAAAAATGATTATGATACATATACGCATAATGTTTTAGATAAAAAGATAAGCCTTGCATGGCATCAGGTTATGTATTCATCAAGTAATTCAGGGTTAAGTGACATGATAAAAAACGCTAAAGGTCTTAATGTTATTTCACCAACATGGTTTAGCGTAAGTGATTCAAAGGGAGAAGTGTCATCAATAGGCTCAGCGGATTATGTAAAGAAGGCACATAGTGCTGGACTTGATGTATGGGGACTTGTAAGTGATTTTGAAACAGATGGCAATGGAGATTATTATATAAAAACAGTTGTAAATAATACAAAAGCAAGACAAAAGATGGTTTCTAATATAATGAAATATGCATCATTATATGATTTAGATGGAATTAATGTAGATTTTGAATATATAAATGTTTCTGAGGGAGCCGGATATTTACAGTTCTTGAGAGAATTGTCAATTGAATGCAGAAAGAAAGGTATAGTTTTATCAATAGACAATTATCAGCCGTCTGCATGGACAGAATTTTATGACAGAAATCAGCAGGGAAGATTAGCAGATTATGTTGTTGTAATGAATTATGACGAACATACAACTTCAAGTAATGAGGCAGGATCAGTATCATCATTGACATTTACGGAAGAAGGTTTAAAAAATACAATTGATGAAGTGGGAGATGCTTCAAGAGTAATTAATGGAATGCCATTTTATACAAGAATATGGACGGAAACTCCTGAGGACGAATCAGATGGAAATGGAAAATTAATCGAAGATGCTGCAAATGGTAATTATGTTTTGTCAACAAAGGCTGTTTCAATGGATGCGGCAAAAGAAGCGTATACAGAAGCAGGGGCTACACCTAGTTATAATGAAGAAACAGGACAAAATTATGTTGTTTATGAAAAAGGAAACAGTACATACATGATTTGGCTCGAAGATGAGACTTCAGTAAAGGCAAGACTTGAGTTAATGAACAAGTACGAAATTGCCGGGGCAGGATATTGGAAATTAGGATTAGAGTCAGACGATATATGGAATACGATTTCACAATATTTTAAATAATTACTCATAAAAATTGTTTTGGCTTCATATAATTTTAAAGAAGGAGTGAGGCCATGATTAATACAAAACGAGTTTTTTACATTTATTCTTACAAAAGAGGAGTAAAGGGCAGAAATGTAGGATTTGCCAGAATCAGGGGAAGAGATGATAATTATAAGTTGAATGTATCCATTAAAGTTCCGGTAGAATATGGTGCTGAGAATATGGAAATATGCCTGCTTAAAAGAAATCAGGGATTTGTATCCGGATATAAGGTTGGCACAATGACACCATTTAATGAAATATGTAAATTCAATACCGTGATTAGTTCGAAAAAATTGCGGGAAGCTGAATTTGATATAAATGATATTGATGGAATTTATATATTTGGAACAGAGCAGGATGGATATGCTTTTTTTGCAAAAATGGAGGATGAATTGAATGATCATCCAAAAGAATTATTTGATTATCAGATGGACAAATTTAATAGGAATTCACAACTTGTATATGTAAATTAGGAGCATTGCCAATGAATGAAAAATACATGAAAGAGGCAATTAAGCAGGCAAAAAAAGCTGCTTCAATAGGTGAGGTACCGATAGGTTGCGTAATTGTTTATAAAGATAAAATTATAGGTAGAGGCTATAATAGAAGAATGACAGATAAAAATGCTTTGAGTCATGCAGAATTGAATGCAATAAAAAAAGCAAATAAGGTGTTAGACGACTGGAGACTTGATGACTGTGAAATGTATGTAACAACAGAGCCATGTCAGATGTGTGCGGGTGCAATTGTACAGGCAAGGATTAAAAAAGTTTACATAGGTTGTATGAATCCCAAGGCAGGTTGTGCCGGTTCTATTATGAATTTGTTTAATGTAGATGCTTTCAATCATCAGGTAGAAAGTGAAAATGGAATTCTTGAAGAAGAGTGCAGCATGTTACTTAAGGAGTTTTTTAGAAATCTTAGAAATAAAAAGTAGTTTCATTTAGTATTATTTTACGTTGACAAAGTAAAATAAAATAATGTATACTAAATGTCTGTAATTGAATAAGTTTAAAACTTCCGCGCAGCCGGGGAGATAGCGGTGCCCTGTACCTGCAATCCGCTACAGCAGGGGTGATGCTTTGTGTCGGGTCTATTTTGTAGAGCTGCCCTTTATAAGTGATGTTGACGCTTGGGTCTTGTGCAACGGAAATTTGTGAATCGTGTCAGGTCAGGAATGGAGCAGCACTAAGCAAAACCTTTCGTGTGACGCGAGGGTGCCTGAGCTGAGTTAACTGTAGAGGTAACGTCTATGAGATTTTCACAAAACAAAGCGCGCGGATTAAAATAAAAAGAACTATGACTTTATAAGTTATAGTTCTTTTTTTGCCGAAAAAAAGATTCACATATATAAGGTGGTTTGCTATAATGAAGCAATGTATTTAATATGACGATTAGGTATAAATGCATAATATAAAAGATACTAAAATAGAAATGCAAATGAGTAAAAGTATAATTAAAAAATAAAGCGTGGTAAAAAATGAAAGATATGGTTGGTAATAAATTTATGAAACTAAAAAATGAACTTCATATTGGGAAGAATGACATAATAGCTATGGGGTTAATGCTATTGGCATTATTAATACTTATGCAGTATAGAACATATAGACCGTTTTTAGATGAATCAGACAATTTTTTAGGAGGAAAAATATTAAGCCGTGGCGGGGTTATATATAAAGATTATATATCCCAACATATGCCGGGGATGTATTACATTGTTGGAATTATTGTAAAGTTAGGCTTTACGGAAATTCAGGAAATACGTACATGCTTTTATTTATTAATATTTTTGTCGTGGATAGTTATGTATTTTAGATACAAAAATATATTTTCATTGTGGATAATTCCAACTTTTGTATTTATGTATTTGTCTATGTTTAGTATTTCTAAAGGACATACATTGTTGGCTGAGCAGATAGAAATTATCGCGTTTATGGTGATTATGTGTGAATTGTTCTTATTTTTTAAAACAAAAAAATTAAAACTAAGTTCAACAATTTTTATTTCAATTAGCACATGGTTAGCAATTGTCTGTGCTATGACTGCGGTATGGACAATATTTTTTATGGCACTTATATTTATCATAATTTATATTGAACAATTAAAAAGTAGTGAAAATAAAAAAAATATAATGAATGAGATTATAAGAACCAGTGTGATAATAGCAATTCCTTTTATAATATGGATGGTTTATTTATTAAAAACTAATTCAGTAGAAGAATGGTTCTACCAGGCATATAAATTTAATCAGGAAGTGTACGGAAAATATGTTAATTTCTCAGGAATATTTAAAACTGTTATTGCTCCGTTTTTTGGATATGGAAGTATGATTTGGAAGGCAATACAACAATTAACAGTATCGCTTTATTCAAGTGTAATAATTTTGGTGTATGTAGTAGTTAATATTCTTTTTTGCATAGAAATGAGTCGAAAAGGGAAAATATATGGAATACTTATGTTTGTTACCATTATAGCAATGGGAAATAGAAGTTTTGGTATATGGTCATCAGATGAAAATATGCATGCAACACCGTATTTGGCAATGACGGGATTTATGTTAGCGTATTTATTATTTGAAGTTTGGAATGTTCGAAAAGTGACAATAATAATGCTAACATTTCTTATGGTTGTACCGATTACATCAGCTCTTAATGAAGTGAGCGAATATAATAACAATATTAAATATGTAGAAACTTCTGATACGGCAAAATATATAAATGCATTAACTAAAAAGAATGAAAAGATATTTTTGGTCGGTTTTAATGAATATAATGATTACAATGCATATAATAGAATGCCGGCAACAAGGTTAGTACATATTCATCCGTGGTTTATGGAAGAGTTCCAACAGGATGTAATTAATGATTTGGAAAAAAATAAAACAAGAGTAATTGTTAACGCTGAGGATATGGATATATGGGGATATAAATATGTAGATTATGCCGCATCTTTGAGAAATTACATATTACAGAATTATACTCAGATTGGAAAAAGTGAAGCAAATGTATGGGTGCGAAATGATTATTACGAAAAGGCTCTTGAAAAACTGAATTATGACAATAATATGATAGTGCCAAATAATGAAGAATTAAAAGGTATTACATCAATAAATGGAAAGAGTGTGTCGGAATGTTTTGTACCTAAGATGAAAAAATTGGTTAAAATTTCAACGTATATAACAATAAACGGGGATATAAGAGATGGATATTATATGGTGGATTTATATTCTCAAAAGGATAAAAAATGTATTTATAGTAGTGTAGTTCCGATTAGCGGAATAGTTGATGGATGGCAAATGTTTGACTTAGATGATGTTAAAGTGACTCCGGGGAATAAATATGAAGTAAGAATTTCAGTAGCAGGCGTGTCTGAAACATGTAATGTTAATATAGGAGTTATAAAAAATAATGTATCATTAAAAACAAAAATTAACAACAAATTGATTAATCAGGATTTAGCCTTAAGAGTTTATGGAAAATAGAATGAAAAATAGTCCCAAATATTGGATATATTCTAATATTTGGGATTTATTTTTGTTCCAAAATATTATATAATGAATCCAAAGGTATGCCCATTTATAGGAATGAAAACATTTTTATAAATACTAAGCATATTTTTTAGATTTAAAATAGACACAGGAAGGAGCGGGCTAATGTCATATACAGCTTTATATAGAAAGTTTAGACCGGCAACGTTTGACGAGGTAAAGGGACAAGATCATATTGTTAAAACTTTACAGAACCAGATTGAAGCCAATAGAATAGGCCATGCATATCTTTTTTGTGGAACACGGGGAACAGGTAAGACAAGTATTGCAAAGATATTTGCGAAAGCAGTTAATTGTGAACATCCGGTAAATGGAAGCCCATGTAATGAATGTGCATCATGCAAAGCTATTGCAGCAGGAAGTTCAATGAATGTAGTTGAAATCGATGCGGCTTCTAATAATGGTGTTGATAATATCAGACAAATTAGAGAAGAAATTCAGTACTCACCAGCGGATGGAAAATATAAGGTTTATATTATTGATGAAGTACATATGCTGTCTATAGGAGCGTTTAATGCGTTATTAAAGACATTAGAAGAACCACCGGCATATGTTATTTTTGTGCTTGCAACTACCGAACCACATAAGATTCCTATAACAATTCTTTCAAGATGTCAGCGATATGATTTTAAGAGAATCACTATAGATACGATAGCAGACAGACTTTCAGAATTGATGGAGAAGGAACAGGTTACAGTTGAAGATAAGGCAATCAGATATGTTGCAAAGGCAGCAGATGGTTCTATGAGAGATGCGTTAAGTCTTTTGGATCAGTGTATTGCTTTTTATTTAGGACAAACACTTACCTATGATAATGTACTTGAAGTGTTAGGTGCTGTAGACACAGAAGTGTTCAGCAAACTTATCAGAGGCATTATAAATGGAGATGTTGTTGGTAGTCTGCATATATTGGATGATATGATAATGCAGGGAAGAGAACTTGGACAGTTTGTAAATGATTTTATCTGGTATATGAGAAATTTATTATTAGTTCAGACATCAGATAATGTTGAGGATGTAATTGACGCATCCGCAGACAGAATCCAGGCATTAAAAGAAGAAGCACAGATGGTTGAGACCGAAGTTCTTATGAGATACATAAGAGTTTTTTCGGATTTGTCAAATCAGATAAAATATTCTTCACAGAAAAGAGTTTTAATAGAAATAGCTCTTATAAAGCTTAATAAACCGGCAATGGATACGGATGTAAGTTCCTTATTAAACAGAATGGCTTTAATTGAAAATAAATTAGAAAATGGTGTTGTTGCAGTAAGCCCTACAACAACGCAAAGTGCCACACCGGAGAGGCAGTCACAACCTAAAAAGAAATTTGATAAGGCGATACCAAAGGATGTGCAGGAAGTTGCTGATAATTGGGGAATGGTACAAAAACATTTGCCAACACACTTTAGAGCATATTTTAAAGACGCAAGATTTAGTGTGAAAGGTGACAACATATTACTTGTTGTATTTAAACATGGTGCAGTAGGTTATAATCAGTGTAATAAGCCGGAAGTCATAGAAATGCTAAATACAATTATTAGCGAACAGATAAAGAAAGAAGTTACAGTTGAAGTACAAATGCTTGAAGATAATCAGAATTTTGCAGATGTATATCAGGAAGTAATCTCAAGAATAAACATGGATATTGAAGAGGAGGATTTTTAACATGGCAAGACGTGGAGGATTTCCAGGTGGCGGAATGCCACAGAATATGAACAATTTAATGAAGCAGGCTCAGAAGATGCAGAAGCAGATGGAAGAAGCTCAGGCAAATCTTGAAAGCCAGGAATTTACAACTACAGCCGGAGGCGGTGCAGTTGAAGTGACAATTACAGGTAAGAAAGAAATTACAAAAGTAAAAATTGATGAAGAAGTTGTAGACCCTGATGACATTGAAATGTTAGAAGATTTAATTATGGCTGCAGTAAATGAGGCAATCAGAACTGTAGAAGAAAATACAACACAGCAGATGTCTAAAATAACAGGCGGTCTTGGCGGATTATTTTAAGGAGTAGACATTGGATTATTACAGTGGATATATATCAAAGTTGATTGAGGAACTTTCCATACTTCCGGGAATTGGCGCTAAGACAGCGTCAAGACTTGCATTTTATATATTAGATATGCCACAGGAACAGGTGGAAGAGTTATCCCAATCAATTATTGATGCTAAGAAAAATGTAAAATATTGTAAAAAGTGTTTTACTTTGACAGATCAGGACATTTGTCCTATTTGCGCAAGTAAAGACAGAGACCATAAAACAATTATGGTTGTAGAAAACACAAAAGATATGGCAGCCTATGAAAAAGTAGGAGAATATAAAGGGGTATACCATGTATTACATGGTGCCATAAATCCTTTAATGGGAATTGGACAGAATGATATAAAACTTAAAGAATTATTTGAAAGATTAAAAGATGATGTAGATGAAGTTATAATTGCTACAAATTCCAGCGTTGAAGGTGAAGCAACGGCGATGTACATAAGCAAAGTCGTTAAACCTTTAGGGATAAAGATAAGTCGAATCGCCAGTGGAGTACCGGTAGGTGGAGATTTAGAATGTATTGATAACGTTACGTTACTGAGAGCGTTACAGGGAAGAGTGCAGATTTAGATTAAGTCATAATTCGCAACGGCGGATGAATGAAAGGTGTTTATCAAAATGGATAGAAATGAGTATAACTTTAAAATAGAAGAAATGAGAGTCGCTGTTCGTAATAAAGATTACGAAAGAGCAGTGCAAATCGCAGACTCTCTTGATTATAGAAGAGAAAAAGCAAATGACATTTTATCCCTAATAGCAGATGCATACGAAATGGCAAAGCAGTATGATAAGGCAAAGCAGGCTTTGATTATTGCTTATGAAAATACAAATACAGGAAGACATTTGGCTTATAGGTTGTGTTTGTTGTCAGCAAAATTACAGCAGTTTGATGAAGCAGAAGAGTTTTATCAGGACTTTGTTGAACTTACACCTAGGGACAATGATAAATATATATTGCAGTATGAAATGCAGAAAGCAAAGAAGGCTCCAATTGGAAAACTAATAGAAATCCTTGAAAAGTATATTCAGGAAGACATGGAGGAAAAATGGGCTTATGAATTAGCTAAGTTATATCATGAAGCAGGAGATGAAGAAAACTGCGTTGATATGTGCGATGAAATAAGCTTATGGTTTGCTGAAGGAAAATATGTAAATAAGGCTATGGAGTTAAAAAAACTTTACAGACCACTTACAAAGCTTCAGCAGGAGAGATATGACAATTATAGATTAGGCAGAAAGCCTTTACAAAAGATAGAAAAAGATGAGAGAAAAGAAAACAAACAGGCAGGAGACATAGAAGATAACTTATCAATAGATAATGCCATCTCTGAAGATAAAGAAAAAGAATCAGTGTCGGTAAAGATAGCTGATGAGGTTATTGACGAGAGACCAAGTATTCCATTTATGATAAGAAAGGATAATTTTAAAGAAAGTATCAGAAAGCTTAAACATCCTGTTATAGAAAGTATTCACAAGTCAAATGACGAAAAGAAAGCCGAAGGTGAATCGGAACAAAAAGAACTGTTTGCACAGCAGAACAATCCTGATGTACAGGAGATATTTGTAGAGCAAAATGATCCTGAAATGCATGAGATTACTTTTGAAGATGAATTTGAAAAAGACGAATTGGATTTAGAATCAGAAGAAAATTCAGAAGTAAAAGAAAATTTGGAATCAGAAGAGAATCCAGAAGTGAGCAAAAATTTGGAATCAGAAGAAAACCTGGAATCAGAACAAAATGAGTTTATAGTCGATAAAGAAGCGGAAACTATTTTGGATGGTAAAGAGAAAGCTGATGCTATACAAGAAAATGATTCTGATGAACAAAGTCTTAGCGAAGAAGATAATGCTTCAAATAACGAAAGCATAACTGATGATGAAGAAGATCAGATAGTTAAAAAGCAGAATACAGGACAATTATCAATAGAAGAAGTTTTACATAAACTTCAGGATAGGGGAATTCTTAAGGCGGACACAGTTGAAAAGGCAGTTAAGGCCTTAGATGAGGCAGAAAATATTGTCGAAAAAACAGAAGAAGATTTTGAAAAAATAAATCCTGACTATAAGAGAATTCAGTCGATACATGAAGGTCTTGGTATAGATGAAGAAGGAAATGAACAGGAAATCGAAGATACTGAGACATATAACTATGATAATGAGCAGTATTTTGATGAAATTGAGATAAGTAATCAGGGAAAAGAGATACAGCATGCCGGTGTATCAGAATTTGAAAATCCTACTCATGATAAGGAACTTGGTGCAGACCACGAAAAAGAATTAGATATGGTTCAACGTGGACTTGAATCATTTGCAGCAGAAGCGGCAGCAGATGTATTTGTTCCTGATGTTGATACCGATGTTATAGAAGAGGAAATTAAATTCCAGACAGGTGAAATTTCATTTGGAACAATGGATTTAAATGAAATAGTAAACCAGTCTGCTGCTCCTGAAAGACATAATGAAAAAAGAATTAATGTAAGTTCAAATGATATTTCAGATACGGTTCAATTAGAAAAGCATACATCTTCAATTCCAAATATGGATAATGAGATGACAGAAATAACATTGGATCCGATTGATTTTGAAAAAACAGATAATATTGAAAAATCACCTGAAACAAATGAAATTCCAAATTTTGATATTGAAGCTTTGGAAGATACAGAAACTGCAGGTGAAACAAAAGCAACACCGAATACCGATATGGATACTTTAGGTAATGAAGAAGTCGCAGGTGAAACAAAAGCAATACCAAATATCGAAGAGGAATTGGAAAAGGCAGCTGAGTCAGAACAGACAAATGTACCAACATTGGATTTGGAATTCGATATGCCTGAGATAATTAGTGGTACAGATGATTCAGTATTAGGGAATCAGTTGCCGGAAGAAGATTTGGTAAATTACGACATAGAGGAAACTATTCAATATGAAAAGGAAGAACTTGAAGAATTAAATAATATTATAGATTCCGAAAGAAAGATGAATATTGAAGGTGAGCCTGAGGAGTTGCCAGAATATGAAGAGCCTGAGGTTGTTACAGAAAAATTACCTAAAAAGCGTTTAAGTGAATTATCAGCAGATTTAGAGGAAATATTTAATAATGATATTATTGATTTCAGAGATATGCCTGCTGAGGAACTTGAAAGAGAACGAAGAGAGTCAATTTTAATTTCAGACATTGATAAAACAATGGAATTAGAAAGACCTAAGAGTATCAGTGATTTGGTAAAAGAGGCGGAGGAAAATATAATTTCTGAAGAGCCTGAATTGCTGGATGAACCTTTAGAAGAAACAGTTGGTGAGTCGGAAAGTGATACAATTGATGAAGACGCAGTTGAATCAACAGAGCCGGAAATGGAATCGCTAGGAAAAACGGAAAACAAACCTGTTGATGAATTAGAAAACGAATCAACAGAGGAGTTTGAAATAAATAGTACTGATGAATCCGAAAACGAATCTGCGGAAACAATAGAAGATTATGAAACAATTGATGACGTGGAAGAAGTTGAAGATTCAGAAGATGAACCTATAGAAGATATAGAGGAGTCGGAAGATGAATCGGCAGAGGATTTTGAAGAGCCAAAAGAAGATTTAGTTGAGGAAGAATTACAAGAAGATTCATCAGAAAATTTAACTAAAGACGAGCCGGAAGAAACAAAAAAATCAGAGATGGAAAATGTTGAAATGCCTGAAGTATCAGCTAAAATGGATAAGATTGCGCAGGAAATTGAAAGCATGCCGGAGATAAGCATACCGGAACTTGATATACCTAAGATAGAAATTCCAAATCTCGATTTACCTGATTTGAGCGATGAGGATGCATTAGAGTTAAGCGATTTGACGGATGTTGCGGATTCTAAAGAAGATTCAGAAGCAAAAGAAGATTCAGAATCAGTTGATGGGCTGGATGATAATGATGAAGTAGAAGATAGTAAATTAAAAGGATCATTAGATAAATCAGAAGATTATGTTGAATCAGAGCCAGAAGAAGTTGAACCTGCAGAGCAGGAATCAGAGTCAACAGAAGAGGTTGAACCTGCAGAGCAGGAATCAGATGCAGTAGAAGAAGGTAAAGATTCAGAACAGGAAACAGAACAGAAATCAGCAGAGAAAGAATCTGAAACAAAAGAAGAAAAAGATAATTCAGGAACAAAAATTGTAACAGATGAAGATATGAAGGTGTTTGCAAATTATACAAACATTGAAGGATTGGACGATACAATAAAATACACAATTGAAAAATTAGTCAAAGAATTTGTGCCTGATGGAAATTCTTCAAATGGAAACATAGCAATCAGTGGTGATGAAAAAAGTGGAAAAACTACATTGGCTATTGATATAATCAAGATGGTTAATGCAAAGAGAGGCAGAGCCGGAAGAAGAATTGCTAAAGTAAATGCGGAGGTATTAAACCGAAGAGGATTTACAGCTGCATTAAACAAACTTATGGGAAGCGATTTAATTGTAGAAAAAGCTACAGATTTGAATAGTGAGCAAATAGATGAGATAATTAAGTCTGCTAAACTTTATACAAATGACATGTTGATAGTTCTCGAAGGAGAAACTGATGCAATGGCAGATATGTTTGATGAGAATGAAGAGTTAAAACAGATTTTTGATTATCCTATTCTTATTAAGACTTATAATGTAAAAGAATGGGTAGCTTATGGTGTTCAATATGCTAAAGATAACGGCTTTAATATCAACGAGATGGGAATGCTTGCATTATTTAAAGCTATAGATGACTGGTATGGAACAAAGAAAGAAATCAGTCAGAAGGATGTTGAACAAATATTAGATGCAGCCATAAAAAGGGCAAAACATAAATTAGGCAGAAAAATCGTTGGTATTTTTAAAGCAAAAGATAAAGACGATTTGCAGATATTAAAAGAAGCAGATTTTAATATTAAATAAAAGAAAGGAATTAAAATGGAAAATTTACAGCTTGAAAAAATAGCAAATGAAGTGCGTAAAGGTGTTATTAAAGGCGTACACAGCGCAAAATCAGGACATCCGGGTGGATCATTATCAGTAGCCGACATGTTAACATTTTTGTATTTCGAAGAAATGAATGTTGACCCTAAAAATCCTAAGATGGAAGACAGAGACAGATTAGTTTTATCAAAAGGTCACGTTGCACCTGCTTTATATGCAGTGTTAGCAGAAAAAGGATTCTTCCCTAAGGAAGATTTAACAACTTTAAGACATATCGGTTCTTATTTACAGGGACATCCTGATATGAAGCATACACCGGGTGTTGATATGTCAGCAGGATCATTAGGACAGGGTGTTTCTGCAGCAGTAGGAATGGCTTTAGGCGCAAAGATTGATAACAAAGATTACAGAGTATTTGCAGTTACAGGTGATGGCGAAATTCAGGAAGGACAGATTTGGGAAGCAGCTATGTTTGCAGGAGCAAAGAAGTTAGATAACCTTACTGTTATTGTCGATAATAATAACCTTCAGATTGATGGAACAATTGAAGATGTATGTTCACCATACCCAATTGATAAGAAATTTGAAGCATTTAATTTCCATGTAATTAATATAGATGCTCATAATTTTGATGAAATTAGAGCAGCTTTAAAGGAAGCAAGAGAAACAAAAGGAATGCCTACAGCAATTATTATGAAGAGTATTAAAGGAAAAGGTGTTTCATTTATGGAAAACCAGGCTTCATGGCATGGTGCAGCTCCAAATGATGAGCAGTTTGAACAGGCAATGGAAGAATTAGAGAAAGCAGGTGAAGCATTATGTCAGAAGTAAAGAAGATAGCAACAAGAGAAAGCTATGGTAATGCACTTGTAGAATTAGCTAAAGAGCATGATAACGTAGTAGTATTAGACGCTGATTTAGCAGCAGCTACAAAGACAGGCATTTTCAAAAAAGCAAACCCTGACAAATTCTTTGACTGTGGTATTGCAGAAGCAAATATGATGGGGATTGCAGCAGGACTTTCAACAACAGGTAAAGTTCCTTTTGCAAGTACATTTGCTATGTTTGCAGCAGGAAGGGCTTACGAACAGATTAGGAATGAAATTGGATATCCACATCTTAATGTAAAAATAGGAGCTACACATGCAGGTATTTCTGTAGGTGAAGATGGAGCTACACATCAGTGTAATGAAGATATTGCTTTAATGAGAACAATCCCTGGAATGACAGTTATTAATCCATGTGATGATGTAGAAGCAAGAGCGGCAGTAAAGGCAGCATATGAAATTGACGGACCTGTTTATTTAAGATTTGGACGTTTGGCTGCACCTGTATTAAATAAAGAAGATTACAAGTTTGAAGTAGGTAAGGGTGTAACAATGCGTGAAGGTAAGGACCTTACAATTGTTGCAACAGGACTCATGGTATCTTCAGCTTTGGAAGCAGCAGAAAAATTGGCACAGGATGGAATTGAAGCTACAGTAATTAATATTCATACAATTAAGCCATTAGATGAAGATTTAATTGTAGAATCAGCAAAGACTACAGGTAAAGTAGTAACTGTTGAAGAACATTCAGTTATTGGTGGACTTGGAAGTGCAGTTTGTGACTGCTTAAGTGCAAAATGTCCTACACCTGTTACAAAAATTGGTGTTCAGGATGTTTATGGACATTCAGGACCGGCTGTTGAATTATTAAAAGAATTTGGTTTAGATGGCGAAGGCGTATATAAATCAATTAAAGAAATAATGTAAAAGATGCAATTGATATTAAATTTTTTAAGGAATATATGAATAAAATAAATATCAAATTAAAATAATTAAATGTCAATTTAAAATACAAAAGGATTTGTATTATAAAATAAGCAAAATAGATTTTTAGTTGAAATTTAAAAAATCATTTGCTAGAATACAGTGCATGATAAGAAATGCAAGGGCGCAGACGTAAGAAGTCAGTGCCCTTGTATTTTTTTGTATTAGTAATTATACAGTAATTAATATTTACCGGATGATTACAAATGAGAAGAAAAACTTCTCAGAACTTGGAAAGTGTTTCCCCTTTAAAAATGCTTTCTTAAGTAAAATCTATAGGACAATGAAAAAAGAATGGAGGAATTAGTTATGGACGCAAATGAAATTTTGGATGCAGCTACAAGTAGTAGTTTTGCAATTTGGTTCTTAATTGGTGCAAGTTTAGTATTCTTTATGCAGGCCGGTTTCGCAATGGTTGAAACAGGATTCACCAGAGCAAAGAATGCAGGTAACATTATCATGAAGAACCTGATGGATTTTTGTATTGGTACTATAATGTACATTGTTTTAGGTTTTGGACTTATGATGTCAGAAGATTATGTAATGGGAATTATCGGTATTCCAAATCTTGACATCTTCACAAATTACAGCAACTTTAATTGGTCGCAGTTCGTATTTCAGTTAGTATTCTGTGCAACAGCAGCAACAATTGTTTCAGGAGCTATGGCTGAAAGAACAAAATTCAGTGCTTATTGTGTTTACTCAGCAGCAATCAGTTTGATTGTATATCCTATTGAAGCAGGTTGGGTTTGGAACTACGGCGGAAACGGATGGTTACAGAAATTACATTTCGTAGATTTCGCAGGTTCAGCAGTAATCCACTCAGTAGGTGGTATGGCAGCTTTAGTCGGAGCAATTATTCTTGGAGCCAGAATTGGTAAATACACAAAGAAAGCAGATGGAACAATTATTTCAAATGCTATCGGTGGACATTCAATAACACTTGGAGCTCTTGGATGTTTTATCCTTTGGTTTGGATGGTATGGATTTAACGGTGCAGCTGCAACAAACACAGACAGTCTTGCATCAATCTTTATGAATACAACAATCGCTCCTGCAACAGCAACAGTTGTATGTATGATATTTACTTGGATTAAAGATGGAAAACCTGATGTAGGTATGTGCTTAAATGCATCACTTGCAGGTTTGGTAGCAATTACAGCAGGTTGTGCTTCAGTTGATACAATTGGTGCTTTAGTAATTGGTGCAGTTGCAGGTATTTTAGTAGATGTAGTAGTAGAAGTACTTGATAAGAAGTTACACATTGATGACCCTGTTGGGGCAGTTGGTGTTCACTGGGCAAACGGTGTTTGGGGAACAATTGCAGTAGGCTTATTTGCAACAGGTAAAGGCGACACAGTTCAGGCATTTGCAGATGGTTCTTATTACGCAGGTTTATTCTACGGAGGTGGAGCAAAATTATTAGGAATTCAGATTTTAGGTATTGTTGCAATTGATGTATATGCAGCAATCATGATGACAATTGTATTCCAGCTTATTAAACATACAATAGGACTTAGAACAACAGCAGAAGAAGAAATTATTGGTATGGATATATCAGAACATGGTCTTGCATCAGCATATGCAGACTTCCTTCCTACAACACCTTCATACATGGGTGAAAGCGTAGGAGCAGTAGATGTAGCAAATCTTGAACCTGCTACATTATCAATTGGTGAAGCAAAACCAACTGGAAAATATACAAAGATTACAGTTATTTGTAATGAAGATAAATTTGGAATCCTTAAAGACACAATGGCAGCTATCGGTGTAACAGGTATGACAGTTATCCAGGCAATGGGCTGTGGTGTTGAACAGGGAAAGAGTGGTGTTTACAGAGGTGTTAAGATGAGCATGAACCTTCTTCCAAAGGTTAAAGTTGAAATCGTTGTATCAACAGTTGATCCTAACCTTGTAGTAGCAGCAGCTAGAAAAGCTCTTTATACAGGCGGTGTTGGCGATGGTAAGATTTTCGTAACAGATGTAGAAGATGTAATGAGAGTCAGAACAGGTGACACAGGTATTGCAGCACTTTCAAATGAGTAAATACTCAACAATATAATGGATATTTAGGAACTCTGTTCTTAAAATATATTTTACTTAATCTCATTAAAGGGGCCGGTGGTTATCCATCGGCTCCTAAATTTGTTTGCAAATAACGTTCACAGACTGGTATTTACCACTTACTGCTAATAAAATACCACTTACATAAAATCTATTTACATCCACATAATTTGCAAATATAATCATCACATAAGGAGTCAGATATGAAAGTAATCGTAAATGTGGATGAAAACTGCATAGAGGAACAGGTAATAATAAATTGCCACGAACTGAATGAGAATATAATTAATATTCAGAAAACTATCTCAGCGATGGAAAACCAGAGTCTTAAAATTGAGCTTAAACAGGGTGAAAAAGAATTTTATATAGATGTTGGTGAAATTCTTTTTTTTGAAACTGATAACAATCAGGTTATGGCTCATACAGCAAATGAGATATTTTTAACAGGCAGTAAATTATACGAATTGGAGAAAATATTACCATGGTACTTTAGCAGAATATCAAAATCAGCAATTTTAAATGTAAAGAAAGTGTATGCGATTACAAGAAATCTGACAGCGTCAAGTTTAATTGAATTTGAAGGAACGCCTAAACATGTATATGTTTCAAGGGCATATTACAAGCCGTTAAAAGAAAAATTAGAAGAAATGAGGAATATGTGATGAAAAAAAACAATATTTACTGGGGAATGATATTTATAATAATGGCTGCATTAATTGTAGTTAATGGTCTGGGTCTGATTGAAGGCGTGGGTGTCTGGAGTATAATTTTTACAGTACTTTTTGGTGCTGCATTATTAGATGGAATTGTAAGATTACAGGCAACAACAATATTATTCTCGCTTGCTTTTTTAGCAATTGTCTGGTCAGAGCAACTTCACATTGAAAGTATAACTCCATGGCCGATTCTGTTTGCAGCATTGTTAGGAAGTATTGGAATAAACATGATATTTGGAAAGAAAAATAAAAAATGGAAAAAAGATTACTCAGGTGGAAATCATTATTACAGCAATAATAGTAGTAATGAAGGAAAATATTTTGATGAAAATGTTAATGTAGAGCAGGATAGCGGAGAAGTAGTAACATGCGAATCAAAATTTGCAGGAACTGTTAAATACATTACTTCAAATAATTTAAAAAAAGTATATGTAAGAAATGAATTTTCAGGAATGTCAATTTATTTAGATAAGGCAAAAGTGCCAAGTAAGAGACTTGAAATAGAAATAAAGAATTCATTTGGAGGAGTGGAAATTTATATTCCGGCTAACTGGATTGTAGAAAATGAGTTAAATTGTTCATTTGGCGGCTACGACGAAGAAGGTACAAAAGCACCAACAGATGCTGAAAGCGTGACAGTTGTTATTAAGGGATCAGCAAATTTGTCTGGCGTTACAATAAAATACATTTAAATATAGAAGTAGTAGCAAAAGAGGTATGAGAAAAATAAACCTATAATAAAATTTAGTATAGAATTAAAAAGCAATCAATTACAATAAAAGAATAAGTATAAGAAAAAAGACTGAACAGTATGCATGCATGATATGTGTCCAGAATTCTGGGTACATATCAGCACACTGTTTGGTCTTTTTTGATTAGAGCATATGCTACAATGCAGAAAATACTTTTGTCTTGTGAATAAATTTTATTAAAGTTTATTCACATAGACCATAGGAGGGAAAAAGTAAATTATCAGAATTTGTGTATTATAAATTTTATCATTGACAAAGAAAAGAATAAGTATTAAAGTAATATTAAAATAATATCACTTTAATACTTGGGAGGATAAAGTTATGGATGAAAATGTAAAGTTAAGTAATGTAAAGGAAAGGGAAATTACTAAGAAAAATGGATTCGCAATGTTATTTGTTGATATACTTGGATATGTAGCAACAGTTGTGACGTTTGTACTAGGATTAGTTTTTGCAATAAACTATGAAGATGTTAATGACGTGATATTTGGATTAGGAATCGGTTTATTTGTTGTTAGTTTAGCGTTATTAATTGTATCTATTGTTCTGTCATGCGGACTAAAATCAGTTAATCCTAATGAAGCAATGGTATTTACTCTTTTTGGTGAATATTATGGCACAATTAAAAGTGCAGGATTTTATTTTATAAATCCATTTTGTAGTGCAGTAGTTCCTAACGAAGAAACAACAGGAAATATCTTTGAAATTTCTTCTGATGCTAATGGTAACAGCTCAGCAAAAGTTGCCGGAGTTACAAAAAAGAAAATATCAACTAAGGTTATAACATTAAATAATGAGAAACAGAAAGTGAATGATGCTTTAGGAAATCCGATAATTATCGGAGCGGTGGTTATTTGCAAGATAATTGACCCTACAAAAGCAGTTTTAAATGTTGATAATTATATGAAATTTTTATCAACTCAGTGTGATTCTGTAATAAGAAATATTTCAAGATTGTATCCTTATGATATAATATCAGATGAAAATGAGGATGATAACGAAAAGACTCTACGTGGAAGCAGCCAGGAAATTGCAGATAGTATGGAAGTAGAGTTACAGAAAAAGGTTGAAGATGCCGGAATAGAAATTATGGAAGTTAGAATAACTCATTTGTCATATGCAGAAGAAATAGCTGCAGCAATGCTTCAGAGACAACAGGCAACGGCAATTATTGCAGCAAGACAGAAAATTGTTGAAGGCGCAGTAAGTATGGTTAAAATGGCAATTGACCAACTTGGAGAAGAAGAAATTGTGGTGCTTGATGAAGAAAGAAAAGCTGCTATGGTAAGCAATCTTTTAGTTGTGTTATGTGGAAATAAAGAAGCACAACCAATTGTGAACAGCGGAAGTATTTATTAATAAAAATAGAAAATAATAAATTAAAAATTAATTCAACAGATAATAATGTTAAAATAAGTCAAACAATTGAGCTAAAATAAATTAAAAAAGTTATGACTATTTGAAACTATATATATTGAAAAACAGTGAAAGGAGCCGGTATGGATAAGGAAGAACAACTTAATAAAAAAGAACTTGAGCTCCAAAAACGTTTAGAAAATATTTCTAATATGGAAAAAGAAATATTAACAAAAGAAAAAAAACTAAAAGAAAAAGAAAAGGCAAAGAAACAGGTGTTGTTAAGACTGTCCCCTTCATTATGGGAAGAGATTGCAGCATGGGCAGAAGATGATTTCCGCTCAATAAATGGCCAGATTGAATATCTTTTAGCGGAGTGCGTAAAAAAGAGAAAAGGAAAATAGTGTGAAAAACAACGGATGATTTTAATATTTATTAAAATCATCCGTTGTTTTTTTCTATTTTAAAATCATATTTTTTTGCATTCTAAAATACTATTTTTTATTTATCTTCCATTCTAATGGGTCACCTAAATCTGTTTCAGAAGATTCAAATTCTTCGTCAGTATTATTAATTAATGGAGAAGATGTTCCAAAGTCATTTGATACAGAGTTATTTAATATAGAAGATTCAAAATCATTTAAGCCCAAATCATTTAAATCAGAATTATTAGCTTCTGTAGCGTTTAATTCAGAAGACGCTTTATTGATAGCTTCTGCATCCTGAGAATCACCGGCATTTAAAACATTAAGAGAAGTTTTTACAATAGTTTCAACTTCATCTTCAGTTATGCCCATTTTCTTAGCCAACTCTTCAAAAGTTGGAGCACGACCAAGCAATTCGGTAAGGTCTCTGGAAATTTCATCTAATTCATTCATACGGTTAGCCAGATGTTCGCCAACACGGTCTTCGTTAATTTGGTCATTGATGACAAGAGTTAATGTATTTCTGATGGCATCATCAACATAAGCTGCAAATTCATCTGAAGAACCATTAAATTCAGAAAGAGCTATCATTAATCCGATATTTGCTTCCTGAATTAAATCACCATAAGTTACACCCTGCCCACGAAATTCATTTGCAATGCCAGCTACTTTTGAAAGTTGAGATTCAACAATTTTATTAGTAACAGAAAGGTCTCCGTTTGCAAGCAAATCAAGTAAATTAGCAAGCTCGGCTTCTGATATTTCATCAATAGCTTCTAAATCCTTTTTATACATTTCAATAAAAGCAAGTTCAGCTTCAGTTTCTACAACTTTACTTTCAGCTGCTTTTACGGTCTCTAATTCCTTAGTCTCTTCTTCCTTAGGATCAATAGTCACTTCTTCAGAAACAATATAATCCATTCCATCAATTTTTATTTTACTTTCCTGTAAGTACTTATATATAAATTCGTATTGCTTTTCATCTTCTATTATGTCATTGAAAAAAGTATGAATGTCTTCAGTAGACACATGGTTTGCATTAGCTGCCGCAAATTCTATTAAAGAAGACAAAGCATCATTAAAAAGTAATTTTTTGTCCATGAATTCTCCAATCCGCTTTTTGTAAAGTAAAAGCAATTTTGATACATAAATGATACATAAAAGCCTTGCAAAAATCAAGGATAATAGGTAACATTATTTTGAAACGGGAAGGTGGATTGAAATGATTAAAAAAATAATAAATTCCAATATAGTAAGACTGATAGGAGCACTTTTATTTTTGACAGTATGTGCAGTAATAGGCGCAGGATTGTCATATGTAAATTATGAATCTAATCCTACTGATGAGGCAGTTGCATATTTCAAAGCATTTTTAGCTCAGGATTATGATACAATATATGGTCTTGTAAATCAGCCAAAGAATACATATATAAACAAAACTGCATACACAGACAGAGTGAAAAAGATAAGAGAATCTATTGTAATTGATTCATATGAAATTTCTGAGCCATATAAAGAAAATGGCAAAAAGACAGTAGATATTATATGTAATAATGAAACAACAGAAACTAACCAGACAATAAAATTGGTATTTGATGAAGTAAAACATGGAATGCAGATTATTCCTGATTATAAAGTAGATATATCAAAAATGATTGTAAAAAACGTAAATTTTGTTGTACCGACAGGCGATGCTTTATATATAAATGGAGAAGTCGTAACAAAAGACATGGCTAAGGTCACGACAGACGCGAATACAAATACAGATACATATCATTTTGATAAAATACTTTACGGAGCATATGACGCAAATGCGATAAACAGATATAGCCAGATAGATTTAAAACCTGAAATTCTTCAGGAAGGAACTACAATTAATTTTGACGCTACAGCATATCATGCAAATTTAGAATTTGAAGAAAAAATAAAGGCAAATGCAGACAATATGATTACTCAGTTTTATGTAAATGCAAGGGAGAAAAAAGGCAATAACAAAGAGTTAAAAGCATATTTCGCAAATGACAAAAAACTTCAGAAAAAAGTTGAAAAATATTTAAAAGAAACAGAAGAAGTATTGTATTGGCCGGAAACGAAGAACATTGATAAATATTCGGTAGTTTCATTTGAACCGGGAGAAGTTACACATAATAGTGTATACAACAATAATAATACATTTACTGTTACATATGATTTTGTGTATACATATGTGTCTTCTACAGATACAGCAATTTATACGAGTTATGTTTACAGTATAGGTGGGTCATGCAAAACAAAAATGACTTTAACCTATACATTGAATGAAGATCAAACATTAACCCTTACGGATATAAAAGTTAAAAATAAAAACCAAAAAGAAAAGGGAGAAGATTAATGTCAAAAGAAATTTGGAAACCGGGGAATATGATATTTCCTTTGCCTGCAGTTTTGGTAACGGTAAGTGATAACGAAGGTAATGACAATGTACTGACAGTTGCATGGACAGGCACAATATGTACAAATCCGGCGATGGCTTATGTATCAATACGACCATCGCGACATTCGTATAAGATGATAAAAGAAACAGGAGAATTCGTAATAAATCTGACTACAAAAGATTTGGCGTATGCAACAGATTATTGTGGAGTTAAATCAGGAAGAGATGTTGATAAATTTAAAGAAGCACATTTGACAAAAGAAAAGGCACAGTATGTAAAGGCTCCATTAATAAAAGAAAGTCCGGTGAACATTGAGTGTAAAGTTGTTGATGTAAAAGAATGTGGTTCTCATGACATGTTTATTGCAAATGTATTAGCAGTACACGCAGACAAAGAATATATGGATAAGGATGGAAGATTCCAATTAGAAAAAGCAAATCCAATAGTATATTCTCATGGACATTATTATAGTTTAGGTCAAAATCTTGGAAGATTTGGTTATAGCGTAATGAAGAAAAAGAGAAAAAAATCTGCAAATAAAAAGAAAAGATTAGAAAATAAGAGATAAAAAGTCGAAAAATGCAAAAGCATAGATATTTAGGAAAAGCTACTAGGAAAAAGGCAGGTGGCAGTGTATGGAACAAATTATATTTCATATTGATGTAAATTCAGCATTTTTAAGTTGGACTGCAGTAAAACTGCTAAAGGAAGGCAATGATGTAGATGTAAGAACAATTCCGGCTATCATAGGTGGTGACAGAGAAAAACGTCATGGAATAGTCCTTGCAAAATCAATATCAGCTCAGAAATATGGAATAAAAACAGGTGAGCCGGTGGCTGATGCATTAAAAAAATGCCCTGATATTATGATAATACCACCTGAACATGAGTATTATCATGAACAAAGCAGAAAATTTATTTCCATATTAAAAGAGTATACTTCAGATATTGAACAGGTAAGTGTTGATGAATGTTATTTTGATTACACGGGAATTCAAAATAAATTCAGTTCATACATGACAGCAGCAGAGGTTATAAAAAACAGAATTCAAAATGAATTAGGATTTACAGTAAACATAGGAATTTCTTCTAAAAAAGTATTAGCAAAAATGGCATCGGATTTTGAAAAGCCAAATAAAATACATACATTGTTTCCGGAAGAAATAAAAACAAAAATGTGGCCCCTTCCGGTTGGTGAACTATTTATGGCAGGCAAATCAAGTGTGGAAGTTTTAAATAAATTAGGAATCCATACAATAGGTCAGTTAGCAAATACACCTGTTAATATAGTGGAATCACATTTGAAAAAACACGGGAAAATTTTGTGGGAGTATGCAAATGGAATTGATGATTCAAAAGTAAATGCTACAAAAGAAGATTTGAAAGGAATTGGAAATTCTACAACACTTCCAACAGATTTAGACAAAATAGATGATATAAATTTAGTATTATTACAGTTGGCTGTAAAGGTAAGCGGACGATTGAGAGAGTCCGGACAAAAAGCAAAAACAATTGCCATTGAGATAAAGTATAATGATTTTTCAAAAATGTCTCATCAGACAAGTTTGTATAATGCTACAAATGTAGAAAATGAAATATACGAAAATGCAAAACAGTTATTTAAGGATATTTGGACAGGAAAGCCGGTAAGACTTTTAGGAATAAGAACAGCGAATCTTGTAGGAGAAGATGAGCCGGAGCAAATGTCAATATTTGAGCTTATGAATGAAAAACAATCACAAAAGGTTCAACCGTCCAGAGAAAAAATGAAAAAACTTGATAAGGCATTAGATGCAATAAAAGAAAAATATGGAGAAGATGCCGTGTCAAGGGCAAGTCTTTTGAATAAAGATAAAATAAAGAAACATTAAATACTAATAGCTAATTTTACAAAGTGTAAGCAGTAGCAAAAAATTATAAAATTGATAAAGTATTAAATAGCAACAAATAGAGAAAGGACTGAAAATGAAGGAAAATATTGTTTTAATAGGAATGCCGGGAGTAGGAAAAAGTACAGTAGGAGTAATACTTGCAAAGTTGATGGGATACCAGTTTATAGATGCTGATTTGGTAATTCAGGATAGAGAAAATAAATTACTTAAAGAAATAATAGCTGAAAAAGGAATAGATGGATTTATTCAGGTAGAAAATGATGTAAATAAATCATTAAATCCTAAAAAAGCCATTATTTCAACAGGCGGAAGCGTAGTGTACGGCAGGGAAGCAATGGAACATTTGTCAGAAATTGCAACTGTTGTATATTTAGAGCTTGATTTGGCAAACCTAAAAAAGAGACTTGGCAATTTGAAAAACAGAGGCGTAGTTTTGCGTGATGGACAGACGCTTGATGATTTATTTAACGAAAGAGTACCCCTTTATGAAAAATATGCAGATGTAGTGGTAAATGAAAGTAACATAAATGTAGAAGAAACTGTGCAGTTAACATTAGAAAAAATAAAAGAGTACAAAGGCGAGAAATAGGGCAGATGTAAAAATAGGAAAAAACGAATGTGAATAAAATAATTTGTTAATACAAAGGCGAATAATAAGATAATTCACTTACTTATGAACAAACTCATGTAGGTTTAGAACTTTTGAGCCTGGTAGCATGTGAACAAAATAACAATTTATTTGGAGGCGTTTACAATTAAAAATGAATAGTAAGTATATAAACAAATGCCATGCAGTATCATATGTTGTGGCAGGAATTTTAATACTTATGATAATCCTGTTTAATTTTTCTCAAATGATAATGGAAACATGGGCATATAGTTTTATGATTTCAGAAAATGATAAAACTATAAAAGTTATTCAGGCAAATGATACCTCAGATACACATTTAGCTAGAAATCATAAAGAAAGTGATGACGCAGTTAAAGAAATTTGCAATACAAAAATATCTTCTATAAAAGGTGAAAAAGCTGACTATTTGGAAGATACAGCAAATAAGGAGTCTTTAAAAAATACAATAAATAAAGATTCTTTGAGAAGGACAGCAAATAATGAAATAAACCAAACTGCTGATAATTCAGTACAGAATGTGTCAAATACTGTGATACAACTTAGAAAACCTGTAAGTGGTGGAGTGACAACTTCAGTATTTGGAGACGTGGTTGACAGAAGAACCACACATTTGGGACACGACTGGGCAGTTGAAGTTGGAACAAGCGTATGTGCGGCAGCAGATGGTACAGTAGAAAAAGCATATTTAAGTGACAGTTATGGATATAATATACTGGTAAATCATGGAAATGGACTAAAAACCAGATACGCTCATTTAAGTAAAATCTTAATTAATTTAGGTGATACGGTTGAACAGGGAAGGATAATAGGACTTAGTGGAAATACCGGAGACAGTACAGGTCCGCATCTTCACTTTGAAGTAATACAAAATGATAAGCATGTAAATCCACTTAATTTTCTTGAATAGGTAACATTTTCAACAAAAAAACATATAATAAATTGTGAAAATGTATGAATTAATCGGTTTACAAAGAGCGATAATGTGTTATAATTAGTCTATGCGTAAAGAAGCAAAGGATAATTGTATTAGAATTTAATTCTCATACAAGTGACATAATAGATAGAAATAAATAGAATTTTAAAGTTAGACCGAATTAGTGAATTAGATGATAAACTATTTCGGTCGGTTTTTGCTTTGAGTTTTTACAACTCAATTATATACATAAATACCCGAGGTGCATAATGGAACGTTATATTATAAAAGGCGGAACACCACTCAATGGAGAAGTGGAGATAAGTGGTGCTAAGAACGCAGCTTTAGGTTTATTAGCAGCGGCTATTATGACTGATGAAGAAGTGACAATAGATAATTTACCTGACGTTAGTGATATTAATCATTTGATTGATGCAATTGCTAACATTGGTGCCACAGTCGATAGAGTAGACAGACACTGCGTTAAGATAAAAGGTGACACAATTACATCATGTGTAGTTGAATATGAACAGATGAAGAAAATAAGAGCTTCTTATTATTTAATTGGAGCGTTACTTGGTAAATTTAATAAGGCCGAAGTAGCTCTTCCAGGTGGATGTGACATAGGAAGCAGACCAATAGATCAGCATATAAAAGGATTTAGAGCTTTAGGTGCAGAAGTTGATACAGAACATGGAATGGTAGATGCCAGATCAGAGAAGTTATTAGGAAATCATATTTTCCTCGACGTTGTATCAGTAGGAGCAACAATTAATGTTATGCTTGCAGCTTCAATGGCTCAAGGTAAGACAATTATTGAAAATGCAGCTAAAGAGCCTCACGTTGTAGATGTAGCTAATATGCTTAACAGTATGGGAGCTAATATCAGAGGTGCAGGAACAGATAAGATTAGAATTGAAGGTGTAGAGAAGTTACACGGAACAGTTTATTCTACAATTCCTGATCAGATTGAAGCAGGAACATTTATGTGTGCAGCAGCAGCAACAGGCGGAAGTGTTCTTGTAAAGAATGTTATTCCTAAACATTTGGAATGCATTTCAGCTAAGCTTATTGAAATGGGTTGCGTAATAACAGAATACGATGATGCGGTAAGAGTTAAAGGTGGAGAATTTATCAGAAATACTCAGATTAAGACATTACCATATCCGGGATTCCCAACAGATATGCAGCCACAGATGGCAGTTGTACTTGCAATGGCCAATGGCAGCAGCACAGTAACAGAAAGCATTTTTGAAAACAGATTTAAATATGTAGATGAACTTAACAGAATGGGTGCAAGAATTAAAGTTGAAGGCAATACAGCTTTAATAATGGGCGTAAATGGTCTTACAGGAGCACCGGTTTGTGCACCTGACTTAAGAGCAGGAGCAGCGTTAGTAATTGCCGGACTTGCAGCAGAAGGATTTACAACTGTTGAAGATATTGTTTACATTAAGAGAGGTTATGAACATTTCTCTGACAAGTTAAGAGGCCTTGGAGCAACAATTGAAAAGGTTGACAGTGAAAAAGATGTTCAGAAATTTAAATTAAAAGTAGGCTGAATATCATAATTGTATTAGGTTAAAAAATATATTTATATAATAAAGAAAGCTATCAATTTAAAGTTGGTAGCTTTCTTTATTGTTAGCGTACTTGAAGGCACGCGTTTTTTATTGCTATAAAAAAGAAAAATCAACTAAATTGATAAATAAAATACAAAATATTAAAAAAAATCAATAAAAATGATTAAAAACGTCACTTTAATTCTAGATTTGCATATGTTATTATTATCACAGTTAAAACATAAACAAATGCATAGAAGAGGAATAGTAATTATTGAGCGACTTTCAGAAAGCTGTCGGTTGATGTGAGACAGTAGGAGTGATATAATGAACTCGCCTTAGAGCAGCCGGCTGAACATATTAGTAGGTCAGGACGGATTCCACCGTTAAAGGGAGCGGATGTCATGAGCATCCAGTAAGGGCATGTCTATACATGAAGTAGAGTGGTACCGCGATGATTCGTCTCTATAATATCTTTTGATATTATAGAGCTTTTTTACGTTATAGGGCAATTTGCTACATTAATGTAATAAAGTAAAATAAATCAATTAAAAAACATCAAGGTACAGATTTAGATGCAAGTTACATATATTTATTAAAGGTTATAAGGAGTAAGAACTATGATGGATTGTACAAAATATGAGAAACAGTATTTTATGCCACCTACACCAACATTTGATTGGGTTAAGAAAGAAAAGATTGAAAAAGCACCAATTTGGTGTAGTGTTGATTTAAGAGATGGAAATCAGGCTTTAATTGAACCAATGAGCTTGGAAGAAAAATTAGAATTCTTTCAGATGTTAGTTAAAGTGGGCTTTAAAGAAATCGAAGTTGGATTCCCGGCTGCATCAGAAACAGAATACAATTTTATGAGAGCCTTAATAGAAAGAAACATGATTCCTGATGATGTTACAGTTCAGGTATTAACACAGGCAAGAGAGCATATTATTAAGAAAACTTTTGAAGCTGTAAAAGGATGTAAGCATGCAGTAATTCATTTGTATAACTCTACATCAGTTGCACAGCGTGAGCAGGTATTTAAGAAGTCAAAAGAACAGATTAAAAAGATTGCCGTAGATGGAGCAAAATTATTAAAAGAATTAGCTGATGAAGTAGATGGAAACTTCTCATTTGAATATAGTCCTGAAAGTTTTACAGGAACAGAAGTAGATTATGCATTGGAAGTATGTAATGCTGTATTAGATGTATGGCAGCCAAAGCCTGACAATAAAGTTATAATCAACCTTCCTGCAACAGTTGAAAATTCTTTACCACATGTATTTGCAACTCAGATTGAATATATGCACAAGAATTTGAAATATCGTGATGCAGTTACGATTTCATTACATCCACATAATGACAGAGGATGTGGTGTTTCAGATGCCGAATTAGGATTATTGGCAGGTGCTGACAGAATTGAAGGAACTTTATTTGGAAATGGTGAAAGAACAGGTAATGTTGATATTATTACATTAGCAATGAATATGTTCTCACATGGAGTTGATCCAAAACTTGATTTCAGTGATATGCCACATATTTGCGAAACATACGAAAAATTAACAAGAATGAAAGTTTCTCCACGTCAGCCATATGCAGGTGATTTGGTATTTACTGCATTTTCAGGTTCACATCAGGATGCTATTTCAAAAGGAATGGCATACAGAGAAGCAGGTCATACAGAAAAATGGAATGTTCCATATTTACCAATTGATCCTAAGGATGTTGGAAGAGCATACGATTCAGATGTAATCAGAATTAACAGCCAGTCAGGAAAGGGTGGCGTAAGCTACATCTTAAAACAGAATTTTGGTATGGATTTACCGGATGGAATGAAGGAAGAAGTCGGATACACAGTTAAGGATGTTTCAGATAAAGAGCATAAAGAATTATCACCAAATTGGGTATACCAGATATTTGAAGATAAATACATTACAAATAATACAGTATTCAGCGTACCTGAATGTCATTTCCAACAGAAAGACGGAATTATAGCTGAGGTTACAATTGCATATGATGACAAAGTCAGAGTTATCAAGAGCACAGGAAACGGAAGACTTGATGCCGTAAGTAATGCATTTAAGCAGTACTTTAACATAAGTTATGAATTGTCAGTATATGAAGAACATTCATTATCAAGAGGTTCATCATCAAAGGCTGTATCATATGTAGGAATCAGTCATAATGGTAAGATGTTCTGGGGTGTTGGAATTGATGCTGATATTATTAAGTCATCAATTCAGGCTTTGACAGTTGCAGTGAATCAGTTAGAAAGTGAAGTAGGAGTAAATGCCTGTAAGGATGACAGATTAAATGAAATAATGAATTATATTCATACAAATTATTTGACAGTAACTTTAGATGAATTGGCTGATGAATTCCATTTGTCAAAACCATATTTATCAAAGTACATTAAAGAAAAATCAGGAAATACATTTGGTGATATCGTTAAAAATGTAAGAATGAAAAAGGCAAGAGCTTTACTTAAGAGTGGAAGCATGACTGTTGAAGCAATTGCAGAAAATGTTGGTTATCAGAATGTTGAACATTTTAACAGATTGTTTAAGAAAAAATATGGAATGACTCCTGTTCAGTTCAGAAACAGCAAATAATTGGGAAAAATAAGATATTCTTAAGTTGTAATCATTATATAATATGGTACAATAATAAGTAACAAATAAAGAGGCGAAAATAAAACGAACAAAGTTCGTTCCTTAAAATATTTTCGCCGATTAGCCGCTGACCGAAGGAAGGGGGCACTACCATATTATAAGGAGGAGAGAAATATATGAGACCAACAAAGGTAAAAGTTTTAGCCCTAACAGCAGCAGTAACAGTTATGTTTACAGGGTGTATGACAGAAAATGCTAATGTAAAGATTAATTCAGATGGAACAGCATCTGCAGTAGCTACAGTAGATATTGATAAAGCAAGCATGGATACATGGTTAACTTCATCAGGACTGACAACTTCAGATATTTCTGATGGAAAAGAAATGAAAGTTGTAACAAAAGATGGCAAGGAATTTTACGAAGCAACAGAAACTTACTCTTCAACAGTTGATAAGATTGGTGAAGTAGTAAAAGAAGCATTATCAAGTGATGCTTATGTAACAAGCACTACATTATACAGTGAAGTAAGTTTGGCACAGAGTGAGTCAGTTGCTATGTACTCAGCTATGGGAATCGACACATCAGCTATTACACTTAACTTTAGCATTGAGTTTCCTGCAGCAATTACATCAACAACAGGAACAATTGATCCTGCTAACCCAAACAAAGCTAATTTTGTTATTAACTTAGCAACAACAAATATGATAGTATTTGCAACAACAGATTCTACAGTAACATCTGATGCAGTTAAAGCAACAGTACAGAAACTTAACCAGGTAGGAAAAGTTAAAGTTAAGAGTCTTAAGGCAAATAAAGTAAAAGGTAAAAAGGCAACAGCTACTTTAAAATTTAAAAAGGCAGCTCAGGCTAAGAATTACCAGATTCAGTGGTCTACAAATAAGAACTTCAAGAAGAAAACAAGTGCTACAGCTAAGAAAGTGAGATACACTATTAAGAACTTAAAGAAGGGCACAAAGTACTTCGTAAGGGTAAGAGCCGCAAAGACAAATTACTGCGGAACAGAAGTTTATGGCGATTGGTCAGTTAAGACAGTTAAAACAAAAAAATAAAACAGATTTTATAATAAAAGCAAATTTATGATAGAATTTGAAAATTAATAAGAACACCGATATGTTAATAAGATTAGGAATTTAATCTTTAGATGTTAATATATCGGTGTTTTTAATTGTTAAAAAAAGAAAAGTAACTACTGACAATTTAATATATTAGGAATTTATGGAAAGAAAATAGATAATAAAATTAATGATGTTAGTATAAGGAAAATTAATTAAATTTATATAATGAAAAAATATGACTGTTAACTATTAATAAAATAAAAAATAATAAAAACGTTTCTAAAATAATAATACTTTCATAAAAATGCGTATTGTAATGTTTTTATTTAAGTGGTAAGATTAATGAAAATAGCTTTAAATAAGCTTACATAATACACTACTATCATATATAACAAAATGTTTTGGGGAAGACATTATTACTGAACACAATTTTTATATGTAGTTAGAAGATAAAACTATTTATGAGAGAGAAACCGGCACTTTGTAGGGAAGAGTGTCGGATTTTTTATTTCATTTGGGAAAAACCAAATATAGGAGAAGAGATAAGTTCGATAAATAGGGGAGGTAAATTAAATAATGGATACAATGCTTATTGTAGATGACAATGAGATTGATAGAAATATCATTGCTAATTATTTTGCAGAAGATTTTATGATTCTGGAGGCACAAAGTGGAGAAGAGTGCTTTAGAATTTTAAAAGAGTACAAATATAATATTGATATTGTATTATTGGATAACTGGTTACCTGATATGACAGGTGTGGATATTCTTAAGGAAAGAAAGTTAGATCAAAGATTTGCAGATATTCCTGTTATTATTGTTACAGTTAACAATGATTCAGCAAATTTAATCGAAGCTTTTAAAAATGGAGCAGATGATTACATAACAAAGCCGCTTGTAAGGGAAGTAATTAAGGCACGTGTAAGCAATGTTTTGATTGCTACAAGAAAATACGCAGAAATACAAAAGAAAAACAGAGAATTGTCAGAACTTTCCGAACTTGATCAGATGACAGGGTTATATAATAAGATGACAACTGTTAATAAAATTAATAACCGGCTTTATGAACATAAGAATCATATAGGTGCAATTATTGTTGTTGATATGGATGATTTTAAATATATAAATGACAGTGAAGGACATTTGATTGGTGACCATGCAATAAGACGAGTATCGAGAATATTGAAGGATAACTTTAGAAAAGAAGACATAATAGGTCGAATTGGCGGAGATGAATTTGTTGTATTTTTAAATGATATTCCGGATAAAGAGATTGCCAGAAGAAAGGCAAGAGATATAATTAGAATATTTAAAGTAAAGAAAAGTACAGTGATTAAAGGAAGAACTACTGTAAGTGTCGGATTAGCATTTGCTGATAATGGAACAAATGATTATAAAGAATTATTTGACAGAGCTGATAAAGCTTTAGCAGAAGCAAAGAAATATGGTAAAGCATATTACCATGAATATGGCGTGGATGATTATGGTACTTATGAAGAAAAAAGAGAAAGCGTTATTGTATATAGTAAAAGCCGAACCATATGTCATGCGATAGATAAGGCAATCAGTAGCAAATATAACGTGATTGAAGTTATTTCATCAGACGAAATAGATAAAGTTATAAAGCAACAGCGCGAAATTAGGATTATAATTGCGGATTTGTCAAATGATGAGGATGATGGAAAATTAATCATGGATTATTTAAATAATAATAAGGATATAGCAGGTATTCCTAAGATAGCAGTTTGTAAGGAAAGCAATATAGAACAGTGTAAGATAGCAATTCAGGGAGGCGTTGTTGATTTGATGATGGAACCTATTGAAAAAGATATTGTGAGAAGAAGAGTATCCAGAATAATTAAGGATGAAGAAAAGTAAATACTAACCATAATATAGTTAGTAATATTCATTTTTAGTTTTAATCCAAGCTTTAATAATTAGTTGAATAAATCCTGAAAATAAATATAAAATCTTCGAAAGAGAGGAGGAAATAACCAAATCTTTTTCGGGGATTTTTTATTGACAAAAAGAGGATGTTATGTGATAATAACTTTAATGCTTTAAAGCGTAACGGTTTAAAGCGACGATAAAGGTATGTAACTAAAAGTGGAGGAACAAAATGTTAGTTAAAGTTTTATTATTGATTGTATTTTTTGCAGTCATGATTGGAATTGGTGTGTATACAAGAAAGCATGCCACAGATGTTAACGGGTTTGTATTGGGTTCAAGATCAGCAGGACCATGGATTACGGCATTTGCATATGGAACATCGTATTTTTCAGCAGTTGTTTTTGTAGGATATGCAGGACAGTTCGGTTGGAAATATGGTATTGCCTCTACATGGATTGGACTTGGCAATGCTATATTAGGAAGTTTATTAGCATGGTTTGTATTAGGAAGAAGAACAAGAGTTATGACTCAGCATATAGATGCTAAGACGATGCCTGATTATTTTGGAAAAAGATATAACAGTGATGCCCTTAAAATTGCAGCCAGTGTTATTACATTTGTATTTTTAATCCCATATACAGCATCTGTATATAATGGCCTTTCAAGACTATTTGGAATGGCATTTGACATACCATATAGCACAGTTGTTATTATTATGGCAGTGCTTACAGGACTTTATGTTATTCTTGGTGGATATATGGCAACAGCAATTAATGACTTTATTCAGGGGATTGTAATGTTGTTTGGTATTTGTGCAGTTATTTATTCAGTATTAAACGGACAGGGTGGATTTTACAGTTCATTGTCAAAACTTGCAGCGCAGGTGCCTGTAGAGGGAGATGTAATTAAAGTTGCAGGTGACGGAATTTTTGCATCATTTTTTGGACCTGACCCATTAAATCTTTTAGGAGTAATTATTTTAACTTCATTAGGAACATGGGGACTTCCTCAGATGGTTGGTAAATTTTACGCAATTAAAAGTGAAAAATCAATCAAGACAGGTATGATAGTTTCAACTGCTTTTGCAGTAGTTGTTTCAGGTGGATGTTATTTCTTAGGAGGATTTGGAAGATTATTCTCTGATAAAATTGATATTGCAACCGGTGGATATGATTCAATTATTCCTACAATGCTTTCAACACTTCCTGATATATTAATAGGTATTGTAATTGTGTTAGTATTATCAGCTTCAATGTCAACACTTTCCTCATTGGTACTTACATCAAGTTCAACAATTACAATTGACTTTTTGGGAACAACGGTATTAAAGAAAACGGCAGAAAAGAAACAGGTATTACTTATGAAAATTTTCGTAGTAGTATTTGTAGCAATTTCAGTAATTATCGCATTAAATAAAGATAGTATTCCTAATATTGCTCAGCTTATGGGTTACTCATGGGGAGCTTTAGCAGGAGCATTCCTTGCGCCATTTATGTATGGATTATATTGGAAGAAAGTTACAAAGGCTTCTGTATGGGCAAGTTTTATTTTCAGCATCATAGTTACTGTGACAAATATGATTTGGGGCTACATACAGTCACCAATTAATGCAGGTGCATTTACAATGCTTGTAAGTTTAATTCTTGTACCTGTTATAAGTTTATTAACACCTAAGATGAAAAAAGAAGAAACAGATAAATTATTTGAATGCTTTGAAGAAAAGGTAGAAGTTCCGGTAAAGGATGCTTTGGATTAATAAAAATATAAAAATAATTTTTGAGAATTCGGGTAAATTGAAAATATAGAAAGTCTTTAGTCATTGACTTACATAAAATCTCTGTTTATAATTTTATGGTGAGCGTAAGCTTAGATACATAAAATAGAATAAACTGTTCAACAACACAAGGGCAGAAGAAAATGGAGGAGTACAATAATGCAGGAATTTAAACCGGTAAAAGAAGGAAAAGTACGTGAGATTTACGATAATGGAGACAATATGATTATTGTTGCAACAGACAGAATCTCAGCATTTGATGACATCTTAAAGAACAAGATTACAGACAAGGGTGCGGTTTTAACACAGATGTCAAAATTTTGGTTTGATTATACAAAGGATGTTGTTCCTAACCATATGGTATCAACAGATGTTAAAGACATGCCGGAATTTTTCCAGAATGACAAATTTGCTGGCAGAAGTATGATGTGTAAGAAGTTAGAAATGCTTCCAATCGAATGTATCGTTCGTGGATACATTACAGGAAGTGGTTGGGCAAGTTACAAGGAAAATGGAACAGTTTGCGGAATAAAACTTCCTGAAGGTCTTGTAGAATCAGATAAGTTGCCTGAACCAATTTATACACCAAGTACAAAGGCAGAAATCGGACTCCATGATGAAAATATTTCATTTGAACAGAGTGTAGAAGTATTAGAAAAAGCATATCCTGGAAAAGGTGCAGAATATGCAGAAAAGATTAAGGATTGCACAATTGCTTTATATAAGAAATGTGCAGAATATGCTTTAAGCAAAGGAATTATTATTGCAGATACTAAATTTGAATTTGGTTTAGATGAAAATGGAAACGTAGTAATTGGTGATGAAATGTTAACACCTGACAGCTCACGTTTCTGGCCACTCGAAGGATATAAACCGGGACAGGGACAGCCTTCATTTGATAAGCAGTACGTAAGAGACTGGTTAAAAGCTAACCCTGACAATGATTTACTTCTTCCGGATGAAGTTGTTGAAAAGACAGTTGCTAAATATAAAGAAGCATATGAATTATTAACAGGTGAAAAATTTGCATAGTTTGATATGTATATAAACCTTTAAAATCCCCATAAAATTTGATTGTGCGATTTAAAAGCATAATTGAATTTTATGGGGATTTTTTTGCAAAAGTGATGAGTGATAAGAGATTATGTAAGCCATTATTAGAAAGTATATTGAATATAAAAATAAGGGATATAGAATATGTAGATTATGAAGAAACAATTCAGATGACAATAAAATCAAAAGGAATAAGATTAGATATATATGTTGAGGATGATAATAATACAGTGTTTAATCTTGAAATGCAGACAACAGCGTATAAAGAATTACCAAAAAGATCAAGATATTATCAGGGAGTTATAGATCTAAACATGATTGAAAAAGGTGAGCCATATGATATACTTAAAGAAAGTTATGTCATATTTATTTGTACATTTGATTTCTTTGGAAAGAACAAATGTATTTATGAGTTTGAAAACTTATGTATAGATGATTGTGGAATTAAACTTAATGATGGAACGCATAAGATATTTTTAAACACAAAAGGGGATAAAAAAGGCATAAATAAAGAACTGAAATCATTATTGGAATATTTTGATGGCAAAGAACCGGAAAGTGATTTGACAAAACAAATTGATGAAAAGGTAATTGCAGTCAGAAAAAATACGAGATGGAGGCGAGAGTATATGTCGTTACAGATGGAGATGAATCTGAAATATAGAGAGGGATTGAAGGCTGGAGAGGCAAAGGGTCAGGAGAATATAAACAAACTTAACACTATATTATTAGCAGAAAAAAGATATGACGATTTAGAAAAATCTGCTAAAGATATTGAATATCAGAACAAGTTAATGAAAGAGTATAAGATTATAGAGTAAAGGGCGAAACATTATATGTAAGAGTGATTAACCTGATATAATTATTATTCTAACAGACAAAGATTAAAAGAATATTATACAACGAAAAAATCCGGAATTAGAGGTGCGAATAAAGCAATCTAATTCCGGATTTTTTTTGCAAATATGTAAGAAAAATGCAGGGGTCAGTTTGTGAAAAAAATAAAAAATTTATCTGGTATAGTATTAGTAAAGAAAGCAAAAATGGGGACTTAACGATGGTTGAGATTTAAATAAATGTAATATATGCTACTCAGAAACAGCAATACGAAAGAGTTACACTTCCGAAATAATCTTAATACGAGAAATTTTGGATAATAATTGTTGATGTTTTTTACGGATAAATTTTTCTTTTTTGATTTCATCCGTAAATATAGTAAAAAATCCAAAAACAAATCCTATATACAATCTACAAGCAAACCCCAAATTATAAATCCCAACGAAAATCCCCCAAAAACAAACCATAAACACAATCTACAAGCAAACCCTGCTTTCCCATTATATAAATATCCCTCAAAATACATCTCTACATTCATTGACGAATATATCCTAATTAGGTATAATTTACTTTATGAGTTTAAAGCAAAAAAGCAGTAAATTATGCTAAATACAAAATAATATGAAGTGCATTTGTATTGCACTATCAGTTTTATACATAATGACGAAAGGCAGGTTACATATTTTGAGTAAAAAAATTATGTTAGGTAACGAGGCGATTGCCAGAGGAGCATATGAAGCAGGAGTTAAAGTTACTTCAGCTTATCCTGGCACACCAAGTACAGAAATTAGTGAAAATGTTGTTAAATACCCGGAGATTAAAGCTGAGTGGGCACCGAATGAAAAAGTAGCTACTGAAGTTGCAATTGGTGCATCTATGGCAGGAGTTCGTTCAATGTGCATGATGAAGCATGTTGGTGTAAATGTTGCATCTGACCCATTGTACACAGTATCTTATATCGGTGTTAATGGAGGAATGGTTTTAGTTGCAGCAGATGATCCGGGAATGTACAGTTCACAGAATGAACAGGATACAAGAATGGTTGCAAGAGCAGCAATGGTTCCTGTTGTAGAACCGTCAGACAGTGAAGAAGCAAGAGTATTTACAAAGAGAGCGTATGAACTTTCAGAAAAATATGACACTCCTGTAATTCTTCGTTCAACAACAAGACTTTCACATTCACAGGGAATTGTTAATCTTGAAGAAAGACAGGAAATAGAAGATAAGCCATATGAAAGAAATGTAGCAAAGAATGTTATGATGCCGGGAAATGCAATTAAGCGTCATATTTTTGTAGAAGAACGTTTAAAGAGAATGGCAGAAGATGCATGTACATTAGACATTAATAAAGTTGAATACAACGATACAAAGATTGGTGTTATTACAAGTGGTATCGTATATCAGTATGTAAAAGAAGTATTACCTAATGCATCAGTTCTTAAGTTAGGATTGGTAAATCCACTTCCTATGAAACTTATCGAAGAATTTGCATCAAAGGTAGACACATTATATGTTATAGAAGAATTAGAGCCTGTAATAGAAGAACAGGTTAAGGCTCATGGAATCAAATGTATTGGAAAAGAAATTTTTACAGTACAGGGTGAATACAGTGCCAATATGCTTAGAAAAGCAATCTTAAAAGAAGATTTAGATTTAGATACACCTGCACAGGCACCGGCAAGACCACCAATTCTTTGTCCGGGATGTCCTCATAGAAGTACATTCTCAGTATTAAAGAAATTAAAAATTCATGCAGCAGGTGATATCGGATGCTACACATTAGGAGCTGTAAATCCTTTAAATGTAGTAGATACAACAGTTTGTATGGGTGCAAGTATTTCAACACTTCACGGTATTGAAAAAGCTAAAGGAAAAGATTTCATAAAGAACTGGGTTGCAGTAATTGGTGATTCAACATTTTTACATACAGGTGTTAATTCACTTATGAACATGGTTTACAATCAGGCAACAGGAACAGTTATGATTTTAGATAACTCAACAACAGGTATGACAGGTCATCAGGATCACTCAGCAACAGGAAAAATGTTAAATGGTGAACCAACATACGCTATTGATTTAGTAGATTTGTGTCATGCAATCGGTGTAAAGCATGTAGAAGTTGTAGATGCATTTGATATTAAGAAATTGGAAGAAGTAATTAAGACAGAAGTTGCAAGAGATGAAGTTTCTGTTATTATTTCTCAGTCACCATGTGCATTACTTAAGTCATTTGTACCAAAGGGCAAATGTTATACAATTCCTGAAAAATGTAAGAAGTGCGGAATGTGTCTCGTACCGGGATGTCCTGCAATTACAAAGAATGAAGACGGAACAGTTTCAATTGATGCAACAATGTGTAACGGTTGTGGATTATGTATGCAGAATTGTAAATTCGATGCAATTGGATTAAAAGAGAGAGGTGACAAATAATGGCAGATACAAAGAATATTATGATTGTTGGTGTAGGCGGACAGGGTACACTTCTCACAAGTAGAGTTTTAGGTGGAATCACAATTGAAAGCGGATATGATGTAAAACTTTCAGAAGTTCATGGGATGGCACAGCGTGGAGGAAGCGTTGTTACATTTGTAAGATATGGAGAAAAGGTAGCTGAACCAATTGTTGAAGAAGGTCAGGCAGATGTATTAATCGCATTTGAACGTCTTGAAGCATTAAGATATGCACATTTTCTTAAAAAAGACGGTGTAATTATCGTAAATGACCAGAGAATTGACCCTATGACAGTAGTTACAGGATTAGCAGAATATCCTGAAAACATTATTGAAAATCTTAGCAAAAAACATAAAGTAATCGCAGTAAATGCAATGGATGAAGCATTAAAACTTGGAAATTCAAGAGTATTTAATGTAATTATTTTAGGCGTTGCTGCAAAACATATGGATTTTGAAAAAGATAAATGGATTGAAGTTATAAAAGCAACAGTTCCACCAAAGACAGTAGACATTAATATTGCTGCATTTGAAAAAGGATACGAATTAGCATAATAAAAATAAACAATAAAGAAGGTGCAGTTGTGATAATTGATACACATACACACACTTTTCCGGATAGAATTGCCGCCAGAGCATTAGCCGGAATGGAGAAGAGTATTGTCGATAAACATGATTGGAATGTGAAGATAAAGGTGGCAGGAACAAGAGATGCACTTAGTGAATCTACAAAGAAAAACGGTGTCGATATTTCTGTGGTTGTTCCTGT
This sequence comes from Eubacterium sp. LMAG:50, assembly GCF_008680265.1. Classification (NCBI taxonomy): domain Bacteria; kingdom Bacillati; phylum Bacillota; class Clostridia; order Eubacteriales; family Eubacteriaceae; genus Eubacterium; species Eubacterium sp. LMAG:50. Next base: position 106,543 of record NZ_NALP01000007.1, on the reverse strand, counting down.
GGCAACAAAACCTGAACAGTCTGCAAGTATTAATGAATTTGCGGCACAAACTAATGAAAAAACAAAGGAAACAGGCGTATTTTCATTAGGCGCAATACATCCTGACAATGAAGATTATAAAGATATATTAGATGACATTAAGAAAAAAGGATTAAAAGGAATTAAGGTTCATCCTGACTATCAAAAGGTTGAATTTGATGACCCAAGATATCTTAGAATTTTTAAATATGCAGATGAACTTGGTCTTGTAATTGTAACACACGCGGGAGAAGATATAGGTCTTCCGGAAAAGATTCACTGTACACCTGATATGGTGCTTAATGTACTAAACAAAGTTAATCCTAAAAAATTAGTCCTTGCTCATATGGGTGGATGGAATTTATGGGATGAGGTAGAAGAAAAATTAGTGGGAAAAAATGTCTATTTTGACACGGCTTTTTCTTTTGAAAAAGGTATTCCCCACTTAGAAAAAGAACAATTTTTAAGAATTGTTGAAAAACATGGTGCAGATAAAATTTTATTTGCAACAGACAGTCCGTGGTCTGATCAGGGATATACACTTGAAAGATTAAAAGAATTTGGAATGCCTGAAAAAGCATTGAACCTTATATTAGGGGAAAATGCAAAAAAACTATTTGAATTTTAATGAGGTAGAGAAATGCCAATCACAGAGATTTTAGAGAAGAACGCAAAAGAATACGGAAAAGATGTCTGCTTAGTAGAAATTAATCCGGACTTGCAGGAAAAGAAAAGAGTAACATGGAGAGATTACGAATTAATCGAATCCAATCCAATGTGTCAGTATAGAAGAGAAATTACATGGCACGTATTTAACGAAAAAGCAAACCGTTTTGCAAATCTGCTCATTAGCAGAGGAATTAAGAAAGGCGACAAAGTAGCAATTCTTTTAATGAACTGCTTAGAATGGCTTCCAATTTATTTTGGAATTTTAAAGGCAGGAGCTTTGGCTGTCCCATTAAATTTCAGATACGCAGCAGACGAAATAAAATACTGTGTTGAACTTGCAGAAGTAGATGTATTAGTATTTGGACCTGAATTTACAGGCCGTGTAGAAGAAATCGTTGATGAAATTGATGAAAAGAGAATTTTATTCTATGTAGGTGGTGACTGCCCAACATTTGCTGAAGATTATGATAAGTTAGCAGCAAATTGCCCAAGCTATTCACCTGACATTAAATTAACAGATGATGATTATGCGGCAATTTACTTTTCATCTGGAACAACAGGTTTCCCTAAAGCTATTTTACATAAACACAGAAGTTTAATGCATGCAGCAAAAGTTGAACAGAAACATCATGGACAGACTAAGGATGATGTATTTCTTTGCATTCCTCCACTTTACCATACAGGCGCAAAAATGCACTGGCTTGGAAGTTTTCTTGTGGGAGGCAAGGCAGTATTGCTTAAAGGTGTTACACCAAAGACTATTCTTGAAACAGTGTCAAATGAGCAGTGTACAATTGTATGGCTTTTGGTACCATGGGCTCAGGATATTTTGCTTGCAATAGAAAAAGGCGATGTTAAGCTTGAAGATTATAAATTAGACCAGTGGAGACTTATGCATATTGGTGCGCAGCCGGTTCCACAGAGCTTAATTAAAAAATGGAAAACAATTTTCCCTCATCATCAGTATGACACTAACTACGGTCTTAGTGAATCAATTGGACCTGGTGCTGTACATTTAGGAGTCGAAAATATTGACCATGTTGGTGCAATCGGTGTTCCGGGATATGGATGGGAAGTTAAGATTGTGGATGAAAATGGTGTAGAAGTTAAGCAGGGAGATGTTGGTGAATTAATCCTTAAAGGACCTGGTGTAATGGAATGCTATTACAACGACCCTAAGGCAACAGCAGAAACGCTTAAAGATGGTTGGTTATACACAGGAGATATGGCTGAGCAAGATAGTGAGGGATTTATATACCTTGTAGACAGAAAGAAAGACGTTATAATTTCCGGTGGTGAAAATATTTATCCGGTTCAGATAGAAAACTTCTTAAGCAAACATCCTGATATTAAGGATGTAGCTGTAATAGGTATTGCTGATACAAGATTAGGTGAAATATCAGCTGCAATTATTGAATTGAAACCAGGTGTAGCAACAACAGAAGAAGATATTAATAATTTCTGTAAGGAACTTCCACGTTACAAGAGACCTAGAAAAATTATTTTTGCGGATGTACCTAGAAATCCAACAGGTAAGATTGAAAAACCTAAGTTAAGACATATGTATAACAGTGAAAACTTAGTAGATGCCCAGAACAGAGCGTAAAAGGGTAAATAATTAAATAAATTAAGATAATGCGAAAAGGCATAGCCCATAGAATTAAATTCATGAGTTGTGCCTTTTTTTGCTCTTAAAATTTTTGAATAAACAGAACATATTATATCAAATTAAATATAACGACAAACAATATATTGACACACAAAGTATTAGAGAGTAATATATTTATATATCAAAGGGACAATACATTTTATAGGAGGAGCGATATGAAAAAGTATTTGGCGGGAATTACAAGTGCAATTGCAACACTAGCATGTATTTTGGCAAACTATCTGGTGAGACTTGTTAATAAGGAAGTTTCAATGTCTTATAAGGCATGGGAAGGAATAGGAAAAGAGATTATTATTTACATAGTCTTAGGATTGATTATTGGATATAATATTTATGTATTAAGCAAAAATATTAAGAATAATACAATCACAATAATAGTTGCCGTAATTGTTAACATAGTAATTGCAGCTATTATGTTTTATTGGTGGGATCAGGTATGGACAATAGTTTTATTAGTGGGAAGTTATTTAACACTATTATTAACAAAGATAATTGAAAAAGAAGCATAAATAATAAAAGCGATAGAGTTCTGATATGAATCCACAACACAAGTTGAGATAATATCATTAATTCTATCGCTTTTATATTTAAAGGAAAGAGGAGGACACAGAGATGAGAAAAAGAAGATGCAAATGGGGAATTTGTTTCACTACTTTATTAGTATGTGTAATGAGTGCAAGTGTTTTTGCGGCAACAGCTAGTAGAACAACTGTATATGCAGATTCAGAAGATAAATCGATTCAACTGGAGTACAGATGCTATGATACAGAAAAAGATAGAGGAATAATTATAGATTAAATATAGAAGAGGCAGTTGCGTCTGTGATTAAATCACTAAAGCAACTGCCTCTTCTTAGATAAGTATATTACTGCCGGATTATTCCGGTAATATTATTCAATTTTATTTAAACTGGTGATTCTGTATCTGTAATCTGCATCCTGGTACATAACCACTGAAATATAAGTAACTGCTCATATCAATAGTTTTACTATTGTATGAAACTGTATTGTCTCCATTTAAAACATCTTTAGCAGCTTTAATGCAGTCAGAATTTAAATTACCGCTGTCATATAATGATAATGATCTGCTAAGAGAACCATTTCTTGCAGGAGTAAACTGTCCACTCTGATAAACAACTCCGCTAACTGTGTTAGGGAAGAGTGAAGATTTTACTCTGTTCATAACTACAATTCCTACAGCTTTCTTACCGGCATAAACCTGATTACCTGATTCACTGTAAATAATTGAAGAAAGCATTCTTAAATCACTGCTGTTGTAACGATTCTTAACTATTATATTAACTGTTCCGTAAGTTGAACCATTAACTTTACTTGTTATTGTAATTGTTGCCTTGCCGGCCTTTAAACCGGTAACAGTACCTTTCTTTGAAACCTTGGCAACTTTCTTGTTGCTTGATTTAAAAGAATAGTAATCAACATTATTACCATTGCTTTTTAAAAGTTTCTTTATCTTGTATGTCTTATTTACCTTAACTGTCTTCGTAATACTTATCTGTGATTTGTTTGTTGAATTAATATCTGCGTTTACCATTGTAATGCTTGATGCAATAAGCATAAATGCTATCATTAGTAAACTATAAATCTTTAATTTCACAACTACCTCCAAATGTTACGCTTATATTTTACAAATGTTACAAATTTGTTACGTTTATTAATAATGCCTTAAAAAACAGTTTTTGTCAAGGGTTTTCTTAAAGGAATAATATGACAAACCGTAATAAATAATAAAAAATGAGAACAAAAACGAAAAAAATCGAATTAATTTGTTACGGTTTGTAACAATTGAAAATGGAATATATAGTGAATGAAAAGAGTGGTTCATACAAGGACTTGATGAAAATGCAATATATCATATTTTAAGTTGCACTGACTCATAAAAATTTATTTATAATAAGAAAAATTTTTTGGATATTGTAACATTTATGCTAATTGACAAATATAAAATTATATGTTACTTTTTTCAGAAGAAAAGTATATAAATTAACTGCAACGGGTAGTAGCGTATAACGCTGGAGTTCATATCGTTAGGTCTTTGAAGATATGAAGTTCCGGCGATTTTTTTGTAATAAATAACAGAAGAAAATAGTGGACGGCAGAATTTGTGTAATAAAAGAATAATGAAATGCTAAACAATATTTTTAAAATAGAAAGAGGGAATAATGAACAGAAACTTAAAAGAATTTATTAAATATACAGTTTTTAATGTTTTAGGAATGATAGGGTTGTCATGCTATATATTAGCAGATACTTTCTTTATATCATTTGGACTAGGTGCAAATGGACTTGCGGCTCTAAATTTGGCACTGCCGGTTTACAGCGTTATTAACGGAAGTGGGTTAATGCTTGGAATAGGTGGAGCTACTAAATATGCAATAATGAAAAATCAGGGAAATAAGAAGTATAATGAAAGTTTTATGAATACAGTGTTTATGGCAATCGTTATTGGAATAATATTTTTCTTAACAGGGATAATTTTTTCGGGAAATATAGCAACGCTGTTGGGGGCAAATAAACAGGTTTACCATATGACATCTATTTATTTAAAAGTTCTTCTCATGTTTGGTCCGGCATTTGTATTAAATAATGTAATGAATGCATTTGTTAGAAATGATGGAAATCCCAGACTTTCTATGATAGCAATGTTAGTAGGTAGTTTTGGCAATATTATTTTAGATTATTTATTGGTAATTAAATTTAGCATGGGAATGTTTGGAGCTGTCCTTGCAACCGGATTTTCGCCGATTATGGGACTTATGGTGTTATCGGGACATATTGTTTCAGAGAATAGCAACATTAAATTTAAAGTAGCAAAAATAAGAGCGTCATTTATTAAATCAATAATAATGCTTGGAATTCCTTCGTTTGTTGCAGAAATGTCATCAGGCATAGTGATTTTTGTGTTTAATATAATTATATTAGGCTTACAGGGAAATGTAGGGGTGGCAGCATATGGTGTTATTGCAAATTTAGCCCTTGTAGTGATTTCAATTTACACAGGTGTAGCACAGGGAAGCCAACCTTTGTTTAGTGCGGCATATGGGAAAAATGACAAGAAGATGCAGAAACAGTTATTTAAATATGCAATTACTGCTGTAACTTTGATTTCTATAGTAATATATGCAGTTATTTTGTTATTTGCAAATCCAATTACTTCTATATTTAATGGCGAAGGAAATATGCAGCTTCAGGCTATAGCAGTTAAAGGAATGTATTTATACTTTACTTCAATTTTATTTATTGGAATGAATATTGTGATGGCTACTTATTTTGCTGCAAGAGAAAAAGTAATTCCTTCATATATAATATCTTTTGGCAGAGGGTTTGTGGTTATAATTCCAATGGCGTTTATAATGAGTTTTCTATGGAAAATGACAGGGGTATGGCTGGCAATGACTGTAACTGAGGGAATAATTGCTGCTGTCGGAGTGGCACTAATAAAAAAAGCTTAGGCCTTTAAGGTCTAAGCTTTTTTATATAAATTATTTAAACATATGATGTGCAATTCTAAATTTACTTCTGTAAATATATCTGCTAAAGAATAATGTCTTTGTCATGTTGATAGTTGAGTTCTTGTAAACAACTGTCTTATCACCATTTAATGCTTCCTTAGCTGCTGCAATACAGTCAGGATCCATTCTTCCGCTATCATATAATGCTAAAGATCTGTTAAGTGAACCGTTTCTTGCAGGAGTGAACTGTCGTCTCTGATAAAGAACACCTTTAATTGTGTTAGGGAAGAGACTTGATTTCATTCTGTTAGCAACTACAATACCAACAGCTTTCTTTCCGGCATATGGTTCTCCACATGCTTCACTGTAAATGATAGATGACATATATCTTAACTGACTTGCTGTGTAACTGCTCTTAACATCAAGATTAACAGTGGCATATACTGAATCATCTGTGTCAGAAGTAACAGTAACAGTTGTTGAACCTGTCTTAAGACCGGTAACAGTACCTGCCTTGGAAACCTTAACTACAGTTGAGTCATCAGCTGTAAAAGTCATATCTTTTACTGATTCAGAATCAAGATTTAATGATTTCTGTAATTTGATTTTCTTGTTAACTTTAACTGATTTATTAATATCTAATGTATTGTCTGTGTTATCTGTACTAGTTATATTGTTGTATGAATTTTCTGTTGATGTTTCTACTTCTGAAGCTGTTGATGTTTCAGTTGCTACTGTATTAGTATTAGGTATTGAAACTGAATCATCAGCGTGTACTGTTACAAGTCCTACTGCTGCAAACATAAAAGTAAAAACTAAAGAACTGTAAATTTTACGTTTCAAAACTAACCTCCAATTATTATATAATTAATTACGAATAATTATTACGAAAAGTCGTAAATTTATTACAAAAATATTACGCCTATTAATAATGCCTTAAAATTCAAAAAATGTCAAGAGTAGGACACAGTCTTTTAACATATTTAAGAATAGGATAAAGAAAGATAAATAAGTTGCAATGAATAGTTTGTTTTGTTAAAATTTAAAAAGGTTTTGCCGTATAAATGGGCATTCTGAGCAAAAATGGTTAAAAATTTTTTTTAACAAATATATAGAATAAATAAAAAGAAAGTAAAAAATAAAAAAATTTACTAAAATATATAAAAATTTCGTTTTTTTGTGAAAATTATTGAAATTTGAAATAATTAGAATAATGAAAAGAGGCATTAATTTGAATATATTATCAGTTGAAAATATAACACATTCTTTTACGGAAAGAAAATTATTTGATAAAGCAAGCTTTTATCTTCATGAAGGAGACAAAGTAGGTGTTATTGGCATAAATGGAACAGGAAAATCTACATTATTAAAAATAATGGCAGGAATAGAAGAGCCGGATGAAGGAAAAGTAATTAAGGCATCGAATTTAATGATTCACTATTTGCCACAGAATCCTAAGTTTAATGATGAGGATACGGTCATAGAAAGTGTACAGAATATGGTACATCATCATGCAAATGAAAATGAACTTATAGAAGCTAAAAGTATGATGACACGTTTAGGAATAACGGATTTTGAACAGAAAACAGGAGAATTGTCAGGAGGACAGAGAAAAAGACTGGCTTTGGTTTCGGTGTTGCTTACACCATGTGATATTTTAATTTTAGATGAACCTACAAACCATTTAGATAGCACAATGGCTGAGTGGCTTGAAAATCAGCTTAAGGCATTTAAAGGCGCTCTTGTAATGGTAACTCATGACAGATATTTTTTAGATAGTGTAACAAATAGAATAATCGAACTTGATAAAGGAAAGATTTACAGTTATCAGGAGAAATATTCAGGATATTTGCAACGTAAGGCAGAAAGAGAAGCGAGTGACAAAGCCAGCGAACGTAAACGTCAGAGTATTTTAAGAAAAGAAATTGAGTGGATGCAAAGAGGTGCAAGAGCAAGGTCTACGAAGCAGAAAGCTCATATTCAAAGATATGAAAATTTGAAAAATCAGCAGGGAATAGTAGAGGATGAAAAAATTGAACTTAGCAGTATAAAGTCCAGAATGGGAAGAACAACCATCGAAATTGAAAATATTTCTAAGGCTTACGGAGACAATGTGTTAATCAAAGATTTTACATACAATTTCCTGAAAGGTGACAGAGTCGGATTTGTAGGAAAGAATGGATGCGGAAAAACAACTTTGATGAAGATTATTGATGGCCGAATTAAGCCTGACAGTGGAAATATTAATATTGGACAGACAATTAAGATGGGTTATTATACTCAGGAAATTGAAAATGACAAAGATGCGGGAATTGCTTATATGGATTCTGAAGACAGAGTTATTGATTACATTAAAAATACTGCTGAATTTGTCAGAACTGAAGAAGGGCTTGTTTCGGCATCAGTTATGCTTGAAAGATTCTTGTTCCCATCATCACAACAGTACAGTAAGATTGGCAAATTATCAGGTGGCGAGAGAAGAAGACTAAATCTTTTAAGAGTTCTTATGGAAGCACCAAATGTTCTTATTTTAGACGAACCTACAAATGATTTGGATATAGAAACAATGACAATATTAGAAGATTATTTAGATAGTTTTGATGGAATTGTAATTACTGTTTCTCATGACAGATATTTCCTCGACAGAGTTGTAAGAAGAATATTTTCATTTGAAGGAAATGGTGTGATTCGTCAGTATGAAGGTGGTTACACAGATTACATTAATAAAAAGAAGGAAAATGAAACACCGGAAGAAAATATTTTTTCAAATTCAAAGTCAAAAAATTCTTCAGAAGATAAAAATGGTAAGTCAGACTATAAAAATAGAAATAAAAAATTGAAATTCTCTTACAATGAGCAGAGAGAATATGAAACCATAGAAGATGACATATCTAAATTAGAAGAAAAACTTGAAAAATTAGATGATGAAATGAACAAAAATGCTACTAATTCTGTAAAACTAAAAGAATTGATAGATTCTAAAGAAGAAACAGAAACTCTTTTAATGGAAAAGATGAACAGATGGGAATATTTAGAAGATTTGGCTAAAAAAATAGAAGAGCAGGGAAGGTAAATATTGTTTATAGAAATGATAACCATAAAATAAAGGCAAGGGAAAATTTTCCTTTGCCTTTGTTGTTTCCTAATATAATAAAGTCTGTTAATGAACAGATTGTTCAGTTCTTAAAAATGTCTGATAGAATATTTTCATGATATTCTTTGTTTACTGATTATCAGATACTTTATCTAAACACTCTAAGAATTTCTCATGGTATTCAGTCATGTTGTTTTTTAATGAAACAGGTCTTCCGTTTTTACTTAAAAAGCAATGGCTTGTAATGCCTCGAGTTGTTACTTTGCCGGATTTTTTATCAACTATTTCATAATTTAATTTCATACGAATGCCATTGTATTCGATAAGGCTAACCTTAATAAGCATTGTTTCGCCAAACTGAACCATACGCTTGTATTCACATTGAACACTAAGAACAGGTGACATAATACCATTATCTTCTAATTCTTTATAAGGTATACCTAAGGAATCCATAAAAGCAATTCGGGCTTCTTCAAAATATCTTAAGTAATTTGAATGATGAACAACTCCCATCATATCAGTTTCATAATAATTTGCTTTTCGCTCATATGTAAATGTCATATTAAAAATCCCTTCTATCTTATTTAAATCATTGTATCTTTAATTTTTATTAACATTATTAGTATACATCATTTTACAAAAATGTGTTATCAAAAATATTGACAATAAAAATGCGATTTTGTATAGTGTATCTGGGTTTAGCTTTACTAAACTTTAAGGTTAGTATTTGAAAATAAAGGAAAAAATAATGGATATAGGATTTAAGATAAAAGAATTGAGAATGGAGAGGGGATTAACGCAGGAAGAACTGGCTGACAGGGCAGAACTTTCTAAGGGGTTTATTTCTCAGGTTGAAAACAATCTTACATCTCCATCAATTGCAACATTGACAGATATTTTGCAGTGCCTGGGAACGGATTTAAAAGATTTTTTTAATGATACGAAGGATGAGCAGATAGTTTTTTCAAAAGAGGATTATTTTGAAAAAAATGATAGTGAATTAAAGAATTCCATACAGTGGATAATCCCTAATGCCCAAAAGAATACGATGGAACCGATTCTTCTTACATTAGAACAGGGAGGTTCGACGTATCCGGACAATCCTCATGAGGGAGAAGAATTTGGATACGTATTAAAGGGAAGCGTGGAAATCCATATAGGTGGAAAGATTTATAAGGCAAAAAAAGGCGAGTCATTTTATTATGAAGCAAAATACAGCCATCATATAGAATCAAAAAAAGGTGCAACAATAATATGGGTAAGTTCACCACCAAGTTTCTAAAAATATCGAAACAATAATGGTAAGTTTATCACTTGATTTATAACGACGACTAAGAACTACCATAAATTTATAGGTGTGTTGATTAACGTATATAATTGTAAAAAATTGGAACTATTAAAAAGATTGGAGGATGTACAGTGAGTAATAAGATTATTGAATTAAAAGGAATAACAAAGACATTCGATGACCAGCAGGTTTTAAAAGGAATAGATTTAAATATATATGAAAATGAATTTTTGACATTGCTTGGACCTAGTGGATGCGGAAAGACAACACTTCTTAGAATTTTAGGCGGATTTGAATCGGCAGACAATGGAGAGGTTTTGTTTAATGGTAAAGATATTGCAAAGGTTCCGCCATATAAAAGAGAAATAAATACGGTATTTCAGAAATATGCTCTTTTTCCATTTTTAAATGTATATGATAATGTGGCTTTTGGTCTTAATTTGAAAAAAATGGATAAGGACGTAATAGATAAAAAAGTTAAAAATATTTTAGCTTTAGTTGGACTCGAAGGATTTGAAAAGAGAGATGTTACAAGACTTTCAGGTGGACAGCAGCAAAGAGTTGCCATAGCAAGAGCTCTTGTAAATGAACCTAAAGTTTTGCTTCTTGATGAACCACTTGGAGCACTTGATGCAAAATTAAGAAAGGACATGCAGATTGAACTAAAAAAGATTCAGAAAGAAGTAGGAATTACTTTCGTATTTGTAACTCATGACCAGGAAGAAGCGTTGTCAATGTCCGACACGATTGTTGTTTTAAATGATGGTGTTATCCAGCAGATTGGTACGCCTATGGACATTTACAACGAACCTGAAAACAGATTTGTTGCAAATTTTATTGGCGAGTCAAATATTATAGAAGGAAATATGCTTAAGGATTGTCTGGTAAAATTTGATGATATTGAATGGGAGTGCGTTGATAAAGGGTTTAAAGATAATGAAGAAATTGAAGTAGTTCTTCGTCCTGAAGATATGGATATTGTAAAACCCGAAGAGGCACAGCTTGTAGGCACAATTATTTCAAAGGTATTTATGGGAGTTCACTATGAGTATCTTGTTGAAACAAAATATAGAAATTATAAAGTTCATACAACAGATGATTATGAAGTGGGGCTTAAGGTTGGAATGACAATTGACCCATTTGACATTCAGGTTATGTATAAGATGGATTATTAATAGGAGGAAACAAAATGAACGAAGTTCATTTTCTATAAATGTTTCCGACGAATAGCCACCGACCGAAGGGCGGGGGCATTACATGTTTTACAGGAGGAAGAAATGGGACATTATAAAAATTTAATAAAACCGTATGTGTTCTGGTCATTTTTGCTTATTGTTGTGCCGCTGTTATTGATTGTGTTGTATTCAGTTACGGCAGGCGACAATTCCGTGTTGACCATACATTTTACATTAGACAATTTTAAGAAAATATCAGATCCTGTATATTTAAATGTATTTATAAAATCTCTTAAGATGGGATTGATTACTACAGGAATTTGTGTGGTGTTTGCATATCCGATGGCATATATTATTGCAAAATTTGACGAGAGTGTTCAGGATATTTTAATTTTGCTGGTTACAATTCCTATGTGGATTAATACTTTACTTAGAACTTATGCATGGATTAGTTTGCTATCAGACAATGGAATTGTAAATTCGTTATTAAAGGTTTTAGGAATAAATCCTGTAACAATGATGTATACAGATTTTTCAGTTGTAATGGGATTAGTATGTGACTTGCTTCCGTTTATGGTAATTCCAATCCATACATCTCTTGCCAAAATGGATTATTCCTTAGTAGAGGCAGCAAATGATTTAGGAGCAAATAGATTTCAAACTTTTACAAAAGTTATTTTTAAACTTTCGATTCCGGGTGTTATAAGTGGTGTAACGATGGTGTTTTTACTTTCAATATCAAGTTTCGTAATTCCATCTTTACTAGGTGGACGTCAGTATGTACTTATTGGAAATTTAATTGAAAATCAGTTTATATCAGTTGGAGACTGGAATTTCGGAAGTGCGATTTCTATTATCCTTGCAATTATTATATTAGGATTAATCAGATTAATGAAAAAGATTGACTCTGAGGAAGCAGGAGGTGAATAGATGAATAAGAAAGTTTCAATAGGACCAAAGTTATATATTGCGTTGTGTTTTATATTTTTCTATTTGCCAATTGCAATTACAATGTTATTTTCATTTAACTCATCGAAGTCACTTACTCATTTTACAGGATTTTCATTTAGATGGTATGAAAAATTAATTACGGACAGAGATATTATTTCGGCTGTTTATGTTTCAATCAGTATTGCCATAATTTCAACATTGGTATCAACTGTTCTTGGGACAATTACTTCAATCGGACTTTCAAGAAGTAGAAAGGTTCTTAAAGAATGGGTTCTTAGCGTAAATGACCTTCCTATTATGAATCCTGATATTGTTACGGCTATAGGTCTGATGATTTTATTTTCTTCTATTAAATTAGGTAGAGGATATTTGACAATGTTGCTTGCACATATCGCATTTTGTACGCCATATGTAATAACAAGTGTTTATCCTAAGGTAAGACGAATGGATCACAACCTTGCAAATGCTGCAATGGATTTAGGAGCAACACCTTTTCAAGCACTTACAAAGGTTATAATTCCAATGTTAAAGCCTGGAATTTATGCTGGAATGCTACTTGCATTTACAATGTCACTTGATGACTTTGTAGTTTCATATTTTGTAACGGGAAATGGTGTCCAAAACATTTCAATAGTAGTTTATAACATGACAAAAAGAACAAATCCGACAATTAATGCACTGTCAACTCTTCTTATTTTAGCAGTTGTAATTATTTTGATTGTTGTAAATGTAATTCCTGCCATTGCAAAAAGACAGCACAGAGAGGCAAATGAAATTGCATCAAAGGGACATGGAGTGTGGAAGAAATTTGCTCCGGTGCTTTCAGTTATATTGGCAATTGCAATTGCGGGCGGATGTGTTTATGGATTTGTTAAAGAACAAAACCGTCAGGTACTTAGAGTGTTTAATTCAGGAGAATATATGGATACAAATCTTCTGACTAAATTTGAAAAAGAATATGACTGTGAAGTTGTTTACGAAACATATGATTCAAATGAGTCAATGTATACAAAACTGTTAAGTGGAGCTGAGTATGACATTTTAGTACCGTCTGACTATATGGTTGAAAGACTTATAAAAGAAGAAAGAATTCAGCCGGTTAATTGGGATTTAATAACAAATAAGGATAATGTTATCAGTAATCTGTTTGAGAATGAATATGATCCTGAAAACAAATATACAGTGCCTTACTATTGGGGAACTGTAGGAATTTTATATAACAAAAATATTGTAGATAAGGCAGATTTGGCACAAGGTTGGGAAATCTTAAAAAATAAAAAATATGCAGGCAATATTTATATGTATGATTCAGAAAGAGATTCATTCATGGTTGCATTGAAAGTGTTAGGTTATTCAATGAATACTTCAAATCATGATGAACTAAAGAAGGCATATGACTGGCTTGTTGACCAGCGTGAAATTATGCATCCTGTTTATGCCGGAGATGATGTTATTGACAATATGATTTCAGGCAATAAAGCAATGGCAGTTGTATACTCAGGAGATGGAGCATATATTATGTCAGAAAATGAAGATATGGATTTCTTTGTCCCTGAGCAAGGCTCAAATGTGTGGTATGACAGCATGGTTATTACTAAGCAGTGTAAAGATACAAAACTTGCTAATGAATTCATTAATTTTATGCTAAGGGAGGACGTGGCAAAGCAGAATACGGAATATATAGGATATGATAGTGCAGTAAAATCGGTTTATGAATATTTTAGAGATGATGAATATGAAGGAATTTCAGCATGTGCGCCTGATATTTCAAATCCGTTAAATGAAACATTTAAATATCAGGATACTGAATTAAAAGAATTCTGTGCCGGTTTATGGACAAAGGTTAAGTCTTATTAGAATTGAGTATCGCTATTATGACTTATAAAAATAAGTATGAGTTGCAATCTATAGAATTGTAACCGATTACGAATAAAGAAAAAGTCTTATTAGAAAAAGGAGCATTATGGCAAATATTATAGAGATAACTGATTTTAATTCTCCGCAGTTAGATATTTATGCAAGAATGTCGGAAGGGCAGCTTCTTAACAGGCATGAACCTGAAAAAGGAATATTCATAGCAGAAAGTCCAAAGGTAGTTGAAAGAGCGTTAGATGCGGGATGTGAGCCGATATCAATGCTCGTTGAACATAAGCATATTGATGGAGAAGCAAAACCTATTATAGACAGATGTGGAGAAGTTCCTGTGTATACAGCACCATTTGAAGTGCTTACACGGTTGACGGGATTTAAATTGACAAGAGGAATGTTGTGTGCAATGCATCGCCCACAACTTCCTAATGTTTCAGAAGTTTGTAGCAAAGCAAGGCGTATAGCAGTTCTTGAAAATGTAATGAATCCTACAAATGTGGGAGCGATTTTCCGTTCGGCAGCAGCTTTAAACATGGATGCGGTTTTGCTCACTCATGGATGCAGTAATCCGTTGTATAGAAGAGCGATAAGAGTAAGTATGGGAACGGTATTTCAGATTCCTTGGACTTTTTTGGACAAAGAAAAAGGAGTAAGTGAACTTAAAGAATTAGGATTTAAGACAGCCGCGATGGCATTAACTGATGATTCGGTATCAATTGATAATGAGGAACTTTTGGCAGAAGAAAAACTTGCAATAGTTCTTGGAACAGAAGGAGACGGACTTGCAAAAGAAACAATTGCAGATTGTGATTATACTGTAAAAATTCCGATGTCTCATGGGGTAGATTCATTAAATGTAGCAGCAGCCAGTGCAGTTGCATTCTGGCAAATGGGAAAATAATGTGGGCTTAGACCTTTTACTTCAGGCATTTTAAAATTAAAAGTGTAAGACTAAAATCGACTTTGTCCACTTAAAAGTGGAAATAAACTTTTCGCTTCACGTTAAAATTAAATAAAAAAAATCGCTTGACAAAAGAGTGTGGTTATTGTACTATAAAACACGCGAGTGCGACTCAAAGCAAGCGCATCATGAATAAGTGATGTGCCCAGTTAGCTCAGTTGGTAGAGCAGAGGACTGAAAATCCTCGTGTCTCTGGTTCGATTCCGGAACTGGGCACTCCGCGGGTGTAGTTCAATGGTAGAACACTAGCCTTCCAAGCTAGATACGTGGGTTCGATTCCCATCACCCGCTTTTGTTATGCCTAAAAATGCTTGTAGAATTTCTTAAAAGAAATATATTAAATATACTTAATCAAAAGAACCCACATCATCGCTGATGTGGGCTCTTTTGATGTTACTATATTATTTTTTCTGATAAACTCTTACATAATCAATAATAAATTCAAAAGGAATATTAGAATCATCTACAGGTCCGCCAAGCCCACCGCCGACAGCAGTATTTAATATGAGATAAAAAGGCTTGTCAAACGGCCATGAATCATGGCTTTGGTCTGTGTCATCAGCTTTGTTGTAACGACAGTAGCTTTTGCCATCAACGAAATATTCGATATAATCTTTAGTCCATTCCATTGCATAGACATGAAAATCATCTGAAAAATCAACGTCAAAAGTTACATTTGTTGTGTACTGAATGCCATCCTTACGTGTATGATTGTGATTTTTAGAATGAAGGCTGAACAATAAATGCTTTTTTAACCTTCCAATATGTTCTAAAATATCAATTTCGCCACAGTTTGGCCAATGATCATTTTCAGGAATAGGAGGCAAAATAGCTCGTTGCTCCTTGCTCATGTTAAAGAAATCTGGGCGGCCATCAGGTCTTGTAGGAATTCCGTCAGGTAATTTATGAGGCTTAATATATGGCATCATCCATATTGCAGGCCATGAGCCGACACCTCTTGGCACTTTGGCACGAAATTCAAAATAACCATATGTCCACATTCCTTTATTTAAAGTGTTGACTTTTCCTGATGTGTATTCACGGTCGCCATCCTTTTGCTTTAAAGAACGTATTGTTAAATGACCATCTTTCACAAAAACATTATCAAGTCTGTCAGTATAGGCCTGAAGCTCGCGATTTGGCCACTGAAAGTTTCCGGTTTCATAATTCCATTTTTTAGAATCTAATTTTCCTTCGTAATCAAATTCATCATTCCAAACTAAATTGTATTCATTAATATTCATAACTATCTCCAATAAAATTTAAAATTCTTTTTGAATTTAACAATGAAAATATTTTTATGCAATACCTTTTTAAAATAATTTATACATAATAAATTGTTTTGGTGTACAATCACTATTGAGAATAAAATAAAAATATGTAAATATTGGGAGTGATTGTGAATACATAACGTATAATATTAAATTTTACACAGTCAGAATAATGAGATTAAAAATTCTACAGTATTATAATTTAAATTATAAAAACTAATAATCTAAAAGAGGAAATAAAATGAATATAGTTTTAGTAGCAATAAATGCAAAATATATACATTCAAATTTAGCAGTTTACAGCCTGAAAGCATATGCAGAAAAATATGCAAAAAATGAAAATATAGAAATAGAAATTGCAGAATATACAATAAATCAGACAGAGGATGAAGTACTTAGAAATTTATATGAAAGAAAGGCTGATATTTTAGCATTTTCATGTTATATATGGAATTTGCAAATGACAAAGCATGTAATTGAAAATATGAAAAAGGTTGCGCCTAATGTACCGATTTATATGGGAGGTCCTGAGGTCTCGTATAATGCTAAAGAATTTCTTTTACAAAATAATGAAGTAGAAGGAATTATGCGCGGAGAGGGAGAAAAAATATTTGCAAATTTTGTTACGGCTGTGTCAGAGGAGAATAGACCGATACCAAATCTTTCCAATATAAAGGGAATGGTTTATAGAAGTGCGAGCGGTGAAATTATTGAAAATGAATTGGAAAGCCCGCTCGATATGTCGGATATTCAATTTGTGTACAAAGATTTAAAACAGTTTGAAAATAAAATAATGTATTATGAGACGAGCCGTGGATGCCCATTTTCCTGTAGTTATTGCCTCTCATCGATAGATAAAAAATTAAGATTTAGAAATTTATCTTTAGTAAAAGAAGAATTGAAGTTCTTTATAGATAATAAAGTCGCACAGGTAAAATTCGTAGACAGAACATTTAACTGCAAGAAAGACCATGCAATAGAGATATGGAAGTTTATAAAAGAACATGACAATGGAATAACGAATTTTCATTTCGAAGTTGCAGCAGATTTGATGACAGATGAGGAAATAGAAATTATTAAAGATATGCGTCCAGGACTAATCCAGTTAGAAATTGGAGTGCAGTCTGTAAATGAGATGACTATTTCAGCAATAAACAGAAAGACAAATATAGACAAAATAAGAGAAAAAGTTGCTAAGATTAAATCATTTGGAAATGTACATCAACATCTTGATTTGATTGCGGGATTGCCTTATGAAGATTATGATTCATTTGCAAATTCCTTTAATCAGGTTTATGCGATGAAACCTGACCAGTTGCAGTTAGGATTTCTTAAAGTACTTTATGGTTCAAATATGAAACTTATGAGCGGGGAATATGGAATAAAGTACTTGTCATATCCACCGTATGAGGTTTTAGAGACAAAATGGATTTCATATGAGGATGTGCTTAAATTAAAGGAAGTGGAAGAAGTAGTTGAAATATACTATAATAGTTTTCAATTTTCTAATTCAGTTATGTATTTAGAAAAAATGTTTGAAACTCCATTTGAATTTTATGAAGAGCTAGGCACGTTTTATAAAGCAAACAGCATGAATGGTGAAAAACATTCGCGAATTGCAAGATATATATTGTTAAGAAAATTTGCAGAATTATTAATAAAAGAAGAAAATAGACCGATAGATATTAATAAGTTTGACGAATTATTAACATTAGATGTATATTTGCGTGAGAATATAAAAACAAGACCGTTATTTGCAAAAGATATTAATAACTTTAAGAAGGAAAAGCAAAGTATTTACAGAAATGAGAAAATATATGAAGTAATTCCTGCGTACAGGGATTATGATAGCAAGCAGATTGCAAAAATGACTCATATAGAAGTGTTTGAAAGAATTTATGAAGCACAGTCAAATCCGAAATATATTTTATTTGACTATAAAGACAGAAACGCGTTAAACAGCGAAGCAAACACAATTGATGTTACAAATTTAGTTGAAAGGTTTGGAGAGAATAATGACTAATGAATATGTCTGTGTGGATATTGAAACCACGGGATGTAAACCAATGGAAAATAAAATAATCGAAATAGGTGCTGTAAAGGTTAAAGATGGAAAGATAGTTGACACATTCTCACGTCTTATAGACCCTGAATGTAATATCCCTTATTACATAACTAATCTTACAGGAATAACAAATGATATGGTAAAGGGGCAGGATACGATAGCTATTGTGCTTAAGGACTTTATTGACTTTGCAGAGGGTGATGTGATAATGGGGCATAATATAATGTTTGATTATAGTTTCCTAAAATGCAATGCCATGGCGTACAATTATAAATTGGAAAAAAGGGGAATTGATACGTTAAAGATTGCAAGAAAAACTATGCCTGAATTAGAAAGTAAGGCGCTGGATTATTTGTGCAGATATTTTGGAATTCTTGACGAAAATCATCATCGTGCATTTAATGATGCTGCAGTTACGGTTGAATTATATAATATTTTGTGTGGCAAATTTGGTGCAGAGTACAAGGAAGTATTTGAACCACAGCCGCTTGTGTGTAAAATAAAAAAAATACAGCCTGCCACGGCAAAACAAATAAAATATTTAAAAGATTTAATGGCATATCATGGTATAGAAGAGCAAATTGAATACGACAAACTGAGCAAAAATGAAGCATCTAAAAAAATAGACAAAATTATAAGCAAAAAGGGAAGAATTTTTGGCTTTGAGAACAAATAGTGTTGTGTTATACTGTGATAATATAGGTTTATAAGCAAAACTATTATGGAATTTATAAGAATTTGCATTGCTAAAGTTAAGAAAATAGTGATAACATATGCAACCTGAGCAAATATGCAAATTAAAAATTTCTACAAATTATAAAAGTATATAAAGGAGAATTGACATGAATTTTTTTGATATGTTCAATAAGAAGAAAAACCAGAGAATCATTTCAGGTGTAATAATTGCAGTAGTTGTACTTGCAATGGTAGTGACAACAGTATTTTCTGTTATGCCGTAAATATAGAAGAGAAAACAAAATGAATGAATTTCATTTTTCTATAAATGTTTTCGACGAGTAGCCGCCGACCAAAGGGAGGGGCAATACAGATTAAGAGGAGGAAAACAAGTGAAAAGTATAAAGAAGAGCGTTGCTGTTATAACAGTAGTTGCAGCTGTACTTGGAATGTCAGTATTTGCATTTGGAGCTGCATCTTCTAAAAATTCAAAAGATAAAGATGTAATCAAAAGTGGAGTAAGAATTGAAAGTATAGACGTAAGCGATTTGACAGAAGAAGAAGCAAATACTAAGGTAAAAGCTTATGTAAAAGAAAAAACAAATGTGCCGGTTAAGATTGATGTAAATGGTACAGAGGTAAAAACTAATTTAAGTGACTTAGGATATAAATGGACAAACAAGTCAGTAATTGAAGAAGCAGTCGGAGTTGGAAAATCAGGAAATGTTATAAAGAGATATAAAGACGGACTTGATTTGAAAAATAAAGGAATTGAGCTCAAACTTGAATTTGGAATTGAAGAAAAAAATATGAAAGACAATTTAAAGAAAATTTGCGACAGCTATAATGTTGAAGCAAAGAATGCGTCTTTAAAACTTACTTCTTCAGGGTTTGAAGTTATACCTGAGCAGGATGGTGTCGTTATTGATTATGATGTAACAGTATCAGGTTTATATGATTACATAACAAAGGAATGGGATAACAAATCAGATATTTTATATACAGCAGAAACAAAGGTGTCTAAACCTAAATATACATCAGAAGATTTAAAGAAAGTTTCTTCTACACCTATGGGAAGTTACTATACTTCATTTTCTGTAGGAACTTCATATGATAATAGAAATAACAATATTAAACATGGAGCTGAAGTATTAGACGGAATTCTTTTATATCCGGGAGAGCAGTATTCATTAAATGAACATTTGGCACCATGGACAGCTGAAAATGGATGGTATCCTGCAGGAACATATGTTGATGGTGGTGTAGCAGACAGTTATGGCGGTGGTATTTGTCAGGTATCAAGTACACTATACAATGCATTGCTTGAAGCAGAAATTAAAGTTGTAGAAAGATATTCTCATTCAATGTCAGTAGCTTATGTGCCATTGGCAGCGGATGCAGCTTTAGCAGGAGATTATAAAGACTTAGTATTTGAAAATAATACGGATGCACCTATTTACATTCAGTCTGTATATAATGCAGGTGGAACATTGACTTTTAAAGTTTATGGCCATGATACAAGAGACAGTAGTCGCTCAGTAAAATATGTAAGTGAGACAGTTAAGGAAATACCAATCGGAACAAGGGTTACAAAGGATTCTTCAAAACCTACAAGTTATGAATCAGTAACTGAAAATGGTCATGTGGGATATGTTGCTAAGCTTTGGAAAGTTACATATGAGAATGGAGAAGAAGTTGATAAGGAATTGTTACACACAAGCACTTATGCAATGACTCCAAAGAAAGTTGTAAAAGGAACGAAGAAAGAAGACAAAAAGGGAGAAGAAACGACAGATAAAAAAGATGATTCTGACTCAGATTCAGATAACAAAGAAGAAACAACAAAGAAAAATGAAAAGGCTGAAAAGACAACGTCAGCTAAGGCTAAAGAAACAAAGAAGTCAGAAGAATAAAATAATATATATGATAGGCGGTGGCTTATGCGCAGAGGAAAGATTTCTGAAATCGCTTTAAAACGTTCTGTTTTAAAAAATATAAAAAACAGAAATGCTAAAGTGATTAGAGGAGCAGATTTAAGTAATGACGCCTGTGAAATACAATTAGAAGACGTTACGGTTGTAATGTCTTCTAATTGTATAGAAACATGGTTTGACGGATGCATAGAGTTTAATGTAGCAAAGGGAATGAATAATATATATGTGCAGGGTGGAATTCCACTTGCGGCAGAAGTTTCAATTGCATTACCATTAGAATATGAAGAAAAGCAGCTTGGCAAATTAATGAGAAAGCTTGATGAAGTATTTGGCAAATACAATGTGCAGATTTCAGGCGGTCATACTACTGTTTCTGCTAATGTAAATCAACCTATAATTATGTTTACTATAATGGGTAGTAAGTGCTACAATGTAAATTGTTTGAAGGATGTTAAGCCCGGACAACAGATTGTTATGACAAAATCCATAGCAGTTGGTGGAACGGGACTTATATCTAATGCTAAGACGGATATTTTAAAAGAAAAATTCATAAATACATATGTTGATAAATGTAAAGATATTATAAATTATATTTCAATTGAAGACGAATCACGTATAGCCTTGGAATGCGGAGAGGTTGCTTTACATGACATTTCTACAGGAGGAGTTTTTGCAGGAGTATGGGAACTTACATCTGCAAGTGGTCTTGGAGTGAAAATTGAATTACAAAAGATTCCGGTATGGCAGGAAACAATTGAAGTATCAGAAGTATTTGATATTAATCCTTATATGCTTGATGGTACAGGTTCTTTATTGATAGTAACAAATAATGGGGAAAGGCTTGTAGATGTTTTAGAAGAAAAAGGAATTAACGCAAGCGTTATAGGAATAATAACATCCGATAAAAACAGAGTATTGATAAATGGAGATGAAACAAGATTTCTGGAACCTCAAAGAGGCGATGAAATATATAAGTTATTCTAAAAGGAGAGGTAGAATATGAGAGAAGAAATTCTTCGGTTATTAGAAAAAAATAGCAGAATAGATATTAAAGAGATTGCTATTTTAGTTGGAAAGACAGAAACTGAAGTGGCAAATGAAATAGCACAGATGGAAAAAGAGGGGATTATAAGAGGTTACTATACTTTGATAAACTGGGATAATACAAATGATGAAAGAGTATCAGCGCTTATAGAAGTTAAGGTAACACCGCAAAGAGGAATTGGGTTTGATAAAATTGCTGAGAGAATCAGTAAATTTGATGAAGTAAAATCAGTATATCTTATGTCAGGTGGATTTGATTTTACAGTAATATTAGAAGAAAAGACAATGAAAGAAATTGCTCAGTTTGTTACAAGTAAATTATCTACTTTAGATGAAGTGTTAAATACAGCAACACATTTTGTATTGAAAAAATACAAAGATTACGGTGTGACAATGATGGAAGAACATAAAGATGAAAGGATGTTAGTGACGCCATAATGAAGAATCCAATATCAAATGTAGCAATGAATATGCAACCATCAGGAATAAGAAAGTTTTTTGATATCGTTAGTGAAATGAAGGATGCTATTTCACTTGGCGTTGGAGAACCGGATTTTGACACTCCATGGCATATTCGTGAAGAAGGAATTTATAGCTTAGAAAAAGGAAGAACATTTTACACATCTAATGCGGGACTCATGGATTTGAGGAATGAAATTTGCAATTATCTTGATAGAAAATTAGGATTACAATATGATCCTGCTAAAGAAGTGGTAGTTACAGTAGGTGGAAGTGAGGCTATAGACATAGCGATAAGAGCTATGATTAATCCGGGAGATGAGGTGTTAGTTCCACAACCGTGCTTTGTATCATATGTCCCTTGCGTTCAGTTAGCGTATGGCGTGCCTGTAACAATTGATTTAAAAGAAGAGGACGAATTTAAATTAACAAAAGAATTGTTGCTAGAACATATAACAGACAAAACAAAATTGCTTGTATTACCATTTCCAAATAATCCAACAGGAGCAACTCTTGATAAGCATGAATTAGAAGAGATTGCTCAGGTTTGCATTGAAAAAGATATATATGTATTATCAGATGAAATTTATTCAGAACTTTCATATAAAGAAAAGCATATTTCAATCGCATGTATACCGGGGATGAAAGAAAGAACAGTTCTCATAAACGGATTTTCAAAGGCTTATGCTATGACAGGATGGAGATTAGGCTATGCGTGTGCACCGCACGTTATTATGGAGCAGATGATTAAACTACATCAATTTGCAATTATGTGTGCACCGACAGTAAGTCAGTATGCAGCAGTTGAAGCTTTGAAAAATGGTGACAGAGATGTCGAAAGAATGTGTGAGTCATATAATGAAAGAAGAAGATTTGTTGTTTACAGACTTAGAGAAATGGGCCTTGAATGTTTTGAACCTTATGGAGCATTTTATGTATTCCCGAGCATTAAGAAATTTGGAATGACATCAGAAGAATTCGCAACCAGATTATTACAGGAAGAAAAGGTTGCTGTAGTTCCAGGCGATGCATTTGGAAAATGCGGGGAAGGATATTTAAGAATATCTTATGCATATTCTATTGATAGCCTAAAAACTGCATTAGACAGAGTTGAAAAATTTGTCAAAAAACTGGAACAAAAATAAATGATAATTATTTAGAAAAAGTTGTGATATAAGTAATTGTTGAAAAACTCCAATATAAAAAATTAAAATTATAATATGAGTAATTATAAAAATTATAATGTAAAAAAATTATTGGAAGTAACGATATAAGTAATTATCAAATTCATATTTTTATAAATAAAAAATAGCAAATCATAATTTGAAGAATTTGCATTGAAAGAGGGAAAAGATGAATATCGTTTTATTAGAACCTGAAATACCACAGAATACAGGAAACATAGGAAGAACATGTTGCGCCACAGGAACAAAACTACATTTAATAGAGCCTATGGGATTTAAAATCAATGAAAAATCAGTTAAAAGAGCCGGAATGGATTATTGGGAACATTTAGATGTTACAATCTATGAAAGCTATGAAGACTTTTTGGAAAAAAATCCAAATGCGAAAATATGGATGGCAACAACTAAGGGACCAAACAGATATAGTGATGTTAAATTTGAAGAAAATGATTACATCATGTTTGGAAAAGAAAGTGCAGGGATACCTGAGGAAATATTAGTTGAAAATCAGGAACATGCAATACGAATCCCAATGAATCCACAGATTCGTTCATTGAATCTTGCAAATTCAGTAGCAATCGTATTATATGAAGCTTTACGTCAGAATGATTTTGCAGGAATGCAAATGGAAGGACATTTGAGAAAATACGATTGGAAATAATAAAAATTGACATATTTTAATGCCGAAAGTTAAAAAAATCTACAATAATAGCAGGAAAACTGTTGTTTTGTAGGTTTTTTTTGGTTAAAAACGATTTTAATAAAGTTACCGTATTTTAGGACTAAAATTCGTATTAAAATATATCAAATTCCACATTAAAATTAGTCGAATATTTTTGAATCAAACCATTGCAAAACAAATAATTAAGTGATATATTAGTCTCGATTAGTGGAGACATTATGTGTTTTTGTTGTACTTTTTATAGAAGAAACAAGTAAAAAAAACGCATTTTGCCATAAAAATAACATACATGGAGGTTTATAGATGGAAACTTTAGAATGTATTAAAACAAGAAGAAGTGTCAGAAAGTTTAAGACAGATTCAGTAAGTAAAGAAACAATTGAGAAACTTGTATTGGCAGCATCATATGCACCTTCATGGAAAAATACTCAGACAACAAGGTACATTGCTATAACTAATGAAGAAGTTAAGGCAAGATTAACAACAGAATGTTGTGCAGAACACAACGCTCAGATAATCAATGGAGCCCCTTTACTTATAGCAACTTTAATTGTGGACAAGCGTTCAGGATTTGAAAGAGATGGAAGCTTTTCTACATCTAGAAAGGATGCATGGCAGGCATTTGACAATGGTATTGCAACACAGACTCTTTGCCTTGCGGCAAATGACCTTGGATTAGGAACGGTTGTTATGGGACTTTATGATATAGATAAGGCCAGTGATATAATTGGAGTTCCTGAAGGTCAGCTTTTAATGGCTTTAGTTGCTGTAGGATATCCGGATGAGAAACCGTCTGTACCGAAGAAGAAGACAGTAGAAGATTTATTGAGTTACTGTTAATAAAAGCACTAATATGTTAGAAAAGCGCAAGCTTTTATATATTTATTTTTAGGAGGAAGAACAAAAATGAGAGAAGAATGGACAGGATTTAGCAATGGCGCATGGACATCAGAAGTCAACGTTAGAGATTTTATCCAGAAAAACTACACACCATATGATGGTGATGCTAGTTTCTTAGCAGGACCAACACAGAACACAACAGATTTATGGAATCAGGTACTTGATCTTCAGAAGAAGGAAAGAGAAGCTGGTGGTGTTCTTGATATGGATACAAAAGTTGTACAGACAATCACATCACACGGTGCAGGTTACTTAGACAAAGATAAAGAAACAATCGTAGGTTTCCAGACAGATAAGCCTTTCAAGAGAGGTCTTCAGGTTAACGGTGGTATCCGTATGGCTATGAAAGCTTGCTCAGATAACGGCTATGAAGTAGATCCGGAAGTTGTAGATTTCTACACAAACTATAGAAAGACACATAACGCAGGTGTATTTGATGCTTACACACCTGAAATCAGAACATGTAGAACAAACCACATCGTAACAGGTCTTCCTGATGCTTACGGACGTGGACGTATCATTGGTGACTACAGAAGAGTTGCATTATACGGTGTTGATACACTTATCGTAGATAAGGAAGCTCAGAAGGCTGCTACACCTACAGAAATGAGACCGGAAGTTATCCGTGATAGAGAAGAATATTCAGAACAGATCAGAGCTCTTAAGGAATTAAAAGAATTAGGTAAGATTTACGGATTCGATATTTCTAGACCAGCTCAGAATGTACAGGAAGCTATTCAGTGGATGTACTTAGCATACTTAGCAGCAGTTAAGGAACAGAATGGTGCAGCTATGTCACTTGGACGTACTTCAACATTCATCGATATCTATGCTCAGAGAGACTTAGAAAACGGTACATTTACAGAAGAACAGATTCAGGAATTCGTTGACCACTTCATCATGAAGTTAAGATGCGTTAAGTTCGCAAGAACACCTGAATACAACCAGATTTTCGCTGGTGATCCAGTTTGGGTTACAGAATCAATCGGTGGTGTAGGTATTGACGGACGTCATATGGTAACAAAGACATCATTCAGATACCTTCATACATTAGAAAACTTAGGTGCAGCTCCAGAACCAAACCTTACAGTACTTTGGTCAACAAGACTTCCACAGGAATTCAAGAAATACTGTGCTAAGCTTTCAATTGAATACTCATCAATGCAGTACGAAAACGATGACTTAATGAGAGTATACAATGGTGATGACTACGGAATCGCTTGTTGTGTATCTTCAATGAGAATTGGTAAAGAAATGCAGTTCTTCGGAGCTAGAGCAAATCTTGCTAAATGTCTTCTTTACGCTATCAACGGTGGTGTTGATGAAAAGACTAAGGTTCAGGTAGGACCTAAGTACAGACCAATTACATCAGAATACCTTGATTATGATGAAGTAATGGAAAGATACGAAGATATGATGAAATGGTTATCAGGAGTATATGTAAATGCTCTTAATATCATTCATTACATGCATGATAAATACTCATATGAAAGAATCCAGATGGCATTACATGATGCTCACGTTAAGAGATGGTTTGCAACAGGTGTTGCCGGACTTTCAGTAGTAGCAGATTCACTTTCAGCTATGAAATATGCTAAGGTTAAAGTAATCAGAGATGAAGACGGATTAGCAGTAGATTATGAAGTAGAAGGTGACTTCCCTAAATATGGTAACGATGATGACAGAGTAGATAGCCTTGCAGTTATGATTGTTGACAAATTCATGGGCTACTTAAGACAGCACTACACATATAGAGATAGTATCCCAACACAGTCAATTCTTACAATTACATCAAACGTAACATATGGTAAGAATACAGGTAACACACCTGACGGAAGAAAAGCTGGACAGCCATTCGCTCCAGGTGCTAACCCACTTCACGGAAGAGATACTCATGGTGCAGTTTCATCACTTGCATCTGTAGCTAAGATTCCATTTGAAAACGCTAGAGATGGTATCTCAGATACATTCACAATCATCCCAGATGCTCTTGGAAAAGATTGTGACGTATTCACAGGTGATCTTGACGCTGACGAACTTGGTCTTGATATCGACGATCTTATCAAGTTACAGCAGTAATAAAAAATAAAAGGAAATGATTCAGAATGACAACAGGAATAATTCATTCAACTGAAAGCTGTGGGACAGTAGATGGACCTGGCGTAAGATTTGTAGTGTTCTTCAAAGGGTGCCCAATGAGATGTGCATATTGCCATAATCCGGACACATGGACTATGGAGGGCGGTACAGAGATGACTGTTCAGGAGCTTCTTGACGAATACCAAAAGAAAGCACCATTTTATAAAACCGGAGGTATCACCGCTACAGGCGGTGAGCCAATGGTACAAATAGATTTTCTTACGGAACTGTTTGCCGCAGCGCATAAAAAAGGAATTCATACCTGTCTGGATACATCAGGTGTAACATTTAGACCTGATAATCCGGAAAATCTGAAAAAAGTAGATAAATTACTTGAAGTAACCGATTTGGTTATGCTGGATATAAAACACATTGATCCGGAAGAACACAAAAAGTTGTGCAAACAGCCAAATGATAATATTTTGGCATTTGCAAAATATCTTAATGATAAAAAGATTCCAATATGGATAAGACATGTTGTGGTTCCGCATATTACAATGAACAAAGAATATCTTTATAAGTTAGGTCTATTTATAGGAAAACTTGAGATGGTTAAGGCATTAGATATTTTACCATATCATGATATGGCTAAACCAAAGTATGCAGAGCTTGGGATTGATTATCCATTAAAGGATATAGAGCCAGCTACTAAAGAAATGGCTGTAGCGGCTAGAAAAATAGTGTTACAGGGATTTAGAGAATCCAGGATAAAATTATTAGAAGAGAAAAACAAATAGGAGGTAGAGAAAATGGCAGCAAGTGCAAAACAGATTGATAATTTAGTTTCATTAATAGATGGATATGCAGAGGAAGGCGGATATCATCTTAACGTTAACGTATTAGTTAGAGATACATTACTTGATGCTCAGCAGCATCCAGAAAAGTATCCACAGCTTACAATCCGTGTATCAGGATACGCTGTAAACTTCATCAAGTTAACAAAAGAACAGCAGGATGATGTTATTAGCAGAACATTCCACGGAAATCTCTAAGATTAAGTTGGATAGTTTACTAAATAACTATTAAATAAGAGACTGATTGTATTTAATGGTAATGAATTACCGTTATAAAACAATTGGTCTCTTTTAAATTATTAGATGCAGTGCATATAAAATTGTGCTATAGTGATATAAAGCGTCCAAAAGACGATAAAATTCGTGATATGATATCATGGAAATTTAATATAATCATAAGGATGAATGATATGAAGTTATTAGAGGAAAGAATCAGAAAAGATGGAATACTTAAAGAAGGCAATGTATTAAAAGTTGATAATTTTTTAAACCATCAGATGGACATTGAATTATTTAATGAAATGGGAAAAGAATGGAAGAAATTATTTGCAGACAAGAATATTAATAAGGTGTTAACAATTGAAGCTTCAGGAATAGGAATTGCTTGTATTGTAGCACAGTATTTTAATGTACCGGTCGTATTTGCTAAAAAAGCACAAAGTATTAATATTGATGGTGAAGTATATTCAACTAAAATAGAATCATTTACTCATAAGAAAGTTTACGATGTAATCGTTTCAAAGAAATATATAGGACCTGAAGATCATGTATTAATTATTGATGATTTCCTTGCTAATGGATGTGCACTTCAGGGATTAATTCAGCTTGTCGAAGACGCGGGTGCTACAGTTGAAGGAATTGGAATTGCTATTGAAAAAGGATTCCAGCAAGGTGGAGAAATAATAAGAAATAAAGGAATTAAATTAGAATCATTAGCTATTGTAGATGGAATGAATCCTGAAACTGGAGAAATAATATTCAGAAAACAGAAACAAAGTTATTAGCCGGAAGTAAATACATTCTGGAAAACCAAAATAAGTGTGTTTCAGACTTTTGGTTCCGACGTTACTAAAAATATAATAAAAAGAGGCGATAGATATGCACAACATAGTTTCAAAATTATTAATTTACGGAAATATGCCGGAAGATTCGATATTAATGGAATTGAGTAATATTATAAGAGAATATAAGGGTGAGAATTACAAGAAGGATGAGATTATTACGAGAATATATCATCAGATAAAGAGAATTCTTGAAATTTCAACAGATTATGCGTTTGATAAGAATTTATGGCATAATTATCTTACATATTTACTTATTACAAATGAAAATCCATTTAGTTTGACTTGTGAAAAGGTAGGAGCAAGTGATGGAAGTGTAAATTATTTCGCAAAAAATGATTTTAAGCAGTTCAAAAAATTGTTTGATTATGATTTTGGACCTATGGAAGAAGAACTTGGAATTGATTGTTTTTCAAGAATTGAAAATTATAAGGCTATAGGTAAACCTGAATTAATGTACAATAAAAATGTGAGCGAAAAGGTTAGAGCCTTAAGTGAAAAATTGGAAAATACAAAAAATGAAGATGAATTTTTTACATGTGTTACTGATTTCTACAAAGATTATGGTGTAGGAATGTTTGGACTTAATAAGGCATTTAGAATTAGTGACAATGACGGCAAATTACAATTTCATGCTATTAATAATATGGAACAGGTTGCATTGGATGACCTTGTAGGATATGAAATTCAGAAAAAGAAACTTGTGGATAATACAGAAGCATTTGTACAAGGAAGAAAGGCAAACAACTGTCTTTTATTTGGTGACAGTGGAACAGGAAAGTCAACAAGTATAAAGGCTATTGTTAATGAGTATTATGACAAGGGTCTTAGAATGATTGAAATTTATAAACATCAGTTTAAAGACCTTTCAAATGTAATAGCAAGTATTAAGAATAGAAATTATAAATTTATTATTTATATGGATGATTTGTCATTTGAAGAATTTGAAATTGAATATAAATTCCTTAAAGCTGTAATAGAAGGTGGCGTTGAAACAAAACCGGAAAATGTATTAATATATGCAACATCTAACAGACGTCATTTGATTAAGGAAACATGGAATGACAGAAGCGATGTCCAGGTGGATAACGGAATGCATAAATCAGATACAATGGAAGAAAAACTTTCTCTTGTAAACAGATTTGGTGTGACAATTAATTATTCTAAACCAAGTCAGAAGGAATTCTTTAACATTGCAGTAGAATTATGCAGAAGAGCTGGAGTTACAATGAGCGACGAAGAGATAAAGGCTGAAGCAAATAAGTGGGAATTAAGCCATGGTGGTATCTCAGGAAGAACAGCGCAACAGTTTGCAAACTATCTTGCAGGACAGCAGAAATAATAAGCAATAGTAGTAGGTAGTTTGGGAAAGTATGGTGATTTGATGAAAGTATATAAATTCGGAGATATTCCTGTCGGAGTAGAAACAAGAGGTATTTATTTTAATGATAATTGTATTAATTATTTAGCTGAAAAAGCAAAACCGGAATTTGTAATAAAGGCTACAGACAAGGATTTGGAATTCGAACAGATGCAGTCAGAAGATAATCAGACTTATCCTAAATCCTATTTGGAATTTATAGCTTTATATAGAAAGTTTTGCGAAAAAGCGATTGATTATGGGGTTATTCTAGTTCATGGAAGTGTGCTTGAAATTGATGGAAAGGCATATATGTTTTCAGCTCCAAGTGGAACAGGAAAATCAACTCATGCTAAATTATGGAGAGATTGCTTTGGAGACAGAGTGACTATGATAAATGATGACAAGCCGCTAATTAAATTTAGGGAAGATGGCATATATGCGTATGGTACGCCTTGGGATGGAAAGCATCATTTATCAACTAATATGAAAGCAAAACTTGCCGGGATTTGTTTCTTGCATCAGGCTAAGGAAAATCATATAGAAAAAGCAACAAAGGAGAATGCAGTTAAGCATCTTATGAACCAGGTGTATAGACCAAGAGATATTATGGCAATGAGTAATACATTAGAATATGTTGATAAAATTGTTAATGAGATTCCGATATACGAAATGGGATGTAATATTTCAAAGGAGGCAGCTATTGTTGCATATGATGCAATGAAGGATGGAACACTGTAGTATGGAAGATAAGAAAATAGAAGATATTATTAAAGAAAAAGGTTTCTATGTCGCGACAGTAGTTGGAGACAGTATGATGCCAATGTTACATAATAAAAAAGATTTGGTGAAAATTGTTCCGGCTGATTCTAATTTAAAAGAGAATGATATTCCGTTATATAAACGACCTACAGGAGAGTATGTTCTACATAGAATAATAGCTGTGAAAAGGAAATATTACATTATTTGTGGCGATAATAGAACTCATAAGGAAAAAGTTCCTTTTGATTGGATTGTGGGCGTTTTGGAAGAATTTGAAAGAAATGGCGCAACATACAAAACAGATAATGCAGAATATCTAAATTATGTGGATAAAATGCGGAAAACTTTTTGGAAGAGAAAGTTAAAAAACATAGTAATAAAAATTAAGAGAAAAATAAGAGGAAAATGATGAAAAAGAAAACTTTATTGATAACAATGGTTTTGACAATTGTAATGTCTACATCAGTATTTGCAGCAGGAGGAGACAATTATGGAGAAGATATTTTTGGAACAACATCTTCCCAAGTAACGACAACTAAAGCGAGTGCGACAGAAAAGACAACTTATAAAGAAAATATAAAAAATAATGTTGAAACATGTGCTGCACAAAATAGCACAGAAAATAAAAATATATTAAAAAAGGCTAAGATTGTAAGTATTAAGAGAGTTAATGGAAATAAAGCCAAAATAAAATTAAAGAAAATTGATAGTGCATCAGGTTACCAGCTATGTTATTCTACAAATAAAAAGTTTAAGAATAACAAAAAGGTGTCAGGCTCTAAATTGTCATACAAGTTAAAGTTAGTGAAAAAGGGAAAAAAATACTATGTAAAAGCAAGGGCATTTTCCTTAAGCAATAATAAAAAGGTGTATGGAAAATGGAGCAAAGTTAAAAAAATATAAAAAAAGTAAAAAAGTGCTTGCAAAGGTTACTGCTTTATGATAAAATTATTTCCGTTGCAAGAGCAATGGCCCATCGCCAAATGGTAAGGCACTGGACTCTGACTCCAGCATTTTCAAGGTTCGAATCCTTGTGGGCCAGTTAAAAACCACTTCATTATGAAGTGGTTTTTTTAGCTTTATGATTATGATACATGTTTATTATTTGCAACCAGCCGGATTGTATAAATAGAAGTTCTTTTTATTATTTAAATCATCTAAAACCATTCTGAGAGCTTCACCAAAACGTTGGAAATGAACAATTTCCCTAGCTCTTAAAAATCTTATTGGGTCAGCAACCTCATTATCCTTAACTAATGTCAAAATATTGTCATAAGTAGTTCTCGCTTTTTGTTCAGCAGCCATATCTTCAAATAAATCAGTAATTGGGTCGCCTTTTGATTGAAATTCACATGCATTAAATGGGATGTCTCCAGCAGCTTGTGGCCATACGCCTAAAGTGTGGTCAACGTAGTACTTTTCGAACCCTGCAGTGTCTACCTCGTTGCAAGGAAGATCCTTGGTAAGTTGATGAACAATGGTTCCAACTATTTCTAAATGTCCAAGTTCTTCAGTTGCGATATCGTTTAAAAGTCCTGCAACTTTAGGATTAGACATAGCATATTTTTGTGACATATAACGCATTGCAGCGCCTGCTTCGCCGTCAGGACCACCGTACTGCAATAACGTATAACGATGCCCTGAAACGCCGATAAATAAAGGGTTTGCGGGCAATTTGGCGTTAGCCGTTAATGTAAAAAAACATCAACAATGCCCCACCTTTTTTATCATATACAATTTTATCAACAACACTGGTCAAAGCGTCATGCTTTTGTCTGTCAGTTGAATTGTCTGATTTAATAATATCGTATGCGGAGCGTATTTTGTTCAAAAGAATGCTTTCATTTTCATCTTCAGGCTTCTTTGAGTACTGCTCCAGCATGGCGGTTAATTGTTCACGTTCCCTTTGTAATATTTCTTTGTTGGCCTTATATTCTTCAAGTGTATCAATTCCATCTCTATATGCTTCTTTAATACGTTCTTTCTTCATGCCTATTCTGTTTAATTTATTTTCAATTAATTCACTTTCTGATTTTTCTTCCTGATTTGTAGAATGTACAACATATTCTACAGTGCCACTATCAAGAACCTTCTGCAAGGCTTCCAAAATGGCAGGTTTAAGAGCATTTTCATTTGTAAGGTGCGATTCGTTGCAGGAAGCGTGATTGTATGCTGTACATTGAAAATATGTATTGCCTGATTTGCTTTTGCCAGCTCTTACAATTCGACCACCGCAAGCAGAACACACAAGAAGTCCTGATAACCAATGTTTGTATGTTGATGCCGGTCTTACTTTTTTACCAGGTCTTTTTGTTGCTTTATCTCTATCCTGTGCTGCAGTAAACAATTCATTAGATATAAATGTATCATGTCCACCATCAGTAACAATCCATTCAGATTTATCTTTGACGTTTCGTGTAGCGTGTTCTAATCTGTTCCATATTATTTTACCATTGTAAAATTCATTTCTAATAATGTAAGCTACTGTTCTGTTCTGGAACTTTCCGTTTCTTTTAGTTCTATATCCAAGAGTATTTAATTTGACGGCAATATCAAAAAATGACATCTTATCATCTACATACCATATAAATATCTTTTTTACTATCTCTGCCTGCTCAGGTACAATTACAGGTATTCCATCCTGCATTTTATATCCGAGTGGTGGAGCAGCGTTATAACCACCTCTGGATGCTCTTTCAGTCATTCCACGCATTACCTCACCTGAAAGGTTGATAGAATAGTATTCGTCCATCCATTCAAATATACGCTGTACTAATTCGCCGATAAATCCATCAGGGATAGGTTCTGATACCGAAACAACGTCAACGTCAGCTTTTTTGAGTAGATTCTTATAAACTATAGCTTCTTCCTGATTACGCGCAAAACGGCTGAATTTCCACACAAGAATTACATCTATTGGATGTTCATCGCTTTTTGCCATTGCTATGAGTTCCTGAAAAGCAGGTCTGTTAGTTGCTTTTCTGCCTGAAATGCCATCATCCTGAAAAATAAACTGTTTTGGAATTATTATGTTGTTTTTCTTTGCGTATTCAAGACCAAGACGTATCTGTGCATCAGGAGAATACTCTACCTGATCATCTGTTGATACTCTGACGTATAATGCACCTGTTTTCATTTCTATCACTCCTTTGTTTATTTTATGAAAAATGAGTATAAAAATAACACCCAACCGAAGAACAACAGTTCTGATTGACCAGGTGCTCCAAAGAATGATAAAATACAACTTGTCTAGGGATGATTTAATCATTCTGTGGAGCTGGTCCTTAGTGGCTGGCTCTTTTTTAGTATATTGACTTAAAAAAATGTATATATTATAATACAAATAAGTTAACTCGTGAAGGATAAGGCTGGGTTCCTGAATGGGAGTAGGTCATAAGACTTAGAATTCCTTTGCCCCTGGGGTTAGCTTATTTTTTATATTATCTAAAATATGTTCAGGATCCTTTTCTAATTCTAAAACAACAAAGTCAATTGCTTGTTGAGAATATGAATATTGAGGATTCGTAAATTGTTTATGGACATAGCAAAATTTTTCATTTTCTTTTATTTTGTAATATTTACATAAGTTTGTGAAATGAAAACTTGTAAACTTGGTAATTTTATTATTATAAATAAGTTCAATATTATCTTTAGTCAATCTAGCTTGAATGTATTTAATACAGGACTTAGTTGTATATTTATGAGTATTATTTGGATCTTTCATTTCTCTGATTATATTTACGGATGCATCAGCATTTTTATCAATTTTAACTATGGAAGTTGCCTTATTAACATCCTTGGTTAAATAATGAAAATGGTCAATTCGTATTGCAAATTTCTCGTTATTATTAATTGAAATATCTTCAATATTATCTTTAACGTTTAGCAATTTTTGAGCAATTTTTTCAGGATACTTAGCTATAATTTCTGTATCTTTAAGAGCTTTCATACTTACTGATAAAGTAAGGAAATTTTGAGGAATAATAGATGTCATATCCACATCATGAAAAGCCTTCATTTTTTCATTAAAATTTATAATACAGGATTGAAATAATGGAACATAAACCATTTCGTATTCTTCTGTGATGAAGTGAGTACTGGTATTACGTAATTCTATTATTTTTTCCAAATTAAGTCTTAAAGGATCTTTGTTGTTAGTAAATATTTTTGAAACGCAATTTTCTAAAGATAATGTACGGTCTTGATTATCTTTATAGTAAATACTATTTTCACCCATAGATTTAATCATATAAGCTTTTAACATCAATTCCCAAGCATTGCAGATAAAAAGACTAAATCCTTCCACACGATATTTAATTGTAGGCTTATTATATAATTCAATAGCCATGATAAATGCTTCCTTTGATTTGTCAATTAATTTATCATATAAATCTGAATTCATATCCATAGTAACAGCTCCTTTTTTTAAAATTTATTGTTTTCTTAGCTAGACTAATTGACACAAACACTTGAATTGATATAATATACTTAACAAGAGAACCGAGAGCTAGACGAAACCTAGCCGCCGGCAAATAAGTGTTAAAAAATAGTGCCTTACTTTACCAGAGCAGGGGCACTATTTTTTGTGTGAGAAATAAGTAATAACAAGAGCTATCACACTGCACAACATTGTCACGAAAGCAAATAAGTCGCTATATGTAACCATTGGCACCAACCCCTTTCTTTTGTAAAGTCCGGCAGTTGGAATGTCACCCCTTCGGTTCTCCGGGTAAGTATATTATATTTTCAAAGTGCAATTAAAACTTTCCACGTAGCTCTACAACCTTGCCTATGATTTTAACAGGCTTTTCCTGAATTTCCTTATTTGAAAAATACATAGGGTCGTAATTTGGGTTGTTGGATATAAGAACAATACCATCGTTATATTTTTTTAATCGCTTGCATGTAGCTTCATCACCGTTAACAGTTGCGATAACTATATCACCATCTTCTGCATCGGATTGCTGACGAACGATAACAACATCGTTTTCACACATTCTAGGCTCCATAGAATTACCTTTTAGCTTTAGACCGAAGAATGTACCGCTTGATGCAAGTTCTTCTGTTATTTCCTCTGTGTCAATAATATCTTCTATAGCTTCTATTGGAATACCGGCAGCAACACGACCAAGTACCGGAATGCGAATGCCGGTAGATTTCTTTGTTGATGAATTATCTTCATGTTGCTCAAATTCAAATGTTTCATCATCAAACCAATAAGAAGTATTTACTTTAAATGCTGCTGAAAAAGCACTTAATTTACTTTGGGGTAAATCAACTAGACCTTTTTCTATTTTCGCAATAGATGTTTTGTCTTTATAGCCAACTTTCAAGGCTAATTCAGTTTGAGATAATCCATATGTTTCACGTAAATTTTTAATTTTTAAACCAATCTTTTGCTGTAGAGTCATTTAATTCACCAACCTTTACTTTATAACTTGTAATAAGTGTAACATAACAAAGAATTAAATTCAACTTTTTTATGAAAAATAGTTGACACATATTCAACAAAGTGCTATTCTATATTTAGGTTGAATGACATTCAACCAGCAAACGAAGAAAGGAGGAAATAACTTGAAGATATTTGATAATATCGATAAGGAAACAAAAAAGTCTATCAAAGATACCCTGATAAGTGCTTTGATAGACCTGTTGGTAGGAATAATCCTATTAGCAATTGATAGGCTGTTCTAGCCAGCCGGCAGGGGCGAAAGCCCTTGCTTAATTCAGATATTATCATATCCAAAAGTAAATGTAAATATGATTAGATTCTTAGGAGTGTACTTCATATGTATAGGTGTGGCTAAATTAGCATATACACTTTATTTGAGGTACAAGAAAAAGCTGGACTAACGGCTATACGGGTTGATTATTGGAATGGGAACATCTATGTTGCAGCATAGGTGTTCCTAATTAAGAGATAAGGAGATGATAGAGTGACAGATAGTGAAGCATTAAATAAGGTTATAGAAAATTCTGGATTAAAATTAACGTTTATAGCACGTGCATTAAAGTTAAGTAGAGAAGGGTTTTATAAAAAACTTAATAACCAAACTGAATTTAAAGCAAGTGAAATTGTGAAAATGCAGGAAATTCTTAATTTATCAAATGAACAAAGAGATAAAATTTTTTTTGCAAATTAAGTTGAATTAAAATCAACTCAAAGCAAATTATTTAATTTAAAAGTCGAAAAATGTTGACAAACCTCGTGCTTACAGCACAAGGGAAACCTCGAAAAAGGTCGTATCATTATGGTATCAAAACGAAAGGAGAACAAAATGATACAGACGACAATAAGAATACCAGTGGAGTTACACAGAAAGTTAAAGGAGCTGGCAAAGAAGAAAGGGTTAACAGTCAATGCATTGATTGTGCAGGCACTGTGGAAATTATAGGAGGAACAAAGTAAGTGGAATTAAAAGACATTAAAACTTATAAATTAGTTGAGGAATTAAAAAATAGGGAAGGCGTTTCACATTATTTGGCAGAACCCTATAAAGAAAAGAAAATTACAGTAAAGGGTCCTGCCCGTGTTTTAATCATTATTGATTAAACCTTAGCATACGGATAAACATTTTTTATGTTATAGGCATGATATGAGCCTTTAGAAGGTGCATTCATAAGGTTTTCGTATACAGAAGCCGGAACATTGTAATAGTCATATGTCCATCCGGAATTAAAATGAATGCGTAATATTGAACCATCATAATCATATCCAACAGCTGCAATGTTGGAAGAAGCAACGGGTATCATATTCATATTAAAAATTCTCCTTTCTCAATTACTCAGTGCTGTAACACCTGTAATGAAAGTATAAAAGGGGAATAAGCAAAAGGCAACAGACAACCATAGTGAAGCATAGGATAAAACATAACAGATAGGAGTGATGCAAAGATGAATGTATTAATTTTTGTTAATTATCAGGGAAATCAATATGAATGGGATAATTTGACAGAACAGGAGAAAAAGAAAATGACTGAGAAGCTGAACCAGCAGACGGCTGACCAGTTAGGTTATGAAAAGGAGATTATAAAAAATTGATAGACGTACAAGAAAAAAGAATGCCTGCGGAAGTGGAAGTCCCGACAAGCATTCGCAAAATAATATTACAGTTTCATTTTATACCAATTAACGAAAATAGTCAAAAGGCTAAAAAGTCCAAATTAGAAGATATTGCATGGGACCTACATTTGGTTAAGGATGTTGTGATTGCAGTTTTAATATGTGCAGTATTAAGCAATAACAAATGGATTGCTACCGGAAATGTAAATAAGATAGCAGCAATCATAACAATTGGAGCAATTATCATATATGGACTATTTGCATTTGATGTATGGCTGCGTTGCAGAAAGTAGGTGCAGGATATGTATTACAACGAATGTCCTAACTGCGGGGCAACGTTAGACCCTGGTGAAAAGTGTGATTGTTTATTGGAACAAAATGAACATATCCATATAAGAAGAGTTCAATATGCAACTAAGGCTGAATGGCTTAAGGCAAGAAAAGGTAAGATAGGTGGTTCAGATGCAGCTGCAGTTTTAGGACTAAATCCATACAAGACCAATGAAGAGTTTTGGGAGGAGATGGTAGGAATAAGAAAGCCCATCGACATATCAGACAAGCCATACGTCATATACGGAAGTAAGGCAGAGGAACACATAAGGGCAATATTTGCACTGGATCATCCGGAATACAGAGTTGAATACTTCGGAGACAACATGCTGCTTAATGATAAATATCCTTTTGCACATGCATCTCTTGACGGAGAGTTGACAGAGCTTGAATCCGGGAGAAAGGGAATATTTGAATGCAAGACAACGGAACTGTTCAGTTCAATCCATAAGGAAAAATGGGATGGTGAACACATTCCGGACAATTACTACATACAGGTATTACATTACCTGATGGTGACTGAATATGAATTTGTAGTCTTAAGGGCACAGATAAAAAGCATTTGGAATGGTGAAATAAGACTTGTCACAAAGGATTATCATATTGAACGCAGTGAAGTAGAGGAAGATATTAATTTTCTTTATGAAAAAGAGCAGGAATTTATTAATAAGGTAAGAACAAAAACAAGACCGGCATTAATAATGCCAGAATTTTAAACAGAAAGGAATAGGAAAAGATGGAATTACAGATATACAATCCAACAGATGAAAATGCAATCAAAAAGATAGATTGGAATTATGAGGAATTAAAGCAGGAAATAACAACAAGAGCGAATGATTATAAAACTCTTGTATACACAGACGACAACATTAAAGATGCAAAATCAGACAGAGCAAATCTTAACAAATTCATAAAGGTTTTAGATACCAAAAGAAAAGACGTTAAAAAGATGATGCTTGAGCCATATACAGAATTTGAAAGTCAGGTAAAGGAACTAATTGGAATCATTGGAGAAGCAAACAACAACATTGACAGTCAGGTAAAGGCTTATGAGCAGAAAAAGAGAGATGAAAAACTCGTAAAGGTTCAGGAAATTTACGATGGAATATTTGGCGGCAGTGATTTGTTATCAGTCATTACATGGGAAAGGGCATTTAAGCCTACATATCTTAATGCAACTACCACACTAAAAAGCATAAAGACGGAAATGACAGAGTTACTTGAAAGGGTAACAAATGAATTAAACATCATTGATAACGATAACGGCGAATATCAGTTTGAAATGAAAGAAGCGTATCTTAAAGACTTCAACATGGCAGAAGCCTTAAGTGTAAAACAGAGATTTGAAGAGAATGCCAGAAGAAAAGCAGAATACGAAGCAAAGAGACAGGCAGAGCTTGAAGCACGCAGGGAAAGAGAAAAGGCAGAAGCTGAAAAGATTGCCAATGCCGGTAACTTACACATTCCAAAAGAAGCAGAAGCTGAACATGTAAAAGCCGTAGCTAATGATACGGCACAGTCAATAGGAATAGAAGATGTTAAGGAAGAAGTCATAGAACTTGCATTTAGAGTAAGGGCAACGGCAAGCCAGCTTGAAGGTTTAAAGAACTATTTAAAGAGCAACAACATAGAATTTGGTCCGGTTAAATAAGGAGGAAAAGTAAATGGCAGTATCAAACAGTTTGGCA
The DNA here is from genome assembly GCF_008680265.1 of Eubacterium sp. LMAG:50. NCBI lineage: Bacteria > Bacillati > Bacillota > Clostridia > Eubacteriales > Eubacteriaceae > Eubacterium > Eubacterium sp. LMAG:50. The sequence continues at coordinate 65,970 of NZ_NALP01000007.1, read as the reverse complement.
AAAAGCCAGCAGAAAACATCATTGACAGCGTATTTATCAAATGATGCAGTTAAGAATCAGATTAACAGCATAGTGGGTGGAAAGAATGGAACAAGATTCATATCATCAATCATAAGTGCAGTTAATGCAAATGCATCACTACAGGAGTGTACAAATGCATCCATATTAAGTGCAGCACTTTTGGGTGAAAGTTTAAATCTATCTCCAAGTCCACAGTTAGGACAGTATTACATGGTTCCTTTCAAAAATAACAATGCAGGAGTTAAGGTTGCACAGTTCCAGCTTGGATATAAAGGCTACATACAGCTGGCACTTAGAACAGGACGATACAGGAAATTAAACGTGCTTGCAATTAAGGAGGGAGAGTTGATTAGCTTCAATCCCCTGGAGGAAGAAATTGAAGTCAAGTTAATTGCCGACGAAGTTGAAAGGGAAAAAGCAGAAACGATGGGCTATTATGCAATGTTTGAATATACAGACGGATTTAAGAAGGCATTGTACTGGTCAAAGGAAAAGATGAAGGCTCATGCAATGAAGTATTCCCAGGGTTATGCTGCAGATGTGAAGAAAGGAACAAAGTGGACATTCTGGAGTAAGGATTTTGACGGAATGGCTTACAAGACAATGTTAAGACAGATTATCAGTAAATGGGGAAGTATGAGCATTGATATGCAGACAGCTCTTGACAGTGACATGGCAGTAATTAATGAAGATGGAACGAAGGAATATGTTGAAATAGATGAAGGAATGATTGTTGAGGGTTCTGTGGAAGAAGTTCAGAATGTGGAAAATAAAGAAGTTGCAGATGTTCAGGTGGAAGCAGAGCCACAGCCACAGACAACAGCCGAGGCAGTACAACAGTCGTTCTTCCAATAGGAGGACAAGCCTATGGATATAGTGGATTACATTCCATTTGGAAGGGAGAATGCAGTAACCAGAGCACAGCTAAGAAGCAGAACGGGAATCGATGACAGAGCAATAAGGGATATGATAGCGGCTGCAAGAAGAGATACCGTAATTCTTAACATGCAGGATGGCAAAGGTTATTTCAGACCACTTCCGGAAGAAATAAATTATGTAAAAGCACATGAAAGACAAGAATCAGCAAGAATAATGAGCCAAATTGAAGGCTTAGAAGTTGAAAGACGAATGATTAGAGAACATTATGGTAACTATTAATTGATATGCCAACATACATATCTGATAACAAATATATATCACGAAATTAATTAACTATGTTTATGTAATTAGCCTGCTACATAAGGTGGCAGGCAGAAAGGAGACAAGGTGGTTAATTCAAAACAAAAAGGAGCACGTTTTGAAAGACAACTTGCAGGACACATCAGAGATTACGGATATAAAGCAAGACGAGGGCAACAGTATTGTGGAGCAAATGGAGATGCGGATGTTGTCGGACTTCCGGGAATACATATTGAAGCAAAACATTGTGAAAAGATGAAACTGTATGACTGGATGGCTCAAGCAAAATCAGATGCAAACAAAAACGAATTGCCAGCAGTTTTTCATAAGAAGAATAATGCTGAAATTCTTGTCACAATGACATTTGATGATTGGATGCAGATATACAGAGAGTATGAAGCAGGAAGACAAGGAGACGATTAAATGACATGGCAAAAGTAGGAATAGAGAGTTTCCTATTAGATTGCCACACTAACGATAATATGGCTGAAATTGAAGCAGCTTATGGCATAAAAGGATTTGCTGTAATAGTCAAACTCTGGCAGAAGATATATTCAGATAAGGGGTATTACTGTGAATGGATAGAAAGAAGCCCACTTCTGTTTTTGTCGCAATGGTTCGGTGGGAACAGCGGTGTGGATTTAAATTTAATAAACCAGGTAGTGAATTATGCTATTAAGATAGGTATTTTTAACGAGAGTATGTTCAATGAATATGCCATTTTAACATCGGAGAGAATACAAAGACAGTATTTTGATGTTGTTAAAAGAAGAACAGAAATTGAAGTTATAGACGAGTACCTTTTAGTTAGTGTTGCCAATTTTAAGGGAAATGTAAACATAATTGAAAAAAATGTATGCAGAAATGAAAAAAATGTATGCAGAAATTCAACAAGTAAAGTAAAGGAAAGTAAAGTAAACAAAAGTAAAGTAAACAAAAGTAAAGTAAATACATATTTCGATTCAGAAAAAGTGAATGATGCATTTGCAGCATATCTCGCCATGAGAGAAAGGTCTGCTCCAGTACCGGGAAGCAAGATTGTTAATCTCATTGAGCAGCTTAATACTTTTAAAGATAAAGGCTGTAGTGATGATGAACTTGTAGAGATTGTTAAAGAAGCAACATCAAAAGGCTGGATGAATTTTTATAAGTCAGACAAAAAGAAGCCGGAGCAGAGCAAAGCAAACTTTACTGAACGAAATTATAGCAAAGATGATATGGAATCACTTGAACGTAAATTGTTAATGAGGAGATAGATATGGATATAAACAAAATGACAAAAGAACAGATTGAATACAGAATCAGACAGTTAGATGGCAGGGAAATGTTTCTGATTAGTGCTGAAGTAATGGATAGTGACGATACAAAAAGAGTGAGAGCGATTAAGGCTGAAAGAGAAATGTTACAGAAGAGATTGGAAGAGTTTGATGAAGAAAGAAATTAATGAACCTGTAAACTATTGGCATTTAATCAATTGCCATAACAGAGTAAAAAAAACATATGCACTAGATGGTTATAACTATCAGTTTGATATATAAAAAATCGAAAGGAGCGGAACTCTGGCCAGAGTAATGATATATCAGTTCCTGGAGAAAAATGATAAAAGGTGAATTGATTGTGGATAACTTTGCAGGAGGTGGCGGAGCATCTACAGGAATAGAAATGGCTACCGGATATAGTGTTGATATAGCAATTAATCATGATCCGGAAGCAATAAGGATGCATAAAGCAAATCATCCAAGCACAAAACATTATTGTGAATCGGTATGGGACGTTGACCCAATACAAGCATGTAAGGGACATCCGGTTGGATTAGCATGGTTTAGTCCTGATTGCAAACATTTCAGTAAGGCAAAAGGTGGAAAACCTAAGGATAAAGCGATAAGAGGTCTTGCTTGGGTTGCATTAAGATGGGCAGGATTAGTTAGGCCTAGAGTTATCATCCTAGAAAATGTTGAAGAATTTAAGACATGGGGACCACTTAACCGAAGCCATAGACCAATTAAAAATAAACAAGGTGTTACATTTAAGAAATTCGTAAAACAGTTCAAAGAGTTAGGATATGATGTTGAATTTAATGAACTTGTAGCTGCTGACTATGGAGCACCTACAAAAAGGAAAAGATTCTTTATGATAGCAAGATGTGATGGAAAGCCAATTAAATGGCCAAAACATACACATGGACCTTTGAACAGTGAAGAGGTTAAGGCTGGACTTGTAAAACCTTATGTTGGAGCATATACAAAACTTGACTTTAGTATTCCTTGCCCAAGCATTTTTGATACATCGGCAGAGATAAAGGAAAAGTATGGCATCAGAGCTGTAAGACCGCTTGCCGATAAAACAATGCAGAGAATAGCAAGAGGAATAAAGAAATTTGTAATTGATAATCAGGAACCGTTCATAGTACCTATAGGATACGGCGAAAGACAAGGACAAGCACCAAGAATACATGACATAAGAGAACCCCTTCCAACAATAGTATCAAGTGGAAAACATTATTTATGTGCTCCAGCATTAATTCAGTATCATTCAGAGACGAGTAAAGATGATGTGAGAGGGCAGATGATAAAAGAGCCATTGATGACAGTTGACGGAAGCAATAGATATGGTCTTGTAACTTCCTTTTTGAGTAAGTTTTATAAATCAGGTACAGGTCAAGATATAAGAGAACCTCTACACACAATTACAACATCAGCTGGGCATTTTGGAGAAGTAAGAGCGTTTCTGATTAAGTATTATGGTGAAGGAACAGGACAAGACATAAAAGAGCCATTGGACACAATTACATCAAAAGACAGATTCGGACTAGTAACCATTGAAGGTGTTGAATATCAAATTGTGGATATTGGATTGAGAATGCTGGAGCCTAAAGAGTTATATGGATGTCAAGGATTCCCGGATGATTACATTATTGACCACGATTTTGAGGGAAAGACATATAGCCGTACAGAACAAGTAAAAAGATGCGGTAATGCAGTTCCACCACCATTTGCACAAGCAATTGTAAAAGCCAATTTGCCAGAATTGTGTGTTGGAAAGCGAATGCCAAATATGAGAATAGATGCATCAAAAGAACAGTTAGCATTTATTTGAGGAGGTGAACAATAGTGACAATAAAAGAATTGGTGGAATTAAATTTCTGCATTGCTGAAATAGAAGTTGAGGTTAGGTCAAACGGCAGACTTAAAGCGAAATACTACATAGGAGATGGAGCATGGAGAGATGCGAAACTGCGCGAACATGAAGCACATCAGGATTATAAAGTTGAGTTTATAGCAGAAAAGATAAACAGATTTGAAAATGACCATGTATACCACGATGTTATATTAAAGAACATTCCAAAGAAAATATTAAAAATGGAAGTATATGCATGGCAGATGACCAGAAAACATTGGCATCCGACTAATTCAGATTCATTTGAAGCTATAGAGATTACAGTAGAAGTACCGGAAAACTACGAATTACCGCCAATGCAGGAAAAGAATGAACTTGAAGGGCAGATGGATATAAATGATGTGTTTGATAGTGAAGGGAGACTTAAATGGCAAGGATGAATAAAGAAGAGCAGGCAAGGCGTGAAGGAATGGCTTATGCCTTTAAGATTGCTAAAGAAAGAGGAATTGATGGACTGGAAAAGGAATTACGATTAAGAAACATTACAAAACTTCCAGTTGCTATCAAAGAAAAAGATGTTGAAGAATGGTGTGATGGAATGAAAAATCAGACAGTAGACAGTGTGGGAATCCTGGCAATGGTATCTTTAAGGGATGGATTTGGATTTGGTAAAAAAAGACTGTTAGAGTTTAGAGAAATATTCAACAATAAAACAGAATGTATTATGAATCCTGATTGGAGCTGCTGGGATGATCAGATAGCAATTTTAAAAGAAGAATGTGGTATTGATACATTCATAAGACAGAATGAATAGATGTTAAGAAATGTTAAGAAGTAAAATGTACATTGAAAACTAAATATTGGCTGATAAATTTCAAAAAAAACTTGATTTGTTTGGTAAAAGTATTGACATATACGTACACGTATGATACAATAAATATATCAAATGAAGGAGGTAAAACCAATGGGCAAGAGAAAAGACAAAAAGAGCCTTAAGATATGGGATTTGGTAATCAAGTCGTTAATAGCAATAGCAGCATTGATTACATCAATCGCCGAACTCATAAAGGCTCTTACATAGGAGAAAGGGAGAGAAATCTCCCAATCTCTTACAAGTATATTAGCACATTGGGAAAGAAAATAAAATGAAGAAGTTTAACTTTTCTACAGCATTTTTGATGTTTACCATCATATTAGCTTTAACAACGGAATGGTCTATAGTAGGATGCGTATTTGTAATATGTGCATCGTTATATATGCTAATTGAGACGATACCGCAATTATGGAGGATTATAAATGGACGAAAAGAAGATTAGAGCACAGGACAAATGGGATATGAAAGCAGGAGTGTCAGCAAAGACATACAAAGTCAATACAGCTGTTGCAGAAGAATTTAAAAAGGTGTGCAAGGAACTGCATTTGTCTCAGGGTCCTGAATTGACAAAGTTAATGCAACAATTCATTGAAGAAAATAGGTAAAGGAGAACAATAAGATGCCTAAGGGAGAGCCAAATAGTCAGACAATCGCATCACAGAAATGGAATGCGAAAGCAGGGTATGTTGCAAAGACATACAAGTTAAAAAAAGACGTAGCTGACGCATTTGCAGAAACCTGTGATAAGCTGGGAGTAAGTAAAGCAAGCCAGCTTACAAGAATGATGAACGAGTTTATTGAACAGAATAAGTAATTAAGAAAACTATCAGCCATTATTTGGTTGGTAGTTTTTTTATGTGAAATGTTAAAAAATGTTAAGGAGTGAGAGAAATAGAAAGTGAGGATTAAGAATGGCAAAGGTCAAAATTACAAAAGAATTAGATTCTAGAAATACGCAATATTTTAAACTAACTAAAAAGCGTGGAAAGATTACAGTTAGAGAAGCATTTGAAGCAATGGAAGAATCTTACTATTTTGGAGAGTATTTAATTCAATTTAATGTTCCAGAAGAAGTACCAATGGATTTGTATGAAGATGGAGATGAGTGGAGATTGTACGCAGCAAAAGAGTTATTGGAAGAAGAACTATACAAAGCTCATCAGGAAGGTTATGAAGAATGCAAAGAAGATTTTAACCTTGAAAATAATGGCTGGATTCAATGCAGTGAGAGATTGCCTGAAACTTTTGAACCAAAAGCAAAAGCATATTTAACCACTAATGAAGATGGAATGATAGGAGTGTCATATTATCATCATGGTTGGTCAAATGGCTATGAAAGTGTATTCGATGTGATTGCATGGCAACCACTACCAGAACCATACGAGGAGGAGCAGTAGATGAACAAAAGGCGACGTAAAAAAGAAAATAAGCGTAAGGAAATGCTGTATGAAGTATGGGGCTATGATATGTCATATCGAGAGAGAAAAGTAATGGAAAGACAGTATCACGAGTTTGTTATTGTTAGAGACTATCGAAACATTGATTATACAGAGGAACTTGAAGAGTTGAGTTCTATTTTAGGAATACCTTATAGAGTTGAAAATAACAACTATATATATCCCAATAGGATGCGTGTTAGAACTTTAAATAAAAATTTAGATTGCAAAGTGAGGTGTTAGGAATGAACATTCTTAGGCTATTAATTGGATTATTTACAGGCATTGGAATAGTTGCTGTGCTTTGTATAATTGAGCAGATAGTAATTAATATCAAAAACGAGATAAAAGATTATAGAGCAAACAAAACAAGAATTAAATGCTTATGCAGACCCCATGTTTATGCATTACATTCAATTTGGGCGGGCGAGGAAGCAGAATTCATATGTACAAAATGTGGAAAGGAAAAGAGGTTAATTATTGAGCCAAAATCTTTTTATGAATTTTTCAGGAAAAAGGAGAGTGAACAGAATGAGATTAATAGATGCAGATGAAGTGATTTTACATTTAAATGATTTTATGTTACAGCAAAGCCCTATTGATGTGCAAGATATTGAAAGCATAAAAGTAAGTGCAGTAATTCAAGATTGCATAAAAGCGATTGAAAATCAGCAGACAGCCTATGACGTGGATAAGGTTGTGGAGCAATTAGGTAAAAAACAAAATAATAAAGGATTTGGAGGCACAATTCAAGAAATATTTTATGATTCAGGTTTAAAGGATGCAATAGAAATCGTAAAAGGCGGTGGAATGAATGATTAAATTAATAATCGTAGCTGTTACAGTAATTGTGGCAGCTATAATGTACTCGTTTTGCGGTATGAGTTCCAGAGACGACAGACGCAGGGAACGTGACGCAAGAAAATGGGATGATGATTAGTCGATAAAGGTCGAACATTGATAATTGAATAGAGGTAGTTGGTTTGATATAATTTGTTGTAAATATAGAATAAGGAGAGTGGTTGTTATAAAAAATTATTTCACATGGAGAAAAATCCTTGTTTTTATAGCGATGATTGTTGTAGCTACTTTAATTCCTATTTTTATAAACGAGTCATATAAAAGGAATACTGGATATGTAACATTATGGGGAGCAAAAGAAATGCTTCAATTTTATGGAAGTGTTTTGGGCTCAATAGTAGCAGTTTATGGTGTTTATATAACTTTGGATTATAATACTTATCAGAACAAACAAAATTATATAAGGCAAATTAATCCGATGCTGAGTTCAGATAGAGATTTAGTGCTCAATCCAAAGATTTTTTCAGAGATTCAGGGAAAAACATTCTTTATAGAAATTAATAATGAATTTGAAATAAAAATATCCAAATCTATGACTAACACATTAATTGATATGATTGATGTATATAGTAAGGCAAGTGATGGAAATAATGAGTTGTTAGATAAAGCAAGTGAATATATGGAGCATATTTGTATGATAGATTATGTTCTAGAAAATATGGGACAAGGAAATGCTGTAAATATTGAAATGAAAATAAATGAAAAAAATTGTATGGCTCCTTTTGGTTTAGCGTCAGGGGAGAAAATAACATTTAAATTTATTATCGATTACAGGGGATTTGGAAAAAGTAAGAAAAATGAAATTAATTTAAACTATGAATATACAAATACCTATGAAGAACCTACATATACTCAACAAGAAAAATTTCAATTGCGTAAAAAAAACAACAAAATTTATATCGCTATGGGAAGAGAAGATTTTATGTCAAAAAGAACAGTGAACTAAAGGTATAGGACCAACTACCAATATTCGGTGGTTGGTTTTTTTATATTCAAAAACAGAAAGGATGGATAACGTGGCAGAAACAAACAAAGCTAAAGAGTATTTGCTCCAGGTAAGCAGAGCAGAACATAGAATAAAGAGACTTCAAGAAGAAATACAGACATTGCAGGAACTGGTAACAAGTACAAGTGCAATAAGTCAGGGCGAAAGGGTTATATCTTCTACATCGCAGGACAAGATGGCAGATACAATTTGCACAATCGAGGAAAGAATAGAAGAGTGGAATACAGAGGTTCGTAAGTTAGTTGAGATTAGAGCAGAGATTATGACAACGATTTCAAAGTTAAAAAATACAGACCATAGGGAAATATTATATAAAAGGTATTGCCAGTCTAAGACATGGGAAGTGATAGCATGTGAATTAGATTACAGTTACAGATGGATTTTGAAATTACATGGAAGAGCATTATTAGAAATTGAAAAATTTTTAAAGTGTTCATAGAAGTTCACATTGAACATATGATATTGTTATAATATGATAAATACCCAAAGGGAACTAAAGTTCCTCCTCCGAAATTAAGTATTTATAGAGTCATCGAAGAATGAAAGAGCATCCTTAATCAGGGTGCTTTTTTAATGCATAAGTAAAAAGCGTAATAAGTTTACACAATTTGAATAAATCAGAAAGGAGTGGTTGCAGTGACAATTAAGGAACAGAAATTTTGTGATGAACTTTTGTCGGATCCAGATTTTAACAAAACAATGGCATACAAAAAGGCATATCAAAATGTCAAAAATGATAATGTTGCGGCTGCAGCTGCTTCCAGGCTTATGAATAAGCCGGAGATTAAAGAATATATAGAAAAGCAGTTAGCTGAATTGCACAATGAAAAAACAGCAGACGCACAGGAAGTATTGGAGTATCTCACATCAGTAATGAGAAGGGAACATAAAGAAAATGTTGTAGTTACTTTGAGCAGAGAAACATCTACATATGTTCCAGATGAAAAAGGGACAATGAGAAAGCAAACAGTTAAGGAAGAAATACCCCAAATAGTTGAAATACCTACAAGAGTTTCAGATGCAAATAAAGCAGCTGAGCTTCTTGGTAAGAGATATTGTTTATATGCTGATAAGATAGACGTAAATAACGAAGCAGAGGAAAAGAAAGCAGAGAAGTTGGATAACATTGCTAGTATTTTAGCTCAAATGACACCTGTAAGAGAGGGTGAGTAGATTTGTTAATACTATCACCTAAATTTAAAGAATTTATATTAACAGAAACTAAGCGAGATTATCTTGAAGGTACTACTGCAGCAGGAAAAACTACTGTAGGTATATTTAAGTTTATGCTTATGGTGGCAAAGAGCGATATTAAGTATCATGTTATTGCAGGAGCAGACCTTGGGACTGTTGAGAAGAACGTAATTAACAATGAACGAGGCCTTTTAGATCAGTTCGATGGTTTAGCTGAATATTATCCTAAAGGTCAGGGCAAAATTGGTTTATCTCATATTAAGTACCAAACACCAAATGGTGAAAAGATAATTTACGTGTGTGGTTATGATAATAAGGCACGTTGGAAAAAGGTATTAGGTTCACAACAGGGCTGTGTTTACATTGATGAAGTTAATACGGCAGATATGGAGTTTTTAAGAGAAATCTCACATAGATGTAAGTATATGATGACTACATCAAATCCTGACAGCCCTGATTTGCCGGTATATAAAGAATTTATTAATCATAGCAGACCTTTAAAAAAATATATTAAAGATTATCCGGAAGAATTGCTGGCAGAGTTAAATGAACCTGAAAAAGTTGGCTGGGTTCATTGGTATTTTACTTTTTATGATAATGCTAGTTTAACAGAGCAGGATATTCAGGACAAAATAGATGCGGTTCCGGTTGGAACCAAAATGTATAAAAACAAAATATTAGGTCTTAGAGGAAAGGCTACAGGTCTTGTATTCAGCATATTTGACAGAAAGCATCATGTTATTACAGTTGATAAAGCAAAAGCATTTATCAGAAACAGAGCAGATAAAAAGCAGACAGAATGGTTTGAAATATATACAAGTGGATTAGATACAGCGTATTCAACTAAAAGTCCTGATACAATAGCCATGAGTTTTGCAGGAATAACAAATAGAGGCAGATATATACTTTTGGATGAAAGAGTGTATAACAATGCTGAAATAGGAGTTCCATTAGCTCCGTCAGATACTGCTAAAAACTATTATGATTTTCTTGAAAGAAACAGAGCAGAATGGGGACTTGCAAAGCAGACGTTTATTGATTCTGCTGACCAGGCAACCATAACTGAATTAAAAAAGTTTAAACGAGAACACGCACAATGCTTATATGTGTTCAATGAAGCATATAAGGGTGTGAAAATTATAGATAGAATTATATTACAACTTGGTTGGATGAACTTTAATGATGATAAAGACATTCAGTCAAGTTTTTCAATTGTTGAAACCTGTAAGGAATATCAAAAGGAATTAGATAAGTATTCATGGAAAGAGGAAAAGGACCAGGAACCGGAAGACGGCAATGATCATATGGTTAACTCAGTTCAGTACAATTGGATTCCATACAGAAAGAAAATAGGAGTAAATAAAGAATGAGGTTATTAGATAAAATGAGAGATGGAATAAGACATTTTTTAAGAATACAGGACGCTCCAAAACAGACGTTTAACATTAGGGAATTACTTAATTATGATGGAAACTGTGTAAAAAATCTTATTTGGTATCGTGGTGATAGCTACGAACTGACACAGCTTTATCAAAACATTCCAGGTGGTTCTGATGGTGTGAAGTTTTGGGCTGCACGTTCAACTGTTGGAAGAGAGATAAGAAAAATACATACAGGCTTACCAGGGATTATAGTTGACCGATTGACTGACATTATTATTAATGATTTTAGCCAAATTACATTTGCAAAAGATACAGACAAAAGGACATGGGACGATATAGCAGAAGATAATAACTTTAAAGAAATACTTAAAAAGGCAACGTCTAAGATGCTTGTATTAGGTGATGGTGCATTTAAAATATCACTCGATACAAAAATAAGCCAATATCCGATTATAGAGTTTTATGGAGCAGATAAAGTTGATTATGTGTATAACAGAGGACGAATACAGGAAGTAGTTTTTACTACTGAATATAGATACAACGATACAAGCTACTACTTAAAAGAACATTATGGATATGGTTATATTGCCTACAAACTTTACAGAGAAATGGATGAGGTAAGTGTTGCTGTTAATACAATTCCAATGTTGAGTGGATTAACCGATGTTGCATTTGATGAATCAGTAATGATGGCACACCCAATAAAGTTTGGAGAAAGTGCAAAGTGGGAGGGAAGAGGTCAGTCTATCTTTGATAAAAAGACGGATGATTTTGATGCGTTAGATGAAGCATGGAGTCAATGGATGGACGCTTTAAGAAAAGGGCGAAGTAAGGAGTGGATTCCTGAATCATTACTTCCAAGAAATCCTGAAAACGGAGCAATAATCAAACCAAATGCCTTTGACAATTCTTATATTGCAAAAGGTGATGATATGTCTGAAAATTCTCAAAATAAAATTGAAGTGACACAGCCAGCAATTCCACACGAATCGTATCTGGCAACGTACATTACTGCCCTGGATTTGTGCCTGCAGGGTATTATAAGTCCTAGCACGTTGGGAATTGATGTGAAGAAGTTAGACAATGCAGAAGCACAGAGGGAAAAAGAAAAGACTACTCTTTATACAAGAGGAAATATAGTAGACATCTTACAGGACCAGATACCTTTATTTATTCAGAAAGTATTTGATGTTATCAATATAAGTCAAAATAAAACATTAACAGAGGTTAAATGCACAATTGATTTTAGTGAGTATGCTAATCCGTCATTTGAAAGTCAGGTAGAGACAGTTGGAAAAGCTAAGACACAGGGAATTATGAGTGTAGAAGCATCCGTTGAGGAACTGTATGGTGATACAAAAGATGAAGAGTGGAAAAAAGAAGAAGTTGCAAGATTAAAGGCAGAGCAGGGAATAGCAGACGAACAGGAACCGGCTTTGAATATGGAAGGAGATTTAACTGATGAAGGTAATAGTAGGGAAAAAAGTATACCAAATGTCCAAGAACAAGGCAATGAACCTTCTTAGACTTGCAAGTGAGCAAGTTCCAAGAGGAATATATGCATTGGAGAAAGACAAAGTAATTGAAATGAGAAATGATAAATGTAATTCAGTTACTCAGGTAAAAAGTTTAAAAAGACAGTTTAAAAAGGCTGGTTTTAAAGTATATGCTAACGGAGTTGATTAGAAGATATGCCAAAGGATTATGACGTTGAAGAGGCTTTCAGAGCAATTGAGAATGAACTTATAAATTCCATGATGCGAAATTTGTCACATCACAGAGCAGAAGAAATGAAAGAAGGATTGAACTGGACTTCATGGCAGGCAGAACAGCTTAAGGCTCTTAATGTATACAAGCAAAAGAATCAAAAGAAGTTCACCAAGATATTTGCAGATATTAACAGAAATATTGAAAAGTCCATATTGCTACATAGAAGAACAGGAGAAACCGAACAGGAGAAAGCCATTCTTGAAGCAATAAAAAAGGGAGCAAAGTTAACACATAAGGCAGGGAGCACCATTGAAGGTGCTTTTTTTCGTATTAACGATAGAAAGTTAGATGCATTGCTAAATGAGGTTAATAGCAGCATGAGAAAAGCAGAAACTGCAATGCTCAGAATGGCAAATGACCAGTACAGAAAAGTAATATTTAATTCTCAGATATACTACAATACGGGAGCTGGAACTTATGAAAAGGCAGTGGATATGGCCACAAAAGACTTTTTAAGCCGTGGAATTAATTGTATAGAGTATAAGAATGGTGCAAGAGTGAATATTGCTTCGTATGCTGGAATGGCTTTAAGAACAGCAAATACTAGAGCATATTGTCAGGGCGAAGGCACTAAACGTCAGGAATGGGGCATAACAACAGTTATAGTAAATAAACGCGGTTTACCTTGTCCTAAATGTGGAAGATGGACTGGAAAGATATTAATAGATGATGTATGGAGTGGTGGAAAAGCAAGTGATGGACCATATCCGCTAATGTCTCAGGCTATGGCAGGCGGTTTATATCATCCAAACTGCAAAGATGGACATACAACATATTTTCCAGGCATCTCTGCAAAGCCTGAAAAGGTAACAAAGAAAGAAATGAAGCGGGCGGTAATTGCAGAAAAACAAGAGAATAGAGACAACTTAATACAGAGAAACATAGATAAGTTTGATAGGTTATCAAATTATTCATTGGATGAAGAAAACAAGAAGCAATATGCTGTTAGAAAGGAACAATGGGAAGAGCAGGCACAAAGCCTGAAAAATGATTCTGAATATCAAAATGCAAAGGTAAGGGCGGGAGTAAAAAATATTGAAAAATTGCATAGTTCTGATATAATGAAATCAAAAGAAATATTTAGAAAAATGGATGATACAAGGGAAGGATTTAAGTTTATATCAGATAAAACTTTTGATAAACTAACAATTCAAGCCCGAAAGAATGGAGCCATTATTCTAAGAGGAACAAAGGAAGTAGAAGAGCATCTTGATAAAATGGAGGCAGCAGCATCTAATATAGGTGATATACTGTTATTTAGAGAGAATGTATGCGTTAGTGAAGTATTAGAGGAGACATATCATTTTGAGCAAAATAAAGTAAAATTAAACAATGACAAAAAAGAACCATTACGTACTATACTCAATGAAATAGATGCTAAACAATATTTGTTGGAGAATGCTAGTAAATATCAAATACCAAGAAAAGAAGTTGAATTAACACAAAAGCAACTAGAATCCTATAAAAATCAGTTAAAAAAGTATAAGTAAAAGGAGGTGCTTAGGATGAGTAAAGTAATTGACAATTTCCAAATAGGAAAATATGCAGTTTTAAAATTGGATGAAATGCCAAAGAGGGGATACAATAAGTTTCGTATTGAAGGGAAGGAATTTGAGCCAGTTCCTATTTATGATATGCCACAATGTATAGCCATTGAATCAAATGAAAATTTCTTAAATAGAAAAGTTGAATTTATTTAGTACCACCCAGTCGAAAGATTAGGTGGTATTTTTATATAAAAAGGAGAAATTATGGATAATTTCAAAGCGGTATACAAGATTCTTTCAACATTGGAAAAAGCAATGGATCTTCCGGAATTTGACATGTCAGCAATTGATTACAAATCACTTGGAGTAACAAAAGAACGTTGGTCACGTTATGTTGAAATGATGTCTGATGCAGGTTACATCAAAGGTGCAAGAGTTGGAACAAATACCATAGGAGAAATTATTGTTAATTGTGATAATATCCGAATTACATTAAAAGGTTTGGAGTATTTAGAACAAAACAGTCTAATGAAGAGAGCTGCCGAAATGGCAAAAGGAATCAAAGAAATAGTTCCGGGAATTTAATAAAGGTAATTAACAACATCCGAAAGGGTGTTTTTTTAATGCAATAAAATGAAGAATAGGAGGTAGTTCATGTTAATAGCTAAAATTGATTTCTATGACAAGGATAATAACCTTGTCTTAGTGAAAGCCGGAGATGAGGTAAAGGCAAAGACAAAAGAGCGCAGGGAATATTTATTAAAAATAGGCGCAGTAATTGAAAAAGATGAACCAAAGGCATCTGCAAGCAAGTAGGTGCTTTTTATATGCCCAAAACGTGATGGCTTAAAACTCTCGGAATAAGCTGACGAGCTAAAACGGAAAGGAAAACGAATATGATAAGAAGAACATTATTGCCTATGAACATTCAGTTTTTTGCAGAAGGTTCAGGAGAAGGTAATGGAGACGGAAACGGTAATAATAACCAGAACAATGCCGGAAATGGTAACAGTAACCAAAATACTGGAAATAACAATCAGGGTGCAACATATACCCAGGAACAGTTAGACGGAATTGTTAATAGCAGAACTGCAAGAGCTGAGCAGTCGGCTTTAAGGTCGTTCTTTCAGCAGCAGGGAATGTCAGAAAATGAAGTGACACAGGCAATTAACAGTTACAAAGCGCAGAGAGCAAAGAATACACCTGATGTTGCAGGAATGCAGACAGAGCTTGCACAGACTAAAAGTCAGAATCAGCAGCTTGTGGTTCAGAATTCAGCAACAATACAGGCTGTGGAGTTAGGAATTGATGCAAAATCTATTCCATATGTAATAAAAATGGCTGATTTTAAGGAAGTAATGAATACAGATGGAACAGTTGATGCTGAAAAAGTAAAAGCAGCAATAAACAAGGTTTTAGAAGATGTACCAGCCTTGAAACCGGCAGATAGTGGAGCAAATAATAATCAGGGATTTACACAGATTGGAGCTCCAAATAGTAATAATCAGCAAAACCAGGATGACTTATTAAGAGGCATCTTTGGAATAAAGAAAAAATAGGAGGTAGTAATACATGGCAGCATTACAGTACGCTGATATTTTCAGCAACATTTTAATCGAATTATATGGTCAGTCACAGGTTTCTGTAGATTTATATAATTCAAATTCAGACATTCAGATTGTGAATGGTAAAAACTTAAAGATTCCTAAATTATCAGTAAGTGGATATAAGGACCATACAAGAGGTAGTTTAGGTTTTAACATAGGTTCATATTCAAATGAGTATGAAACAAAGACATTAGATCACGACAGAGATATTGAGTTTGTAATCGACCCGGTAGATGTTGATGAAACTAATTTAGTAGTAACAATTGCAAACATTCAGAAGAGATTTGAAACAACTCAGGCTATTCCTGAAGCAGACTGCTATACATTTAGTAAGCTTTATTCAGAAGCTAAAAGAGTAGGTGCGAAGGTTAAGACAACAGCTCTTACAACAGCAAATGTTCTTTCAGATTTTGATGATAACTTGGAAGCTATGACAGATGCAGGTGTCCCACTTGACAGAGTTATTCTTTATTGTACACCAGCTTACCTTAAGTTGCTTAAGAATGCAGAGGGTATTCAGAGAACACTTGAAGTAAGCGGAGCAAAGGGAATCGACAGAAGAGTTCATTCTATCGATGATATTGGAATGATTAAGGAAGTTCCATCTGCAAGATTTAAGTCCAAATATAACTTTACTTCAGGATGTACAGCTGATGTATCAGCGGTTCAGATGGATTACATGTTAATTGATCCTGAATGTCAGGTATCAAGAAACAAGTATAGTTTCATTACAGTATTTGAACCTGGAACAGATTCAAGAACTGCGGACAACTATTTATATCAGAACAGAAAACTTAATGGTACATTTGCTATTGATGAACTTATGAAAGAGGGATGTATCATTCATGCAGCAGCAGAATAGGAGGCAATACCATGAGAGCGGTAAAGGATAATAAGGTATATAACATATCTGAAATGCAGAAAGATGAATATCTTACATTAGGATATGATATTTACGATGATGAAGGTAAAATTTTAGAACACTCACCTAAGACTACAGTTTCATATGCAGAATATGAAAAGGTGGTTAAAGAAAGGGATGAGTTGAAAGCTCAGCTTAATAAAATTTCAGGTGACAAATTCTCTGCAATGGAAGCGGATGAATTAAAAGCATATGCTATAGAACATGGAATTGATTTAGGTAATGCCACATCAAAAGAAGGAATTATCAAAAAAATCAAAGCTAGTAATGCAGAATAGGGGGTGAGCCTATGGCTTACACCCCTTATGTGTCTTTGGAAGAATATTTGAAAACTGCCAGAGAGTTAATACCACAAGATGATGTTGATAAGATGTTGAGGCAGGCAAGCAGACATATTGATGCACTGACATTTAACAGAATTGTTGCCAAAGGATTTGATAATCTTACGGAATTTCAAAAAGATGTGGTAAAAGAGGTTGTATACAGACAGGCAGAATTTGAATATGAAAATGAAGACATGATTAATACTGTATTATCAAGTTATTCACTTAATGGAGTATCAATGAATTTTGGTAGTTCATGGAATTTATATATTGAGGATGGAGTCGCAATTAGAAAAGATTTATATGCTTTATTAGAGCAGACAGGGTTGTGCTGCAGATTGGTAGGTGTGTAATGAAATATCCTAATTTGGTACCAAAATCGATGTGCAAGACAGATATAAATGTAACTATTTATAAAGAAGGAGTATCTGAAACAGGTGCTCCTTTAATTGCACTTAATGATGAATTAAAGTGTAATTATCAGGACATGGCATATACAAAAATGACCGCAGAACAGAAGATAGTAACTTTAAGCGGAAAAGCTTATTTTTGTGGAGATATATGCCCGGAGCAGGCTGTTATAAGTAGTGGGAAAGTAACAGTGTTTGGAGTGGAAAGAACAATATATCAGGGAACAAAAGCAAGAAATCCGGATGGAAGTGTAAATTATACGTTATTGGAGTTGGTGTAATATGAAAGTAAGTTCAACTATCAAATTGAATATGGGTAGGATAGCAAAATTAACAAAAGCACAAAGAATGGCATTAGAAATGACTGCGGAAGCAGTACATACTGATATGGTTCAGTCTCAGGTAATTCCATTTGATACAGGTAATTTACAGAATACACAGACTTTTGTAGATTATTCTGACAGTGCAAGCGGAAAGATTACAATTGCTTTTAATACTCCATATGCAAGAAGATTGTACTATCATCCTGAGTTTAATTTTACAAAATCAGAAAATCCAAATG
Organism: Eubacterium sp. LMAG:50; assembly: GCF_008680265.1. Classification (NCBI taxonomy): domain Bacteria; kingdom Bacillati; phylum Bacillota; class Clostridia; order Eubacteriales; family Eubacteriaceae; genus Eubacterium; species Eubacterium sp. LMAG:50. Next base: position 47,819 of record NZ_NALP01000007.1, on the reverse strand, counting down.
CAAAAGGCAGATGGGCAGAGGATTATCTTGAAAATGGTTCAAAAAAGGATTTTGCACGAAAAACATATAAACAATTGTACAAAAAACTTGGAGGTATATAGATGATTTCTTTAAAGGATATAAAAGACTGGTTGAAGCAGTTTGATATAGCTGAACATTATTACATGGGAAAGTTAGATAACAAGCAGGATAAATCTGTTGGAGTATATCAGAGAAGAACATCTGATCAGCCAAGAATGTGTATAGGTGAAAAGTCATCATATGACATTAAACCTGTATCAATACTTCTGCATTGGTCAAATGATGCAGATGAAACAGAAGAAAAAGCGATGGCTTTATGGAATGTTTTAAGAAGCCAGACAAATGTAACAATTAACAATGTTCATATCCCTTATATAAAGTTACTTAATTCAGAACCTATAGATGTAGGAACAGATGAAAAAGGAGTATACGAAAGGGTTATAGAAATAGATTTTTATTATTCGAAAGGAGTATAATATGTCAGCAGAAAATTCAGGAGTTTTTCCGGTATATAAAAATGCGTTTAAGGTGGGAGCTGCAAAGGCATCTTTAAATGACATAGCTGATATGGAAAGTTTTTCAGTGTCATTTGACAATGGTATTGAAAACTGGACACCAATGGATGCAGAAGGATGGCAGAGAGGATTAATGACAGCAAAAGCATTGACAATCTCAGTATCCGGAAAAAGAAACAACGGAGATACAGGAAATGATTACGTAGCAGGAAAAGCATTTGTAAATGGTAGGGATGCAGAAGGATGTTTTCAGTGGACATTCCCAGATGGCACAGTAGTACTAATGGAAAATGCAATTTTTAGCGTAACAGCACTTGGAGCAGGTGACAGTACAGCAGTAGGACCACTTGAATTTGAAGTTCAGAGTAACGGTAAGCCAACTGTAACACCGGCAATTTAGAATTAAGGAGCAGGGTTAAAAGCCTTGCTCCATTTTAGTATTAGGAGGAATATAACATGTCAAAGATTATTGATATTACAGATAAATTAGATTTTGAAGAAAACCCAAGATTAAAAGTAAAAGATATAGAACTCGAAGTTGATGCAAGTGCAGAAAACTTATTGAAAGTAATGGGTCTTGCAACAGATGAACCAACGGCTAAGGATGTTCTTGAAATGTGTGAAATCATATTTACAAAAGAAAGCAAAAAGAAATTAGATTCTTTACATCTTAATTTCAAAGACTATAACACTGTAGTAATGGCTGCAATTAATCTTGCGTCCGGAAGTGAGAATGAACAGTCGGGGGAGTAGATACATTCTATGACCTGATAGATGATTTTGACCTCATAGTGAGTTCTTTTGCATCTCAGTATGGAATAAGGCTGGCAGAATTAAAAACAATGCGGTGGAGTGAATTTGTGAGCTTGCTAATAGGAATTTCACCAGATACGGCACTTGGAAGAATAGTTTCCATTAGAGCAGAAACAGACAAGGAGATACTAAAGAACTTTAATGATGAACAAAGGAAAATCAGGAATGAATGGTTATCGAAACATTCACGGGCAACAGTAAAAAAAGAAGATGCAGAGAAATCAATGCAGAACATAGAAAAGATGTTTATGAGAATGGCAGGGTTAAATGTATAGAATTAAATGCAATATATGTGGGCAAACCTTATGCAAAGCGGACATCTTTAAGGGTGAAATTAAATGCCCACGATGTAATCAAATTAATTACATAGAGTTTATCAGGAAAAGAAAAAATGAAGTCAAGAGCCAATAATCTCCACCTTAGAGTAGGAGAGCGTGCCTGCTTTAGAAAGGAGAGAGAATATGGCTGAAAGTGTAGGTCAGATTGGACTTGATTTAGTTATTAATCAGAATCAATTTCAGTCACAGTTAAACGGAATAAAATCAGTTGCAAAAAAGGCAGGGGCAGTTATAGCTTCTGCCTTTGCTGTTAAAGGAATAGTTAACTTTGGAAAAGAATGCCTGGAATTAGGTAGTGATTTAGCAGAAGTTCAGAACGTAGTCGATGTAGCATTCCCAAATATGAGTAGTACAATTGATAAATTCGCTAAAAGTGCAGCAGCTCAATTTGGATTATCAGAAACTATGGCCAAGAGATATGCCGGTACATTTGGCTCGATGGCATCAGCGTTTGGATTTACAGAAAAAGAAGCAGCTAATATGAGTACCACATTAACAGGATTAGCCGGTGATGTGGCATCATTTTATAACATTAGTCAGGATGAAGCATATACAAAAATAAAATCTGTATTTACAGGTGAAACTGAATCTTTAAAAGATTTAGGTGTAGTAATGACACAAACAGCGTTAGATCAGTATGCTCTTGCTAATGGTTATGGAAAAACAACTGCAAAGATGAATGAGCAGGAAAAAGTTGCGTTAAGATATGCATTTGTTCAACAACAGTTATCAAATGCTACAGGCGATTTCGCCAGAACATCAGACAGTTGGGCAAATCAAACAAGATTATTAGCATTGCAGTTTGACAGTCTGAAAGCAAGTTTAGGTCAGGGGTTAATTAATGTGTTTACTCCGGTTATTAAGGCAGTTAATGTACTTTTAGGCAAATTGGCAACGCTTGCAAGTGCATTTAAAGCATTTACAGACTTAATTACAGGTAACAAGAATGCAGAAAAATCCACAACTGGAATAGCAACAGGAATGGAAAATGCTTCTGCAGCCGCTTCTGATGCAAACAGTAATGTGAAATCAATAGGAGATACTGCTACAAAGACGGCAAAAAAAGTTGAAAAATCACTTGCAGGCTTTGACAAGATAAATAAATTAACTGAACCAACATCAGATGATTCATCATCAGGAAGCAATGGAAGTAATGGTAGTTCAGTAGCCGGTAGTCAAGTTGACTATGGAAGTCTTAATAAAGGCGAGACAGAACTAGATGGATATTCAAAGAAATTTGCAAAGATTTTCAAGGACATGCAAAAAGAACTGGCACCAACAACAGAAGCATTAAAAAAACTGTACAATGAAGGTTTGTCTAAATTGGCTGGTTTTAGTTGGAATGCACTTAAAGGCTTTTATACTAATTTTTTAGTTCCAGTTGCCAAATGGACATTAGGCAAAGGATTACCTGAATTTATATCAGCATTAAATGATGGATTAAACAATATAAATTATGGAAAAATAGAAAAATCCTTAAATAATTTATGGAAAGCACTAACTCCATTTGCCATTAATGTAGGTGAGGGTTTACTTTGGTTTTGGAAAAATGTATTAGTTCCATTAGGTACATGGACAGCTAATGAAGTAGTCCCAAGATTTTTAGAAACCCTTAAAAATGCAATAAACATACTTAATGCAGTAATTGAAGCATTAAAACCATTGTTTAAATGGCTATGGGATAACGTATTAACTAAAATTGCAAGTTGGACAGCTGGTGCATTCACCACAATATGGGATGGAATTAATGGAGTACTAAATAAATTCTCGGATTGGTGTGAAAAACATCCGGGAACAATCAGGACAGCAACAGTTGCCGTAGCAGGATTTATGGCAGCATGGAAAGCAATAAAATTCGGCGAATTTATTGTAAATGCAGGTGGTATAGTGTCAATTTTGGAAAAAATGAAGAAAGCTATATCAGCGTGTACCGTTGCAAAGATAAAGGACAATATCGAAACAGCCAAGATTGTTGCGCTATATGCAAAAGATGCAATAGTGAAGGCCGCAAGTACTGCAAAAACTATTGCATTAACAGTAGCGCAAAAAGCAGCCGCATTAGCACAAAAGGCATTAAATATTGTTATGAATGCAAATCCTTTGGCTTTAATAGTAGTTGCAGTTACAGCATTAATTGCAGCATTTGTATTGCTGTATAACAAGTGCGATTGGTTTAAGAAAGCTGTTGATAAAATTTGGAAAGGTATTAAAAGTGCCTTCTTTGTGTGCTTTGATGCAATTAAGGAATTTTTAACTACAACATTACCTGATGCATTTTCAAAATTAAAAGAAAAAATAGACCCTATATTACAAACTATAGTAGGAATAGTTAAGACTTATATAGAAAGTATTCAAACTGTAATTAATGGAATAACTACAACTGCAAAGGGAGTAGTAGACTTTATTACAGGAGTATTCTCAGGTGATTGGAAAAAGGCATGGGATGGAATAAAGGGAATCTTTAGTGGTTTCTTTACAGCATTAAAAGGAATACTTGCAACAGTTGGAACAGTCATAAGCGGGCCATTTAAGGTAGCATGGTCAGCTATATCAACAACATTTAAAGGAATGGGTAGTTGGTTTCAGACTAAATATGACGCAGTTAAAACAGTTTTCGTTAATGTTGGAACATTCTTCAGTGAGAAGTTTACAGGAGCATATGATAAAGTCAAAAGTGCGTTTGCAAATGTAAAATCATTCTTTAAAGAAGATGTATGGGGAGCAATTAAAGGTTGCTTTAGCAATGTAGTTGATTGGTTTAGCTCAAAGTTTAGTGCTGCGTGGACAGCAGTTAAGGATGTATTCAGTACAGGTGGAAAGATATTTACCGGAATAAAGGAAGGTATAGCTGATACGTTTAAGACAGTAGTTAATGGATTAATAGATGGAATAAATAAGATTATTAAAATGCCGTTTAATTCTATAAATGGCATGCTTAATAAAATCAGAGGCGTTGGAATAGGTAACGTAAAACCATTTGAAAGTCTATGGAGTGAAAATCCAATATCAGTACCTCAAATACCTAAACTTACACCAAAACTTGCACAAGGTGGTTTTGTTAAAAAGAACACTCCACAGCTTGCAATGATTGGTGATAACAGACATCAGGGAGAAGTTGTTGCACCTGAAAACAAATTACAGGCTATGGTAGATGAGGCAGTAAGTAAAGCTGGCGGTAACGGAATCACAAAAGATGAATTAGCAAGAATAATGGACAGAGCAGTAATCAGAATTATAGCAGCTTTTTCAAGTGTTGGATTTAATATCGATGGCGAACAATTGGCAAGACTTGAAAAAGCAAAGAAAGCAGCATTAGACAGACGTTTTAATAGTGTGACGATAGTATAGGAGTAATGGATATGGCAGAAGCAGTATTAAAGGCAGGAAGTGTTGAACTTCCTGCGCCTGTCAGCTTGTCAATAGCAGATGAATTGATATGGACGGCAGATACAGGCAGAACATTAAACGGAAAAATGACAGGTGATGTAGTTGCAGAAAAAAAGACAGTAAGCATAACATGGGGAATTTTAACAGAAAATGAATACTTAAAAATTAAGAAAAATCTAACAAGAGGATTTTTCCCGGTTACGTTCAGAGATGATGGTGGCTTGATAACTATTAAGACATACAGAGGAACATTAACTAAAGAAGTTTTAGGAAGATTGTCGGATGGAGTTTTTTATTACAAATCGGCAACAGTAGACTTGATTCAACAGTAAAGAGGAAATTAAATGATTAATGTAACAGAAGCATATAAAGAAGCAATAAAGGAAGATAGAATATTTGACCTGCAGGATAAAATTATTCTTAAAGATGATACGGAAATACCATTAATTATGTCAGATGTTTTGGCATATTCCATTAATTCGGCTACATCATCTGACAGTACATTTGATGTAGGAAGTGTTGTGGCGGCTAAATTATCGCTGACAATCGATAACACGGATGAAAGATTTGAAGATGTGGACCTGACAGATGCAAGAATATCAACAAAGATAGGTCTTTTAGTAGAAGACAGCTTTGAATATGTAACAAAGGGAATATTTTACATTAACAGTGCCCAGGATTCAGGAGACACAATAGTTATTGAGGCTTATGATAAGATATTATTTCTTGATTTACCATATGCAGAAAGTACTTTGGCATATCCTGCAACCATCAGGGAAATACTTCAGGAAGCGTGTACACATTGTGGAATTACATTAGACACAACTACAATAGGAACCGGAGCAAATTATATAGTTAATTCAAGACCGGCTACAGATTCACTTACATTCAGGGACATTGTAAGCTATTGTGGGAAAATTCTGGGAAAGTATGCATACATATCAGCAGATCAGAAATTAAAATTTGCATGGTATGAAAAATCAAATTCTCCTTATGAAATAACAGAACAGTCTTCATTAACGAAGAATCGTTCGTCAATGACAATAACAGGTGCGAGATTTGGATATACAGTTACAACTGTTAAGGAAGGAGAAACTGAGCAGACAGAAGAAAACAAGACTGCATTTGTCGGAACAGAAGGATATGTTCTAACTATGGAAGACAATCCCTTGATTCAGACAGAGGACATGGCAAATAAAGTAATGAATATACTTAAAAGTTCCGTGGTAGGAACAACAATAAGGGTTTACGGTTTATCGTGTTTATCTGACCCTACAATAGAAGCAGGGGACAGTATTAAAGTAACTGACAGAAAAGGAAGGTCATTTGAAAGTTTTATTACAAACTGTACTTTTACACTTTGTGGTAATCAGGAGCTATCTTTAGGCGCTGAAACTGAAACAGAAAATCAATACCAGCGTTTTTCAATATCTGACAAGATAGTATCAAAGGCAAATCAGAATAATCAACATTTGATTAATGATTACAATAACGAAATGCAGAGATTGACGGATTTGATGATGGGTTCGTTTGGTATATATAAGACAGAGGAAAAACAGAAGGATGGTTCAACTATTTTCTATCTGCATGATAAAAAAACATTGAAAGAATCAACAACAATATGGAAAATGACAGCAAATGCAATAGCAGTTTCGACTGATGGCGGAAAGACATTTAATGCAGGACTTGGAAAAGACGGCAATGTAATTACAAAAGTACTTTCAACTATAGGTATCAATTTCGACTGGGCAAAGGGTGGTACTCTTAATCTTGGTGGAGAAAAGAACGGCAATGGTGTTTTAAAGGTCACAGATTCGTCAGGTAATTTAGTTGGAATGATGTCAAACGATGGATTAATGGCTAATCGCGGAAAAGTAGGCGGTTGGAATATTAGCGATTCAACTTTTTCACAGGAAGTAACGTCAGATGTGGGAACTTATGGTGTATACATGCAACCACCTACTCCAGGAGAAAAATGGGCAGGATTTTGTATACAGAAACTTATAAGTGGCAGTACATATGATCACATGTTTGAAGTGAATGGAGATGGTAATCTGTTTGCTAAAGGATATGCAGTTATAGACGGTTTTTTGAATATTGGGAGTTATGCAGTTATAGACGGTTCTTTAGAGACTAAGAGTTATGCAAATGTAGGAGAGAATTTAGGTGTTGGTGGTGACTTAATTGTACACGGCACTGCACAGATTGAAAATGTATCGGATATATTTGGAAAGATGTTCTGCTGTGTATCAGCGGTTGTGACTGAAAGCCCGGCAACTATCAATGCACCAGATGGTTATATTCCAATAGCTGCAATTAACGCTGATTGGGCAGCTTACCCAGATACAGCTTTCGAGATAGTTCGACAAGGTGGATTTAATCTGTTACTCACAAGAAATTTAAAGACAAATCCGGCAACATCAGGTAACTATGTAGCAGGTAGTGGTGGAGGAAGAAGAGCCAACATTCTTTTTGTTAACGGAAAGTTTATATCCGGCTATGACGTATAGAAAGGAGGCAGATATGTACAATAACATACATGAGGTGGAATTTGGACCATCAACCCTGACGCAGATTGAACAGCTGTATCAATATGACAAGGGGCAGATTCTTAAGATAGCAGACCCAATAGAAGATGGAACAGAGGTACAGTTTTCAAATGGCAATAGCGATACAACAATAAATAAAGCAATAAACGATAGTCAGGTAGAAATACCTGATATTTTATTGCAGGAAAATAAGAAAATCTTGGCATATTTGAAAATAATTAACTCAGATAGTGAAACAACAATCAAGACTGTTATTATTCCTGTTAAGGCAAGAACAAAGCCGGCAGATTACATTGAACCTGAACAGGAAAAGCCGTTTAGAAAATATGTTGAAGAAAAGCTTGAAAACGCAGAAAAACTTGTAGCAGAAGCAAATGACAAAGTAAAGGTAAACGAAGAATGTCTAAAGCAGATAGACACCAGGACAGAGCAGGCAACAACACAAATAACAGAGGTGACGAATGCAAAGCTTACGGATTTGGCAGATACTACAAATCAACAGCTAGAGAACATAAATACCACAGCAGTATCACAGATTAAAGCTATAAACAGTTCTGCGGCAGCCGCAGGAGAATCGCAAACAAAAGGTATTAATACAGTAGCATCAAGTCAGATTAGTAACATTACAAATGTAACAAATCAACAGTTGAATAACATAAATGCCACAGTTACACATCAGATAGGAATTATTGAGGATAAAACATCTACACAGATTGAGAGTATTAATAATACAGCTACAAGTCAGATTAGTGCCATTAATAGCACAGCTTTAAGCCAGATTAAGAGCATCAACAATGTGGCGCAGGAAATGAATTTACATTATTCTGAAATGTGTAGAAACCTAGGGATTGACCATAACGGAATTGTATTTGCAGAGACAACTAGAGAAAGACCGTCTACAATGTATTCTATTGATGTAAGTAATTTTAAATATATAAAGTTTGCAAAAGTTGTTATAGGTGATTTTATTGAAGTTACTTTACCTGCAGAAGGTATATGTAGTATCTGGATAACAAATTTAGAAGCCGTAGAAACTAATGTAATTTCAGATAAAGAATATGATGTTTCACTAATTAGTGAATTAAAATATTATGTAGCATATCCAGGCTCAGGTCATAAGACTATAGTTAACTATAGTCTTTATAACGATGAAGATGGAATTAATGGAGTGACAGATTTGATAGTTGAAAATGCTTTAGGAGGTGACTATTAATGATACTAACAAAATTCCTAAAAAACATAGCAGATGCTATCAGATACGCAGAAAAGAGCACTAATAAAATAAAAGCAATTGATTTTGCTGATAGGATTAAAAAACTAGGTGGTAACGGATTTGAAGTAGAAATAGTGGAGGACAGTTATGAAGTTAAATTGGAAACTAATTTTAAAACGGAAACAATCGTTATAAATGATACTGACGAGACTGTAGTAGAGGATAAATTAGAAGAAAGTGAGGAATAATATATGAATTATAAATATGTGAAGGTTACAGATAATAGTGTTTATTCAAAATTAAAAAATGCATTAGAAGAATTTTATGGTGAGGATGCAGAAGTAGTATATGTTTCTGATACAACCACAAATTTTATAGGAAGTATGATATTTAGAATAAACAAATTTTCTACAAAATATATACGAATTGCAACTAGTAGTAAGTGGGGAGAAAGAGAAATATCTTTTGGAGATTCTTTATCTTCTAATAAACAAAACATTCTTAACCCAACTTATTTTGCAGGAAAGTTGAGTGATGAAAACAGTTGGAATACTACTGCATATAAAAGTATGTCAATCCTATGTATGGAAGATAGTATTTGCATTATAATTAAATGCTCAAATTCAACGAGCAATTGTTTAATAGGTGGAATAGCAAAAGCGACAGATAATAAATTCTACGCATATGGATATGTTGGCGGAAATGATAGTGGAATATATAATAGTCCGAATAAATATACATGTGTTTACAATATAACGGATGATATAAATGATAACTATGCACTTCCACTAGGAAATCCTAGATATTCAGGAAATTACAATAACGAAGATGATAAATTAGAACTTCATAAAATTCAGTTATTAAATAGTAATTTAAAACCGTTAACAGATTCTGATGGAAATAACATATATTTCAATAATTTATATGGAAGCATTGGAGTATATGACGATTCCATATTGTTCCCAAGCAGAGGTCTTATTACACCTAAAGTATCATTACAGGAACGCTTAATGTTTACACCTAGAAGTTTGTATATTAAATTGGACTAATCATATGAAACAAATCAGAGCAGGACCACAAGGTCTTTTTTTATTACTATAAAAGTGTAGCTGTTAGAGCTTAATTAACTCTGACATCTGCACTTATTTTATTATCAAAAATAAGTAGAGAAGGAGCAAATACATGAAACACATTAAAGAAATTATCACAGCAGCAGGAAGCACATTGTCCTCGTTCTTAGGGGTGCTTTACATTCCAACATTATTAATGGTACTTTGCAACATTATTGACTACACTACAGGATTAATGGCGGCAAAGTACAGAGAAGACGGAACAATAAGCTCGTACAAGAGCTTCAGGGGAATTGCAAAGAAGGTATCAATGTGGCTTTTAGTAGTCGTCGGAGCAATCATTGACCAGCTTATCTTATATGCATCTCAGACAGCAGGAATCACATTACCATTTACATTCCTGATAAGCTGCATAGTCGCAATTTGGATTACCTGCAACGAACTTATTAGTATTCTGGAGAATATAGTAGATATAGGAGTGGCAATACCAGCATTCTTACTGCCATTAGTGAAAAATATTAAAAGTCAGACAGAAGAAAAAATACATTTTGACAATGAAAATGATGAAGAAAGTGAGGAATAAGATATGAAGATGTACAAGAGAATGGCTAAATCAATCAGCTATTCACCGACCAAAAGAAACAGAAAAGATGTAAAATACATAGTTATTCATTACACTGGAAATAGCAACGATACGGCAAAAAACAATGCTGATTATTACGCTACAGGAAACACAAGACTTGCCGGAGCACATTTCTTCGTAGATAAGTTAGGAAACACAGCCAGAAGTATTCCAATGAACAGAACAGCATGGGCAGTAGGCGGGGCTAAATACGCCGACTGCAAAGCTACAGGCGGTGGAAAGTATTACAGCAAATGTACAAATTACAATTCAGTCTCAATTGAATTATGTGGATGTACAGAAGCAGAACCTTATACGAAAGAGCAGGCAGCAGCAGTTAAGCGATTAATCAAATACATTCGCAAATACTGTCCTAATGCACATACAGTTATACGTCATTTTGACGTTAACGGAAAACATTGCCCGGCTCCGATGATGAACGAAAAAGTATGGAAGAAATTTAAAAAGGCAATTGGCGAATAAGTGAACAGAGACTGACTAATGGGGAGCACTTCGGTGCTCCCTTATTTTTGTTGTATGTTGTAGAAAAATGAGATAATATAGAAAGAAAAAGTATTGGAGGAAAGATTTGAAAAAATTAATAAATAGTAAGAAAACAATTGCGACAATAATAATTGGGGCGTACATTATAATACTAATAATAAGCATGGTTGTTGGTAAGCATTTAACTTTAAGTGACAAATTGGAAAAAACATATTACATATCACAGATAATATCATCTATTTTTGTAGTTAGTGGTGTTGTTATAGCGGTATGGCAATATTATTTATCAAAGAAAGCTGAAAATAGACAACTTAAATTGATAACCATTCAAAAGTCTGTAGATTTAGCCGAATATTACAAAGACAACATACTTAATTTATATGAAATATTACATTTTGTATATGGAACGACAGGAATAAGCGAATTGTTAGATAAGATTGATTACAAGAAAATGAAAGAATTTGATAAAACTGAATGTGATGAAATTGTGTCTGTTGAAATTCAAAATAAATTAAAAGATATTCAGGAAAGTGATAAAATGCTAAATTCAATACTGAATGCCAATAATATGTTTGGATTAAATTTAAATTTCGTGAGAGTGGAAAAAAAAGATGGGGAAAAAAGTGTATTGATAAATAAAAAAAATATAATGACAAGCTTTGCGGTTGAAGTAAAAAATAAACTTCTTAATAATTTAGAGTTTTTTGCTATGCACTTTGAACATAATACAGCAGATGAAACTGTAGTTTATCAATCATTACATCAAACGTATATAGAGATTGTAAGGATGATGTATTATAATATAGCACAATCAAATGAAACTGCCGATGTACATTTTTATTCTAATATTATTGGTGTTTACAAATTATGGAATGAAAGAAAATATCAAGCGAAAAAAGAAATTATTGAAAAAGCAAGAAATATGACAAATAGAGGAAATGTAGTAGAATAGAAAAAAAGTTGACAATTTATAGTGAGAATAATATTATAATATTAGTAGGAGATATATTTCAAGGAGGACATTACTATGAAGGTTGGAGGAACAACAATTTTTTAAATTTCTGATGGTATTGTTACAGTAAGTACTATATTAAAAATAAAGAACATAAAATCAAATAGATTTTATGTTCTTTATTTTTTTATAAGCCTTTTAAAATCAAAGATTATTTCCTTGAATTTCTGAAAAAATCACCACTTTCTTCTATATAAAAACCGTCATACGTTATTGCAATACCCTCCACCATACTGAGATATTATTACCTGTGCAATTTTGGGGTTTCTACATTTTATATTTACCGGGTACTGAAGTCTTTTTTCATAACTATACATTAGCAATTACCTCCTTCCCATGGTAAAGGGGAATCGTTCCAATTCCAATAATCCTTAACATCAACGTCGTAGGATGTAATGGGACCAAATTCCCTTGTATATTCATCTACGGCATCCATTCTTATTTTTTTAACTTTCTTATAATATTCAATCGCTTCAGAGCAACTGGGATGAGTATCTAAAAATAATTTTACGTCATCCATTGCAAAACTTGCCTGATTAATTATTTTCATAAGTTTTAAACGATTTGCATTATTCTTCATTTCTACCCCTCCATGGTTTATTTAAATCTTTAAATATGGTTCCGCATTCAAATGCATCACACATATCGAAAAGTTCACCCCATTTTTGCCATGGAACAAATGCCATAGCCGGATTCATCTTATCAATATGCTCAGTTCCTATGTCACAACCATCTTTATGACAAGGGCATGAATTCATTTCTTTATCATGCTTATCGCCTTTTTTATCCGGACCGGCATTTTTGCATAAAGAACAAGGCTGATTCATATTTCCATGCATTTGATTGCGACCACGGTACATATTGTTCATTCGTGTCTGATTGCCACATCTGCAGGGAGGTATTTGGTTAGAATGCATATTACAATTTGTGCAGCTCATTTATACACCATCTTTCTAATGTTTACATTAGTATTTTATGCAAATAAAAATAAAAAGTTCTGAACATAGATATAGTTTTTTGTCACAAATTCGTTTATACTAGAAATAGTTTGACTTTTTAGGAGGAAATTATGAGAAATTGTTTAGTTGCCCAGTCGGGCGGACCAACAGTAGCAATAAATGCAAGTCTTGCAGGAGTTATACAGGGAGCTATTGATAGTAAAGAATTTTATAAAGTATATGGTTCAATTAATGGAGTTCAGGGACTTTTAAATTCAAGACTTATGGATTTGACACATAAAGTTGAGACAACTCCTATGTTTATAGAATTATTAAAAAAATCACCTTCAATGTATTTAGGATCATGTCGTTATCAGTTGCCTGATTATAAAGAGGATGATACACCATATGCGTATATCTTTAAAAAATTTGACGAATATGAAATAGATGCATTTTTCTATATTGGTGGAAACGATTCTATGGATACAGTTGATAAATTAAGCAAATATGCATTAGCAATAGGAAGTGATATTAAGATAATTGGAATTCCTAAGACAATCGATAATGACTTATGCGTAACAGACCATACTCCGGGATATGGTTCAGCAGCTAAATATATTGCATCAACATTACTTGAAATAGGTCATGATACAAGCATATATCCAATTAATAGTGTTACTATTGTGGAAATTATGGGAAGAGATGCAGGGTGGCTTACAGGAGCAGCTGCATTGGCAAGAAACACATATAATGATGCACCGCATCTTATTTATTTGCCGGAAGTAGCTTTTAATAAAGATGAATTTATTGAAGATGTAAAGGCTGCTATGGATAAATATAATAACGTTGTAGTTGCTGTTTCAGAAGGAATAAAAGATGCAGATGGAAATTATATAAGTGCGACAAATGCTGTTGAAGATACATTTGGACACAGTCAGTTAAGTGGAACAGGGAAATGTCTTGAATATATTATAAAAGAAAATATTCAGGTTAAAGTTCGTTCAGTTGAAATAAATATTTTACAAAGAAGTGCAGCTCATATGTCATCAATTACAGATATAGGTGAAGCATTTAGATTAGGAAGACATGCAGTTAAATGTGCAATTGAAGGAAAGACAGGAATAATGGTTACGTCTATTAGAAAAAATAATGAGCCTTATTCAATAGATATGGGTGAGACACCTGTTGAAAATGTAGCAGGACTTGTAAAACATGTACCAAGAGAATGGATAAATGAACGTGGAAATAATGTTACACAGGAATTTATTGATTATGCATATCCTTTAATTTTAGGGGAGCCGGTTGTTAAATATCAGAGAGGCATACCTGATTACCTTGACATATCACATTTATTCCCTAATAAATTTGACAATTAAAGTTAAAAAAATATAATAAAAAAATTTTATAAAATGAGAAAATGGGTAAGTTTAAAATAAAAAAACTTATTCATTTTTTTGATAAAAATTCAAAATATAACGTGTATAAAATGTTTGATAAAATAAGGCAAAATAATTAAAAAGAAGGAAAAAGTAAAAACGTTTTTAGAAAAACTAAAAAAAGAGTACTTTTAATTTAAAGTGAATACTTTTTATGACAAATTTTATGTGGTATATTTAAATTGGTATAATGGCTGTTTATGAATTGATGAAATTTACAGATAGCATACAATATAAAATTAGGAAAAGGAGAAAATAAAGAATGAAAGGGTTTAAAGAAAAATTATTAACTGGAACATTAGCATTTACAATGGTATTAACTAGTGCAGCAGTTCAGTTTAATACAACAGAGGTTAAAGCAGACACTGCAGGAAGTGATTACAAACTCGTATGGAGTGATGAATTTAATGGGACAGCTCTTAATACAGACAACTGGACATATGATTTAGGAAATGGAGGATCAAATGCAGGTTGGGGAAATAATGAAAAAGAGTATTACACAAACAGAACAGATAATGTCTATGTATCTGATGGAACATTAAAGATTACAGCATTAGAACAGAAATTTAATAGATATAATTATACATCAGGAAGAATCAAGACAGCAGGAAAACAGACTTTTAAATATGGACGTATGGAAGCAAGAATAAAACTTCCATCATTAAAAGGTGTGTGGCCGGCATTCTGGATGCTTGGAGTTGATCAGAAAGGATGGCCATGGTGTGGGGAAATTGATATTTTAGAAGCATGGAATACAGATAATTTCGCACAGGGAGCTTTTCATTGGAATACAGGAGGAGAAGATAATTCATATAGTCCAAATTATATTGCAAGACAGCTTAATGCAAGGTATACAGCATATAATTGGTACGATAAAACACAGTGGCATATTTATGCAGTTGAATGGAATGATAAGAAAATAAATTATTTTGTAGATGATACATTATATTTTTCAGTTGATGTTACAAGTGCAGATAAAAAGGATGAAGCATCTAAGTATTATTATTTCCTTTTAAATGTGGCAGTAGGTGGAAATCTTCCGGGAACAACTCCTACATATAACACTTTACCTGCGACAATGGAGGTGGATTATGTAAGAGCTTATCAGAAAACAAGCGATCAGGGTGGAAATACAGCTACATGGACTGAACAAGGCGAGGTGCCTGTACATACAGTTACATTTAAAGATGAAAATAAAGTAATGAGTACATTTACATGTTATGATGGTGAAACTCTTGAAATCCCAAGTGTATATGCCGGAGAAAATGGTTTTGAAGGCTGGTATACAAGTGATAATCAGAAAGCAATTAACACTATGAGAGTTAGAGGCAGTATTGAGTTGACTGCAAAATGGTCAGTACCACATAAGGTTGAACAGGATATTACAGATAATAATAGAGATAATAATAGAGATAATAATAGAGATAATAATATAACTACTATGCCTTCAGTAAAAAAAGCTGTTATAAAGTCAGCCGTAAAGAAGAAAGGAAAAGCTGTCATCAAAATTAAAAAGATAGCTAAAGTTTCAGGTTATCAGTTGAATGTGGCACAGAATGTTAAATTTAAAAAAGTAAAAACTATAAATACAAAGAAAACAACTGTAATTGTCAAAAAAATAAAGTCAAATAAGAAATATTATGTTAGAGTCAGAGCTTATAAAGTAGTGAATGGTACTAAAGTATATGGAAAATGGAGTAAAGTAAGAAAAGTAAAATAATCTTTTGATATGTTCTATAATAAAAAATATGCTAAGAGCAAAATAAAAACATAGAAGTACAATTTAAAAGTAGGAGAACATTATGAGAAAATTAATGAACAAAGTAATAGGTACAACTCTAGCAATAGCGATGGTTGTTACATGCATGCCGGTGGCAAATGTAAAAAATGTTCATGCAGCAGAAAAAAAGAATACAGCATATAAGCTTGTATGGAGTGATGAATTTAATGGAACATCACTTAATATGAATAACTGGAATTATAATATTGGAAATAGTGGAACAGACGGAAAAAATCCAGGCTGGGGAAACAATGAATTAGAATATTATACAGATAGTGAAAAGAATGTAAGTGTTTCAGACGGAACATTGAAAATAACAGCAATTGAAGAAAAAACAGTTGATCCAAAAAATTCTAAAGTTACATATTCTTATACATCAGGTAGAATAACAACAGCTGGAAAACAGGATTTTCAGTATGGCAGAATGGAAGCAAGAATAAAACTTCCATCATTAAAAGGTGTATGGCCGGCATTTTGGATGCTTGGAGTTAATCAGAAAGGATGGCCATGGTGTGGAGAAATTGATATTTTGGAAGCGTGGAATACAATTAGCTTTGCACAGGGAGCTTTCCATTGGAATGCAGGAGTTGGAGATGACAGTCCATATGATAACAAATATGTTTCCGGTCAGTTGAATGCTTCATATTCAAGATATAACTGGTATGACAAAACGCAGTGGCACATTTATGCAGTTGAATGGGACAATGAATATATACATTATTTTGTAGATGATGTTGAATTTTATAAAGTAAATATTTCAACAGCAGATAAAAAAGACGAAGGAATGAAATCATATTACTTCTTATTGAATATGGCAGTTGGAGGAAATCTTCCGGGAGTAGCACCTGATGCAGGAACACTTCCGGCAACAATGGAAGTAGATTATGTCAGAGCATATCAGAGAACAAGTGATAATGGAACCAATTCGGCAAAATGGACAGAACAGAATCAGGTTCCTACATATCAGATAACCATGAAAGATGGAAAGAAGACTGTGTCAAATGTTAATGCATATGACGGAGAAACACTTGATTTGCCTGTTTTAACAAAAAAAAGATATACATTCAACGGCTGGTACACAAGTGACGGAAAAGAAATAACAGAAAAGTACAGAGTAAGGCAGAATACAACTATAGTAGCTAAATGGACAAAGGTAACTGTAAAGCAGCCTAAATTAACAAAATTAGTTAATAAAAAGAAAGGCACTATTTATGCTAAATATAGTATAAAAGGAAAAAAAGCAGATAGTCCAAAGGGTTACCAGATAAAATATGGAACAAACAAAAAGTTGAAAAAAGGAAAAGTTACTTCAACAACTTCAAAAAATATTACTATTCCATTTTTGAAATCAGGTAAGACATATTATGTTAAGGTAAGAGGCTATAAATTGGATTCAAAAAACAAAAAAGTATTTGGAAAATGGAGTAAAATAAAATCAATTACCGTAAAATAAGAAAAAACACAGGGTAAAATTAGTAAAACTAATGGTTTTAAATAAGAAATATGTTTGCAATACTCTGAAAATGGGGTATAATAAACACGGTTAGAAAAAATCTCTATAAATATAAAACATACGGAGGTACAATATGTTAGTTTCAGCAAAAGAAATGTTAGAAAAAGCAAAAGCAGGTCATTATGCTGTAGGACAGTTCAACATCAACAATCTTGAATGGACAAAGTCAATTCTTTTAACAGCAGAAGAATTAAAGAGCCCTGTTATTTTAGGTGTATCTGAAGGTGCAGGAAAGTACATGACAGGATTTAAGACAGTAGCTGCTATGGTTAAGGCTATGGATGAAGAATTAGGAATTACAGTTCCTGTAGCTCTTCACTTAGATCACGGAACATACGAAGGATGTTATAAATGTATTAAGGCAGGATTTACATCTATTATGTTCGATGGTTCACATTATCCAATTGAAGAGAACATTGCTAAGACAAAAGAATTAGTAGCAGTAGCTCATAATATGGATATGTCAATTGAAGCAGAAGTTGGTTCAATTGGCGGTGAAGAAGATGGAGTTATCGGAAGAGGCGAATGTGCTGACCCTGATGAATGTAAGGCAGTAGCTGATCTTGGTGTAGATATGCTTGCAGCAGGTATCGGTAACATTCATGGAAAATATCCTGAAAACTGGGAAGGACTTAGTTTTGAAACTCTTGATGCAATTCAGCAGAAGACAGGAATTATGCCATTAGTTCTTCATGGTGGTACAGGTATCCCAGCAGATATGATTAAGAAAGCAATTGATCTTGGTGTATCTAAGATTAACGTTAATACAGAATGTCAGTTATCATTTGCTGATGCAACAAGAAAGTATATCGAAGCAGGAAAGGACTTAGAAGGAAAAGGATTTGATCCTCGTAAGTTACTTGCTCCAGGTGCAGAAGCTATTAGAGCAACAGTAAAAGAAAAAATGGAATTATTCGGTTCAGTTGGAAAGGCTTTTGAATAGGCATATAACATACCGGGCATCCTGAAATATATTTTTAGGAAGCACATAATATTAGTAACAATGGGCTCCTGCTTGAAGCGGGAGCCTTTAATAGTATTTAGGATTTAAAAGAGTATTTTATTGTATGAATAGAAAAGAATTTGTAGATAATAAAATAGAAAATAATATCAAAATAAGAGATAATAAAATAGATGATGAATTAAGGATAGGATTTGATTCTGAAAAGAAAGAAAATACTGAAAAGAAAGAAAATACTGAAAAGAAAGAAAATACTGAAAATAAGAAAAACAAAATATCAGGAATTGCATATAACATAGTGAGGGTAATAGCATTTACCGTTGCCGGTATAGCATTTGGATATGCATCATATGAATTGATGGATTCATATTTGGATTATACAGCAGCTCAGGAAAAATATAGTGCAGTTGATGAAATGTTTAATCAGATACAGAGTACAGAACAGACGGCAGATACGTCAGATACAGCTCAGACAGCTAGTAGTGCAGAATACCAGGGAACAATAACCAAATGGGTATGGGACTATGATGCAATGTTAAAATATAATGATGAGTCAAAAGGATATATTAAACTTGATGGCACAAGAATTCAGTACCCTATAGTTCAGCATAGTGATAACGATTATTACTTGGTAAAAGGTTCAGATAAAGTGGCAAATGGTGGTGGAGCTATTTTTATGGATTCACGTTGTGGAGGACTTGATGCCAGAATGAGTGTTGTGTATGGACACAACATGATGGATGGTTCAATGTTTCACGACTTAATGAAATTTTCAAAAGAAGATTTTTGCAAGAAAAATCAGACATTTGATGTTTATGTGGGACATCGTCATTATATTTATCACGTATTTTCGTCATTTAGAACTAAGGCAGATAATGAAGATATATATAAGTTTGGCTTTAAAGATGATGATGAGTTTGCTAAATGGATTAAGAAGACTTATGACAAGAGTAATTTCAAGTATGACAGTAAAATGCCAGGTGTATCAGACAAGATTTTGATATGTTCTACTTGTGTGGATAACAATGGTAACAGAATGGTTGTATGTATGTACAGAGGGGAAGAAGTAGTGGATTAGTGTAAACTAACTTAATTTTATTAAGTAATACTTAAAAAAATAAGGGATTTTAGGGAATGGTATTGATTTTTATTAAGAAATAGTGTAACTTATATATCGACGAGGGAAACCTCACCGCTAAATGAGATTAAGAACAAGGGCGTTCTTCAAAGAATTATTTGGAGAAAAGCCTTTTTTTATTACAAGGCTAAAGACATATAGAGTGGACAGAGTAAATGCCTTTTTAAATTAGCGGAATGAAAAATAGTTAAGTATAGAAAGGAACAGACACTATGGGAGTTAATGTATCAGAAGTATTTGGACAGAATGTATTCGATGAATCAGTAATGAAGAATCGTTTACCTGAAGCAACTTACAATGAAATTAAGAAAATTATGCACGAAGGTGGAGATATCACAATGGATATCGCAAACATCGTTGCACAGGCTATGAAGGAATGGGCTGTTGAAAAAGGTGCTACACATTATACACATGTATTCCAGCCATATATCATTTCAGTAGGAGCTGAAAAACATGATTCCTTCGCATCATTACCAACAGATGGTAAGATCGATAATACATTTACAGGAAAAGATTTATTAATGGGAGAACCTGATGCATCATCATTCCCATCAGGTGGATTGAGACAGACATGTGGAGCAAGAGGTTATACAGCATGGGATGTTACATCACCTGCTTACATAAAAGATGATACACTTTGCATCCCAACAGCATTTTGCTCATACACAGGTGAATCACTTGATACAAAGACACCTTTACTTAAAGCAATGCATGCAGTAAGTAAATATGGTATAAGACTTTTAAGATTATTAGGAAATACAACATCAAGAAGAGTTCTTTCATATGTTGGTCCTGAACAGGAATATTTCTTAATTCCTGAAGATTTATATGAACAGAGACCTGACCTTAAATTCTCAGGACGTACACTTTTCGGTGCTATGCCTCCAAAAGGACAGGAAATGTCAGATCAGTATTTTGGTGATATTAGAGAAAAAGTTAAGAAATTTATGTCAGACGTTGATGAACAGTTATGGAAATTAGGAATCACAGCAAAGACACAGCATAATGAAGTTGCTCCTTGTCAGCATGAAATTGCACCTATTTTCTCAGTTTCAAATGTAGCATTAGATAATAACTACTTAGTAATGAACGTATTAAAGAAGACAGCTAAGAAGTATGGATTAGTTTGTTTATTACATGAAAAACCATTTGATGGAATTAATGGCTCAGGTAAACACAACAACTGGTCGCTTACAACAGATGACGGAATTAACTTATTCAAACCAGGTAAAGAACCTGAAAATAATAAAGTATTCCAGTTAGTACTTGCATGCCTTATGTCAGCAGTTGACAAACATGCAGTATTGCTTAGAACAGCCGCTTCTAACACAGGTAACGATCACAGATTAGGAGCAAATGAAGCACCACCTGCAATCATTTCTATTTATTTAGGAGATCAGGTTGGAGATGTAGTAGATCAGATTATTAAGACTGGAAAAGCTACTTCAAGCCTTCATTCAGGTGTAATTGATTTTGGTATTAACAAACTTCCTGTATTAGAAAAGGATCCTACAGATAGAAACAGAACATCACCATTTGCATTTACAGGTAACAGATTCGAATTCAGAATGGTTGCTTCATCAAACTCAATTGGTGATACAAATACAGTACTTAGTGCAATGATGGCAGAAGCATTTGCAGATGCAATTGATGCTCTTACAGGTGCTGAAGATTTAGATAAAGCTGTAGAAGAATATACACTAAAACTTATGAGAGAACATGAAAGAATTATCTTCAATGGAAACGGTTATTCAGCAGAATGGCCTGTAGAAGCTGAAAAGAGAGGACTTCCAAACTGCAAGTCTATCGTAGATGCAATTCCTTCATTAGTAGCTGATTCAACAGTTAAGATGTATGAAAGATTCAATATTATGTCTAAGGCAGAACTTGAAGCTCGTAAGGAAATCATGTTTGAACAGTATGCAGGAGTAAGAAATATCGAGGCTTTAACTATGATTGATATGGCAAGCAAGATGTTTATTCCATCAGTTGTATACTATACAAAAGAACTTGCTGATACAGCAATTGCAGTAAAAGAGGCAGGAGCAGATGCTTCAACTCAGATAGAATTATTAAATGCTGTAACAGCTAAGTTAAATGAAGCTAAAGCAGGATTAGAAGACTTAAAGAAGGCAACAGCTAAGGCTCAGAGCATTGATGACAATCAGGAAAAGGCAGAAAGCTACAAGTCAGAAGTAATGGCAGCAATGGCAGAACTTAGAAAACCTGTAGATGAACTTGAAATGATTGTAGACAAAGAAGTATGGCCGGTACCTTCATATGGAGATATTTTATTCTACTAAAATCAAAAACTAAATATGATAAATAGCGAAAGTGCACCGAAAGAATGAAAACTTCCGGTGCACTTTTGATTTGAGTGGCAAGCAGCGCGAGCGTAAATTTCAATAAATATATCAGGGCCTTTCAGCCTTATTTGAAGAAAACAGAAATTAATCCGTTTACAATAATTATTAAAGTTATCAAAGGTAAAATCCATTTACAATAAATACGTATTTTATTTGGAACCTTAAGTCCTGAGCCTAAATTAACCTCAGCAATGTAATTATCCCATCCCCATCCATATTTGCTTGTACAGAATAAAGTGTAAATCAGGGAACCAATTGGAAGAATTAAATTACTAATCATAAAATCTTCTAAATCTAAAACACTAGTTCCATCACCTAAAGGATGAAAACCTGATAGAAGGTTAAATCCTAAAATACAAGGAAGAGATGCTAATATAATAACAATAGTATTTACAATAGCTGTTTTCTTTCTGGACCATCCCCATAAATCCATGCATGAGGACATAATGTTTTCAAATACTGCAATTACAGTTGAAAAAGCGGCAAATGCCATAAATATAAAGAAGCAGCTTCCCCATATTCTTCCGCCGGGCATTTGAATAAATATATTAGGTAAAGTAACAAAAATAAGACTAGGTCCCTGATCTGGGTTAACTCCAAATGCAAAGCATGATGGAAAAATAATAAGTCCTGATACAATTGCTACAAAAGTGTCTAAAGCGACAATGTTTATTGATTCACCTAATAGGCTGCGGTCCTTGCCCAAATAACTTCCAAAAATTGCCATAGAACCCATTCCTATACTAAGTGTAAAGAATGCCTGATTCATAGCAGCAACAATTACATTTACCAATCCGATTTCTTTTATTCTATTAAAATCAGGAACAAGATAAAAATATAATCCTTTATCAGATCCATCAAGGAAAATACTGTTAATGGCTAAAACTACCATAATTATTAAAAGTGCAATCATCATTGTTTTTGATATTTTTTCAACACCATTTTGTAAGCCTAAAGAGCATACAAGGAAACCAAGGATAATAACAATTACAGTCCAGAAAATCATTTCTGATGGAACATTAAGCATATCAGAAAAATGAGCCTGCACATCTGCTGTAGTAGCGTTTGTGAAATCACCTTTTGCCATGTCGAAAAAGTATCGTAACATCCATCCGGCAACAGTAGTGTAAAACATCATTAAAATATAATTTCCAGCCATTCCAACATATCCATGAAGATGCCAATATTGCCCTTTCTTTTCCAATGCCTTAAATGAACGTGAAATGCTTTGCTGACTTGCACGCCCGACAGAAAATTCCATAGTAAGAATAGGTAAGCCTAAAATTACTAAAAACAAAATGTAAAATAGTACGAAACATCCGCCTCCATTATTACCTACAACGTAAGGAAAGCGCCACACATTGCCAATTCCAATGGCGCATCCAGCAGAAATAAGGATGAAGCCAAGTCTCGATTTAAATTTTTCTCTTTCCATTAAATACCTCGATTCTATAGTGGTTCTTGCATCATATTAAAGAAATTAAAAGAATTTGTCAATTTAACGTGTTAGTGCATTAAAATTATATAAAAATATTTAGTAAATTTTGAAGAAAATTATTGTAAAATAGGGGAGTGTAAAGCCTTTCTTAGTTGAAATGAACAAACAATTGTTGTAGAATTAAGTGGCGTGTAAATACTAAAAATGAATAAAAAAGAAAAGTACTAAATTTTGATATTCATAATCTTATATTAATAAGAAATACAGATAGCAAAATTAAATTTTCCATACTTAATTTCAGTATTAAATTTAATAATATATAGAATAGAAAGGAGGAGCATCATGTTAGACGAGTTAGATGAATTAGTGAAAAAAGTAATTGAACTAATTGAAGATAAGAAATATGTACTAGTAAAAAAAGAGTTTGCTGACATGAATGAGGCGGATATAGCTGAAGTATTAGAAGAACTTCAGGAAGAACTGCCAACACAGGAATTTATAAGGGTATTCCGATTGCTCCCCAAAGATATAGCGGCAGATGTATTTGCTCATCTTCCTGTAGAAATTGAGCAGTATATAATTAATTCCCTTACAGATAAAGAAACAACAAACATTATTGAAAACATGTTTGCTGATGATGCTGCCGATTTGATGGAAGAAATGCCGGCGAGTGTTGTAAGAAGAATTTTGGCATTGGCTTCGGATGAAACACGAAATGATATAAATCATTTGTTAAAATATCCGGAAGATTCTGCCGGTAGTATTATGACAGTCGAATTTGCTGACTTGAAGGAAAACATTACTGTAAAGCAGGCGTTAGAAAGAATTAGAAAAATAGGAATTGATAAGGAGACAATCAATACCTGTTACGTACTTGATTTGCAAAGGCATTTGGTAGGATCGGTAACACTTAGAACTTTGCTTCTTGGCAATCCTGATGCTATTGTAAGCGATATAATGGATGAAAATGTGATTACTGTAAGTACGTTAGATGATCAGGAAACTGTAGCCAGACAATTCCAAAAATATGACTTTATGGCAATGCCTGTAGTAGATAGTGAAAACAGACTCGTTGGTATTATTACAGTCGATGATATTTTGGAAATTATTGAAGAAGAGGCAACAGAAGATATGGAAAAGATGGCAGCTATTTTACCATCTGACAAGTCATATTTTAGAACGGGAATATTTGAAACATTTAAATCAAGAATTCCATGGCTTCTTATATTAATGATATCAGCTACAATTACAGGTACAATAATAGACAGTTTTGAAGCAAAACTTGCAGGAATTACAGGATTAGTTGCTTTTATACCTATGTTAATGGATACCGGTGGAAACTCAGGTGGACAGGCATCAGTTACAATTATTCGTGCGATTTCACTTAATGAAGTGGAATTTAAAGACATTTTCAGGGTAATATGGAAAGAAATAAGAGTTGCAGTTTTGTGTGGCTTAACATTAGCGGTAGTTAATTTTATAAGAGTTTTAATTATGAATGCTTTAGGAACAGGAATTACTCACGAAGCTATAATGGTAAATATTACTGTGTGTATTACACTGTGTATTACGGTAATGTGTGCTAAGTTAGTTGGATGTATGCTTCCAATATTAGCAAATCAGTTGGGATTTGATCCGGCAGTAATGGCTAGTCCGTTTATTACAACAATCGTGGATGCTATTTCACTTGTATTATTCTTAAAGATTGCAACATTTATGTTAATGTGATAAAGTTTTGTATTGAAAAACCAAAGAGAGATACAAATACTTGTATCTCTCTCGGGTAAATTTATTCTAATAAAAAAAGGGAGGAGAATCGACTCCTTAGCCGATTCACGAATATGCCTGATGCATATTCAAAATTATGAAAAAATATGAAAAAACGAGTAACAAAATCAGTAACAACTGTTTTTGTTTACAATATATATACTAAAGTTAAATCGTGAAAAAATGATGTTTTCAATGTGAAAGTATATTTAATTTAGTATGAACAAAATATGAACGGAGGAAAAGCAATGGCAGAAAAGAATCCAATAGTAACAATCGAGATGGAGAACGGAGATATAATGAAAGCTGAATTATATCCTGAAGTTGCGCCTAATACAGTAAATAATTTTATCAGCCTTGTAAAAAAAGGCTTCTATGATGGAATAATTTTTCATAGAGTAATTGAAGGATTTATGATTCAGGGTGGAGATCCTGAAGGAACAGGAATGGGTGGCCCGGGATACAGTATTCAGGGTGAATTCAATTATAATGGTTTTGCAAATGACCTTAAGCATACACCGGGAGTGTTATCTATGGCTAGAGCAATGGATCCGGATAGTGCAGGATCACAGTTCTTTATTATGCATGAAGCCGCACCACATTTGGATGGACAGTATGCTGCATTTGGAAAAATCATCGAAGGAATGGATGTTGTTGATGCAATAGCAACAACAAAGACAGGTGCGATGGACAGACCTGTTAATGAACAGAAGATGAAAAAGGTCACAGTTGAGACATTTGGTGTTGAATACGACGAACCTGAAACATACTAATATTAATTTAGTGAATTATAAAAATGTAATGGTTATATACTAAAAATAGAATTGAATTTAGTTAAATATCATTTAATATATCAATTATATATGGAAAGTATTGAATTATAAAAGAGTTAATATTACAATTGGTTTGTCAGAAAGACCTTGGAGAGGGTCTTTAAAAACTACTACTGTATAGATAGAAGGAGAACTTATCATGGCACAGATTACAAAGAATATGATTATCGGCGATATTTTAAAAATTAATATGGGAGTAGTTCCTATTTTATTAAATGAAGGAATGCATTGTATAGGATGTCCTGCATCTCAGGGAGAATCATTAGAAGAAGCTTGCATGGTACATGGCATTGATGCTGATGCGCTTACAGTAAAGTTAAATGAATTTCTTGCAAATGTAGAAAATGAAGAAAATAAATAATATTGTATTAAAAATCTAATGAAGACAGCAATGTTATATATTTCTTATGAAACAATATATTAAAATTAAGATTGTTTTAAATTAACAAATAAAAAGCAATTGCACCAATGTATTAAACGTGGTGCAATTGCTTTTTATAATATATGTAATTGTTTAATTATAATGTAATAAAACCTGTAGCTTTGTCGATAACATAGTAAGCACGATTATCTTCAGGTTTGATATAAAGTTCAACAGATGTAACTGTTTTCTTTCCTGTTTTGGCTGTGTAATCAGCTTTAGCAGCTTCCTTTAATGCTTCAACATCAAATTCTTTTCCATAGAACTGAACTAATACTTTTTCAACTTTTTTAGCGGCAGCTTTTTTAGTTGTAGTCTTTTTAGCAGCTTCCTTCTTAGGTTCAGCTTTAACAGCTTCTTTTTTTACTGGAGTAACTTTAGCAGCTTCCTTCTTAGGTTCAGCTTTAACAGCTTCTTTCTTTACTTCAGTAACTTTAGCAGTTTCCTTCTTAGGTTCAGCTTTAACAGCTTCTTTCTTTACTTCAGTAGCTTTAGCAGCTTCCTTCTTAGGTTCAGCTTTAACAGCTCCTTTTTTTACTGGAGTAACTTTAACAGTTTCCTTTTTTGTGTCCTTAACTTCAGCTTTTGTATCAATTTTTTTTGCAGTTTCTTTTGCAACAGTTTTTGTAGCTTTTGATGTTGCCATAATGAAATCCTCCTTTTTGTAAGGTCGATTAATAAAAGCCCACCAATATTGTAAGTAAATCAACCTATATAAATAAAATTTTCTATAATATTCCGAAGATAATAATAACGCGGGCAAAAAAAAATTGCAATAAATGGAAAACAAATTTGGCAATACACACAAATAATAAGTCGTAATTTAAAAAAATGTATCAAATATACCAATAAAAAAGTGCCTTAAATATAGTAAATAATTGTTAATTACAGTCTGATGTTTCATACAATTATGAATTAATAAACATATAAAATAGAGGAAAACCGGTATAAATAATGTTGATATTGAACCCTAGGACAAATGCCTATTAAGGCTATTCACTTTGAAAAATTGTTTTTCATATTTGCAAAATCAGGTAATTAAATGTATTCAAAGTAACATAATATTTATTGTAAAAAGATATATATGTATGATAGAATAATATAGAAAAATGCAGAAAGGAGCGAAATATGGATTATGTTGTAGTATGGCTGGCTCTGTTTGTTATACTTGCAGTTTCAGAGTTAATAACAATGGGATTAACAAGTATATGGTTTGCTGTAGGAGCACTGGCCGCATGCTTAGTTTCGGCATTGGGGGCAAATTTGATTGTGCAGGCAATAGTTTTTGTTGTTGTGTCAATCTTAATATTATTATTTATTCGCCCATTTGCAGTAAATTATATTAACAAAGATCCTGAAAAAACAAATGTTGAGTCCATGGAAGGAAAGGTTGGAGAAGTGACGGCTGATATAAACAACGTACTTGCAACCGGAACTGTAAAGATTGATGGAATGGACTGGACAGCAAGAACTGATAATGGAGAAATCATAGAAGCCGGAGAATATGTAAAAGTATTAAGGGTTGAGGGTGTCAAAGTTATTGTCGAAAAAACGGAACTAAATAATTGAGCATGAAGTAAGATTGAGGAGGAGTAAAATGCCATTATTAATTGTAGTAGTAGTATTAGCGTTGATTTTAGTATCAACATGCGTAAAGATTGTACCACAGGCACATGCCTATGTTATTGAAAGACTTGGAGGATATAAATGCACATGGTCTGTAGGTCTTCATTTTAAAGTGCCATTTTTAGATATGGTAGCAAGAAAAGTTAACTTGAAGGAACAGGTTGTTGATTTCGCACCTCAGCCGGTTATTACAAAGGATAACGTAACAATGAGAATTGATACAGTTGTATTTTTCCAGATTACAGATCCTAAACTTTTCTGCTATGGTGTAGAAAGTCCTATTATGGCTATTGAAAATTTAACAGCAACAACTCTTAGAAATATTATTGGTGATTTGGAATTAGATGAAACACTTACATCCAGAGAAATTATTAATGCTAAGATGAGACAGTCTTTAGATGAAGCAACAGATCCATGGGGAATTAAAGTTAACAGAGTGGAACTTAAGAACATCATTCCACCAACAGCAATTCAGGATGCGATGGAAAAGCAGATGAAGGCTGAACGTGAACGTAGAGAAGCAATCTTAATTGCAGAAGGTGAAAAGAAGTCAGCTATTCTTAGAGCAGAAGGAAAGAAAGAATCAGCAGTACTTGAAGCAGAGGCAGAAAAACAGGCAGCAATCTTAAAGGCTGACGCTGAAAAACAGAAAAGAATTCTTGAAGCAGAAGGTGAAGCACAGGCAATTCTTAAAGTACAGAATGCAACTGCAGAAGGTATCAAATTAATAAAAGAAGCAGGAGCAGACCAGTCAGTACTTACATTAAAGAGCTTAGAAGCATTTGCTGCGGCAGCAGACGGTCAGGCAACAAAGATTATAATCCCATCTGACATTCAGGGACTCGCAGGCTCAGTAAAAGCAATAACAGAAGTAATAAAAGACTAATAATAAAAAAAGACAGGTTCTTAAGAAAGCTTGCTTTCAGAGAGAACCTGTCCCTTTTTTTGAGGATACTACGAATGCCACAAAAATTACCGCAAAATTGCCACATCAGTATAATTGAATAAGTGAATATGAAACTTTATAATAAACAAAGGCAGACGAATGATTAGAGGGGAAAAATGGATAAGATAATAAAAAAGACAATCATAGGAGTTATGTTATGCGTTGCCTGCATAACAATATGTGCATGCAATGGAAAAGAAAAAATAAAAGAGACAACTGCTGTAAATGATAATACATATATAGAAGAAACAACAAATCAAGAAGTAAGTACAAATAATGAAGAAAGTACACAGGACGCTTTAGATGAAGCGATTAAGCAGTTAGAAGAATTAAATGATATTTTAAAGGATTAAAAGGAAGGGTAAAATGAAAAGAATAGCACAGACATTTTTTATAACAATGACAATAATTATGATTTATAGCATGAGTGCATTTGCGGCAGTAGATTATAATGTTATGACAAATGAAGAATTAGATGTAATTATAGAAGACAATAATTCTATTATTGATACTAAAAGTGTAAAACTTACAGAAATAAACAATAAATGCATAGAATTAATAAAAAAGAATACAAAACCAACAGAAGAATTTAAAATAAAAATAAATGAATATACTGAAAATTTGAAAATATATACTGAAAGAATACGTGCACAGAAGGAAGTGTGCCAGAAGAAAAGCTTAAAGATGGAAAATGCAAAATTAAATAATAAGAAGAAAAGTTATATAAAAAAACAACAGATAAAATATATAAAGAGTCAGAACAAGCTTTCATCTATTTTGAGAAAAGCTACAAAAGAATCAAATGAAATGAAAAAATATATTAGAAGCAGTCAAAAAGTAACAGAAAGCAAGGTTATTACTACAACAGACAGAAGATTAAATTGCGATAACCGAAAAATACAGATAGCATCGTTAGAATTAGAATCTGTAGTTTCAGAAAATTAAAGATAACCGTAAATAGGAGGAAACAAAATGAACAAAGTTCATTTTTTATAAATGTTTCCGACGAATAGCCGCTGACCGAAGGGCGGGGGCATTACATATTTTATAAGAGGGATAAAAATGAGCGAATTAATTTATATAGCTGATGATGAAAAGAATATACGTGAGTTAGTAAAATGTTTCTTAGAAAATCAGGGATATGAAGTTGAGACATTTTCTAATGGAGATGATTTATTTAAAAGATATAAAGAAAAAAATGCTGATATGATAATTTTAGATGTTATTATGCCGGGAACAGATGGTGTGGAAATATGCAGGCAGATAAGACAAATAGCAAATGTTCCAATAATCATTTTATCAGCAAAAGATAGCGAAGAGGATAGGATAAAAGGAATAAGTGTTGGCGGGGATGATTATCTGACAAAGCCGTTTTCACCAATAGAACTTGTGGCGAGAGTTCAGGCATTATTTAGAAGAATTTCGATGGATAAGGTAGAAAAAGTAGAAAAGGTTACATTTGGAAATATAAAAATTGATGTGACTAAGAAGCAGGCATATGTAGATGATGAGGAAATTGCTCTTACACCACTGGAATTCGACTTCCTTAAATATCTTATACAAAAGAATAATCAGGCAATTTCTAGAGAAGAATTGCTTAAAGAAGTGTGGAAAATCGCATATGATATTGATACAAGAGCTACAGATGATACAGTAAAGAGGCTTAGAAGAAAAATAGCAGACAGCAATGTAGAAATAAAAACAGTATGGGGATATGGATTTAAAATGGCATTAAAAAAGTAGGTGTAAAATGAGAACGATATATAAACAATTATTGTCATCAATGCTTGCAATTTCAGTTGCAGTACCTATTATAATCTTAGTTATTTTTAATGTTGTAATGACTAATAATATACAGACCACGGCTAAAAAGGAATTATCAAGCACAATGACAACGATGGAAAAACTTGTGCAAACATCGTATGAAGAAGGGGACTCATCAGAACTCCTTACTAATTTAGTTGCAGCTCTTACTTCCACAAAATTATCAGGAAACACTAATTTTTATATTTTGAGAAATGAAAATATAAGTTTTAAGAGTGATAGTGGGTTTGAAATAAATGATGGTCAGATAATAAAAATTTCAAAATCAAAAAAAGATATCCACAGAGAAAAAATTAATAATTATCAGTGCTACATTTCAGTTGTATCTTTAGACAATTACGAGGGTGTTAAAAATGCATCAATGGTATTTGTAACGAATACGAGGACTGGGACGGACAATCTTGTAAATTCTAATGTAATATTAATGATTATTATACTTATTTGCATGATAGTAAGTGTTGTATTTTCCGTAAAATTGTCAAAAAGTATTAGCAATCAGATTATGAAAGCCTGTGCTTACGCAAATGAAGTAGGAAATGGAATATTTACAAATAAAATTGAAGGACAGTCAAATAAAGAAATAGAAGATTTGTATAAGAGCCTTAATCATATGGCTGCAAAATTAAAAGCAAATGACGAAAATCAAAAGAGTTTTTATCAGAATATTTCTCACGAGTTTAGAAATCCACTTATGTCAATACAAGGTTATGCAGAAGGTATTGAAAGTGGAATATTAAGCGATAATGTAGGGGCGGCATCAGTCATCAGACAGGAAAGTATAAAACTAAATAAGATGGTGGCTGAACTTCTTACATTATCCAAATTTGATAGTAAGATGTATAATGTTTCCATTGAGAAATTTAATGCAAGAGAGATTATGTTAGATGCTTTGCAGAGAATAAAAGGAATTGCATTAAAAGAAGAAATCGATATTGATATGGAAATAGATAAACAGATGAGCATAAATATTGACGAAGATTTGTTCCATAATGTTATTTTAAACATTACATCAAATTGTATTAGATATGCAAAAAAACAGGTTTTTATCAGAGGATATGTAATGGAAGGTAAAAACGTAATTGAAATATACGATGATGGAGATGGAACAATTGAAAAGAACATTCCTCATTTGTTTGAAAGATTCTATAAAGGAGAAAAAGGAAACTTCGGATTAGGTCTTGCAATAGCAAAAGAAGCAATGGAAAACATGAATGGAAATATAACTGCAATACCAAATGGAGAAAGCAAAATTCCGGGAAATTATAAAATTAAATTTTTGCTATGTTTTAGCTAATATTTGTCAAATTAATTTGGTTAAGGCAAATTGAATATTAAAAAATGCCAAAATGGGAAAAGAGTTGTATTAATAATTAACAGATATTTACTCTACTTTATTAACATTAGTAAGTTTTTCTTGACAAATTCTGTATTTTGCGTAAAGTTAAAAAAGACGAAATGACAAAGAACGGAGAAAAACAGAATGTTTAATGAAAAAATGGTTTTGTGTGCGTCTAATGCATATGAAAAAAAGTATTATTTAAACGATCAATTTTCTAATCTTCCGGAGCGTGTAAAACAGGAATTGCAGATTATGTGTGTGCTGTTTACAGAAGAAGTAGGTGGAATTCTTATTTTGCAATATGAAGAAGATGGAACATTACAGATTGTCACAGAGGCAGATGAGGGAGACCTTTTATATGATGATATAGGATGCGGATTAAAGGTTAAGCAGATGCAGCTTGATAAGAGAGAACTTTTAGAATCACTGGAAATGTACTATAAAGTATTTGTTTTAGGAGAGGAATAAATGTTAATTACAGTTGACGCCGGTAATACTAATATCACACTTGGTGTATTTAAAGAAAAAAAAGTTTATGCTACATTTAGAATGACAACTCAGATGGCAAGAACATCAGATGAATATGGAGTATTAATTGCAGAAATGCTTGGACGAAAAGGTATTTCACCTAAAGATATTGAAGCAGTAATAATATCATCGGTTGTACCTAAGATTATGTACTCATTAACAAATGGAATTTACAAATATATTGGATTACATCCTATTGTTATTGAGGCAGGCACAAAGACGGGAATAAAGATTCAGCGTGCAAATCCTAGGGAAGTTGGAACAGATAGAATCGTAGATGCAGTAGGTGCATATGAATTGTATGGTGGACCATGTATTGTAATTGATTTTGGAACAGCTACAACATATGATTTAATTACAAAAGATGGAACATTTGCAGCAGGAGTTACATCTCCGGGTATCAGAATTTGCGCAAAGGCATTATGGAATGATACTGCAAAGCTTCCTGAAATTGAAATTAAAAAGCCTGAATCAATACTTGGAAAAGATACAATTACGAGTATGCAGGCGGGTATAGTTTATGGCTATATCGGACAGACAGAGTACATCATAGATAATATGAAAAAGGAAAGCGGACTTCTCGACGCAAAAGTTGTTGCAACAGGTGGTCTTGGAAGAATTATTTATGAAAATACGGATAGAATAGATATTTATGATAAGGAACTCACTCTTCAGGGAATGAGAATTATTTACGAAAAAAATAAAAAGTAAAGGTGCTTAATGAAGATAGGAAATATTGAAATTGAAAATTGTTTGGCACTTGGACCAATGGCAGGAGTAACAGACCTGCCATTTCGCTTGTTGTGTAAAGAGATGGGGTGCAACATGCTTTACACGGAAATGGTTAGTGCAAAGGCAATTCTATATAAAAACAAGAATACCAAAGAATTATTGAATATAGATAAAAATGAACATCCTGTAGGAGTTCAGTTATTTGGCTCTGACCCTGATATAATGGCACAGATTGCAGCACAGGTTGAAGAAGGAGAGTGCGATTTTATCGACATAAATATGGGATGCCCGGTTCCTAAAATTGTAAATAACGGCGAAGGTTCAGCATTGTTAAAACAGCCAAAATTAGTAGAAGAAATTCTTACAAAAATGGTTAAGGCCGTAAATAAACCTGTCACTGTAAAGATACGAAAAGGCTTTGAAAATGGAACGGTTTATGCTGTTGAAATTGCAAAGATTGCAGAAAGCTGTGGTGTATCGGCTATAGCAGTTCATGGAAGAACGAGAGAACAATACTATAGTGGCAAGGCAGATTGGGATGTAATAAAAGATGTAAAAAAAGCAGTAAAGATTCCCGTAATTGGAAATGGAGATATTTTTTCAGCTGAGGATGCAAAGGCAATGAAAGAATATACCGGATGTGACGGATTAATGGTTGCAAGAGGTGCAAGAGGAAATCCATGGATATTTAGAGAAATTAAAGAATATCTTGAAAATGGGAATGTTATAGACAAACCGACAATAAATGATATAAGAGAAATGATTATAAGACATGCTAAAATGCTTGTTAATTATAAAGGTGAGTATACAGGTATTAGAGAAATGCGAAAACATATAGCATGGTATACGGCAGGTTTGCCACATTCAGCAGAACTTAGACGTATGTGTAACCAGATTGAAACTATGGAAAATTTGGTAGAGACGGTTAACGCGAAACTGCAATAAACATTGACATTAATGCCGTGTTAGGCTATTAT
This sequence comes from Eubacterium sp. LMAG:50, assembly GCF_008680265.1. Classification (NCBI taxonomy): domain Bacteria; kingdom Bacillati; phylum Bacillota; class Clostridia; order Eubacteriales; family Eubacteriaceae; genus Eubacterium; species Eubacterium sp. LMAG:50. The sequence continues at coordinate 13,212 of NZ_NALP01000007.1, read as the reverse complement.
TAATTGTAAAACTTTAAATATAAAAATTTGATCGGAGGATTAAAAAAATGGCAGAAACAAAGAAGAACGTACTTACAAAAGCCGGACTTGATAGATTGGAAAAAGAATTAGAAGATTTAAAGGTAAATAGACGTAGAGAAGTCGCTCAGAAAATTAAGGAAGCAAGAGAACAGGGCGATTTATCAGAAAACGCTGAATATGATGCTGCAAAAGATGAGCAGAGAGATATTGAAGCAAGAATAGATGAAATCGAAAAAATTCTTAAAAATGTTGAAGTAGTTGCGGATGAGGACGTTGATATTAATAAAATCAGTGTTGGATGTCATGTAAAAATCTACGATTATGAATTTGATGAAGAATTAGAATTTAGCATTGTAGGTTCTACAGAAGCAAACAGTCTTCAGCAGAAACTTTCAAATGAATCTCCATTAGGAATGGCATTACTTGGTCATGAAGTAGGTGATGATGTACTTGTTGAATTAGCAGATGGAGAAGCTAAATATAAAGTATTAGAGATTAAGAAGGTACTTTAATTTTAATAAAAATTCACAAAAAGATATAGATATAAAGGAGTAACAATGGGACAGCAGAATAACCAGAATCAGCAGCAGGATATTAATCAGCTTTTAAAGGTAAGACGTGAAAAATTAGCTGATTTGCAGGAAAAGGGAAAGGATCCTTTTCAGATTACAAAATATGAAGTAACATATCATAGCCAGGAAATTAAAGATAATTTTGACAAGTTAGAATGTGGACATGATGAAGAAGGAAAATTAATCAGAGAAGACTCTAAATTAGTTTCAATTGCCGGACGTATTATGTTAAAACGTGTAATGGGTAAGGCTTCATTCTGTAACGTTCAGGATAGAGATGGTAACATTCAGGTTTATGTTGCAAGAAATGATATAAGCAAAGAAGAACCATGGGAAGAATATAAGGATTTCAAGAAAATGGATATCGGTGATATCGTTGGAGTTAAAGGTTATCCATTTAAGACTAAGACAGGTGAAATGAGTATTCATGCAACAGAAGTTACTCTTCTTACAAAGAGTCTTCAGATTCTTCCTGAAAAGCATCATGGTCTTACAAATACAGATATGAGATACCGTCAGAGATATCTTGATTTAATTATGAATCAGGAATCAAAGGAAACTTTCATTAAGCGTTCAAAGATTATTAAGGAAATCAGAAACTTCCTTGATGCAAAAGACTTTATGGAAGTCGAGACACCTATGCTTGTACACAACGCAGGTGGTGCAGCAGCAAGACCATTTGAAACACATTACAATTCATTAGATGAAGATGTTAAACTTCGTATTTCTCTTGAATTATACCTTAAGAGACTTATCGTTGGTGGTTTAGAAAGAGTATACGAAATCGGTAGAGTATTTCGTAACGAAGGTGTAGATACAAGACATAATCCTGAATTTACACTTATGGAATTATATCAGGCATATACAGATTACTATGGTATGATGGACCTTACAGAAGAAATGTTCAGATACCTTGCAGAAAAAGTTGTTGGAAGTACAAAGTTTGCTTACAACGGAATTGAAATCGATTTTGGTAAGCCATTTGAAAGAATCACAATGGTTGATTGCATTAAGAAATACACAGGCATTGATTTTGATACAGTTGCTACAGATGAAGAAGCTAAGGCTTTAGCAAAAGAACACAATATTGAATTTGAAGAAAGACATGGAAAGGGTGAAATCATTAACCTCTTCTTTGAAGAATTCTGTGAAAAGAACCTTATCCAGCCTACATTTGTTATGGATCATCCAATTGCAATTTCTCCACTTACTAAGAAAAAACCGGAAGATCCTACTAAGGTAGAACGTTTTGAGTTATTCATTAATACATGGGAAATGTGTAACGCATACTCAGAACTTAATGACCCAATTGATCAGAGAGAAAGATTTAAACTTCAGGATGCAGCTGCTGACGCAGGTGATGAAGAAGCTAACCATACAGATGAAGACTTCTTGTATGCACTTGAAGTAGGTATGCCTCCAACAGGTGGTATAGGTTATGGAATAGACAGACTTTGTATGTTATTAACTGATTCACAGGCTATTAGAGATGTATTGTTATTCCCGACAATGAAAAGTTTAGACAGCCCTGTTAAGGAAAATAAGGCAGTTAAGAGTGACGAAGCAGAAAATTGCGACCAGAATGCGACTGTTGAAGAAAAGATTGATTTTTCAAATGTAAAGATTGAACCTTTATTTGAAGAAGAAGTTGATTTTGAAATATTTAGCAAGTCAGACTTTAGAGCAGTTAAGGTTAAAGAGTGTGTTGCAGTACCAAAGAGCAAAAAACTTTTACAGTTTACACTTGATGATGGCACAGGCGTAGATAGAACAATCCTTTCTGGTATTCATGCATATTATGAACCAGAAGAATTAGTTGGAAAGACACTTATTGCTATTACAAACCTTCCACCTAGAGCAATGATGGGAATTGAATCTTGTGGTATGTTACTTTCAGCAGTAAACAACCTTAAAGATTCAGAGGATGAAGAACTTCATCTTCTTATGGTTGATAACCATATTCCAGCAGGTGCAAAGCTCTATTAAGATGATGTAAAGATGTACCGTTTTACTGAATAGACGGGACGTACTTCATTTGATAAAAAACTAAAAAAACAGCGATTTACATCAAACTTACATCAATTGATGCAGAAATCGGTGCAAGCAAGAAAAAATCGCATAATTAGTGCAATGAGTGGGCAATTCCAATCGGAGTTGCCCATTTTTAAAACAAACAGAAATACAAATCGGAAGTTGTGGAGAGATTTCCTGAACTTTCCTTATTTTTCAAGGCTTACAGCCTCTTAGATAGTGAAATGATATGTATTTTCCCTTATTTTTGCCCTTATGCGGAATCCCGTTTTGCTTTTCTTGTTGGGTGAGCGTAAATATTCATTGTGGTACTGACATCATAGTGTCCTAACAGTTCCTGTACTGGTGCATGTGATTTATATTGGAATTCGATGCTATGTGAAAGACTGGATGGAAGAACGGGGATATTATTAAGAAAAGACGGACGGCCATCAAAAACAAGGCTGTCCGTTTTATGGATGAAAAGGAATTACATTAAAATATTGTTTTTAACATTTCAGCAAAATCTTCAATGTAGTATCCTGAATTATCCTTTCGCCAGAAGGCACAGTATGTTTTTCTGACAGACTCACCATTTCTGACGAGAGGAACTCGCTCAATGGTTGAATCAAACCATCTTCTTTTTGTTGTTTACCTATAATAACGATTGGAGTAGTCGATTATAGACACTGCAATCAAAAAAATCCGAAAATATATTTATCAACATTACATAAAAGTGTGTAGATGCACATAAAATGGGAATATATATTGAAATTCACGTCGTTCTGTGATAGAATCTCATTACTAAAAAGTGTGCAGATGCACGGAAAGGGGGAGCGTAACGATGGAGATTAAAAGAGACGCTTACCTACAGCAGCTGACCCTGCGAAAAGATAATGGAATGATAAAGGTGATTACCGGCATTCGTAGATGTGGCAAATCCTTTTTGCTGTTTACCATCTTTAAGAGATACTTACTGGAGAACGGCGTTGATGTTGATCATATTATTGAGATTGCATTGGACGGTATTGAAAATGAGGAACTAAGAGATCCTAAGGTGTGTTTCAAGTACATCAAAGATGCCATGAAAGACGATGGCAAATACTATCTGCTTCTTGATGAAGTGCAGTTTATGTCACAATTTGAGGAAGTGCTGAACAGCCTGCTCCGCATGAGCAATATTGATGTGTATGTCACCGGAAGTAATTCCAAGTTCCTGTCCAGCGACATTGTGACCGAATTCCGTGGCAGAGGTGATGAGATTAGAATCTACCCTCTCTCCTTTGCAGAGTTTTATTCTGTCTATGACGGCGATTATGATGATGCATGGGATGACTACATGATCTACGGAGGATTGCCGCAGATCGTAAGTTTCCAGAGCGAACGACAGAAAGCGGACTATCTGAAGAACATCTTTGCAAATGTCTATCTGAAGGATGTTATTGAAAGAAATAAGATTCAGAACGTGGATGAGATTGGGAATCTGGTTGATGTGCTTGCATCTGCAATCGGCGCACCGACCAACCCTTCAAAGATTGCCAATACCTTTGCCAGTGAGCGCCAGATGACTTATGCTAATAAAACCATCTCCAAGCATATCGACTATTTGACAGATGCCTTTTTGATTTCCAAGGCAAGCCGATACGATATTAAGGGCAGAAAGTATATCGGTGCAAATCTGAAATACTACTTTACGGATCTGGGACTGAGAAATGCACGTCTGAATTTCAGACAGCAGGAGCCTACTCATATCATGGAGAACATTGTTTATAACGAGCTGTTGATCCGTGGCTACAATGTTGATGTGGGTGTCGTGGATATCTTCGATAAGGATAAAGAGGGCAAACGTGTTCGCAAGCAGTTGGAGGTTGACTTTGTGGTGAATCAAGGAAACCAGAGATACTATATCCAGGTTGCATATGACATGACTTCGGAAGAAAAACAGACGCAGGAGTTCAATTCTCTGCGTAATATCCCGGACTCTTTCAAGAAGATCGTCATTGTAAATGGCAGCAAAAAGCCTTGGAGAAATGATGAAGGTTTTGTCATCATGGGAATGAAGTATTTCTTGCTGAATGCGAATAGTCTGGAATTTTAAGTCGATTTGAGTTGTTGCTGTGGTGTTGTTCTATTTCAAAAAAGAGTGAAATGATATAAATAAGGCCAGCCGATGTGGTAGCATTTATGTGGGAGTACATGAAAGTACCGGAGGATTCAAGAGAAAAAGTTAAGAATCTGTTTAAAGATGCAAATGAAAATGGAGTAAAAATAAGTCATTAGGCACCAACACTGTATGATGTTGTTCCGAAAGAAGAAATTGCTGAATTTGAAGAGCTTATGCGCAAAACCATAGCTGACATTGTATCAGAAGCCAGTAGCGTTGCCTGTTGGGTGTATGCGCAGAAATATGTGAAGCACAAAACCCTAAACGAAATGCTGCAAGAATTGCCAGACGTAAGTCAATTCATCCTAGCTATGGATACCTGGTTTGAAAAACTGATGGAGAAATAATCTGGGAAAATAGTTTAAAGTTTACATGTTATGATCATGTATGAAGTTGGAACAAAATAAAAGAATTGTGCTCTACTATTGTTCAAGAAAAAAACTCATTGACATATTTCAATCTATTTAGGAGGATAACAGGATGATATTAAAGTTATTGAAATAAAAGATTATATAAAAAATCCAAAATCGAATGGTTATCGAAGCTATCATATGATTGTTGAAATACCAGTATTTTTTGCTAAGGGTAAAACACCTATGCGTGTAGAATTACAGATTCGAACCAAGGGTATGGATTTCTGGGCAACATTGGAACATCAACTTCGCTATAAAAAAGGAATTGAAGAAATGCCTGGCTATGATGAGATAAGTGAAGAATTACTTCATTCTGCAAGAGCTATCATTGAAGCAGATAATGAAATGCAGAGAATAAAAGACAAAATTGGTATGTTACACGAAATTTAGGGAGAAAACTGAGCAAGTAGGAAGGTGGAATATATATGAAACAAGATACTTTAGAGGGCAAAGCAAAAACAAAAAATGGGGTAAAACGGCTGTGTTTTTCCATAATCTGCATTCTTCTGGAAGTGATTTTTATTATTACTATCGTAACACGCTTGAATGAATATGCAGAAATCATAAATTTATTTACAAGGATTTTGAGTGGGATCTTGGTTTTGGGATTGTACGCATCAAATAAGACATCCTCTATGAAAATGCCTTGGGTCATCTTAATTCTAATTTTCCCAATTATGGGTGTAGGCCTGTATTTGTTGATTGGTTTGAATGGTGGCACACATAAAATGCGTGCGCGATATGCAGAAATTGATAGCAAATTGTTACCAATGCTTCCGGACAGTCAGGAGTGTTTGAGCAGAATAAAAGAAACAATTCCGAAAGCAGGAAATATAGCAAGTTACATACAAAGAAATTCGCAGTATCCAATCTATCAGAATACGGATATTGTATATTTTGATGAAGCAGTGAAAGGATTAGAGGCACAGCTTAAGGATTTGGAGAAAGCACAGAAGTTTATCTTTATGGAATATCATGCGATAGAAGACGCTGAAGCATGGCATAAGATTCAAGATGTTCTGGAAGAGCGAGTAAAAGCAGGTGTGAAAGTTAGAGTATTCTACGATGATATGGGTTCTATAGGCTTTATTAACACAGATTTTGTGAAAAAGATGGAGGCAATAGGAATTCATTGCCGTGTATTCAATCCGTTTGTGCCAGGTTTAAATCTGTTTTTGAATAATCGTGATCATAGAAAAATAACAGTTATTGATGGAAAAGTCGGATTTACAGGTGGATATAATCTAGCAAACGAATATTTTAATTACACACACCCGTATGGACAGTGGAAAGATACAGGTATTCGTTTAGAAGGAGATGCTGTTCAGTCGCTTACGGTGACATTTTTGGAAATGTGGAATGCAGTAAGTGATAAGGATGCTAATGATTCTGATTTTAGTAAATACCTTTTCCACTATGATTATGCGGCACAGCAAACTGGGTTTGTTCAACCTTATGCAGACAGCCCTATGGATAATGAGCAAGTAGGAGAAGAAGTTTATATCAGTATGATAAATAAAGCTGAAAAATATTGTTGGTTTATGACTCCATATCTAATCATAACAGATGAAATGACGCATGCGTTATGTCTGGCTGCTAAGCGAGGGGTAGACGTAAGAATTATCACACCTGGTATCCCTGATAAAAAATTCATTTATAATATAACTCGTTCTTTTTATCATGGATTGGTTAAACATGGTGTTCGTGTTTATGAGTGGACTCCTGGTTTCTGTCATGCAAAAATGAGTGTGGCAGATGACTGTATGGCAACTTGTGGAACAATTAATCTGGATTATCGAAGTTTATATCACCATTTTGAAAACGGCTGTTTTATGGCAGATTGTCAGGCAGTTGTGGAAATAAAAAATGATCTGATAAGAACGATGGGAGAATGTCGTGATGTGACAGACCAATATCAAACCGGACGAAGTGCATATTTGCGACTGGGACAATTATTTATGAGATTATTTGCTGGATTGCTATAAGAATCTGATGAAACGACCTTTCAAAAAACAGTTGATTTAGAAGTTAACTGTTTTTGAAAGGCCGTTTTTGCTATATCTAACAGTCTGTTGTACAAAGAAGATTTTGCATTGATGAAAAAACAAACCTTGTTGAGGTTAAATTGAGATTGACTTTGTATTGTATAAGTATGAAATAAAAAGGAATTAGGTGATGTACAATGAAAAAGTATAAAATATGTAAAATCCTTCTTGTTATACTGGCAATTTTTTTATGTGTGGCTTTTTATGAATTGCTCGGAATCTGCATTGCATATAAAAAGCAGCCGGAAGTGTCCAATACAACCAAAAAAGAAACAAAAAATGGTTCGTGGAACGAATGCAGTGAAAATACGGAACGTGCAGTGATCATAGAAAAGAATCCAGAAGCGCTTTTACAAAGAGTGCGTTTGATCCAGAATGCAAAAGAGGAAATTATTCTTTCTACTTTTGCATTTAAATCCGATGAAAGTGGAAAATTAATCTTAGGAGCACTGCATGATGCGGCAGACAGAGGTGTGCATATTCGTCTGTTAGTAGATGGAATGGAGAGCTGGATTGATATGGAAGGGAATCCGTATTTCTATGGATTATCTTCCCATGAGAATGTTGAAATTAAACTGTATAATAAAGCCAACCCGTTGAAACCATGGAAAATGATGGGTAGAATGCATGATAAATATTTGATTGCAGATGGTAAGACATATATTCTTGGCGGAAGAAATACATATAATTATTTCCTGGGGGATTTTCCGGGACATAAGAACTATGACAGAGACGTGTTGGTTGTTTGCAATGAACCTGAGAAAGAAAATTCAGTTAACCAGTTGTTAGATTATTTTGAAACTATATGGGATCAGGAAGACAGTGGTTATTTTCATAACAATAAAAAACTGGCAAATAGAAAATCTGTAAAGAACGCAGTTTTAGAGCTGCAGAACGGCTATCAGAAATATTTTGAAGAGAATAAGGAAAGAATCTGCGATACCGATTATACGGACGAAACTTTTGAGACAGAAAAGATTGCATTAGTGTCAAATCCTATTCACACAGGTTCCAAAGAACCAGTAGTGTGGTATCAGTTGGGAGAATTGATGAAAAATGCAAAAAATCGTGTGAAGATCCACACGCCATATATTATCTGTAATGATATGATGTATAATACATGGGAGGAGATTGCAGAGAACGTTTCAGATTTTTCTATCATGACAAATTCAGTTGCGAATAATGGGAATCCATTTGGGGCTGCCGATTATGCGAAAAACAGAAATAGAATCTTAAGTACAGGAATTAATATCTGGGAATATGAAGGCGGTTATTCATACCACGGAAAAAGTATTTTGATTGACGATGATCTGTCTGTAATCGGTTCCTTTAATATGGACATGAGAAGTGCATATCTGGATACGGAACTGATGCTTGTAATTCGCAGTAAAGATATTAATAAACAGTTGGAAGAGGGCATGATGGAATATGAAAGAGTGTCCCGCCAGGTATTGGAAGATGGAACCTATCGTGATCCATATCATGTAGAGCCAATCGAATTAACAAAGAAACGTCAGAGAAAAATATTTTTGGTACAGCATCTGCTTGGATGGGCAAGGTATCTGTTTTAATAAGGAGGAAGGAAAACGTGTTTCAAATATTGATTGTAGAAGATGATAAAGAATTAAGCCATCTATTCCAAAAAGTGCTTGAGAAGAATGGATATCAGGTCAAAAGTGCATCGGATGGAGCACTGGCATTAGAAATATTGGATAAAGAGTATATTGATCTGATCATTTCCGATATTATGATGCCGGTTATGGATGGTTATGAACTGGTGTCGGAACTCCGTTCAGCAGGGTATCAGATACCGGTACTTATGATCACTGCGAAAGGTTCCTTTGATGATATGCGCCAGGGATTTCTTTCGGGAAGTGACGATTATATGGTAAAACCGGTAAATGTGAATGAAATGGTTTTAAGAGTTGGAGCACTGCTTCGCCGTGCACAGATACTGAATGAACACAAAATTGTGATCGGTTCAACAGAGTTTGATTATGATGCAATGACGGTTACAACTGATAAGGAAAGTCTTGTTTTGCCTAAAAAAGAATTCCTGCTTTTATATAAGCTTGCAGCTTCGCCAGGCAGAACATTTACAAAACAACAGTTGATGGATGAAGTATGGGGATACGAGACGGAGGCAGACCCACATACGATAGAGGTACATATAGGAAGAATAAGAGAGCGTTTTAAAGATAACCCTGATTTTGAAATCGTAACAATGCGTGGAATTGGATACAAGGTGGTGAAAAAATAATGGAACAAAAGAAAGAAAAAGGATTGCGGATCCGATCCTGTCTGACTGGTGCAATCTGGCTGGCACTTGTATTTTCAACAGTCATATCTGCTTTATTATTTGCTTTTTTGAATCATTTTTTTAATCTGCCGGGCAGCATACCTGTGCTTGGCTGGCTTTTGATTTTCAATACATTGATTGCAGGACTGATCACTTCCTTTATTAATGCAAAGTTACTGGAACCAATTACCAGACTTAGTAAAGCAATGAAGGAAGTTTCTCAGGGAGATTTTGAACAGCATTTGGAAACGAACAGCCGTATAGCAGAAGTTGGAGAATCTTATCAAAGTTTTAACGTTATGACAAAAGAACTTCGTGCAACAGAGGTGTTGCAGATGGATTTTGTATCTGATGTTTCTCATGAGTTTAAGACCCCGATTAATGCCATTGAAGGATATACAATGCTGCTTCAGGGAGAAGAACTGTCTCCGGATCAAGAGGAATATGTAGAAAAAATCTTATTTAACACCCAAAGACTTTCCGGATTGGTTGGTAATATTTTGCTGTTATCCAAGTTAGAGAATCAGAATATACCAATGAAAAAAACAGAATATCGTCTGGATGAACAGATCCGCCAGGCATTTCTTTCATTGGAAACAAAATGGACAGAAAAAGAAATTGGTTTTCAGGTAGAATTGGAGGAAGTTAAATATACTGGGAATGAAGGACTTTTTATGCATATCTGGATAAATCTTTTGGATAATGCGATTAAGTTCAGCCCTTCAAAGGGGACAATTACGATGTTTCTGAAACAAGAACAGGATTCTGTTAAGTTCATTCTGGAAGATGAAGGACCAGGAATAGAGGATGATGTAAAATCCAGAATATTTGACAAGTTCTATCAGGTAGATGGATCTCATAAAGCAGAAGGAAATGGCCTAGGTCTTGCACTTGTAAAACGGATTGTAGATAGTGCCGGAGGAACAATCAAAGCAGAAAACCGTGAATATGGTGGATGCAGATTTGTTATAGAGCTGCCAAAGCAGAAAGATGAGATTATATAGTTTTAAGATAAATTAGAAGATGGGAGGATTTATATGACATTTTATCAGGAGTTGCAGTTAAATCAGGCAGGTTCTAAAAACCTGTTGAAAAAGAGTGAAACACTAAAAGAAAAATTATATCATATGTGGGTATATCTGGTGAAGATAGCTGTTACAATGGCATTTTGTTTTTTCTTTGTTAGTATTTTCAGCATCCTATTTGGAAAGGAGAACAGCATTGTAGGTGTAGTAGTCTTATTATGTCTCATGGTGTTTAGAAATGCGGATCTGGGGATCCACATCGGACAATCTACGATGCTTTTGGCTTTGTTCTTTGTAATTATGACTGTATGTCCGCATTTAGCAAATCAGTTTTCACCGGTATTGGGAATGCTGTTAAATATTGCGGCACTGGCTGTGTTGATTCTGTTCGGATGTCATAATCCATTCATGTTTAATCAATCTACATTGGTTCTTGGGTATCTACTGCTATATGGTTATGATGTTACGGGAAAAAGCTATCAGATGCGATTAGTCGGAATGGCTTTAGGTGCAGCACTTACCTGCTTCGTATTTTATCGAAATCATAAAAACAGAACCTATAAAAGAAATCTGAAAGATCTGATACAAGAATTTGATATCATTTCTTCCAGAACAAAATGGCAGATATGTCAGATTTTATGCGTACCGATAGTCCTTTGCATTGCAGAACTTTGTAATATGCCACGTGCAATGTGGGCTGGTATTGCGGCCATGTCCACGATTTTGCCGTTTATGGAAGATATGCACTACAGAGTCCGTAAAAGGATTGTCGGAAATATTGCAGGTGTTATATGTTTTACAGTATTATATTTTCTGCTTCCTTCGTCAATCTATGCATATATAGGAATTCTTGGTGGAATCGGTGTAGGATTTTCAGCACAATATGGCTGGCAGGCAGTATTTAACACATTTGGTGCTTTAGCCATTGCTGCAGAGACTTATGGACTACAAGGAGCGGTTAGTCTTAGAGTGATTCAAAATGTTTTTGGTGTTGTGTTTGCTTTAGCATTTTGTGTTATATTTTATTGGTTTATGTCTAAAAAAAACGGTTCATGCGGGACTCAATGTACGCTTTAATGAAGAAAAACAGATTACTTCTGATAACGAAATTCAAAAGTGGGCGAAACAGATTGTAAAATAGTACTCTTAGCGGAACTAATCAGGTGATAGGTAACATTTACTTCAGGATCAGTTAAGGGAATCCGTTTGTGTTATACTGTTTTATAGATTTTTCTTGCCCTTGTATTTGCCCTTATCAGAGTTCATAAACACTGATGGGACGATATAACACAAGGGAAAAAATAAGGGAAAGCTCACCTGCGACAAATCCAGTGCTTTCAAGGGTTTGCGGAGAATTTAATAACAAAATATAACAGTTATTAAATCTCTTAAAACAGGTGAAATCTCAATCGGAATTTGGAGGTAAAAAGCATGATGAAGCTCGATAATTTTATTAATATGATGACGGGACACTTTAATAACAAAGAGCAGTTTGATAATATGCAGAGAGAAGGGAAAACATATCCTTATGCAGAACACATTAATACAATCTGTAATGAGAAAATTTTAAACCTTCCTAAAGATTTTAATGGTAAATTTGTTGTTGAAGAAAGCTACTATGAGACAAATGGTAAACGCCATGCTTCCCCACATCTTTTCCTTATTACAGAGAAAGAAGACGGAATTGTGTTGTATTCTTATGAAATACCAGAAGGAGAAGATAAAAGTACGTTTTCATATGATTCTATGAAAAATGCTGACTACACTGAATTGAAAAAATCTGAAAAATTCACTCCGGCGCTCTATCATGAGAAAGATGGAATCTGGGAAGGAGGCAGTACAAGCCAGTTTTCACCGATAATGACATTTAAGCTTTGGGAAAAGTTTTCTGATAGTTGTCTGGAGGTATCTGAAAGCATGGAAGTTAATGGAAAGAAAACTTTTGGATATGATGAACCAATTATCTATAAGCGAGTATAATCCAAGAATGAAATATTGCGATAAATTCCAGTTTGTAGAATTCAAAAATTTAATATGAAATATGAGATAGAGCGTATGGAAATTAACTATACGTTCTATTTTTTGCCTTTTTTGAAAAAGTGATTAAAAAACTATTGACATTTTGTTACTGAAACAAAATAGTAATCATTCCTAATTTACATTGACATACTAACATGAAATATATATAATCCTTATTAAGAACAATTCCTAATAAGGAGAAATTATGAAAGTAAGAAGAAATACAATCCAAAAAGATTTAGTTTTAAGGGCTGTAAATGAAATGAAAAGACATGCAACTACAGAAGAAGTGTATGAATTCATTAAAAAAGAGCATCCGACAATTGGAAAAGGAACTGTTTATAGAAATTTAGGAATTTTAGTTGAAGAAGGAAAAATTAGAAAGGTTGAAGTTCCTGACGGACCGGATCGTTTTGATTTTACACTAAAGGATCATTATCATGTTAGATGTATTAAATGTGGTGATGTTTCTGATGTTGATATGGATGAGGTTAAAGATTTAACTGAGAAAATTAATAATGTTCATGGAATAAAGTTTCTGAGCCATGATATATTTTTTAAAGGAATTTGTTCGTTATGTTTAGAGAAAGAGGAGGATTGCGAGGAATAATTAAATACTATATAAATTAAGCTGTGAATTTTTT